>NZ_VSRY01000084.1 GCF_008271805.1 Streptomyces sp. TRM49041
CGCGCTCATCCACGAGCGCGCGGTGATCGTGTCGTGCGAGGACTGCGGAGGAGCCACCCGGAAGGGACAGCTCACCGCCGCGCCCGAGACGACCTGACCCTCGGCCGCTGGCCGCCCCCTAGGCTGCGGCGTGGGAAAGGAGCACTGATGGAGTGGATCGACCCGAGGTACGCGGAGCTGGTCGCGGTGTGGAAGCGCACGCAGCAGCCCAGCTCCCGTGACCCGCAGGAGCCCCGGCCCAAGCGCGCGTTCATCGTGCCACAGCGGAAGGGATGACGACCGCCACGGCCTGTCGGTCTTCACACCGGCGGGCCGGGGCTCACCGTACGAGGTCAGCCAGGGGGTACCGATCGCAGGCAGGTCACATCGGCGTCAGGCATCCGGCTGCGGTCCCCAATTCCGCGCCCTGCCTTTTTGCGTGGACGCGCGCTCGCGCACCGTCCACCATGGACACCATGAACGCCATGGACGCCGCCCAGCTCGGCCCTTCCGAACCGGCCGAGCCCGTCATCACCCTGCGCAGCGACGACCTCTTCAGCAAGTTTGGCTTCAACGACGGTGCACGCCCAGACGGTTGGGAGGAGTACGTCGCTTCGCGGGGCTTCGACCCGGACGAAGTGCGGTTTCCGCTCCTCGCACTCGTGAGGCGGTATCTCGTGCCGGCCCTCGACCAAGAGGTGACCGTCATGGACACCGGCTCCTTCCACAACCCCGCGCGCGCGGCGACCGTCGACGGTGTCGACTTCTCGGACCGCCGGCACGAGGAGTACAGCGGTGTGAAGCTCACCCCCGAGACCGTCACCGTGCCGTTGAGCGCGGTGCTGGAGCTGGCACGGGAGGAGCAGGGACTGACAGAGCCCCCGGGCCCTCCTCGGTCGCCTCGGTGTCCTTGGGCGCCGCTCAGTGACTGACCGGCTTGCCCGGGTCGACCAGCTTGTCGAGGACCATGCGGACGGCGCGGAACGCCTGCTCGGCGACCTCGTCCGAGGCATGCTCCTCCTCCGCCTCGGCCCAGTCACGGGCGGCCCTCAGACGCCGCAGCAGTTCGTCCGCGTCCACGATCTCCGCCATGCCCTACGGCTACCCACTCGTCCTGGAGGCATGACACGGAAGCGGCCCCCGCCCCGGTGGATTCCGGGGCGGGGGCCGCTTGCCGCTCCTCTGCCGGCCTTGGTCAGACGAGCGGGCGGACGGCCGTCGGGGCGTGGCCGGGCTCGGTGGCGAGCTCCTCCCACTCCGTGATGTCGCTGATGTCCATGGTCCGGCTCATCGAGATGTTGGTGATCCGCTCGAGGATCGCCTCGACGAGGACCGGCACGCGGTACTCGGCGGCCAGCTTCTTGGCCTCCTCGAACGCCGGCAGCAGCTGGTCCGGCTCGGTGACGCGGATGGCCTTGCAGCCCAGGCCCTCCGCGACCTTGACGTGGTCGACGCCGTAGACGCCCAGCTCCGGGGAGTTGATGTTCTCGAACTCCAGGTTGACCTGGAAGTCGATATCCAGGCCGGCCTGCGCCTGGCGGATCAGGCCCAGGTACGAGTTGTTCACGAGGACGTGGACGTACGGGATGCGGTGCTGCGCGCCGACCGCCAGCTCCTCGATCATGAACTGGAAGTCGTAGTCGCCGGAGAGCGCGACGACCTGGGCCTCCGGGTCCGCCTTGGCGACACCGAGCGCGGCCGGGATGGTCCAGCCCAGCGGACCGGCCTGCCCGCAGTTGATCCAGTGGCGCGGCTTGTAGACGTGCAGCATCTGCGCGCCGGCGATCTGGGAGAGACCGATCGTGGTGACGTACCGGGTTTCCGGGCCGAAGGCCCTGTTCATCTCCTCGTACACACGCTGCGGCTTCATCGGCACGTTGTCGAAGTGCGTACGGCGCTGCAGCGTGGCCTTCCGCTCCCGGGTCGAGGCGACCCACGCGGAGCGGTCGGGCAGCCTCCCCTCCGCCTTCAGCTCTCGCGCGACCTGGACGAACAGCTCCAGGGCCGCCTTGGCGTCCGAGGCGATGCCGTAGTCCGGGGCGAAGATCTTGCCGATCTGGGTGGGCTCGATGTCGACGTGGACGAACTTCCGGCCCTTGGTGTACACGTCCAGCTTGTAGCCGGTGTGGCGGTTGGCCCAGCGGTTGCCGATGCCGAGGACGAAGTCCGACTCCAGGAAGTTCGCGTTGCCGTAGCGGTGCGAGGTCTGGACGCCGACCATGCCGGCGTTGAGGTCGTGGTCGTCGGCGATGGCGCCCCAGCCCATGAGGGTGGGGATGACCGGAGTGTTGGTCAGCTCGGCGAACTCGACCAGCAGGCCGGCGGCGTCGGCGCTGATGATGCCGCCGCCGGCGACGATCAGCGGGCGCTCCGACTCCAGCAGGAAGGAGATCGCCTTCTCGATCTGCGCCCGGGTCGCGGCCGGCTTGTAGACCGGCAGCGGCTCGTACGTCTCCGGGTCGAAGTCGATCTCGGTGAGCTGGACGTCGATCGGCAGGTCGATGAGGACCGGGCCCGGACGGCCGGAACGCATCAGGTGGAACGCCTGCTGGAAGACGCCGGGGACCTGCGCGGCCTCCAGGACGGTCGTGGCCGCCTTGGTGACCGGCTTGGCGATCGAGGCGATGTCGACCGCCTGGAAGTCCTCCTTGTGGATCACGCTGGTCGGCGCCTGGCCCGTGATGCAGAGGATCGGGATCGAGTCACCGATCGCCGAGTACAGGCCGGTGATCATGTCGGTGCCGGCGGGGCCGGACGTACCGATGCAGACGCCGATGTTGCCGGGGTGGGTGCGGGTGTAGCCCTCGGCCATGTGCGAGGCGCCCTCGACATGGCGGGCCAGCGTGTGGTCGATACCGCCGCCCTGTTCGAGGGCCTTGTAGAAGGGATTGATCGCCGCGCCCGGCACACCGAACGCGTTGGTGACGCCTTCGCGCTTGAGGATCTCAACTGCCGCTCGGGCGGCGGTCATTCGAGGCATGGGTGCTCCTGCTTCGGCCTGGCGGATCCGGCTCTGTCGCGCCACCTGAGAGCGTCGATCCGTACTCATTTTCCGACATGCGGAATAATGTTTCTGTTATACGGAAGCAATGTAGGGGTGGGTCACGGAACCCGTCAAGGGATGGCCGAATGCCCTCCCCAACCGACTGCGCTTGATGGACGATGGGTGACGGAACGAAGGGGGCCGATCGCCGTGGGAGAGAACGTGCCGGTGCGCTGCCCGGTCTGCCGCCGCGCGCATGTGTACACACCGCCCGTCTATCCGTGCGCGTGCGGTGCGCCCGTCGCCCCTCCCCTGATGCGAGGCGCACACGCCGAGCCGATCACCCACCGCACCTGGACCGACGAGTGGGTCACGGTCCGGTGCGGCACGTGCGGCCGCCAGGACCAGTGGCCGCAGCCGGAGCTGGGCTGCGCGTGCGGGACGGTGCTGCGGATCCCCGTACGGCCGGTCACGGCGGCCGCGTCACCACCGCGGTCCGTCGCCACCGGAGGCTCGGCGGGCACGAAGGGCGCGGTCACGGGCGGTACGCAATCGGCCGCGGCGGAATCCGGCGGCACAGAACCGGCCGGGGCGGAATCGGGCAGTACGGAAGCGGTTGGCGCGGAAGCGGGCGGTACGGAAGCGGGCGGTACAGAACCGGCCGCCGCCGACGCGGCCGAGTCCGTGGGCGGACCCGACGCTCCCGACAACACCGGGCGCGCCACCGGCCGCGAGGCGACCGCGGCCACGACCGGCGTGTCGACCGTGCGCGTCCCCGCGCAGGCTCCGCCACCGCCCTCCACCCCAGTCGCACGCCCCTCCTTCCAACCGGTCACCATCCGCACCGCCCGCGACGCGGTGGCCGCCGCCGCGCTCTATCTGCGCTGGCTCGGCTTCCGGAACGTCGTCCAGCCGGAGGACCGCCACACCCCCGTATCCCCCGGCGCCGAGCTGCGCGGCCCCGGACTGGTCGCCCAGGTCGACCCGACGACCCGACCGGTGTCGCTGCGCGCCGTGGAGTGTCTGTGGCTGGAAGGGCTCGCTTCGTCGTCGACCGCCGTCTTCTTCTCGCTCGCCGGGTACGAGGAAAGCGCCCGCGCCCGCGCCGACGGCGTCGGCCTGCCGCTCTTCGTCATGGACCTCACGGGGACCCCGCAGCCGGTGAACGCCCCGGCCGACGACCTGGTCGCGTACGGGGTGAGCGGCACGCGTTGAGGCCGAGGCCGGTGCGCCCGCCCTGGAACACGCGCGGCACCGGCCGCAACAGGGGGCGACTGGCCGTCGGTTCCCGGCATCTGTGTCCTCCTCGTTGCGGGACGTTTCCGCGCCATCGTGTAATCGGTGACCCGGTTCTCACTACCCCCGGACGCGGGTGAAGCGGCGGGCGGGAGCGGTGCGCGTGCGAGAGGTGCGGAGTGACGCGGCGGAGCTGCGGGTGGTGGATCTGTCACGGAGGGGCGGCCCTGTCAGCCCCGGGACGTTGGTCGCCCGCCCTCATCACTGCCGCCGGTACTCGGCCGTGCGGGCTGCGTCGCCGATACGGGGAGGGCTCGTCCGTCCGGAGCGGACGACGAAGGCGAAGAGGATTACCCACTCCTTGCCACTTTCAACTTATAGCGGACCGGGGGCCTTGCGGCAAGGCCCGGGTCGTGCCGCAGAATCGCTGGTCCAAGGCCAGAACCTGCGGAAACGGGAGATTCACGAAGTGCGTGTGCTGTTGGCGGTATACGGGGCGTGCGGTGACGTCGAGCCGGCGGGAGGGCGCGCGCCGCGGTCGCGGCAACCCGGCGCCGAGGTGCGGGGGTGCGCGCTGCCGCACTTCGGCGGAGCGGCCCCGGATCGGAGCTGGTGACATGAACTCCCCGACCACCAGCGCGTTCGACCTCCCGGCCCGGCTCTCCCCCAAGGCCGACCCGGCGCTGATCGCCGGCGACGAGCAGCACTTCGCGGCCGTCGCGGAGTGCCTTGAGCAGTCGATCGCCGAGCTCACCGACCGCCTCGATGCCGAGCGCAGGGCGCCCGGCGGCATCGGCCGGCAGGCGATGGACCGGGACGCGGAGATCCACCGGCTGACCGCTCGCCTGCGCACGCTGCGCCGCTTCGGTCTGGATCTGTGCCTCGGTCACATGGTCGGCGCGGACGACCCCGAGCCCGTGTACGTGGGACGGCTCGGCCTGACGGACAGCGCCGGTCGCCGGCTGCTGGTCGACTGGCGCTCCCCCGCGGCCGAGCCGTTCTTCGGTGCCACACACGCCGACCCGATGGGTCTGGCGAGCCGCCGCAGATACCGCTGGACCGGTGGCCGGATCAGCGACTACTGGGACGAGGTGTTCACCTCGGACGGGTTCGCCGGGCATGCCGCGCTCGACGACCAGTCAGCCTTCATCGCCAGCCTGGGCGGCAACCGGTCGCCGCGGATGCGAGACGTGCTCGGCACCATCCAGGCCGACCAGGACGCCGTCATCCGCGCGGGATCCCGCGGCGCTCTCGTCGTCGACGGCGGTCCGGGTACGGGGAAGACCGTCGTCGCTCTGCACCGCTCCGCCTACCTCCTCCACTCCGACCCTCGCCTCGGTCACCGTCGGGGCGGCGTGCTGTTCGTCGGTCCGCACCGGCCCTACCTGGACTACGTCGCCGACGTCCTCCCCAGCCTCGGGGAGGAGGGCGTGCAGACCTGCACCCTGCGGGACCTCGTCGCCGAGGGAGCCGCCGCGGCGGTCGAGACCGACCCGGACGTGGCCCGTCTGAAGTCGTCCGCGAACATGGTGAAGGCGATCGAGACGGCCGTCAGGTTCTACGAGGAGCCGCCCACCCAGGGGATGACGGTCACGACCCACTGGTCGGACATCCGGCTCAGCGCCGACGACTGGGCCGAGGCGTTCGAAGCCGCGGCGCCCGGTACCGGGGCTCCGCACAACGAGGCGCGCGACCAGGTCTGGGAGGAACTGCTCACGCTCCTGGTGGACAGACACGACGGTGACGTCCCGCCCGAGCTGCTCCGCAAGTCGCTGCGGCAGAACAGGGAGCTGCTCACGGCGTTCAACCGCGCGTGGCCGCTGCTCGAAGCCGCCGACCTCGTCGGAGACCTGTGGACGGTACCCGCCTACCTGCGGATGTGCGCTCCCTGGCTAGGCCCCGACGACGTACGGAAGTTGCGGCGCGAGGACCCCCGGGCCTGGACGGTGTCCGACCTGCCGCTGCTGGACGCGGCACGGCAGCGGCTCGGCGACCCCGAGGCGTCGCGCCGTAAGCGTCGGCGCGACGCCGCTGTCGCCGCCGAACGCGAGCGTATGGACAGGGTCGTGGACGATCTGATCGAGGCCGCGGACGACGAGTACGGCACAGGTCTGGTGACGATGCTGCGCGGCGAGGACTTCCAGGACGCCCTGGTCGACGGGACCGCCCTGCCCGGCACCGACCCGGACCCGCTCGCCGGGCCGTTCGCGCACATCGTCGTGGACGAGGCCCAGGAACTGACCGACGCGGAGTGGCAGATGCTGCTGCTCCGGTGCCCGTCCCGGAGCTTCACCATCGTCGGCGACCGTGCCCAGGCCAGGCACGGGTTCACCGAGTCGTGGCAGGAACGGCTAGAGCGGGTCGGGCTCGACAGGATCGACCTGGCCTCCCTGAGCGTCAACTACCGGACACCAAGAGAGATCATGGCGGAGGCCGAGCCGGTCATCCGGGCCGTGCTGCCGGACGCCAACGTGCCGACCTCCATCCGCAGCGGCGACGTCCCCGTGGTCCACGGATCTGTTCCGGACCTGGACTCGGTCATCGACACCTGGCTCGCCGCCCACTCCGACGGTATCGCCTGCGTCATCGGCGATCCTACGTTCCGGGCGACGTCCCGCGTCCGGTCGCTGACGCCGGCCCTGTCGAAGGGGCTTGAGTTCGACCTGGTCGTCCTCGTCGACCCGGAGTCGTTCGGGACGGGTGTCGAGGGAGCGGTCGACCGCTATGTCGCGATGACCCGGGCGACCCGGCAACTCGTCATCCTGACGGGCTCCTGACGCCGGCCCGGGGTGCGCTCGGACGCCCGGCGGTGCGCTCGGACGCCCGGCGGTGCGCTCGGACGCCCGGCCGGGGTGCCGGACGCCCGGCCGGGGTGCCGGACCCGCCGGCGGCCGTCGCGCCTCGGCTCGCGGCCGGGCCCCTTCCCCCTCACTCCACAGATCGATTTAGATTAGGCTTACCTAATCGTCGCGACCCCAGGGGGATGCCGTGGGACACGGCTGGCAGGGTGCCGTCCTCAAGCTCATGCGAGGCAAGGACTTCACCCTCACCGTCAGATCCAATGAGCGACTCTCCGAGAGAGTCCACCGCCTCTCCTTCGCCGACGGCGGGATGCTGCGCGCGACCGGGGTCCACCCGACGATGTGGGCGCGCCTCTGGTTCGACAACGGCGGCCGGCCCCACCAGCGCGCCTACACCCTCGTCCACCCCGACCCCGTCGAGGGGACGTTCGACCTGGACTTCGTCCTCCACCCCGGGCGCGCCGGCGAGTGGGCCCGCGGCGCGCGCCCCGGCGACACCATCGAGGCGACGGTGCAGGGATCGGAGTTCACCCTGCCGGACCCCCCGCCGTCCCGGCTCCTCATCGTGGGTGACGCCGCGTCGCGGCCGGCCATCGACTCACTGCTCGGTTCCATGCCGCACACTCCGGCCACGATCTGGTACGAGACCTCGCACCCCCGCGACGGCGACCACGCCCCGCGAGGCGGCGCCGCGTCCCGCGAGGTCATCCACGCACCACGGCGGGACAAGGGCGGCCATCTGGTCGAGACCGTCCGTGCCGCCCTCCCGGGACTCGTGGACGACACGGCCTACCTGTGGATCGCCTGCGACACGGCCACCACCCGAACCCTCGCCTCGTTCGCACGCAGGCAACTCGGCATGCCGAAGGAGCGGCTGCACGCTCTCGGCTACTGGCGTGCGGCCTGAACGCACCGAGGTTAAGTTAGGTTAGGCTTAGCTAAGTGTCGCGGGGTGTGGTGCCTCGGGTCTCCGGGGAGGGGCAGTCATGGGCTTGCCGGCCATCGAGTCGTATCCGATGCCCGAACGCTCGGCGCTGCCCGCATCGTGTGCGTCGTGGGCCGTCGATCCGGATCGGTGCGCGCTCCTCGTGCACGACATGCAGAACCACTTCGTACGCGCCTTCTCCCCCGGCCTCCCACCCGTCGTGGAGCTGGTCCGCAACATCGCCGCCCTGCGCGAGCTCGCCGGGACACTCGGCATACCCGTGGTGTTCAGCGCCGAGCCCGCCGCCCAGCGGCCCGGCCAGCGCGGGCTCGTGGCCGATGTCTGGGGGCCGGGCATCGGGGACGAGCCCGATGCCGCCGCCATCGTCGACCCGCTGCTCCCCCGCCCGGGCGAGCACCTGCTGGCGAACGCGCGCCACAACGCCTTCCTCCGGAGCCACCTCGGCAGGCTGCTGCGCCAGGAGAACCGGGACCAGCTGATCATCTGCGGGGTGTACGCGCACCTCGGTGTCCTTCTGACCGCCGCGGACGCCTTCATGAACGACATACAGCCGTTCGTCGTGGCGGACGCCGTGGCCGACTTCTCCGCGGAGGAGCACGCCATGGCCCTGCGCTGGGCGGCACGCAGCGGCGTGGTCCGCACGACCGACACGCTCCTGCGCGACCTGCTGCTCCACAGGGTGCCGAAGGACGCATGACGTCCCTGCCGCTGCCGAATCCATCGAGAAGAGACGGAAGAACGAACATGACCGTACGGGTCGCTGTGGCCGGTGCCAGTGGCTACGCGGGCGGCGAACTCCTGCGCCTCCTGGCCTCCCACCCCGGGGTGGAGATCGGCGCCGTGACAGCCCACAGCAGCGCGGCACGCCGGCTCGGCGAGGTGCAGCCGCATCTGACGGCGCTCGCGGACCGGACGCTGGAGGCCACCTCGGCCGAAGTGCTGCGCGGGCACGACGTGGTGTTCCTCGCCCTGCCCCACGGCGAGTCGGCGCCGCTCGCGCGCGGCCTGGCGGAGGACACGCTCGTCCTGGACTGCGGCGCGGACTTCCGGCTGCGCGACGCCTCCGAGTGGACACGCTTCTACGGCTCGGCGCACGCCGGGACGTGGCCGTACGGCCTGCCGGAACTGCCCGGCGCCCGGGAGGAGTTGCGGGGAGCCCGCCGGATCGCCGTGCCCGGCTGCTATCCGACGGCGGTCACCCTTGCCCTGATGCCCGCCTACGCCGCCAGACTGGTCGAGCCGGACGCAGTGATCGTCGCGGCCGGCGGCATGTCGGGGGCCGGCCGGGCACTGAAGCCGCACCTGCTCGGTTCCGAGGTGATGGGCTCCATGAGCCCGTACGGCGTCGGCGGAGGCCACCGGCACACCCCCGAGCTGACGCAGAACCTGTCGCGGGTGGCGGGCGAGCGGGTCACCGTGTCGTTCACCCCGACCCTCGCGCCCATGCCCCGCGGCATCCTCGCCACCTGCTCGGCCCGGCTGCGCCCCGCGCTCTCCGGCAAGGACGGCCCCGGCCGGGTACGAGCCGCGTTCGAGGAGGCGTACGCGGACGAACCGTTCGTCCGGCTGCTGCCGGCCGGCCGGTGGCCCTCCACCGGCTCGGTCGTCGGCTCCAACACGGCCCGGGTGCAGGTGGCCGTGGACCAGGACGCCGGCCGCCTCGTCTGTGTGAGTGCCGTCGACAACCTGGTGAAGGGCACCGCCGGTGGCGCGGTGCAGTGCATGAATGTCGCCCTCGGCCTGCCCGAGTGGCTGGGCCTGCCCACGAATGGAGTGGCTCCGTGACCGTGACAGCTGCCCGGGGATTCCTCGCGAGCGGTGTCGCCGCCGGCATCAAGGAGTCCGGCGATCCCGACCTGGCCCTGGTCGTGAACCGGGGGCCGTCCCGCGCCGCCGCGGGCGTGTTCACCTCCAACCGGGTACAGGCCGCGCCGGTGCGCCGGTCCCGCGAGGCGCTGGCCGACGGCACGCTGTCGGCGGTCGTCCTCAACTCCGGTGGCGCGAACGCGTGCACCGGCCCGGCCGGCGCCGAGGACGCGCGCCTCATGGCGGAACGCACGGCGCGGGCGGTCGGCGCGGCGGACGCGGACGCGGTGGCGGTGTGCTCCACCGGCCTCATCGGCGTACCCCTTCCCATGGACCGGGTCACGGCCGGCATCGACGCCGCGGCGCGGCGGCTGTCGACGACCGGCGGCACGGACGCGGCCGTGGCGATCAGGACCACGGACACGGTGCACAAGACCTCGGTGGCGAGCCGGTCCGGATGGACCGTGGGAGGAATGGCCAAGGGCGCGGGCATGCTCGCGCCCGGCCTCGCCACCATGCTGGTGGTCCTCACCACGGACGCCGACGTATCCGCCGCGGGTCTCGACACGGCCCTGCGCGGCGCCGTGCGCACCACCTTCGACCGGGTGGACTCCGACGGCTGCATGTCCACGAACGACACCGTGCTGCTCCTCGCGTCCGGGGCCTCCGGGATCGCGCCCGGCGGGGCCGAGTTCACGGACGCGGTCCACTCCGTCTGCCTCGACCTGGCACGGCAGCTGGTCGCGGACGCCGAGGGCGCGTCCAAGGAGATCGAGGTGGTGGTCGTCGGGGCGGCGTCCGAGGCGGACGCCGTCACGGTGGGCAGGTCGGTGGCGCGCAACAACCTCCTCAAGTGCGCGCTGCACGGGGAGAACCCCAACTGGGGACGCGTGTTGTCGGCGATCGGCACCACGGACGCCGTGTTCGACCCGGACCTGCTGGACGTGGCGATCAACGACGTCTGGGTCTGCCGCGGCGGGGCGGCCGGCGAGTCCCGCGACAAGGTGGACATGTCGGGGCGCCGGATCACCGTGACCGTCGGCCTCCGTGCCGGCGACGCGTCGGCGGTCATCTGGACCAACGACCTCACCGCCGAGTACGTACACGAGAACAGCGCCTACAGCTCATGAGCGGAGTGGGAACAGGGATGGGGACACCCGTCGATCAGGATGTGGCCGGGGCCGGTCTGCCCGCCGGAGACCTGCCGTGGCTGGAGGAGCTCCAGGGACGGACGGTCGTCGTGAAGTTCGGCGGCAACGCCATGGTGGACCCCTCGCTCCACCGGACGTTCGCCCAGGACGTGGTGGAGCTGTGGCACGCCGGGCTGCGTCCCGTCGTCGTGCACGGCGGCGGCCCGCAGATCAGCGCGATGCTCGACCGGCTGGACCTGGAGGTCCGCTTCGAGGCGGGGCTCCGGGTGACCACCCCGGAGACGATGGACGTGGTCCGTATGGTGCTGACGGGTCAGGTCCAGCGCGAACTGGTCGGCGCCATCAACGCGCACGGACCGTTCGCCGTGGGTCTGTCCGGTGAGGACGCGCACACCATGACGGCCGTACGGCGCCCGGCCCGGGTGGACGGCCGGCCCGTGGACATCGGCCTCGTCGGCGACATCGTGTCCGTGGACGCCGGGACCGTGCGCGCGCTGCTGGAGCAGGGGCGGATACCGGTGGTCTCGCCGATCGCCCGCGGCGCCGACGGGCAGGTCTACAACGTGAACGCCGACCTCGCCGCCTCCGCGCTGGCCGTGGCCCTGGGCGCGGAACGCCTGGTGGTGCTGACGGACGTGGAGGGGCTGTACGCGGACTGGCCGCACAGCACCGAGGTCGTCGAGCGCCTCACGGCCACGGAGTTGGACGGGCTGCTGCCGGAGCTGGCGAGCGGGATGCTGCCCAAGATGGAGGGCTGTCTGAGGGCGGTCCGCTCGGGCGTCGGGCGGGCGCATGTCATCGACGGCCGCGTCCCGCACGCGGTGCTGCGTGGTGTGTTCACCGAGAAGAGTCCCGGCACGACCGTCGTGCCCGACACTCCGGCGCCGGGCGAGGGAGCCGGCGTATGACGAGGGACGGGACCAGGCCGCTCATCGACCGCTGGCGTGCGGTGATGACGGCCACCTACGGCACTCCCCCGCCGGCCCTGGTGCGCGGTGCGGGCCGCAAGGGCCTGAGCCATCCCGGCTCGGGACCCTCGCGTCGTAACGGCCGAGAGGGAAAGGAGCGGTCAGAGGACGCGGGCGAGGACCTTCGCGTCGCGCCGCGGGTCCAGCGACCGTGCCCAGGTCTCCGGCGCCAGGCGCGCGGGGACCGGGGCGAAGCCGTAGCGCAGGAAGAGACGGCCGCTTCCGGTCGTCGCCGTGAAGAGGGCGTCCAGCGACCGTGACCGGCCCTGCGCCAGCGCGGCGCCGAGGAGGCGGGCGCCCAGGCCGCTGCCCTGCCGGTGTCGCGCGACGCAGAAGTTGTACACGACTCCGGTCGTCCGTCCCTCACTCGTCGGCTCGGGCTGCACCCGCAGTGCCAGGCAGCCCTCCAGGGCGCCGTCGGGCCCCTCCGCCACCAGGAAGTCGGTGGCGTGCCAGGCATAGACGTGGAACGGCCGGGCCCGCAGGGCGCCGGAGCGGACGAACGGCCGTGAGAGAGCGGCGAGTGCGGCGGCGTCCCGGTGCCCGGCGGACCGTACCGAGAAGGTCGGAGCAGGACGCAGAAAGGGCGGGTGGGGGGCGCGGGACAGCAGCGTGGCAGGGCGCGGCGTGGCAGGGCGCGGCGTCGTGGGGCGCGGCGTGGCCGTGATCAAGGCGTTCCTTCCTCGGTTCCACCGTGCGGGACGACCCTGTGGTCCGCCGTGTTCACCTCGATGAAACAGTCGAGCCAAGGTTAGCCTTACCTAAGGCAGTCGCCAAGTCCTGTCCGTACGGACGGCGCAGGCGGCGGCGTAGCCGGGCGGGCAGGGCACGTCGGTCAGCGTCCAGGCGTCCGGGGCCCCCGGTGTCGGCGCCGTACCGACGTAGGTCACCGACGGGTCCTCGCCGAGGCCGATGCCGACGCCCTTCAGATACGCCTCCTTGCGGGCCCAGCACCGGTTCACCGCCGAGGGGCGGGCCGCCGGCGGCAGGTCGGCGATCTCCGCCCGCTCGGCGGGATGCAGCATGGCCGCCACCTCGGCCGCCGCCTCGGCGGACGGCTCCTCCTCGACGTCGACACCGACCGGTGCGTCCGCGAAGGCGAGCAGAACGGCGTCCCCGGCGTGGGAGAGCGAGAAGTGCAGTGGTGCGCCGGCCACGGCGGGACGGCCGTGCGGCGCGCCGCAACCGGGGCAGGGCTCACGGACGAAGCGCACGGCGGCCGGGTCCCGGTCCAGACAGGCCCCGAGGAGCCGGCGCAGCGCCACATGGGCGACGCGGTAGCGGTCCCTGTCGGCGGGACGCGCGAAGCCCTGGCACCGCGACCGTTCGGCGGGGTCGAGCAGGTGCTCCTGAGCCGAGGCATACGGCGCGTACGCGCTGACGCGCACCGCCCACAGGTGCGGCCGGGCCGCGCCGGGCTCCCAGACCTCCGGCAGCGGGTCCTTACCGAGGCATGCCGGAGCCGACGTCAGGCGCACGGTCGCCCCGGGTACTCATCGCTCTCCGGGGCTCCGGCCTGGCGCATTCTGCGTACGACGTCGTCCAGATCGGAGTCGTCCACCGGCGCGGGCATGTTGAGGGCCCGGTCGAAGACCAGGGACTCCTCGGCCGTGTTCCAGATGACCCAGCGCGGCGGAGTCGCCCGCTGTTCCCAGAGGTGGGCGTACCGCTGGGGAGTGCCTACCGGTGTACTCACAGCTTCTTCCCTTCTGTCGCCTCGTGTCCGTCCACGAAGGTCGCCACGACCTCGATGTCCCCGATCCTGGAGGTGTCGACACGGCGCGGGTCGTCCCCGAGGACCACGAGGTCGGCGCGCTTCCCGGGGGTGAGGGTGCCGGCGCTGTCGTCCCAGTGGGAGGCGTACGCTCCGGCGACCGTGTAGGCACGCAGCGCCTCGTCGACGGTGATCGCCTCGTCCGGTCCGACGACCTGTCCCGAGAGGGAGGCGCGCTCGACCATGAACTGGACGGCGCGCAGCGGCGATCCGTCGGTGACGGGCCGGTCGGAGCTGCCGACCAGCGTGACGCCGTGGTCGAGGAAGCCCCGCCCCCGGTACATCCAGGGCGCGCGCTCCTCTCCCATGACGGCGGCGTAGTCGTCGCCGAAGTAGCGCAGGAAGTTGGGCTGGACGACGGCGCTGACGCCGAGTCGGGCGAAGCGCGGGAGCTGGTCGGGTCGGATCAGGCCGGCGTGTTCGACGCGGTGGCGCGCGCCCGGGCGGGGGCGCAGCCGCTGGGCACGCTCCAGGGCGTCGAGCGCCAGGTCGGCGGCGCGGTCGCCGATGGCGTGGACGGCGAGCTGCCATCCGGCGAGGTGCCCGTCCACGACGAGGTCGGCCAGCCGGTCGGGGTCGTCCTGGAGCTGACCGGTGTGGGTCATGCCTTCGTACGGCGCGGTGAGCGCGGCCGTACGGGCCATCATGCCGCCGTCGGTGTAGATCTTGAGGGCGCCGAGCGAGAGCCAGTCGTCGCCGAAGCCGGTGCGCATTCCGAGGTCCAGGGCCCGCGGGATGCCGTCGTCCTGGTGGGCGGAGAGCGGCCGCAGGGTGTCGCCGGCGGCCATGAGCTGCACACGCAGGGGGAGTCGGCGCTGGTCCCGGAGGAGCTGGTAGGCGCCGAGCTCGACCGGACTGTGCCCCAGGAGACCGCCACCGATGCCGGCCTCCGCGCAGGCGGTGACGCCCTCGGCGAGGCAGACACGTCCGGCGTGCTCGACGGCGTCGGCCAGTTCGGACTGCGAGTACGGCAGGCGGAGGCGCCGCGCGGCGGTCATCGCGCTCTCCGCGAGGAAGCCGTCCTGGTGCGGGACGTCGGCGGGCAGCAGGTCCAGGACGGCGCTGTTCACGACACAGGCGTGTCCGGAGTCGTGCATCAGGAAGACCTTGCGGCCCTGGCCGACCCGGTCCAGTTCGGCGGCGGTCAGGTGGCGGCCGAGGGCCCGCTGGTCGTAGCCGCCGATGTCCACCCAGGTGCCGGCCGAGGACGTGCGGGCGACAGCCTCCTCGACGACCGCGAGGACGTCCTCCACCCGCTCGCAGGGGGCGACGCTCGGCGTGCTCGCCTTGAGGCCCGTCCATGCCAGGTGGACATGGCTGTCGATGAACCCGGGCAGGACGGTGGCGCCTTGGAGGTCGACAACCTCTCGGGCGGGCAGTGAGGTCACGGCCTCGTCCAGGCCGACGACACGACCCCGCCAGATGCCCAGGTCGTGGGCGACGGGGTGGTCCGGGTCCATGGTGATGATGTGCGCGTTGGTCAGTCTCGTGCAGAGCATGGGCGGCCATCCCTGGGGAGGTCAGGAGTTCTCGGCGGCCATCACGGGAGCGGGCGACGCTCCCGCGCCCGGGCCCGCCGGCGAGTCGGTCGGCGTGTCGGCCGGCGTGTCGGTCGGCGTGTCGGCCGGCTCGTACCGCCGGGGAGCGGCCGGAATCATCAGCGGCGTTCCGGTCTCGGGGTCGTCGATGATCCGGCAGGGCAGTCCGAACACGTCCTGGACCAGTTCGGCGGTCATGACGGTGGAGGGGTCGCCCTCGGCCGCGACGCTGCCGCCGGGCTTCATGACGATGAGGTGGGTGGCGTAGCGGCACGCCTGGTTGAGGTCGTGCAGGACGGCCACGACGGTGTGCCCCTTGCGCGCGTGCAGTTCCGCGCACAGGTCGAGTACCTCCACCTGGTGCGCGATGTCCAGATAGGTGGTCGGTTCGTCGAGCAGGAGGATGGAGGTCTGCTGCGCCAGGACCATGGACAGCCAGACGCGCTGCCGCTGGCCGCCGGAGAGGTCGTCCACGGGCCGGTCGGCGAGCTCCAGGACACCGGTCTGCCGCATGGCCTCGGCCACGGCCGTCTCGTCCTCGGCGGACCACTGCCTCAGCAGCCGCTGATGGGGGTAGCGCCCGCGGGCCACGAGGTCGCCGACGGTGATGCCGCCGGGTGCCGTCGACGACTGCGGGAGGAGCCCCAGCCGGCGGGCCACCTCACGGGAGCGGTACGACGCGATGTCCGCGCCGTCGAGGCACACCTGTCCCGAGCGCGGCTTCAGCATCCGTGCCAGCGCCTTGAGGAGGGTGGACTTGCCGCAGGCGTTGGGGCCGATGATCACGGTGAACGAGTGGTCGGGGATCTCGACGCCGAGTCCCTCGGCCACCGTGCGCTGGTCGTAGGAGAGGGTCAGGTCCTCCGCCCGCAGGCGGGGGCCGCCCTGACGTCCGGCACCGTCGGTGCCGGACGTCCCGGTCGTCTGCGTCGTTCCAGTCATGCGCGGCTCTTTCGGGACTCGGTGACCAACAGCCAGATGAGGTAGAGCCCGCCGATGGTGCCGGTGGCCGTGCCCACCGGCAGGAGCGCGGGCGCGAAGAGGCGCTGCACGACCAGATCGCTCAGGGCGAGCAGCGTGGCCCCCATGAGGGCGGAGGACAGCAGGGCGGGACCGGACGTGCCCGCGACCCTGCGTGCCAGTTGGGGCGCGGCCAGCGCGACGAACCAGATCGGGCCGGTCACCGCGGTGGCGAACGCGGCCAGGGCGACACTGATCACGAGCAGTGCGGCGCGGGTGCGGCCCACGTTCACACCGAGGGCCGTGGCGGTGGCCTCGCCCATCTCGACCATGGACAGCCGGCGGGCGAGGAGAAGAGCGAGCGGGAGCAGGACGGCGACGGCCAGGCCGATGGCGCTGGCGTGGACCCAGAGCCGGTTCCCGAGGCTGCCGAGGAGCCATGCCTGGGCCTCCAGCGCCTCCTGCCAGCTCGCCCGGGTGATCAGGTAGGAGTTGACGGCGAGGAGCAGCGCGCTGACGCCGATGCCGATGACCACGAGGCGGAAGCCCTGGAGGCCCCGGCCGATCATGA
This sequence comes from Streptomyces sp. TRM49041, assembly GCF_008271805.1. Classification (GTDB taxonomy): domain Bacteria; phylum Actinomycetota; class Actinomycetes; order Streptomycetales; family Streptomycetaceae; genus Streptomyces. The sequence goes on from NZ_VSRY01000084.1 coordinate 16,714, forward strand.
GCAGGTACACCGCGGCGGCGGTCGCGAGTCCGCCGGCGAGGGCGCCGAGCGCGATCTGGGTCATGCTGCCGTTCAGGACGACGATGACGATCAGCGCTCCGGTGGCGGAGCCGTTGGTGAAGCCGATGATGTCGGGGCTGCCGAGCGCGTTGCCGGTCAGGCTCTGCAGGATCGCGCCGCTGACGGCGAGGGCCGCGCCGACGCACAGCGCGGTCAGCAGGCGCGGCATACGGAGTGTGTTGACGACGAAGTCGGCCGCTCCCGACCCGCCGCCGAACAGGGCGTCGAGCACTTCCCCGACGGAGAGTTCGAAGTCGCCGGTGGTGAGCGTGACGCCCATGACGGCCAGGAGCACCGCGGCCAGCAGCGCCGAGGCGGCGACGGCACGGCCCTGGACGCGCAGGGAGACGCCCCCGGAGCGGGTGCGCAGGACACGGCCGGTGACCACGCGGGGCCGCGCGACCGCCGGGACGGCGTCCGTCGTGGCGGCGGGCGTCGTGGCGGCGTCCGTCGTGGCGGGCTTCGACTGCCGTACGGCTCTCACAGCATGACCAGCTTTCGACGGCGGCACAGCGCGATGAACAGGGGCGCACCGACGAACGCGGTGACGATGCCGACCTGGACCTCGCCCGGTGCCCCGAGCACGCGCCCCAGTACGTCGGCGCCGATGAGCAGTACGGGGGCCAGCAGCATCGAGTAGGCGAGGACCCAGCGCTGGTCTGGTCCGACCACGAACCGTGCCACGTGCGGCACGACGAGCCCGACGAACCCGACCGGCCCGGCGGCCGCCGTCGCGGCGCCGCAGAGCAGCATGACGCCGACGGCACCCAGGACGCGCGTCCGGTTGACGTTGACGCCCAGGGCGCGGCCCATCTGGTCGCCCATGGCGAGGGCGTTGAGGGCGGGAGCCAGCAGGAGTGCGAGGACGAGGCCGGCGACGACGAAGGGCAGGATGATGAGGACCATGTCCATGCGGCGGCCGGCGAGGGCGCCGACCGTCCAGAACCGGAACTGGTCGAAGGCCCGCGGGTTGAGGAGCAGGACCGCCGAGTTGAAGGCGAACAGGACGGCGGTCACCGCGGCCCCCGCGACGACGAGCCGGTCGGGCGTGGCGACCTGGCGGCCGGACGCGCCGAGGACGTACACGAGGACGGAGGCGGCGGCGGCGCCGGCGAAGGCGAACCAGACGTAGCCGAGGGCCGTTCCGACGCCGAGGAATGCGATGGCCACGACGACGCCGCTGGAGGCACCCAGGCTGACGCCCAGGAGGCCGGGATCGGCGAGCGGATTGCGGGTCAGCGACTGCATCAGGGCGCCGGAGAGACCGAGCGCGATCCCGACGAGGAGGCCGAGGAGGGTGCGGGGTATCCGGTACTCGTGGATGATGACGGACGTCTCGGAGCCGTCCGGGGACCACAGGACACTCCATGTCGAGGTGAAGGGGATGCCCCGGGTGCCGAGCCAGACGCTGAGCAGTCCGACGAGGACCAGCGCCCCGAGGGTGACCAGGAGGCCGACGCTCCGGAGAGCGGACATGGTGCGGCGTGGTCCGGGCACGGCCTGCGCCGGGTCCTTCGTTCCCGTTGCCGCCTGGGTTCCGACCGACAAAGACAACCCCCTGGCCCCCGGCGGCACGACGTCTCGATGTGAACGATGTGAAGGCACGGACGACAGCCCGCGACTTAGGTGAGGCTAACCGAAGGTCAGCAGCAGGTCAACGTGCTTGCGGAGGCCCGCCCGACCGCCCCCCCGACCGCCCCCGACCGCCCCCCGGACCGCCGTACGAACACGGGGAGGACCCCCGCTTATTAGAGTAGCCTTACCTAACCATCCCATCTCGTCGCGGAGGTACCGCATGCCCGATGGAGGGCTGACGGGGGCCCATGTCCTCCGGAGAACACTCAGAGGCCAACGCCGCCGTGTCGTCGCGGCATCCCTTCTCGGCATGGCACACCAGGGCTGTGAGGCCCTGGTCCCGGTCGTCATCGGCCTGGTCGTCGACGAGGCGGTCGCGACCGGCTCCACCTCCGCGCTGCTGCGGTGGCTGCTGGTCCTCGGGGTCCTCTTCCTCGTGCTCTCCACCTGCTACCGGACCGCCGCCCGCATCACGGACGGAGCCGGTGAGCACGCCGCCCACCGGCTCCGGCTCGATCTCGGCGCACGGGTACTCGACCCGCGGGGCGGAGCCGACAAGGGCAGGCTGCCCGGTGCGCTGACCGCGGTCGCCACCGGCGACGCCGCCCGCGTCGGCGCGGTCGCGGCGGCCCTCTCGTACGCGGTCGCGGCACTCGCCGGGCTCGCCATCAGCGCCGTGGCACTGCTGCGCATTTCCGTCCCGCTCGGGCTGCTGATCCTGCTGGGTGTACCGCCGCTGCTGTGGCTGGGCCATGTCATCAGCCGGCCGCTGGAGCGGCGCAGCGAGGTCGAGCAGGAGCGGGCCGCCCAAGCCTCCGGGGTCGCCGCCGACCTCGTCGCCGGCCTGCGTGTGCTGAAGGGCATCGGGGCCGAGGACTCCGCGGAGGCCCGCTACCGGCGCACCAGCGGCGCCTCGCTCCACGCCGCTCTGCGCGCGGCCCGCAGCCGGGCCTGGCACGACGGGGCGATCCTGGCGCTGACCGGCGTCTTCATCGCCCTGATCGGGCTGGTCGGCGCGCATCTCGCGATCCGCGGCTCCATCACTGTCGGTCAGCTCGTGGCCGCGGTCGGCCTGGCGCAGTACCTCCTGGGCCCGTTCCAGATGCTCACGTACGTCAACGGGGAGTTCGCCCTGGGACGGGCGTCGGCGGACCGCATCGCCGACGTCCTGTCGTCCCCGCCCGCCGTCGGGGACGGGAACGGCCGGCTCCCCGAACCGCTCCCCGGCGGCCTGCGCCTGCGTGGCCTCACCCACGGGACCCTGCGGGGCGTGGACGCCGACATCGCACCCGGCAGCCTCGTCGGCGTGGTCAGCAAGGACCCCGCCGCCGCGCACGACCTCCTGCTGTGTCTGGGGCGTGAAGTCGACCCGGCGGAGGGGGCCGTGGAGCTCGACGGCGTGCCGCTCAGCGCACTCGACCCCGGCACGGCGCGCCGTGCCGTGCTGGTCGCGCACCACGACGCCGCGCTGTTCGAGAGCAGCCTCCTGGACAACGTACGCGCGGGGCGGGAGCACACGGACGAGCACCTGGCACTCGCGTTGAGCGCCTCGACGGCGGACGACGTCGCCCGGCACCTCCCCGAGGGGGCCGAGACCCTGCTCGCCGAGCGCGGACGGTCGCTGTCGGGTGGGCAGCGGCAGCGGGTCGCACTCGCGCGGGCGCTCGCCGCCGACCCTCCCGTCCTCGTCGTGCACGATCCGACGACCGCCGTCGACACGGTCACCGAGTCACGGATCGCCCTCCGCCTGCGGGAGCTCCGGCAGGGGCGCACCACCCTGCTCGTCACGACGAGCCCCGCCCTGCTGGCCGGGACGGACCGCGTCCTGGTACTCGACGGAGGCACGGTGACCGGGGACGGCAGTCACCCGGAGCTGGTCGCCTCCGACGAGACCTACCGGGCGGTGGTGCTGGCGTGACCACGGAGAAGGACACGACGGCCGCACCGCTCACCGAAGGCGCCCACGCAGAAGGAACTCCCATGAGTGAAGGCACCGCGGACCGGCGGGCGCTGCTGCCCACGGCCTCCGCAGCGCAGACCCTCGCCGCGCTCCGCGGACTCCTGCGACCGCACCGGCTGCTCGCGCTGTCATCGGTCGCCGTGCTCGTCGTCGGAACGGGCGTGGGTCTGCTGACCGCCCCGCTGCTCGGCCGGATCGTCGACCTCGTGGTGGAGCGGCGCGGACCCGACGCGCTGGTGGTGCCGCTGGTGCTGCTCGTCGTCGTGGCGGTGGCGCGCGGTATCGCCACCGCGATCGGCGGCGCGCTGGTCGCACGCCTCGGCGAGACGGTGCTCGCGAGCCTGCGGGAGCGGTTTGTCGCACGCGCTCTACGGCTGCCGCTGGAGCGGGTCGAGCAGGCCGGGTCCGGGGACCTGACGTCCCGGGTGACGGGCGATGTGACCATCATCGGGAAGGCCGTACGGCAGGCGTTGCCCGAGTTCGCGGGCGCGCTGCTCACCATCGTCCTCACCCTGGCCGGACTCGCCGTACTGGACTGGCGTTTCCTCGCCGCAGTGCTGCTGGCCGTGCCCGTCCACGTCCTGACCGTCCGCTGGTACATCCCGCGCGCCACCCGTATCTACGCCGCGCACCGGGTGGCCACCGGCGCCCTCCAGCACCAGCTCCTGGACAGCGTCGGAGGCGTGCGTACCGTACGGGCCTTCCGGCTGGGAGAGCGGCACGGGAAGCTTCTGGAGCAGCGGTCCCAGGGGGCCGTGGATCTGGCGCTGCGCGGCATCCGCCTCGTGTCGGGGTTCTTCTCCCGGCTTAACGCGGCCGAGTTCATCGGCCTGGCGGCCGTTCTCGTCACGGGGTTCCTCCTGGTCGACCGAGGGGCGGTCAGCATCGGCACGGCGACCGCGGCGGCGCTCTACTTCCACGGCCTCTTCAACCCGATCAACGCGGCGCTGTTCCTCATCGACGACGCCCAGTCCGCGGGTGCCAGCCTGGCCAGGCTGGTGGGCGTGTCCGAACTCCCCGTGGAGACCGAGCCCGCGAGCGACGGCCCCACTCCCGTGGACGGCTCCGTCAAGGTGTCGGCCCTGAGCCACGCGTACGTCGACGGCCATCCCGTGCTGTCCGACGTGGATCTGGAGGTGCGCTGCGGGGAGCGCGTGGCCCTGGTCGGCGCGAGCGGTGCCGGGAAGACGACCCTCGCCAAGCTCGTCGCGGGCATCCACCGGCCGGCGAGCGGATCGGTGTGCCTGGGCGGCGTCGACGCCCGGGAGCTCGGGCCCGCGGGCGTACGGCGCGCGGTGACCCTCATCAGCCAGGAGGTCCATGTGTTCGCCGGGCCGCTCGCCGAGGACCTGCGGCTCGCCCGGCCGGGCGCCACGGACGACGAACTGCGCGCGGCGCTGGGGACGGTGGGGGCGCTGGAGTGGGTGGAGGCACTGCCCGAAGGGCTGGCCACGGTCGTGGGGGGAGGGGGCCACCAGCTGACCGTCACCCAGACCCAGCACCTCGCTCTCGCGCGGCTCGTGCTCGCCGATCCGCCCATAGCCATCCTCGACGAGGCCACCGCGGACGCCGGCAGCGCGGGCGCCCGCGTCCTGGAGACCGCCGCGCTCCGCGCGCTGGAGGGCCGTACCGGTCTCATGGTCGCCCACCGGCTCCCCCAGGCCGCCACGGCGGACCGGGTCGTCGTCCTCGACCAGGGCCGGGTGGTGGAGACCGGCACACACGACGAACTCGTCGCGAAGGGCGGGCGGTACGCGGCACTGTGGGCGGCCTGGTCGGCCGGCCGGAGCGACACGTGACCGCACGCCGGTAGCCACTCCCGCACACCCCGAAGGGGCCCGACCGTCATGGTCCGGGCCTCTTGGGCATGCCCCGGGCGGGCCGTGTCCGGCGCATCCTCCCCGCCCCGCCCCTTCCCGAGTCGGGGCTCTGCCCCCGAACCCCCGCTCCTCGATCGCCGGAGGGGCCGAATGATTCGGCCCGTCCGGGGGAACCTCCTGCTCGGAGGGCTTGGGGGAGCTCGCGGACGAGCGCCGCCAGGAACGGCCGGACGCGGCTGACGCGCGGTCAGCCGGGCGCCGCCCCGGCCGTCACGGTCCCGAGTCGCGAGGTACCGCCCACGCGGTCAGCGGTACCCGCCGGCCCGGCATGCGGGCCGCCCCCCATGCTGCTCAGCAGCCGCGCACGGCGAAGGCCGCCGCCCCGGAGCGTTCAGGCTCCGGGGCGGCGGCCTCGCGGGTGCGGTCAGCCCTGCTGGGCCGCGACAAGGCTCGCCGGGCGCAGGTCCGTCCAGTGGTCCTCGACATACGCGACGCACGCCTCACGGGTGTCCTCGCCGAAGACGGCCCGCCATCCGGCGGGGACCTCGGCGAAGGACGGCCACAGCGAGTGCTGGTTCTCGTCGTTGACAAGGACCAGGAAGCGGCCCTGCGGGTCCTCGAACGGATTGGTGCTCATGCGTTGTCACTCCTCAGGGACGTTACGTTGAACAGCTCCGACAGCGGCTGTTCGGGGTCGGCTGCCACGGTGCGCAGCAGGTTCTGAAGCTCGTCGGCCAGCCGCCGTGCCTTGGCGGTGCCGAGCAGGTCGGTGGCGTGGATCAGCTCGCAGTGCACGGCTCCCTCGCCGCGCGGCTCGTAGAAGCTGAGGATCAGCTCCGCACGCGCCGTGCCGGTGGGGACCGCGTGGAAGGAGCCGATGCCACCCTCCAGTTGTCCGAGGTCGGCCTGCTCGTGGTGGATCACCATGACCTGTGGGCCCTCCGCCGGCAGCGCCGTGGCCCTGACCACCTCGTCGAACGGGACGTCCTGCCGGTCCAGGGCGTTGAGCGCGGTCTCCCGGACCCGGGTCAGCAGTTCCGCGAACGTCGGGTCGCCCCCGGTGTCGGTCCGGAGCACGACCGTGTTGAGGAAGCAGCCGACCAGGTCGGCGAGCTGGTCGTCGGTCCGGCCGGCGACCATCGTACCGATGGGCAGGTCGGTGCCCGAACCGTGGGCCGTGAGCAGTGCGGCCAGCGCCGAGTGGAGCACCATGAACATGCTGGTGCCGGTGGCGCGGGCCAGCCGGTCCACGGCCGCGTGGAGCTCTTCGTCCAGGACGAAGCCCACGTAGTCGCCCGGGCGTCCGCCCGACACGGCCGGGTCCGTGGTGTCACGGGGTGCGTCGGCCGGGAGGGCGAGGCGCGCCGGGAGGTCCTTCAGCGTCTCCCGCCAGTAGGCGAGCTGCTGTCCGCCCCGGCTGTCCGGGTCGGACAGCTCGCCCAGCACGTCATGGGCCCACCGCGTGTAGTCCGCGTATGTGACCGGGAGGGGCTCCCACTCCGGTGCGCGGCCCTCGGCGCGGGCGGCGTAGGCGGTGGTGAGGTCGCGGAACAGGGGCACCACGGACCACTCGTCCACCGCCAGGTAGTGCATGGTCAGCAGGAGTGCCCGGCCGCCGTGCCCGTCCATGAGCAGTCGGGCCCGCAGCGGGGCCTCCTGGTCGAGGCACGGCTCCTGGGCGGCGACCTCCACCAGCCGCGCGTCCAGGTCGGCGCACCGCTCCACGGTGAGCGCGGGGGCCGGCGCCGGCTCCTGGAACACGGCGCCGTCCCGCTCGCTGAAAGCGGTCCGCAGCGGTTCGTGCCGCGCCACCACGTCGGCGAGCGCCGCCGCGACGGTGTCCTCGTCGAGGCCGCCCGGGGAGCGCAGCACCAGCGCGTGGTCGAAGCCGGGGGTGCGGCGGTACGACTCCCACTGCCAGCGCTGTACAGGCGCGACGGCCAGTGGCTCCGCTCCTCCCTCCTCGGCGGGGCGCAGCGCGGGGCGGGCGGCCGCCGCGCCTTCGAGCTTGCCGGCGATCCCGGCGACCGTGAGCGCGTCGAAGACGTCACGGATGCTCAGTTCGACGCCGAACTCGGCGCGGATACGGCCGAGGAGCCGCATCGAGGCCATGGAGTGGCCGCCGAGCGCGAAGAAGTTGTCGTGGATACCGACCTTGTCGAGCTTGAGGATCTCGCAGAACAGCTCGGCGAGCCTGGCCTGCGTCTCCGTGGCGGGGTGCGCGTCGCCGGTCATGGCGGACCAGTCCGGGGCGGGCAGCGCCTTGCGGTCCAGCTTGCCGTTGGGCGTCAGCGGCAGCGGGCCGTCCAGCGGCACGACGAGGGAGGGGACCATGTACTCGGGCAGTAGCCCGGCGACATGGGCGCGGAGCTCCTGCTCGTCCGGCTCGGGTCCCGTGCCGTCCCCGGCCTCGGGCACCGCGTAGCCGACCAGGCGGACTATGTCACCGTCGCGGTCGGGCACCACGGCGGCCTGCGCGACCGACGGGTGTCCGGCCAGCGCCGCCTCGATCTCACCCAGCTCGATGCGGAAGCCGCGGATCTTCACCTGGGTGTCGACCCGGCCGAGGAAGTCGAGGTTGCCGTCCGCGCGCCAGCGTGCCCGGTCGCCGGTGCGGTACATCCGGCTGCCCGGTGCCCCGAACGGGTCGGCGACGAACCGCTCGGAGGTGAGCGCCGCCTTGCCGAGGTAGCCGCGGGCGAGTCCGCGCCCGGCGACGTACAGCTCCCCCACGACGCCCGGCGGGACGGGCCGCAGGTGCTCGTCGAGCACATAGCAGCGGGTGTTGGGGTCGGGGCGGCCGATGGGGACGCGGCCGGACGGGCGGCCGCCGTGCTCGCGGGCCGGCCACAGCGTGGAGTTGACCGTCGCCTCGGTGAGACCGTAGGCGCAGATCAGGTGCGCCGTGGCGCCGAACCGCTCGAACAGGTCCGGCGGCACCGTCTCCGTACCGACCAGGACGGTCGACCCTTCGGGCAGTTCGCAGCCGGGCGGCAGGGCGGACACCAGGGACGGCGGCAGGATCATATGGGTGATCCGCTGGTGGGCGAGGAAGTCCGTGAGCGCGGGACCGGCGACCCTCGCCTCGTCGGTGATGAGGACGAGCCGTCCGCCGTGGCACAGCGCCATCGCCAGTTCGAAGACGAAGACGTCGAAGCCGATCGACGCGAACTGCAGGACACGGCTGTCGCGTTCCAGGCCCATCCGGTCCACGGCGGTCGCGACCAGGCTGGCGACGCCCTCGTGCGGGACGACGACGCCCTTGGGGCGGCCGGTCGAGCCGGAGGTGTAGATCACGTACGACGCCTGGTGGAGGGCGACCGGACGGGCGGCCGGCGGGCCGTCGGGGAGCGTGTCCAGCTCACCGGTGGTGTCGGGGGCGTCGAGCAGCACGACCGGCACACCCGGCACTCCGGGGATCTTCCCGGCCACCGGCTCGGTGCCGACCACCAGCGTGGCACCGGAGTCCTCGATCATGTATGTGAGGCGGTCGCCCGGGTGCACGAGGTCCAGCGGGAGGAAGGCGGCTCCGAGCTTCTGCACGGCGACGACGGTGGCGACCATGTCGACCGAGCGGGGCACCGCCACGCCGACCACGCTCTCGGCGCCGACCCCACGGGCGGCGAGGAGCCGGGCGATGCGGTCGGCACGGGCGTCGAGCTGGGCGTACGTCAGGGAGCGGGAGCGCTCCACGACGGCTACCGCGTCGGGCCGTTCGGCGACCTGCCGGGCGAACAGCGCGGGCAGGGAGTCCTCATCGACCGTGCGGGGCGTGCCGTTGAAGCCGTCCAGCACCAGCCGCCGTTCCTCGCCGGACAGGATCTCGGCCTGCGAGAGCGGTGCTTCCGGGGTGGCGGCGACCGCCGCGACCAGGGCACGGAGGCGGTCGCCGATGCGCTCGGCGGTCTCCTGGTCGAAGAGTTCGGTGGCGAACTCCAGTCGGCAGCCGAGGGAGTCGGCGTCGCCTTCGGCGGAGGTGTGCTCGGTGAAGCTGAACACGAGGTCGAACTTGGCGGAGCTGATCCGGAACGGCACGTACTCGACACCGAGGCCGGGCAGTTCCAGCTCTCCGCCGGTACGGGCGTGGTAGCCGACCATCACCTGGAACAGCGGGTTCCGGGAGAGCGACCGGGTGGGGTTGAGCCTCTCCACGACCGACTCGAAGGGCACGTCCGCGTGGGAGAACGCGGCCAGGTCCGTCTCACGGACGCGGCCCAGCAGTTCGGTGAAGCTGGGGTCGCCGCTCAGGTCGGTGCGGAGCACGAGCGTGTTGACGAAGAAGCCGACGAGCTCGTCCAGCGCCTCGTCGCCGCGCCCCGCTATGGGCGATCCGAGGGGGATGTCCGTGCCGGCGCCCATGCGGTGCAGCAGGGCGGCGACGGCGGCGTGCACGACCATGAACATGCTGGCGCCGGTGTCCCGGGCGAGCCGCCGCAGCCCCTCGTGGGCCTCGGCGTCGAAGTCGATGTCCAGCTCGGCGCCCGTGAACGCCGGGCGCGCGGGCCGCGGACGGTCGGTGGGCAGCTCCAGTTCCTCGGGGGCACCCTCCAGCGTCGTACGCCAGTACTCCAGCTGCCGGGCGGCGAGGCTGTCCGGGTCGGCGGAGTCGCCCAGCAGGCGCTGCTGCCACAGGGCGTAGTCGGCGTACTGGACGGGCAGCGGCTCCCGGTCGGGTGCCTCGCCGGTGGTCAGGCGTGCCTCGTAGGCGGTGGCCAGGTCCCGCAGGAACGGGCGGTCCGACCACTCGTCGGTGGTGATGTGGTGCAGCAGGATGACGACGACATGGTCCTCCGGCGCCGCCTCGATGACGGTCGCCCTCAGGGGCAGTTCGGCGGCCAGGGCGAACGGGCGGTTGATCGCCGCGTCCACGAGGCCGGGCACCTCGTCCTCCGACGCCCGCAGGTGCTCCACCACGGGCCGGGCCTCGTCGGCGGGCAGCACACGTTGGTACGCCTGGCCGTCGCGCTCGGCGAAGACCGTGCGCAGCGCCTCGTGCCGGGCGGTCACGTCGGCGAGGGCCGCGGCCCACGCGTCGCGGTCCAGGGCGCCGCGCAGCCGCATCACGAGCGGGAAGTTGTACGCGGCCGAGGTGCACTCGATCTGCTGGATGACCCACAGTCGCTGCTGGGCGTGGGACAGCGGCAGCTCGTCGGGCCGGTCCCCGGCCGTCAGCGCCGGGCGTGCCGGGCCGTTCCCGGCGGTTGCCCGCTCGACGAGTTCGGCGACGGTGGGCGCCTCGAACAGGTCGCGGATGACGAGTTCCGCGTCGAGGGCGGTCCGGGCGCGGCTGACGAGGCGGGTGGCCAGCAGGGAGTGGCCGCCCAGCTCGAAGAAGTCGCTGTCGATGCCGACGCTGCCCTCGGGCAGGCCGAGCACCTCGGCGTAGAGGGCGCACAGCGTCTCCTCGCGCGGGGTGCGCGGGGCGCGGCTCGGCCCGGTGCCGCCGAAGTCCGGGGCGGGCAGGGCCCGTACGTCCAGCTTGCCGTTGACGGTCAGCGGCAGGGTGTCCACGGCCATCAGGGCGGCCGGGACCATGTAGTCGGGCAGGCCCGCCTTGAGGTGGTCCCGCAGGCGCTGTACGAGGCCGTCGCCGGTCTCCGTGCCCGCCTCGGGCACGACGTAGCCGACGAGGCGCTTCGTACCGGCGGTCTCGTTCACCACGACGGCGGCGTGGGCCACCTCCGGGTGCGCGGTCAGCGCGGTGGAGATCTCGCCCAGTTCGACGCGGTAGCCGCGGATCTTGACCTGGTCGTCGGTGCGGCCGAGGAAGTCCAGCAGGCCGTCGGGGCGCCGGCGTACGAGGTCGCCCGTGCGGTACATCCGCTCTCCGGGCCCCCCGAACGGGTCGGCGACGAACCGCTCGGCCGTCAGCCCGGGCCGGTCGTGGTAGCCGCGTGCCAGGCCGGTGCCGGCGATGTACAGCTCGCCGGGGCAGCCCGGCGGTACGGGCCGGAGCATCGCGTCGAGCACATAGGCGCGGGTGTTGCGGATGGGCATGCCGACCGTGGGGGTCGCACTGTCGATCGTGGACCCGCCGAGGGTGTTGATCGTGTACTCGGTCGGTCCGTACAGGTTGTAGCCGTATGTGCCCTCGGTGCGGCGCAGCCGCGTCCACACCGTGTCGGACACGGCCTCGCCGCCGAGCAGGACGAGCGCGGGCCGGTGCTTGCCGGCGACAGGGTCGTCGTCCTGGTCGAGCAGGCCCTCCTCGATGAGCAGCTGTGCGTAGGTCGGCGTGACGTTGACGACGTCGACGCGGTGGCGGTCGCAGTAGGCGACCAGGGCCTCGGCGTCCCGGCGCAGTTCCTCGTCGCAGACGTGCACCTCGTGGCCCTCGACGAGCCAGAGCAGCTCCTCCCAGGACATGTCGAAGGCGAAGGACACGGTGTGCGCGATGCGCAGGCGGCGTCCGCCGGCCGAGGCGATGGCCGGGTCGAAGATCTCCTTCTGGTGGTTGAGCTGCATGTTCGTCAGGCCCCGGTAGGGGGTGACGACGCCCTTGGGGCGGCCGGTCGAGCCGGAGGTGTAGATCACGTAGGCGGGGTGCTCGAGACGGTCCGGGACGCCGTGGGCGAATGCGGGCCGCTCGGCGTCCGCGATGTCGCCGCCCGGCAGGGCCGCCAGCTCGGCGGCCACGGCCGCGTCGTCGAGGAGCAGTTCGGGCGCGACCGGCCCGGTGTCGCCGCGCAGGGTCGGGGCGACGGCCGTCGTGGACACCAGGCACAGGGGGCCGGTGTCCTCGGCCATGAGCCGGAGCCGCTCGGCGGGGTGGTCGAGGTCGAGCGGCAGGTAGGCGGCGCCGGTGCGCAGGACGGCGAAGAGGGCGGCCACCATGTCGATGGAGCGGGGCAGCGCCAGGGCGACGACCTTCTCGGGGCCGGCGCCGCGGGCGAGCAGCAGCCGGGCGATCCGGTTGATGTGCGCGTCCAGCTCGGCGTACGTGAGGGCGCGTTCGCCGAACACCAGCGCCACCGCGTCCGGGGTACGGGCGACCTGGGCGGTCAGCATGTCGGCGATGGTCTCGTCGGGCACGGGCTCGCGGCTGCCGGCCCGGTCGGCCGCGAGGGCGTCCCGCTCGCCTGGCAGCAGCAGGTCCAGGGCGCCGACCGGCGTCGTCAGGTCCCCTATGAGCCGTTCCACGAGGGCGCCGAAGCGGTCCAGGGTGGCCCCGGCCCGCTCGTCGTCGACGAGGTCGGGGCGGTACTCCAGCTTGACCTGCACGGTCTCGGCCGGGTTGACGATGAGCGTCATCGGGTAGTGGGTGGCGTCCACGCTGCCCACACCGGTGATGCCGTGCCGGTCGGTCAGTCGCTTGAACGCGCCCTCGTCGGCGAAGTTCTGCAGGACGTACAGCGTGTCGAAGAGGGTCGCGTGGCCGCCCGCGCGCTGGAGTTCGGCGAGGCCCAGGTACTCGTGGTCCATCAGGGTGACCCGCTCCGTCTGGACGCGGCGCAGCAGGTCGCCGATCTGCTCGGCGGGATCGAGGGTGATCCGCTGGGGCACCGTGTTGAGGAACATGCCGATCGTCGTGTCGACGTCCCGCACGTCCGCCGGGCGCCCGGCGACGGTCGCGCCGAACACCACGTCGTCGCGGCCGACCGCGGAGGACAGGACGAGCGCCCAGGCCGCGGAGAGCACCGCGTTGATGGTCAGCCCGTGTTCACGGGCCGACGAGCGGAGCCGGTCGCTCAGTGCGCGGCCGAGGCTGAGCGTGCGGCGGCGCGGGATGGTCGGCTCGTCACCGCGCTCGTGGGCGACGAGGGTCGGCTCGTCCAGTCCGGCGAGGGCGCGGCGCCAGGTCTCGCGGGCCGTGTCGAAGTCCCGCCCGGCGAGCCAGCCCAGATAGTCCCGGTAGGTGCCGGGGGCCGGCAGGGCGCTGTCGTCGCCGGCCGCGGCGTACAGCGCCAGCAGCTCGTCCAGGAAGAGGGACTGCGACCAGCCGTCCCAGGCGACCAGGTGGTGGCTGAGCATGAGCCGGTCGGTGGTGTCGGTGAGCCGGATCAGGGTAAGCCGGAACAGCGGGGGTGCGGCCAGGTCGAACCGCTGCCGCCGGTCGGTGTCGGATATCTCCGCCAGCCGGTTCCGCCGCTCGGCCTCGTTCAGGCCGGTGAGGTCGATCTCGGTGAGCGGCGGCGGCAGTTCGCCGGCCGGGCACACGAACTGGACGGGCTCGGGCAGGCCGTCGCTGGTGATACCGGCGCAGAGGCTGGGGTGGCGGCGCAGCAGCGCGGCGCAGGCGGCGCGGAGCCGGTCGGCGTCGAGCCGTCGGTCGAAGTCGAAGGTGTCCTGCGCGGTGTAGACGTCGAGGGCCGAGGTGTCGTAGCTGGCGTGGAAGTAGATGCCCTCCTGGAGCGGCGACAGCGGCCAGATGTCGGCCACCGGCGCGGGGCTGACCCGCTCGACCAGGTCGATGTCCGCCTGGGTGAGGGCGACCAGGGGCACGTCCGACGGGGTGAGCGACGGGGCGGCGCCGGGGGTGCCGGTGCGGGCGACGAGTTCGCGCAGTGCGTCGGCCCAGGCGCGGCCGAGTGCCTCGACGTCGGCGGCGGTGAGGGCGCCGCCGTCCGGCCAGGTCCAGGTGGCGCGCAGCTCGGGGCCGTGCGGGGTCTCCGCGCATACGGCGTTGATCTGGAGCGGGTAGGGCATGGCGAGGTCGGTGTCGGGGTCGACGCACAGCGCGTCGGTCTCGACGGCCGGCGCCCAGTCGCGGGTCTGCTCGGCGGGGAGCCGTCCGAAGTAGTTGAACAGCACCTGGGCGGTGGACAGCTGGGCGAACACGGGGGCGAGCTGCGGGTTGAGGTAGCGCAGCATGCCGTATCCGGCGCCGGAGTCCGGGGCGGACCGCACGGACTCCTTGACCTGCTTGAGCGCGTCGAGCGGGTCGTCGGCGGCGGGCAGGCGCACGGGGTGGAGGCTGGTGAACCAGCCCACGGTGCGCGACAGGTCGGCGTCGGTGCCGTCGCGGCCGTGCCGCTCCAGGTCGACCAGCAGGTCGGAGTCGGCGGCGGTGCCGGCGCGCCAGCCGGACACGGCGGTGCGCAGGGCGGCGAGCAGGGCCTCGGTGACGTCGGCGCCGGCCGCCGCGGGTACGGCGGTGAGCAGGGCCCGGGTCTCCTCGACGGGCAGGGTGACGAGGTGCTCACGGGCCTCGCCCGAGGTGCCGGTGCGGGTGGCGCCGGGCAGCAGCTCGGCGCCCGGGGCCAGAATCCTGGCCCAGTACGGCAGTTCCGCCTGTCGCTGCGGCGAGGTGGCCTGCTCGGCGACCTCCCGGGCGAAACGGCGCAGGGAGGTGGGCACGGGCTCCAGGGCGGGGCGCTCGTCCCGTACCACGGCGTCCCAGGCGGCGGCCAGGTCGCCGAGGAGGACGCGCCAGGACACGCCGTCGACGACCAGGTGGTGGACGACCAGCAGCAGCCTCCCGGGCCGCCCGGTACCGGCGTCGAACCACACGGCCTGCGCCATCACGCCGCTGTCGGGGTCGAGGCGGCCGGCGGCGGCGTCGGACTCCTCGCCGATGGCGGCCCGGAGAGCGTTGTCGTCGAGGTCGCACACGTCCACGCGGCGCAGCAGCGCGGTGGCGTCGACCGAGCCCGGTTCGGTGGTCCGTGCGGACCAGAGAGCGGGGATGGCGGGGCCGAGATCCATGCGGGTGAGCGTGAGCCGCAGCGCGTCGTGGTGGTCGAGGACCGCCTGGAGGACCCGGGCCAGCTTCCCGGTGTCCGCGCCGGCGGGTGCCTGGAGCAGCACCGACAGGTTGAAGCGGCCGATCGTGCCGCCGTCCTCGCGGAGCTGGTGGACGATCGGCAGGAGCGGCACGTCTCCCACACCGTCCGAGTCGGCGGCCACGGAGGGCGCCGCCGCGGCTGTGCCGGTGACGGTGACGGCCAGCGCGGCGGGGGTCCGGTGTTCGAAGACGTCCCGCGGGCTGACCGGCAGACCGGCCTTGCGGGCGCGGCCGGCGACCGCCATGGAGAGGATGCTGTCGCCGCCGAGGACGAAGAAGTCCTCGTCCGCGTCGACCGCGTCGATGCCGAGGACCTCGGCGAAGATCGCGCACAGCCGCTGCTCGTGGCCTTCGCGTGCGTCGCGGCCGTGCCGCCTGCGTACCTCGGGTGCGGGAAGTGCCTTGTGGTCCACCTTGCCTCCGGGGGTGCGGGGAAGAGCCTCCAGCCGTACGAAGTGGCTGGGCACCATGGGCGCGGGCACGGTGCCGCTCAGCGCTTCCCGTACCGCCTCCACGTCCAGGCCGGTTCCGGCGGCCGGTACCAGGTAGCCGACCAGCTGCTTGGCTCCCCGCTCGTCGTGGCGGGCCACGACCGCGACGTCGCCGACGGCCGGCAGGTCGCGCAGCCGCGCTTCGATTTCCCCGAGCTCCACCCGGTTACCCCTGATCTTGACCTGGTGGTCGGTGCGCCCGAGGTAGGTGAGCACTCCGTCTCCACCGAACTGAACCATGTCTCCGGTGCGGTACATCCGCTCTCCCGGACCGCCGAACGGATCGGCGACGAAGCGCTCCGCGGTCAGCGCGGTGCGCCCGTGATAGCCGCGGGCCAGCTGCCCGCCCGCGATGTAGAGCTCCCCCGGCTCGCCCTCGGCGACGGGGCGGAGGCTGCGGTCGAGGACGTAGAGGCGGGTGTTCCACACCGGGCGTCCGATGGGGACCGTGCCGCTCTCCTCCGGAGCGCTGCCCGCCTCCCAGCTGGTGACCTGGATGACGGCCTCGGTGGGCCCGTACACGTTGTACAGGGGCACTCCGGTGCGCTCGCGCCAGCGCCTGGCCAGCGGCACGGGCAGTGCCTCGCCGCCGCTGAAGGCCCGGCGCACGCCTGTCCACCACTCCCCGGCCCCGTCCTCGGCGAGCAGGGCGCCGTAGAGCGAGGGCACGAGGTCGACGGTGGTGACGCGCTCGCGGCGGATCAGCTCGGTCAGATACGCGGGGTCCCTGTGCCCGTCCGGCCGGGCGATCACGACGGTGCCGCCGGTCAGCAGCGGGGTGAACATCTCCAGCACGGACGGGTCGAAGCTGGTCGAGTACTGGTGCAGGACGCGCTCGTCCGGGCCGTACCCGAACCGGTCGGCGGTCCAGGCGAGCTGGGCGACGACGCCGCGGTGCGGGACGACCACGCCCTTGGGCCGGCCGGTGGAGCCGGAGGTGTACATCACATACGCGGCGCTGTCCGGGTGGACCGGCACGGCGACGGGCGCTTCCGGCCCGTTGGCCCGCTCCTCGTCGAGCACGAGGTGCGTCACGCCGTCGAGTGCGGGCAGCCGGGTCCGGGACGCGGCGGTGACGACGACGGTCCGCGCCCCGGAGTCGGTGAGCATGTACCGCACCCGGTCGGCCGGGTAGTCGGTGTCGACCGGCAGGTAGGCCGCGCCCGACTTGAGCACACCGAGCAGGGCGACCAGGGTCTCGGCGGAGCGGGGAACGGCGACGGCGACGACGGACTCGGGCGTCACACCGTGCTCGACGAGCCGGTGGGCCAACGCTTCGGCGCGGGCGTCGAGTTCGGCGTATGTCGTCCGCCCGGCCTCGTGGACCAGCGCGGTCGCGTCGGGCGTACGGCGGGCCTGGCGGGCGAGGGCCGCGTGGACGGTGTCGTCGGGCAGGGCCCGGACCGCACCGGCCAGTCGGCCGAGGATGGTGCGCCGCTCGTCGTCGCCGAGTGTGGCGAGCTGGGCGACCGGGCGCAGCGGGTCGGTGACGAGCTGGTCGAGGACGGCCCGGAGGCGGTCCGCGAACCGGCGGGCGGCCGCGGTGTCGAGGCGGGCCGGGTTGTGGTCGAGGCGCAGCCGGAGCCGCGCGCCGGGCAGCACGGTGAGGGCCAGCGGGTAGTGCACGGCGTCGCGGATGTGGGAGCCGGTGACGCGGACCTGTCCGGTCGGGTCGGCCGGTTCGCCGGCGTCGGGGAGGTTCTCCACGACGACGAGGGCCTCGAACAGGTCTCCGCGTCCCACGGCACGCTGGATCTCCGCGAGCCCCACGTGCTGGTGGTCCAGCAGGTCCGCCTGCTTCTCCTGGAAGCCGGCCAGGACGTCCACGAGCGACTGCTGGGGCTGCCACCGCAGCCGCGCCGGCAGGGTGTTGATGAGCAGCCCGACCATGGTCTCCACGCCCTCGACGGGCGCCTGGCGGCCGGAGACGGTGGTGCCGAAGACCACGTCACGGGAGCCGGTGGCATCGCCGAGGAGAAGTCCGAAGCCGCCCTGGACCACGCTGCCGAGCGTCAGCCCGAGTTGCCTGGTCCGCGCGGCGAGCGCCGCCGTGTCGGCCTCGGACAGTTCGACGGTGACCGTGCCGGTGGGGTGCGCGGCGGCGTCCGTCGTGTGTACGGGGAGCCGTGCGGGGCCGTCGAAGCCGGTGAGCGCGTCGCTCCAGGCGCCCAGCGCGGCGTCCCGGTCGCGGGCGGCGAGCCAGGCGGCGTACGCACGGTACGCCGGGTCGGCCTCCGGTCGTGGCAGTTCGGCGGCGCCCGGCCGGTACCCGTCCAGCAGCTCCCGCATGAGGAGCGACACCGACCAGCCGTCCACGACGATGTGGTGCAGCGTCAGCACGAGCTGCGACCGGTCGGCGCCGTAACGGATCAGTGCGGCCCGCAGGAGCGGGGGGGCGGCCAGGTCGAAGCCGACGGCCCGCTCCCGCTCCTTGACGTCCTCGGCCGCGGCGGCCTGGCGTTCGGCGTCGAGACCGGACAGGTCGGCGTACCGCCACGGCAGCTCGGCCCGCTCGCCGACGAGCTGGACGATCCTGCCGTCCGTGAGCTGGTGGAAGGCGGCGCGCAGCAGCGGATGGCGGTCCAGCAGGCGCTGTACGGCGGCTCGCAGCGCCTCGGCGTCGACGTCACCGGTGAGTTCGACGGTGTCCTGTACGGCGTAGCCGTCCGCACCGCCCTCGTCCACGGAGGCGTGGAAGTAGAAGCCCTCCTGGAGCGGCGTGGCGGGGAGGACGTCGACCAGGCCGGGGACCACCGCCGCACAGTCGGCACGCTCGGCCTCGGTGAGGGTGACCAGCGAGAACGGGGCGGGCAGAGCCCGCGGCGCGGCCGTCGTGCCGGCCGTCGTGCCCGCCGTCGTTCCGGCCGTCCCCTCGGCTCCGGCGACGCGGGCCAGCGCGGCGACCGTGCGGTGGCGGAACACATCGCGCGGGGTGATCCCCAGGCGGGACTCACGGGCGCGGTTGACGAGCTGGATCGCGACGATGCTGTCACCGCCGAGCTCGAAGAAGCTGTCGTGGACACCCACCGACGGCAGTCCGAGCACCTCGGCGAAGAGCGTCGCGAGCGCGCTCTCGGTGGGCGTGGTGGGGGCGTCGTCGCCGGCCATCGCGGTCCACCGGGGGGCGGGCAGGGCGCGCCGGTCCAGCTTCCCGTTGGGGGTGAGCGGCAGCGTGCCGTCGAGGCGTACGACGGCCGACGGCACCATGTAGTCGGGCAGGGCGTCGGCGATGCTCGTCCTGGCCGCCGAGACCGCCGCGTCGGCGTCCAGGCCCGGCTCGGCCACGAGGTAGGCGACGAGGCGCTTGACGTCGCGGTGGTCCTCGCGGACGAGGACGGCTGCCTGGGCGACGCCGGGGCAGGCCATGAAGGCGCTCTCGATCTCACCGGGCTCTATGCGGTGACCGCGGATCTTGATCTGGCCGTCGGCGCGGCCGAGGAACTCCAGGTTTCCGTCGGTGGTCCAGCGGACCCGGTCGCCCGTGCGGTACATACGCGCCCCCGGCTCGTCGGCGAAGGGGTCCGCGACGAAGCGTTCCGCGGTCAGCCCGGGCCTGCCCAGATAGCCGCGGGCGAGACCGCGCCCGCCCACGTACAGCTCTCCCTCGGTGCCCGCGGGCACCGGGCGCAGGGCCGCGTCGAGGACGTACGCGCGGGTGTTGGGGTCGGGCACGCCGATGGGCGCCGGTCCGGGCCGGTCGGGGTCGGCGGTCCACAGCGTGGAGTTGACGGTGGCCTCGGTGAGGCCGTAGGCGACGACGACCTGGACGCGTCCGGCCCAGCGGGCGATCAGCTCGCTGGGCACCGCCTCCGTGCCGACGATGAGGACGGAGCCGTCGGGCAGCTCGCAGTCCTGCGGCAGCGCCGAGACGAGCGACGGCGGCAGGATCATGTGGGTGGCGCGGTGCCGCGCGATGTAGTCGGTGAGGGCCGGGCCCGCGACACGGCGCTCGGTCGGGACGACGATGATCCGTCCGCCGACGCACAGCGACATGATCAGGTCCCAGACCGTCACGTCGAAGCCGACGGAGGCGAACTGCACGACGCGGCTGTCGGGGGTGATGCCGATGCGCTCGGTGGCCGTGGCGACGAGGCTGCCGACGCCGTCGTGGGAGACCACCACTCCCTTGGGGCGGCCGGTGGAGCCCGAGGTGTAGATGACGTAGGCGGCCTGGTCCAGCGCGACGGGCGCGCCGGGGTCGGTGGCGTCGAGCGCTGCGAGTCCGGTGACGAGGGTCGCGTCGTCCAGGAGCAGATGCTCGACGCCGGGGGCGTCCGGCAGTTCGGCGGAGAGCCGGCGCGTCGTCACGATCGTCCGGGCACCCGAGTCGGCCAGCATGTAGGCGATGCGGTCCTGCGGGTGGTCGGCGTCCAGCGGGAGGTACGCGGCCCCGGCCTTCATGACGGCGAGCAGGGCGACGACGAGCTCCGGGGAGCGGGGGAGCGCGACACCGACGACGTGCTCGGCGCCGGCTCCGCGGGAGATGAGGAGCCGTGCGAGGCGGTTCGCGGCGGCGTTGAGTTCCGTGTACGTCAGCTCCCGGTCCTCGCAGACGAGGGCCACGGCGTCCGGGTCGCGCCGGACCTGCCGCTCGAACGCGGCGGGCCAGGAGAGCTCCGCCACCTCGCGGGGCGAGACGCCGAACTCTCCCAGGAGCCGGGCCCGTTCGGTGCCGGTGGTGAGCTCCAGGTGTGCCACCGGGCGGTTCAGGTCCTCGGCGAGCGTGCGCAGCAGCAGCAGGAAGCGCCGCTGGTGCTCCTCCAGTGTCGCCTCGTCGCAGACCTCGGCGTCCGCGTCGAAGTCGATGCGGAGGCCCTGACCGTCACGGGTGTACGCCATGGTGATCGCCAGGTCGCTGACGGGCCCGAGCCACTGCGGCAGGAGGTCGGTGTCCAGGTCGCCGAAGCGGAGGTGGTCGGTGCCGGGCAGGATGTTGACCGTGGGTCCCACCAGTTCCCGCACCCCGTCGGTGAGTCCGAGGTCCCTGGCCAGGTCCTCGGCACGGTAGCGGCCGTGCGTGACGGCCTCTCCGACGGCCTTTTCGACGGTGTCGAGCAGTCGGTCGCCGGTCATGCCGGGGCGTACCCGGACGCGGAGCGGAAGGACGTTGGAGACCATTCCGGGGATGCTCCGGGTCCGCGGGTCCTGCCGGGTGGTGACCGGCAGGCCGAGGACGACGTCCTGGCGTCCGGTCACGCGGTGCAGATAGGCGGCGACGGCGGCCACGAGGAGACGTGAGGGCTTGGCCCCGGCCTCCGCCGCCGTCGAGCGGAGCGTGGCGACCAGGGACGGCGCGACCTCCGTCGTGCGGCGCAGCCGCCGCGTCATCGGCGCCGACGAGCGCTGGATGAGGCGCACGGGCTCGGGGCGGTCGCCCATCCGGGCGTGCCAGTAGGCCCGGTCCTCTCCGTGCTGCCGCGAGTCGCGGTAGGCGATGTCCGCGTCGACCAGGCGTGACAGGGACCAGTCGGGAGCGGTCCGGGTGGCGCCGGCCGGCTCCGTGCCGCTGTAGAGGTCGCCGGCGCGCCGGGTGATCTCCGCGATTCCGGTGCCGTCGACGACGATGTGGTGGTAGCGCTGGTACCAGAGGACGCTGTCGTCCGCCAGCAGGAGCACCTTCTGCGCGAAGAGGGGGCCGTCGAGGAGGTCGGCGGGCCTGTCGCGGTCCGCCTCCATCAGCGCCTCCGCGGCCCCGCGGGGGTCCGTCTCACCGGTCAGGTCGACGACGGGGACGTCGACCGGGTGGCGGGTGGGGACCTGGCGCGGCACGCCGTTCTCCGCGACGACGCGGATGTGCAGCGACTCGGCCTCCTCGGTCGCCTGCCGGACGGCGGACGCCAGCCGGTCCGGATCGGCCGGGCCGCTCAGCTCAAGGACGAACGAGACGTTGAAGGCCGAGCCGTCGGGCTCGATCTGCTGGGCAAGCCAGATTCCGGCTTGCCCGCCGGTGACGGGTATCCCGGAGGCGGGAGTCCGGTCCGACTCGGCGTCAAACATCGTTCGTGTGGCCTTTCCCTGGTGTTGCGTCGGGTGCGTGGTGCAGGCCGCGCCCGCCCGGTGGGGGACGGCCACCGGACGGGCGCGGTTGTGGGGTGGTGGCTGGTGCCTGGACGGCCTTGCCGGGAGCCTTACTTGACGGCCTCCAGCATCGGCACGACCTGGTCGATGGCGTAGGGGATCGACAGAACGGTGTTGAAGGAGAGCGCCGCGCCGATGTCCGGGCTGTCGTACGGGAGGAACAGGTCGCGCTTCTCCTGGTGGACCTTGGTCTTCTGGTACAGCGGGTCGGCCTTCATGGCCTTCTCCGTGTCGGGGGTGCCGAGCCACACGGTGCGGTCGGCCTCCATCACGTCGAGGCGCTCGACGCTGAGGTCGGCGATGTTCTCCTTGCCGAGGGCGTCGCGGTACTTCTGGGTGGTGGTGAAGCCCATCTCGGTCAGGAAGATGACCTTCGGGTCGTTGGGCGAGAACGCGGAGAACTTGCCGGGCTCGTAGGGCTCGCCGACGGTGACGGTCTTGCCCTTCCACTCGGGGTGCTTGTCGCGGACGGCCTTGAAGCGGGCGTCGATGCCGGCGATCAGCTTCTCGGTCTCGGCGTCCTTGCCCAGCGCCTTGCCGATCTGCCGGGTCATGTCCTGCCAGGGAGCCTGGTAGTCCTCGTGACCCTTGGGCTGGGCGACGACCTTGGTGAACTTGGAGAGCGTGTCGTACTGCTCCTTCTTCATCCCCGAGTACTGGGCGATCACCAGGTCCGGCTTCAGCGCGGCGATCTTCTCGATGTTGTACTCGTCGCGCTCACCGACGATCTCGGGCTTCTCCGAGCCCCACTTGTCCTTCGCCCACGGCCACTTGCCGTACGGGGCCTCCTTGAACCAGTCCACCGCGCCCACCGGCTTGACACCGAGCGCGAGTACGGCGTCCTGGTCCGACAGGCCGAGCGTGACGACCTTCTTCGGCTCCTTGTCGATCGTCGTGCTGCCGTACTTGTGCTCCACGGTCACCGGGAACGCGGCGGTCTTCGCGCTCGCGTCAGCCGACGGCTTCGACTCGGACTTCTCGGCGCCGCCCCCACAGGCGGTCAGGGCGAACGCGGCGGCGGCGGCGACGGCCGCACGGGGCACGTTTCTGACAAGCCGCGACAGCGCGGGTCGTGTGGCAGTGGACACGGAGGTTCCTTTCACGGGGACTTACGGTGTGCGTGCCAGGCCCGCCGTGTACGACGGCGCTACCGGCGGGTCCGGCCTGTGGGGGGGGGCTGGGCCAAGGAGATCCCTGACATCAGGGGTGGAACGCTCAGCGAGCTGCGCTGCCGATACCGTCGGCGATCCGCAGCGCTCCGTCGTCGGCGTCCTTGGGGAAGCGGTCGAGGATCGAGTCCAGGATCTCGCCGACCCTCATCGCGGTGTTGGACAGCAGCGAGGAGGTGATGCCGTGGGTGTGCTCGGTGCCACCCTGGAGGTAGATGCCGCAGCGCAGGTCCGGGTCGGTCGCGACGCGGTAGTCGCGCTCGACGCGAAGGCGTCCCTCGTCGTCGCGGTGGCACCGCTCGGCCACCTCGCCGAGCAGACCGAGCGGGTCGGCCGGCCGGTAGCCGGTCGCGTAGACGACGACGTCGGCGTCAAGGGTCGACGTCTCGCCGGTGACGAGCGACTTGACGGTGGCGCGGACCGTGTCGCCGGTCTCCTCGACGCCGGTGAGCCGGGACACGTTGATGAAGCGGAGGCGCTCGGTGCCGAGGACCTTCTCCTGGTACGCCTGGCGGTAGAGGTCGTCGATCAGGTCGATGTCCACCACTGAGTAGTTGGTGTTGCCGTGGTAGTCCATCAGCTTGCGCTTGATGTCCTCGGGGGCCGTGTAGTACTCGTCGACGGCAGCGGGGTCGAAGATGCGGTTGGCGAAGCTGCTGTCGTCGGCGGGGCTGTAGCCGTAGCGGGAGAAGACCGCGCAGACCTCGGCCTCCGGGAAGCGGCGGTGCAGGTAGGCCACGTTCTCGGCGGCGCTCTGGCCGGCGCCGACGACGACGAAGCGGCGGGGGTCGCTTCCTTCCAGGCGGTCGACCTTGGCGAGGAGTTCGGAGTTGTGCCACACACGGTCGCTGCGCTCGACGCCCTCCGGCATGAGGGGGCGCAGTCCCGTGCCGATGACCAGGTTGCGGGCCCGGTGGACGACGAGTTCCGTGCCGGAGCGGGCAGTCACCTCCAGGTACTCCACCACGCCGTCCCGGGCGACGGGCTCGACCGCGACGACCTCGTGCCCGTAGGACACCATGTCGTCGACCTTCGCGGCGGCCCACTCCAGGTAGTCGTGGAACTCGACCCGCAGCGGGAAGAGGTTCTTGTGGTTGACGAAGTCGATGAGCCGGCCCTTGCTCTGCAGATAGCAGAGGAAGCTGTACTCGCTGGACGGGTTCCGCAGCGTCACGAGGTCCTTCAGGAAGGACACCTGCATGGTCGCGTCGTCGATCAGCATGCCGCGGTGCCACCCGAAGCCGGGCTGCCGCTCGAAGAAGTGCGCGGTGACCGCCTCCTCCCTGCCGACGCGGGCGTTGTGCTCGCTGAGCGCTATCGCCATGGCCACGTTGGACGGCCCGAAGCCGATACCTATGAGGTCGTGGACCAGAGGGGCGTCGCCAGGAAGAACCTGAGACATTTCACTCCCATCGTGCGGGACAGCGCCCGTGAGGGCGTGGCGAGAACGAGACATCGGGCACGCCGGAACCGGCGGCCGAGTGGAACTTAGGTAAAGCTAACCTGATCTGGCCAAGCTGTCGACATGGGCAAGTCGGACATTTCCCCGATCGCGCCGCCAAACACCGTGTAAATCATGGCGTGTTGCACCCTTAGGTAAGGCTTGCTTTACTTGACGCCGGTCATTCGCTCTTTCGAGGAGGAACCCCCATGCGGGTCGTCATGTTCGGTTATCAGACCTGGGGGCACCGCACCCTCCAAGCACTCCTGGACTCCGAGAACGACGTGGTGATGGTCGTGACGCACCCGAAGAGCGAGCACGCCTACGAGAAGATCTGGAGCGACTCCGTCGCCGAGCTGGCCGAAGCGCACGGCGTCCCCGTGGTCATCCGTAACCGGCCGGACGACGAGGAGCTCTTCCAGCGCCTCAAGGACGCCGACCCGGACATCATCGTGGCCAACAACTGGCGCACGTGGATCCCGCCCCGCGTCTACGCCCTCCCCCGCCACGGCACGCTGAACGTCCACGACTCGCTGCTGCCCAAGTACGCCGGGTTCTCCCCCATCATCTGGGCCCTCATCAACGGCGAGCCCGAGGTCGGCGTGACGGCGCACATGATGGACGAGGTGCTCGACGCCGGCGACATCGTCCTCCAGCAGGCGGTGGCCGTCGGACCGAAGGACACCGCTACCGACCTGTTCCACAAGACCGTCGACCTCATCGCTCCGGTCACCGTCGGCGCGCTCGACCTCATCGCCTCCGGCCGGACCGAGTTCACCAAGCAGGACCGCTCCCAGGCCACCTTCTTCCACAAGCGGTCCGAGGAGGACATCCGCGTCAACTGGGACTGGCCCGCCGAGGTCCTGGAGCGCCTGGTCCGCGCCCAGTCCGCCCCATACCCGGCCGCGTTCACCTTCCACAAGGGCGAGCGGCTCGAAATCCTCTCCGCCTTCGTCTCCGAGGGACGCTACGGCGGCACCCCTGGCCGGATCTTCTACCGCGAGGGCGACGGTGTGGTCGTTGTCGCCGGCGCCGACGCGCGTACGGGCCGCAACCACGGTCTGGCCATCACACGCGTCCGGACCGTGGACGGCCGTGAGATGCCCGCGAGTGAGTACTTCACCTCCATGGGCGGCTATCTCACCGGCCGCCCCTGACGACCGGGCTCCCCGGGCGGCGGACCGGCGGCAAGCCGGTCCCCGCCGGTGGCCGGCCGTCCACGACGCCGGCGCCCCTCATGAGGCACGTCAAGGGCGGGAAAGCGGTCAGGGGAGAGCTCGGGCGATCAGCTCCGCCAGGTGGGTGCCCCGGCCGTCGGTCCGCTGGGCGATCTGCGTACGGCAGCTGAAGCCGTCGGCGAGGACGACGGTGTCGGGCGCCGCCTCCCGCACGGTGGGCAGCAGCACCTGCTCACCGACGGCGACGGAGACGTCGTAATGGCCGCGTTCGAAGCCGAAGTTGCCGGCCAGTCCGCAACAGCCCGGCCCAAGCCCGGTGTTGTCGACCCCCATGGTGCGCAGCAGTGCGCTGTCCGCTCCGAAGCCCGAGGTGGCGTACTGGTGGCAGTGCGTCTGACTGATCGAGCGGACGTCGAGGCGCGGGGGCTGCCAGCCGGGTGTGTGATGGACGAGGAGTTCGGCGAGCGTGACGGTGGACCGGGCCAGGGCGCGGGCGTTCTCGTCGCCGTCCAGGAGTTCGGGCAGGTCGGTCCTCAGAGCCGCCGTGCAGCTGGGTTCCAGGCCCACCACCGGCATGCCCACGGGGCCGAGCGCCCGCACGGTGCGCCGGGCGACACGGCGGGCGACGCCGAGTTGGCCGGTGGTGGTCCAGGTCAGCCCGCAGCACTGGGTGCCCTCGGGTACCCGCACGCGGTAGCCCGCGTGTTCCAGGACCCTCACTCCGGCCTTGAGGACGTCCGGGCTGAAGTGGTTGTTGAAGGAGTCCACCCACAGCATGACCGGGCCACGGGTCCCGTCGCCCTCGGGGGTGCGGCCACGGAACCAGGCGAGGAACGTCTCCCGCGCGAAGCTCGGCACCTCCCGCTCGGCGGCGATCCCGCCCAGGCGCTTGACCAGGGGTGCGAGCCGGGACGACATCAGCCGGTCGACCAGGCGCGGCACACGGGCGGCCACCCGGGACAGCAGGGGCAGCCAGCCCATGGTGTAGTGCGCGGCGGGCCGGACGCGTCCCTTGTAGTGATGGTGCAGGAACTCCGACTTGTACGTGGCGACGTCCACGCCGACGGGGCAGTCGACGCTGCATCCCTTGCAGGACAGGCACAGGTCGAGGGCGTCGCGGACCTCGGTCGACCGCCAGCCGTCGGTGATGACCTCGCCCTGGGTCATCTCGTACAGCAGCCGGGCGCGGCCGCGGGTGGAGTCCTTCTCGTCCAGGGTGACCCGGTAGCTGGGGCACATGACATCACCGCGGTGCGCGGCGGTACGGCACTTGCCGACGCCGACGCAGCGGCGGGTGGCCTTGGCGAAGTCGCCGTCGTCGGCGTGGAGGGGGAAGCCCGTCGTCGGTCGAGCGAGCGGGAGGAGGGTGCGGTGCGGATCGATCCGGAGGTTGCCGTCGACGGGCAGGGGGCGGACGATCATCCCGGGGTTGAGGCCGTTGTCGGGATCCCAGATGTTCTTGAACCGCTCGAACAGGGCGATGACGTCCGGCCCGTACATCAGGGGCAGCAGTTCCGAGCGGGCCTGGCCGTCGCCGTGTTCGCCGGAGAGTGAGCCGCCGTGCGCGGCGACGAGTTCGGCGGCCTCGGTGACGAAGGCGCGGAAGACGGCCGTGCCCCGTTCGGTGGTGAAGTCGAAGTCGATACGGACGTGCAGGCAGCCTTCGCCGAAGTGGCCGTAGACGGCGCCCCGCAGGTCGTGCCGCGCGAGCAGATCCGTGAACCGGCGCAGATAGGAACCGAGCCGGTCCGGCGGGACGGCCGCGTCCTCCCAGCCGGGCCATGCCTCGGAGCCTCCCCCGGCCCTGGGGGGCTGGGAGGTGCCCCCGGGCAGACGGGTGGCCAGGCCCGCTCCGTCCTCGCGGATGCGCCACAGCTGTCCGGCCCTCACGGGGTCGGTGACGATCTCGCCGCCGGTGAACCCGGCGGCCTTCCGTGCCGCGTCGGCCAGTGTCCGCGCCTTGCCGGGCAGCTCGTGCTCGTCGCCGCCGAGTTCGGCGAACAGCCAGGCCCCGGCGTCCGGCAGGGTGTCGATGGCCGCGCATGTCTCGGGCCGGGTGACGATACCGGTCAGGGCCCGGTCCAGTCCTTCGAGCGCGAGCAGCCGGTGCTCCAGGAGGGCGGGGACCGCGTCGGCGGCGGCACAGGCGTCCTCATAGCCGAGGACCACCAGGGCGCGGGCGGGCGGCGGCATCACGAGCCGGACGGTCGCCGAGAGGACGACGGCCAGCGTGCCCTCGCCGCCCACGAAGGCGCGGGCGAGGTTGAACCCCTTCTCGGGCAGCAGGTGTTCCAGTGCGTAGCCCGACACCTGGCGGGGGAAGCGGCCCAGCGCCGTGCGCAGGGTGGCCAGTTCGCTCCGGGCCAGCTGGTGCAGTGCGCCGACGAGTCGGCCGCGCTCGCCGCCCTCGGCGACGGCCTCGTCGATCTCGTGCCGGGTCATCTCACCGAGGCGGATCACCGTGCCGCCGTAGGTGACCACTTCCAGTTCCAGCACGTTGTCGGCCGTGCGGCCCCACGCCAGGGAGTGGGTTCCGCAGGCGTTGTTGCCGATCATGCCGCCGAGCGTGCAGCGGCTGTGGGTGGACGGATCGGCGCCGAACAGCAGGCCGTGCTCGGAGGCGGCCGTCTGGAGGTCGTCCAGGACGATGCCCGGCTGCACGGTGGCGGTGCGCGCCGTCGGGTCCAGGGTGAGCAGCCCGTTGAGGTGGCGGGAGAAGTCGATCACCACCCCGGAGCCGACGGCCTGACCGGAGGTGCTGGTGCCCGCCCCGCGCGAGGTGATCGGTACGCCCAGGCGACGGCACGCGGCGATCGCGTTGAGGACGTGTCGGCGCTCGCGCGGGAAGACCACCGCCAGCGGAACCCGCCGGTAGTTGGAGGCGTCGGCCGAGTACTGAGCGCGCCGCCCGGCGTCGCCGGCGACTTCTCCGCAGTCGGCTCGCGCGAGGGCCGCGGTCACCTCTGCCGCGTCGAGGCCGGCCGTGGTCGCTGCTGTCGTGGTCAATGTGCTCGCTCCTCCGCTGACCGGTCCGCCCGGGCACCGCCACGATGTGGGTCCGGCGGCGGTCCCCACAAGACCACGACGATGTGCCGCTCGAACGGCTCGGTCAGCTCAACCACACCGTGGACGCCCCTCGCGACCCGCTCCACCATCATGACGAGCCATCACCCAGCAGTGAGATCGGCCTCGTTGACACCACACCTTGATCAGTTATGTTTGATCTGCATCTATACGTGCTGATCGCATGTGTGTTCGGGGGAGATGCGCTGTGCGTGGCGTTGGTATGCGGCGCTGTTCGGGAGGGGCTGCGTCATCCCTGGCACGACGTGGATCTGGTCAGCGGTTGACCACTAGGAGTTCCTTCGTGACCGATCGAAAGCCTCGCACCGTGCGAGGCGTCGCGCTGCTGGCCGCCGTCGCCGCGGCGGGCGCGTTCACCATGACGAGCCCCGCTCAGGCCCTTGTCGGCGACACCGTCGCCGACGGCGCCGACGCATTCACCGCGTACGTGAACGTCGGGGGCGAGCGCGCCTGCAGCGGCGTGCTGGTCGACCCGCAGTGGATCCTCACGGCCGGCAGCTGCTTCTCGGACGACCCGCTGCGGGCCTACCCGGTCCCGGCCGGTGCCCCGCGACTGCCGACCAAGGTGGTCGTCGGCCGTACCGACCTCACCGGCACGGCCGGCACCGAGACCACGGTCGCCGAGATCGTCCCGCGCGCGGACCGCGACGTCGTGATGGCGCGCCTGGCGCAGCCGGTCACCGGCGTCGAGCCCGTGACGCTCGCCTCGGCCGCGCCCGTGCAGGGTGAGACCCTCCGCGTCCTCGGCTACGGCCGCACCAAGACGATGTGGGTGCCCGACCGGCTGCACACCGGCGCCTTCACCGTGAAGGAGGCCCCCACCGGCAGCACGGTGAGTGTCGCCGGCGCCGGCGGCAGCATCTGCATGGGTGACGCCGGCGGCCCGGCGCTGCGCGAGCGGGACGGCAAGGTCGAGCTCGTCGCCCTCAACAGCGCGTCGTGGCAGGGTGGTTGCTTCGGCACCGACGAGACCGAGACGCGTACGGACGCCGTGGAGGCCCGGGTCGACGATCTCGGCGCGTGGGTCCAGCAGGTCCGCGCCCTGCCGCAGGAGTCGCAGGTCGCCTCCGGCGACTTCGACGGCGACGGCAGGGCGGACGTCGCCGGGTTCTACGACAACGGGACGTCGGCCGAGGGCAAGAACCGGTCGTCGCTCTACACGTTCCTCAGCAACGGCACCGGGTTCCAGGCCCCGCAGCAGGTCTGGAGCACGCCGGGCGGCTTCACCTGGCGGGCGTCCAAGCTCACCGCCGGCGACTACAACGGCGACGGCAAGGACGACATCGCGGTCTTCTACGACGGCGGCACGGCCGCGGACGGCAAGAACATCTCGTCGGTCTACACCTGGTACAGCACCGGCACGGGCTTCCAGGCACCGAAGAAGACATGGACCAC
>NZ_VSRY01000085.1 GCF_008271805.1 Streptomyces sp. TRM49041
GGCGTCAGCGTGGACTGGGAGGCGGTGTTCGCCGGAACGGGTGCCCAGCGCGTCGACCTGCCCACGTACGCCTTCCAGCGCGAGCGGTACTGGCTGACCCCGGGCACCGCCGTCGGCGACGTCTCGGCCGCCGGACTCATCGCAGTCGAGCACCCCGTGCTGGCTGGCCGGGCGCTCCTCGGTGACCGGGACGAGTGGCTGTTCACCGGCCGGATCTCCACCACGCACCAGCCCTGGACGCGTGACCACGTCGTCGTCGGCGCGGTCGTCGTACCCGGTGTGGCACTGGTCGAGATGAGCCTCACCGCCGGGCACGAGGTCGGCTGCCCCGTGCTCGACGAGCTGGTCATCGAGGCGCCACTGGCACTGGACGAGACGGCGGCGCGGCAGGTGCAGATCCTCGTCGGTCACGCCGACGAGGACGGGCGCCGTGAGTTCGTCATCTTCTCGCGGCCCGAGGACGGCGACGCGGATGAGCGGTACGAGGCGACCTGCCACGGCCGCGGCTGGCTGGGACCGGAGGCCAAGGCCTTCCCCGCGTGGGACGTCGAGTGGCCGCCGCAGGACGCGGAGCCCCTCTCGGCCGAGGCGCTCTACACGCGCATGGCCGACATCGGTTACGACTACGGCACCCTGTTCCAGGGCGTGGTCGAGGCATGGCAGGCCGAGGACGGCGTCTACGTCGAGCTGGCGCTGCCGGACGACGCCGACGCGGGCGGCTTCGGTATCCACCCTGGACTCTTCGACTCCGCGGTGCAGAGCTCGCTGTTCGGGGAGAAGCCGGACGACACGCTGGTCATGCCGTTCTCGTGGAACGGCGTTCGGATCGGCCGGACCGGTGTGTCGCGTGCCCGTGCCCGACTCACCCCCGCGGGCGAGGCCGCCTTCCGCATCGACATCGTCGACGAGTACGACGAGCCGGTGCTCAGCATGGACAAGCTGGTCTTCCGCCCGGTCGACCATGCCCAGCTGAAGCGTGCCTCCGAGACGCAGGGTTCCCTGTATCAGCTGGACTGGATCCCGGTCACGGTCGGTACCGGTCGGTCCGCCGGACTAGCGGTGCTCGGTGGGCTCTCCGCAGAGGGAGAGCCTTTCGAGGACCTGTCCGCGCTGGAGCAAGCCGTGGCGGACGGTGCCCAGGCGCCCGAGCTGGTGCTCGCGGCCATCGACGCCTCGGAGGCCACGGCGGCCGCGAACGAGGCGTTGGTGTTGGTGCAGCGGTGGCTGGCGAGCGAGTGGCTGGGTGAGTCGCGGCTGGTGGTGACCACCCGTGGGG
>NZ_VSRY01000010.1 GCF_008271805.1 Streptomyces sp. TRM49041
CGGAAGAGCTCAATGATTCGGCCATGGCGTTGTCGAAACAGATCCCGGTGCGGCCGGCAGATCTGCGGAGCCCGAACCGGCCGAGCGTCATCCCGAACTCGGATGACATGTAGTTACTTCCACGGTCGGAGTGAAATATCGCGCCGGCCGAGAGGTTTCTGTTCCGTGCCGCGTTGCGGATCGCCCTGGATATCAGTGGGGTTTGGTAGTGGTCGTCCATCGCGCAACCGATGACTTCCTTCGTGCAGCAGTCGATGACCGTTGCGAGGTAGAGCCAGCCTTCCCCGGTCGCGATGCAGGTAATGTCGCCGACGAGCTTTTCG
>NZ_VSRY01000086.1 GCF_008271805.1 Streptomyces sp. TRM49041
GTACGCCGCGGCCGGCGCCCCGCGCCGCACCGCGCCGACCCGGGCGCGGGTCGTGCTCCTCGCCCTGGTTCAGCCGTTCGCCCTCGGCCTGTTCCACGCACTCGTATGCGAACGTCTCCGGGGCGTGTTCCGGCCGCGCCGCGGCTGAGCCTCAGCGGCGCCGCCGCGGCCGGGAACGAGCCGGGGGTCTGTGGCGTTGCAGGTCTGTGGTGCGGAGGTGACCTCCGCATCGCACCCCGCGCACCCGCGCAACCCGCGCCGTGCGAGCTGGAGAGGGAACACATGCGCGTCGAGATCTGGAGCGACATCGTCTGGCGGACCGACTGCTTCTGACGGCAGCTGCCCGGCCCCGGGGACTTCCCGCCCTGGCCAACGGTGTTCTACCGCGCCGACTTCGCCGAGGAGCGGTCCGTCCGCGATCCCGAGTGCTCGTCCGGCTCGGCGTCGAGGCCGGGCCTGCGGAGGACGAGGTGCGGGGCGTGCCGGCCGACCCGGACGCGTACGCCGACGACGTGCGCGCAGACGAGGGGGAGGCCGCCGAACTCGGTGCGACCGGCGTGCCGTTCTTCGTGCTCGACCGGCGCTACGGCGTCTCCGGCGGCCGGCCTGCCGAGGTCTTCACGCAGGCGCTGGAGCAGGCGTGGGAAGGCCGGGTCCGCCAGATGGCGGGCGGCTCCGCCGTCGCTGCGTGTGACGCGGACGGAAGCTGCGATACATAAGCGAAGCTTTGGTTTTCCTCCTTAAACCTCTTGATTGACTTGGAGATTGGGGTGTTCCAGGGTGGACCCATGGACACCTTGGGAGGCGCCGAGTTCGCGCCCGCGCAGACCTACCTGAACACCGCCACCTGCGGGCTGCTGCCCCGCCGGACCGTCGAGGCGGTGAAGCTCCTCGCCGAGGAGAACGCCGCGGGAGGTCCGGACGGGGCGGGCAGCTTCGAGGCGGTGGCCGCCGCCCGCGCCGGCTACGCCCGGATCGCCGGGGTGGACCCGGACCGCGTCGCGATCGGCGCCACCGTCTCCGCCCATGTCGCGATCGTCGCCGCGTCCCTGCCCGTCGGCGCCGAAGTCCTCTACCCGGGGGGCGACTTCAGCTCGCTCATCACCCCCTTCGCCGTACGCGGAGACCTGAAGACGCGGTCCGCGCCCCTGGAGGAGCTGGCCGACGCCGTGCGCCCCGGCACCGGCCTCGTCGCCTTCTCGTGCGTTCAGTCCGCCGACGGCCGGTCCGCGGATCTTCCCGCCATCCGCGAGGCCGCCGCCGCCCACGGGGCGCGGACGCTGCTGGACGCCACCCAGTCCGCGGGCTGGCTGCCGCTGGACGCCGGGGCGTGCGACTACACCGTGGCAGGCGGCTACAAGTTCCTGCTCTGCCCGCGCGGCACGTCCTTCCTCACCGTCACCGAGGAGGCGCAGGAGTCGCTGGTCCCGGTCCACGGCGGCTGGTTCGCGGGCGACGACCGGTACGGGAGCTGCTACGGGCCCGTCGAGCGGTTCGCCGCCTCCGCGCGCCGCTTCGACGAGGCCCCGGCCTTCCTCGCGTACCACGGCGCCGAGCGGTCACTGGCGCTGCTCCGCGAGATCGGAATCGAGGCCGTGCACCCGCATGTGACCGGGCTCGCCGCGCGTTTCCGGGACGGCGTCCGCGCGCTGGGGTACGAGCCTGTGCCCGGCGTGTCCGCGACCGTCGCCGTTCCCGGGCTCGGGCACCGGCAGCCCGAACTCGCCCGCGCCGGAGTGCTCGTCTCCGACCGCGCCGGGAATCTGCGGGTGTCCTTCCACCTCTACAACTCGGCCGCGGACGTCGACCGCGCGCTGGACGTGCTCTCCGGGCTGTCCGCCGCCCCCGCGGCCGCCGCCGCCCCCGCCGGGGGCTGAGGGAGGCACTCCGTCGCCTCCGCCGGGCAGTCCTGGGCGAGCCCGCACAGGCTGCTCTCCACCTTGCCCAGCAGCCGGGCCAGCTCGGTCCGCTCGTCCGGGCCGAGCCCGGCCAGGGTGTGCTCCTCCAGGTCCGCCCAGGCGGACGCCACCGCGTTGAGCAGGTCGCAGCTGGTGGCAGTGGCCTCCACGAGAACCGCGCGGCGGTCGGCCGGATCGGGGGAGCGGTGGACGTACCCGCCGTGCTCCAGCCGCTGGAGCATCTTGGTCACCGTCGACGGGTCCAGCTCGAGCGCCTTGATCAACTCCGACTGGCGTGCCGGGCCGTGGTCCCACAGGTACATCATCACGAACTCCTGGCCCGGGTAGAGCCCGGCCGCCTTCAGGAACCTGCCCGCCGCGATCCGGTGCAGCCGCGCGACCCGCGACAGCGCCAGGCTGACCGGTGCGCCGCGCGCCGCCGAGGGCAGCGCGTCGGAGCAGTCGGGCGCCGCGACTGCCTGGTGGCGGTCGGTGGCCAGGCGGTCGGCGGACATCGGGGCTCCTCGGGTCGGATGCCTCCAGTCTATCCGTCCCGGGCTTCTTCCTTGGTCGGCCAAGGAATGCTGCTACGCTGATCCCGGTTCCTTTACTTGGCCGACCACATATCTTTCTGGAGGTCCTCCATGACCACCGCCTTCGACCCGATCGACGTCGCCGGCACCGCCCTGCCGAACCGCGTCGCCATGGCCCCCATGACCCGCAACCGGGCCCCCGGCCGCGTACCGACGGAACTCACCGCCGAGTACTACGCGCAGCGCGCCTCCGCCGGACTGATCATCACCGAAGGCATCCAGCCCACCCCCGGCGGTCAGGGTTATCCGAACACCCCGGGCCTGCACAGCGACGAGCAGATCGCCGCCTGGCGCACGGTCACGGACGCCGTCCACGCCAAGGGCGGCCGGATCTTCGCCCAGCTCATGCACGCCGGCCGCATCAGCCACCCCTCGCTGCTCGCCGACCACCCCGGTGACCTCCACCCGGTCGGTCCCTCCGCCGTCGCCCCGCGGGGTCAGGTCTTCACGGCCGAGGGACCCCAGGACTTCGTCGCCCCGCGCGAGCTGTCCGACGCCGAGGTGCGCCAGGCCGTCGAGGACTTCGCGACCGCCGCGCGCAACGCCGTCGCCGCCGGGTTCGACGGCGTCGAACTGCACGGCGCCAACGGCTACCTCATCCACCAGTTCCTCGCCCCGGGCTCCAACCGGCGCACCGACGCGTGGGGCGGTTCCGTCGAGGGCCGGATCCGCTTCGCCGTCGAGACCGTCAAGGCCGTCGTCGCCGCGATCGGGCCCGAGCGGACCGGGCTGCGCATCTCGCCCGGCAACCCGTTCAACGACATCGACGAGCCCGAGCCGCTCCCCGCGTACACGGCGCTCGTCGCGGAGCTGGAGCCGCTCGGCCTCGCCTATCTGCACGTCCTGGAGGTCTCCCCGGAGATCCGTGACATCACGGTGCAGCTGCGCAAGCAGTTCTCCGGCACCTTCGTGCTCAACCCGGCCACCGAGGGCCCGACCGGCCAGGGAGCCCTCACTCTGATCGAGGACGGCACCGCCGACCTCGTCGCCTTCGGCGTGCTCTTCATCGCCAATCCGGACCTGCCGGCCCGCCTCGCCGCGGGCGGCCCGTACAACACCCCGGACCCGGCCACCTTCTACGGCGGCGACCACCGCGGGTACACGGACTACCCGACGCTCTGACCGCGGGGTGCAGCGACACCCGGAGCCTTGGACACCGGGGCGACCGCGACACAAGGCCACCGGGCGCCGGGGCACGAAGAGGGCCCGCCACCGCACTCGGCGGTGGCGGGCCCTCGGTGCCTACCTCGGCGGAGCCGTAAGGCTCACGTCATCGCACCGGGGTGAAGTCCCGGGCTCCGATGAACTCCGGTCGCCGGACCGGCGCCGCGAAGGGCTCCACCGCCGTGTTCTCCACGCTGTTGAACACGATGAAGACGTTGCTCCGCGGGTACGGCGTGATGTTGTCGCCCGAGCCGTGCATCGCGTTGCAGTCGAACCATGTCGCCGACCCGGCCCGGCCCGTGAACAGCCGGATGCCGTGCGCGTCCGCCATCCGCGTCAGCGCCTCGTCCGACGGGGTGCCGGCGTCCTGCATCTGCAGCGACTTCTTGTAGTTGTCCTTCGGCGTCTCACCGGCGCAGCCCAGGAACGTACGGTGCGACCCCGGCATGATCATCAGGCCGCCGTTGGTGTCGTGGTTCCGGGTCAGCGCGATCGAGACCGACACGGTTCGCATCCGCGGTAGACCGTCCTCGGCGTGCCAGGTCTCGAAGTCCGAGTGCCAGTAGAACCCGGACGCGCCGAAGCCGGGCTTCACGTTGATCCGCGACTGATGGACGTACACGTCCGAGCCGAGGATCTTCCGCGCCATGCCCACGACCCGCTCGTCGCGCACCAGCTTCGAGAAGACGTCGCTGATCTGGTGCACCTCGAACACCGACCGCACCGACTGCGACTTCGGCTCGATGATCGACCGCTCGTCCGCCCGTACGGCCGGGTCGGCGATCAGCCGGTCCAGCTCCGCCTTGTAGACGGCGACCTCTCCGTCGCTCAGCAGGTCCTCGATCGCGAGGAAGCCGTCCCGCTCGAACGACTCCAGGTCCGCGTCGAGCGGCCCCCAGACCACCGGGTCACGGCGGGGCGTCGCCACTTCGGTCTTGCCACGCGTGGGGTACAGGTCCTCCATACTCAGTCCTCCTCCGTCAGCAGGGGGTACACACCGTTCTCGTCGTGGTCCTCGCGCCCCGTCACCGGCGGGTTGAAGACGCACACGACACGGAAGTCGGTCTTGGGGCGCAGCGTGTGCTTCTCATGGCCGTCGAGCAGGTACATCGTGCCCGGCCGGATCCAGTGGACCTCGCCCGTCTCGTCGTTGGTCAGCTCGGCCTCGCCCTCGACGCACAGCACCGCCTCGATGTGGTTCGCGTACCACATGGACGTCTCCGTGCCCGCGTACAGCACGGTCTCGTGCAGCGAGAAGCCGACCTTCTCGCGGGCGAGCACGATGCGCTTGCTCTCCCAGGTGCCGGACGCCGATTTGACGTGACGCTCGGTGTTCTCGATGTCCTGCAACGATCGGACGATCAAGGCAACTGACCTTTCGTTTCGTGATGGGTGGTGTGTACGGGCCCAGGTCGTGTCGGGCGGGGCCGTACGCGCCGGACGCCGCTCACCGGCAGGAACAAGGGCACCCGGCTCGGATGCCGGCATGATCCGCCGGACACTCCCTGGTGGCCCACGGGCTGTGCGCCCGTGGGCCACGGGCCTGCGCCGCTAGGGCTCAGGCCGTCTCGCGGACCGCGCGGGCCAGAGTGCGCAGCCCCTCGTCCAGCTCCTCCGGCGTGACCGTCAGCGGCGGCAGCAGCTTCACGACCTCGCTCTCCGGGCCGGACGTCTCCAGCAGCAGCCCCAGCTCGAACGCGCGCCGGCAGATCCGGGTCGCCCGCTCCTTGTCGGCGAACTCAAGGCCCCAGACGAGACCGCGGCCCCGGTAGTGGGCGCCGTACGCGGAGTTCTCGTCGCAGATCGTCAGCAGTGCCTGCTCGACCTGCTCGCCCCGGGCGAGGGTCTGCTTCTCCATGCCGCCGTCGGCCCAGTACGTGCCGAGCGCGGCCGTCGCGGTGACGAAGGCCGGGTTGTTGCCGCGGAACGTGCCGTTGTGCTCGCCCGGACCCCACACGTCCAGCTCCGGCTTGAACAGGCAGAGCGACATGGGAAGTCCGTAGCCGCTGATCGACTTCGACAGGGTGACGATGTCCGGGGTGATGCCGGCCTCCTCGAAGGAGAAGAAGGCACCGGTACGGCCGCAGCCCATCTGGATGTCGTCGACGATCAGCAGCATGTCGCGGCGGTGGCACAGGTCCGCGAGCGCGCGCAGCCACTCGGGGCGCGCCACGTTGATGCCGCCCTCTCCCTGCACCGTCTCGACGATGACGGCGGCGGGGTGGTTGAGGCCGGAGCCGCTGTCCTCCAGGAGCCGCTCGAACCAGAGGAAGTCCGGGACGCGGCCGTCGAGGTAGTTGTCGAACGGCATCGGTGTGCCGTGGACGAGCGGGACACCGGCGCCGGCGCGCTTGAAGGCGTTGCCGGTGACGGCGAGGGAGCCGAGGGACATCCCGTGGAAGGCATTGGTGAACGACACGATCGACTCGCGGCCCTTCACCTTCCGGGCCAGCTTCAGCGCCGCCTCCACCGCGTTGGTGCCGGTCGGGCCGGGGAACATCACCTTGTACGGCAGGTCACGCGGCCGCAGCAGCACGTTCTGGAAGGTCTCCAGGAAGGCGCGTTTGGCGGTCGTCGCCATGTCCAGGCCGTGGGTGATGCCGTCGCGCTCCAGATAGTCGATGAGCGCGCGCTTCAGTACGGGGTTGTTGTGGCCGTAGTTGAGGGATCCGGCCCCGGCGAAGAAGTCGAGGTACGTGTGGCCGTCCTCGTCGGTGAGGCGGGCGCCCTGCGCACGGTCGAACACGGCGGGCCAGCCGCGGCAGTAGCTGCGCACCTCCGACTCCAGGGTCTCGAAGACGCTCAGGGCGGGCGGGGTGATGGTCACAGCGGGTCACTCCAGGAGTGGGGTGGGAGAAGAAGAGAGAAGAACGGGGTTCAGGTGGTACGGAGCAGGGGGTACGGCTGGTGGTCAGCCCGCCGTACCGTCACCGTCTCCGGCGCCGACGTGGGCGCGGGGACCGATGGGCTGGATGCGGTAGAGCACCTCCGGCTGGTGGGTGCCCTCCGGGAACAGCCCTCCGTCGAAGAGGACCTCCCGGTCCAGGGACGCGCCCCGGCGCTCTGCGAACGAGGTGAAGAGCCGGTCGGATGCGGTGTTGTCCGGGGTGACCGTCGTCTCGACGGTGTGGACGCCCTGGCCCGCCAGGCGTGTGGTCAGCGCGTCCAGCAGCGTCGCGGCGAGTCCGCGGCCCCGGTGGCCGTGGTCGACGGCGATCTGCCAGACGACCAGGGTCCCCGGCCGCTCCGGCCGGATGTAGCCCGTGACGAACGCGACCGGCTCTCCGCCCGCGCCGCGCGCGACGAGCGAGGTGGCCGCGAAGTCGCGGCACCAGAGGAGGTAGCTGTACGAAGAGTTCAGGTCCAGCACCTCGGAGTCGCGGGCGATGCGCCAGATCGCGGCTCCGTCCTCCACCTGGGGGGTGTCGATGACGACGGCGGGTGGGGGAGTGTCCGGAGTGAATTCGTTTCGGGCACGTGCAAGGTCTGCTTGTGCGGCGGTCATGCGAATTGAACTTACCGAGCAATTTCTCGGATTGCATGGTCGGAAGGTATTGGGTGAACAGTGGTCTTGTGTTATCGCGCGTGCGCGGGACGCGGGTGAAAGGGGAGCCGAACGCGGTGGTTTGCCCGTATATTTCCGGTCAAATCGGTCCTGGTGTGGGGTCTGTCACACTGTCGTAACGTACTTGACATGTAATCGGATTGCGTGCCGAATCGTGTTGGAATCTTTGCGTTTAAGATCCCGGAAACGGGGCAGAAGAAAATGGGCAGCTGCCCACTTGAAAGCGCCGGGAATGCGCCACGGGAATGCCGGTGAATGTACCGGGGAATGGCACATTAGCGCGAGGGGGGCGCGTGTGCCGACACCTCTCCTGCCCCCCGTGTCCCGCGCCTCATGTCCTGTGCCCCGTGTCCCCGCACCGGCTCCCGCCGGCCCCGCGCGGGCCCACCGTGGCTCCTGCCTCCCCGCGTCCGGTTTTCCACCCCCGGAGCGCGTCGTGTTCGCGATTCGCCGCCCGCCGCCCGTACATATGGGAAAGAGGCCGTCCCCGGCAGCTGGTTGACCGGACCGGACGGACAGCAGCGATCAGTGAGGGGCGGGTGGACGCGGCTGTGGAACTGCGTCAACTGGAGTACTTCGTCGCCGTCGCCGAGGAACTCGGCCTCGGACGCGCAGCCGAGCGGCTGAACGCCGGCCGCGACGCCGTGGGCCGTCAGATCGACGGGCTCGAACGGGAATTGGGCCTCCGGCTCTTCGACCGGACCGCGCCCCCGCACGTACGGCTCACCGCCGCCGGTGAACGGCTGCTGCCCGAGGCGCGGGCGGCGCTGGCGGCGGCGGGGCGGGTGCGGGAGACGGCCTCCGGGATCGTCGGCGGGACCGAGGGGCTGGTGCGCCTCGGTACGAGCCGGGCCTTCGCGGACCGCGTGTACCGGGCCCTCGGGGCCCTGGCCGAACGCCGCCCACGGCTCCGGGTGCGCCTTGAGCGGGCCCCGCAGGACGCGCGGCTCGCGGCGGTGCGCTCCGGGACGTTCGACGCGGCGCTCGTACGGACCGTGCGGCGGGCCGACGGGATGGTGCTGCACCCGGTGTGGACCGACCCGCTGATCGTCGCCCTGCCGGCGGGGCACCCGCTCGCCGCGCATCCCGAGCCGCGTGCGGAGCAACTGGCAGGACTGCCGCTGCGGCTCGCCCCGCGCGAGGCCAATCCGGCGTTCCACGACCTGGTCACCGCGGCGGTGCCCGGCTGGACACCCGGGCCGCCCTTCACCACCCTCCAGGACACCCTGGCCGACCTGGCGGCCGCGCCGGAGCCGTCCTGGACGGTGTTCTACCCGGTGGGGGCGCTGCCCCAGACACCCCGCATCACCTTCCGCACGCTCCCCGCGCACAGGGTGCCCATCTCGCTGGCAGTCCCCCCAGGCCCGCTCCCGCCCCCGGTCCAGGCTCTCCTGGAGGCCCTGACCGCCACCCCCCTCCCGTCCCCACGCCAGGCATCGGCACAGTCCCGCTGACAGCCCCCGGCGGCGCCCTCCTGTGCCGCCGGAGGTCATCGGGCCAGGGGCGGCCTCGGGCCGCGGGGGCGGGCCCCTGCCTCAAGGGGCGGTCCTCCTCGTACAGTGCAGGGCATGAGCGATCGTGTGGTGCTGCACATCAAGGGGCGGGTGCTCGTCGGGCCGGAGGACGTGCGGGACGAGCTGTGGGTCGTCGACGGCCGGGTCAGCCACACCCGGCCTACCGGGCCCCTCGCGGGCGACATACGGACGGTCACCGGCTGGGCACTCCCCGGCCTGGTGGACGCGCACTGCCACGTCGGCCTCGACGCGCACGGCGCCGTCGACGCGGCGACCAGCGAGAAGCAGGCCCTCACCGACCGCGAGGCGGGCACGCTCCTGATCCGGGACGCAGGTTCCGCCGCCGACACCCGGTGGATCGACGACCGCGACGATCTCCCGAAGATCATCCGCGCGGGCCGCCACATCGCCCGCACCCGTCGCTACATCCGGAACTACGCCCACGAGATCGAGCCCGCCGACCTCGTGGCGTACGTCGGCCACGAGGCCCGCCGCGGCGACGGGTGGGTGAAGCTCGTGGGCGACTGGATCGACCGCGACGCGGGCGACCTCACCGCCTGCTGGCCCCGCGCCGAGGTCGAGGCGGCCATCGCCGAGGCGCACCGGCTCGGCGCCCGCGTCACCGCCCACTGCTTCGCCGAGGACTCCCTCCGCGACCTGGTCGAGGCGGGCATCGACTGCGTCGAGCACGCCACGGGC
Organism: Streptomyces sp. TRM49041; assembly: GCF_008271805.1. Classification (GTDB taxonomy): domain Bacteria; phylum Actinomycetota; class Actinomycetes; order Streptomycetales; family Streptomycetaceae; genus Streptomyces. The sequence continues at coordinate 9,434 of NZ_VSRY01000086.1, forward strand.
CTCACCGAGGACACCATCCCGCTGTTCGCCGAGCGCGGCGTCGCGATCGTCCCGACGCTGGTCAACATCGCCACCTTCCCGCGCCTCGCCGACGGCGGAGAGTCGAAGTTCCCGCGCTGGGCCGACCACATGCGCAGGCTGCACGAGCGCCGCTACGACACGGTCCGCGCCGCGTACGACGCGGGCATCCCGGTCTTCGTCGGCACCGACGCGGGCGGCTCGCTCGCGCACGGCCTGGTGGCCGCCGAGGTCGCCGAGCTGGTGAAGGCGGGCATCCCGCCCGTGGCGGCCCTGTCGGCCACCACCTGGGGCGCCCGCACCTGGCTGGGCCGGCCCGCGCTGGAGGAGGGCGCCCCGGCGGACCTGGTCGTCTACGACGGGGACCCGCGCGCGGACGTCCGCGTCCTGGCGGCGCCCCGCCGGGTGATCCTCAACGGGCAGGTCATCGAGTGACCGGCGTCGTCCTCGCCCGGAAGCGCATTCCACGGAGCCGTCCATGAAATTCGAATGGAGGACCGGAAACCCCCCTTTGGGGTGAACTCGCCTCAGGAGCCCGCCGGTTCAGTCTTCCTGCGACCAGGATTCCGGTGTCCCGAGTCGCCGCCGCACACATGTCCCTGTGGGCGGATGTCCGGCGACTCATGCCTTCTGTGGGGGTTCCACCACCTTGAACAGCAACACCTTCCGGTTCCGCCTGTCCGCCGTCTCCGCGGCCGTCGCCGCGCTCGCCGCCGGGGCACCGGCCGCCCACGCCACGACCGGTGACGAGGGGCGTGCGAGCGCCGCGGTGCTGAGAACCGGGCTCGACGTCTCGCTTCTCGACGGCGGCGTACGGGTACCGCTGAAAGCCGTACTCAACGAGGTCCACGCCCCGGCGGCGGCCGAGAAGACCGCGCTCACCGTCGAATTGGACGGCGTCGACCAGGGCAGGCCGGTGACCGTGCTGCGCGCCGATGCGGCCACGGCCGAGGCCACGGCGGACGCCCGGCGCGCCGAGGCGCGGGTGAAGCTCGCCCGGGCGAAGGTCCATGTGCCCGGCCTGCCCCTGCTGTCGCTGATCCAGGTCGAGCAGGTCACCGCGGAGGCGGTATGCGAGGCAGGCGGGGCGCGGCCGGTCGCCGAATCGAATCTGCTGGGGCCGGTCACGGTGCTCGGCAAGCGAGTCACGGTGAAACCCGGTGGCCGGAGCGGCGTACGGGTGCCGGGCGTCGGCGAGGTCACGCTGGACCTGTCCAGGCGGACCACCACGACGACGACGGCCGCCGCCACGGCCCTGGAGCTGAAGGTCGCCGTCAACCCGCTCGCCCTGAACGTCGCGGACGTCCAGGGCACCGTCACCCTGGCCGAGGCGAACTGCACGGCGCCCAAGTCCGAACAGCCCGCCGCGACGGGCCTGAAGGCCCAGTCGGGCGGCGCTACCCCGCCGAAGGAGGCCCTCGCCGAAACCGGCACCGACTCACGCACCCCGTACGTCGCGGCCGGCGCCACAGCACTCCTCGCGGCGGGCGCCGCGTCCTTGCTGCTCGCCCGCCGCAAGCGCACCTGACGAGCCCCACGGACCGGGCCGCCCCGGCCGGTGCCCGGGGGCAGGCTGCTCCCCGCCCGGGTGCGCGACGCTCCGGCCGAGCCGCCGGTCACCGCGGGGCGCTGCATCCCGGTCCGTTCGTGCCCGCCCTTCCCCCACCGCCGTGCGGAACGGCTGCCCGCAGACGGACCGGTGCGGCGCGCCGCCCTCGCGCCGGCCGGGCCTGCCGCGCCGGCCGGGGTCGGCCGGCGCGGCGCCGCCGGCCCTGCGGGCCTTCCCGGCCGTGGGCGGCCGCCGCACCGGTGGGTGGGGCGTGGGGCGGCTCCGCGCGCCGCACAGGATCAGCGCGGCGCGCGGAGCCGCAGCGCTCAGTCCTCGCACCCCTCACTCGCGCACCCCGCCATGACCAGCGCCTGGTCCAGAGCCTGGAGGAAGCGGTTCGTCGTGGCCCGGTCGCGGACCGCGAGCCGCAGCCACTGCGGCCCGAGCCCGGGGAACGTGTCGCCGCGCCGCGCCGCGAAGCCCAGGTCACGGAGCCGTTCCCGTACGACGTCCGCGCCTTCGACACGGAGCAGGACGAACGGCCCTTCCGCCGCCTCCACCGCCCGCACCTCGTCGAACTCCGCGAGGCCCGCCAGCAGATGGGCCCGCTCCACCGCCACCCGCCGCGCCGCGTCCTCCGCCTCGGCCAGCGCCTCCCGGGACATGCACGCCTCGGCCGCCACCAGCGCCGGGGTCGACACGGGCCACAGCGGCTGGACCCGCTCGAGCGCTGCCACCGTGTCCGGCGCGGCCAGCACATAGCCGATCCGCAGCCCCGCGAGCCCCCACGTCTTCGTGAGGCTCCGCAGCACCACCAGACCCGGCACGTCCGTCCGCCCGGCCAACGCCTCCCGCTCACCCGGCACGGCGTCCATGAACGCCTCGTCGACCACCAGGGTCCGCCCCGGCCGGGCCAGCGCCGCGATCGTCCCCGCCGGGTGCAGCACCGATGTCGGGTTCGTCGGGTTGCCGATCACCACCAGGTCCGCGTCCTCCGGGACCAGCGCCGGGTCCAGCCGGAAGCCGTCCGCCTCGCGCAGCACGACCCGCCGCACCCGGTGCCCCGCGTCCCGCAGGGCCGCCTCCGGCTCGGTGAACTGCGGGTGCACGACGACCGGCCGCCGTACCGGCAGAGCCCGCGCCAGCAGTACGAACGCCTCGGCCGCGCCCGCCGTCAGCAGCACCCGGCGGGCGGGCAGCCCGTGCCGCTCGGCGACCGCCGCCCGCGCCGCCCGCCCGTCGGGGTAGGCGGCCAGCCCGGACAGTGAGTCCATGAGGCGCTCACGCAGCCACCGGGGTGGGGTGTTCGTACGGACGTTGACCGCGAGATCGGTCAGTTTCTCGTCCCGGACCTCGGCGTCACCGTGGTGCCGCAGGTCGTACGCGTCCGCGTCGCGCGGGCCGGGGAAATGTCTGTCGCTGTCTGTGTGGGTATACATGGCCGCCAGCTGGGGTGGGAGACAGTGGGGGGTGTTGACGGCGGGCCGACAGCGTCGGCGGCCCGCCGTGAGCGTTCCATGTCCGGACGGGGAATCCGGCTTCGATCCGGCGATCCGGCGATCCGGCGATCCGGGATCCTCCGATCCGGGGACCCTGGACCCTGGACCTCGGATCTGTCGATCGGGGTCCGGGGTTGGGGGATCTGAGATCAGGACATCTGGGGATCAGCGGTGCGGACGCCGCGCCCGTAACTCGAACGCCGCGTCCCCACGGGTGTACCCCGGCCCCCCGGCGGGCAACCGCCGGGGCCCGTGCGCCACGGCCACCGCGCACGTCACGCGCGCGGCCGCCCCGGCCCCCGACTTCCGCTTCGGCACGAGCAGTCGGACCTTGCCCGCGACCCCGGCACCGCCCTCGACGAGCCGGACGGCCTCCGCGTGCCCGTCCAGGTCCGCGGGCTCGGAATCCTCCGCGAGCGCGTCGCCCTCCGCCCGCGCGGCGGCCCCCGCGAGCCCGGTCCCGACCGCCGGCTCAGCCCGTTCCGCGAGCCCGGCGCGTTCCTCCGGCCCCGCCGCCTCCAGCAGTGCCGCCTCCAGCAGTGCCGCCGCCTCGGCCACCGACGGCGTCCCGGTGGCCCTCAGGGCCGCGTCCGACGGGTGCGGTACGGCGACCCGGGCCAAGTCCCGTGCCGGGTGCGCCCGCAGCGGTACGCCGAGCCGGGCCGCGGCTGCGAGGAGGCCCGGCTCTGCTGCCTTGGTGTCGACGGTCGCCAGCGCCGCGACCTCGTCGAGGCGCAGCCCGGCCGCCGCCAGTACGGCCTCCACCAGTCCGCACACCTCGTCGGCGGTCACCCCGCGCCGGGCGCCGACGCCCACCACCAGGGTCATGGCCGGCAGTGCTGTACGAACCGCCGCGCCGTCTCCGGCACCGCGGCCCAGTGAGTGTGTACGTAACTGGCGTGCACGCCGCCCTGGACGAAGCCCTCCACGCGCCGGTCCGGCTGCCGCAGCCCCCACGCGGGCGTGGCGCCCGCGCCGGGCTCCAGGACCGTGCGGTGGAACTCGTGGCCCCGCAGCCGCGTCCCGGCCGCCGCCACCGGGCTGTCGCTCACCGCGACCGCGTCCCGGTACCCGAGCGTCAGCCGCTCCGACATACGCGCGTCGGCGTCCAGCACGCCGCACATCGGCTTCCCGTCCAGCGACCGCGCCAGGTACAGCAGGCCGGCGCACTCCGCCGCCACCGGCGCCCCCGACCGCGCCAGCTCCGCCACCGCGTCCCGCAGTGCCTCGTTCGCGGACAACTCGGGCGCGTACACCTCGGGGAACCCGCCCCCGATCACCAGCCCTCGCGTCCCGTCCGGCAGCTTCTCGTCCCGCAACGGGTCGAACGCCACCACCTCGGCCCCCGCCGCCGTCAGCAACTCCGCGTGCTCGGCGTACGAGAACGTGAACGCGGCCCCGCCGGCGACGGCGACCACGGGCCGCTCGCCGCCGGCCGTCCGGGCGAGGGCGTCCCCGGCGGTGACGGTGGGCCCGGGACGAGCCGGGTCGAGGCCCTCGGGCAGCGCGGGGACGACCGGCCCGGCCCCGGCGGACAGCCGCAACGCGGCCTCCGCGTCCCACGCCTCCACGTCCAGCCCCGGCGCCGACCGCGCCAGCGCCAGCAGCTCCTCCAGGTCACACCCCGCCCGTACCTGCTCCGCCTGCGCCCGCACCGCGTCCACCGCCTGCGCCTGCCGCTCGGCCACCGGCACGAGCCCCAGGTGCCGCGACGGAGTCGCCACGGCCGGCGCGCGGCGCAGGACGCCCAGCACCGGCACACCGGACTCGCCGAGCGCCTCCCGCAACAGGTGCTCGTGGCGGTCGGTGGCGACCTTGTTGAGGATCACCCCGCCGATCCGCACCTCCGGGTCCCACGACGCGAACCCGTGCACCAGCGCCGCGACCGACCGCGACTGCGACGAGGCGTCCACGACCAGCACCACCGGCGCCTTCAGCAACTTCGCCACCTGCGCCGTCGACGCCAGCTCGCCCTGGTCGGCGGCGCCGTCGTACAGACCCATCACGCCCTCGACGACGGCCAGGTCGCAGCCGCGTGCCCCGTGCGCGAAGAGCGGCGCGACCAGCCCCGTACCGCACATGAAGGCATCGAGGTTCCGGCCCGGGCGGCCGGTCGCCAGGGCGTGGTAGCCCGGGTCGATGTAGTCCGGGCCGACCTTGTGCGGCGACACCGCGAGACCCCGGTCGGCGAACGCGGCCATCAGCCCTGTCGCGACCGTGGTCTTGCCCGCGCCCGACGACGGCGCGGCGATGACGAGACGTGCTACCACTCGATACCCCGCTGGCCCTTCTGACCGGCGTCCATCGGGTGCTTGACCTTGGACATGTCGGTGACGAGGTCGGCGAAGTCCAGCAGCTCCCGCGGAGCGTTGCGGCCGGTGATGACGACGTGCTGCTGCCCCGGGCGGTCGCGCAGCACCTCGATCACCTCGGCAGTGTCCACCCACCCCCAGTGCAGCGGGTACGCGAACTCGTCGAGGACGTAGAACCGGTACTTCTCCTCGGCCAGGTCGCGCTTGACCTGCTCCCAGCCCTCGCGGGCCTTCTCCTCGTTGGACTGTTCGCCGTCCTTGGGGTCACGCTGGATCCACGACCAGCCCTCGCCCATCTTGTGCCAGTCGACGGTACCGCCCTTGCCGGTCTCGCCGAGGGCCTTCAGCGCGTTCTCCTCGCCGACCTTCCACTTCGCGGACTTGACGAACTGGAACACTCCGACGGGCCACCCCTGGTTCCAGGCGCGCAGCGCCATCCCGAACGCGGCCGTCGACTTGCCCTTGCCGATGCCCGTGTGGACCATCACCAGCGGGCGGTTGCGGCGCTGGCGCGTGGTGAGCCCGTCCTGCGGTACGACGGTCGGCTGTCCCTGCGGCACTATGCGGCCCTCCTCGTAGTACGAACATCCTTGACCAGACCTGCGATGGCGTCCGCGCGCAGCTCGTCCAGCGTGACGGCCGTACCACCGAGGTCACGGGCCAGCTCGCCGGCCAGCCCCAGCCGTACCGGGCCCGTCTCGCAGTCCACGACGACCGACGCCGTGCCCTCGGCCGCGTGCAGCCGGGCGGCCCGCGCGGCCGTCCTGAGCGGCTCCGGCCCGCCCGTCGCCCGGCCGTCCGTGACGACGACCAGCAGCGGCCGCCGCGCCGGATCGCGGAGCCGCTCCACGCGCAACACGTCGTGTGCCTTCAACAGGCCCGCCGACAGGGGCGTACGGCCCCCGGTCGGCAGCTGCTCCAGGCGCGCCGCGGCGGCGTCGACGGACGACGTGGGCGGCAGCACCAGCTCGGCGCCCCGGCCCCGGAACGTCACCAGGCCCACCTTGTCCCGCCGCTGGTACGCGTCCAGGAGCAGCGACAGTACGGCGCCCTTGACCGCGCCCATGCGCTTCCGGGCCGCCATCGAACCGGACGCGTCCACCACGAACAGCACCAGATTGCCCTCGCGCCCCTCCCGCACCGCCTGGCGCAGGTCGTCACGGCGTACGACGAGCCCGGGGCCGGACCGGCCGCGCACCCGCTGGTGCGGTGCCGCGGCCTGGACGGTCGCCGCCAGGTGCAGCTTCGTCAGAGCGCCCCGGGGGCGGTGCGCCCCGGCGGTCCGGCCGTGTTCGGTACGCGCCCGGGAGCGGCGCCCGGCGGCGCCGTCGCCCAGACCGGGGACGGTCAGCGCCTTCGTACGGAACGGCTCGGCGGCCTTGACGGGCGCCTGCTCGGGCGCGGGACCAGCGCCGGGGGAGGGGGCCGCCTCGGGCTGCTCCGCGGCCGGCTCCGTACCGGCTCCCTGGTCGGTCCCCTGGTCGGGCCCATGGTCGGTTTCCGCGTCGGACCCCTGGCCGGTTTCCGCGTCGGGCCCCTGAGACTGCGGCGGAACCCCGCCTCCACCACCGCCACCACCGGGGCCGGGCCCGTCGTCAGGGCCCTGAGGGTCCGGCTCGGGCTCGTCGTCCCCGCCGAACTCCTCCAGCGTCTCGTCCAGTTTGTCCTGGTCCAGTCCCGGCGCGTCGAACGGATTCCGCCTGCGCCGGTGCGGCAGCGCCAGCAGCGCCGCCTGCCGTACGTCGTCGACGGTGACGTCCGTACGCCCCGCCCACGCGGCCAGCGCCGTCGCCGTACGCGCCATCACGATGTCCGCGCGCATGCCGTCCACCTCGAACGCCGCGCAGGTGGCGGCGATCTGACGCAGCGCGTCGTCCCCCAGCCGTACCTGCGGCAGCAGTCCCCGCGCGGCCACGATGCGCTCCCGCAGCGCGGCCTCCTCCTCCGCCCAGCGCGCCGCGAAGCCGGCCGGGTCGTCGTCGAACGCCAGGCGCCGCCGCACCACCTCGACCCGCTGCTCGGGGTCCCGCGACGCGGCCACCTCCACGGTGAGCCCGAACCGGTCGAGGAGCTGCGGCCGTAGCTCGCCCTCCTCCGGGTTCATCGTCCCGACCAGCAGGAACCGCGCGGCATGCCGTACGGAGACACCCTCACGCTCGACATGGGAGGCGCCCATCGCGGCGGCGTCCAACAAGTGGTCGACGAGGTGGTCGTGCAACAGATTGACCTCGTCGACATACAGGATGCCCCGGTGGGCCTGGGCGAGCAGGCCGGGTTCGAAGGCCTTCACGCCCTCGGACAGCGCCCTCTCGATGTCCAGCGCCCCGACGAGCCGGTCCTCGGAGGCGCCGACGGGCAGTTCGACCAACCGCGTCGGGCGCGAGACGCCCGCCCCGGGCTCGTGCGGACCGTCCGGGCACCCCGGGTCCGGAGCCTCCGGCGCGCACGAGAAGCGGCAGCCCGGGAGGACGTCCATGGCGGGCAACAGGGCCGTCAGGCCCCGCACGATCGTGGACTTCGCGGTGCCTTTCTCACCTCGGACCAGCACACCGCCGATGCCCGGTGCGACGGCGTTGAGCAGCAGGCTCAGCCGCATGTCGTCCATTCCGACGACGGCGGTGAACGGGTAGGAAACCGAGGCCATTGGCCGATACCCCTTTCGAGGGAACTGCTGCGATCGGAAGTGTCTGTGCAGCCGTGTCGGGCCACCGTGGTGCGATGTTCCCCGCGCATGCGGGGGTGGCCGCGCCGGGGGCGTTCATGGCGCCCCCGGCGCGATGAACGGCAACCCGCCCGGCGGGCCGGACTCGATGAGCTTGAGCAGCGCGTCCGTGTCCGCGTGCTGCTCGATCAGGTCGCCCAGCCGGTCCAGCTGCTCCTCCCGGAGTGCACCGAAGGACGTGTCGGGCGCCGGGACGAAGCGGCGCCCGGCCGCCTCCGCCACCTGCCGCAGGAACGCCCGCCGGAAGCCGTCGCTCTCCAGCGACCCGTGCCAGTGGGTGCCCCACACGGCCCCGACCCGGCAGCCGTCCAGGAACGGCTCCCCGCCCCGTACATCCGCGACGCCGTGGTGGATCTCGTAGCCCTCGACCCGCTCGCCCAGGGCCTCACCGACCGGCCTCGCCAGAGTCTTCTCGGGCGCGAACCTCACCCGCACGGGCAGGAGCCCCAGGCCGGCCACCTCACCCGCCCGGGACTCGACGTCGTCCTCGATGCGCTCGCCCAGTGCCTGGAAGCCGCCGCAGACGCCCAGCACCGGGCGGCCTTCGGCGGCGCGCCGCGCAAGCGCGTCGGCCAGGCCCCGCTCCCGCAGCCACGCCAGCGCCCGCACCGTGCCGCGCGTGCCGGGTACGACGACCAGGTCGGCGTCGGCCAGTTCCTCCGGTCGGTCCACGAACCGCACGACGACCCCGGGCTCGGCCGCCAGCGCGTCCACGTCCGTGAAGTTCGACATCAGCGGTACGGAGCACACCGCGACCCGCAGCACGTCCTCACCGACCGGCGGCGCGACCACCGACTCGCGGACGGTGCCCCGGAGCGAGACCCTCCCCCGAGCGCTCGACGTCGCTCGGGCAGGGGGGACCCCCATCCCGTCCTCCTCGTCGATGCCGAGCCCGTGCGTGTACGGCAGGACGCCGAACGTCCGCCGTCCGGTCAGGTCGTACAGCATGTCCAGGCCGGGTTCGAGGAGCGTCACATCACCCCGGAACTTGTTCACCAGGTAGCCCGCCACCAGCGCCTGGTCCTCCGGCGCGAGCAGCGCCGTCGTGCCGAAGAACTGTGCGAAGACCCCGCCCCGGTCGATGTCGCCGACCACGACGACGGGAAAGCGGGCGGCCCGCGCGATGCCCATGTTGACGATGTCGTTGCGCCGCAGGTTGATCTCGGCGGGGCTGCCGGCGCCCTCGCAGATCACCGCGTCGTACGTGGCCCGCAGCTCCTCCAGGCACTCCACGACCGTGCCGAGCAGCGCCTGCTGCCGGCCGCCGTGGTAGCCGCGGGCGCTCAGCTCACCGACCGGCCTGCCCATGAGGACGACCTGGCTGGAGCGGTCGCTGCCGGGCTTCAGCAGCACGGGGTTCATGAGCGCGGTCGGCTCGACCCGGGCGGCCTGCGCCTGCATGGCCTGGGCCCGGCCGATCTCCGCGCCTTCGCGCGTCACATACGAATTGAGGGACATGTTCTGTCCCTTGAACGGCGCGACCTTCACGCCCTGCCGGACCAGCCAGCGGCAGATCCCGGCCGTCACGACACTCTTGCCCGCGTCGGAGGTGGTCCCCGCGACGAGCAGCCCCCCACCACTCACGAACGCCTCCGCTTCCATGCGCCGTACGCCAGCCGCCCGCCCACGCAGACGGCCAGCGCCAGCCCGCTCACCCGGCGCGACAGCCGCACCGCCCGTTCGATGTCCGCCACCTCGACGGCCCGCCCCTCTCCGTTCAGGACCGGCCGGTGCTCGACCCGCCCCCCGTACGAGAGGCTGCCCCCCAGCCGGACACCCAAGGCACCGGCGAACGACGCCTCGACCGGGCCCGCGTTCGGACTGGGGTGTTCTCCGGCGTCCGCGCGCCACGCACGTACCGCACCGCGCCGGTCGCCGCCCGCCGCCACGGTGAGCGCGGCCGTGAGCCGGGCGCCCGGCCAGCCGGCCACGTCGTCGAGCCGCGCCGACGCCCAGCCGAACCGGCGGTGCCGCGGCGACTTGTGGCCGACCATCGCGTCCAGGGTGTTCACGGCCCGGAACGCCACCAGCCCCGGTACACCCCCGAGCGCGCCCCACACGAGGGCGCCGACGACGGCGTCGGACGTGTTCTCGGCGACGGACTCCACGACGGCCCGCGCGATGCCCGGGCCGTCCAGGGCCTGGGGGTCGCGCCCGCACAGGTGCGGGAGCCGCTGCCGGGCGGTCTCCACGTCCCCGGCGGCCAGCGCGCCGCCGATGGCACGGGCCTCGCGCCCCAGCGTCGTACCGCCGACGACGGCCCACACCGAGGCCGCGGTCAGTGTGACGGACACGGCGCCGCGTCCCCGTACGGCCCGTGTGGCGAGTGCGGCCCCGGTGGCGGCGCCTCCGGCGCACACGGCGGTATGGAGGGCGCCCCAGCCCCGGTGGTCGCGCCACAGCACCCGCTCGACGGCGCTCGCGGCGCGCCCGAAAACGGCGACCGGATGGCCCCGGCGGGGGTCGCCGAGCAGCAGGTCGCCGAGGACCCCGGCGGTGGCGCCGTACGCGAATACGCGATCGGTTCGCATCGACTCAGCAGACCGATACGCCTGGTCGACCGCTCTTGTACTGAGGGGAACGCAAGGTTCTTGGCGTGCTGGAGACGCTGCCGGGCATGCGCGATGTCCTCACTCAGGGTCCGCGCCCTGGCTCGACTCGACCGGCGGTGAGAGTTCCTGGCTCCCGGACCCGCGTGTCGTACGCGGGGCCGGTGACAGTGGCGGGACCGCGCCGGATTCGCACCGGCTTCCTCTTCTGCCGCCGTATATGGCCCGGGCAGTCCACCACGGCCCGCGAACGCCCGTCAACTCACCCTTGACCTGCGGTGGAACAGTGTGCCGAGCCCCACAACGACGACCGGGCCGGCCGTACCGAGGAGGTACGGCCGGCCCGGCGACGAGCCTATGTGCGTGGTCAGGCCACGATCAGATGGATCCCGTACGCGATGGCCGCCGCGCAGAAGGCGAAGCAGGCGTACGCGCCGGTGCGCGCCAGGGCGGCGGAACCGCCCTGCTGCGTGGCCTGCTCCTGCTTGGAGAGGCCGACCATGCCGAGGGTGAACAGTCCGACGAGAGCGACGGTGGCGACGAGACCCACGCCGAAGACGGAGACGAGAGCTACCCAGTCGATTTTCATACCGATGCCGTTCTTTCCTTACACCGTGGCCGAGGGCGCCGCGCCGGTCGCGGTGGCCGGGGCCGGGATGGTGGACTTGAGGGCGTCGTCGTCCTCCGGGGCGGCGGCCACGGTGCCGGCGGGCGGCGGGGTGACGGCCGCGATGGCGGTGGTGACGACCCCGGCGGGCTCGGACTCGCCCGTGGTCGCGTTCTCGTCCTCGACGTCGTTGACGTTGTTGTGGTCGACGACCTGGCGGCGGGAGATGAACCAGATCGCGGTCGACGAGGCGACGAGGAACGTCGCGACGGCGGCGATGCCCCAGTCGCCCTGGCGCGCCACGTACTCGGCGAGTGCGGCCACCAGGCCGGCGGCCGGCAGGGTCAGGCCCCAGGCGACGAACATCCGGGTGGCCGTGGACCAGCGGACCACGCCGCCCTTGCGGCCGAGGCCCGCGCCCATCACGGCGCCGGAGCAGACGTGCGTGGTGGAGAGCGAGAAGCCCAGGTGGGAGGAGGCCAGGATCACGGTCGCCGCGCCGGTCTGGGCGGCGAAGCCCTGCTGCGGCTGGAGGTCGGTGAGGCCCTTGCCCATGGTGCGGATGATGCGCCAGCCGCCCAGGTACGTGCCGAGCGCGATGGCCAGACCAGCGGAGACGATGACCCAGACCGGCGGGTTCGAGCCGGGGGCGATGGCGCCGCCGGCGACCAGGGCGAGGGTGATGATGCCCATGGTCTTCTGCGCGTCGTTGGTGCCGTGGGCGAGGGAGACGAGGCCCGCGGAGGCGATCTGGCCGGCCCTGTAACCCTTGCGGCCGGTCTTCTCGTCGATGTTCGCGCCGATCCGGTACGTCGACCGGGCCGCGACCATGGAGGCGACACCGGCGACCACCGGGGCCGCGACGGCCGGGATCAGGACCTTGGTGAGGACCACGCCGCCGTTGACGCCGCTGAAGCCGATGGACGCGACGGTCGCACCGATCAGACCGCCCATGAGGGCGTGGGACGAGCTGGACGGGAGTCCGACGAGCCAGGTCACAAGGTTCCAGAGGATGGCGCCGACGAGTGCGGCGAGGATGACCTCCGGCTGGATCCCTGTCTCGTCGACGAGCCCTTTGGAGATCGTCTTGGCGACCTCCACGGAGAGGAACGCGCCCACCAGGTTGAGGACGGCCGACATGGCCACCGCCGCCTTGGGCCTCATCGCGCCGGTCGAGATGGTCGTGGCCATCGCGTTGGCGGTGTCGTGGAAACCGTTTGTGAAATCGAACACGAGAGCTGTCACGACCACAATGGCGAGCAGCAGCGTGATGTGTTCCATTTACCCAGGCAATCGTTCGACGTCAGTAGCTCGCTGAACGTAGGCAACCTGGGTGAACGGAAGATGAACTGAACCCGGCGACATGGTGTCTCAACCTGTGGACCGGGGTTCCGGTTACGCCTGCGCCATGGATTTACCGGCTTTTCGGCCCCACAGGCGGTGAGACCGAGACACTCGTCACTTTCCGCCCGGTTCGCTCGCTGCGAGGATCACCGCATGACGAAGGACGACGACGCGATCGACGAAGCGATCGAACGGGCGTGGGGCGCACTGGTCGCCACCGCGCGCAGAACGGTGACCGACGGGCTGGTCGTGGGCACGTCCGGGAACGTCTCCGTACGGGTCGGGGACACCGTCCTCGCCACCCCGAGCGGCGTGCCGTACGACCGGCTGACCGCGGCGGACGTGGTGGCGGTCGACCTCGCCGGCCACCAGGTGCGCGGCGCACTGCCCCCCACCAGCGAGCTGCCCATGCATCTGGCGGTCTACCGCGCCACCGACGCCGGCGCCGTCGTGCACACCCACGCCGTCCACGCCACGGCCGTGTCGACCCTCGTCGACGAACTGCCGCCCGTCCACTACATGACCGCCGCCCTGGGCGGCCCCGTCCGCGTGGCCCCCTACGCCCTGTACGGCACCCGGCAGCTCGCCGACCATGTGCTCCACGCCCTGACCGACCGCACCGCCTGCCTCCTCCGCAACCACGGCACGGTCACCTACGGCGCGACCCTGGAGCAGGCGTACGACCGCACGGCACAACTGGAATGGATGTGCGGGCTGTGGCTGACAGCCAGCACCCTCCCGGGCCGGACGCCCACCCTGCTGAGCCCGGAGGAGCTGGAGGCGGCCGCGGGGAAGCTCCGCGGCTACGGCCGGCCGGGCTGACCGGCGGCCGGGCTGACCGGCGGCCGGGGTCGGCAGGCGGCCGGGGTCGGCAGGCGGCCGGGCCGACAGGCGGAGCCGCCGGTCCGTGCACGGGCACGGCGGGTGTTCCGTCACTCGTGGTGGGCCCTCCGCTGGCAGGGGCGGGCCCGGTTGCCGAGACTTGAACGATGCGTTCGGGTACTGGGGCGGCCGTAGCCGCGAGCAGCGTGATCGGTGTCGGGGCCGCGGCCGTCGTGGCCGGGCGGTACGCCAGCGGTGTGGCGCTCCGGCCGCGCCCGGGCCGCCCGCTGCCGGGGGAGCCGCGGCTCACCGTGCACGCCACCGGGCCCGGCCGGGTCACGCTCACGCGTGACCTGGCGTCCCTGCGGCCGGGGGTGTACGGCCTGGAGGGCCCCGGCGTCCACGCGATCGTGGGCCGCGTCCTCGACGAGGTGCCGCACGAGCCGGACGCCGTCGTACGCCGCCTGGAGCGGGTCCACCACGGCACCCTCGACGCCGGCATGCGCGTCCGCCTCACCCCGCAGCTCCACAGCGGCACCCCCTCCTCCGCGCTGGGCGTCGCCCACCAGGACGTGGAGATCCCGGGCGAGCTCGGCACCCTGCCCGCCTGGTACGTCCCGGGCGGGCGCACCACCTGGGTGATCACCGTGCACGGCCTCGGCACGACCCGCGAGCACCCACTGAACGTGCTGGGCTTCCTCGCCACCCGGCAGCTCCCGGTCCTCGACATCGCCTACCGCGGCGACCCCGGCGCCCCCCGGCCCGCCGACGGCCTCGGCCATCTCGGCGACTCCGAGTGGCGCGACCTCGACGCGGCGATCCACCACGCCGTACGCCGCGGCGCCCGGCGCGTGGTCCTGTACGGCTGGTCCACCGGTGCCGCCATGGCCCTGCACGCCGCCGCCCGCAGCGGTCTGCGCGACCGGATCGCCGGTCTCGTCCTCGACTCGCCGGTCCTGGAGTGGGAGGCCACCCTCCGGGCCCTCGCCACCGCCCGCCGCGTCCCCCTCCCCCTGCTGCCGCTCGCCGTCCGGGCCGCGCAGGGCAGGACCGGGCTGCACGGCAGTGCCCTCCGCGAGGCCGCGGACCCCGACGCCCTGCGCGTCCCCGCACTGGTCTTCCACGGCCCCGACGACCACCTCGCCGACTGGACGGCGTCCCGCGCACTCGCCGAGCGCCGCCCCGGCCTCGTCACCCTCCGCACCGTCCGGCGCGCCCCGCACGCCGCCATGTGGAACGCGGACCCGGACCGCTACGAGGAGAGCCTGCGCCGCTTCCTCACCCCGCTCGTCTGAGCCCGACCATCGCATTCCGTTTGGGCTTTCGGGCCGTCAGCGGGAAGACTGCCCCCGTGACGTCTCGAAAGCCCGATGAGCAACTGGCGCGCAACTCCAGACTCCGACTCGTCCGTCCCCGGTCGCTGGCGACGACCGCCCGACGGGCGGTGGCCAACCGGCGGACGCGGCCGGCGCCGCGGCCGCCGGAGGGCACGCCACCCCGGGCGGAGCTGGCACGTCAGGCCCGGCATGTCCTGGCGGACGCCGTACGAGTCGCCCGCTGGGCCGCCGTCGACCGCGGCCCCGTCACCGCGCCGGCGCCCGCCTCCGCGCAGCAACGGGCGGCCGCCGCACTGGGCCTGACACCGGACCAGGTGCGCACCGCCTGGGACCGGGCGCGGCTCGCGGGGCTTGTCGAACTCCACGGCGACACCGTCCGTCCCGGCTGGCGGCTGCGCGCCTGGGACCGCGACGACTCCGCGGCGCTCCGCGGCTGGGTCGCCCTTCTCGACGCCTGGTCGCTCGCCCACCCGGCCCCACAGGACGCCGAACCGGCCGCGGTCGCCGAGGTCGTGGAAGCCGTCCCGCAGGTGCTCTCCCTGCTCCAGCTGTCCGCCGGGCCGGTCCTCGTACCGGCCCTGCTGGATCTGCTCCAGCAGCGGGTCGCCGAGCTCCGGGAGCAGCGCTGCGAGGTCCCGTTCGCCACCGAGGCACAGCCACACGCCCAGCCTCACGTCCCGGCACCGAACCCCCAGGCCGCGGCGCAGGCGCGGGAGCCGCAGCGCGGCGACGCAGATCTGCCCCACCTCCTGGACTGGGCGCTCGAGGGTCTGGCCACTGTCGGCGCCCTGACCCTCGGGGACGGCCAGGCGACGCTCACCCCGCTCGGCAACTGGGCGGTGTGGGTGAAGCTGGAGCAGATCTGCGTCGCCGCGCAGAGCCCCGCCGGACACATCGAGCAGTCCGCCGAGGACATGCTGCGCGGATGCGTGCGGCTGACCCCCGGCCCGGCCCGCGCCGAGTACCGGGCCTGGCTCGCCGCCCGGCCCGTCGGCAGCGCCGTCACCGAACTGCTCACCGTCGCCCGCGGCGACGACGCCCTGCTGCGCGGCCTGGCCTTCGAGGCCCTCCGCGTCGTGGGCGCCGCCGCCGAGGCCGAGGTGCGCGCCGCCGCCGACGAGCCGTCCCTGCGCCCGTACGCAGTCCTCTGGCTCGCCGAGCACGAGGGCGCCGACCCCGACGAGGCGCCCGACGTGCTGACCCGCGAGGAGACCACCTGGCTCTGGGTGGACACCGCCGCGGCGGTCGTCGACCACGGCGAGAGCGACCTGCTCGTACGCCACCTGGAGTCCGCGGTGCAGGGCACCGTGCCTGCCCTGCTCGACGAGGTCCGGGAGGTCGGCCACCCCCGCACCGTGCAGGTCCTGGTCGCCCTGGCGGCCGCCCATCCGGACCCGGCCCTGGCGAAAGCGGTGCGCCGCGCGGCCTTCCAGGTCCACACCGGCGGAGCCTGACCGGCGGAGCCCGAGCGGCCCCGCCCGGCGCGGCTACCCCGGTGCGCCGGGGGCGTACGTCCCGAAGCTCCAGACGTTGCCCTCGGCGTCCCGCGCCATGTAGTCCCGCGAGCCGTAGTCCTGGTCCGTCGGCGGCATCAGCACCTCCACGCCGTGCTCCACCGCCCTGGCGTGGTGCGCGTCCACGTCCTCCACCACGATGTACACCCCCACCGGACCGGCACCCGCCATCGCCTTGGCGAACACGCCCTCTCCGCCCTTGGTGCCCAGCATCACCACGCCGTTGCCGTACGACAGCTCCGCGTGCACGACATAGCCGTCCTCGTTCTCGTACAGGCTCTGCTGCCGGAATCCGAACGCCTCCGTCAGCGTTCTGACGGCGGCCTTCGCGTCCTCGTACAGGATCGTCGGGCAGATGCTCGGTCCAGCGGCCATGCCGATCACCTCGTTCACGGGTCATGTCTCCCACGTGCGGTGTGACGTGGGTCTCACACGTTCCTCAGTCTGGCACCGGCCACTGACAACGCCCGCCCCTCGTGCGCGTCCGGCGGATGTCCGCGCACCGGAAAAGCTGTTGCACGCGCCCGTTAGACTGACCCGTATGGCCATTCTCCCCGTGCATTAGACGGTGTCGAAGTCACCGCAGCCGCTGTTCTTCCGCCGTCCACCCCGCCCTGGAGTCTGTCCGTGATCACCGCCACCGGCATCGAGCTGCGCGCCGGCGCCCGCGTCCTCATCGAGTCCGCTTCCTTCCGAATCGCCAAGGGCGACCGCATCGGCCTCGTCGGCCGCAACGGCGCCGGCAAGACCACCCTCACCAAGTGCCTCGCGGGTGAAGGCATCCCCGCCGCCGGCAGCATCACCCGTTCCGGCCAGGTCGGCTACCTCCCGCAGGACCCGCGCACCGGCGACCTCGACGTTCTCGCCCGCGACCGCATCCTCTCCGCCCGCGGCCTCGACGTACTGATCCGCAAGATGCGGCAGAACGAGGAGCGCATCGCCACCGGCAAGGGATCCACCCGCGAGAAGGCCCTCAAGCAGTACGAGCGCCAGGAGACCGAGTTCCTCACCAAGGGCGGGTACTCCGCCGAGGCCGAGGCGTCCACGATCGCCGCCGCGCTCGGCCTGCCCGACCGGGTGCTCGGCCAGCCGCTGCACACGCTCTCCGGCGGCCAGCGCCGCCGGATCGAGCTGGCCCGGATCCTCTTCTCGGACGCCGACACGCTCCTTCTCGACGAGCCGACCAACCACCTCGACGCCGACTCCATCACCTGGCTGCGCGACTACCTCAAGACCTACCGGGGCGGCTTCGTGGTCATCTCCCACGACGTCGACCTCGTGGAGACCGTCGTCAACAAGGTCTTCTACCTGGACGCCAACCGGTCCATGATCGACGTCTACAACATGGGCTGGAAGCTCTACCAGCGCCAGCGCGAGGACGACGAGAAGCGCCGCCGCCGCGAGCGGCAGAACGCCGAGAAGAAGGCCGCCGCGCTCAACGCCCAGGCCGACAAGATGCGTGCCAAGGCCACCAAGACGGTCGCCGCGCAGAACATGGCCCGCCGTGCCGAGAAGCTCCTCTCCGGTCTCGACGAGGTGCGGCAGTCCGACAAGGTCGCCAAGCTCCGCTTCCCCGAGCCCGCCCCGTGCGGCAAGACACCGCTCACTGCGGACGGCCTGTCCAAGTCGTACGGGTCGCTGGAGATCTTCACCGACGTCAACCTGGCCATCGACAAGGGCTCCAGGGTCGTCATCCTGGGTCTCAACGGCGCCGGCAAGACGACGCTGCTGCGGCTGCTGGCCGGGGTGGAGAAGCCCGACACCGGCCAGGTCGTCCCCGGCCACGGCCTCAAGCTCGGCTACTACGCGCAGGAGCACGAGACCCTCGACCCGGACCGCACGGTCCTGGAGAACATGCGGTCCGCGGCGCCCGACCTGGACCTCGTCGAGGTCCGCAAGGTGCTCGGCTCGTTCCTTTTCTCGGGTGACGACGTCGACAAGCCGGCCGGGGTCCTCTCCGGCGGCGAGAAGACCCGGCTCGCGCTGGCCACGCTGGTCGTCTCCTCGGCGAACGTACTGCTTCTGGACGAGCCGACGAACAACCTCGACCCGGCCAGCCGCGAGGAGATCCTCGGCGCGCTGCGCACCTACAAGGGCGCGGTCGTGCTGGTCACGCACGACGAGGGCGCCGTCGACGCCCTCCAGCCGGAGCGGATCATCCTCCTCCCGGACGGTGTCGAGGACCTGTGGGGAGCGGACTACGCGGACCTGGTCGCCCTCGCCTGATCATCTCCGTATGGATCATTCGGCTTAGTCGTGATCCTTCATCTGAGTGAGCGGATCTCATATCGCGGCGTGGCGTCCAGCAGATTTTCCTCCGACGGCGCCACACCGTGTGCTTCTTTCCGGCGCCCCGCTGACCTGGCACTTCGCCGCCGGGCGCGCGCCGTGTCCGGGATTTCGGCCCGGCCGGCGGCGGCCGTGCGGCGAAACCGGGACCCATAGACCTTGTCGAATGGCTGGCCATGTGGCCCCGGAGGGGTGATCATGAGAAGTCCAGAGCGCACTTCCCATGAGGAGGCACGGGTGGCCGAGACTCTGAAGAAGGGCAGCCGGGTGACCGGCGCCGCGCGCGAAAAGCTCGCGGCAGACCTGAAGAAGAAGTACGACGCCGGCGTGAGCATCCGGGCCCTGGCCGAGGAGACCGGCCGGTCCTACGGATTCGTCCACCGGATGCTCACCGAATCCGGAGTCGTGCTGCGTGGACGCGGTGGAGCGACGCGAGGCAAGAAGGCCCCCACGGCCTGATCTCCGAGCGCGCTTCGTAAGGCGTCAAGGCGTCCCACTGGTTCCGGCGGGACCACCCGGTCGGTCCGACGGTTCGACATCGACCCGTCGTGCTCGATCCGATCCCGACGGTCGATCCGATCCGACGGTCGACCGGGTGGTTACCGTGCAGTAATTTGTCGTTGACAGCTGCACCGGACCCGGAGGCGCGCCATGACCTCGTTCGACCCTGCCCTCGTAGTGCTCGACAAGGACGGTGTACGACTCGCCGTCGAGGACGCCGTCGCCACGGTGACCCTCACCAACCCGGCGAAGCGCAACGCCCAGTCGCCCGCCCTGTGGCGGGCCCTGGCCGAGGCCGGGCGAGCGCTGCCCGGCAGCGTGCGGGTCGTGGTGCTGCGCGGTGAGGGCAGGTCCTTCTCCGCGGGCCTCGACCGGCAGGCGTTCACGCCCGAGGGCTTCGACGGCGAGCCGTCGTTCCTCGACCTGGCGCGCGGCTCCGACGCGGAGCTGGACGCTGTCATCGCCGAGTACCAGGAGGCTTTCACCTGGTGGCGCCGGAACGACATCGTGTCGATCGCGGCCGTCCAGGGCCATGCGATCGGCGCCGGATTTCAGCTCGCCCTCGCCTGCGACCTGCGGGTCGTCGCGCAGGACGTGCAGTTCGCCATGCGCGAGACCAGCCTCGGGCTCGTCCCCGACCTGACCGGTACACACCCGCTCGTCGGGGCCGTCGGTTACGCCCGTGCGCTGGAGATCTGCGCCACGGGCCGGTTCGTCCACGCCGACGAGGCAGAGCGCACCGGCCTGGCCAACCTCGTCGTGCCCGCCGACGACCTCGACGGCGCCGTCCGTGACCTGGCCGCCGCCCTGCTGGCCGCCCCGCGCGACGCGGTCGTGGAGACCAAGGCCCTGCTGCGCGGCGCGGCCGGGCGTACCTACGAGGACCAGCGCGTCGCCGAACGCGCCGCCCAGGCGCGCCGACTCCGGGACCTCGCGGGCCTCGCCGACTGATCACCGGCGGCCCGGGGGCCCGCGGCGCGGCCCGGCCCCCGGGGCGCCGGGCCGCGCCGCGGCCTTCAGGTGCCTGGCACTCGGCGGTCCTCCCCTGCGCGGGACTCGCGTGGCGCACTTAGTGTGGTCAACGGAGTGCACATCCGTACGGAAGGGATGGCGTCGCCGTGACCGAACCCGTAGAACCGGCGCCCGCCGACGGCGGTGACCCGGCGTCCCGGGGCCGTACGACCATCTCCGACGGGGTCGTGGAGAAGATCGCCGGACTCGCCGCCCGCGAGGTCGTCGGTGTCCACGCCCTCGGCAGCGGAGCCTCCCGCACCTTCGGGGCCGTACGCGACCGGGTGCCCGGCGGCCGGTCCGCCTTCAGCCGCGGGGTGAAGGCCGAGGTCGGCGAGGTGCAGACGGCCATCGACCTGGAGATCGTCGTCGACTACGGCTTCTCCATCGCCGAGGTGGCGCGCGCCGTCCGCGAGAACGTCATCTCCGCCGTGGAACGCATGACGAGCCTGGAGGTCGTCGAGGTCAACATCGCCGTCATGGACGTGAAGCTGCCCGAGGACGAAGAGGAAGAACTGGAGCCACGGCTTCAGTAGCCCGCGGAAGAGGAGCGCATCATGAGTATGGCGCCGATCGGCCTGCTGGCCGGCATGGCCCTCGGCTTCGCCGGATACTTCGGCGGGTTCGGGGCGTTTCTGCTCGTCGCGGCGTTGGGCGCGATCGGCTTCGTGGTCGGTCGCTATCTCGACGGTGACCTGGAACCCGGCGACCTGCTGCGCGGCCGTGACCGCGGCGACCGGCTTCGGTGACGGCGGTGGCGGCCGTGGGCAGGGTCGAACCGGGCGAGCGCGGGGCGACCGCGATCGCCGACCGCGTCATCGCGAAGATCGCCGCCCAGGCGGCCCGTGAGGCCCTCGCCGCCGTGTTCCCCCCGGATGCCGGCGCGCCGCACGCCACGGTCGTCGTCCACCGGGACAGCGCCCGTGTCCGGGTCGTCGTGGAACTCGCGTACCCCTCCGACATCGGCGGCCAGTGCAGCGCCGTCCGCCGCCAGGTCACCCACCGGGTCAAGGACCTGGCGGGCATGGACGTACCAGAGGTCGCGGTCCACGTGGAGCGGCTCCACACCGCTTACGAGCGCGACGGGCAGGGCGGGAGGATCCGGTGACCGAGCAGGGCCCGCCGCCCGAGCGGCACCCGTCGGCCGAGCACCGCTTCTGGTCGGCGCGCCGCGTGCCCGCCGCGCTGGTCGCGGCCGTGGTCGTCGCCGGCGCCGGGCTGCTCCTGTACGACCTCGCGGCCGTACGGGTGGACCGGCCCGGCATGCGCTGGCGCCGCGCCCTTGCCGACGAACTGGCCACCCGCCCGCTGGACGACCCCTGGATGCTCTCGGGCGCCGGCGCGGCTGCGGTGCTCGGCGTCTGGCTGCTGGTGCTGGCCGTCACGCCCGGGATGCGGGCGGTCCTGCCGATGCGGCGCGGCACGGCGTCCGTACGGGCCGGGCTGGACCGGGACGCGGTGGCGCTGGTTCTGCGGGACAGGGCCATGGACGTGCCGGGCGTGAGAGCCGTACGGGTCCGGGCCCGTCGGTCCGGCGTCGTGGTGCGGGCCGTGTCCCACTTCCGGGACCTCGCCGACGTACGGGCCGACCTGGAGGGCGCGCTGCGGGCCGGCGTCGACGAGCTGGGGCTGGCCCGGCCGCCCGACGTGTCCGTACAGGTCACCCGTCCGGGCCGGAAGGGGTGAGGGCGGTGCTGCGCGGCGTCAACCGGGTGCTGATCGGCCTGGCCGGGGGCCTCCTGCTCGGCGCGGGCCTCGCCGTGCTGGCGTCCGGGCTGTGGACCGACCCGGACGCCGTACTGCTCAGCGACGCCGCGCGGGCACGGTGGCGGGACCGGGGCTGGTGGTGGCCCGCGGTACTCGGCGGCCTCGTGGTGCTGGTGCTGTCGGCCCTCGGCTGGCTGCTGGCCCAGCTGCGCCGGTCCCGCACCCTCGAGGTGCTGGTCGACACCGCCGACGGGGACGACGCGTCGCTGCGCGGGCGTGCCCTGGAGGCTGCCATGGAGGCCGAGGCGGAGGCGGTACGGGGCGTGGCGCACGCGCACGTCCGGCTCACCGGCAACGCGGCGGAGCCGAGGGCGCACCTGTCCGTCCTAGTGGAGCCGGACGCGTCCCCGGAAATGACGCTGGACGCCCTGACCCACGAGATCCTGGCCCACGCACGCGACTCCGCCGGTCTGGGCCGCCTCCCCGCCGAACTCCGCATCAGAGCGGCCCACCACCGGCCTCGCCGCGTGCTCTGACCCGCACCGCACCGGTGCGCACCCCTCTGGTCGGGGCGCCGTCCCTTTGTGCCCACCCTCCCGCGAGCTGCGGAACGCCTCCCCACGACGCCGACGGACCGGCCCCCGCCCCGGCTGAGGCGCCCCCACCAGCGGGAGGGCGGGTCGCCCCGAGCGCGGACGGCCCGCAGTCGCCCACCCACCACGGGACCGCTCCGGCGGCTTGGGCGGGCATCGCGCACATGGGAGGGCGCTGACGCCGGTTCGTCTGCGGGCGGCGTTCCGCGGGGCGACGCGGGTGCCCCTGGGGTACGTCCGGGCGGAAGCCCGCCCCACCCCGCCGCGGGCGGTGGGTCAGAAGCCGTGGCGGGCGCCCCCGTCGACGGGGAGCATCACCCCGGTCAGATACGACGCGGCGGGGGACAGCAGGAAAGCCGCCGTCGTGCCGAACTCGTCCGGCGTGCCGTAGCGCCGCAGGGGAATCCGCGCCTCGTTGGCCGCGCGCGCGGCGGCCGCGTCGCCGGACAGGGCGTCCAGTTCCCGTACCCGGTCCGTGTCGATGCGGGACGGCAGCAGGCCCACCACACGGATGCCACGCGGGCCCAGCTCGTCCGCCAGGGACTTGGCGAAGCCCGCGAGGCCCGGGCGGAGGCCGTTGGAGATGGTCAGGCCCGGGATCGGCTCGTGCACGGAGCCGGACAGGACGAAGCCGATGACCCCGCCCTCCGTCAGCGCGGCCGCCGCGGCGCGGGCCATGCGTACCGCGCCCATGTACACCGTGTCGAACGCCGCCTGCCACTGCTCGTCGGTGTTGTCCGCCGCCCAGCCGGGCGCCGGCCCGCCGACGCTGACGAGGACGCCGTCGAACCCGCCGAAGTGCGACCGCGCGGCGGCGACGAGCCGGTCGGCGGCGGCCGGGTCGGAGTTGTCCGCGGCCACCGCGACCGCGTTCGGGCCGAGCTCGGTGGCGGCGTCCACGACCGCCTTCTCGTCGCGCGCGGACACGACGACCTTCGCGCCCTCCGCCACCAGCGCCTTCGCGGCGGCGTGCCCCAGGCCACGGGACGCGCCCGTCACGACGTACACACGGTCCTCAAGTCCAAGATCCATGGGCCTATCCTGCCGCCTCCCCCGGCGCCAGCGCGAGGGCGGTCGCCACCAGTCCGACATGGCTGAACGCCTGCGGGAAGTTGCCCAGCTGCCTCCGCGCCACCGGGTCGTACTCCTCCGCCAGCAGGCCGACGTCGTTGCGCACCGCCAGGAGCCGCGCGAACAGCTCCCGCGCCTCGTCCGTACGGCCCATCATGCGCAGCACGTCCACCATCCAGAAGGAGCAGGCGAGAAACGTTCCTTCCCCGCCGGGAAGCCCGTCGACCGCGATCCCGTCTGTGCCGTACCGGCGGATGAACCCCTGGTGGCTCAGTTCCGAGAGCACCGCGTCCACCGTGCCCACCACCCGCGGATCGTCCACCGGCAGGAAGCCGGTCCGCGGGATCAGCAGCGTCGCCGCGTCCAGCTCCGCCGAGCCGTACGACTGCGTGAACGTGTTCCGCACCGGGTCGTAGCCCCGCTCGCACACCTCCCGGTGCACCTCGTCCCGCATGGCCCGCCACCGCGCCACGTCGCCCGGCAGCGTCGGGTCCCGCTCCAGCGTCCGCACGGCACGGTCGGCCGCCACCCACGCCATGACCTTGGAGTGCACGAAGTGGCGGCGCGGCCCCCGGACCTCCCACAGGCCCTCGTCCGGCTGACGCCATGTCGACTCCAGGAACCCCAGCAGGCTCAGCTGCAGCGCCCACGCCTGCCGCTGCGGCGGCATCCCCGCCTCCCGCGCCAGGCACAGCGAGTCCATGACCTCGCCGTACACGTCGAGCTGCAGCTGCTGCACGGCGGCGTTGCCGATCCGCACGGGCCGTGCGCCCCCGTAGCCGCGCAGCCACGGCAACTCCGTCTCCGGCAGCCGCCGCTCGCCCGCGAGGCCGTACATGACCTGAAGGTCCGCCGGGTCGCCCGCCACCGCCCGCAGCAGCCAGTCCCGCCACCGCGCGGCCTCCTCCACGTAGCCGGCGGACAGCAGCGCCCGCAGGGTCATCGTCGAGTCGCGCAGCCAGCAGAAGCGGTAGTCCCAGTTCCGTACGCCGCCGATCTCCTCCGGCAGCGACGTGGTCGCGGCGGCGACGATCCCGCCCGTCGGCGCGTACGTCAGGGCCTTCAGCGTGATGAGGGACCGCATCACCGCCTCCCGGTAGGGCCCCTCGTAGGTGCACAGCGCCGACCAGGACTTCCAGTCCTCCAGCGTGTGCTCCAGCGCCTCGTGCGGTTCGACGAGCGGCGGGCGCGGCTCGTGGGAGGGGTGCCAGGTGAGACAGAAGGCCACCTTCTCGCCGGCGCTCACGGTGAATGACGAGCAGGTGCTGTACTGCTGACCCCACGTCTTGACCTGCGGTTCGCTGCGCAGCCATACGGAGTCGGGGCCCGCGATCGCCACCCGGTGGCCGTCCGTCCGCCGTATCCACGGCACGATCGACCCGTAGTCGAAGCGGAGCCGCAGCACGGCGGACATCTCCACCCGGCCGCTCACACCCTCCACGATCCGCATCACATCGGGGGCGCGGTCGCGCTGCGGCATGAAGTCGACGACCCGCACCGTGCCGGTGCGGGTCTCCCACACGGACTCCAGGACCAGGGACTCACCCACATAGCTTCGCCGGGTGCACGTACGCGCACCCGCGGGCGCGATCCGCCAGTGGCCGTTGTTCTCGTCGCCCAGCAGCGCCGCGAAACAGGCCCCGGAGTCGAACCGCGGCAGACAGAGCCAGTCGATCGAACCGTCCCTGCCCACGAGAGCGGCGGTCTGCAGATCGCCGATGAGGGCATAGTCCTCGATACGTTGGGTCACGCCTTGGCGTGTTCCCGCACCGGAGAATCGTCAATCAGTCGATGGCGTTGGTCGCCGGTTCCGGCGCGGCCACCGTGTCCTTCCGGCCGACGGCCTCGGCGGCGGCCGCGGCCCGGTCGCGCCGCTCGCGGCGGACCAGTACGACCCAGCCGACCGGCACGCCCGCCGCGAACAGCCACCACTGGACCGCGTACGCCATGTGCGCGCCGATCGAGTCGTGGTCGGGGTCCGGGATCAGCTCGGGGGTGTCCCCGGCCGGCTCGGGCGCCGTCTGGTCCAGGTAGCCGCCGAGCACCGGGCGGCCCAGCCGCTCGGCCTGCTGCTCACTGTTGATCAGCATGACCTGGCGCGGCGGCAGGCCCCGCAGGTCCTTGATACCGCTGCCCTCGGTGGTCTGGTCGGCCATGAGCCGGCCGACGACCGTCACCTGTCCTTCGGGCGCGGGCGGCACGTCCGGGTACGACCTCTGGTCCGCCGCGGCCGGGACCCAGCCGCGGTTGACGAGCACGGCCCGCCCGTCGGCGAGGACCAGCGGGGTCAGCACATGCATGCCGACCCGGTCGTCGGCGTTGGTGCGGCGGCGTACGACGACCTCGTTGGCGGTGTCGAACGTGCCGGTCGCGGTGGCATGCCGCCAGAAGTCGGAGCGCGGGACGGTGTGCCCGGGGGAGGTGAGCTCCGTCACGGGGACGGGCTCGGCCCTCAGGTTGTCCGCGATCAGGGCGTTCTGGGTGACACGGCGCTCATGCCGGTGGAACTGCCAGAAGCCCAGCTCGACCATCACGGGGATGAGGACGAGGGCGACGAGGGTGAGGATCACCCACTGCCGGGACAACAGGAAGCGGTACACCCCACGACGGTACCTCCGGCCCCGTCGGACGACGCCCCCGGGGCGCGCCTTCGCGCGCGGCCGGCCTTCGGCCCCGGCGGCTCACACCCTGTCGACGATCCCCACCATGCCCTCCGAACGGGCACAGTGCGCACCGCAGTACCAGTGGCCGTCGGCCTCGACGCCCTGGCCGATGATCTGGACCCGGCAGTGCTCACAGATGGGCGCCATGCGGTGGATGGCGCAGGAGAAGCAGTCGAAGACGTGCACGGCGCCCTGCGCGTGCACCTCGAAGGACATCCCGTAGTCGTTTCCGCAGACCTCACAACGTGCCATGCGCCACAGGGTGCGGGGCGCGGCCCCCGGAAGCGGCGGCGGCACGCCCGGCCGTCACCCGTTCGACCGGGACCGCGGGCTCACTCGTCGGCCGGGGCGACATCACGGAGCAGCTGGGTGAACGCGGCCTCGTCGACGACGGGTGTGCCGAACGCCTTGGCCTTGACCAGCTTCGACGTGCCCGCGTGCGGATCGTTGGTGACGAGGAGGCTCGTCAGCCGCGAGACGCTGGTCGCGATGTGCAGGCCCGCCTCGACGGCGCGGTCCTCCAACAGCTCCCGCTCGATGGACGTGTCGCCGGAGAACGCCACGCGCATGCCCTGCTTGAGCGGTTTGTCCGACTCGTACCGCCCGGGGTTCGGGTACGGGCACGCCGGCCGCTTCCTCGACGGGCGCCAGCCGCCCGGCCGGTACGACGCCTGACGGCCGATCCGGGGCGTACCCGCCGCCGGGGGTGCCGACCACTCGGTGAGCGGACGGCATTCCAGGAGCGGCAGCCGCACCCCCCGCTCGGCGGCCGTGCGGAGGCTCGGCCGGAACGCCTCGGCCAGTACGCGCGCGTCGTCCAGCGCGTGGTGCGCGCGGCGCTGTTCCACGCCGAAGTGAGCGGCCAGCGACTCCAGCTTCATATTGGGCAGCGGCAGGCCCAGCTCCTTGGCCAGCGCGATGGTGCACAGCCGCTGCCGCACCGGTGCGGTGCGCTCCGCGCGGGCGTACTCGCGGGAGATCATCGACCAGTCGAAGAACGCGTTGTGCGCGACGAGCACGCGGCCGTCGAGCCGCGCAGAGAACTCCGCGGCCACGTCGGGGAAGAGGGGCGCGCCCTCCAGCACGTCACTCGTCAGTCCATGGATCCACACCGGCCCCGGGTCACGCTCAGGGTTGACCAGCGTGTACCAGTGGTCCTCCACCTCGCCCTGCGCGTCCAGCCGGTAGACGGCGGCCGACACTATCCGGTCGTGCGCGGAGAGCCCGGTGGTCTCGACGTCGACGACCGCGTACCCCTGCGGGTAGGCGGTCGGCCACGCTGCTGCTGTCGTACGGTCGTCGAGCATGGTCATTGAGAATAGAGGCCGCCACCGACAGCCCCGGAGCCGGGCGTCCCCACCGGGCGCCGTGTTGACGCGTCGGCCGGGCGACGCGACGAGGTCCCCGGCCGCCGGCCGCACGCCGGCGCCCTGGCCGCTGCTCCGGGGCCGGGACGGCGAGCGCGGCGGTCCGGTGGCGGACGCGTGTCGTCGACCGTGTACGGGTGGCTCGCCCGCCCGCGCGGGAGGAACACCCGCCGCTCACCCGGAGGATGACGCACCCGCAGCCGCGGTCATGCCCTCCATCCGCACACGCGCGGCAACCGGCCCGGGCGGCGGACCCGTTCGCCGGGGCGCTGGGGATCCGGACTGCCCGGGAGCGGCGGGCGTGCCCCCGAACGGGTGAAGGGCCGCCCCGGCGCGCTTCCACGCGACCGGCGCCGCGGCCCGCCCTCCAACGGCGCCCCGGCGGGCAGGCCGTCCGGCGGGGTCGTGCGGTGGCGTGCCTGCGCCGATCGAGCAGCGCGCCGTTTCGCGGTGGTCCGGCTCGGGGGTGAGACGCTCGGCTGCGTGATGGAACCGACACCGCACGAGCCGCACGAGGGGCCGCTCGGGGTCCGGCTCAACTGGCTTCGGGCCGCCGTGCTCGGCGCGAACGACGGCATCGTCTCGACGGCCGGCCTCGTCGTGGGTGTCGCGGGGGCCACCACCGACCGGTCCACGCTGCTGACCGCAGGGCTCGCGGGGCTGCTGGCCGGGTCGATGTCGATGGCGGTCGGGGAGTACGTCTCCGTCTCCACTCAGCGCGACTCCGAGAAGGCCGCGCTCGCCGTGGAACGGCGCGAGCTCCGTGATCAGCCGGAGGCCGAACTCGACGAGCTCACCGGCCTGCTGGCCGCCCGCGGCCTGAGCCCGGAGGTCGCCCGCGAGGCGGCGGAGCAGCTGACGGAGCGGGACGCGCTCCGGGCCCACGCGCGCGTGGAGCTGGGCATCGACCCGGACGAGCTGACGAACCCCTGGCACGCGGCGGCCGCCAGCTTCCTCGCGTTCACGGTCGGCGCGCTGCTGCCGCTGCTCGCCATGGTGCTCCCGCCCGCGTCCGCCCGGTTGTGGGTCACCGTCCTGTCGGTCCTGGCCGCCCTGACGCTGACGGGCTGGTGGAGCGCCCGCCTGGGCGCCGCCCCGGCCCGGCCCGCGATGGTGCGGGTGGTCGGTGGGGGAGCGGTGGCCATGGCCGTGACGTACACGGCGGGGTCGTTGCTGGGGGCGGCGGGGGTGTAGCCCGTTGGCGGATGTCGCCAAAAGTCGCTGACAATCCGTCTCGCATACTTGTCGGTAACCACCTCTAGCCCTGGCCCGACACCCGGCTCTACGGTGCTCGCATGCCGCCGAACCTGCCCGATGTCGTGCTGTGGTCGATACCCGCCTTCGTCCTGCTCACCGTCCTGGAGATCGTCAGTTACCGGCTGCATCCCGACGAGGACGCCGCCGGCTACGAGGTCAAGGACGCCGCCACCAGCATCGGCATGGGGCTCGGCAGCCTCGTCTTCGATCTCCTCTGGAAGATCCCGATCGTCGCCGTCTACCTGGCGGTGTACGAACTGACCCCCGCGCGCGTCCCCGTGCTGTGGTGGACCGTCCCGCTGATGCTCCTCGCCCAGGACTTCTTCTACTACTGGTCCCACCGCGGCCACCATGTCATCCGCCTCCTGTGGGCCTGTCACGTCGTCCACCACTCCAGCCGCAGGTTCAACCTCTCCACCGCGCTGCGGCAGCCGTGGACCACCTGGACCGTGTGGCCGTTCTACCTGCCGCTCATCGCGTGCGGGGTGCACCCGGCCGCGCTGGCCTTCTGCTCGTCGGCCAACCTCGTCTACCAGTTCTGGGTCCACACGGAGCGGATCGGCAAGCTGCCGCGCCCCTTCGAGTACGTGCTGAACACCCCCTCACACCACCGCGTCCACCACGCCTCCCAAGGCAGCTACCTGGACCGCAACTTCGGCGGCATCCTCATCGTCTGGGACCGCCTGTTCGGCACGTTCACACCGGAGACCGAGCGACCGGTGTACGGGCTGACCAAGAACATCGACACGTACAACCCGCTGCGCGTCGCCACCCACGAGTACCTGGCCATCGCCCGGGACCTGCGGACCGCCCGGTCGTGGCGGGAGCGCGCGGGGCGGCTCTTCCGGGGGCCCGGCTGGCAGCCGCGGCCCAAGGGCCTGCCCGGTGAGACGGCGGCGGCACCGGAGCGCGTCGCGTGAGCCGCGTGGGGGACCCGGGCGAGCGCGCCCGCCCCAGGGCCCGCGCCGCCCGGCTCCTGTCGGCCGCCTTCGCGACGGCCGTCGCCGCCGACCTGGTGGCACTGCTCGCCGGCTCGGAGTTCGGCCACGCGGCCGCCAAGCCGCTGCTGATGCCGCTGCTCGCGGCGTACGCGGCCGTGCGCGGCGCGCCTCGCCCGCTGCTGGTCGCGCTCCTCTTCGGCTGGGGCGGCGACGTGTTCCTGCTGTCCGACGCCGACTGGGCGTTCCTCGTCGGCATGGGCTCGTTCGCCGCCGGACATGTCTGCTATCTGGCACTCTTCGGCCGCGCCCGTACGTCGCCGGTGCTCGGTGTCTGCTACGGCGCCGCCCTCGTCGCCGTGGTCGCCCTGCTGTGGCCGGACCTCCCCGCCGAGCTGCGCGTCCCGGTCGCCGGGTACTCCCTGCTGCTCACCGCCATGGCGTACCGCGCGAGCGGCCTCGGCCTCGCCGCAGGGGCCGGCGGCGCGCTGTTCCTGCTCTCGGACACCCTCATCGCGACGGGCGTCGCCGACTGGCCCCAGCCCCCGGTCCCCGACTTCTGGATCATGCTCACCTACGCGGCCGCCCAGTACCTCCTGGCCACCGGCGTGCTCAGGAAAGCCAGCGCGGCGCGTCCGCTCCCCAGCGGCCCGGCGGTCGTGTCCAGTCCGTCGGGCCGCCCTCGTACGTGACGGGGGTGCGGGCGTGGCGGAGGCGGCCCAGCGGGGTGTCGCGCTCCAGGAGCCAGGGGCCGGGGGCGTACGAGGGCCCGTGCGACGGCACCTCCTCGGTGGCGAGGTCGTGCGTCAGCCAGTGCGCCGTCCGGGCGAGTGCCGCCTCGGCCAGCCATGTCCCGCCGCCGCTACGGTGACGTTCCGTCAGGGCGCGTAGGACCGCGGCGGCGACCAGGTAGCCGGTGCCGTGGTCGAGGGCCTGCGCCGGGAGGGCGCCCGGAGCGTCGGAGGTGCCTTCGAGCAGAGCGATGCCCGTCGCCGCCTGGACCAGGCTGTCGAAGCCGCGCCGAGTGCCCCACTGCCCGTGCCGGCCCCATGCCGACAGCTGGGCGACCACCAGGCCGGGACGGCGTTCCGCCAGCGCCCCGGGGGTGAGGCCGAACCGGTCGAGCGCGCCCGGACGGTAGCCGGTCACCACCACGTCGGCCCGCGCGAGGAGTTCGTCGAACGTACGCCGGTCCGCGCTCCTCCCCAGATCCAGGAGCGTCGAGCGCTTGCCGAGGCCCGTGTCGTTGTGCGCCTCCTGGCTCTCCGGGAGGTGCGGCGTGTCGACCCGCAGGACGTCCGCGCCCAGCAGCGCCAGCGTGCGCGTGGCGACCGGCCCTGCCAGCACCCGCGTCAGGTCGAGGACCCGCACCCCGGCGCACGGCGACCCGGCCGCACCCGCCGCCGCGGGAACCGGTCCCGGCCCACCGCCCAGCCGCTCCAGCCTCAGGAGCGGTTCGCGGGCCACCAGCGCGCCCTGCTCCCGCGCGGCCCACGCCCCGGTGTCCCGCACGGCGACGGCCAGGCCCCCCGCCCCGTACACGGCGTCCTCCACCTCGACGGCCCGCCGCCCCGCCAGCGCGCCCGCCACGGCGTCGGCGTCCGCGTCGGCCGGCAGCCCCAGGCCGGTCAGCAACCGGGCCCGGTGGTGCGGGTAGTTGGCGTGTGTACGCACCCACCCGTCGGCGGCCCGCCAGAACCGGGACAGCGGCGCGAACCCCTCCCACGCCTGCCCGTCCAGCCGTAGGAACCGCTCGCTGTGGAAGGCCGTGGCCACCGCGCCGTCCTCGATCCGCACCGACGGCACCGGGCCCCCGCCCCGTACCGCGGCGAGCTCGGCGGCCGCCAGCGAGCACACCGCGACCGTCGCGCGGGCCAGCTCCATGACCGGCAGCCGCGCGGGCAGCGCCCCCGGCACCCGGGCGTACGACACCCGCTCCAGCAACGCCGCATCGGCACCCAGTGCCGCCCACGCCTGCGATATCGCCCTGTTCATACTTGAATCATGGCACTGCGTGTCGCTCGAAGTGTAGATCCGGGCGTGAAAGAGCCCGGGCGCACCCTCGCACGCCCGGGCTCTCCCTCCCCAATCAGATGTGCGTCACCGGCTCGTCACCAGCGCACCGCGTCCAGCGCGTCGACCATGCCGGTGCCGTAGAAGCCGTTGTAGCGCTTCCCGCCCTCGCACTCGGCGTCGACCGTGCCGTCGCCGTCGATGTCGTACGGGTTCGTGCACGCCTTGTCGTCGGCCTGCGCGTACAGCAACGCCTTCACCATGCCGGGCGTGGCGTAGGGGTGCTTCGACTTGATGAGCGCCACGACACCCGCGACGTGCGGGGACGCCATCGACGTACCGGCCTTGTAGTTGTAGCCGCCGTTCACGGTGGTCGACAGGATGCGACCGTTGACGGCCGGGCCCTCCGGCGTCTGGTACTCGGTCCGGTCACCGCCCGGGGCGGCGATGTCCACCACACCCAGGCCGTAGTTGGAGAACGATGCCTTCAGGTCCTTCGCGCCGGTCGCCGCGACGGTGACGACGCCGGGCAGCATCGTCGGGATGTCGGGGCACTCGCTCGGGTCGACGACCCGGTCGACGGTCTCGGAGTCGTTCGGGCTGGTGCGGTCCGTGACCGAGTCGGACGCCAGGTCCGTACGGGAGTTGCCGGCCGCGGCGACGTTCACCGCGCCCTTGCGCTCCGCGTACCGGGTGGCGCGCTGCAGGGCCTCGACGAGGGCGCCCTGGTCCGGGTCGTTCTTGCAGTTGTACAGCCACGGGTCGACGTAGTAGCTGTTGTTGGTGACCTCGACGCCGTGCTCGGCCGCCCACATGAAGCCGCAGACGACGGCCTCGGTGTAGAAGTAGCCGTCCGGGTTGGACACCTTGATGCCCGAGACCTTCACACCCGGGGCGACACCGGTCACGCCGACGCCGTTCTTGGCGGCGGCGATCGTACCGGCGACATGGGTGCCGTGGTCGCTCTCACCCGGCGCCGGGCGCCAGGCGCCCTCGCTGGTGTCGGCCTTGCCGGTCACACAGTTGGCGGACGCGGCCCGGTCGAAGTTCGGCGCCAGGTCGGGGTGGGTGTCGTCGACGCCCGTGTCGATGACGGCGACGGTGACTCTGCTGCTGCCGAGGTAGCTCTCATGGGCCTTGTCCGCCTTGATGGCGGGCAGGCTCCACTGCAGCGGCTCCAGCGGGTCCTGGTCGGCGTCCGCCTGCGCGGCGGCCGCGCGGGCCTCCGCCGCGGTGAGCGGTTCCGCGGCCTCGTCGACGTCCGTCGTCGCGACCGGCGACAGCGGGGCGGTGCGCGTCGCACCGGCCGACTGCACACCCTTGACGGCGCGGACGGTCTCCGCGAAGGCCGGGTTCTTCGAGTGGACGACTATGACGCCGATCGCGTCGTAGGACGTCACCACCGTGCCGCCGGCCGCGGCTATCGCCTTCTTGACCGCGGCGGTGTAGCGGCCGCCGTCCGTGTTGACCACATAAGAGAGGTCCGGGCCGTCCGTGGCGACGGCGGCCGGAACATCGTCCGCCTGCGCGGCCGATGCGGCACCCGCCGGCAGAAAGCCGAGCGAGGCCGTGAGCGCCAGACCGACGGGCAGAGCGAGTACGCGCCCGCGCCTGGTTCCCAGATGAGCCATGGGTTCTCCACATCATCCGTGACGTCCGCCCACATACCTGTATGGGCGGGTACATGACGAGTGAAGCTATCGCTGATCATCCCCGCGCAGCAACGAGTTCACGAAGAAAGGCGCGCAAAGGACAGGGGAGGTGAACCGCGTCGCCACGCACTCCGTGACGTTGTCAGGGGAGGGAGCGCAGACGGCTTCCCCGACACCCCGAGGTGAACCTGCCCATGCCCACAGCACCCGCGTCGCGAGGAGTTCCCGTGGCTACCGAAGCACCGCCGCCCCGAGAGGGCGCGGACACCGGCCCCGTCCAGCCCTCGACGGAGTCCTTCGTCGAGACCCAGGAGAGCGCGGAGTTCGGCGAACTCCGCCGGACCTACCGTTCCTTCGCCTTTCCGCTCACCATCGCCTTCATCGCCTGGTACCTGCTCTACGTGCTGCTCTCCAACTACGCGGGCGGCTTCATGGGCACCCAGGTCGTCGGCCACATCAATGTGGCCCTCGTGCTGGGCGTCGCCCAGTTCGTGACCACCTTCCTCATCGCCTGGCTGTACGCGCGGCACGCGGCCGAGAAGCTCGACCCCAAGGCCGACGCCATCAAGGCCCGCATGGAGAACATCGCAAGCACGCAGAACACGCGGCGCGCGGAGGCCGAAGCATGAGCACCACCACCCTCGCCGCCGCGGGCGCGAGCGAACACCGCCCACTGATCATCACTCTGTTCGCCCTCTTCGTCGTGGCCACGCTCTTCATCACCGTGTGGGCCGGCCGCCAGACCAAGAGCGCCGCCGACTTCTACGCCGGCGGCCGCCAGTTCACCGGCTTCCAGAACGGCCTGGCCATCTCCGGCGACTACATGTCCGCCGCGTCGTTCCTCGGCATCGCCGGCGCCATCGCGCTCTTCGGCTACGACGGCTTCCTCTACTCCATCGGTTTCCTGGTCGCCTGGCTGGTGGCCCTGCTGCTGGTCGCCGAGCCACTGCGCAACTCCGGCCGCTTCACGATGGGCGACGTCCTCGCGTACCGGATGCGCCAGCGCCCCGTGCGCACCGCCGCCGGCACGTCCACCATCGTCGTGTCGATCTTCTATCTGCTGGCGCAGATGGCCGGCGCGGGCGTCCTCGTCTCGCTGCTCCTCGGTATCACCAGCGACGCCGGAAAGGTCCTGATCGTCGCGCTGGTCGGCGTACTGATGATCGTCTATGTGACGATCGGCGGCATGAAGGGCACCACCTGGGTGCAGATGGTCAAGGCCGTCCTGCTCATCGCGGGCACCCTGCTCATCACCTTCCTCGTCCTGCTGAAGTTCGACTTCAACATCTCCGACCTGCTCGGCAAGGCCGCCGAGAACAGCGGCCAGGGCGCCGCGTTCCTGGAGCCCGGCCTCAAGTACGGCGTGGACGCCGTGTCGAAGCTGGACTTCATCTCGCTCGGCGTCGCGCTGGTCCTCGGCACCGCCGGCCTGCCGCACATCCTCATCCGCTTCTACACCGTGCCCACCGCCAAGGCCGCCCGTAAATCCGTCAACTGGGCCATCGGCATCATCGGCGGCTTCTACCTGATGACCATCGCGCTCGGCTTCGGCGCCGCCGCCATCGTCGGACCGGCGGAGATCAAGGCGTCCAACCCGGCGGGCAACACCGCCGCGCCGCTGCTCGCCCTGCATATCGGGGGAGCGGACTCGACGGGCGGCGCGATCCTCCTCGCCGTCATCTCGGCGGTCGCCTTCGCGACGATCCTCGCGGTGGTCGCCGGGCTCACCCTCGCCTCCTCGTCGTCCTTCGCGCACGACATCTATGCCAATGTCATCCGCAGGGGGAAGGCCACCGAGCAGGAGGAGGTGCGGGCGGCCCGCTGGGCGACCGTCTTCATCGGCGTCGTGTCCATCGCGCTCGGCGCGCTCGCCCGCGACCTGAACGTCGCCGGTCTCGTCGCTCTGGCCTTCGCGGTCGCCGCCTCCGCGAACCTGCCCACGATCCTCTACAGCCTGTTCTGGAAGCGGTTCACCACCCAGGGCGCCCTGTGGTCCATCTACGGCGGTCTGTTCGCGTCCGTCTTCCTCGTCGTGTTCTCGCCGGTCGTCTCCGGCAAGGCCACCTCGATGTTCCCGGACATGGACTTCGCCTGGTTCCCGCTGGCCAACCCCGGCATCATCTCCATCCCGCTGGGCTTCCTGCTCGGCTGGCTCGGCTCCGTGCTGTCGAAGGACGAGCCGGACAAGGGCAAGTACGCGGAGCTGGAGGTCAAGTCCCTCACCGGTGTCGGAGCGCACTGACCCGCACACCTTACGTAACCGCCGGGGGCCGTGTCGTAGGACCCTACGACACGGCCCCGCCGCTTCCTGGGGCAAACGGCCTCCGGTGATGTCGGTGGGGTCGCGTAGTCTCGTGGGAAGACGGCAGACGACGGCCGGTTCCACCGGGGAGGCGCCAACCGTGCTCATCGACACCTACGGCCGTGTGGCCACGGACCTCCGGGTCTCGCTCACCGACCGGTGCAATCTGCGCTGCACCTACTGCATGCCCGAGGAGGGCCTGCAGTGGCTGGCCAAGCCCGACCTGCTGACCGACGACGAGATCGTCCGGCTCATACGCATCGCCGTCACCCGGCTCGGTGTCACCGAGGTCCGCTTCACCGGCGGAGAGCCGCTCCTGCGCCCGGGCCTCGTCTCCATCGTGGAGCGGTGCGCCGCCCTGGAGCCCCGCCCCAAGATGTCGCTGACCACCAACGGCATAGGTCTCAAGCGGACCGCCACGGCCCTCGAGGCCGCCGGCCTGGACCGGGTCAACGTCTCCCTGGACACGCTGCGCCCCGACGTCTTCAAGACCCTGACCCGCCGCGACCGCCACCATGACGTGCTGGACGGCCTGGCCGCCGCCCGCGAGGCCGGACTCAACCCCGTCAAGGTCAATTCGGTGCTGATGCCCGGGCTGAACGACGACGAGGCCCCCGACCTGCTGGCCTGGGCCGTCGCCAACGACTACGAGCTGCGGTTCATCGAGCAGATGCCGCTCGACGCCCAGCACGGCTGGAAGCGCGACGGCATGATCACCGCCGGGGACATCCTGGAGTCGCTGCGGACCCGCTTCACCCTCACCGCGGAGGCGGACGAGGAGCGCGGCTCGGCGCCCGCCGAGCGCTGGCTCGTCGATGGCGGCCCGCACCGCGTCGGCGTCATCGCCTCCGTCACCCGCCCCTTCTGCCGGGCCTGCGACCGTACCCGGCTCACCGCCGACGGCCAGGTGCGGACCTGCCTGTTCGCCCGCGAGGAGACGGACCTGCGCGGCGCACTCCGCTCGGATGCGCCGGACGAGGAGGTCGCCCGCATCTGGAGGCAGGCGATGTGGGGCAAGAAGGCCGGCTCGGGCCTGGACGACCCCGAGTTCCTCCAGCCGGACCGCCCGATGTCAGCGATCGGCGGCTGAGCCGGGGGCTCTCGGCCGTGCCCGCCCTCGGCCGTGCCCGCCCGCTGCCACTCCCTAGGCCCGGCGGCCCGACTCCCACTCCGCGAGCGTCACCACATCCTTGAGGAAACCGCGCACGCCCAGGAACTGCGACAGGTGCTCCCGGTGCTCGTCGCAGGCCAGCCAGGTCTTGCGGCGGTCCGGGGTGTGCAGCTTCGGGTTGTTCCACGCCAGCACCCACACGGCGTCGGCGCGACATCCCTTGGCGGAACAGATCGGATGGTTGCTCTCGTCGTTCACAGCGCACGTCCCGGAAACCTGTACGAACAAAGGCGACGCCGGGCAGCCACGGGGGGAGCTGCCCGGCGTCGGTCCGTCGCTCCGACGGGGGATGCGGAGCGCCTACGCAGTATGTCACGCGCACCCCGGTGGAGTGCACCGGAACTTCACGATTGATCTGAGCTTTTCTTGAGCTTTGCAGGTCGGCGCCGCGTGGACACTCCTCCACCGCGGCCCGGCCGACTGATCATCTCTGCTCGGAGCGCTGCTCCCGACGGCCCGCCGACACGTCTTCCACGTCTTCCGCCACGGCTTCCGCCCCGTCCTCCGCAGCGCGTTCCGCCGTGTCCTGCGCCGCGTGCTCCGCCTGCGGCTTCGGAGCCTCGATCATCGGGTGCGCCACCGGCGGCCCGGACACGAACGTCGACGGAAGCTTCGGCGCCGTCTCCCGCCCGGCGTTCGCGATCACCACCGCGATGTACGGCAGGATCCCACCGAGGACCAGCGCGACGATCGCCACGTGCCGCTCGACGTTCCACAGGAACGCCGCCGCGATCACCGAGACCGTACGGACCGACATCGAGATCACATAGCGCCGCTGCCGCCCGCGCACATCGTCCGCCAGCCCCTGCCGGGCACCCGTGATCCTGAAGACCTGGGCATCGCCGCCGCGCTTCCGCATCGCGTTCCACCACCGACCTCTGTACCGGCCTCTCCCCGGACCGGACCCTTCTTCCACGGTACGCCCGGGCGGCGCCGCCGCCGGTACCAGGGCCACCGGGCCCGGTAGTACGGATGCCGTACGGGCGACTCCGACATGCGCCGTATGGCCGATGGGCCCAGACTGTCAGGGACTGCTCACGTCGATCCGACCGAGGAGGCAGCCATGGGCTGGTTGTGGGCGATTGTCGTGGGATTCGTGCTGGGTCTCCTGGCGAAGGCCATCCTGCCGGGAAAGCAGCACAGCCCACTGTGGCTGATCACCATCTTCGGCATCATCGGTGGCATCGCAGGCAACGCCATGGCCCGCGGGTTCGGGATCGAGGCGACCCCGGGCATCGACTGGGGCCGGCACGCCCTGCAGGTCGTCGCGGCGGTCGTCCTCGTGGCGCTCGGCGACATGCTGTACGTGTCGGTGGGCAGGCGACAGCGAACCTAGACGACGCGGCCCGGAAGCACGATGCTTCCGGGCCGCGTCGTCTACCAGGCCGTTTCCGTATCCGAGCGGGGGCTCAGCCGGCCTTGACCTCGATCGCCGCAAGGTTCCTCTTGCCCCGGCGCAGCACCAGCCAGCGCCCGTGCAGCAGATCACCGGCGGACACCTCGGCGTCCTCGGCGGTCACCTTCGCGTTGTTCACGTACGCGCCGCCCTCCTTCACCGTTCGCCGCGCCGCCGACTTGCTCGGCGCCAGTCCGACCTCGGTGAACAGGTCCACGACCAGGCCCGGCTCCGCGACCCGCGCGCTCGGCAGCTCCGAGAGCGCCGCCGCGAGCGTCGCCTCGTCCAGCTCCGCCAGGTCGCCCTGGCCGAACAGCGCCTTCGACGCGGCGATCACGGCGGCGCACTGGTCGGCGCCGTGCACCAGCGTCGTCAGCTCCTCCGCCAGCGCGCGCTGCGCCGTCCGGGCCTGCGGCCGCTCCTCGGTGACCTTCTCCAGCTCCTCCAGCTCCGCACGGCTCTTGAAGCTGAGGATCCGCAGGTAGCGCGAGACATCCCGGTCGTCGACGTTCAGCCAGAACTGGTAGAACGCGTACGGCGTGGTCATCTGCGGGTCCAGCCAGACGGCCCCGCCCTCGGTCTTGCCGAACTTGGTGCCGTCCGCCTTCGTCATCAGCGGCGTCGCGATGGCGTGCACGACCGCGTCCGGCTCCAGGCGGTGGATCAGGTCCAGGCCGGCCGTGAGGTTGCCCCACTGGTCGCTGCCGCCCTGCTGGAGGACACAGCCGTACCGTCGGTACAGCTCCAGGAAGTCCATGCCCTGCAGCAGCTGGTACGAGAACTCGGTGTAGCTGATGCCCTGCTCGGACTCCAGGCGCCGCGCCACGGAGTCCTTCGTGAGCATCTTGTTCACGCGGAAGTGCTTGCCGATGTCCCGCAGGAACTCGATCGCGGTCAGGCTCGCGGTCCAGTCCAGGTTGTTCACCATGACCGCCGCGTTCTCGCCCTCGAAGGACAGGAACGGCTCGATCTGGGAACGCAGCCGCCCCACCCACTGGGCGACCGTCTCCGGATCGTTCAGGGTGCGCTCCGCCGTCGGCCGCGGATCACCGATCTGGCCCGTCGCCCCGCCCACCAGCGCCAGCGGCCGGTGCCCGGCCTGCTGGAGCCGGCGGACGGTGAGCACCTGCACCAGATGCCCCACGTGCAGGCTGGGCGCGGTCGGGTCGAAGCCGCAATAGAACGTGACGGGACCGTCCGCGAGAGCCTTGCGCAGTGCGTCCTCGTCGGTGGACTGGGCGAACAGCCCGCGCCACTTCAGCTCGTCGACGATGTCCGTCACGGGTCTCGTGCCTCCTCGATACTTGTCTGCCGGCCCCGTCAGTCTATGGGCGTCACACGCCCTGGCTGACCGAGCTCATGTTGAAATCGGGCACCCGCAGCGGCGGCATCGCGGCGCGCGTGAACCAGTCGCCCCACTCCCGCGGCAGCGTCCGCTCGGTGAGCCCCGCCTCCGTGGCCCGCCCCAGCAGGTCGACCGGCGACTCGTTGAACCGGAAGTTGTTCACCTCGCCGACCACCTCGCCGTCCTCGACGAGATACACGCCGTCCCTGGTCAGCCCGGTCAGCAGCAGCGTCGCCGGGTCGACCTCCCGGATGTACCAGAGGCAGGTCAGCAGCAGCCCGCGCCCGGTCGAGGACACCATCTCCTCCAGCGACCGCTCCCCGCCGCCGTCCAGGATCAGATTGCCCGCGCCCGGAGCCACCGGCAACCGAGTGAGCCCGGCGCTGTGCCGCGTCGTGACCAGGTGCTCCAGCCGGCCCTCCCGGATCCAGTCCACCGGCTCCAGCGGCAGCCCGTTGTCGAACACCGACGCGTCGTCGCCCGACGAGTGGGCGATCACGAACGGCGCCGACTCCAGGCCCTGCTCGGCCGGGTCGCTGCGCAGCGTCAGCGGCAGCGCCGCCAGCTGCTCCCCGATCCGGGTGCCGCCGCCCGGCCGCGAGAACACGGTCCGGCCCTCCGCCGCGTCCCGGGCGGCCGCCGACCACTGCTGGTAGATCAGCAGGTCGGCCACCGCGGTCGGCGGGAGCAGTGTCTCGTACCGCCCGGCCGGCAGCTCGACCCGACGCTCCGCCCAGCCCAGCCGGCGCGCCAGCTCCTCGTCCAGCCCGAGCGGGTCCACGTCCGCGAAGTCCCGCGTGACCCGGCCCGCCCACGCCGAACGCGTACGGTCCGGGGACTTCGCGTTGAGCTCCAGGGTCCCGTTCGGCTGATCGTGCCGGAGCCGCAGCCCCGTCGACGTACCCAGATACGTGGAGGTCAGCTCGTGGCTGGCGAACCCGTACAGCTCCCTGCCCCCGGCCCGGGCCCGCCCGAACGCCTCGCCCAGCGCGGGCGCGAAGCCGTCGAACACCGCCGAAGAGGTCTCGTCCGGCGCGTCCCGGAAGTCCGGTGCCTCCGGAACGCCCGCCACCAGCGGCTGCGCGTCCTCGGCCGGGCCCGCGGCCCGCGCCGCCGCCTCGGCCGCCCGTACCAGCGGCTCCAGCTCCTCGGCGGTCACCGCCGACCGGGACACCACACCGGACGCCGTGCCCTCCGCGCCGGCGACGGTGGCGACGACGGTGAGGGTGCGGCCGCGGGTGACGCCGTTGGTGGTGAGCGCGTTCCCGGCCCAGCGCAGATTGGCGGAGGAGTGCTCGTCCGCGATGACCACGCACCCGTCCGCGCGGGACAGCTCCAGGGCCCGCTCGACGATCTCGTACGGCTTGCTGACGCGGCTCATCGCCCGGCCTCCTGCGTGGTGTTCAAGATGTTGACGCCCCGGAAAAGGGCCGACGGGCAGCCGTGCGAGACCGCCGCGATCTGGCCCGGCTGGGCCTTGCCGCAGTTGAACGCGCCGCCCAGGACGTACGTCTGCGGCCCGCCGACCTTCTCCAGCGAGCCCCAGAAGTCCGTCGTCGTCGCCTGGTACGCGACGTCCCGCAGCTGGCCGGCCAGCCGCCCGTTCTCGATCCGGAAGAACCGCTGCCCCGTGAACTGGAAGTTGTACCGCTGCATGTCGATCGACCACGACCGGTCACCGACCACGTAGATGCCGCGCTCCACGCCCCCGATCAGGTCCTCCGTCGAGAGCCCGCCAGGCTCGGGCAGCAGTGACACGTTCGCCATCCGCTGCACCGGCACATGCGACGGCGAGTCCGCGAACGCACAGCCGTTGGACCGGCCGAGCCCCGTCAGCCGAGCGATCCGCCGGTCCAGCTGGTAGCCGGCCAGCACCCCGTCCTTGACCAGGTCCCACGACTGCGCCTCGACGCCCTCGTCGTCGTACCCGACCGTCGCCAGACCGTGCTCCGCGGTCCGGTCGCCGGTCACGTTCATCACGGGGGAGCCGTAGCGCAGCTTCCCCAGCTGGTCGAAGGTCGCGAACGACGTCCCCGCGTAGGCCGCCTCGTACCCCAGCGCCCGGTCCAGCTCGGTCGCGTGCCCGATCGACTCGTGGATGGTCAGCCACAGATTCGACGGGTCGACGACGAGGTCGTACGTCCCCGCCTCCACGCTCGGCGCGCGCATCTTCTCGGCGAGCAGCCCCGGGATCCGCTCCAGCTCCGCCTCCCAGTCCCAGCCGGTGCCGGTCAGATACTCCCAGCCGCGCCCGACCGGCGGCGCCAGCGTCCGCATCGACTCGAACTCGCCCGTCGTGCCGTCCACCGCGACGGCCGTGAGCTGCGGGTGCAGCCGCACGCGCTGCTGCGTGGTCACGGTCCCCGCCGTGTCCGCGTAGAACTTGTTCTCGTGGACGGTGAGCAGCGAGGCGTCCACATGGGCCACGCCCTCAGCGCGCAGCAGCCGCGCGCTCCACTCCGCCAACAGCCCGCTCTTCTCGGAGTCCGGCACGCTGAACGGATCGATCTCGTACGAGGACACCCACGTCCGCTCGGAGTGCACCGGCTCGTCCGCCAGCTCGACCTTCTCCTCCGAACCGGCCGCCGCGATCACCCGCGCCGACAGCTTCGCCATGGCCACCGCCTGCGACGCGACCTTCGCCGCCGCGTCCATGGACAGATCGACCCCGGACGCGAACCCCCACGCCCCGCCGTGCACCACCCGCACCGCGTACCCGAGGTCCGTCGTGTCCGACGACCCGGCGGGCTTCGCGTCCCGCAGCCGCCAGGCCGCGCTGCGCACCCGCTCGAACCGGAAGTCGGCGTGCTCCGCGCCGAGCGCCCTGGCCCGCGCGAGCGCCGCGTCGGCGAGCGCCCGCAGCGGCAGCGCCGTGAAGGCTTCGTCGATGGAATGAGGCACCAATGTCTCCTGTCCTGTGCGACCGGTCGCCCCGCATCATGTCGTGCCGGGCCGCGCGATGCCCACCTTTTCTGTAGGGACCCGACAGGGACTCCCCCGAGCGACTGTCAGGGGCCGATTCTCCGTACGACCGGCCGGACCGATAGGTTTTCGAGGAACGACACAGCTAGGGAAAGGGTGATCCGATGAGCCGCTCGGTTCTCGTCACCGGAGGTAACCGGGGCATCGGCCTCGCCATCGCCCGCGCTTTCGCCGACGCAGGCGACAAGGTCGCCTTCACTTACCGGTCCGGCGAGCCGCCCGCGGAGCTTCTGGAGCTGGGCTGCCTGGGCGTGCGCTGCGACATCACCGACTCCGAGCAGGTGGAGACCGCCTACAAGGAGATCGAGGAGAAGCACGGCCCCGTCGAGGTCCTGGTCGCCAACGCCGGCGTCACCAAGGACCAGCTTCTGATGCGGATGTCCGAGGACGACTTCACCGCCGTCCTTGACACCAACCTCACCGGCACCTTCCGCGTCGTGAAGCGCGCCAACCGCGGCATGCTGCGCGCCAAGAAGGGCCGCGTCGTGCTCATCTCGTCCGTCGTCGGGCTGCTCGGCTCGGCCGGTCAGGCCAACTACGCCGCCTCCAAGGCGGGCCTGGTGGGCTTCGCCCGGTCGCTCGCCCGGGAACTCGGCTCCCGCAACATCACCTTCAACGTCGTCGCACCCGGCTTCGTCGACACCGACATGACGAAGGTGCTCAGCGAGGAGCAGCGCGCGGGCATCGTCGCCCAGGTGCCGCTGGGCCGCTACGCGCGGCCGGACGAGATCGCGGCCGCGGTGCGCTTCCTCGCGTCGGACGACGCCTCGTACATCACTGGAGCCGTCATCCCCGTTGACGGCGGATTGGGCATGGGTCACTGAGTCACATGAGCGGAATTCTCGAGGGCAAGCGCATCCTCGTCACCGGTGTGCTGATGGAGTCGTCCATCGCGTTCCACACCGCCAAGGTGGCCCAGGAGCAGGGCGCCGAGGTCATCCTGACCGCGTTCCCCCGCCCCACCCTGACCGAGCGCATCGCCAAGAAGCTGCCGAAGCCGGCCACGGTGTTCGAGCTCGACGTCACCAACGACGAGCACCTCGGCCGTGTCGAGGAGGTCGTACGCAAGGAGCTCGGCGGCCTGGACGGCGTCGTGCACTCCATCGGGTTCGCCCCGCAGGACGCGCTCGGCGGCAACTTCCTCAACACGCCGTTCGAGTCGGTGTCCACGGCGATGCACGTCTCGGCGTTCTCGCTGAAGTCCCTGGCCATGGCCTGCCTGCCCGTCATGGAGAACGGCGGCTCGGTGGTCGGTCTGACCTTCGACGCGCAGTTCGCGTGGCCGCAGTACGACTGGATGGGCCCGGCCAAGGCCGCCCTGGAGGCCACCAACCGCTATCTGGCCCGGGATCTCGGCAAGCAGGACATCCGCTGCAACCTGATCTCCGCCGGCCCGATCGGCTCGATGGCCGCCAAGTCCATCCCGGGCTTCGGTGAGCTGGCGAAGGTGTGGGACGAGCGGTCCCCGCTGGAGTGGGACATGGCCGACCCGGAGCCGGCCGGCCGCGGTGTCGTCGCCCTGCTGTCGGACTTCTTCCCGAAGACCACCGGCGAGATCGTCCACGTCGATGGCGGCGTGCACATCATGGGCGCCTGACCAGGCACTTTCCATACGAGGCCGCGCGACCGTCACCCGATCGGCGCGCGGCCTCGGCGCGTCTGCGTCACACTGGCCGAGCAGCGTGAAGGAGGTGTGACTGTGCGAACGAGACACCACCGACACCATCGACACCACCGGTATCCCCGGCGCCACCGGGCGGCGGCTCTGGCCGCGGTGTCGGTCCTGGCCCCGGTCCTGC
Source organism: Streptomyces sp. TRM49041 (assembly GCF_008271805.1). Lineage (GTDB taxonomy): Bacteria > Actinomycetota > Actinomycetes > Streptomycetales > Streptomycetaceae > Streptomyces. The sequence goes on from NZ_VSRY01000086.1 coordinate 53,764, forward strand.
TGGCGTCCGCCGCCGCGGCCGACGACCGGGGGAACGCGGGCGCCTCGTGCCGTACCGAGGTCGACGGCTCCCGGGTCACCGCGTACTGCCACAACCCCTATCCCCGCACCGATCGCGTCCAGCTGCACGTCGAATGCGCCCGCTGGTGGGACGTCGACGCGGACAGCAGTCCCGTCGCGGTCGCGCCCGCAGCCCATGTCGAGCTGACCGAGCGCTGTTGGAAGGAGGTCCGGGCCGCCTGGGTCAGTCACCAGACCGTTCCGGGCTCCGGAGGCACATGAACGGATAGCTCGCGGCCTCCGTCGCCGCCGTCCCCGCGTCGCCCGCGCGGATCGCCTCCACCAGCCGCCCGTGGTCCATATGGTGCTCCGGCCGGAGCTCCTGGCCCACGTCGTCGCGGAGCCAGGCGCGCAGCAGATGGCCCAGGTCGGCGTAGAGCTCCGTCAGCACGTCGTTGTGCGAAGCGGTGACCACGGCGAGGTGGAACGACGAGTCGGCCGCCACGAACCGCTCCGCGTCGCCCGTCTCCCATGCCTCCTCACGCCGCGCGAGCAGCGCGTCCAGCTGCCGCAGGTCCCGCTCGGTACGGCGCTCGGCGGCCAGCCGGGCGGCCGACGACTCCAGCGTCGAGCGCAGTTCGGCGACGTGCCGCGGGTCGGCGTCCGCGAACCGCCGGTGCATCACCCCGGCCAGCTCGCTGGTCGCGACGACGTAGGTGCCGGAGCCCTGCCGGATGTCCAGCAGGCCGTTGTGCGCGAGCGCCCGCACCGCTTCGCGGACCGTATTGCGGGCCACGCCCAGCTGCTCCACCAGCTCCGGCTCGGTGGGGATGCGCGAGCCGACCGGCCACTCACCCGACGTGATCTGGTTCCGCAGCTCCGCGATCACCTGGTCGGAGAGCGCCGACCTGCGGGGTGAGCTGAGCGCCATGGTTCTCCCTCGTCTCGTCCGTCTCGTCCGGGGCTGTACATCGTCTCGTACAGGATTGGACAACCAATCATCCCATGATTCTATGATGAGGCCATGTCCGACGAGCCGGAGACCCCGACCCGAAGCCCTGCACGCCCCGCGTCCCGTCCGTTCCCGGCCGCGCCACCCGCGCCACCCGCGCGGACGACGACCGCCGCGCCCACCGGGGTCTGGTTCAGCCGTCTCCTGGTCGTCGGACTCGTCCTCGCCGCGCTCAACCTCCGCCCCGCGATCACCAGCCTCGGCGCGCTCCTCGAAGAGGTCCGCACCGGCCTCCATATGAGCGGCGGTGTCGCCGGCGTCCTCACCTCCGTGCCGCCCCTGTGCTTCGCGGTCTTCGGCCTCGCCGCGCCCCGCCTCGCCCGCCGGTTCGGCGCCGCCACCGTCGTCTGCGCCGGGATGGCCGCCATCGCCGCGGGCATGGTCGTCCGCCCCTTCGCCGACGGCACCGCGGGTTTCCTCGCCGCCAGCGCCCTCGCCCTCATGGGCATCGCGGTCGGCAACGTCCTGATGCCCGTCATCGTCAAGCGGTACTTCCCCGACCGCGTCGGCACGATGACCGGCCTGTACTCCATGGCCCTGGCGCTCGGCACGTCCCTGGCCGCCGCCGTCACCGTTCCGCTGACCCAGGCGCTGGGCGGCAGCTGGCGCACCGGTCTCGGCGTGTGGGCGGCCCTCGCCGTCCTGGCCGTACTGCCGTGGACCGCCGTCGTGCGCGACCGCCGCCACGCCGCACCGCCCACCGGCGCTCCCGCCACCCACACGGCCCACACGGCTCCCGTCACCCACACGGCCCACACTGTTCCCGCCGCGCCCGACGCCTCCCGTACCGCCTCCCGTACCGCTGCCCCGGCGCCCCGGGTCGTCCGCAGCGGCACCGCATGGGCGCTCGCCTGCTTCTTCGGGCTCCAGGCCACCGGCGCGTACATCACCATGGGCTGGATGCCGCAGATCTTCCGCGACGCGGGCGTTCCGGCGGGCACCGCCGGTGTCCTGCTGGCGGTCACCATGGTCATGGGCGTCCCGCTCGCCTTCGTCATCCCGCGCGTCGCCGGCCGTATGCGGCAGCAGGGCCCGATCGTCGTCGTACTCGGCCTGTCGGGGCTCGCCGGGTACGCCGGACTGTTCGCCGCCCCCGCGGCCGGGGCCTGGCTCTGGGCGGTGCTGCTCGGCATCTCGAACTGCGCGTTCCCGCTCGCCCTCACCATGATCGGCATGCGGGCGCGGACGGGCGGCGGCGTCGTTCGGCTCTCCGCCTTCGCACAGAGTGTCGGCTACCTCATCTCCGTCCCCGGCCCGATCCTGGTCGGCGCCCTGTACCAGCACAGCGGCGGCTGGACCGCCCCGCTCGCCCTGATGACGGCCCTGATCGTGCCGCAGATGGTGGCCGGTGTGCTGGCGGGGCGGGACCGGACGATCGAGGACGAGGCGTGAGGTGCGAGACTGGCTCCATGCCTGTGCTCGACCCGAACCCCAAGAACGGCCAGACGAAGCTGCTCGTCGTCCTCGGCGCGATGCTCGCGATCGGTGTGGTCATCGGAATCATCGCCTCGATCGCCTCACCCTGACAGGACGGTGGGGACAGCTCCACCGTCCCCTAGGGGGAAAGGGTCAGGGTGAAGTGGGTGGATCACCTGATGGGCCCGGCACCGCGTGCTCCGTAGCGTGGAGAACACCTCGGCACCACGGACCCCGCGACGACGACGGAGGCGGCCATGTCGGCCCGTACGCCCACCCGCACCCGCACCCGCACCCACGCCACTGTCGGCACCACCGGCTCAGCGGGCGTCGACGTCCGGCTGCCCTGGTGGGGCGTCGCCCTCCCCGTGGCCGCCTTCGCCGTACTCTTCCTGCTGATAACCGGCCCGGGCAGTGCCCAGGCCACGGGCGGCGAGCCCGCGGGGGGCCGGATCCTCGAACAGATCCAGATCACGCTCGCGCGCTAGAGAGGGCCCCTTCACCCCTGCGCCCCGGACCGGTCAACACCCTGCGCCCCAAGGTCCGTTTCATGCGAAGCTGGGGTCATGAGCGTCGATACACCTCGCAGGATCGTGCTACTCCGGCATGCGAAGGCGGAATGGTCCCAGGAATCCGACCACGAGCGTCCGCTCGCCGACCGCGGACGCAAGGACGCCCCCGTGGCCGGACGCTGGCTGGCCTCCGCCGGCATCACCCCCGATCTGACCCTGTGCTCGACCGCCCTGCGCACCCGCGAAACCTGGAAACTCGTGGTCCACGAGCTGCCCCAGCGGCCCAGGACCGTATACGACGAGCGGATCTATGAGGCATCCCTCGGCGAACTGATCGCGGTGCTCAACGAGACCTCCGAAGACGTACGGGACCTCCTTGTCGTCGGCCACAACCCGGGCATCCACGCCCTCGCCGACGCGCTCTCCGGCGACGCGGAGGGCGACCTGCTGTCCCGCATGAACCGCAGCGGCTTCCCGACCTCGGCGGTGGCCGTCCTCACCTTCGACGGCACGTGGAAGTCCGTGGAGCACGGCGTCGGCAGGCTCGTCGCCTTCTGGGGGCCCCACGAGTGACGGCCTGGGCGTCACGCCCGAAGCCTGACGGCGGAAGACGGAGGAGGCCCGGACACCCTGAGCGGTGTCCGGGCCTCACGTCATCCATGACGTCCCCGTACTCAGATCAGTTCGGCGTCCGCCGCCTCGACCTCTTCCCGGGTGACGCCCAGCAGATACAGCACGGTGTCCAGGAACGGCACGTTCACCGCGGTGTGGGCCGCCCTGCGCACCACGGGCTTGGCGTTGAACGCCACCCCGAGCCCGGCCGCGTTGAGCATGTCCAGGTCGTTCGCCCCGTCGCCGATGGCGACGGTCTGGGCGAGCGGTACGCCCGCCTCGGCCGCGAACCGGCGCAGTAGCCGCGCCTTGCCCGCCCGGTCCACGATCTCACCGGTCACCCGGCCGGTCAGCTTGCCGTCGACGACCTCCAGCGTGTTGGCGGAGGCGAAGTCCAGGCCGAGGCGCACCTTGAGGTCGTCCGTGACCTGCGTGAACCCGCCGGACACCACGCCGACCTGGTAGCCGAGCCGCTTCAGTGTACGGATCAGGGTCCGCGCGCCCGGGGTGAGCCGCACCTCCGACCGCACCTTCTCCACGACCGACGCGTCCAGGCCGGCGAGCAGCGCCACGCGCGCGTGCAGCGACTGCTCGAAGTCCAGCTCGCCGCGCATCGCCGCCGCCGTGATGTCCGCGACCTTGTCCTCGCACCCGGCGTGCGCCGCGAACAGCTCGATGACCTCGTCCTGGATCAGCGTCGAGTCGACGTCCATGACGACCAGCCGCTGAGCCCGCCGGTGCAGGCCCGCCGACACGACGGCGACGTCCACCCCGATCTCGTGCGCCTCGGTGGCGAGCGCGGTCCGCAGCGGCTCGGTCTCGGCACCGGACACCGCGAACTCGACGGCGGTCACCGGGTACTTGGCGAGTCGGAAGATACGGTCGATGTTGCCGCCGGTCCCGGTGATCGTGGCCGCTATGGCCGCCGTGTTCTCCGCCGTCAGCGGGTGCCCGAGCACGGTGACATGCGAACGCCCATGACCGCGGGGGCGGTTGTCACCCGTACCGGAGATGATCTCCGCCTGGAGCTTCAGCGACTCCGCCCAGCTGTGCACCGTGGCCCGCAGTTCGCCCTCCGTGCTCACGGTCGGCTCGGTGACGAGCGCGCACAGGACGATACGGCCACGCGTGACGACCTGCTCGATGTCGACGACATCGACGGCGAACGCGGCGAGGGTGTCGAACAACCCGGCGGTGATCCCGGGGCGGTCCTTCCCGAAGATCTTGACGAGAAGGGTGGGGACGTCTGAGGTCTGTGATGCGCTCATGGTCCTTCCACCGTATCGGCCCCGCCGCGACGGGGCCGCCCCCGTCCCGCCTTACGGACACCCCGGCCCCCTAGCGCTGTCGGCCCTCGCCCGGCCGCCCCGGCGGAGGGGGACCCTCCGGCGGCAGCTCCGGCGGCCGCACGGGCCGCGACACGGTGGGCGCCTCATGAATCCCGGCGCCCGCCCCACCGTCGGGCGGCCGCAGATAGGGGTTGGTGTCCGGGTTCGGCGGCCGGTAGGACTCCGACGGCCTGTACGGCCCCGGCCCGCCGTCCGCTCCGGCCGAGCGACCCACCCGGGCCCCGCTTTCCGCGCCCGCCCCGCTGTCCCCGCCGTCCCCGCTGTTCCCGCCGTCCGGGCCGGTCGCGTCGCCCGCCGTCGGCCTCGGGCCGGCCGCGTCCGCCGCGCCGGACCCGTGCGCCGCCCCCTCCCCGTACCAGTCGTCGCCCACCACCACGCCCGGCAGCGCCGTCCACCGGCCCGCCAGGTGCGTCGCGTACGCCGTCAGGGCACCCGCCGCTCCGTAAGCGGCGCCCCAAACAAGGCCCAGCAGCCCGGCCCGCCAGGCGTCGCCCCGCAGCAGGAGCTCGGCGTCGAAGACCTCGTGGCGCAGGACCGACACCGACGCGTCCGCCGATACCTCCGCCGGCCGGCCCAGCAGGGGCAGCGCCACCGCCCACACGGCGGCGGACCGCACCGCGCACCGCCCCGCGAAAGCCACCGCCCCGAGGCCCGCCCGGGGCGTACGCGCGGCCGCCAGCACACCGCCGCCCAGCATCACCGCACCCAGGGCCACCGCCCCCGGCCACACCCGCCCGTCCAGCGCGGCCAGCCCCTCCAGGGTCACCGGCTCGTGCGCGGACGCCCGCAGCAGCGCGCCGAGCGGATCCGGCACCAGGCCCGCGAGCGCACCCGACGCACGGCCCTCCCACGGCACGAACAGCCCCAGCGACAGCCCCGCCCACGCCCCGTTCGGCGCACCCAGCAGCGCCGCGCCCAGCACCCGCCCCGGCCGCTCGGCGCCCACCGCCGCGTACCCCGCGACCGCGTACCCCGAGGCCGCCACCACCAGTAGGACCACCACCATCGCCGACACCGCCGGCCGCACCACCCGCCGTACCGCGTCCCAGCCGCGTCCCGGCGGCAGTGGCGCGCCCGGCGCGGCGACCAGCGCGACCACCAGGACCGCCAGCGCCCACAGGGCCGCGCCCGCCACGGACCGGTCGAGGTCGACGGCGAAGGCCACCGTCACCTTCGGCGCGACGACATCAGCGATTCCGTCCGGCCACAGCCCGCCGATCTCCCCGAGCCCGGGGACCCGGATGCCGCCCGGCTCACCGCCGCCCGGCGCAGCCGGGTGGCCAGGCACCGGCCACGCCCCGTCGACCACCGCCGTGTCCCGCCCCACGCGCGCCAGCCCACCCGCGGCCGCCGCGAACAGCACCACCACCCCGCCCGTCCGCGCGGCCAGCTCACGCCCCGCCACGAACGCCCCCGCGCCCCGCAGACCCCGCAGGAAGACCGCCGACAGCAGCAGCGCACCCACCAGCCCGACCCCGAGAGGCAGTACGCCCGCCACCAGCTCCGACGTCCCGCCGCGCGCCCCCAGCGCCGACACCTCCGCCGACGACGTCACCGAACCGCCCGCCGAGAGCGCCACCACCGCCGCCGTCGGCGGACCGAGCGGAGCCACCGCGTCCATGTCCAGCAGCCGTAACGCAGACGCCGCGACACCCGCCATTCCCGCCACGGCCCACCCGACCGCGGCGATCGAGGTCACGATCACATCACCCCACGGCGCACCCTGCGCATCCCCCCGCATTCCGGTGCTTCCCGGCACGCCCCGGCCGTTCACCCCCATCAGGACCCCCCGATCTACCCTGAGTTGCCCCCATTCATGCGAAATCCGCCGCACTCATGGGTGCTTACCACTCTCCGGGCGTGTTTCGCCGCCGTCAACGGGCGCTCCCCGTACGGCACGCGCGGCCCTGCGCGCGGTCTTCACACCGCCCGACTTTCTTATCCGGGACCGGTCCTGAAATAGTTCCCCCTCGATGTTCGCCATCCCTAGACTCCCAGCGACGGGGGTACCTCGGGGGACAACTACGTGGGGCATGGAGTGCCGGAACTCGTACTGGAACTGAACGGAAGGACCTGGACCCTCGATCCGTCCAGGTCGTACACCCTCGGGCGGGACCCGCAGGGTGACGTGGTGATCGACGACGCCAGGGTCTCGTGGCGGCACGCCACCATCAGCTGGGGTGGCCGGAGTTGGGTCATCGAGGACCACGGATCCACCAACGGCACCTATGTGCAGGGTCAGCGGATCCACCAGATGGAAATCGGACCGGGTGCCACCGTGCACCTCGGCAACGCCACCGACGGCCCGCGGCTGAGTTTCGCCGGTGCCACCGCGGGCGCGCCCGCCGGAGCCGCGCCGGCGGCGGCAGCCGGTGCGTACAACGCCCAGGCCTCGCAGGCCCAGCTGCAGGCATGGCCCGGCCAGCACCAGGCGCCCGCCCCGCACCAGCAGCAACCGCAGCACCAGCAGCCGCAGCAGCCGCAGCACCAGGGCGGCGGCTGGCAGAAGCCGCCCGAGCAGCAGATCCCGCACCAGCAGGGCGGCGGCGCGGCGGCCCGTCAGGAGGCCGCGTCACCCGCGTACGGGGACCGCAGCCCCACGACGTTCCACCAACTCGCGCTGGGCCGCGTCATGCGGATCGGCCGTGCGCTGGAGAACGACCTGGTCGTCTCCGACCTCCAGGTCTCGCGCAACCACGCCGAGTTCACCGCCCACCCCGACGGCCGCTTCGAACTGCGCGACCTCGGCGCGCACAACGGCACGTACGTCAACGGCCAGCCGATCGCCAAGTCGGGCACCGTCCTCATCGGCCCCAACGACATCGTCGGCGTCGGTCACTCGACGTTCCGTATCGTCGGCGACCGGCTCGAGGAGTTCGTCGACACCGGTGACGTCTCCTTCTCGGCCCGCCACCTCACCGTCACCGTCGACGGCGGCAAGCAGATCCTCAAGGACGTCTCCTTCGGCGTCCCGGAGAAGTCGCTGATCGGTGTCATCGGCCCGTCCGGCTCCGGGAAGTCGACGCTGCTCAAGGCGCTCACCGGCTACCGCCCGGCCGACCAGGGTGACGTGCTCTACGACAACCGCAGCCTGTACAAGCAGTTCGCCGAGCTGCGCCAGCGCATCGGTCTGGTCCCGCAGGACGACATCCTGCACAAGGAGCTGACCGTCAAGAAGGCCCTCAAGTACGCGGCCAAGCTCCGCTTCCCCGGCGACACCGCCGAGGCCGAGCGCGAGGCCCGCATCGACGAGGTGCTGCGCGAGCTCAAGCTCGACATCCACAAGGAGAAGAAGGTCACCTCCCTCTCCGGTGGCCAGCGCAAGCGTGTCTCCGTCGCCCTGGAGCTGCTGACCAAGCCGTCCCTGATCTTCCTGGACGAGCCGACATCCGGCCTCGACCCGGGCATGGACCGCGATGTGATGCAGCTGCTGCGCGGCCTCGCCGACGACGGCCGCACGGTCCTCGTCGTCACCCACTCCGTGGCGGAGCTCGGCCTCTGCGACAAGCTGCTCGTGATGGCCCCCGGCGGCTCCGTGGCCTACTTCGGTCCGCCGGAGGAGGCACTGAACTTCTTCGGGTACGAGACGTGGGCGGACGTCTTCTCGGCTTTCGAGAACTACCGCGACTACGACTGGGCCGGCCGCTGGAAGGGCTCCCAGCACTACCAGCTGTACGCGGCGGACATCGACGCCGTCGCCGCGCAGCCGGTCCAGATGCCGGCGCAGTCCGCCGCCAAGCCACCCAAGCCGCAGAGCTGGGGCGCCCAGCTGTGGACCCTGATCCGCCGCTACGTCTCGGTGATCGCCTCCGACAAGGGCTTCCTGGGCCTGATGGTGATCCTCCCGGCGGTCCTCGGCGCGGTCTCCGTCGTCATCCCCGCCGACTTCGGCCTGGCACCGCCCACGCCGCCGTCCCGGTTCAACGGCGACGCCGGCACGATCATGCTGATCCTCGCGGTCGGCATGTGCTTCTCGGGCGCCGCCAACTCCGTACGAGAGCTGATCAAGGAACGGGTCATCTACGAACGGGAACGGGCCACCGGCCTGTCCCGCTCGGCGTACCTGATGTCCAAGGTGATCGTCCTCGGTGTGATCACGGCCTTCCAGGGCATCATCATCTGCGCCATCGGCTTCATCCCGCGCGACCTGCCCGCCGAGGGCCTGCTCATGCCGCCGGCCGTCGAGCTGTGCGTCGTCGTCATCGCGCTCGGCCTCACGTCGATGATGGTCGGCCTGGTCATCTCGTCGCTGGTGAAGACCGCCGAGAAGACCATGCCGCTGCTGGTCATGTTCGCCATCGTCCAGGTCGTGTTCACCGGCATCCTGTTCAAGGTGTACGGCTCGCCGGGCCTGGAGCAGTTCGCCTGGCTCATGCCGTCCCGCTGGGCCATCGCCGGCGCGGGCACGACCCTCGACCTGGCGCGCCTGATGCCGCCGTGGGACCGCGAGAACCCCACCGACCTGGACCCGCTGTGGGAGCACAGCGCCGGCCAGTGGGGGATCAACATCTCGGTGCTGCTGGCCATGGCGCTCGTCCTGGGCATCCTCGTGGCGCGGCTGCTGCGCCGCCACGAGCCGGAGGTCATGCGCAAGTGACCGGCGCCACGCGCGCGTGAAGGGCGGCACCCCGCACGGGGTGCCGCCCTTCCGGCGTCTACGCGGATCAGTACGCGCTGTTGACGTTGTCCATGGAGCCGTAACGGTCGGCCGCGTAGTTGCAGGCGGCGACGATGTTGGCGACCGGGTCCCACTGGCTCTTCTTGGTGCCGGGGACGTGGTAGGCGTCGAACGTCGGCTTGATGACCTGGAGCAGACCGATCGACGGGACGCCGTTCTTGGCGTTGATGTCCCAGTTGTTGATCGCGTTCGGGTTACCGCTGGACTCCCGCATGATGTTGCGGTGGATGCCCTCGTAGGTACCCGGGATGTTGTGCTTCTTCATGATGTCGAGCGCCTCGCGGATCCAGCCGTCGAGGTTGTTCGCGTACACCGGCTTGCGGGCGGCGGCACGGCTCGCGGCGGCCTTGGCGGCGGCGCGCTTCTTCGCCTCGGCCTCGGCCTTGGCCTTGGCGGCAGCGGCGGCCTTGGCCTTGGCGGCGGCCTCGGCCTTGGCGGCAGCGGCGGCCTTGGCCTTGGCGGCGGCCTCGGCCTTGGCCTTGGCGGCAGCGGCGGCCTTCGCCTTGGCGGCAGCGGCGGCCTTCGCCTTGGCCGCCGCCTCCGCCTTGGCCTCGGCCTGCAGCTCGAACGAAGTCTTCTGCCCGGCGATGCCGGCCTGCAGTTCCGCGGTCGTATAGCCGCTCCAGGCGGCGGCCGGGGCGGCGGCCACCTCCTTGACCTCGGCCTCGGCCGACCCGCTGGCCGGGACGAGGGTGAAGCCGAGGGCGGCGGCGCTGATGGCGGCCACACCCGCGAGGGAGAGCTTGTGGTTCTTCTTGAGACGGCTGAGACCAGACGTGCTGGACGGGGACATACAGTCGTACCTCTTCGAATAGCGGGAGTCGCACGCCGGGGCGGCGCTGCGCCTGCTCGGCGGGCGACGGCTGCAATTCTTAGCGGCAGCAAAATCGTGTGGCAAAGGTGTGACCTACGACCCCGGGTAGTGGATCAGGAGCTCCCGCGGGAGGCGTCCCGGCGGCCTACACACTCGCTCGACCAGCATTGATCGGATCCCCGTCCGCGCCACTACGGACGTTCGTAAGTGATCTGGCTCCTATGTGCGGGCTCACACAGGACGAGTGGTGGCCTCACCAGGAGTTGCGTCGGCAATGCGCAGTGTGAGGGCGCTTTCCGGCGGGTCGGAGGGCCTAGGTCCTCCGACCCGCGCGCCGCCGTCCACAGGCGGATACGGACTGTCACCCTCCGTGGGTAACGTGAACGCATGACCGATCGACCACGCTCCGGCCTCGCCGCGGTGAGCACGGCCCTGCTGGAGATGAGCAGGCAGCTGGAGGTCCGCGACGTCCTCAAGACGATCGTGGCGTCCGCCCGCGATCTGCTCGACGCCGAGTACGCCGCCCTCGGCGTCCCGGACGACCACGGCGGCTTCGCCCAGTTCGTCGTCGACGGGATCAGCGACGAGCAGTGGAAGGCCATCGGCCCGCTGCCCCGCCAGCACGGCATCCTCGCGGCGATGCTCCACAACGAGAAGCCGGAGCGCCTCGCCGATGTCCGCGAGGACCCCCGCTTCGAGGGCTGGCCCGCCACCCACCCCGACATGTCCGACTTCCTGGGCCTGCCCGTCCGCGACGGCGGCGAGACGATCGCTGCGCTCTTCCTGGCCAACAAGCGCTGCCCCGCACCCGGCGGCGGCTGCGGCTTCACCGCCCAGGACGAGGAACTGCTCGGCATCCTCGCCCAGCACGCCGCGATCGCCCTCACCAACGCCCGGCTGTACGAGCGCAGCCGCGAACTCACCATCGCCGAGGAGCGCTCCCGGCTCGCCCACGAGCTGCACGACGCCGTCAGCCAGAAGCTCTTCTCGCTGCGGCTCACCGCACAGGCGGCCGCCGCCCTCGTCGACCGCGACCCCGTCCGCGCCAAGGGCGAGCTCCAGCAGGTCGCCGCCCTCGCCGCCGAGGCCGCCGACGAGCTGCGCGCCGCCGTCGTCGAGCTCCGCCCGGCCGCCCTCGACGAGGACGGCCTGGTCCACACGCTCCGTACGCACGTCCAGGTCCTCGACCGGGCGCACACCGCGCGGGTCACCTTCGACGGCGGCGGCATACGGGCCCTGCCCGCCGCCCAGGAGGAGGCGATGCTGCGCGTCGCCCAGGAGGCCCTGCACAACGCCCTGCGCCACTCCGCCGCCGACGCGGTCACCGTCCGGCTGGTCCGGTGCGGCCAGGGCGCGCGGCTCACCGTCACCGACGACGGCAAGGGGTTCGACCCGCGCGCCGTCCGCCGGGCCGGCCGCCACCTCGGTCTGGTCTCCATGCGCGACCGGACCAGCGGCGTCGGCGGCCGCCTCACCGTGCACTCGGCGCCCGGCGAGGGCGCCACGATCGAGATGGAGGTCCCCGGTGGCTGACAGAAGCATCCGTATCCGGGTCCTGCTCGTCGACGACCACCAGGTCGTCCGCCGCGGCCTGCGTACGTTCCTGGAGGTCCAGGACGACATCGAGGTCGTCGGCGAGGCCGCCGACGGCGCCGAGGGCGTCGCCCGGACCGAGGAGCTCCGTCCCGACGTCGTCCTCATGGACGTGAAGATGCCCGGCACCGACGGCATCGAGGCCCTCCGCAAACTGCGGGAGCTGGACAACCCCGCCAAGGTCCTGGTCGTCACCAGCTTCACCGAGCAGCGCACGGTCGTCCCGGCCCTGCGCGCGGGCGCCGCCGGGTACGTCTACAAGGACATCGACCCGGACGCCCTCGCCGGCGCCATCCGTTCCGTACACGCGGGCCACGTCCTGCTCCAGCCGGAGGTGGCCGGGGCGCTCCTCAGCCAGGAGGAGTCCAACGGCGGCGCCGGCGGCCGCAGCGGCACCCTCACGGAACGGGAGCGCGAGGTCCTCGGCCTGATCGCCGACGGCCGCTCCAACCGGGAGATCGCCCGCGCCCTCGTCCTCTCCGAGAAGACGGTCAAGACGCATGTCTCGAACATCCTCATGAAACTGGACCTCGCCGACCGCACCCAGGCCGCCCTGTGGGCCGTCCGCCACGGCCTGACCGGCTGAAGCCCAGGCGGACCGACAACAGCCGACCGACAACAGACGAGAAGGTTGTCCTCCCATCAAAGATTCATACCGTCGGGTGTATATCACCCGTCCGGCGCAACCTGTCGGGCGCCCGGCCGTTCTCCATGGCGTGCTGCGGTGATGGCCGCAGCGATGGCTAGGAGGAAATTTCCAGTGAAGAACCTGAAGAAGGCCGCTGCTGTCACCATGGTCGCCGGAGGGCTCGTCGCCGCCGCCGCGGGTGCCGCGTCCGCCACCGGCGGCGCGCACGCCGACGGTGTCGCGGTCAAGTCCCCGGGCGTGGGCTCCGGCAACCTGATCCAGGCCCCCGTGGATGTCCCGGTGAACGTCAACGGCAACACCGTGAACGTCATCGGCGCCCTGAACCCGGCCTACGGGAACACCTCCGTCAACCACTGACGGCCGAGAGCATGACCTCCCCGGCCCCCCAGGCTCCACCTGGGGGGCCGCCCCGTTCCCACCCCCGCGCGGCGAAGGCCGTCACTCAGGCCCGGCCCCGCTCCTTCTCCTCCACATACGCGTTGAACGCCGCCACCTGCGCCCGCCGCGCCACCCGCTCCACCGGCCGCAGCGCCGCCGCCCGCGCCGCCATCTCCGACGCGCTCACCGCGCCGCCGTGCCCCTTCTCGTACGCCAACGAGATCAGCAGCGCCACCCGCTGCGCCAGCTCCAGCACCCGCACCGCGCGCGGCGGATACCCCGGCGCCAGCACCTCACGCCCCGCGTGCGCCCGCGCCCGGTACGCGTCCAGCGCCGCCTCCGCCACCTGCCCGGACCCGGCCACGTTCAACCGCGTCAGCACCACCGTGGCGTCCCGCAGCGCCTCCGCCAGCTCCCGCTCCGCCTCACCCAGCGACGGCACGTCCGCGGGCGGCGCCTCCCGCACCGGCAGGCAGTGCCACACCACCTCCACATGCAGATCCCCCGCGGGGCCCACCGCGGTCACCTCCGGTACCAGCCCGAACCCCGCCCCGTACCCGACGACGGCCTCCTCCGCCTCCAGCGCCCGCGCGTTGAAGTCCGGCGGACCGCTGAGCCCCAGCGGATGCCCGGGCGCGGGCAGCGCCACCCGCCACCCCGTGATCCCCAGCGACCGCAGCCGCCCCAGCGCCAGCGTCAGCCCGACCGGCCCCGGCTCGCCCGGCAGCCCCTCCACGCGGTGCACCGCGTCGTCACCGACGATCGCGGTCACCGCGTCGTCCGGCGACACCAACCCGGCCAGCAGGGCGTTCCCCCATGCGGCCATCCGTCCTGAACGTGGTTCCGAAAGCATGCCCCCACCCTAGGTACTGGCCCCTCCACCAGTGGCGTAGGTTTTCCCTGGGAACTTGCGCCCGCCGCAACCGTGGCGATCAGCGCAGGCGACGCAGGCCACGCAGGCTACGCAGGCGACAACGACGAAGACTCGACCGCAAGGGGAGACAACGCGCTCATGAGCGATGTACTGGAGCTGGTGGACGTATCCGTGGTCCGCGACGGACGTGCTCTGGTGGACGAGGTCTCCTGGTCGGTCAAGGAGGGCGAGCGCTGGGTCATCCTCGGCCCCAACGGCGCGGGCAAGACCACCCTCCTGAATCTCGCCTCCACCTACCTCTTCCCCACCCGCGGCAGCGCGAGCATCCTCGGCGAGCAGCTCGGCAAGGTCGACGTCTTCGATCTGCGCCCCCGTGTGAGCATGGCCGGCATCGCCATGGCCGAGAAGCTCCCCAAGCGCCAGACCGTCCTCGAGACCGTGCTCACCGCCGCGTACGGCATGACCGCAACCTGGCAGGAGGACTACGACGCCGTCGACGAGGACCGCGCCCGCGCCTTCCTCGACCGCCTCGGCATGTCCGACTTCCTGGAACGCAGGTTCGGCACCCTCTCCGAGGGCGAGCGCAAGCGCACCCTCATCGCCCGCGCCCTGATGACCGACCCCGAGCTGCTCCTGCTCGACGAACCCGCCGCCGGTCTCGACCTCGGCGGCCGCGAGGACCTCGTCCGCCGGCTCGGCCGCCTCGCCCGCGACCCCTACGCGCCCTCCATGATCATGGTCACCCACCATGTCGAGGAGATCCCACCGGGCTTCACCCACGTCCTGATGATCCGTCAGGGCAAGGTGCTCGCCGCGGGCCCCGTCGAGACCGAGCTGACCTCCCGCAACCTCTCCCACTGCTTCGGCCTCCCCCTCGTCGTCGAGAACGTCGGCGACCGCTACACCGCCCAGGGCCTGCCGCTCTCCTGACGAGGCCGAAGGGCCCGCCCCCATGGGGCCGTTGCACCCTGTCCCCGAAGAGCACACGGTCCTACCATGACGTTGTGGAAATCGACGCATGGGTCTGGTGGCTGATCGGCGCGGTGGGGCTGGGCATCCCGCTCGTGCTCACCGCGATGCCCGAATTGGGAATGTTCTCCGTCGGGGCGGTCGCCGGAGCCGTCACCGCGGGTCTCGGCTTCGGCGTGGTGCCCCAAGTGGTCGTCTTCGTCGTCGTCTCGGTCGCGCTCCTCGTCTTCGTACGGCCCATCGCGGCCCGGCACCTCGCGGGGCAGGCCCAACACGCCACGGGAGTCGACGCCTTGAAGGGCCGACAAGCGACCGTCCTGAAGCGGGTCGACGGCAGCGGCGGACGGATCAAGCTCGCCGGCGAGGTCTGGTCCGCCCGCTCCTACGCCGCCGACCAGACCTTCGAACCGGGGCAACAGGTCGACGTGGTCGAGATCGACGGGGCCACCGCCCTCGTCATGTGACGTATCGCCATATGACATAAGCGGTCAACTGACCGAACGGCCCGCATGACCACCCGCCGTCTGGGAAAATCGATCATCGACATCAACGGCAGCGAAGGGCACGGGGAGCACGATGCCATCAGTCATCATCGTTCTGGTCATTCTGGTGGTGCTTGTCTTCATCGCCCTGATCAAGACGATCCAGGTCATCCCACAGGCCAGTGCCGCCATCGTGGAGCGCTTCGGCCGCTACACGCGCACCCTCAACGCGGGCCTCAACATCGTCGTGCCGTTCATCGACACGATCCGCAACCGCATCGACCTCCGTGAACAGGTCGTCCCCTTCCCGCCCCAGCCGGTCATCACGCAGGACAACCTCGTCGTCAACATCGACACGGTCATCTACTACCAGGTGACCGACGCCCGCGCCGCCACCTACGAGGTCGCCAGCTACATCCAGGCCATCGAGCAGCTCACCGTCACCACCCTCCGCAACATCATCGGCGGCATGGACCTGGAGCGGACCCTCACGTCCCGTGAGGAGATCAACGCGGCCCTGCGCGGCGTCCTCGACGAAGCCACCGGCAAGTGGGGCATCCGCGTCAACCGCGTCGAGCTCAAGGCGATCGAGCCGCCGACCTCCATCCAGGACTCGATGGAGAAGCAGATGCGCGCCGACCGTGACAAGCGCGCCGCCATCCTCACCGCCGAAGGCATCCGCCAGTCCCAGATCCTCACGGCCGAAGGCGAGAAGCAGTCCGCCATCCTCCGCGCCGAGGGCGAGGCCAAGGCCGCCGCGCTCCGCGCCGAGGGCGAGGCCCAGGCCATCCGCACGGTCTTCGAGTCCATCCACGCCGGCGACCCCGACCAGAAGCTGCTCTCCTACCAGTACCTCCAGATGCTCCCGAAGATCGCCGAAGGCGACGCCAACAAGCTCTGGATCGTGCCCAGCGAGATCGGCGACGCCCTCAAGGGCCTCTCCGGCGCCTTCGGCAACCTCGGCGGCGGCACCCCCGGCTTCAACACCGGCGGCAAGGAGCAGCGTCGAGAGGAACCCCGCGTCGACTGACCCGACGGCCCTCGTGCATGATCGGTTCACCGATCACCGATCCTGTACGGGGGCGCAGTGACGATCTGGGAGATGCTCGCCGTGTTCGCGGCCGGGGTCGGCGCGGGCACGATCAACACCATCGTCGGCTCGGGAACGCTCATCACGTTCCCCGTCCTCCTCGCCACCGGACTGCCCCCGGTCACCGCCACCGTCTCCAACGCCCTCGGCCTGATCCCCGGCTCCATCAGCGGAGCCATCGGCTACCGCGCCGAACTCGCCGGGCAGCGCGCCCGCGTCGTACGCCTGGGCGTCGCCGCGGCCGTCGGCGGACTCTGCGGCGCCGTCCTCCTCACGCTGCTGCCGTCCACCGCGTTCGAGACGATCGTCCCCGTCCTGGTCGCGCTGGCCCTCGTCCTCGTCGTACTGCAGCCCCGCATCACCCGGGCCGTGCAACGCCGCCGCGACCGTACGGGCCGGACCGACACCGCCCGCGACGGCGGCCCCCTCCTCTTCGTCGGCCTGCTCCTCGCCAGCGTCTACGGCGGCTACTTCACCGCCGCCCAGGGAATCGTCTACCTGTCCCTCATGGGCATGCTGCTCAACGACTCCCTGCAGCGCCTCAACGCGGCCAAGAACGTCCTCGCGGCCGTCGTCAACTCCATCGCCGCGCTGTTCTTCGTCTTCGCCGCCCACTTCGACTGGACGGCCGTCGCCCTGATCGCCGTCGGCTCCACCATCGGCGGCCAGCTCGGCGCGCGGGTCGGCCGCCGCCTCCCCGCCAAGGCCCTCCGCGTCCTGATCGTCGCCATCGGCGGGGCGGCCATCCTCCAACTCACCACAGGATGACGAGAAGCCCGCCCCCCGACGGCACACGTAGGGGCGGGCTCCACCGATCACCTTCAGGCCGCGGCGGTCTGCCGGTCCGTCAGCCACTCGGGAAGCTCCGACCGCTCGCCGGACCGCAGCGCCAGCAGCATCGCGTCCGCCGGGCTCGGTACGAACGGCTGGTGCAGCAGCGGCATCCCCGCCTCCTCCGGCGTACGGTCCGCTTTGCGGTGATTGTCCTCGGCGCAGGACGCGACCGTGTTCAGCCAGCTGTCCGCACCCCCGTGCGACCGCGGCACCACATGGTCCACCGTCGTCGCCCGCCGCCCGCAGTACGCACACCGGTGCTGGTCCCGCACCAGCACACCCCGCCGCGACCACGGCGCGTGTCTTCGGAACGGAACCCGTACGTACCGGCACAGTCTGATCACCCGCGGTACGGGAAGATCCACCGCCGCCGCACGCACCCGGAGCGCCGGATGGGCCTGCTCGACAACAGCCTTGTCCTGCAGCACAAGCACCACCGCACGGTGCAACGAAACCGTCGACAGCGGCTCGAAGCTCGCGTTGAGAACCAGCGTGTTCCGCATTCTGCCCACCTCCATGTGCGGCCCGCCTCCTGACGCGCCTGGATCAACTCTGGCGGGGCGGCACGGGACGGACAACGCAATATCCGCGAGCAGAAAATGCCCGCCCCCGGCCTCGTACAGGCCAGAAGCGGGCAAACGGAAGGCGAACGTTCAGCTCTCCGCGGGTGTCTCGTACTCACCGATCAGCTGGGCACGCGCCAGTGTGTGGAACCGCAGATTGAAGCCGACCACCGCCGGGGACACCTCCGCGTCCGGCCCCAGCTTCTCCGAGTCCACCGCGTACACCGTGAACACATACCGGTGCGGCCCGTCCCCGGCCGGGGGCGCGGCCCCTCCGAAGTCCTTCGAGCCGTAGTCGTTGCGGACGTGCACCGCACCCTCGGGCAGCCCCTCGAACTTCCCGCCGCCCGCACCCGCCGGCAGCTCCGTCACCGACGCCGGGATGTCGAACAGCACCCAGTGCCAGAAGCCGCTGCCGGTCGGTGCGTCGGGGTCGAAGCAGGTCACGGCGAAGCTCTTCGTCTCCGCGGGGAAGCCCTCCCACCGCAGCTGCGGCGACGTGTTGCCCGCCGCGTGCACCTGCGCGTCCGCCAGTACACCCCCCGGCTCGATGTCGTCGCTCACCACCGTGAACGACGACACCGGCGGATGGAAGTCATGGGGGAGCGGCGCCCTCTTCGCATCGGCCACGTCAGAACCTCCGATTCCCTTTGAATTTTCGATTCTCCCGAGCCTAGAGCCAGTTGCGGCGCCCGCCGACATCGGCGAGCCACTGGTTCAGGTACGCGGCCCAGTCGGTGTTCCGGAAGTCGTTCAGCCCGACCACGAAGGAGCGGTACGAGTCGCTTCCCTCGGTGAACAGACCGCCCTTCTTGTCCATCTCCAGCACGACGTCCATCTCGCGCTCGTCGGCGACGAACGACAGCTCCACCTGGTTCAGCCCCCGGTACTGCTGCGGCGGCAGGAACTCGATCTCCTGGTAGAACGGCAGCTTCTGCCGCGTACCCCGGATGTGCCCCCGCTCCATGTCGGCGTTCTTGAAGCGGAAGCCCAGCTGGACGAAGGCGTCGAGGATCGCCTGCTGCGCCGGCAGCGGATGCACGTTGACCGGGTCCAGGTCCGTCGAGTCGACGGCCCGGGCGATCGCCAGCTCGGTCGTCACACCGATGTTCATCCCGTGCAGCTGGTGCCCCGCGATGGAGGTCACCGGCGTCTCCCACGGGATCTCCAGACCGAACGGCAGCACGTGCACCGCACCCGCCTGCAGCGTGAAGGCGCCACCGAGCTGCACCTTCGCGAACTCGATGTCCTGCTTGACCTCCTGGTCGCCGCTCTCCACCTCGACCCGCGCCTGGAGGCCCATGGACAGGCGCTGGATCTCCTGGTCCACCGAACCGCCCTCGATCCGCACCTCACCCTGGACGACGCCGCCAGGCACCACATTCACCTCGGTCAGCACCGTCTCGACGTTGCCACCGCCCGCACCCAGGCTCGCGAGCAGCTTCTTGAAGCCCATGTCCACTCCTTGTCGGTCCTCAGTCACGTATGCGTACGCGCGGAAGACCGTAGCCGGTTCCGCGCGCCGCCCCAGTACGCTCGTTCAACATGATCGAGAGCCCCGACCGTACGCCGCTGCCCCGGGGCTTCTTCGACCGCCCCGTACTGGAGGTCGCCCCGGACCTGCTCGGCCGGACCCTCGTACGGATGACGGACGACTGCCTCATCGAGCTCCGCCTCACCGAGGTCGAGGCATATGCCGGCGAGGCCGACCCAGGCTCCCACGCCTTCCGGGGCCGCACGGCGAGAACCGCGGTGATGTTCGGACGCCCCGGTCACGCGTACGTCTACTTCACCCACCACACGTCAAGGCAGTCGGCATGAACGTTGACCTCCTCTCCCATCCTGCTGAAGAGGTTGCCCCCAAGCTGCTCGGGTGCGTCCTCACCTGCAAGACCCCCGAGGGAACCGTGAGCATCGCCATCACGGAGACCGAGGCGTACTCCGGTACGGCTGACCCGGCTTCCCATGCCTACCGAGGACAGACACCCCGTAACGCCGTCATGTTCGGACCCGCAGGACACCTGTATGTCTACCGGTCCCACGGTCTTCACTGGTGCGCCAACATCGTCACCGGGACGGAAGGCATCGCCTCAGCTGTCCTCATTCGGGCAGGGAGGGTCATCGAGGGGGAAGACCTGGCACGCGAGCGGAGAGGGGGGAGGGTCGAGAGCCCACGCCTTGCTCGGGGTCCGGGCAACTTCTGCCAGGCACTCGGCATCAAGGCAGAGCACAACGGCACAGACCTGCTGACGGGCGCCTCGGTCGTGCTGTCCGAGGGCGAGCCGGTACCCGCTGCGCTCATCCAGGTTGGCCCTCGGGTGGGCGTGAGTAAAGCCCATGACTGGCAACACCGGTTCTACCTGGCCGGTGATCCAACGGTCTCCGCGTACCGGCTGAGCCCGAGAGCCAAGCCGTCCGCCGGGGCCTGAGCCGCTGTGCGCCTTGCCCACGGCCCGCCGGTGTGTCGGCGCGGAGTTGGGCGTTGGCTCGGGTGACGGCGACGCCGAGGCACTGCCGACAGTCCGTGACGGGGTCCGGGTCTCCCCCCGGAAGGGTCAGGTTCACCGGCACTGCCATCGTCGTCTTGGGCGTGCTCATCCGTGCGACCTCCCGACTGTTCGCTTGCCGAAGGATGATTCCCCGGGGTGCGCACGGGGTGGCGCTTCAGTCGCGAAGTCGACTGAAGTCATACACGGCAAGCGGCGGACCACTCGGCGAGCCGAGCCCGAAGGTCTTCGCCGAAGAGGGCGTGCTCCTCGTACCCGGCGAACTTCAGGTACGCCTGAACATCTCGGCCGTCGCCATCCAGAAGTCCCCGACATCCGGCAACGGGTTCTCCCGCTCGGTCACGTCAAGGATGCGGACGTCCTCCCCGGCGAGCATGTGCGGTGCGTAGTACCGGGAGAACTCGAAGCGCAGGTAATCGGAGAGCGGTCGAGTCAGGACGTGCACTCGACCCTTGCTCCTCCCCTCACCCCGCAACCGCTTCAGGTCCTCCGTGTACGCCGACGAGTAGGTGTCCGGGTCGACGCGCTTGCCTGCGCGGAAGGCTTCGACGGTCGACGTCACACCTGCCGATGCCCGTCCGCAGGGTCGACGCGTCGATGTCTCCTACAGCGAACATCTCCGCGAGGGCGGTGCGCCTCTCGGATGCGGCGGTTTCCTCAGCCACTGCCTGAACCTGGTGTGCGGGCCCGAGGGGATGGCGAGCGGTGTCCTGCTGCGCGCCGGCGAGATCCACGTCGGCCAGGAGCCGGCCCGTCACCGACGCGTTTCGGCCCGGTACGACAAGGAACTGGCCAAGGGCCCGGCCCGTCTCGCCACGGCCCTGGACGTCGACCGCACGCTGGACGGCACCGACGCGTGCGACGGCCCCGGCTCCCCGCTGTCCATCCTCACGGGCGCCCCGGTACGCCCTGATCAGGTGTGCACCGGCCCCCGCACCGGAGTGGGCGGTGAGGGGGCCGGTCGCCCCTGGCGCTTCTGGATCGACGGCGATCCGACGGTGAGCCCGTACCGGGCCCACACACCTCGTCGGCGAGGGACTTGACTCGGGGCACCGAACCGCCTAATGTCGACCGAGCCGCAAGAGCCGGGGCACGCTGTATCAGCACCTCCGGGGGCGGCCAACCCACTACCTAGCGATCTTCCCCAGACTGGGGTGGCTTCCGGCGTGCCGGAATTCATTTCAGGGGCTCGGTTATGAGCACTCCGGGAAGTCCGCTAAAGTAGCGGAAGCCGAAAGGCGAAAGGCCCTCCAACGGCCATCGGAAACGAAATCCGAACCGGAAACGGAACGGAAAACGGATCTGGTAAGGTTGGAAACAC
>NZ_VSRY01000087.1 GCF_008271805.1 Streptomyces sp. TRM49041
GCTGGCCTTGGTGGCGTCCTTGGAGGCGGCGATGGCCGCGTTGTACGCGCGCGAGGCCGCGTTCCCGGCCGACGCGGCGGCGGCAGCGGCTGCCTGCGCGGCCTGGGCGGCGCGGCTGGAGGCTGCCTGCGCGGCGCGGGATGCGGCGATCGCGGTGGACGCGGCGTCGGCGGCTCCGCGCGCGGCGTTCGCGGCCTTGTTCGCCGCCGTGGCCGCCTTGCGCACGTCCTGCTGGGCAGCCCTCGCCTCGTCCGCCGCCAGTAGGGCGGCGGCCTTGGCCTTCGCGGCGGCCTCCTTCGCGCGGTCGGAGGCGGCGACGGCCTGCTCCGTCTTCAGCTTCGCCCGTCGGCCCTCGCGTTCCACGATGGCGACCAGCTGGTCGATCGTCGCGGCCTCTTCGTCGCGGGCCCGGGCGATGTACTGGCCGGAGACGAGGAACTGGCTGATCGCCTCGGGCGATCCGTCGTTCAGGGCACGCTCCGCGTACAGCCGCACCTGCGGGGAGGCGGTGGAGAGGATGCTGAAGACCTCCATCCGCTCGTCCTCGTGCCGCGCGGTGTGCCGGGTCTTCTCCAGGAAGGTGCACAGGGCGTCCGGGGTGCCCTCGTCCAGCGCCGCGGTGCCCGCCCGCCGCACAGCGGTGCCGCTGTTGTTCATGACGGTGAGCACCGCCACCCGCAGATCGGCCTCCACGGACTGCGCGTAGCCGTCGACCAGGTAGGAGGCGATCGCGTCGTCTCCGGCGGACAGCGCCGCGCCGGCCGTGTCGCGGACGGACTTGCCCGCGTAGGGCAGGCTGCTGAGGACGGCGAAGCGGTTGTCCTGCGCCTGGGCGAGGGGCAGTTCGCCGGTGAGGAAGGCGGAGACGGCGGCCTGGGAGCCGACGAGAGCGGTGACGGCGGCCTCGCGGACCGAGCGGCCTCCGGTCTTGTACGCCCATACGGCCTTGCCCCGGTCGGTGTCTGGGAGACCGGTGGCCGTGGCGCCGGGGTCGGTCTCGGCGGCGTGGGCTGGGGTGGCGGTCAGGGTGACGATTGAGGGCAGGGCGGGCGCTGCGGCAGCCCCGGCCAGGGTGGTGAGTATCCGGCGTCTGCTCCAGAACAGCGTTGACGACACGTGCATCCTTCCCCGTTGGGATACGACGGTGTGACGCGGACGCGGCTCCTCAACCACAGGTGGTGCGCGTGGGGTTGGAGGGCCGTGTCGCGTCCTGCGGTACGGCTGGCACGTTACCTTTTTCCGTACGGGTGTTCACGCCCCTTGGGATCACGAGGCGCGGCACCGCCTCGGCGGCCGCCGCGGCGCGCCTCGCGCACGAAGTGCCGCGGGAATGCGATGACTCCCCACGCCGGCAAGGCGTTCAGCAGCGCTCCCCCGGCGAAGGGCACGAGCGAGGCGAAGGCGACCAGGACGGAGCCGGGAAAGCGGTGCCCGAAGCGGGCGCCGAGCCGGAGCTGGCCCCCAGGGTCGCTCCACCTACCGCGCGGCCGCCGGCCACCCGTTCCACGACCGCGCGTGGTCGGTCGCGCGGCGCGGACGGCACCGCCCGACCGGGGCCGGAGGCCGGGTCCGGGGACAGGGCCGGGTCCGGGGGCTCGGTGCGGTGACTACGTATCAACAAATCCCTACAGAGTCGTTGAACATGGTTGTATGCTCCATCAGCCGCCGAGCCGTCCGGTCCGCTCCACGCGCGTTGTGCCGGGCTCGGCGCGGTTTCCATCACTTACCCCAGGGGGGGTCTCACGTGGCTGTTCACCACACTGACCGTTCGCGCAGGCGGGCCCGAAGACTCGCGTCCTGCACCGCTCTCGTCCTCTCCACCGGCCTGCTGCTCTCCGGTACGACGACGTCGGCGGCGGCAGCGGACGACCCGAACCCGGCCGGCCGCGCGCCTGTCCAGCAGGTCACGCCCGAGGTGCGGCTGCCGGAGGGCACGCTGCCGAAGAAGCGCGCCCGTATGTCGACGGAGACGCCCGCCGGGACGGAGGCCGCGGCGCCGAGCCGCAACGACCTCGACGGCGACGGCGAGAGCGACATCCTCTACCGCACGCTGGACGGCTCGTACTACCTGAAGCACTCAGGCGACACCGCCAACGACACGGACTACGGGCTCTACACGTACTCCGAGGAGAAGTTCAAGGACGTCATCCCGCTCGGCGACATCAGCGGCGACGGCGTCGCGGACCTGCTGAGCCTGACGCAGTACGGCAAGCTCTCGCTCCACCAGGGCTACTACGGCGGCCACGGCGCCGGGGACGCTTCCTGGTCCGGCAACGGCTGGCAGATCTACAACAAGGTGCTCTCCACCGGCGACGTCACCGGTGACGGCAAGGCCGATGTACTGGCCCGCACGCCGGACGGCGAGCTGTACCTGTACGCCGGCACGGGCAACGCGGCCGGCCCGCTGAAGTCGCGTGTCAAGGTCGGCCGGGGCTGGCAGATCTACGACCAGCTCGTCGGCGTGAGCGACGCGAACGGCGACGGCATCGGCGACCTGTACGCCCGCACCCCGAGCGGCGACCTGTACTTCTACGCCGGTTCGGGCGACGCCGCGGCGCCGCTCAAGGCCCGCGTCAAGGTCGGCAACAGCTGGAACACCTACAACCAGCTGTTCAGCGTCGACGACGTCACGGGCGACGGCATCGCCGAGCTGTGGGGCCGTACGACCACGGGCACGACGTACTTCTATCTCTCCGACGGCGCCGGCCGCCCCACCAGCCGCGTCGAGTTCGGCGTCGGCTGGAACGTCGTCGACCTGCTCGCGAGCCAGGGCGGCAACACCCTGCTCGGCAAGGGCACGGTCCTCGGTCTGGACACCAAGGGCACGCTGTTCCTCTACGGCTCCCGCAACAACGGCACGCTGACCGCCCGCGAGCAGATCAGCGACATCGGCGGCTGGCAGGGCGCCCGCATCACGTACGCCAACTCGCTGGACGCCAACGACTACGCGGACCTCATGGAGGTCTACGACGGCTACCTCTACAACTCCGCCTCCGGCACCGTCCTGGGCAGCGGCTGGAACGCCTTCAACAGCCTCGTCGGCCCCGGCGACCTGAACGACGACGGCAAGGGCGACCTGCTGGCCCGCACAAAGAGCGGCGTGCTGTACCTGTACCGCGGCAACGGCAGCGGCACCGGCTTCGCGCCCCGCATCAGCGTCGGCTCGGGCTGGGGCCAGTACAACGCGCTCGTCGGCGCGGGTGACATCACCGGCGACGGCCGCGCGGACCTCCTGGCCCGCCACACGGACGGCTCGCTGTACCTGTACACCGGCACCGGCAACGCCTCCGCGCCCTTCAAGGCGCGCGTGCGCATCGGGGGCGGCTGGAACACGTACAACAAGCTGGTCTCCCCCGGCGACATCAGCGGCGACGGCCGCGCCGACCTGCTGGCCGTCTCCGCCGACGGCACCCTGTACCGCTACCTGGCCACGTACACGGGCACGGCGAACGTCTTCACCCCCCGCGCGAGCCTCGGCGGCGGCTGGAACACCTACCGCAGCCTCCACTGACAACGGCGGGACCAACGTCCCGCCACCGCACGACGAAGCCCCCTGCCGGACTCCCCGGCAGGGGGCTTCGTGGTCGTGGACCCGTACTGTCGCCACACGTGGTTGCCCACTCCACGGGGCACGAGAGCCTCGCCGCCGGCAGACGCTCGGCGACACCGAGCGGTGCACGTTGCCCGTGCGGACGAACAGGATTCGGGTCATCCCCCGTCCGTGGGAGGCGTCGCCGCGGAGGCGGCCTCCTCCTCCCGCGTGGCAGACGTACGGGGAGCCGGCAGCTCGCCGTACTGCCCGTAGGCGCCGTAACGGCCACAACGGCCGCCCTTGGGAAGCGGAGCCATGCTGAACACGGTACCGAGCACGCGGACGCCCACGCGCTCGAGCGATTCCGTGGCGGTGCGCACCTGGTCCCGGTTCGTCTTCGCGGCCCGTACGACGAGCAGCGCCCCCTGGGAGAGAGAGGCGAGCCCCATGGTGTCGGCGACCGGCAGCAGCGGCGCAGTGTCGACGATCACGACCTCGTACAGGTCCGCCAACTCGTGCAGCACCTCGCCCATGCGCGCCGAGGCGAGCAGTTCCGCGGGGTTCGGCGGCACAGCACCGCTCGCGAGCACCGAAAGCCCGCCGGCGACCTGCTGCATGACATCCTCGACACGGGCCTGCCCGATGAGCACCGTGGTCAGGCCCGCATCCTGGACGAGGCCGAAAGTCGGCGCCACGCACGGGCGGCGCAGGTCGCCGTCCACAAGGCAGGTGGAGACGCCGGCCTCGGCGAGCGAGAGGGCGAGGTTGATCGCGGTGTTCGTCTTGCCCTCACCGGGCACCGAGCTCGCCACCACGATGATCCGCGGCGGATCGTCGACCTGCGAGAACTGCAGGTTGGTACGCAGCTTGCGGAACGCCTCGGCGCGCTTGGAGTGCCCGTCGGCACTGACCAGCGGCCGGCTTGGGGCGCTCTTGTCGTACGGGATGGTACCGAGGCTGGGCAGAGCGATGAACGCGCCCAGTGCCTCGCTCGTCTTGAACGTGGTGTCGAGCGTCTCGCGGAGGGCGACCAGCCCGGCAGCGAGCAGCAGGCCGCCGACCACGCCCACGGCCAGGTTCAGCAACGGGCGTGGCGACGCCGGAGAGGTGGGGGTGACGGCCTCCTGGGTGAGGCCGAGGGAGACCGGGGAGGCCGGGGAGACAGACGCGGCGTCCTCGCCCCCTTCGCCGTTCTCGGACCCCGTCGGGGAGACCGGCCGCTTCGGGGTCTCCAACTGCTCGACCACCGAACTGAACCGTTCTGCCACGGCGTTGGCGATGCGTGCCGCGCTCCGGGGCGAGGTGTCCCGGACGGTGATGTCGATGAGCACGGTCTTGGGCGGAACGACGGCGGCGATCCGGGACGCCAGCTCCTCCGGGGTGGTGCGCAGCCGCAGCTGTTTCACCACGGGAGCCACGACCTGACGGGTCTTCACAATCTGGGCGTACGAGTGCACACGCGCCTGCGAGAACGTCTGCCCCTGGTGCAGATCGACGGTGTTCTCACTGGTGCGGGTGGCGACGAAGAGCTGCGCCCTCGCCTCGTATTCGGGGGTGCTCATGCTTGTCACGGCGAGCGCCGCCCCGACCGCGAGAACCAGACAGACCATGACCGTCAGCCAGCGTCTGGCCAGAGCCTTCAGGAATCCTTGGAGATCCAAGCTGCACCCCTCACGGGACTGAGGGAACCACCCGAATTGGGGCTTTCTGTTCCCTATGGACGCAGTCGACCATAGGGACTCGGACTCTTCGAGCGAGGGAGCCACCCCCTGTGTCGACCCCTCGAACGACCCTTGCGACGCACACCGCGTGAGCCGGGGCTACCCCGATCCGGTGACTTCTTGTGCCATCGAACCAATGGATGTCGTCATGTTCTGTTCGCGCCACACGCCCAGGCCTTGGTGTCCACACCGAATCACGGCCGCCGCACGACCAGGA
Organism: Streptomyces sp. TRM49041; assembly: GCF_008271805.1. Classification (GTDB taxonomy): domain Bacteria; phylum Actinomycetota; class Actinomycetes; order Streptomycetales; family Streptomycetaceae; genus Streptomyces. Next base: position 5,471 of record NZ_VSRY01000087.1, read on the forward strand.
CCGGGCCCATGCCGAGGAGACTGAAGAAGATCACAGCATCGCGCCGCGAAGGGCGGGCGCTACACCGCCCCCGCGCGAGCCACATCCCTGTACAGCCGTTCGAGTTCCGCGACCTTGAGGGAGCCGCGCTCGGTCTGACTGATCAGCTGCCGATTGGACAGACGATCACCGGCATCCAGCGGCCCCGTGTTTGAGAGAGCGTCAGCCAGCGAGCCGACCAGCGGATCGGGAAGCAGGTCCGCCAGCAGGCCCTCCGCCACCAGTTCTCGATAGGGCGCGATGTCGGAGAGCAGCAGCCGGCACCCGGCAGCCGCGGCTTCGAGCACCGATGAGCTTCGCTGGTCGGCCTGGGGAACCGAGATCGCCGCATCGCTTGCGCGCATCAGGCTGAACATCTCGGCCTGGCCGAGTGGCTGATCGATGACGACGACCCGGCCGGCCAGATCTTGCGCTCGGGCGCGCAGAAGCGCGAGATATTCCTGCTGCGCGCGTCTGGCGGCGGCATGCGCCGGCCGGTGACCCGCCGGCAACACGAGGAACAGGTCGGGCCCAACCCGTGCGGCACGGGTGAATGCCGCGAGAATCTCGCGCGTCCGGTAGACCTCCGACGTGCTGCGGACCGACAGCACGACCGTGGCGTCGGCCGGAATGCCGTACTTCGCGCGAGTCGACCGGGGGTCGGCGTCGTTCCCGCCATCCAGCAGCACGTCTGGTACCCCCCAGGAAAGGACCGTGATCCGTGAGCGGAGGACCCGGTACCGGCTCGCGACCAGCTCAGCCACCTCCCGGGACGTCGGCACCACGCGCGCGGCCCGCTGGAGCGCCAGCCGAGCGACCAACGCCCGGCCGGGATGCCGGTCCGCAGCCCGCAGTTCAGAGCCCCACGGAGTGATCACGAGCGGCACCGCCGGGCGGGCCGACAGCAGAAAGGAGAGCGCCCCGTGTGCACCGAGCGAATGGACGTGAATGACATCCGGCCGCGCCCGGCGCATCTCGCGGCGCAGCCAGTGCCCCGCGCGCACCACGCGCAACGGCAGGCACGCCCCCGCGGGGGCGGACGTGGATCGCCAGCCCTCGGGGCCCAGGCCCGGCTCATGCCAGCTGCAGACAGTCACCTCATGACCCCGCATGGCCAGATCGCGCGCCCAGCGCCGGGTGTGCGCCGACGTGGCCGACGCGAGCAGGACGACGCGCAGCGGCGCGGGTGGCGCATCGCTCATGCCCAGCCGTGGCGGGGCCTGGTCATGATCGGACACGGCGCTCCTTGAGTACGAACCGGCCCTTGCCCGCCGCGGCCCGCAGCCGCCCTGCCGGACTGCGTGTGTAGCGGTCCCACGCGATGGCCACCGCCGGCCATCGCGGGTCGGCGAGCACTCTTCCGGCCGCGGTCAGCAACGCGACATGCAGGCAGTGGTACGCGAAACTGGCGGGCGCGGTGTGCCGGAGGTCGTACCTGGTCCAGTACCCCAGGTCGAACGCGGCCAGCGAGTCGCGGAGCCGGTCCGCCACGCGCTCGTGGGCGGTCCCGCCCTGATGCCGACTCAGCTCGCAGAGGCCGAAGAGGGCGAAGACCGCACCGTTGAGAATGTGACTGACCGGGTCCGACGGGCACTCCTCGGGAAAAGGGCGCCCCAGTCGGTCGTAGTGCGAGCAACCGCCCGCGTCCAGCGGCCGGAGCATCAGTTCCCGCGCACCCTCACACGCATCGAGAAAGGACCGCTCGCCAGTCGTGGCGTATCCGCGCAGCATCACGGACACCGCCAGGCCCTGGGCCATGGCCGAGTACCAGCCCGGGCGCACCCCGTACCGGGGCACCGGTACCGGATAGCGCCAGCCGCCGTTGCCGTCCTGGCTGGCGCGCAGCCAAACGGCCTGGGTCAGCAGAGCCCTCACGCCCGGAGGCCGTTCGTCCGGAGTGGCCGGGTGCCGGCCGGCGGCGAGCGCGCCGGTGTGCTGTGCGAGCGCATACAGGCTGACCGAGACCGGGTTCCGGTAGGTCTCGCCGGTCGCGGCACGAGTCACCACCACGCGCTCGTGGTCGAGCGTGCTCCCGGCCGTCATCGGCCGCAGGTCGAGCGGGTACCTGCCTGGCCGGCCGGTCGTCATGTCACCCGGCGGTGTCGTCGCGTCGACCGGGAAGCTCGGCCGCCGCAGATCGCGTACCGCTTTCCCCGCCATGCCGACCAGCGTCGTTCCGGCCCACGTCCTGTTGTCCTTCACGCCGGACTCTCCCTGCGGAGCAGCCTGCGTCGCCCCCGCGCGGCCAGTCCCTGGTGGTACAGCTCGTTCACCTGACCGACTGTCCCGGCGATGTCGAACTGCCGGAGCGCGAGTTCACGGCCCCGGTCGGCCATGCGGAGACGCGCCGCGGGGTCGGCGAGCAGCGTGTTCACGGCCTGTGCCAGTGCCGGGGGATCGGCAGGCGGGATCAACAGGCCGGTGCGGCCGTTCTGGACCGTGTCCGGCAGACCACCGACGTCGGTCGCCACCACGCCCTTTCGCATGAGCAATGCCTCCACCACGGCGTAGCAGGCGGACTCGTCCATGGACGGGTTCACCAGGACGTCCAGCCCGGCCATGACCGAACTGATGTCGGACCGAAAGCCGGTGAACCGGACCCGGTCGGCGATGCCGAGCCGGGCGGCGCGGCGTTCCAGCTCGCGCCGGTACTCCCCGTCACCGACCAGCTCGTCACCGACCACGAAGAACCTGACCTCGGGGTTCTGACGCAGAATCAGCGGGATGGCGTCGATGAAGACTTCATGCCCCTTGACACCGACCTGGCGGAACTCCCGCAACTTGCTCGCGTACATGTAGCCGACCATGCCGACAGTCGGCGTGTCGTCGGTGAGGCCGAACTCGCGACGGAACGCGTCCGGCGAGGTTGCCGGATCGAAGCGGTGCACGTCGCAGCCGTAGTAGCTGACCGCGACCGACCGCGCTCCCATGGCCTGGTAGCGGCGCATGATCGCCCGGCACGATCCGAGCACCAGATCGTCCCGGCGCAGCGAAAGCCGCTCCAGGATCCGGAAGAGCACGATCCGTAGATGCACCGTTCCGGGGACCTGCGATACGACCAGTGCCGGCGGGTAGGCGGCCGACACCAGTCGGGCCACGAGCTTCGCGATGATCAGATGCGAATGGATGACATCCGGCTTGTATGCCCTGACGAACCTCATCAGCCGCCAGTGTCCGGCCAGCAGCACTGGCAGCTGTCTGATCCGATGAGGCACTCCGAACGGGATGATTTCCACTCGGACGCCGCGGAGCCCGCGCAGCCGGTCGGCGAGCGGGCCCTCTCGGGGCAGCACCGCGCACACCTCGTTACCCAGCTCGGCAAGGCCGCGCACCTGGTCGTGGAACCAGCTTCCGCCGACAGCGGCCGAGGTGATCTGCAGGACGCGCAGCGGCCGCGGCTCCCCGATCACAGACGTGCTCATCGCGCCACCGGTACCGGTCCGTCGGCCGGAGCCGGCTTCGCGGCCAGAACAATCAGCATCAGACCGGCCAGCAGGGGTGGGACCAGCAGGACCTCGCCGAACAGCGAGCAGACCCCGGCACCGACCAGGGCCAGCAGCGCCACCTCGCCCGCAGGATCACCGGACCGAGCCGCGCACCACGCCCGGCGGACGCCGAGCACGACAAGCGAGCCGATCCCGACCGCGCCCACCAGGCCGGTCTGCGAGAGCACTGTCAGGTAGGTGTTGTGAGCGAAATGCAGAAGCGGGAACTGGAGGAGCATGACCTCGTAATCACCTGTGGCTTGGTAGTAGGCGGGCAACTGGTTGGCGAAGTTCAGATATCCGACACCGAAAGCCGGGTGCGCCTCGAACATCCGTAGTGCGCTGCTCCAGAGATCGAGCCGTACCGCGGAGCTGACGTCCGGCGCGCCACCGACGATCGAGTCGAACCGGGCCGCGATCGCGGCGGGCAGCAGCGGTAGCAGGCAGGCCGCGCCGACGCTCAGGGCCAGGACGCCGCGTAGCGATCTACGGGCGGCGTAGATCGCGATCACCGCGATTCCCGCCAGATAGGCCGCGCGGCTCAGCGAGTACGCGACACCCACGACGAGCACGACGACCCCCGCGCAGATTGCCAGCCGCAGCAGGGGCGCCCGGACCGCCGGATAGCGCCTGAGCAGGACTGCGGCCGCCATGACGAACAGGGCACCCACGGTGTTGTGGTTGGCCGCGCCCTCTTGGGTGACGGCCAGAACGGCGGTGTCAGCAGGGGCGAGACCCGACTTCGCCGCGAAGACGGAGCCGATCTGAACGATGCTGATCAAGGCCACGACCACGCTGCCGCAACTGAACACCAGGAGCGCCCGGTCGAGAGCCCGTCCGGGTTCGGCGACCAGCGGCAACAGCAGCAGCGGCGCGCACATCAGCAGCAGGTACTGCCATTTGTCGGCGGCATGCAGATCGGTGTCGCCGATCAGGACGCTGGTGGCCACCAGATAACCCACCGTGCCAACGGTGATCAGGACGCCGAGAGGCTTCGGCCGCGCGATCCCCCGACCGGCGATGACGCGGCCCAGCAGGCAGACGAGCATAAGAGCGATCAGCACGCTCGGGGTGATCAGCGAGCCGCCGACGTCGGACTGTGAGAGCGGGATGGCCGCCGCGAGTACACACAGACCCACCTCCGGGATCAGGGCCAGCACAATGACCACGAGCGTGGCGACGGCGCCGACGGCACTGAGGGCGGGGCTGTACGCCATCGCGAGACAGCCGGCACCCGCCACGGTCAGGAGTCCCGCCGCGACCATGAGCCCTCTGCCGGTCACGGCGGACCTCACCTGCCTCGGGTACGCGCCCCGCCGACGGTCGCCGACCGTCTTGACCGACGGGCACCTGACGGGCCGGCGCGCCGGTGCGGCCGCGGCCTCGTCGCCTGCGCGCTCGGCCGGACGGCGCCGGCGGGCGCGGACAGCCAAGCGCACGCCGTAGGCGAGCAGCAGCGCGAACACCACGTATCCGGCCGAGTCGGCGGCGCCCGCACCGACCGCGGCATGGTGGGGGGTCAAGGCCACGAGCAGCGCGATGTTGACCACCGCGCCGATCACAGTGGCGATGATCACCGGCCGGAGCAGGCCGGCGGCCGCCAGGTAGGGCTGTACGGAGCGGGCCGCGCTGAAGAGCACCAGGCCGGGGAGCATCGCCCAGATCACCGGCACGGCACCGGAGTACTGACGCCCGTAGACCGCTGGGATCAGGATGGGCGCGGCTACCGCCGCCACGGCGGCGGCCGTGGCGGCGGCGACGAACACGGTCCGGGCGATCCGGGCCGCTGCCCGCCCATCGACGGCACCTGAAGTGACGGCGGGAAACAGCACCAGCGCGACCGTCGTCGACAGCAGGAACATCCCCTCGGCCAGGGGCAGCGCCACCGCGTACACGGCCACGGCCGTCGTCCCGGCGAGCATCTGGATCACCGGCACGTCCAGGCGGAGCAGTCCGTAATGGATGAGGTTCGGGAGATAGGACCTGAGGGCGAAGCTCCCGAAGGTACGGCTTGAGACCGGTTCACCATCGGCGTGGACGCGGGTGGTGGACGCGATCAGCAGCATCGCGGCCGAGACCAGCTGGCCGGCCAGCACCGACAGGAAGCAGCTGGTGGGGGTCAGCGATCCCGCGGCGAGCAGGCCGCAGACACCGACGAGGTAGCCGGCCGTGGGGACGGTGCTGAGCAGGTTGTACGTCGCGACCCGGCCACGACCGAGCTCAGCCATACCGAGCAACAGGGTCAGCAGGCTCACCGGGCACATGGCGGCCACGAGCAGCGCGAGCCGGTACGGCATGCCGAGCAGCACAGCCGGCCAGAGATGACCGAGCAGCAGCCACAGGCCCGCCAGTGCGCAACCCGAGATCACGGAGAACACCAGGCTCCACCGCACGATCTGCCGGAACGCGGTGTGCGAGATCCCGGCGAACCGGGCGTTGGCGTTGTCCACACCCAGGACCGTGACGATGCTCAGCACGGAGGGGACCGAGACCATGACCGCGAACGTGGCCCTGCCTTCCACCCCGAGAGCCCTCGCGGCGATGACGCCCGCCGCGAAGCTCATCGCCGTGGCCAGCAATCGCGTGGCCAGTGTTCCCCCGATCGCCGCCGGACTTACCCCCGGCAGCCGGACTCGAAGACTTTTCGTGATCGACAGCACCAGGGAACGGCCTCCGGAGTCGCGGGTCGGATCGGTGCTGCTGGGAGCGGCGGGTGTTCTCGCCGCCTCGGCATGAAGGCACAATGTAGCGGCATAAGGAGCGTAAAGTAGCGATTTGCGCACGGTAAGTAGTAGATTTCCGGCTGCCGGGCCGACTGCCGCCGCCTTCACCAGACGCCGGGAGAAGGCTTCTCCGGCGCGGATGACCGGGCAGGACAGGGGAACGCAGCTGTGAAAGTGCTCAGCGTGGTCGGCGCACGTCCACAACTCGTCAAGTCGGCGCCGCTCGCGTGGCAGCTCGCCCGCCGCGGCGAAGAGCACCTGATCGCGCACCCCGGCCGGCACTACGCGCCTGGAGGCGGGCCCGCGGTCCTTCGACCGGACGATGCCCGAGGAACGCAACCGGACCATGGCCGATCATCTGGCCGGCCTGCTGCTCGCTCCGACCGCAGTGGCGATGGCAACCCTGGTCACCGAGGGCCTGACCGCTCGCTCGCCGACTCGCCGCCACAGCCGGGCAGTTCGCATCGATCTGACGGCAGGGCGGCGTCGACGGAGGTGAGGACATGAGGATCTGGATCTTCAACCACTACGCGGCGCCACCGGACTGCGCCGCCGGCACCCGGCACTACGAGCTGGGCCGGGTGCTGGCGGCGAAGGGGCACGACGTCACGATCTTCGCCAGCAGCTTCAGCCATTTCAGCAGGCGCGAGGAACGGCTCACGCCCGGCGAGAAGGTGGCCACCCGGACGATCGACGGCGTCCGCTTCGTCTGGGTCCGCACGCCGCCCTACGCCGACAACGGATACCGCCGCGTGCTGAACATGGCCCACTATGCGGCCCGGGTGCTCTCGGCGCAGCGCGGCCTGAACCGGCCGGATGTGATCGTCGGGTCATCAGTGCACCTGGCCGCGGTGCTCGCCGCCTGGGTGGCGGCCCGCTGCCGCCGCGCCCGCTTCGTCGTCGAGCTGCGCGATCTGTGGCCGCAGACACTGATCGACATGGGCGCGCTGCGCGCGAACGGGCTGCCTGCCCGGCTGCTCCGGCTGGTCGAGTCGTTCTGCTGCCGGCGTGCGTCCGCCGTGATCTGCCTGCTGCCCGGCGCCGGCGACTACCTGGAGGCCCGCGGTCTCCCGGCCGGCAAGATCCATTATGTGCCGAACGGGATCGCCGACTTCCCCCGGCCGATGGATCCGGACCGGCAGGCCGACCCGGACGTTGCGGACCCCGGGCACCGGGCCGCCGACCTGATCGACCGGATCAGGCGCTTCCGCAAGGACGGTTGTCTCACCGCCGGTTACATCGGCTCGCACGGACCGGCCAACGGGGTGGCGACCATCGTCGCGGCCGCGGCGGAGTTGCGAGCCGCCGGCCATCCACGGATCGCTGTGGTGATGGTCGGCGACGGCCAGGAGAAGGCCGCGTGCCAACGACTCGCTGACCGGCATGGCCTGGACAACGTGCTGTTCTGGTCGCCAGTACCGAAGCAGGCCGTGCAGGCCGTGCTGGCCGAGCTGGATGTGACGCTGTTCTGCCTGCGCGATGTCGCGGTCTTCAAGTACGGCCTGAGCAGCAACAAGCTGTTCGACTACCTGGCGTCCGGCAAGCCGGTGCTGTTCGCGAGCAACGCGCCCGGCGGCCCGGTCCGCGAGTCCGGCGGCGGCGTGTGCGTACCCGCCGAGTCACCGGCGGATATGGCGGGCGCGCTGGCCGGGCTGGCCGCGATGAGCGAGACCGAAAGGGAGCGGATGGGCGAGCGCGGCCGCCGCTGGATCTACCGGCATCACGGCATGACCGCTCTGGCGGGCGCATTCCTCACCGCGGTCTCGGAACCGGCGCGGCGCGGGGGTCCGGTGACGGAGGCGCAGCTGTGACGCTGCACATCGTGGGCGCGGGCGGCTTCGGCAGGGAGACGCTGGACGCGGTGCGGGCGACAGCCGCGGCACCCGAGGTGGTTTTCGTGGACGAGCACCCGTCGGCCACCAAGGTGGACGGCTGTCCGGTGCTGCCGCCCGGGCGGTTGGCTGCGTCCGGCGGGCAGCGGGACGAGTTCGTGGTCGCGATCGCCGACGCCGGAGTGCGCCGCAGGTTGGCCCGAGAGTTCGAAGATCGCGGCCTGCGAGCGGCGACAGTGATCGACCCGCGTGCGGTCGTCTCCCCCGGCGCCAGGATCGGGCGTGGCTGCGTTGTGCTGGGGCAGGCGTTCATCTCCACCGGCACCGTCATCGGCTCACACGTCCAGGTGAACTACCAGGCCAGCATCGGTCACGACACGGTGCTGGAGGATTTCGTGACGATCCTGCCGGGGGCCAACATCGCCGGCAACGTGACCATCGGCGCCGGGTCCACGGTGGGCAGTAACGCCGCCGTGCTACAGGGCCGGCGGGTCGGGTCGTCCGTCATGGTCGGCGCCTCGGCTCTGGTGACCCGCGATGTCGCCGTCGGTCAGCTGGTCGTCGGCGTCCCCGCCAGGACCCGGGAGCCCTGACCGTCCGGTTCGATCACGGGATCCCGGGAGCCCGGCGTCGGCAAAGCTCCCATGCAGAAGGACATGCCCAGCGCGGGCAATCGGTGCGGGTACGGCAGCGAGGGCACGCTGGGCACCGCCGTGCCGCCCGTCAGGTCCCGATCACGGCCGCGACCGGGCGTACACCGGGCGGCGCGGCCAGGACCTGGGCGTGGTTCCGGTCCATCGCGCCAGGTCACGCACGCCGGCACGCGGTCACCGGGCACCGACCGGCATCGGCTGATCCGTGGCATTCGGCGACGCGGTTGCCCGGACGACGGCGGTGGTCACCGCGTCGGCGATCTCGGCCACCTCGGCCTCGGTCAGCCGGTGGTGCACCGGCAGCGACAGCATCGCCTGGGCGACGGCCTCGGTCACCGGCAGTGCTGCGGCGTCCACCGTGCCGCCGTCCCGACGGGCGAAGATCGGCTGCCGGTGTACCGGCGGGAAGTAGATCCGTGCTTCGATGCCCTGCGCCAACAGGTCGGCGAGCACCTGGTCGCGGATGCCGGGAAGCAGGCAGGTGTAGAGACTCCAGGTTCCCCGGACATCGGGTACCTGATGCGGCGTCATCAGGTCGGGCAGGTCGGCCAGCCGCCGGGTCAGTGATTCCGCGATCAGCTGTTTGCGCCGCAGGATGCCGTCCAGCTTGCGCAGCTGCACCCGGCCGATCGCGGCCTGCATCTCGGTCAGCCGCCAGTTGTAGCCGAGGCTCTCGTGCTGGTACAGCCCGGTCTGACCATGGTTGCGGAGTAGTTTCAGCCGCTCCGCGACGCCCGGGTCGTTGGTCAGCACAATGCCGCCCTCACCGGTGGTGATGTTCTTGGCGGGGGTGAAGCTGAACATGGCCGACCGGCCGAAGGTGCCGACCGGTCTGCCGCGGTACTCGGCGCCGGCCGCCTGCGCGGCGTCCTCCAGCAACGGCACGCCGGCCGCGCCGCACACCCGCGCCAGCCCGTCGAGGTCGCCGGGCTGCCCGGCGTAGTGGACGGTCATGACCGCCCGCGTGGCCTTGGTGATCCGGGCGCCGACCGATACCGGGTCGAGGTTGAACGTCCGTGGGTCGATGTCGGCGAACACCGGGGTGGCCCCGACGTGGCACACCGATGTCGCGGTGGCGACGAAGGTCATCGACGGGACGATCACCTCGTCGCCGGGGCCGATTCCCTCGGCGAGCAACATCGCGTGCAGCGCGGCCGTGCCGGTGCAGAACGTCACACCGAACCGCGCCTGATGCCGGTCGGCGAACTCCTGCGCGAAGGACTCGTTCTCCGCGCCGTTGGTGAGAACACCGCTGCGCAGGACCCTGCGTACCGCCTCGCCCTCCTCCTCACCGAGATCGGGACTGGCAAGCCGGATCCGGACGTTGCTGTCAGGCACCTGTGAGCATCCTTCCTGATTTGCGGGCGATCGGATCGTTGTCGTGGCTGGCGGTGGCTCCGCCCCCGGCCAGGACCGTCCAGATGGTGAGGAACAAGATGGCCAGGTCGAGCCGGAAGCTCTGGCGGAGGACGTAACGCAGATCCCACTCGATGCGCTCCGGCCAGCTCAGCCGCTGTCGCCCGTGCACCTGCGCCAGGCCGGTCAGGCCTGGGGTGGCCAGCAGTCGCAGCTGCTGACGATCGGTGTACCGGCGTACCTGGTAGGGCAAGGTCGGCCGAGGCCCGACCAGGCTCATCTGTCCGCGCAGCACGTTGACCAGCTGCGGCAACTCGTCAAGGGACGTACGGCGCAGTACCCGGCCGACCGCGGTCACCCGGGCGGTGTCGTCGTCACCCGGACTCTCCGGGCCTGCCGGAACATTCCGCATCGTGCGCAGTTTCAGCAGGACGAACAGGCGGCCGTCGCGGCCGACCCGCTGCTGCCGGAACAGAACGGGTCTGCCATGCGCGAGCAGGTGCGCCAGCGCGGCGATCGCGCAGAGCAGCGCGACCGGCACGATGATCAGGCTGACCACGACCAGGTCCAGCAGTCGCTTGCCGCGGTACGGCCTGCGGCGAGGCACCTGGTTACCGACCCGGGCACCGCCGGGCATCGCGGTGGGCGCCTCCGGGACCGCCGAGTCCGCCGGGGACCGGCCCGGCAGAGGCGGGGCGGTCATCTGCTGGCCTCCGCTTTCTCGGGCTGGCCGGGCAGCACGGGCGGCTGGTCGGCCGACTGCTCGGGGCCGGGCGCCGTGGCGAGGCGCGCCAAGGCGGCGCGCACCTCATCCGGATCGGTGAGGTGACCGATGCCGGTGACCTCACCGGCATCGAGTACGGGCACCGGAACCTGTCTGACCAGCGGATGCCTCGGCCGGTGGTCCGGCTCCCCCTTGCCCAGCAGATCCTCGCTCAGCTTTTCGCCGGGTCGCAGCCCGGTGAAGACGATCTCGACGTGCCGCGACGCCGCGGCGGCCATACGACGGACGAGGTCGACGATGGGGACCTGGTCTCCCATGTCAAGGACGAGGGCCTCTCCGCTCTCCCCGACGGCCACGGCCTGCAGTACCAGTTGGACGGCTTCGGTGGCTGTCATGAAGTAGCGAGCGACCTGCGGGTGTGTCACGGTGACCGGGCCGCCCGCAGCGATCTGCGCGGACAGCGAGCCGAGCAGCGAACCCCGGCTGCCCAGGACATTGCCGAACCTGACGGACGCCCAGGTCCCAGGGTATTCACCGGCCATGTGTGCGGTGAGCCGCTCGGTGATCCGCTTGGACGTGCCGAGGACGCTCACCGGGTCGGCCGCCTTGTCGGTGGAGACGTTCACGAACGACCGCACGCCACAGGCCGCAGCCGCTTGCAGCACGTTCATCGTGCCGATCACGTTCGTCTTCAGCGCCTCGGCCGGATACCGCTCGAGCAGCGGGAGATGTTTCACCGCCGCCGTGTGGAACACGATCTCGGGGCGGGTCTGCGCGAAGATCTCGTGGATGCGGGAGGCATCGGTGATGTCGGCGAGCACCACCTCGTCGGAATCGAGCAGCGCACGGCCGTGCAGCGCGAGCTGGATCGCGTGCAGAGCCGATTCGTCCCGGTCGAGCAACACCAGCGACGCGGGACCCAGCCGGTGCAACTGGCGGCACAGCTCCGAACCGATCGAGCCGCCGGCGCCGGTGACAAGGATGCGGCGTCCGGCGAACTGACCGGCAGCCGATTCAAGGTCCAGCCGGATCGGATCGCGGCCCAGCAGCTGAGTGATCCGCGGGTCGCGGACGTCGTCGATCCGCGCCGGTCCGGCGACCAGTTCCTCAACGCGCGGAATCACTGTGGTGATCAGGTCGATCGACTCGGCCAGTGTGATCAGCTCGCGGATCACTCGGTCGTCCCGGCACCCGCCGGCGATCGCGATCACCATGACCGTCGCCCCGGTCTCCGCAGCGACCTCCGCGAGCCGTTCCCGCCCGCCGCGCACTCGGATACCGCAGATCCGCAGTCGGCGCTTGCCCGGGTCGTCATCCAGCAGGGCAACCGGTCGGTACCGCGCGCCAGGCTGACCGACCAGCCGCTGCACCAGTTGCGTTCCGGCGCTGCCCGCACCGAACACGATCACCTTGACGGCGGTCGGCGCGGGCCGTCTCGGCCTGCGCAGGACGGCCGCGACTGCGGCCCTCACGGCGATCATGGCAAGCACTCCGACCAGGGCGGCGAGTCCGGCCACGCCCGGCTTGTCGCCCACCAGGGGAAGCCCCGCCTGGCAGATGCCCTCCAGAAGGAGCCCGGTCAGCCCGGCGGAGACCAGCACCGCTCTCAGCTCCGCGCCGGTCTCCGCCTGATAGCGCCCGGAATAGAGCCCGCACACGGCCCCGGTCAGCACTACTGCTGTCCATGTGACAGCACAGACGATCACCAGATTGCCAGGTCCGACGACCAGATCAGAAGCGCTGTTGGTGGCCAGGGCGGCAATCAACAGGCCGCAAGTCCAGGCGATCGCGTCTATGGCGGCCTGCACCGCCGGCCGGCGACAGCGGGCGGCAACGCCGGACCAACCACCCGGCAAAGCGCGGCTTTCCTGTGCGGTGTGGAACGCCGCAGGATGAACCGCTGTCAGCTTGTCGTTGCCCGCGCATTCCCCACGCAAGGTGAACCCCGATCAACAGGTTGTCATTTGCCGAAGACCTATTTCGGCATCTTTCCGACGGTATGTCCACAGACGCCGCCGCATCCTTCTGGGTGGATCAGCACATTTCCCGCGTTCTCGCGGACGTGATTCTCTGTGGGTACGATTCCGCTGCTCGGGCGGATGAGTCCCGCCGCACCTTCTTGAGCGGGCGCGGGCCCCTTGAGTTTCACTCAAGCGGCCCGATTACTTCACGCACGGCTGGACGCGCACCTTGGTGGTCTGCGGTTGCACCAACGGCTGCGAGGGCACCACGGGGGTGCGGTCCGAAGCCGGTTCCAGCAGACGAATCTCCACTTCTCGCGTCTGACCGGGCAGGAGTTCCACCCGCGTCCCGAATACCGGGTGACCGCGCTCCTCGGTCGACGACAACAGAAGTGGCCGCCCGTCCAGGGTCCCCCCGGTGAACTGCGCACCGGAACTGGCGTACAACGAGAACCAGATGCTTGTGGACCCCGGGGGGTGTGAGTGCCGGGGATCGTCGGAACGGAGAGCGACGAGGGCAGGCAGGCCCGAGGTGGGAGCGGCGTTTGTCAGCCTGATTCGCACCACGCTGGAACGGGTACCGCCCTCGCAAGGACCGAGCTCGTAGGTCAGCGACCGCCGCAGATAGTAGTCCATCTTGTTGCCTGCGGAATTGTTGACCACGAGATAGGCGAACGGGCCTTTTCTCTCGGGGATTTCGCCCGCCATCCCGCTTTCTTCGAGCGCCGACGCGGTGGAGGCATCCCTGCTCCACACACGCAGTCGGCCGTCGTCGACGTTCTGCCGCAGTGCGTGGAGGAGGGCCACCGAATCGTGGTCCTGGCGCAGCAAGGCAACAGCGACCGATTGTGCGACCTGCACCAGGAAACGCTTTCGTTCGGTGTTGCTGTACGACGCGTAAAGGGTGCTCTCGGTGAACTCTACGGCGTTGTCCGCCGTCAGCTGCTTTCCGTCCGGAAGCCGGACCGGCCCCGTGGCTTCGAGGACACGGGCGAGTCCCACAGGATCGGTCGCGATGGCCCCATCGAGACGCTGCCCCGTATGGCGTTGCCACAAGCCCACCCAGATCTGCGCCGCATAGGGAAAATGAGCGGACAGATTGGAATTGGCCAGTCCCTGGGTGCTCTCAACAGCTCCGTACCGGCGGTCGAACGCCGGCCCGAAGTTCGCCACGGGGGTGGCGGTACGCGGCAGCGTGTCATCCGACGCGAAGTCGTGCAAAGTGATTCGGCCACGGTCGGCGGTCAAGATACCGAAGGTGCCTACGAGGCCACCGGTGCCCCGGGCCTCGGCATTGTTCTGGAAGGCAAGAAAGTAGGAGCGCGGCTCCGAGGCACCCAGCAGAGGCACCAGCAGCCGCGTCGTCGCCTCCGCCTCGGAGACCGAGTCGGAAAGGCGCGCCACTCGGTCGGACAGCCGCTGCCGCGCCATGTCGAGGCGACCGACCACCGTCGAGCCGGGCAGGCCATTCAAACTCGTCTCGATTCCGGTCAGTTGACGGTGCACATTCCCCAGCAGGTCCGTGGCAGCCGAAAGCCGACCGAGGTCGACGCGACCGTGGTGCACGATCCGGCCGGACGTGAGCATCTGATGCAGTCGCACAGCCTCCGGCAGCACCCCGGTGGCCATCTCGTCGGCGGCGACACTCAGCCCCCGGGCGGAATGGAGCGGCGGGCCCATCAGCGGGAGCTTCTCGGCTACGCTCCACACCGGCGTGGCAGCCGCGCTCCGGGCGGCCGCTGTGTGTTTCCGGATGTCGCCCAGCACCTCGGCTGAGGGCCGGCGATGACTGGCCATCTCCGTTTGCAGTCGGTCAGTGGCCACCTGAGCCGCAGCGAGATTGCTCTGGACCGCGCGGACCTCCCACACCAGGAAACCGGCAGACGCGGCTGACAACAGACCGACAGCTCCGACAACCCAGAGAAAGGCTCGGTGGCGGCGCCGCAACATCAGAGCCGCGAATGCCCGCGCACTCTCCACAGCACCCTTCCGGCTGCACGTTGGGTCCTTCCCTGCCTTCATTGCCTACCCATGAATCGAAGGGTCCACGGAAACCATGCATTTGGATTGAATCAGTAATGACAGTCACTGAGACGCGTTGCGGACTTCACCGCACCAGGTGGCGGGAAACTCGGTCCGAACGGCCTAACACTCCGGCCGTACTTCTGAATTCTTCCTGGCCGTGCGTCCAGGCAGGGTCATTGCGTGATCGAGTTCTGTCCCCGACCGGGTCATCGACTCCGGCTGGTACATCGAGGACGTCGTCGACCCGAACTTCGTCCAGAACGAGGCCTGCCGGCTCGGGAACCGGTGGGTGAACTTACAGGGCAACGTCTTCCGTCTGCTGCTGCGCCGCAGCGAGGACTTCGTGTCACCGGGGAGTCGGCCCGGCTGGGGCACGCGTACCTCTCCGACGGGCGACACGACGTGAACGGCGTGTTCATGGACGGCGGCTCGCACCTGCGCCTGTTCGTGGCACAGGGCACGGCCCCCGTCCCGCCGGGCACGCTGCAAGATCACTGCCCAGCCGTGGGGGACAAGCCGCGGCGCGTACGATGCGCAACGCCACGCCCCCGGCAATGCAGCTGCCGGGGGCGTGGCGTTGTCACGAGGGGCTACCGCGCCAGACGGTAGCCAAAGGCACAACCCCTACTCGATCTCGTCGGAGAAGCTCACCCGCACCGCAACCACGGCACCCGAGGCATCCAGGTCGGCCGACACGGGGAAGTATCCGTCGCCCCAGCTCGTCATCGCGCAGAGCAGTCGGGCGTCGCCGATATCCACCGTTCCGGCCTCGACTTCAGAGGCACGAACCTGTCGCATGACCTGCCAGTGGTGGGAATGGGGCCGGAAGTCCACCATCATGCGCCGCCCGGTCTCCTCCTTCCAGCTCTGCACGTCGCGAGCCTTCTCCATCGCCTCCGACACGGCCAGCCCAGTCCACCCGCGGACACCGTCTTCGCCGGGTTCGCCCAGTTCCGGTGCTGCGAACCTCGCGGCGGCTTCCTCCGCGGCGGCGCCCCAGAACGCGACGTCGGCCTGGCCGTCCACAGGCTCGTCGTGCTGCCAGGCGTTCAGGGCATCGGCGTCGCCGAAGAGCACCCGGGCCCAGTCGACACCGATGTCACCCAGCGGCACGGATGTCTCCGCTTGGGCTTCGCTCATCCGAACCGATATCTCAGACCAGCGCGGCCCAATGCCGGCGCCCGAGTCGACCCGGGAAGCCAGCACCGGCAGATGACGATCGCGGGGCACCCCTCCCACTGCGACCACGGGCACCCCGAACATCAGAAAACCGCCGCCGCCTTCAGCGGCAGTGCGGCGCGCGCGTTGGGCATGTGGTTCGCGGCTCGACAACGCCTCCAAGCGAGCGTCCAACCCTGCGGTCCGGCAGTGCTCTTCGAACATCGTCTCAAGCTCCACCACCCGGGAGGCCGGGATGTCGTGGAGCATGGCACCTGGCTGCCGGTCGAAGCTGCGGGCCGCTGCCGAGGCGTCTGGGCCGACCACGGCGAAGTCGACCGAATTGAGCACGTCGGCAGCCATCGCCGGATCGTCAGCACCAAGCAGCGCGGGGTCGATCTCCGCCGGCGACCGCTCTCCGCTCCACAACCCCAGATGGCCGCCGTCAACGACGACCAGCGTCCCCGACGGGCAGCTGATCTCTCCGAGCCTGAAGATTTTTTCCATGGCGCGCGAGTCTACGGCCGCCCCCTGGCCGTCAGCAGACGCACTGGGACGACCCCGAGAAACGGATGCCGTGCTTGAGAGAGACGCCTCAGCTCTCAGCGTCTCAGCCATGTCCGGGCACCACAGGTCAGCGACCCGCCATGCCCAGGCAGGGAGCCCCGCTCGTCGACGGCTCGCCATGTGACCGCTCATCCCCGCCCCTCTGATCGCCACATCGCCGAAGCACGCCGATCGCCGCGATCGACGTGCTTCCCCATACCCGGAGACAGGCAAGCACGCGCAGCACGCGTCACCAATCCAGTCTGCGTGTCGTGGTCGTGGTCGTGGTCTTGGTCTTGGTCTTGGTCGTGGCCGTCGGCATTGAACGATCTCCCCTCGCACGGGAAACGAACTCCAAGTCGTTTCTGGGCTTGTCGGGAGGTCTGGGTGCCGATGGCGGGGCGGTGCGGTGCGGTGGGGCGAGCCGTTGAGGCGAGAAGCGGGCGTACCAGAGCGCGAGGCCTCCTCTCGGTCACGTCCCGGGTTCGGAACGCTTCGGCCACCGAGGGGGCCGGCTTCCCTGTCACGGGCGACCCGCTACGTCGGCCGCGAATGCGCTCGTCCAGGCCAAGGCCGAGTTCCAGTTGATGGTGATCTCGTTGAGCGACCAGGCCTCCAGGTTGTCCACGTAACACAGCTGCGGTGCGCAGCCGTGCAGCCACGACGAAGCGAGGGGGTCCTGGAGGCTGGAGTTCGGCCCGCCTGCGACCGTCCCGGCCGGCGGGTTGGGCAGTGACGCGTCGAAGGACTTCGCGTACCAGCGGCTGTGCTGGTTCTTCGCGTCGTTCGCACCGTATCCGGTGATGTACGACTGCCCGAGGGCGTTGCGACCGAACAGGTAGTCGAACCCCTCGAAAACGGCGTCGGCGTACGCATCGGTACCCGTGAGGTCGTACGCGGTGGCCAGGACCACCTGATTGTTCAGCATGGATGCGTTCGAGCCCCAGTCGTACTTCCCGGTCGTCGGGGTGTAAGTCTGGCCGAACCGCTCAGCTCTCTGGAAAGAGATGAGACGGTCCGCGGCAGCCGTTACCCACGTCCGGATCTTCGCGTGCTCGGTGAGCCCGTCACCGAAGCGTGCGAGATCGAGCTGGGCGAGAGCGGCGACCGAGCCCCAGTAGAAGCCGTTCTGGCTGAAGGCGGCCCCGGCGGTGTGGAACCGGCTCGACCGGACGTCGTCGAGGTAGCTCCCCCTCTTCGTCGTCAGATAGAGCTCGGCCGCCGCCCAGTAGAACTCGTCCGACGCGTCACTGTCGTTGTACGGGCCGCCGCCGACGCGGTCCGCGCGGGGCGCATACAGTGCGGGCTCGGCCCGCGCTGCGGTGTAGGCGCGTTCGGCCGCGCTGCGCAGCTTTGTGGCGAAGCCGGGATCGAACCGCTCGTAGATCCTCGCTCCTTGTGCGGCGACGGCTGCGAGGTTGAGCGTCGCCGCTGTCGAGGGGCGGTGCAGCTCGCGCTTCTTCTTGTCCTGATGGGGGAGCGTCGGCGGGCCGGTCCAGGATTCGTCGTGCACCTTGTGGTGCACCATGCCGGCCAGCGGCCTGCCGTCCGGCACCTGCATCTTGAGCATGAACTCCAGGTTCCAGCGGGCCTCGTCGAGGATGTCCGGGACGCCGTTACCGCGCTCGGGAACGGCGAGCGCGGAGTCGCCGAGCTGTGCCTGCGAGCCCTCGGCGACGGCCCGTTCCCACGCGGACAGCAGCTGGTAGGTGGCGATGCCGCCGTTGACCACGTACTTTCCGTGGTCGCCCGCGTCGTACCAGCCGCCGGTCACGTCGAGCGTGTAGTCGCAGGTCCAGTTGTCGACGTAGGACTTGGGCGTCTGGCACGGCACCTGACTGTCCCCCGTGTTGGGTGAGGAACCGACGTGTCCGGCAGGCCGAGCGTACGCCGCTCCGGCAATGCCTCCGTCGATCGTGATGCCGCTGCGGTTGGTGTAGAAGAACCGCATCGAGTCGGTGCGGAGCGAATCGTACAGATCCGGTCTGATGTCGAAGGAGTGGCTCTCCTCACCGCCGACTGCGAGCCTGAACTCGCCTGTGGCCGAGACGCCACTGAAGTCGATCGTGTGCACCGAGGCGCCGGCCGAACCGTCGAAGCCCGCGGGCTCCGTCGTGCCCGTGGCGACCGCGCCACCGCCGACGCTCCGCAGCGTCCATGGCAGCGGGCCCGCCGCGTCGGTCATCAGCGTTGCGCGCTTCGGACCGTTCGGGAGGTAGCCGTGCTGGTTCACCTTCACCGCCGGGCCGGTGTCCGCCGCATGGGCGAACTCCTTGCCGTCGAGCGACACGTCGTCCATGCAGAACTCGTACGGCTTGTCGGCCGCCCCGAGGCGGAACTGCAACTGTGACAGCACATAAGCGTCGCTGTAGCTCGTCTTGAACGTGTACTCGTAGTGCTTCCAGGACTCTCCCGTCGTGAATCCCCTGGCGAAGTACTCGATCTTGTCGGGATTGTCGAACGGCCCGATGCGCACGATCGGTTTCGCCGCAGCGCTCGTCCTCGCGCGGAACCTCAGTGTGTACGAACTACCGCCGGGCAGATAGATGCTGTTGTGCCCGACGAGGACGTCCCACGGCTTCTCCGATGCCGGGGCATCGACGCACAGGACACCGCCCTGGAGCTTCGGAGTCATCCCCGCGTTGACCCACCACGGCTTGAACGTCCCGGTGAAGTTGCTGTTCTGCAGCAGCCTGCCGTCGAGCTGGGGCCGTGGCTGCCCGCCGCTGTACGCCGGAAGCGTGCCGGCCGGAAGCTCGGCGTGGTCCTGCGGGTGGCCGGGCTGACCGGGCCCTTGCCCACCGGGGCCGTACCGGGGCAGAAGCCAGCCGTCGACACCCCCTGAGTCGCCGTTGAACAGCAGGAAGTCCGCGACGAGGTCGGCGTCGAGATCGGCGAAAGTACCTGTGGTGCCGGCGAACGCGTCGCCGGAGCGGATGGTGCCGAGTGATCTCCAGCCGGTCGTCAGGCTCCACGGTCCACCGGTGTTCTCCCAGGCGAGGACGTCACCCGACATGTACTCGACGAGTACCACGTCGGCGCGGCCGTCGCCGGTGATGTCCGCGAAGGAGAGCTCCCCGCTCGGGCCTTCTTTGGGATACCCGAAGCCGATCTTCTTCCAGTCGCCCTCGGAGGGGAGGCCGTGCCCCGTGTTCTCCCACGCGGTGACGTAGTTGAGCCTTCCCTTCACGAGGAGGTCGTCGTCGCCGTCACCGTCGATGTCGACGAACAGCAGGTCTCCGGTGTAGCCCAGGTCGTTCGCGACCGTGCGCGGCTCCGCCCATCCGACCGCCTCGGCAGTGGACTCGTTCCGCCACACACGCATGCTCGCGAAGCCGGTCGGGGACTCGCCCGCGTTGAGGATCCTGATGTAGTCGTCGCGGTCGTCGCCGTCGACATCGCCGAAGAACACCTGGTGCGGGTCCACGTCGTCCTGCGCGGCGGCGCCCGGTGTGATGTCGCCCAGCGGGGACCAGTCCCGCGCACCGTCGTTCCGCCATGCCTGGATCCGGCCGCCGGATCCGGCGACGATGCGATCGGCGTCTCCGTCGCCGTCGATGTCAAGGAACCGAGTCTGCGAGCCGTCGCCCGCACCGTCCACGACCTCGCCGAGCGGTGCCCAGGAACCGACGCCGCGCTGCAGCCGCTGGAGCGTCTCGAGGAAGCGTCGAGCAGCATTGCCGTTGAGTACGTCGGCCACGGCGCCGAGGGGGTTCCCCCAGTTTCCGAGCTTCGCCGCGTAACGCCTCAGAGTGGTTTGCGCTTCGGACACCAACGCGCTGGAACCGGCAACTGCGTACTCCACAAGCGCTCCGGTGAACGCTCCGGCAAGCGCACCCCAGATCGCCGTGCCCAACGCGGCGCCCCAGACCTCTGCGTCGATCGGCTTCCCGTCCAGGGCAGCGCTCACCAGCTCGCTGACGCCCCCCGCCATGCCCCCGGCCACAGCCGCGCACACCGGTGCTGCCGCCGGAGCACCTACGTTGAAAGCGGCCAGGCAGAGCGCCCCGGACACGATTCCCGCAGCGGTGGCGGCCAGGCCGGTGACGAACTTCTTCCAAAAACCGTCCCAGAATCCCGCAGTGCCGACCTCCGCCACCGGCACCACGATGACGAGGCTGTCGCCGACGGCTTGGACACTCCCGTCGTACCTGACGTCGTCGGTCGACTGCTCGTAGTATCCAACGCTGTTCTTCTGGGCTTGACGCGTGAAGAACTCGTTCAGCGAAAGCCCGTTGGCCTGGTCGGCCCGGGCGTCGTCGACCATTTGCCGCATCAGCTGCTGCAACTGCTCAGGTCTTTGGGCGGGGTCGAAGTCGATGGCGGCCACCAGGTCGTTGTCGCTCTGCGCCAGTGAGCGAAGGTTCCCGGCATCGCGCGCGCAGCCCATGCGCAGTGCCGCGCCCCCGTTCTCGATCGGCTCGGTGGCGAAGGACGAGCCTGCCGCGGAACACCCCGTGGCCTCCGCTGCCGAAGCGGCGACGGGTTCGGCGGACCCGACGACCGTCAGCACCACCGAGAGGACGAGCGCGACAAGCGCTGCGCCCCCGGAGCGTGTTCTCCCCGTCGTTCCTAATCTGAGCGTGCTCTTGAGCACTCCTCACTCCCTCCCATGTAATGCAACCCGGTTCGCGAATGGCGCTTGCAGCACCCGTCCCTTGGACAGCGCCGCTCTCATCGCATCTCCGATACGCGGATACTCGGCCCTGATGCCGGTGAGATCTCGCGTATGCAGCTCGTGAGCGCCGGGGCCCTGCAGCACCTCGATGACGGCATCGGTGCCGTCCTCCCACGGACGGCGACCGGTCCAGGCGCGTGTCGATCCCGGCGGAAGAGGAGAACGCGCGACCTGATCGACCATTCGGTCGCGGAAGGGATCACTTTCACGGAACGCACGCGCACCATGAGCAGAGGACGGACCGACGGCGCCGTGACTCGGACGAGGCACCGGGCTGTGCCGCCACCGAGAACGACGACACCCGCCCGGATGGTCGCGCGGGTGTGCGCGTGGAGGACACCGGGCACGAGACGGCCGGCCTCAGCGTCTCCGCCTACGAGTCCGGTGGCCGCCCCGGAGCGGCCACCGCGAGGAACGCGTGGGCGGGCAGGCGACGCCTCCACCCTCAGTAGATCTTGATCCACTCGATCTTGTGTACCCGGTTGCCCGGCTCGGCCACCCCGTAGCTGTCCACGACAGGGTTGTAGGCAACCCACTTGTTGGCGCTGATCTCGTATCTGCGAGGATCGCCCTCGATGGCCTGGAAGCGGAACTTCACCTTGTTGTTGCCCGTGGAGATCCAGTTCACCCCGTAGACGGCCACGTTCATTTCGCCGGCGTTCGCGAAGCAGAGCGTGCCGTTCACAGATTCGATCTTGAAGAAGTCCGTCCTGTTGCCGCACTCCGTCCTGTTGACGGCGTGTGCGGGAAGGGCGGTCGTGACAGTGGTCAGCAGTGCTGCGGTGGTCACACCGGCCAGGCGCAGGATGTGGCTGATCGGACGTTTCGTCACAGGGTCCTCCAGTTGAGAGTGATGCGGATCGAGTGGAGAGACGAGGCGGCAGCAGAACGGGTTGTAAAGAGACGGCAAAGCCTTCAGGAGCCGCAGCCGCTCTCCCCCATCGCGGGTCGTGACGACGTGGGCTGTACTGAGATTCATGGATTCCCCGACACCACGGTTACGGCCCTGCCGAAGAAGAACCACCAGCACCATGGCAGCACAGCGATCAAGCGCAAAGCCGCAGGTCATGCCAGGAATGAGAGGCGTCAGCCGCCCCTGGGCCCCTGCGCCCCTGGGCCCCTGACGGCTCGTCAGCCTGCGTCATCGGCACAGATGACCGCCGACTTCAACCGAGGGAGGCTGTGGAGGTCACTCCCGCGAAGATCGCTGCTACACCACTCAGCGGGACGCGATCAGGTCCGCACCATCGGCCGGCCGGCCGATCGACCACGTCGCCAAGGACCTCGGCATCCACAAGGAGGCTCTGCGCGGCTGGGTCCGCCAGGCCGGCCGAGCCCGGCGAGCGTGACGACCGGCTCACAACCGCCGAGCGCGAGGCGCTCAGGCAACTCCCAATGAGAACGCCGAGTCGAAGCGGGCGCGATCTCGGGGTCGATGCCGCCTGCCGGGTTATTCAGCTGTCGCCGTCGACGTACTTCGTCCGCGAGAGGCGGCCGAAGTCGGCCCGCCGGCTCCGCGACAAGCAGCTCATGGCGCTGATGGAACAGATCCACGCTGATTCGGGCGGCACCTATGGCACCCACCGCGGCCGAGCTGGGATGCACCACCACCACAGCGCCGGCCTCGCGGATTTCTGCCGCGTGCTGCTCGATGAGCTGCGAGCCCCCGCACGATCGCGGCTCGGCGTTCCCGACGGCAGCCGCGCCGGATGACCACGCCAGGGGCGCGTTCTCCCGCCGTGTCTACCGTTGGGCTGCGACCGCCGACGCCGACTTCCCGCCGAAGAGGCCAGGGCGGTGGCGGCCGCCTGGGAGGACACGGACACCGAGCGCACACGCCGACGGGAGCTGTGCAGCAGGCCGGTGGCCGTCTGACGCTGATCAGCGTCCGCCTCGCGCACGGCCGGGGCCTGTTCAAGGGCTGGCGGGGCGGCATCGCCGCCGACGCCACTCCGATTCCCGCCTGGCACCGCCCGCCCCGCGATTCGTGCCGCTGCGACCGACTCGTCGACGACGTCTACGCCCCGCGTCAGCACCTCCGCCTCGGCCGGATGAATCGATTCGGCGGTCCCGGTCACGGATGACCGCGGAGAACCTCGCGGTGCGCGACCGAGGTGCGTGCGGCAGGCGACACCCACCCACGCAGCGGTTCCCGGTTGTCTGCCGGAAACCCGCGAGGCACTACCTCCACCTCACCTGGCAGGACGCCTACCGGCCCGAACAAGCGAACGTCGAAGGCCTCAACGGCAGGGCCGAAAGCCATGGCATCGATGTCTCCGACCCCACGAGACCATCAGTCCCAGTGGTGGACCCAGGTACGCCGCCCGAGGACTGCGTGGGCGGCGTACTCCTCCAGCGTGGCGTGAGGACTCCGGTCGAGGTCGTCAGGACAGAAGGCGGCGTGCTCGGCGGCCACGGCCACCGCCTGGTCCAGCGTGGTGGGCGGCGCGGCGACCGAGAGAACGAGCCGGTTCGCGGTGAGCGCCACGACCCGGGTGCCGAAGCGCTCGTCCCAACTGCGCAGGACGGCGCTGAGGACACCGGAGTCGTCCTCGTGATGCAGCGCGCCGGACCAGCCGATGGCCGCGGGTATGTCAGCGTTGCATTCGGCGGACACCAGGGCGAGGCGGGGGTCTTTCAACCAGGAGTCGTCACCTGACAGGGCATCGGCCATCTGGGCGGCCTGTACATCGGGGTCGACGTCGGACGACACCGCCCCGGCGAGTCCCGGCCACGGCGCATCGAAGGGGGCCACCACTCCCCCGGCCCGCTTCTCCCGCAGCTCCGCCCAGTGGTAGGACAACATCTCCTCGGCGCCCAAGTCCTCCGGATCGGACAGGTTTCCGCACATCAGGTCCCAGCCCTCCGGGTCGCCCGACGGGCCGCCGACGTCCACCAGCACCGGCACGAGGTCCGCCGCCCGGCGCGCGGCCTCCTGCGCTGACCACTGCCCGGGCACGGCACGCGCATCGGCCAGCCACATCAGCGGATACGGCCAGGGTCCCTGGTATGTCTCGTTCAACAGCCTCCCCGAGGGGAGGTCGAGCCCGAGCGCCCGCCGGCTCGGGTCGGCCGCGAGCCCGGGCAGGTTGTTCGTCTCCGTCACCATGCGACGACAGTAGGGGAGGGGTCCGACAGCGCTCCTCGTGGCCGGGCTCCGGTGGTGGCTCAGGGGCCGGTTGACACCCTGCTGACCGCCTTCCGGCCATACGGATTCACTCTTGGATCGTGGCGGCCTGAAGCGCTCTGGCCAGGAAGGTCGGGTCCCCGCCCGCGATCACCCCGCCCACCGGATCCGTGACCCCGCCCCCCGACACGGCCGGCCTGCCACCGCCCAGAAGGTCGGCCCGCCACACGACCACCTGACGCCCCAGAACGAGCCAGCGGGATGCCGCACGCCCAGGAGAGGCCCCGCCGCCTCCCACACACCCGAATCACCCCGGATCGCCACCCGGTCTCCATCGGGCAACCACCCCAGGACCCGCCCGCATTCGGACACCGCCTCGAACAGACCCCGGAAACGCCAAGATCCCGCCCGATCAATCAGATCGGACGGGATCTTGTGAACTCTTCCTGAACCAACTCAAGAACAGTCGTGCGTGGACCTGAGGGGATTTGAACCCCTGACCCCCTCGATGCGAACGAGGTGCGCTACCAGTCTGCGCCACAGGCCCTTGCGACGTGTGAAACATTAGCATCCCGATCGGGGTGCTCGGAAATCCGTTGCCGGGCGGGCCCGGAGATGTGGATCACGGGTCACTCGTTGGCCGCGCGGGGGCGGTCTTCGTCGGCGTACTGGTCGAAGAGCGGTGTCCGGCCGTGGTCGCGGGGGCGGCGGGGGGCCGTGGCGGACGGGTTCGGGTTCTTGCGGGTGGGTGGGGGCGGGGTGGGCTCCGCCGGGGAGGAGCGGGCGGCGCTCCAGGTCTCCGGGTCGGTGACGTCGACGCCGCCCGTGGCGCGCGGGGCGACGGGGGCGGTGACATAGGTGGGCAGCGGGACCGGGACGGGGTCCCAGCTGTCGCCGCGGGCCGGGCCCCGGTCGCGCTGCTGGTCGACCCACTCCGCGTGGTCCGTCTGCTCGACGACCGCGCGGCGGCCCGCCTCCGCGGGGGAGACCGCCGGTGTGGGTTCGGGGTGGGCGGGCGCCTCGTCGTCCTGGTGCGGGGCCGGGGGGCGGCCGCGGCGCGGCGGGCGGCTCCGGTTCTCGCGGAGGCGCTGGGCGGCGGCCTCGGCGCGGCGCCGGTCCATGACGTACACGAAGCGGCGGCGCTCCTGTCGGCGCAGGTAGACGATGTACGCGCTGAGCAGCACCGCCGGGATGCCGGGCGCCCACAGGAAGGTGAGTCCGCCGACGGCCGCGGCGATCGCGCCCAGCGTGAAAGCGAAGAACAGGATCACGGTCGTACGGCGGCGCCTGGCCAGCACCCGGGAGCGGCGGGCCCGCTCCGCGGCCGTGCGGGAGGCGGCGAGGCGCGTCGCCGGTCGTCGGCGGGGGCCGGGGGAAGTCGCGCCGCCCTGCGCCTCCGAGGGACCGGCGCCCCGGGCCGCCTCCGAGGGGCCGCCGCCCGGGGACCTCGAGTGCGCCTCGCCAGGGAGCTCCAGCCGGGCTTCCGTGTGGTCCGGGGGCGCGGCGAAGGCCCGGACGTCGACCGAGTCGATCAGCTCGGTCTTCGCGTCCGGGTCCACGTCGGGCGCCCGCCTGTCCTCGTCGTCGGCGTCGCGCGCGCGCAGCTCCTTGGCGTACCGGCGCTCCATCCCCGCCCGTCCGGACAGGAGCCGGATGGCGGTGCTGAAGCGTTCCGTCGGTCGAGCCTCGTTCAGCTCGTCCTGCCTGCGGAGCCACATCGGCACCAGGTAGGCGGCCCAGGCTCCGACGATGACTGCGTAGATGAGGCCGCTGCTGCTCACGTCTCACACGGTAGAGGTGTTCGCGTGAGCCCATCGGCCAATTGGGCCGGTGTGTCGCACGATCTGGCTGATATCACTGACTTTTTTTTGATTGTTCAGATCGATTGTGGTCGAGCGCGACTGAATTCGAACACATGAATTATTTTGCGGGGTGTTCCCGGCGCGACCTGTGCCAGCGGCGCACCAGGCCCTCCGGCACCTCCTCCGCCGTCAGCACGAAGACCAGGTGGTCCCGCCACGCGCCGTCGATATGGAGGTAGCGGGGGCGCAGGCCCTCCTCGCGGAATCCCAATTTCTCCACGACCCGGCGGCTCGGCACGTTCTCCGGGCGAATGCACACCTCGATCCGGTGCAGTCCCACCGAGCGGAAACAGTGGTCGACCGCCAGGGCCACCGCCGTCGGCATCACGCCACGGCCGGCCACCTCCTGGTCGACCCAGTAGCCGACGTGCCCGGAGCACATGGAGCCCCAGGTGATCCCGGCGACCGTCAGCTGGCCGACCAGCCGCCCCCGGTACTCGATGACGAACGGCAGCATCCGGCCCGCGTTGGCCTCCGCGCGCAGGTGGCGGACCATCTGGCGGTACGTGGGCCGCTGGACGAACGGGGCGCCGGGCGCCGCGGGCGGGATGGTGGCCTCCCAGGGGCGCAGCCAGTCGCGGTTGCGCTGGTTGACCTCGCGCCATGCCTTCTGGTCGCGCGCCCTTATCGGGCGGAGGACCACGTCGCCGTCCGCCAGCGTCGCGGGCCAGGCCGGGTTCATGACGCGGGTCTCGGGTGGTCGCCGCCGCGCAGCTGGTCGACCGCGTGGACGAGGAGCGGCTCCAGGACGGCGAGCCCGTCGCGTACGCCGCCGGTGGAGCCCGGCAGGTTGACGATCAGGGTGCGGCCGGCGACCCCGGCCAGGCCGCGGGACAGCGCGGCCGTCGGGACCTTGTCGCGGCCGTACGCGCGGATCGCCTCCGGGATGCCGGGCACCTCGTGGTCGAGCACGCGGCGGGTGGCCTCGGGGGTGGCGTCGGTGGGCGAGACGCCGGTGCCGCCGGTGGTGACGATCACGTCGTACGCGGCGGCCACGCCCGCGCGCAGCGCGGCCTCGACCGGGTCGCCGTCGGGGACGACCTGCGGGCCTTCGACGGTGAAGCCGAGCGCGGTCAGCCCGTGGGCGAGTATGGGGCCGCCCTTGTCCTCGTACACCCCGGCCGCGGCACGGTTGGAGGCGGTGATCACCAGCGCGCGGTACGTCACTTCCGGCTCCAGTCCCCGGACTTGCCGCCCGTCTTCTCCTCCACCCGTACGTCGGTGATGACGGCTCCCTTGTCGACCGCCTTGACCATGTCGACGACCGTCAGCGCCGCCACGGAGACCGCCGTCAGGGCCTCCATCTCCACGCCCGTGCGGTCGGTGGTCTTCACGGTCGCGGTGATCTCGACGGCGTCGTCGGCCACCGCCAGGTCCAGCTTCACGCCGGACACGGCGAGCGGGTGGCACAGCGGGATGAGGTCCGGGGTGCGCTTGGCGCCCATGATCCCGGCGATCCTGGCCGTGGCGAGCGCGTCGCCCTTGGGGACGCCGTCGCCGCGGAGCAGCTCCACCACGCGCGGGGAGACGAGGACCCGGCCGCTGGCGCGTGCGGTGCGGGCGGTGACGTCCTTCGCGGAGACGTCCACCATGCGGGCGGCCCCCGCCTCGTCGATGTGGGTCAGGCTGCCTTGCGTACTCACTGCACTCCGCCTCGCGATTCTGGCGCCGGTTGTCTTGTCGGCACGGCGGCAGACACCGTACCGCCACGGCCACCCTCCGCGTGGGGCCGGCTCAGCCGATGAGAACCACCTCCAGCTCGCTGCCGGGCTCCACGCGCGTGGTGTCCTCCGGTACGACGAGGAGCGCGTCGGCGTGCGCCAAAGCGGCGATCAGATGCGAGCCGGCACCGCCCACAGGAGTGACGGTACCCGCCTCGGCGTCGTACGTCCCGCGCAGGAACTGGCGCTTCCCGGCGGGCGACGACAGCGGCTCGGCGGCGGCGAGCACGGCACGCGCGCGGGGGCGGTGGACGTCCTTCAGGCCCATGAGCGTACGGATCGCGGGCCGTACGAACACTTCGAACGAGACGTACGAGGAGACCGGGTTGCCGGGCAGGGCCAGCAGGGGCGTGTGGTCCGGGCCGATGGAGCCGAAGCCCTGGGGCTTGCCCGGCTGCATGGCGAGCTTGCGGAACTCGACGCCGCTGCCCGGCTCGTCCGCGTCGGACGCCGCCGACAGGGCCTCCTTGACCACGTCGTACGCGCCGACGCTCACGCCGCCCGTGGTCACCAGGAGGTCGGCGCGGACCAGCTGGTCCTCGATGGTGGCGCGGAGCGTGTCGGCGTCGTCCGTGACGGCGCCGACCCGGTAGGCGATGGCGCCCGCGTCCCGGGCGGCGGCGGCCAGGGCGAAGCTGTTGGAGTCGTAGATCTGGCCGGGGCCCAGCTCGGCGCCGGGCTGGACGAGCTCGCTGCCGGTGGAGAGCACGACCACGCGCGGGCGGGGACGGACCCGGACCGTGCCGCGCCCGATGGCGGCGAGCAGGCCGAGCTGCGGCGGCCCCAGGACCGTGCCGGCCGCGAGGGCCAGGTCGCCGGCCGCCACGTCGCTGCCACGCGCGCGTACATGCGCGCGGGCCTCGACCGGGCGGTGGACCCGGACCTCGCCGCTCGCGCCCTCGGGGGCGGCGCTGGCCGCGCGCATCCCGGTTGCCGCTCCTGCGCCGTCGCCGCCGTCGGTCCACTCGACCGGGACGACCGCCTCGGCGCCCGGCGGGAGGGGGGCGCCCGTCATGATGCGGGCGGCCTCGCCGGGGCCGACGGTCGGGAGGCCCTCGGTGCCGGCCGCGACGTCGCCGATGACGGTGAGCACCGCGGGGAACTCCTCGCTCACCCCGGCGACGTCGGCCACGCGCACCGCGTAGCCGTCCATGGAGCTGTTGTCGAAGGGCGGCAGGGCGACTGGCACCGTGACGTCCTCGACCAGCACGCAGCCCTGAGCGTCGGGCAGCTGCAGCTCGATCGGGTCGAGCGGGCGGACGGCACCCAGGATGTCCTTCAGGTGCTCGTCCACCGACCAGGTCGTTCTCTCCGGGCTCAGTGAGCTCACAGGGCCTACATCTCCTCGGTGACGTAACGGCGGAGCCAGGACCGGAACTCCGGTCCCAGATCATCACGTTCGCACGCGAGTCTGACAATCGCCCGAAGATAGTCGCCGCGGTCCCCGGTGTCGTAGCGGCGGCCCTTGAAGACGACGCCGTGGACGGGGCCGCCGGTCCGCTCGTCCGTGGCCAGCTTGTGGAGGGCGTCGGTCAGCTGGATCTCACCGCCGCGACCCGGCTCCGTCTCGCGCAGTATCCCGAAGACAGCCGGGTCCAGGACGTACCGGCCGATGATCGCGTAGTTGCTGGGCGCCTCCGCCGGCTCCGGCTTCTCCACGAGGTCGGTCACCTTGACGACGTCGGCCTCGTTGGTGGGCTCGACGGCGGCGCAGCCGTAGAGGTGGATCTGCGCGGGGTCGACCTCCATGAGGGCCACGACGCTGCCGCCCTCGCGCTCCTGGACCTCCACCATGCGGGCGAGCAGGGGGTCGCGCGGGTCGATCAGGTCGTCGCCGAGAAGCACGGCGAACGGCTGGCTGCCCACGTGCGGGGCGGCGCACAGCACGGCGTGGCCGAGGCCGCGCGGGTCGCCCTGGCGGACGTAGTGCATGGTGGCCAGGTCGTTCGAGGCCCTGATCCGGTCCAGCCGCTCGTGGTCGCCCTTCCGGTAGAGGGCCTCCTCGAGCTCGTAGTTCCGGTCGAAGTGGTCCTCCAGGGGGCGCTTGTTCCGCCCGGTGATCATCAGTACGTCGTGCAGCCCGGCACCCACCGCCTCCTCGACCACGTACTGGATGGCGGGTTTGTCGACGACAGGCAGCATCTCCTTGGGAGTGGCCTTCGTGGCAGGCAGGAACCGGGTGCCGAGTCCCGCGGCGGGGATGACAGCCTTACTGATCCTGGGGTGCGACTGAGTCATGCGGAGCACCATATCCGCTCGGTATGGGAGGAAGATTAGCCTTCGGTTAACTTCCTCCTCATATACGAGATATAGGGGAATGCGAGGTACTGGTGTGGTGACGGTGTCCGAGGAGACGGCGGCGGGTGGGGGCGTGAGCGGCGAGCGGGACGGGGAAGAGACCGGCGTGGTTCCGGACAAGGCCGGGCTGCGGAAGCAACTGCTCGCCGCCCGGACTCTCCTGACCACCGAGGACGTCCGCCGGGCCACCGCGGTTCTCGCGGACACCGCGCTGGAGCTGCCCGAGCTGGCGCGGGCGCGCACGGTCGCCGCGTATGTGTCCGTCGGGCGCGAACCGGGCACCCGCGCGCTGCTGGACGCGCTGCGCACGCGGGGCGTACGGGTGCTCCTGCCGGTGCTCATGGCCGACAACGATCTGGACTGGGCCGTCTACGAGGGTGCGGAGGGGCTCGCACCGGCCCGGCTCGGGCTACTGGAGCCGTCGGGCCCCCGGCTCGGCCCGGACGCGGTGGTGACGGCCGACGCGGTGCTGCTTCCGGGCCTCGCCGTGGACGGGCGCGGCATGCGGCTGGGCCGGGGCGGCGGCTCGTACGACCGGGTCCTGGCCCGCCTCACGCGCGCGGGGGCGGCCCCGGCGCTCGTCGTCCTGCTCTACGCGCACGAGGTGGTCGCCCGGGTCCCGGAGGAACCGCACGACCACCCCGTTCACGCGGTGGCGACTCCCGAGGGCGTACGGCGTTTCACCGCGCCCTAGCGGAGCCGGTCACGGCTTGAGGACCAGGTGGTCGGCCTTCCGCGCGTCGACCGCGTTCTCGCTGAACGGCCAGTCGAGCAGCTCGCCCCGCGCCCACTTGTCCGTCTGGTCCGTGTAGTGCGGACTGTAGGCGTGGCCCGAGGCGCCGGTGAGATTGATCCAGCGGGACCTGTCCCAGTCGCCGACGTTGACCACCATCCGCATCGACGGCACCCAGACGACCTCGTAGCCGCCCGCCGCGTTCCAGCCGGTGGCGTTGACCGCCGCCTCGCCGCCGGCCAGGTTCCACGGGCCGCGGTTGAGCAGGTACCGCACAAGGCTCGGGCCCCCGGTGCCCAGCGTCTGGTTCTTCAGGTTCAGCTGGTGGAGACGGCCCCAGCTCCAGGTGGAGACGTCCTTGCCGAGCTGGGCCGTCAGCTCCCAGCGGGCGTCCTTCATGGCGCGGGCGAGCAGCTGGTCACGGGTCTGTGTGGCCTCGTCCGTACGGTTGGCCGCGGTGCGCCACCAGGCGTTCCCCTCGTCCTTGAGGAGCGGGCGGACCACCTCGTACCAGCGGTCGCCGCCGTCCGGCTGCGCCAGGTCGGGGGCGCGAAGGCCGCACTCCCGTACGAGCTTGTTCCGCTCGTCCTCCGGGACGGTCGCGTCGGCCGGCGGGACGTTGAGGCACTCGCCCTCGACACGCAGCTCCTTGGGGAGCTTGTCGCCGAATGCCAGCTTGAGGACGTTGCGCCAGACCGCGTTGAAGTACGCGGCGGCCGAGGAATCGGACTCCTGGGTGTAGTCCCAGCCCTCCAGCAGCCTCTGCGCCTCGCGAACCTGCGGGTCCGAGATGTCGATCTTCAGCAGGAGGGGCGTGAGCAGCTTGGCGATCTCGCTGCTGTTGTCCATCTGCATGGTGCGCATGTCATCGGTCGAGATCTTGCCGCCGTCCTTGATCTTCGACTCGATGAGGTCGTTTATGCGCTGGCTGCGGGAGCCGTAGCCCCAGTCCTCGGTGAGGAGGTGGGGGTATTCGGCGTTCACGACGGCCTGGTTCGCCGTGACGATGTAGCCGCGCTCGGGGTCCTCCTCGTACGGCAGCTCGTCGAACGGGACGGGCTTCTTCTTCCAGTCGTACGCGGGGTCCCAGCCGGGCGCCGGGAAGGTGCCGTCGTGGCCCTTGCCGCGGACCGGGACCTTGCCGGGCGCCTGGTAGCCGATGTGGCCCTCGGGACCCTTGGCATCGGCGTAGATCAGGTTCTGGGACGGCACCTCGAAGTCGCGGGCGGCATCCCGGAACTCCTTGAAGTCGGAGGAGCGGTTCAGCTTGAAGACGGCGTCCATCGACCTGCCCGGGTCGAGGGCGGTCCAGCGCAGGGACACCGCGTAGCCGTCGCCGCGGTCGGGCGCGGAGTTGGTGACGGGCGCCTTCCGGCCCACCTTCTCCAGCTCGCTGCTGCGGTCGGAGATGAGCGGCCCGTTGTTGGTGGTGCGCACGGTGATCGTACGGCTGCCGCCCCCGGCGATCTTGATGACCTCGTCGCGGGTCTCGAACGGCACCTCCTCGGTGCCGCGCAGGTAGCCGCGGTCGGTGACCTTCTGGAGGTAGAGGTCGGTGACGTCGGCGCCGAGGTTGGTGAAGCCCCAGGCGATGTCCTGGTTGTGGCCGATGATCACGCCCGGCAGCCCGGCGAAGGTGTAGCCGGCCACGTCGTAGCGGCACTTGTCGGAGACGGCGCGGCAGTGCAGGCCCATCTGGTACCAGACGGACGGCAGCTGCGGCGCGAGGTGCGGGTCGTTGGCGAGGAGCGGCTTGCCGGTGGTCGTGTACTTGCCGGAGACGACCCAGGAGTTGGAGCCGATGCCGTGGCCGTTCGGACCGAGCAGGGCCGGGACGGCGTCCAGAGCCTCGGAGAGGGCCGCGAACTGGGCCTGGACGCCGCTCTGGGCGCCGTTCGGGTTTCCCTGGCCGGTCAGGCCGCTCTGGCCGCTCCCGGCGCCCTGGGCACCGTTCTGGAGGTCGCTGCCGGTGCCGCTGCCGGAGCCCGTGCTTCCGTCGCCGTCCCCGCCGTCGCCCTTGCCGTCGCCGTCGCCGGGCACCTTGAAGCCGTCGGCGATCGGGCGGTGGAGGCCGTACGGGTAGTCCGGGTAGAGCTCCTCTATCTGCTTCTCGCTGAGCCGGCTCTTCATCAGCGATCGGTCGATCTCGTCCTGCATGTTGCCGCGCAGGTCCCAGGCCATGGCCTTCAGCCAGGCGACGGAGTCGACCGGGGTCCACGGCTCGATCTCGTAGTCGTGGGAGAAGGCGAGGGCGGAGTACTCGACGGAGACGTCGCCGGGCTCCTTGTCCTTCAGGTACGCGTTGACGCCCTCCGCGTACGCCCGGAGGTTCTTCTTGGTCTCGTCCGACAGCAGGGTGTCGTACTCCTTCTGCGCCACCCGGTGCCAGCCCAGGGTGCGGAGGAAGGCGTCCGAGTCGACCAGGTCCTTGCCGAGCATCTCGGAGAGGCGGCCGGCCGTCAGGTGGCGGCGGACGTCCATCTCCCAGAAGCGGTCCTGCGCCTGTACATAGCCCTGGGCGCGGAACAGGTCCTCGTCGGTGGACGCGTAGATCTGCGGAACGCCGTAGCCGTCGCGCTTGACGTCGACGGGCCCGGAGAGCCCGGCCAGCTGGAGCGTGCCGGTGGTCTGCGGGAAGGGCGCGCGTATGGTGCTGACGCTCCAGTAGGCGCCGTACCCGACGCCCGCGACGAGCGCCAGCACCAGGGCGATCACGAGCAAGCGGGCACGTCGCCCCTTCTTCTTGGTGGAAGAGACGGTGGTGTTGGCGGGCATCGCTGTCCTTCGAGGCGCAGGCTTGGTCCTGGAGTGCTGGGAGCAACCATAGGCGCAGCGCTCACCACGCCCGGACGCGGTGTCAGTAAGGAGACTCTTCAAGGGCGGCGGCGGAAGCGTCAAGTAATCGTTAAAGGTTAGGTAAGGTAACGAAGTACCGGCTGTCGGCCGGACGTGCTGCCGTGACGTACTGCCTGCGCGTACGGCCCGGTGCCTAGGGCCTGTGCCTACGTCCCTGTGCGTACGGCCTGCGTGGACGGCCCGCGCGGACGATCTCCGCGTGCGGCCGCGATGTGTGGCCGCGATGTGTGGCCGGGCACCGACCGCCGTGCGGTCCGTCGGCAGGTTCGTCGACCCGTCCGGCCCGGGGCGCAGGGCCACGCGCGCGTAGGCCGCGGCAGGCCGTGCCCGTACACCGCGGGCCGCACGCCGGTACACAACTGAACACGTCCGCACCCGCACGACCTGGAAGGCTCGGCCACTGACTGTCCACCGGCTCAACGAACTCCTGCTCCTCGGGGCGCTCGTGCTGCTCGTCGCCGTCGTCGCGGTGCGCGTGTCCTCACGCAGCGGCCTGCCCAGCCTGCTCCTGTACCTCGGCATCGGGATCGCCATCGGCCAGGACGGCATCGGCGGCGTCGCCTTCGACAACGCCGAGCTGACCCAGGTCATCGGCTACGGAGCCCTCGTCGTGATCCTCGCCGAGGGCGGCCTGGGCACGAAGTGGAAGGAGATCAGGCCCGCGCTGCCCGCAGCTGCCGTGCTCGCGACCTTCGGCATCGCGGTGAGCGTGGGCATCACGGCGGCCGCCGCGCACTACCTGGTGGGCCTCGACTGGCGCCCGTCGCTGATCATCGGCGCGGTCGTCTCGTCGACGGACGCCGCGGCCGTGTTCTCGGTGCTGCGCAAGGTGCCCCTGCCCGCCCGGGTGACCGGCACCCTGGAGGCCGAGTCCGGGTTCAACGACGCGCCCGTCGTCATCCTGGTTGTCGCCTTCTCGACGACCGGGCCCGTGGACAGCTGGTACTTCCTGGTCGGGAAGATCGCGCTGGAGCTCGCCATCGGCGCGGGCGTCGGCCTCGCGACCGGTTTCCTCGGCGCGTACGGCCTGAAGCGCGTCGCCCTGCCCGCCTCCGGCCTGTACCCGATCGCCGTGATGGCGATCGCCGTCCTCGCCTACGCGGCCGGCGCCCTCGCCCACGGCAGCGGCTTCCTCGCCGTGTACCTCGCGTCCGTGGTCCTCGGCAACGCCAAGCTGCCGCACCAGCCCGCCAACCGCGGCTTCGCCGAGGGCCTGGGCTGGATCGCCCAGATCGGGATGTTCGTACTCCTGGGGCTCCTGGTGACCCCGCACGAGCTGGTCGAGGACTTCTGGCCGGCGGTGGTGATCGGTCTCGCCCTGACGGCCGTGGCCCGGCCCGTGTCCATCCTGCTGAGCCTGGTGCCCTTCCGTATCCCCTGGCAGGAACAGGCCCTGATGTCCTGGGCCGGCCTGCGCGGCGCCGTACCCATCATCCTGGCGACCATCCCCATGGTGTCCGGGATCGCGGGCAGCCGGAAGGTCTTCAACATCGTCTTCATCCTCGTCGTCGTGTACACGCTCGTGCAGGGGCCGACGCTGCCCTGGCTGGCGAGGGCGCTGCGGCTCGGCGACGGGACGGAGGCGACCGACCTGGGGGTCGAATCGGCGCCCCTGGAGCGGCTGCGCGGGCATCTGCTGTCGCTCTCCATCCCGGAGAAGTCGAAGATGCACGGCGTGGAGGTCGCGGAGCTGCGGCTGCCGCCCGGTGCGGCGGTCACCCTCGTCGTACGGGACGGGAAGAGCTTCGTTCCGTCCCCGTCGACGGTGCTGCGGCGCGGCGACGAGCTGCTGGTCGTGGCGACGGACCCGGTGCGGGACGCGGCGGAACGGCGGCTGATGGCCGTCGGCCGGGGCGGCAAGCTCGCCGGTTGGCTGGGGACGGGCGGGACGACGTGACTGGCGTGGGACGCGGAGTGGGGCGGGACGCGGGGGGATGCGGGGGACGCGGGGGGATGCGGGGGACGCGGGGGATGCGGAGGCGGGTCCTCTTGCGGAGCTTGATCACAGAATCGCAGGGCCCTGAGCATGGAGTCGCATCTTTCACAGGCGCCTCACCCCCACCACCCTGTACCATGAAGGCACACTGATCGACCAACTCTGCCTGACGCAGGGCTGGCGCGACCGTATGGCGGCCGTGTCCCCCCCCCCACCCGCGGGACCCCGGTATCTACCGCGCTTCCGCGCAAGAGGACAGCTCTCGGCGGCTCCCGGCATCCAGGGGAGCGCTACCAGGCGGCAGAAAGGCACGGGCCGTGGCATCCACGGTCACCTCTGACGCGGTGAAGCGTCCCGGATACGGGCAGCTGCTGCGCACCCCTGGCGCATGGACGTTCCTGCTGCCCGGATTCGCGGCGCGTCAGCCGTTCGCGATGCTCACCATCGGCATCGTCCTCCTCGTCCAGCACACCACCGGCTCGTACGGCACCGCCGGCGCCGTCGCCGCGGTCACCGGGGTCTCCATGGCCCTGTTCGCCCCGCAGAGCGGCAAGCTCGCGGACCGCTTCGGACAGCGCGCCGTCCTCGTGCCCGGCGTCCTGGTGCACGCCGCGTCGGTCTCCCTGCTGACAGTGCTCGCGCTGGCCGACGCGCCCCTGTGGGCGCTGTTCGCCGCGGCGGTACCCAGCGGCGCCTCCGTGCCGCAGGTCGGCCCCATGGTGCGGGCCCGCTGGGCGGCCAAGCTCGAGGGCTCGCCGCTCATGTCGACGGCGGCGGCGTTCGAGTCCGTCACCGACGAGTTCACGTTCGTCGTGGGCCCGGTCCTCGCGACCGCGCTCTGCACCGGCGTACATCCGGCGGCCGGTCTGGCCGCGGAGGCGTTCCTGACCCTGGCCGGCGGTCTGTTCTTCGCCGCCCAGAAGCGCACCCAGCCCGCCCACGGGCAGTCGGCCCCCGCCTCGGGGCGGCAGCAGCGCGCGTCGGCGCTCCCCGCGCCGGGCGTGCGCGTGCTGGCCGTGGCGTTCCTCGGGATCGGCTCCGTCTTCGGCGGTATGCAGGTCTCCCTGACCGCGTTCACCGAGGAGATCGGCAACCCGGGCGTCAACGGCCTCCTGTACGGGCTGTTCGCGGCCGGCAACATGCTGGCGGGCATCGCCGTCGGCGCGATCGCCTGGAAGACCGGGCCGCGGCGCCGCCTGATCCTCGGGTACGCGGCGCTGACCGCGGCCGCCTCGCTGCTGTGGTCCGCGCAGTCCGTGGCACTGCTCGGGGTGCTCGGCCTGGTCGTGGGCCTGTGCATCGCCCCCGCGCTGATCACCGGCTACACGCTGGTCGAGTCCCTGGTCCCGGCCTCCGCCCGCACCGAGGCGTTCACCTGGCTCACCGGCGCGGTCGCGCTGGGCCAGGCCGCCGCAGTGACGGTCGCCGGACGGCTCGCGGACGGGTACGGCTCGGCCGCCGGGTTCCTGGTGCCGCTGGGCGGTACGGCACTGGCCCTGGCCACCCTGGTCGCGCTCCGGTCCCGGCTGGTGGCGCGTCCCTCGACCCGGACCGTGGCGCGTGGCATCGGTCACCGAGTGCCGGTGACGGTGGACTGACGCGACGGAATGCGTCACTATTGTTCGTCGTTAGCACTCATCGAGTGAGAGTGCCAGGAGGAAGACAAGTGCCGACCTACCAGTACCAGTGCACCGAGTGCGGCGAGGGCCTCGAGGCGGTGCAGAAGTTCACCGATGACGCCTTGACCGAGTGCCCGAGCTGCGAGGGACGCCTCAAGAAGGTGTTCTCGGCGGTCGGTATCGTCTTCAAGGGCTCCGGCTTCTACCGCAACGACAGCCGTGGCGCGTCGTCGAGCAGCACGCCCGCGTCGTCGAAGTCCTCTTCGGGGTCGTCCACGTCCTCCGAGTCCTCCTCGTCCTCTTCGTCCTCTTCGTCCTCCTCCGGCACGAAGCCTGCGGCGTCGAGCACCGGTGGCAGCGGCAGCACCAGCTCGGCCGCCTGACCGCCCACTGATCTGTCCGCTTGGGCCCTGCCGTCCCGTACGGCGGGGCCTTCGGCGTACACGTACGGTACGCGTACGCCCGACTACGCGCGCGAGGCCCCGCTCCCGGGGTGGGCCCGGCCGCGTCTAGGGTGAGCCGCATGGCGACGAACGCAGAGATCGGCGTGATCGGCGGTTCCGGCTTCTACTCCTTCCTGGAGAACGTGACGGAACACAAGGTCACCACCCCGTACGGCAGCCCCAGCGACTCCCTGTTCCTCGGCGAGATCGCCGGGCGCCGGGTCGCCTTCCTGCCGCGGCACGGCCGGGACCACCGGCTGCCGCCGCACCGCATCAACTACCGGGCCAACCTGTGGGCGCTGCGCTCCGTCGGCGTGCGCCAGATCCTGGGGCCGTGCGCGGTCGGCGGTCTGCGGGCCGAGTACGGACCGGGCACGCTGCTGGTGCCGGACCAGCTGGTCGACCGTACGAAGTCGCGCGTCCAGACCTACTTCGACGGTGAGCCGCTGCCGGACGGCACCGTGCCGAACGTCGTCCATACGACGTTCGCCGACCCGTACTGCCCGGACGGGCGCAAGGTGGCGCTCATGGCCGCGCAGGGCCGGGGCTGGGCCGCCGTGGACGGCGGCACGATGGTGGTCGTGGAGGGCCCGCGCTTCTCGACCCGCGCCGAGTCCCGGTGGCACGCGGCCATGGGCTGGTCCGTCGTCGGCATGACCGGCCACCCCGAGGCCGTACTCGCCCGGGAGCTCGGACTCTGCTACACGTCGATGGCCCTGGTGACGGACCTGGACGCCGGCGCCGAGACCGGCGAGGGCGTGTCGCACACCGAGGTGCTGCGGGTGTTCGCGGACAACGTCGAGCGGCTCCGGGCCGTGCTCTTCGACGCGGTGGCTGCGCTGCCGGCGGAGGACAGCCGCTCATGTCTGTGCACGCATGCGCACGACGGCTGGGACCTGGGGATCGAGCTGCCGTAGCCGAGGCGGGGCGTTCTGGGCGGGTGGGCACGCGCGTCGGGGCGGCCCGCACGTCGGGGTGGGCCTGTACGTCGGGGTGGGCCTGTACGTCGGGGCGGCCTGCGCGTCGGGGTGACGGACTTTTCCACAGGTGGGGAGGCCGTCCACAGGCCGGAGCGGGCTCGCCGGAAACGCGGGATGGTGAGGGGCGTCGGCGATCCGCCGACGCCGGTCCTCTCACGAACAGGCGGTACCGCCATGACTCCCCGCGGCTCCTCCTTCCCCTCCTCGCCCTCCCTTTCCCTTCCCTCCCTTTCCCTTCTCTCGCCCCCCTCCCCTTCTGCTGCCACCGCTCCCTCTCCTTCGCCCGCCCCTCCCCCGGTCTCCTTCGTGCCGGAGACGTGTGCCGTGCCGCAGTTCGCGCCGCTGCGGGTGCGGGGTGGGCGGTACGGGTTGCGGCGGACGGTGCGGCGCGGGCGGCGGGCCATGGCGGCCGGACTGGCGATGACGGCGGCCGCGCTGGCGGCTTCGGGGTTCCGGGAGCCCGCGGCGGTCGAGCGGCCGGGCCCCGCGGACACGGCACGCACGGTCTCGGTGACGGCTCAGCCGGGGCCGCACGGACCGGCACAGGGTGGCACGCCGGCGCTGGTGTCGGCTCCGGTACGGATCGCTGACGGCGCGACGGTACGGCTGCTGCGGCCTGGCGACCGGGTGGACGTCATCGCCGCGCCGGTCACCGCGGCCGACACGTCGGGGGACGACGGCGGGCCGGAGGCGCGGGTGGTGGCGGCGGGTGTCCGCGTGACGGACGTGCCGCGCATGGAGCCGGTACCGGTGGAAGGCGGCGCCGGCGGGGCGCTCGTCGTCCTGGCCGTGCCGCGGGCGACCGCCACCGGACTGGCGGCCGCGGGTGCCGTGTCGCGACTGGTGGTGACCCTGTGCTGACTCGCGCGTGCCCTGTGGGGTTCGGTGCTCAGCGCGACGCTCAGCTTCCCGATCACCGCGGCGGTCCGCACCCCGTAACCGCGATCGGCCGGTTCCGCGCCAGGGCGGCGGTGCTGTGGTCGGGGGTGGTGCGGCGCTCAGATGTGGTGCGGCGGCTTCTCGTCGAGGAAGCGCGCCAAGTCGTCGGCTCCGCCGTCACCACCCGGAGCCCGCTCGCCCCACCCACGGTCCGTATCGTCCGCGGACTGCTGGTCCAGCGGATCGTCGAAGCTCAGCGCCGGCGTCTTCTTCTTCGGCGCGGGCCGGGTCTCCGGATCACGCGGTCCGGGGGCGGGGGCGGTACTCATACGTTCAGCGTACGCGGAATTCACTTCGTGGCGTCGCCGGTCTCCCCTGTCTCCCCGGGCCCCACGGCCTCCCCGGCATCCCCTGCCTCGGCGAGCCGACGGCCGCCCGCCGGTCCGGGCCCGAGGCCACCCAGCGCGGCCTGCTGGGCCGCCCGCCGCAGGGGTGGCCTGGCGCGTCTGTCCGCTCCCGGGCAGCCGCTCTGCTCTCCTGTGACCCATGACACAGCCGACATCCAGCGCGCGGCCCCTCCGGCCGTTGGTGTCGCGCGACCGCGGCCAGGAGCACCGCGGCGCGACGCCTCTCGAGCTCTTCTTCGACCTGTGCTTCGTCGTGGCGGTCGCCCAGGCGGGCATCCAGCTGGTGCACGCCATCGCCGAGGGCCACGCCGGGGAGGGCATCGGCGACTACGCGATGGTGTTCTTCGCCATCTGGTGGGCGTGGATGAACTTCACCTGGTTCGCGTCGGCGTACGACAACGACGACGCCCTGTACCGGGTGATGACGCTCATCCAGATCGCCGGTGTGCTGGTCCTCGCGGCCGGTGTCCCACAGGCGTTCACCGAGCACGACTTCCTGCTGGTGTGGCTCGGCTACGTGGTGATGCGGCTCGCGCTCGCCTCCCAGTGGCTGCGCGCCGCCCGGGACGCGTCCGGCGCCGAGCGGACGATGGCCCTCCGGTACGCGACCGGCGTGCTCGCCTGCCAGCTCGGCTGGAGCGCTCTGCTGTTCGCGCCGGAGCCGGCCAGGCCGTGGGTGTTCCTGGTGATGGCACTCCTGGAGATGTCTGTGCCGCCGCTCGCCGAGCGGGAGTTCAGCACCAGCTGGCACGCCGCCCATATCGCGGAGCGGTACGGGCTGTTCACAATCATCGTGCTGGGCGAGACCATCGCGGCGGCGACCGTGGCCGTGAAGTCGGGCGCCGAGGAGAACAACGCCCTAGACGAGTTGCTGCCGATCGCCGCGGGCGGGCTGCTGCTGGTGTTCGCCGCGTGGTGGATCTACTTCGCCGTCCCGGTCCATGGCCGGCTCCGGTCCAACAGGGAGGGCTTCCTCTGGGGGTACGGGCACTATTTGATCTTCGCTTCAGCGGCGGCGATCGGTGCGGGCATCGAGGTCGCGGTGGAGC
Organism: Streptomyces sp. TRM49041; assembly: GCF_008271805.1. Lineage (GTDB taxonomy): Bacteria > Actinomycetota > Actinomycetes > Streptomycetales > Streptomycetaceae > Streptomyces. The sequence continues at coordinate 46,540 of NZ_VSRY01000087.1, forward strand.
ATGCGGTGGGCGAGGTGCACATCGCGGCGACCTCGGCGGCGGCCGCCGTGACACTGCCCTCGGCGCTGTTCCTGCTGCTGGTGTGGGCGCTGCACGCGCGGTACTTCAAGGCGGGCCTGGCCCAGCAGCTGGTGCTGCCGGTCGCGGCGCTGGCGATCGTGCTTTGCACCTTCACTGGGGACTGGGCCGTCCTCGTGGCGGGGCTCGTCGCAGCGGCCGCGGTGGCGACGGGCGTCACACTGACAGCGCGGACGGCTGCCCGGGGCACGGACGGAACGCCCAGGTCACGGACAGACCAGGAGGGTGCCGGCGCGGAGTGATCCGGCCAGGCGTGGTGCCGCTCATGGGGCTGCGCGTGCTAGGCAGTGGGCATGGATTCCAAGGCATCGGCGGACGGGCGCAAAGACGGGATCACGGACGGGCTCACAGATGTGGCCGGCCTTCGCGTGGGCCACGCGCGTGTGCCGGGCGAAGGGGCGCTGAGCGGCACGACGGTCGTGCTGACACCGGAGGGCGGTGCGGTCGCGGCGGTGGACGTACGCGGCGGGGGCCCGGGGACGCGCGAGACGGACGCGCTGGACCCGCGCAATCTCGTCCAGCGGGTCGAGGCCGTCGTACTGACAGGCGGCAGCGCGTACGGGCTGGACGCGGCGTCGGGGGTGATGGCGTGGCTGGAGGAGCGGGGGCGCGGGGTCCGGGTCGGGCCGGAGCCCACGCAGGTGGTGCCCGTGGTGCCGGCGGCATGCCTGTTCGACCTGGGAAGGGGCGGTGACTGGCGGGCGCGGCCGGGCGCGGCGACCGGGCGGGCCGCAGTGGAGGCCGCCGCGGCGGCGGAGCCGGGGGCGCCGGTGGAGTGCGGGTGCGTGGGTGCGGGCACGGGCGCGGTGGTCGGCGGGCTCAGGGGAGGCGTGGGTACGGCGAGTACGGTGCTGGAGAGTTCGGGGGTGACGGTGGGCGCGTTGGCCGTCGCCAACGGCGTGGGTTCGCCCGTCGACCCGGCGACGGGGGTGCTGTACGGGGCGTACGGCGACACCCGCTTCGCGGCGGACGACGGCTCGGGGCGGGTCGCGTACCCGGACCCGGAGGTGCGCGCGGCGGCGGCGCTACGGCTGGCGGAGGCGCGGGAGCGCAGCGGTATGCCGCCGATGAACACGACCCTCGTCGTCGTGGGCACGGACGCGGAACTGACGCGGGCGCAGGCTCAGAAGGCGGCGGGTACGGCGCACGACGGCATCGCGCGCGCCGTGCGGCCGGTGCATCTGCTGAACGACGGCGACACGGTTTTCACGCTCGCGACCGGCGCACGCCCGCTCTCCGAGGGGCGCGACCCGCTGGCCCTGAACGCGGTGCTGGCGGCGGCGGCCGAGGTGGTGGCGCGAGCCATCGTACGGGCGGTGCTGGCCGCGCGGGATGTGTCGGGTCCGGGTGGCGACTTCCCCTCGTACCGCGGCCTGTACGGCCCCCTGCCCGGGCTGCCCGGCGTGGCGGGCGAGGGCGATCTGAACGGAGGAGCGAGACCGGGTCGTTGACCGGGTGAACGGGGGCGCGCGGGAACTCGCTCTGTGCGCCCTTCGTTTCACGGAAGCCGGACGCGTTGTCGTACCGAGGCACTACCTTGAGCAAGCATCGAGTAACACGCGGCGACGGCCTGGAGACCCATCTTGAACGATCCGATCGAGCGGAACGATCCGTACGAGACCACGGAGACGCATGTCGAGCGGCTTCTGGGTCGGGCGCTCAACTCCTTCGACCTGCCCGATGCCCTCGTCGAGCGGCTCCGCTCGGCGCTGGCGCACGCGAGTGCGCTGCACGCTTCGCACCACAGCGCGGCGCTGCACCGCGCGACGTACCGGCACACGTATCTGCTGGCGGACGGCGCGTCGCTGACGCTGTGGGAGCTGGTCCACCACACCGGCGACGACGGCCGGGACCACCATGAGCTGTACGCCGACGAGGCGGAGGTGCGGCTGGCCGCGGCGCGCCTGTCCGACTCGTTCGGCTTCCCCGACGCCGTCGGTCTCGCCGACCCGCTGGACGACGACCTGGACGCGGACCTGGAGCTGCTGAGCGCCCTGCTGGTCCGCCCGCCGGCCCCCGCACCGCGTACGTACGTGCCGGACCACTCGGCGGACCACGCACGGCGGGTGCTGCGCCGCGCGGAGAACGCGAACCGGCCGGGTGACGCGGTCGCGGCGCGCCTGCGTTGCGCGTTCGCCCACCACATCCAGCAGGTGTTCGGGCGGCAGTGCAGCGTGGCGGGCGGCAGGGACGCCGGGTTCTCGCTGTACGAGCACGCGTTCCTGCTGCTGGACGGCAGCGAGATGAGCGTGTGGGAGGTCGAGCACACGGCGACGCCGGACGGCCGCCACATGTGCGAGGTGTACGAGGACGAGCGCACCGCGCGGGCGGCGATGGAGCTGCGCGCGCGGGTGCGTCGATAGCGGTCCGGCGGCGGGACGGCCGTCGGTGACCGCCCGGCCGCCGGGTCTTGGCCGCGTCCGGACTTGGCCGCGCGGCGCCCGGGCCGTGACCGCGCCCGGTCCCACACTGCCTCCACCTACGCTGCCGGGCCTACGACTCGCCCTGCGCATCGGCCTGTACGGGCAGGAGGTGCGGGCGCTTGGCGGTGCGGCCGTCGCCGGATGAGCGGCCGCGTAGGCGTCGGCCAAGCCAGGGGCCGAGGTAGGCGGCGGCCCAGCGCAGTTCGCCGAGGACGTCGGCGGGGGCGGGTGCTTCGGGGGCTGCCGGCGGACGGGTCCAGGAGTCGTCGCTGCCGGGCAGGCCGAGGGCGTGGGCCATGGCGGCGGCGATCCGCCGGTGGCCGAGCGGCGAGGCGTGCAGCCGGTCCGGGGTCCACAGGCGCGCGTCCGTGACCACCGGGTGGTGGGCGGTCTCCGCGACGGTGACGCCGTGGCGGTGCGCGGCCCGCCGGACGCGGTCGTTGAGGGCGGTGACGCGCGGGGCCAGCGGGCGGGCCAGTGGCGTGATCCGCGCCAGGTCGGGGAAGGTGAGCGTGGCGACGCGGGCACCCCGGGCGGTGAGCGCGGCGAACATCGCCTCCAGGTGGCCGGCGACCGCGTCGGCGTCGAACCGGGGCCGTAGGAGGTCGTTGACGCCGACGACGACCGTGGCCAGGTCGGGGCGGAGTTCCAGGGCGGGTGCCAGCTGCTCGGCGTGGACCTGCGCGGCGAGGCGGCCGCGTACGGCCAGGTTCGCGTACCGCAGGCCGGGGCTGTGCCGTGCGAGGTGTTCGGCGAGCCGGTCGGCCCACCCCCGCAGCCCGGTCGTGTCGTCGCCGTCGCCGAGGCCCTCGGTCTGGCTGTCGCCCAGGGCGACGTAACGCAGATACGGGCGGTCGGCGCCGGTCATGCGCCTTCCCCCCGCTCCCGCAGCACCGCGATCACGCGTTCGCACCAGTCACGGTTGCCCTCCTCGAAGGCGAGGCCGCGCAGACACGTCAGATACGGGCCGATGCGCTCGCCGTGCCGCAGGAACTCCTCCTCACTGCGGTCGGCCCCCCGCATCGCACGGAGCAGCTTGCCGAACAGGTCCGCCTTGGCCTGCGCGAAGGCGGCGCGCTCGGCGAGCTGCGCGATGAGACGGCCGGTGTCGACGTGGTCGGCGGCCTGGACCTTGACGACGAGGTCGTCACGTACGAAGGAAGGCTTGGCGGAACCGGCCGCGAACTCCTCCAGCTCGGCAAGACCGGCGTCCGTGACCCTGAACAGCCGCTTGTTGGGCCGGTTGTCCTGCACCACCTCCCGGCCGGCCACCAGCCCGTCGTTCTCCAGCCTGGCCAGCTCGGCGTACAGCTGCTGCGGCCGGGCGTGCCAGAAGTTCGCCACGCCGAGATCGAACGCCTTCGCCAGCTGGTACCCGCTCAACTCCTCGTCGAGCAGCGCCGCCAGCACGGCATGCCGTAGCGCCATCGGATCGCCTCCTCAGCCCTTGCCCGCCCGTGCCGCGTCCCTGTCCCCGCCCCTGTTCCCGGGTGCGTCATCCATGCTACTCATCATTCTGACTACTCACATTCATGAGTACCGGTCGAAGGAGGAGCCGTGCCCACAGCAGACCGCTTCCGTGCCGCCGTCGAGAGCCGTGACCTCACCGCCCTGGACGATCTGTTCACCGAGGACATCCGCTTCTACAGCCCGGTCAAGTTCACGCCCTTCCAGGGCAGGCCGCTGGTCCTGGGACTCTTCCGGGTGCTGCTGCGCACCTTCGAGGACTTCCGTTACATCGGGCACTACGCCGGCACGGCGGAGACCAGCGCCGACGGGTCGTCCGCTCCCTCGACGACCCTGCTCTTCCGAGCGACCGTGAACGGACGGCGGATCCACGGCGTCGACCTGCTGCACTTCGACGACGCCGGGAGGATCAAGGAGTTCACGGTGATGGTCCGCCCGCAGTCAGCCGTCCACGCCCTCGGGGAGGCGGTGCTCGCCGGACTGGTCGCCGACGGGCTGGTCCCGGCGCCGGGCCGGGGGGAACTCGTGCCGTAACGGCGAAGCGCGTGCCACAACAGAGTCCGGCGGAGGGACGGTCGTCGTGACCGTCCCTCCGCCGGACCTCCGCAGGACGTCTGGCAGGCCCCTCGTGGCCTCGGGTTCAGGCCGCCACCGCGACCTTGTGGCCGGTCTCCGCGGCCGGCTCGCCGTTCGGCTCCAGGACGGGGGCCTTGCGGGCGCTCTTCAGGAGGATGACCAGCGCGGCGCTGATCACTGTGCCGATGAGGATGGCCAGCAGGTAGAGGAACGGGTGGCCGATCAGCGGGACGACGAACATGCCGCCGTGCGGGGCGCGCAGGGTGGCCTCGAAGGTCATCGACAGCGCTCCGGTGACCGCGCCGCCCACCATGACCGACGGGAGGACCCGCAGCGGGTCGGCCGCCGCGAACGGGATCGCGCCCTCGGAGATGAACGACGCGCCGAGCACCCAGGCCGCCTTGCCGTTCTCGCGCTCCGCCTTCGTGAAGAGTCGACCGCGTACGGCGGTGGCCAGCGCCATCGCCAGCGGCGGCACCATACCGGCGGCCATCACGGCGGCCATGACCTTCAGCGAACCCTCGTTGGGGCTGGCCAGGCCGCCCACCGCGAAGGTGTACGCGACCTTGTTGACCGGGCCGCCCAGGTCGAAGCACATCATCAGCCCCAGGATCATGCCCAGCAGGATCGCGTTCGCGCCGGACAGGCCGGACAGCCAGTCCGTCAGCGCCTTCTGCAACTCGGCGATCGGCTTGCCGACCACCAGGAACATCAGGAAGCCGACGACCGCCGACGCCACAAGGGGGATGACCACCACCGGCATCATGCCGCGCAGTACGGAGGGGATCTTGAGCCGCCGGATGGCGAGTACGGTCCCACCCGCAAGCAGACCTGCCGCCAGGCCGCCCAGGAAGCCAGCGTTGATGGTGAGCGCCACCGCGCCGCCGACGAAGCCGGGCACCAGGCCGGGCCGGTCCGCCATGCCGTACGCGATGTAGCCCGCAAGCACCGGGACCAGGAACCCGAACGCCAGCTCGCCGATCTGGAACATCAGCGCGGCCCAGCTGTCGACCTGGCCCCACGCGAAGTGCTCGGCGACGGACGGGGCCTCGTTGATCTCCCAGCCGCCGATGGCGAAGCCCAACGCGATGAGCAGACCGCCCGCCGCGACGAACGGCACCATGTAACTGACACCGGACATCAGCCACTTGCGCAGCTTCGTGCCGTAGCCCTCGCCCGGTTCGCCCGCCCTGTCCACCGGGGTGCCGGAGGAGGCCGCGGCCGCGGGGGCGGTCGTCTCGCCGCGCTCCGCCTTGGTCCGGACCTCGTCGATCAGCTCGGCGGCCCTGTTGACACCGGCCTTCACACCGACGTCGACGGTGGGCTTCCCCGCGAATCGTTCCTTCTCGCGTACGGCGATGTCATGGGCGAAGATCACGCCGTCCGCGGCGGCGATCAGCGCCGGGTCCAGGCGGTCGAAGCCGGCTGAGCCCTGCGTCTCGACGCTCACCTCGACCCCGGCGTCCCGCCCCGCCTGCTCCAGCGACTCCGCCGCCATGTAGGTGTGCGCGATGCCCGTGGGGCAGGAGGCGACCGCGACGATCCGGAAGGGGCGGGCAGGCTCCGGTTCCGGGCCCGGCACCGGCCCCTGGGCCTCCGGCTCCTGAACCTCGGATGCGTGAACCCGGGCCTCCTGAGCCTCCGGCTCCTGAGCCTGGGGCTCCTGGGCCTCCTGGGCCTGGGGCTCCTGAGCCTCCTGAGCCTGGGGCTCCTCGGGCTCCTCATCGCCGCGGATCAGCGCCACCGCCCTGCCCGCCTCCGCCGTCGCCCGCAGCGCCGCCGTGAACTCCGCGTCCATCAGGCGCCGCGCCAGCGACGACAGGATCGTCAGGTGCGCGTCATCCGCGCCCGCCGGGGCCGCGATCAGGAAGATCAGATCCGCCGGACCGTCGGGAGCGCCGAAGTCGACGCCCTGGGCCGCGCGACCGAAGGCGAGGGTCGGTTCGGTGACGTGGGTGCTGCGGCAGTGCGGGATGCCGATGCCGCCGTCGAGGCCGGTCGGCATCTGCGCCTCGCGCGCCGCCACGTCGGCGAGGAAGCCTTCGAGATCCGTGACGCGGCCCAGGCTCACCATGCGCTCGGCGAGCGAACGAACCGCTTCTTCCTTGGACTGCGGGGCCAGGTCGAGATCGACCAGGTCCGCGGTGATCATTTCGCTCATCGCGGGTTCCATCCGCTCGTCACTCGGTGAGTGCTCGGTCGAGGGGGACGTCGGCGGTCACGGTGACCGCCGCCGGTTTCAGGTGGGCGGGCGTCGGCATCTCGCTGCCCGGCAGCTGGACGGCGGCGGCGCCGTGGGCGACGGCGGCGGCCAGCGCCTCCGGGCCTTCCCCGCCCGCCGCGAGGAAGCCCGCCAGGGACGCGTCGCCGGCGCCGACGTTGCTGCGTACGGCGGTCACGGTGGCGTTGCCGTACCAGGCGCCCGCGGCGGAGACGAGGAGCTGGCCGTCCGCGCCGAGGCTGGCGAGCACGGCGCCTGCGCCGTGCTCGCGCAGTTCCTCGGCGGCCTTGACCGCGTCGCCGACGGTGGAGAGGGGCCGGCCGACCGCTTCGGCGAGCTCCTCGGCGTTGGGCTTGACCACGTCGGGCCGGCCGCGCAGGGCGACCAGCAGCGACGGCCCGGACGTATCGAGCGCGACCCGGGAGCCGTGGCCGTGGGCGCGGGTGGCCAGGTCGGCGTACCAGGTGTCGGCGAGGCCCCCGGGGAGGCTGCCGCAGCAGGTGACCCAGTCGGCGACGGGCGCGTGGACGCCGACCGCCGCGAGGATGGCCTCGGACTCGCCGGGGGTGAGGTCCGGGCCCGGCGCGTTGACCTTGGTGAGGGTGCCGTCGGGCTCGGCGATGGCGATGTTGGAACGGGTGTGGCCGCTGATACGTACGGGGGCGACCTCGATGTTCTGCCGGGCGAGCAGATCCGCGACCAGGGCGCCGGGCGCGCCGCCGAGGGGGACGACCGCGAGGGTGCGGTGTCCGGCCGCGGCCGCGGCGCGGGAGACGTTGACGCCCTTGCCGCCGGGGTCCATCCGTTCGCCCGTCGCGCGCAGCACCTCGCCGCGCTCCAGAGCCGGGACCTCGTAGGTCCGGTCCAGGGAGGGGTTGGGGGTGACGGTGAGGATCATGCGCGTACGACTTCCGTTCCTGCGGCCTCGATGGCCGCCGTGTCCTGGGGGCTGAGCCCCTTGTCGGTGATGAGCAGGTCGACGTCGGTCAGGTCGCCGAAGCGGGCGAAGTGGTCCTGGCCGTGCTTGGCGGAGTCGGCGAGCAGGACGACGCGCCGCGCGGCGGTGACGATGGCCCGTTTGACGGCGGCCTCGGCCAGGTCGGGGGTGGTGAGTCCGTGGGCGAGGGAGAACCCGTTGGCGCCGACGAAGACGACGTCGGCGCGGATCTGCGCGTACGAGCGCAGCGCCCACGCGTCGACGGCGGCGCGGGTGCGGTGCCGGACGCGGCCGCCGACCAGGTGCAGTGAGATGCCCGGGTGGTCGGCGAGCCGGGCGGCGGTCGTCAGGGCGTGGGTGACGACGGTGAGCGAGCAGTCCAGCGGGAGGCCGGCGGCCATCCGCCCGACCGAGGAGCCGGCGTCGAGGATGACGCTGCCCTCCGCAGGCAGCTCGGCGAGGGCGGCCCGCGCGATGCGGTCCTTCTCGTCGGCTGCCGTGGACTCGCGCTCCGCGAGATCGGGCTCGAAGTCGAGCCGGCCCGCCGGGATGGCCCCGCCGTGCACGCGGCGTACCAGTCCGGCCCGGTCGAGGGCCTTCAGGTCGCGCCGGATGGTTTCGGCGGTGACCCGGAACTCCTCGGCGAGGGAGAGCACGTCGACCCGGCCGCTGTCGCGGGCGAGGCGCAGGATCTGCTGCTGGCGCTCCGGTGCGTACATGTCCGTTTACATCCGTTCGTGACCGAACCTGTGGTTCTTCCAGCAGGCTACGCCGCGACGCGCATGAAGTAAACAGAGTCGGGCATTAAACGGACACAGTCGGGCGTGAGTGATCTTGGGTTGGTAGGGCGTGCGCCGGAGCCCGGCCGGGGTCTTCGCTCTCCCGGCCGGGCTCCGGCCTCCGTGGTTCGACGTGCGGCGCGGGTCAGCGCACCGCCAGCGCGGACTTCTCCGCCTCGCCCGCGGAGCCGGCCTCGCCCGCCGAACCCGTCGAGCCCGCCGCCGAACCCGCCGGGCCCGCCTCGGCCGCCGCGAGCGACTCGGACTCCGTCCGCCGCGGCACCACGACGTCCGCGCCCTTCGCCTCCGCGCCCTCCGCGTCACCGCCCTCCACGTGCTGCTTCGGCCTGGCCGGCAGCGCGAACATCACCAGGAACACCACACCCAGCACCGCAATCACCCAGCCCATCGCTCCCGTGAACGCCTCGGCCACCGCACGCCCCGCGCCCGTCGGCACGAAGACCACCGACACCAGGCCGAGCCCGAGCGCATTGCCCAGCTGCATCACGGAGTTGACGATCCCGGACGCCGAACCCGAGTGCTCGCGCGGCACGTCCGACAGCACCGCGTCCGTCAGCGGAGCCACGACCAGGCCCATGCCCGCGCCCATCACCAGCAGCGGCAGCGCCATCTGCCAGGACTCGATGCCCATGCCGTACCGGTCCGCCTCCCACATGTACAGACCGACACCGGCGATCATCGTCAGCGCGCCCGCCTGGAGCACCTTCCGGCCGAAGCGCGGCACCAGCTTCTGCACGGAGACCCCCGCCGCCACCGACACCGCTATCGAGAACGGCACACCGGTGAGACCCGCGCGCAGCGCGCTCCAGCCGAGCCCGATCTGCATGTACATCGTCCAGACCAGGAAGTAGATGCCGAGCACGATCCCGAAGGTCAGCTGGACGGCGACACCCGCGGCGAAGCTCTTCACACGGAACAGGGACAGTTCGACGAGCGGTGAGCCGTCGCGCCGCGCCTTGTGCTTCTCGTACGCCACGAACGCCGCGAACACCGGGACGGAGGCCGCCATCATGACGAAGCACCAGGCCGGCCAGTCCAGCTCGGCGCCGCGCGTCAGCGGGTACATCAGCAGCAGCATGGCGCTGATCGCGACGACGACACCCGGCAGGTCGAGGCGGAGGGCCTTCGGGGCCTTCGACTCGGTGATGAAGGCGCGGCCGAGGACCAGCGCGGCGACGCCGACGGGCAGGTTGATCAGGAAGATCGGCCGCCAGCCGAGGCCGAACAGGTCCCACTGGGTGAGCAGCGCGCCCAGCAGCGGCCCGGACACGGCGCCGAGCCCGATGATCGCGCCGAACAGCCCGAAGACCTTGCCACGCTCGTGCGCGGGGAAGGTGGCGTGCACGATCGACAGCACCTGCGGGACCATCAGTGCCGCCGTGGCGCCCTGCAGGACGCGGGAGGCGACCAGCATGTCCGGGCCGGTGGCGAACCCGCAGAGCGCGGAGGCGACGGTGAAGCCGCCGACGCCGACGAGGAACAGCCGCTTGCGGCCGTGGATGTCGCCGAGGCGGCCACCCGTGATCAGACCGGCGGCGAAGGCGAGCGCGTAACCGGCGGTGATCCACTGGATGGCCCCGAAGGTCGCGCCGAGGTCCCGCTGGATCGCGGGGATGGCGATGTTGACGATCGTGACGTCGACCAGGTCCATGAAGGCAGCGGTCATGACGATGGCGAGGGCGAACCAGCGACGGCGGTCCGCCACGGGCACGGCGGGCGTCGGGGGCACGGCGGGCGTCGGGGGCACGGCGGCCGTCGGGGGCACGGCGGCCGTCGCCCCGGAGGTCGTGAGGGTGGTCGGGTTCTGCGAGGTCATGCCGGAGAAGCTAGGCGGCATGTAGGACAGAACACGTCCTAATGGCGAGGGATGCTGGACGGCATGACGGACACACCGGCACGTCTCCTGAAACTGCTGTCCCTTCTCCAGACACCACGCGAGTGGCCCGGCAGCGAGCTCGCCGAACGGCTTGAGGTCAGTCCGCGCACGATCCGACGGGACGTCGACCGGCTGCGGGACCTCGGCTACCCGGTCGAGTCGACGAGGGGCGCGGTGGGCGGATACCGGCTGGTCGCCGGTACCGCGATGCCTCCGCTGCTGCTGGACGACGAGGAGGCCGTCGCCATCGCGGTGGGCCTGCGCGCGGGGGCCGGGCACGCCATCGAGGGCATTGAGGAGGCCGCCGTACGGGCGCTGGCGAAGCTGGAGCAGGTGCTGCCGTCGCGGCTGCGGCACCGGGTGTCCACGCTCCAGAGCGCGACGATCCCGCTGACCCGCGGCGACGGCGCGACGGTCGACCCGCGCACGCTGACCACGCTGGCCTCGGCGGTGACCGGGCGGGAACGGCTGCGGTTCGGGTACCGGGCGAGGGACGGGGCCGAGTCGCGGCGGCAGGTGGAGCCGTACCGGCTGGTGTCCACCGGGCACCGCTGGTACCTGGTGGCGTACGACCTGGGGCGGGAGGACTGGCGGACGTTCCGCGTCGACCGGGTGGAGGAGCCGTTCGCGACGGGGGCCCGGTTCGTGCCGCGGGAGCTGCCCGGCGGGGACGCGGCGGAACTGCTGGGGCAGTCGCTGTGGCGGGGCCGGCAGGAGAGGACGGAGGATCTGGATGTGGACGTCACGTTCGACGCGCCGGCGTCCTTCGTGGCGGCGCGGCTGCCCGCGCATCTGGCGCCGGAGGCGACAGGGGACGAAACCTGCCGGGTACGGGCCCGGGTGACGGATTCGGTGGAGTGGGTGGCGGTGCGGCTGGCGCTGGTGGACCGGTGCTTCACCGTGCACGGGCCGGAGGCGCTGGTCTCGTGCGTGACCGGGCTGGGCGCCCGACTGACCCGCGCCGTCCGGAACTGAACGAGCCGGGCGGGCCCCAGGGCCCCGCCGCCGGAAGGCGGCGCCAGAGCCCCCAGTCGCCAGAGCCCCCCAGTCGCCGCCAGAGCCCCCCGGTCCCCGAAGGCCGGCACCCGTCTCCGGAAGGCAGCGGCCCACGCCGGAGACCGCGGCGCCCTGTCGCCGGACAGGCCGCAGCGCCCCGCCGGGGGGGGATGGCGAGACGCTGCGGGTGGGCCACCGCCCCGCCCCTGGGGGGATCCGGGCAGGACGGTGGGTCTGGGGGAGCCGGGCGGTCAGGCCGCGGCGTCGAAGCCGGTGTCCCTGGCCATGCGCTTCAGCTCCAGCAGGGCGTGCTTCTCGATCTGGCGGATGCGCTCGCGGGTCAGGCCGTGCTCCTTGCCGACCTCCGTGAGCGTCCGCTCGCGGCCGTCCTCGATGCCGTACCGCATGCGGATGATGGAGGCCGTGCGGTGGTCGAGCCGGTCGATCAGGTCGTCGAGCTCCTCGCTGCGCAGCAGCGTGAGCACCGACTGCTCGGGCGACACCGCCGACGTGTCCTCCAGCAGGTCGCCGAACTGGGTCTCGCCCGCGTCGTCCACGGACATGTTCAGCGACACCGGGTCGCGGGCCCAGTCCAGGACGTCGGACACCCGCTCCGGGGTCGAGCCGAGCTCGGCGGCGATCTCCGTGGGCTCCGGGTCCCTGCCGTGTTCGCGGTTGAACTCGCGCTGCACGCGCCGGATCCGGCCCAGCTCCTCCACCAGGTGGACGGGGAGCCGGATGGTGCGCGACTGGTCGGCGATCGACCGCGTGATGGCCTGGCGGATCCACCATGTCGCGTATGTCGAGAACTTGAATCCCTTGGCGTAGTCGAACTTCTCGACCGCGCGCACCAGGCCGGCATTGCCCTCCTGGATCAGGTCGAGCAGGGGCAGCCCGCTGCGCGGATAGCGCCGGGCGACCGCGACCACCAGCCGCAGGTTCGAGCGGATGAAGACGTCCTTGGCACGCTCGCCCTCGGCGAAGAGGCGCTCCAGCTCCTCGCGGGTCGCGCCACCCGCCTCGGTCTCCACCTCACCGTCGAGGATCTGCCGGGCGTACACACCCGCCTCGATGATCTGGGAGAGCTCGACCTCCTTGGCGGCGTCGAGCAGGGGCGTACGCGCGATTTCGTCGAGGTACATGCCGACCAGGTCGCGGTCGGCGATCTCCCCGCCCACTGCGCGAACGCTGTTGGCCCGATCGGTCCCGGTGGTGGCGGACTCCTGACGGGCGACGGCACGGGTTGCCATGCGAGCTCCCTTACTGAGTAGGTCGCGACACCCTTCCGGGTGCCCTGCATCCGACGGAAACAACGACTGGAATCCGGACAGAATTCCCATGCCGACCATCGATTTTCGAGATCATGCAGTACCCTGTGCCGCCACAACGGGAGGGTGCGCGATGATCGATCAGACAGAAGTGCAGGTCGGAACGGGCACGGAGGCCGATCTCCCGGCCCTCACGGAGCTGTACAACCACTACGTCCGTGAGACGCCGATCACATTCGACACGGTGCCCTTCACTCCCGACCAGCGTCGCCCCTGGCTGCTCTCCCACCTGGAGGACGGCCCCCACCGCCTCCTGGTTGCTCGACACAACGGGCGGGATGCCCGAAATGTTCCGAGCGGGGTCCTCGGTTACGCGACGACCGGGCCCTTCCGAGCCAAGCCCGCGTACGGGACCTCCGTCGAGGCCAGCGTGTATCTCGCCCCCGACGCCGTCGGACGTGGCATAGGCGCCCTCCTCTACACACGGCTCTTCGAGCTGCTCGCCCACGAGGACGTCCACCGCGCCTACGCCGGCATCGCCCTCCCCAACGAGGCGTCCGTACGCCTCCACACCCGCTTCGGCTTCCGCCACACCGGCACCTTCACGGAGGTGGGGCGGAAGTTCGGCAGGTACTGGGACGTCGCCTGGTACGAGAAGCCGCTCCGGCCGGGGGCCTAGGTCCACGGCCCGTCCCTCTGGGTCCACAGCCGGTTCCGGCGCCGTCGGCCGCGCACCTGGTAGTGCTTCGTGGATCTTGGGGAGGTCGAGCGTCTTCGAGGGATCTGGGCGAGTGTCATCCCCTCGCGGCGTGGAGACGATCTATGCGGCCAGCCCCTCGGTGAGGGTGGCCCGGTACTCGCGTTCAATGCATCCAATAGGCGCCGGACCTGCGCGATCCAAATACTGTGGAACGCCTGATCGAAAACCGCTACACAAGCGAAGGCCGGACATTGCCCCGCCCAAGAACCTGCTCCGCTCTCTCCATCGCTGCCGCGGACCCGGCCGGCCTCGGCGCTGGTCTGGAGCGGGTACCGGAGCGCGCCGATAGGGACGTACCTTGAGCTCTGAAACCAGCAACACCAGTACCGCAGCGGGTGGCCTCGATGCCTCCGCCGCCGTCTCTCCAAAGGGATCGGACGCGCCTCCCGGCCACCGAAGGCTGTGGGGCGACATGTCCCTGTCCGCGGTGCTCGCGGGGCTCCTGGCCGCGGTGGTCTCGTACTCCGGCCCGCTGGTCATCGTGCTCGCCGCCGCCGCGGCCGGGCACCTGGACAAGGCGCAGACCGGCTCCTGGATCTGGGCCATCTCGATAGGCAGCGGCCTGACCTGCATCGGGCTCAGCCTGCGTACGAAGATGCCGGTCATCACCGCCTGGTCGACGCCCGGTGCCGCCCTGCTGGTCACCAGCCTGGGGGCCTACTCGTACGCGGAGGCCATCGGGGCGTTCATCGTCACCGGCGTTGTGATCACCCTGGTCGGACTGACCGGTGTGTTCGGCCGGCTCATGCGGCAGGTGCCCACGGCGGTCGTCTCCGCCATGCTCGCGGGCATTCTCTTCTCCTTCGGCACCGACGTCTTCACCTCGCTGGAGACCGCGCCATGGATCGCCGGGACCGTCCTCCTGGTCTATCTGCTCGGCAAGCGATGGCTGCCCCGCTACGCGGTACTCATCGCACTCGCCGTGGGCGTCGTGGCCGCCGCCGCCACCTCGCGCCTGGACATCCACCTGGACAGCATCGAGCCGGCCCGACCGGTGCTCACCACGCCCGACTTCTCGGTCGCCTCGCTCATCGGCATCGCGGTCCCCATGGTCCTGGCGACCCTGGCCTCGCAGAACGCGCCCGGCATGGCGGTGCTCACCGCGTCCGGATACCAGCCCGAAGACCGGCTGCTGATCGGCTCGACCGGGCTGGTCTCCACAGTCCTCGCCCCCTTCGGCTCCCACGCCATCAACCTCGCGGCCATCACGGCGGCGATCTGCACCGGCCCTGAGTCTCACCGCGACCCTGAGCGCCGCTATGTCGCCGGCGTCGCCTGCGGGGCGCTCTACCTCCTGGGTGGATTCTTCGGCACCACCCTCGTGGTCCTCTTCGCCGACCTGCCGAAGGAACTGGTCGCCGCCATCGCCGGGGTCGCCCTGTTCGGGGCGCTGGCCGGCGGTCTGAGCCAGGCGGTCAGGGAGGAGCAGGACCGGGAGGCCGCCCTGATCACCTTTCTGGCCACCGCCTCCGGAGTCACCGTCTTCGGCATCGGATCGGCCTTCTGGGGGCTGACGTTCGGCGTCGCGGTCCATCTCGTGCTGACCGGCCGACGCAGAACTCGTAGTGTGTCTGGGTGAGCCTTCATGTCGTCATAGGATTCGGGCCCGCCGGGGCGGCCACTGCTCGGCTGCTGGCCGAACAGGGGCATTCCGTACGGGTCGTAACCACCTCGGGCCGTCCCCCGGAACCCGGCATCGAACACGTCGCGTTGGACGCGACGGACAGCGTGCGACTGATCGAGGCCGTGCGGGGCGCGGCCGCGATCTACGGCTGTGCCGCGCCGCCCTACCATCGCTGGGCGAGTGCCCTGCCGCCGCTGGCCACGTCGATCTGCGCGGCGGCCGAGGCAACCGGGGCCGTCCTGGTCATGCTGGGCAATCTCTATGGCTACGGCCCGGTGGACGGTCCCATGACCGAGGAGCTGCCGCTCGCGGCGACCGGCTCCAAAGGGCGGGTGCGTGCCGCGGTTTGGCGGCAGGCCCAGGAGCTGCATGAGCGGGGTCGCATCAGGGCGGTCGAGGTGCGGGCCTCGGACTTCTTCGGGCCCGGGGTGACCGACGGAGGGCACCTGGCCGCGCGGGTCATGCCACGACTGTTGCGCGGCAAGCCGGTCTCCACGCTCGGGGATCCGGACGCCCCGCACAGCTGGAGCCATCTCCCCGATGTCGCCAGAGCACTGGTCGAGGTCGCGGGAGAGGAACGGGCCTGGGGGCGGGCCTGGCACGTCCCGACGGAGCCACCGCTCTCCGTCCAAGAGATGGTCGACCGCCTCGCCGCTCAGTCGGAAGTGGGACCGGTCTCGGTGCGCGGGCTGTCCCCGGCCGTACTGCGGGTCGCATCGGTCTTCTCTCCGGTGATCCGCGAACTGAAGGAGATCCGCTATCAGTTCGACCGTCCGTTCGTCATGGATTCGAGTGCCTACGAGGCCGAGTTCGCGGTACGGGCCACCCCTGTCGACGAGCAGGTCAGGACGACGGTGAACTGGTGGCGCGAGCGACAGTCACATTCCTGATATGTCGTCAGCTCAGACACGTCGGGCATGGAAGTGGCCCCAGAAGTAATTCGAGAACTGCTCGAGTGGACATACGGGGACCTGGCCCGGGGAAATGCCGGTGTCAGCCTTGCCTTCGGTGCACGCCGGGTGACCGCGACCGGCCTGAACGGGCGCCTGCTCCCTCTTGTGCGCGATGCGTCCGAGCAGGCCGCGTTCGCTGAGCACCGCTCAGGACCTTCTCGGGTCGATATCCGCCGGCGAGGCCGTCCGGTGCCGGGAGTGGCGCCGACGATTCACCGCAGCCACGTGTCCCAGGTCTTCAACCCCGCCGTATTCTTTGAACGTTGACACAACGCCTCGACAGGAAGAGGGCACGTTGGCGACACATGTGATGGCCGTACTGGGCTTTTCTTCCACTGAAGAAGACATCTACCGGCACTTTCTGCGCCACCCGTACACCTCGTGCGACGACGTCCATCTGGCCGTGCGGACGGACCGGGACGGGGCGCAGCGGGCGCTGGAACGGCTACGGGAGCTGCGGGCGCTCCAGGGCGAGGAGAGCAGGCTGTGGGCCACGGAGCCCACGACGCTGATACCCCGGCTGGCGGAGGGCCGGCTGGAACGGCTGCACCGGGAGATGCTGGAACTGACCCACACCCACCCGATCACGGCCGCCCTGGAGCGTGACCGCCCGGCGCAGACCGACGCCGCCGGGCCGGCGGCGCCGGGGATCGAGCGGATCGAGGATCTGGCCCTGGTCCGCGGGCTGATCGACGACCTCGCGTTCTTCGCCAGGACCGAAGTGCTCTCCGCCGAGCCCTACGACGCGCTGAGCCCGCACAACATCGAGCATGCCCGCCCCCTGGACCTGCGCTGCCTGCGGCGCGGGGTGCGGATCCGCAACCTGGTGCGCCGCACAGCCCTGTGCGACGCCCCCACCGTCGGCTATCTGCGGGAGATCGCCGCCCACGGCGCCGAGGTGCGGGTCGCGGAGGACTTCTCCGAACTGATCCTGGTCTACGACCGGCACACCGCGCTGGTCCCGGTCGACCCTCGGGACACCGCACGCGGGGCGCTCTGCGCCCGGGAGGGCGCGCTGGTCGGCAATATCATCACTCTCTTCG
This sequence comes from Streptomyces sp. TRM49041, assembly GCF_008271805.1. Taxonomy (GTDB): domain Bacteria; phylum Actinomycetota; class Actinomycetes; order Streptomycetales; family Streptomycetaceae; genus Streptomyces. The sequence continues at coordinate 63,562 of NZ_VSRY01000087.1, forward strand.
AACGGCTCTGGGCGGATGCCGAGAATCTGGGCGCCCTGGTGGACGCCGCCGACCCGGATGCGCCGGAACTCTCCACCGTGCAGCGGGAGGTGCTGCACTGCATGTGCTCGGTGAGCAAGGACGAGGTGGGCGCCCGCAAGCTCGGGGTGTCGCTGCGCACCTACCGGCGCCATATCGCGGACCTGATGCATCTGCTGGACTCCGACAACCGAGCCCAGGCCGCGCTCGCGGCCCGCGAGCGCGGCTGGATCTGATCACCGGCTCAGCCGGCCTCCTCCAGTCGCCAGGCGGCGAGCGCGGGATCGTTCAGCGATTCGGCCACGGCCGCCCGCACCCGTTCCGGCGTGGCATCGCCCGGGACGGTGATCCAGATCCGGATCCGGTCGGCGGTCGCCGCGTGCCGACAGCGCCAGTGCCGGGGAAGCCGCACCAGCAGCCGCAGCACCGCGACCTCACCGTCCGACGTATCCGGCCCACGGTGGCTCAGTTCGACGTACTCGATGTACACCGTCACGTCTCCCCCTCACGTCGCCTTCTCAGGGTGACGACTGCAGATTCGGCAGCGGCAGCCCGAACTCGTGGCGCAGCGCCGACCGGGCCGCGTAGTAGCCGCACATTCCGTGCACACTGGGCCCGGGCGGGGTCGCCGCCGAGCACAGATACGTCCCGGGCAGCGGGACGCGGTACGGATCCCAGCGGGCGGCCGGCCGCAGCAGGCTCTGCCACAGCGTGATGGCGCCGGTGCCGATGTCCCCGCCGACGTAGTTGGCGTTGTACGCCTCATAGGCGGCGCCGGAGATGCCGCGTTCGGCCAGCACGGTGTCGCCGAAGCCGGGTGCGTAGCGCTCGATCCGCCGCCGGATCAGTGCCACCGGGTCGCGGGTGTCGCCCGGCGGCAGATGGGCGTACGCCCACACCGGGCGCTTGCCCGGCCGGGCGCGCCCGGGGTCCGCGACGGCCGGGTCCGCGACCAGCACGAGCGGCTCGTCGCAGGGCTCACCACGGGCGTTGGCCGTCTCCTGGCGGTAGATCTCCGGCAGGGTGCCGCCCAGATGGACGGTTCCGGCCCGGCCGACCCGGGGGTCGGCCCAGGGGATCGGCTCGGAGACCAGGAAGTCCGCCTTTCCGGCGGCCGGTCCGTAGCGGTACCGGGCCAGCGCCCGGGCGTAGCGGCGTGGCAGCCGGTCCCCGGCCAGGGCGAGCAGGCCGCGTGGCGAGACGTCCAGCAGCACCGCGCGGGCCCCGGCGAACTCCCCCAGATCGGTGACCCGGTGGCCGGTGTGGAAGGTGCCGCCGTGCGCGGCGATATCGGCGATCAGCGCGTCGGCGATCGCCTGGCTGCCGCCGCGCGGCAGCGGCCACCCGGTGCCGTGCGCCAGATGCCCCAGCAGCATCGCCACGGCCGCCCCGGCCGGGGAGGGCAGCGGGCCCAGCGAGTGCGCGGCGAGTCCCGCCAGCAGCGCGGGGGCCTCCTCACCGGTGAACCGGGTGCGGGCCGGCGGCAGGCCGTAGGCGGCGACACGTCCGGCCAGCAGCCGGGCGGGGGTGATGCCCGGCGGGCGGCGCATGGTCGACAGCAGCACATCCGTCAGCCGCGTGCTGTGGGTCAGCAGCGGCTCCATCAGACGGCGCCAGCGCCGGCCGTCCGCCGAGCCGAGGGCCGCGCAGGTCGCGTCCAGGTCATGCCAGGCGAGGGCGGACCGGCCGCCGTCCAGCGGATGCGCGTAGGAGATCTCCGGGTGCCGCAGCTCCACGCCCCGGGCGGGCAGGTCGAACTCGCGGAAGAACCGGGAGGCCGCGGCCAGCGGATGCACCGCCGCGCAGATGTCGTGGACGATCTCGCTGTCGAACAGCGCGGCGCCGCGCAGCCCGCCGCCCAGGGTGTCCGCCGCCTCGTAGACCGCGACCCGCAGTCCGGCGCGGGCCAGGGTGACGGCGGCGGCCAGGCCGTTGGGGCCGCTGCCCACGACGACGGCGTCGGCGTTCACCGGCATCCGTGGGCTCCGCAGCCCTTGTCGAAGTCGCCGCCGTTCGCGGACTCGTCGGCGTCGGTGCCACCGCCGACCCCATGACCGGGGTCCGCATGACCGGGGTCCGCCACGCCGCCGGAAGCGGGCCGGCCGCCATCTCCGGGGCGCTCCACCACCGGGCAGGGAAGGCCCGTGGGGAGGCCGGACGGACCGTCACCGGGCATGTCGGTGACCGGATTCTCCGGCAGCGCCTCCTCCCACGAGGGCGGCGCACCGCGGGTGTGCGTCGCCGCGACGGCCGAAGGCGCCGCGAGGGCCGGCGCCCCTGCGGTCAGCATCGCGACGCCCGTCCGGCGCCCACGCCCCACCAGGCGGAGTATGCCCGCGATTCCGGCTCGTGCCTTCTCGCTCATGACTCTCCTCTGCGCCACTCCCGCCCCACCGGCGGGACGCTTCCCCGACAGACTTCGACACCATGTCAGAAGGTGTGGCCGTCGGTTGGTTCCCCTATGGCAACTGTCTGCGATTCCGGATGCAGCTTGCTGACAGACCGCCACGCACCTGCCCCGTCCAGGGCGCCCGGGCACTGACAGCCTGGGCGGGATGCGGCCGTCAGGCCGGCTGGATCCCGGAATCGCCGGCAGCGGCCTTACCGAGCTCATTGGCGCCGAGGACGGCGGACGCGATCGCGACGCCGGCCGTAAAGGCGCCCGGCGTGGCCATCACCGGCAGGGAGCCGGGCACGACATGGCCGCGCGCGTCCCTGATGCTGATCTCCGCCAGCTTCGGCGCGCCGTTGGCGGACCAGGTGACGACGTGCGGCGCAGCGGCCATTACCTGCCCTCCTCCGCGTCACCGCCGACCGCGTAGCCCACGGCGTACGCGGCGCCCACCACGGTCACGCCGGCGCGGCGAAGGCCAGGGTCGGAGTGGCCATGACGGGCACGGCCCGGTCGCTGATCTTCCCCTGGTCGGTCTCGCGCAGCGCGCCGGACAGGGCGGCGCCGCCAACCAACAGCTGATGGTGTGTGCGCCCGGGCCCTGCCAACGGCACGAGATCCGCTCAAGGACGGCCGCTGGTCGCTTGCTGCCGCCACCGGTCAGCAACCTGTCACACGCGTCTGGTGGTCCGCGGGCGGAGAAGAGCGCCTGGGACAGCGGTGGTTCGCCGGGGATCCGGGGGCACACGCCGGGGGTGGGCGCACCAGCGCTCGGCACGGTCGGCAGACCGGCAGACCGGCAGACCGGCAGACCGGCGACACGTACGCCAGGGGTCATGGCGGCACGTGCGGCCATGACCCCTGGAACGATCTCGCTGTCGAGCAGCGTCGCCTTACCGCACGGCCGGCCGCCGGGGGCGAGCCAGGACGGCGGCGGCGTCGGCGTCTCTCAGCTCATTCCCACTGCCACCCGTTGGCACAGGTGCTCTGCCGCCCGCCGGTGAGGGACGGGAGTCTGTCCTCCGGGCAGGGCAGGCCCCCCGGCGGGCCGGGCTGACGGTCCGCCGGGGACACCTCGACCGACGCGCCCGCTCCCGACGCGCCCGCTCCCGCCGGGGCGGCGACTGCCGGTGCCGCGACGGCCAGGGCTCCGGCCGTCAGCAGCGCGACGCCCGTTCGCCGTCCCCCAGAGGCCAGACCCGCCAGATGGGTGAGGCGGGTTCGTCCGGCTCGTATGGTCTTGCTCATTTCTCGTCCTCCGCTACAACGTCCGTGCGGCACGGGGTGGTTCGCTTCCGGCAGCCGACACTTGCAGATCTTGGCCGGCGTCCCCCCGGAGGCCGTGGCAGATGCCTGCGACTCCGGGTGCAGCATCCTGCCAGGCTCACCCCGCGGGGACGGCCGCCGGCCTGTCGCGCGATTGCCCGTCGGCCAGCCGCCGGTACAGCTCGTCCTCCGCCACCAGCCGGTCGTGCCCGCCGACGGCGCGCACCCGGCCGTCCTCCAGGACGACGATCCGGTCGGCGTCGGCCACGGTGGACAGCCGGTGGGCGATGACGATCACCGCGCACTCCCCGGCCACCCGGCGCACGGTGTCCCGGAACGCCGACTCGGCCTCCGCGTCCAGCTGGGAGGTGGCCTCGTCCAGCAGCATCACATCCGGCTTGAGCAGCAGCGCGCGGGCGATGCACAGCCGCTGCCGCTGGCCGCCGGAGAGGCCGACGCCCTGGTCGCCGAGCTCGGTGTCCAGGCCGTCCGGCAGCGTGGCCACCACCTCGGCGAGCCCGGCCCGCTCCACGGCCTGCCGGATCTCCTCCTCGCTCGCGTACGGCGCGGCGTAGGTGAGGTTCTCCCGCACGGTGCCCCGCATGGCGGTGGTGTCCTGCTCGACATAGCCGACCCGCCCGCGCAGCTCCGCCAGCCGCATGGCGGCGACGTCCCGGCCGCCGAGCAGCACGCTGCCCCGTTCCGGCCGGTAGAACCGCTCGATGAGCTGGAACAGCGTCGTCTTTCCCGCACCGGACGGACCGACCACGGCGGTCAGCCCCCGCTCGGGGACGGTGAACGACACCCCGTTCAACGCCTGCCGTCCCCCGCCGTAGCCGAAGTGCACCTCGCGGAACTCCACAGCGGCGGCACCGCCGTTCCCACGCGGCACGATGTCGGGAACCGAGGAGGGAGCGTCCTCCTGCTCCAGGCCGGCCAGCGCGTCCACCCGGCTGATCGCCGCCCGGCCCTGCTGGAACTGGCCGACGCTCATAAAGAACATCACCAGCGGGGAAACCAGATAGAACAGATACATCACAAAGGCCGTCAGATCGGCCGCGTTCATCGAGCCGGTGGCCACCCGCGCCATTCCGGCGGCGACCACCGCCGCCAGGGATATCTGCAGCCCGACGTTCATGGTCGGGGTGAGCAGCGCCCCGACCACCGTGGCGCGGATACCCGAGCGGCGGGCGCGCTCGGCCAGCCCCCCGAGCCGCTCCTGCTCGCGGCCCTCAGCACGGGACGCCTTGACGGTGGTCAGCGCGGCCAACACCCGCTGCAGGTCGGATCCGAAGGCGCCGGTGTTCTCCCGGTGTTGCAGGGCGATGATGCGCAGCTTGCGGGCCAGCAGCAGGGAGACGGTGCTGGCGACGCCCAGGCAGCCGAGGGTGATCAGCAGGAGCCAGATGTCGATCCAGCCCATCAGCACGATGCCGCCCACCACCAGCAGGCCGTTGATGATCAGCTGGGCGAGGCTGTGCGACAGCGCGATCTTGACCAGCGAGGTGTCGGAGACCAGCCGGGTGTGCACATCGCCCTGCCGCTGCCTGCGGAACCGGCCCAGATCCGCCCGGAGCACCAGGCCGGTGAGCAGGGTCCGTGCGTCCCGCACGATGTTCTCGCCGGCGCGGCCGATCAGATACGCCTGCCCGGAGGAGAGCGCGGCGTCGGCCAGGAAGAGCCCGGCCAGCAGCAGGATGATGCCGGCCACCGGCTCGTTCCGGGCGGCCGTCTCGATCAGCTCGCCGATCACCAGCGGCTGGGTCAGGGTCGCCACCACGCCGATCAGGCCGAGCAGCACTCCGCCGACCAGCAGCGAGCGGTGGGCGCGGGCCACCGCCCAGACGGTCGGCTTCGCCTCGGCCTCCCGGTCGGGTTCGTTTCGCGTGGGCATGGGCGGTCTCCCTCGTTCCTAGGGCCGGGTGTAGCGGGCGATGAACATCGGCGCGGCCTCGGTGTAGGCGTTGCCGAGCCAGTCGGCCCGCAGCGACACCTGCTTCAGCCCGGCGTCGGCGGCATAGCCGTCGACCTCCTCCGGGGTGGTGAGCCTGCTGGTCTCGGTACCGACGCGGGACGTGCCGCCCTCGAACCAGATCTGCGATGCCTGCCACACCGGCTCGTCGGGGCTGAGGGTGGAGCAGGTCAGCAGCCCGGTACCCGGCTCGGCGTAGGGGGTGAAGAAGGAGGCGCGCTGCCGTCCCTCGTGCATGCGCAGAACGCCGGTCTTGTTGGTGGTCTCGACGACCAGGGTTCCGCCGGGGGCGAGCCGGTCGGCGGCGCGGCGGATGGCGGCGCGCTGGTCGGCGGGGTCGAGCAGGATCGACAGCGTGGCGCAGACGCAGTAGACCAGACCGTATCGCTCGGTGTCGGTGTAGGTCCGGATGTCCCCGTGCACCGGGGTGACCGGGGCGGGCGCGTCGGCCAGCCGGTCGCGCAGCCGTTCCAGCATCTCCGGGGAGGAGTCCACGCCGACGACGTCTCCGACGTCCGCGGAGAGCGGCACGGCGATCCGGCCGGTGCCGACGCCCAACTCCAGGGTGCGCAGGCCGCCGCCGGGGTGCCAGGAGGCCAGCTCGCGGGCGGTGGCCAGGGCGTAGGCGTCGTTTGGGAAGAGGCGGTCGTAGAACTCGCCGAACTCCCGGCCGTAGCCGATGTCCTGGATCTCACGCGTCAGATCTTCCGCGGTGGTCATCGGCGATCCGCTCCCTGTGTCGTCAGGTTCCCGGTCTCGGTCCCGGCGTCGGTCCCGGCGTCCGCTCCGGCGTCCGCTCCGGCCGTGGTCTCGGGCACCAGGGGCGTATAGGGGGTGACGAAGACGACGTCCGGCTCCTCCGACTCGTCGAAGCCGCTCGCCCGGACGAGGGTGATCTGGAAGCCCTTGACGCCGCTCTCGCCCGAGCGCTCGATCTCGGCGCGCACGAAGCCCGTCAGCATGCGGTAGGCGGGCAGCCGGGTCAGGACGCTGAAGCCCTTGTCGAGCTGCATGATGAGCTCGCTGCACATGTCGAAGACGCCCTTTTCGGGGCGGCGCTCGGGGAACCAGACGATCTGGTGCGGCTTGCGCCCCGCGATCAGCTCCACCTGCCGCCAGGGCGACGTCTCCTCGGCCTCGTTCAGCGTCCGGTACAGGATGTGGTAGTCGTGCTTCGCCGGATTCGGGGCGAAGAACCGCCAGTTGGGAAAGAACGTGGAGAAGCTGTCCAGCCGGCTGATCCGGTTGAACGTCGGAATGTGGTGCTGCGCGCAGATGGTCCCCGCGAACACCAGGGCGGCGGCGACGCGGGCGCCGCTTCCCGGACCGGACACGGTACGGCGCAGCGCGCCCGCCGGCGTCGTCGCGTTCATCGGGTCTCCTCCAGGGCGTTCTCGGGCGCGGCGGCCGCCGGGCGGGTGGTCTCGTCCAGGAAGCCGACGATGCGCCGGCCGACGTCCGTGGCCAGCCCGGCCCGGGTGAGCAGCGAGTCGTGGTCGGCGCCCTCGATCACCGCGCTGCGGACCACGCGGTCGGTGTGCTGGTGCGCATCGGCCAGTTCCTTGTGCATCAGCAGTTGTTCGGGGTCCCGGTCGACGGTTGTCTGCGCGGAGAGCACCAGAGCGTGCGCGTCGATCGGCGGCAGTGCGCCCTGATGCGCGCGGAAGTCCGCCTCGGTGGCGTCCCATTCGCGCATCCCGGCACTCCACAGCCGGGGGTCGGCGTAGGTGGCCATCACCTTGGCGCGGACCGGCGCGGGCAGGTTCTCCAGCCAGTCGGGGCGGTTCAGCAGCGCGCCGAGCCCGGTGCGGAGGCTGACCATGTAGGTGGCCAGGCTCTCGCGCAGCGCGCCCGAGGTCTCGTCCTGCTGCTCGGAGCGGTTGAGCTCCGCGGGGTGGGAACTGTCCAGGTAGACGATGCCGTGCAGGCGGCCGCCCAGATGGTCCGCGGCGCGGCGGGCGATCTCCCCGCCGAGGGAGTGGCCCACCAGCAGCACACTCCGGTCGGCGGGCACGGCCGCACCGATCAGGTCGACCAGATCGTCGACGGACTGCCGGAGGGTGTACGGGCCCTGGGCCCGGTAGCGGCTCGGCCCGTATCCGGCGCGGTTGTACGTCACCAGGCCGCGGCCCTCGTGGTACAGCCGCTCGGTGATCCAGGCGAAGTGCTCGGGGGTGGCGGCGAGTCCGGGGACGAAGACGGCCACCGGGCCCTCGGAGCCCTCCGGGAACTGCGCCAGGTAGCAGAGCTCGTTGCCGTGGCGGGTGGTGACCGTCCTGCTGCCGGGCCAGGGGTCGGTGGCCCGCAGCCGCCGGGAGACCGCCAGGGCCGCGGCGGCGACCGCGCCGCCGCCGAGGACCAGGGCGGCGGCGGCCGGCATCCGGTCGTCCCGCCCGGCGACGGCGGGGTGGGAGGCCGGGGTGCTGGTGTACGCCACCATGGGATGCATCGCGGTGAACGAGGTGACGAACCGGCCCAGGCCCATCACAAAGCCGTTCGCCACATGGAACGCCGCCGCGCTCGCGATCACCGGGCGGGCCAGCGCGCCGCCCCGCAGATACAGCACCGGGAACAGGCACTCCAAGGCCAGCACGCCATGCGCCAGCGCGCGGGAGGAACGCGGGTACTTCTGGGTGAGCTCCCAGACGTGCCGCTGGCCGTAGGTGCGGGTGCGCATCACGCCGGGCAGCGCGGAACCGTCGCGCCACTCCTTGCCGATCAGCTTCACCCAGCCGGAGAACAGATAGGACAGGTTGGACTGGAGCGCGACATACCACAGCAGGGCGTCCTGGGTCGCCGGACTGGACGACAGCCGGGCCAGCCCGGTGGCGGACTGCACCAGGGTGGACACCTGGTCGGAGCCGTCGGTGCCATAGCGGTGGCGCGGGTAGAGCGCGGAGTTGCTCAGCCCGAGAAAGACATTGGCCGCGCCCCGCCACCGCCCGGAGCCGGGCAGCAGCAAGGCGGCACTGGCGGCCACGCGGGCGGCGTGCAGCGCCGTGGTAGTGCGCTCGTCGGCCAGCAGGTCCAGGACCTTGCGTGTCACCCGGCCGCGCCTGACGTAGCCGTCCCGGGCGATGGCCCAGTCGTTGAGGCCGCCGCGTCTGATGTTCTTCCTGGCGGCAAGGTATTCGAGGCTTGAGCCGAGCGAGGTCATGGCGGACAGCCGCTCGGATATCCCCATCGCCCGGTCACGGGAAACGGGGAGCGGTCCGAGCAGCGCCCTGGACAGCTTGGCGGGTAGCTTTGCAGGCAGCGATTTCACGAGGTGTCTCCCAGGCTGCGGGACTGATGCGGGGGCGTGGGTGCCCCGCCCAGGGGCTCGGGCCGGGCGCCCTGGGCGGGGTGACGGCCGTCAGGTCAGGTCGGTGTCGCCCGCAGCGCCCCTGCCAAGCTCATAGGCGCCGCCGACGGTGTGCTTCCTTCCCTCGGTCGTCTCAGTCATCAGCACCCGGGGTCGTCGTCGTCGGCGTTGCCCGCCTCATAGGCGGCGACGACGGCGGACGCGACGGCAACCCCGGCCACAAAGGCGCCCGGGGTGGCCATCACCGGTGCGGCACCGGCGGGAATGTGGCCCCGGGTGTCCCGCATCTCCATGCCGGTGAGGTCCGCCGAGGTGTTGGCGAACTCCGTGACGGTGAACATGTTTCCTCCAGATACAGATCGATGGGATTCGTGGTGGCAGAGCGCGAGGGCCGGCAGGGCGGCGGTGATACGGCCGTCCCGGACCCGGATGTCGACCGCCCTTGCCCCCGGGCGGCGGCGGCCGCCGCTGCCCCGTCCTCAGCCGTACGCGACGGCGACCGCGCGGGCCACCGCAACGACCGCCTGCGTGGTGGCCAGCACCGGCACCGAGGCGGCGGCGGCGTACCCGCCCTCGTCCCGGACATCGACCTCCGCCAGCTCGGCGGAGCCGTTGGCGAAATCCATGACAGTGGACATGTGCTTCCTTCCCTCGGTCCTCTCAGTCGTCAGCACCAGGGGTCCTCTTCGTCGTCGCCGAGGCCATCGCCCGCGGCGTACGCAACGACCACCACGGCCGCGCCGGCGGCGAACGCCGCCGGGGTGGCCATGACGGGCAGGGCCCGGTCGGTGATCTGACCCTGGTCGGTCTCGCACAGCGCGCCGGACGGAGCGGCGTCGCTGATCAGCGGCTTGGTCAACATGTCTCTCTCCTCGGACAGGTGATCTGATGGTGTGTGCGCCGGGCGCGCCGCCGCCCGTGATCCGTTGGCGCGCTCGGGCGTTCCTCACCCTGCCAACGGGGCAAGATCCACTTAAGGAAGGTCGCTGTCCGCATGCTGCAAGCGCCATTCAGCAACCTGTAGCCGACCGGGGTACCAAGGCGACCGAAGGGAGAAGACTGGACCCCATCACGCGGAAGCGCAGCGCCGAGCCGCTGGTCCACCGGCCACCAGGGCCCGGGGCACGGTGACCGCTTCGTCGCCGACACCTGGCGCGGATGGCACCATCACGTCACCCTCGCGACCGCCGCCCACGCCTTCCTCACGCTTCGCAGACTCGACCCAAAAGCCCCAGCGTCGGCCCGACCTTCTACCAAGTCCTCCAGGCCATGCAGGACCTGCTGCTGTGCTGGACCGGCGCATGCCCCGCCTGCCACCGCCGCCCACCGGCCCAAATACCCCCGACTTTCCACTCGCAGGACCAACTTGGCGATGCACTACTAGGGTCCGGGTCATGGACGAGACGACCGGTATGGACACCACGGGCATACTCGACGAGGCGCTGGAGCGACTCCACGTCTCCGGACCCGAGCGCGACGGCTGGCTCAGCAACCACGGCCCGATGGCGGTCGAGGCGCTCGTACGGCACGGCCACGCGCCGCGCGTCCACCGCTGGCTGGACCACTACCAGCACAAGCTGGAGGACATGCCCGCCCCCTACGCGCGCGTGACGCCCGAGAACTGGCGGGAGGCCCTGGGCGACCCGGCCCGGATCGCCGACTGGGCGCGGCACTTCGAGCGGGAGACCGCCGAGCGGCCCTGGCGCGAGGTGCTTGCCGAGTGGTGGCCGCGCCTGCTCCCGGGCATCGCGGGCGGCGCCACGCACCCGGTGATCCGGGTCGGTCACGCCGTACGGACCCTGCTGACCACCGAGGAGACCGACCCGCGCGTCACCGAGCTGGCGCACGCGCTGGGTTACTGGGCCGCCCGCCACCAGCCCCTGCCCGACCTGACCGAGTCGACCAGCCTGCCCGCCGCACCCTCCGCGGCCGCCGCCCTCGACGCCGTACCGGCCGTCCCCGACCAGGAGGGCGGCATCCGGCACCGGCTCGCGCAGCTCACGGCCCTGCCGCGGTGGGGCTCCGCACCCGACCCGGACGCCGCCCGGGAGCGCCTCACCGAGCTGGTCGCCGCCGCCACACACCGGTACGCCACGCACGCGCACGGCTCGCCGGTCATGCTGGTCCACGCCGCCACCGCACCCAACGCCGTCCTGCGCACCCTCCCCGCGCTCCCCCGCGGCCTGTGGGCACCGGGCCTGGGCGCGGCCTGGGCGGCGAGCGCTGCGGTCACGGCCGCGTACACCCCCGAGGCGTCGGCGCCCTTGGAAGCGACCGCCCTCGCCCCGCAGGAGGTCTTCGAGCGGGCCGCCGCCCACGGCGACGACCACACCATCAAGTTCACCGACACCGCACTGGACGTCGGAGACCCGACCGCCCTGGCCGCCGCCGTACGGTCGATCGAGCTGAACCCTCCGGTGCTGTAACCCCGGGCCCCGGAAACCCCGGGCCCCGGCGCCGACGGCGCCCAGGCGACAGCGCCCCGGCGACACAAGGCCGGGGCCGGGCCGGGCCCCGGGCGCCGGGCGCCAGGCGCCGGGCGCCAGGGTCGGCCGCCTCAGCCGAACTGCAGCGAGCGCTTCGCGAGGCCCAGCCAGAACCCGTCGATGACGCTGCGGCCCGCCGTCAGCTCGCCCGCCGCGTCCGCGGCGCCCAGCGTCACGAAGAGCGGCGCGAAGTGCTCGGTGCGCGGGTGGGCGAGCTTCCCGGCCGGGGACTTGTGCGAGAAGTCCAGCAGGGCGTCGACATCACCGTCCGCGAGGGCCCGGCGGCCCCAGTCGTCGAACTCGGCCGACCAGGCGGGGATGCCGCCCTGCCTGAGCGCGGCCAGGTTGTGGGTGAAGAAGCCGCTGCCGACGATCAGCACACCCTCGTCGCGCAGCGGCGCCAGCTTGCGGCCGAGCTCCATCAGCCTGCGCGGGTCGAGAGTCGGGAGGGAGATCTGGAGGACCGGGATGTCCGCGTCCGGGTACATCTCGACGAGCGGCACGTACGCGCCGTGGTCGAGGCCCCGGTCGGGGATGTCCTGCACGGGCATGCCGGGGGCGCGCAGCAGCTTGCGGACCGACTCGGCCAGCTTCGGTGCGCCGGGGGCGTCGTACCGGACGCGGTAGTAATGCTCGGGGAAGCCCCAGAAGTCGTGGACGAGCGGGACCGTCTCCGTGGCGCCGAGGGCCAGCGGGGCCTCCTCCCAGTGGGCGGAGACCATCAGGACGGCTGTCGGCCGGGGCAGGCCGGCGGCCCATGCGGCGAGTTCGCCGGGCCAGACGGGATCGTCGGCGAGCGGTGGGGCGCCGTGGGAAAGGTAGAGGGCGGGCATCCGCTCGATGGTGTCGTTCATGACGGGCCCCCTTCGGAGACAGACAAGCTTGAATGTTCAAGCTCATACCGTTCCACGGTAACGCCTTCTGGTTGAACATTCAATGAGAAGTAGAGTGGGTATATGAACACTGCATCCATCGGCGGGGACGGCGCATCCGCGGAGAAGACGTCCGACGAGGCGGCCGGTCCGCGCTGGCTCACCGATCGCGAGCAGAGGGTCTGGCAGGCTTTCATCCAGGCCACCATGCTCCTGGAGGACCACCTCGACCGCCAGCTCCAGCGTGACGCCGGGATGCCGCACCTCTACTACGCGCTGCTCGTCCAGCTCTCCCGGGCGCCGCGCCGCCGGATGCGGATGACGGAGCTGGCGCGGGGCGCCAAGATCACCCGCTCGCGGCTCTCCCATGCGATCGCACGCCTGGAGAAGAACGGCTGGGTTCGCCGCGAGGAGTGCCCGTCCGACAAGCGCGGCCAGAACGCGTTCCTGACGGACGAGGGCTTCGAGGTGCTCAAGCGCAGCGCGCCCGGCCATGTCGAGGCCGTACGGCAGGCCCTCTTCGACCGGCTCACACCGGAGCAGGTGGACCGGCTCGGCGAGGTCATGCGGGTGGTGGCGGACGGGCTGGAGCCGTCGGACCCGAACGCGGATCTGCCCTGGCTCCGCTGACGCGGGAACCAGGGCAGAGAGCCGACGGCGCGGCCGGGGCCGTATCGCGGCCGAACGCCGGGGCCGTACCCGGCCGTACCGGCCGTACCGCGGCCAGGAGGTTGAGGGACCCGTACCCCCGGGCCCGGGTGCCGTACGCGGATCAGTGAGCCAGGACCGGCACCTGGATCTCGTCCCCGTCGTCCGACGCGCCGCCCTTCGGCGCGCTCTCCGCGGCGCCCGGCCGGCCGGTGGTGACGAGGGTGACCACGATCGCGGCGGCGGCCACGAGGATGCCGACCGCCCACCAGATGGCGGCGGTGTAGCCCTCCACCATGGCCTGGAGCTCGACCAGCCGCCGCGCCTGCGGCGAGGTCGCGGACGCCACGTTCGCGGTGACGTACGCGGTGGTGGCGGATGCGGCGATCGTGTTGAGCAGCGCCGTACCGATGGCGCCGCCGACCTGCTGCGAGGTGTTCACCATCGCGGACGCCACACCCGCGTCGCGCGGCTGCACGCCGTGCGTCGCCAGGGACATCGCGGGCATGAACGCCGTGCCCATGCCGAGGCCCAGCAGCAGCTGCGCGGGCAGGATCAGGCCGAGGTACGAGGAGTCGGTCTCAAGGCCGGTCAGGAGCAGCATGCCGAGCGCGGCGGTCAGGAAGCCCGGGCCCATCAGCAGCCGCGGCGGGACGCGGGTCATCAGGCGGGTGCCGATCTGCGTCGAGCCGACGATCATGCCGACGATCATCGGCAGGAACGCGAAGCCGGTCTTCAGCGGCGAGTAGCCCTTCACGATCTGCAGGTAGTAGGTCAGGAAGAGGAACAGGCCGAACATCGCGATGATCGCCAGGCCGAGGGAGAGGTAGACCCCGCCGCGGTTGCGCTCGGTCATGACGCGCAGCGGCAGCAGCGGGTGCTTCACATACGCCTCGACGGCGACGAAGGCGGCCAGCAGCACCACGGACGCGACGAACATGCCCACGGTCCAGCCCTCGGTCCAGCCGTGCGACTCCGCGCGCGTGAAGCCGTACACGAGTGCGACCAGGCCGAGCGTGGAGAGGAAGACACCGGGGATGTCGAGCGGCGAGCGGTTGCGGGCGCCGGCCGGCTCACGGATCACGAAGTACGCACCGGCAGCGGCGACGACCGCGAAGGGGATGTTGACGTAGAACGTCCAGCGCCAGTCCAGGTACTGGGTGAGGAAACCGCCCAGGATCAGGCCGACCGCACCGCCGCCGCCCGCGATGGCGCCGTAGATACCGAACGCCTTGGCGCGCTCACGGGCCTCGGTGAACATCACGGCGAGCAGCGAGAGCGCGGCGGGCGCCAGGAGCGCGCCGAACACACCCTGCAGGGCGCGGGAGCCGAGCAGCATCGCCTGCCCGGTGGCGGCGCCGCCCAGCGCGGACGCCGCGGCGAAGCCGAGCAGACCGACGACGAACGTCCGCTTGCGGCCCCACAGGTCGGCGATCCGGCCGCCGAACAGCAGCAGTCCGCCGAAGGCGAGGGCGTACGCGGTGATGACCCACTGGCGGTTGCCGTCCGAGATGCCCAGGTCCTGCTGGGCGGAGGGCAGCGCGATGTTCACGATGGTCGCGTCGAGGACCACCATCAGCTGTGCCAGGGCTATGAAGACGAGCGCTTTCCAGCGGCTCGGATCGGGCAGCACACCGGCTGCTTCAGGGGATTTCGACATGGAGGTAGCCACCTAGTGGGTCGTAAACGCGAAAAACGGGCGTGGTGTGAGTGGAGCGAGTGATGCGGTGTCGCGATGGTGCGTGCGGTGGTGCGTGCGGGACCGGTCGGGACCGGCGACTCCCGCCGAGCTCAGTCAGTCGGGCGGCGGCCGTCGCTCATCGGCAGTGGCCGTGCTGCCGCAGCGCCTCCAGGGTGGCGGCGGTTCCGGGCAGCTCGGAGCGCGCGGGGGCCTCCAGGCCGTCGAGCAGCAGCTGCAGATGGCGGTGGACGAACGGGTCGCTGTCCGGGCACGCGGTGCCCGGAAGCGGCCGGGTGAGCTGGGACAGTGCGACCAGGAGGTCCCCCACGGCGACATCGGCGCGGAGACGTCCGGCGGCCTGGGCCCGCTGGAAGAGACCCTGCACGGCCCCCTCCAACTTGCCGCGCGCGGCGGCGAGTTCGGGCTCGTCGCTGTCAAACGTACCGGAAAGCATCGGACAGAGCGCGCCAATTCGCTCGTCGGCGGCCTCGTGCGCGAAGCGCCGCACCGCGGCGAACGTGTCGGCCTCCTCGGCGGCGGCCAGTTCGGCGCTCTCCGTGATGCGGACCATGACGGAGACGACCACCTCGTGGACGAGGGCCGCGCGGTCGGGGAAGTGCCGGTAGAGCGTGGCGTTGCCGACGCCGGCGCGGCGGGCGATCTCGTCGAGGGGTACGTCGGCGCCGAACTCGACGAACATCTCGCGGGCCGCCGTGACGATCCGCTCCCGGTTCCGCAGCGCGTCCGCACGCGGCCGCGGCGCGCGGCGCGCGGAGGCG
>NZ_VSRY01000088.1 GCF_008271805.1 Streptomyces sp. TRM49041
TGTCCGCTGTCATCCAATCGAGGCGTTTACTCAGCGAACTCAGTCGTTCGGGCTGCTGTCTCAGTGAACCTAGTCGTGAGCGTGATCGCACTGGGGGTGCTGGATGGCTGTACCGGCTGGGGTGGATCTTGCAGGGCCGTACGTCGAGCTGTCGTACGTGGATGCCGTACGCGAGCGTCAGCGGCGGCCGATCCTGGACTGCGTGACAGCCCGCTTCGAGGATGTCGCTCCGGTGCGGCCGTTTCGGTGGTCACGTGGTGAGCGTCACTTCGCTGGCTGGTACTGGGCGGCCACGAATGGGCAGCACGTCGGCTTCGAGTCGTGGCTGGAACGGGACCGCCTCCTGCTGATGGACTTCGATCCCAAGGTGGTGGGGATCGCTTCTCAGCCGTTCTGGCTGCACTGGCATGACGGCGAACGGGAGCGTCGGCACGCCCCGGACTACTTCGTGCGCCGTGGAGACGGCTCGGCGGTGGTCATCGATGTCCGTGTGGATGAGCGGATCGAGCCGAAGGACGCCGAAGCGTTCGAGGTGACGCGCCTGGCCTGCACCCAAACCGGGTGGAGGTTCGAGCGGCTGGGGACGCCGGACGAGGTGCTGCTGGCAAATGCCCGGTGGCTGTCGCGATACCGACATCCCCGATGCCTGAACGGCCTGGCCGCGGCTCGGCTCCGGGAGGTCTTCGCGACGCCGGGGCCGCTGATGGCCGGGGCGGATGCGGCCGGGGAACGCCTGGCGACGCTGCCCGTGCTGTTCCACCTGCTCTGGCGCCAGGAGCTGACCCCTGAGGACATGGCGGCCCAGCTGCTGGGACCCCGCACGATCGTGAGCCTGGCGGATGCGAGGGCCCGGTGACCGGGAAGAAGCGGGTGCCACCGACGGCCCGAATTGCGGAGTTCCCCAAAGCGGCCGCCGACCAGGCCCGCTGGTGGGAGAGGCACATCCTGGAGGTCCTGAACGGTCTGCCGCCGGACGCTCCGAAAGGGGCGAAGCCGCGGCCGGAGTTCGACCCGAGAGTGCACTCGCTGGCCCAGCGGGAGCGGGCCAAGGCGGTCGAGCTGACGGCAGCCGGCCACAAGGTGTCGACCAGTGGGATCAAGCAGCGGCGCCAACGCTACCAGCGGGACGGGCTGGTCGGGCTGGCGGACGGCCGGTCGGCTAAGCAGATGCCGACCTTCGGGCAGGTCGACGGGGCAGTGGTGGAAGCGATGCGGCAGGCAATCATCGAGACTGCCGACGCATCGACAAGAACCATCGGGTTCATCATCTGGCGGACCAAGCAGATCCTCGCCGACCGGGAGGAAACTGCTGCAGTTGAGCTGCCGTCACGGGCCACGCTCTACCGGCTGTTCGAGAAGCTGGCCGCAGGCACCCACGTCACCGGGTCGGCCCGCACGCGCCGCTCGGTTAACGCGCGACCGCCGGGACCGTTCGGTGAGCTGCCGGCCAGTGCCCCGGGCGAGCTGATGCAGATTGACTCCACGCCGCTGGATGTGCTGGTGCGGTTGGATGACGGGATTGCGGAGAAGGTCGAGCTGACGGCCATGGTTGACATCGCCACGAGGTCGATCACCGCGGCGGTGCTGCGGCCCACCACAAAGGCCGCGGATGCCTCCGCGGTTCTGGCCCGAAGCGTCACACCGGAGACGATGCGTCCGGGCTGGCCAGAGGCCCTGCGGATGTCCCACTCGGTGCTGCCGTACCGGCGGCTGCTGAGTATCGACGAGCGCCTGGAGCACGCGGCCGCCCGACCGGTGATTGTTCCGGAGACCATCGTCTGCGACCACGGCAAGGTGTTCGTCTCGCACAACTTCCGGGCGTCCTGCCGCTATCTGGGTATCAACCTGCAACCGGCCCACAAGGCGACGCCGACCGACAAGGGCACGATCGAGAAGACGCTTGGCTCGGTGGCGACGCTGTTCGCCCAGTTCGTCGCCGGTTACACCGGCTCGACCACGGACCGGCGCGGCCGGAAACTAGAAGACGGGCCGCTGTGGTCGCTGCCCGAACTTCAGAGCCTTCTCGACGAGTGGGTCATCGCCTGCTGGCAGACCAGGCCCCATGACGCATTGCGCGACCCGGATTCACCGGCGCGGGCGTTCTCTCCGAACGAGAAGTACGCGACTCTACTTGAGTCCTGCGGCTACGTTCCGGTTCCGCTCGGCGCCGATGACTACGTCGAGCTGCTGCCCGAGCGCTGGCAGGCGATCAACGCCTATGGCATCCGCATCAAGCACCGCATCTACGACAGCGCGGAGTTGAATCCTTTTCGCCGCCAGCACTCCGGAGTGGCGGCGAAGAAGGGCCTGTGGGAGATCCACCACGACCCCTACGACGTCTCCCGGATCTGGGTACGCGACCGCCAAGGCGAACGTTGGATCACCGTCTTCTGGAAGCAGCTACACCGCGTCGGCGTACCGTTCGGCGAGCTGGCCTGGGACCGGGCCTGTGAGCAAGTCTCCGGAGGCACCGAGGAACAGATCGCCGATGCCGTCAGTGCTCTGCTGCGGCGAGCCCACGACGGCCCCGGCGCCAAGGAGGACCCCCCGGCCACGCGTTCCAGACGTGCCCGCCGGGCCGCCGCCCGCACCCGGGTGACCGCCGGGGACCGATCGGTTCCCGACACGCCATCCACCGAGCCCACACACGACGACGGGACGGACATCCATCTCGCCGAAGTCATCCCGCTGGGCCTCTTCGACCCGCTCGCCAACCCTTGGAGGCGCCCGTGACTCGCTCCGAAGCGGCCCAGCACCCCACGTTGCAGGATGCCGATGCCGATGCCAACCGACAATTGACCACCTTGGACGGATGGCGCAGGTTCGTCGATGGCCCTCCTGCAGCCCCAGTGTTGCTTGCCCCTGATGATCTAAAGCGACTGTCCCTGGCTGACCGAATTCTCTACGACGAGGACCGGCTCGACCATCACGCCCGCATGCTCACGGTCGCCACGTCTTTTGTCGAGAGAACGGTGATCTGCGGCCGTCGGCTGGTCCTTCTCAACCGCCACGCGATCAGTGCCCGCCGCGGACTGATGGTCTCCGGGCCACCCGGCACAGGAAAGACGAGCGCTATCTCCCAGCTCGGACGTTCTCATGAGCTTCTCGACCGGGCTCGTCACCCGAATGTCTCGGACCGCATTCCCGTGCTCTACATCACGGTCCCGCCCGCCGCGACTGCTCGCATGGTTGCCGCGGAGTTTGGTCGCTTCCTGGGCCTGCCGGTGCGGCACCGATCGAATATGACGGACATCATCGAGGCCGTGGTCGGCGTATGCACCGATACCCGCACCGGCCTCGTGCTCGTTGACGAGGTCCACAACATCTCGCAGGTCACCCGGGCGGGCGCCGAAGTCTCCGACACCCTCAAGTACTTCTCTGAACGTATCCCTGCAACATTCGTCTACGCGGGCATCAGCCTGGAAACCAGCGAGCTGCTTGCCGGCACACGGGGCGCCCAGATCGCGGGTCGTTTCACCCTCGTCCCTACCCGCCCCTTTCCCTACGGCGACGAATGGAAAGGATTGGTCGCAACGCTGGAGAAAACCTTACTCCTGCACGACCATCCACAGGGCAGCCTGGTCAAACTGGACCGGCACCTCCACAGACGCACTGGAGGGATGATCGGCGCGCTCTCCCACGCGATCCGGGGTGCTGCCATCGACGCGATCCTCAACGGCACGGAACGCGTCACAAAAGCGGGGATCGACTCGATCCCCCTGGATCACGCCGCAGAAGCCTCCGCGCCACTTCACGCAAAGGCATCCCCGTGCTGACAGGGACCATCGACCATCCGCGCCCACTCCCCGTCCAGGTTTCGCCCCGCTTTGGGGAAACCACGGACTCTTACATTCGACGTATGGCCCGTGCCAACCATCTGAAGCCCAGCTACCTGCACGAATACCTCTGCGGACCGCCCTACTGGTTCGGGAAGCCGATTCTCGATCGTCTCGCTGCGGTTTCTGGCCGGAGCCCCGATTCCCTGGACCGCGCTCTTGCCGATGCCAGCTCACGTCGGGGACGCTTCAAACCAACAGCACGCTATGCGAGGAGGTTCCCTTTCCATGGCCGCCGCGACCTCCGATACCGCATAGCCCGTGACGCCTACAGGGGTGTGCCGATGCGGCTGCTCACACAGCGCCATGGCGTGCAGAGATGGGTCGTCCACCGGGCGCTGGACACGGCTCAGCCGCTCCTGCCAGGGACGCGTCGAGGCGCCGACCCGATCAGCAGCGAAATCTCCGACCTCCTCGAAGGCATGATCGCCGCCGGCCTCAACACGAGACAGATGTGGGCCGAACTCCTGGACAACCACGAATACTCGATCTCCTACGGCGCACTCGCCTATCACCTCCGGCGTACCCGGTCATGGCAGCAGCGCCTCAGACAGGCTTGAGGCATGCCCACATGTTGAGGTGTCGCATATTCGCGGGACGAAAGCGGTTTGCACCCGAGAATCCGTCCAGGCTGCAAAGGGGGCCCTGGCAGATAGCACCAGGGCCCCGCATCACTCACCAGGCTTAGAGTGCGGCCACAAGCTTTCTGGCGTCGACAACGCAGTTCTCCAGGTAGTCTGCTTTCACCTGAACACGATGCCCCATGATGTCCAGTTTGCCGGGCCTCTGCGCGTAGAGCGGGCATCCACGCGCCTGAGCGACCACGCCTGCGGTCTGGAAGTCGCGGATCTCCACGACGCCGTCCTCGATATTGTCGAAGGTGAACATCTCGGGGGTAGACGCCATGAGCGCGACGACGTCCCGGTCAATGGAGTGCAGCACCGCAGCGTACGCGGAAGCGGCCCCCATGTACTGAGTGAGCCGGTTCTTAGCAATCACATGCACTTGCGGAAGATCCCGCCCCGCCTCGCGAAGCCGAGTCGCGAAGGCGTACTGAGTATAGATGTCCGACGGGAGCTTGAGACCGTACACCAGAGAGAAGGCATTCTGAATTGCACGACGCGATGAGTCATCCGCCATCACCGGCAAGATAAGTCTGTCGGAAGATGAAAGCGCCACCTGCGTGTACATCGAGAACGAGGGGTTCGTGTCGATGAACACGGTGTCGTAGTCATCTGAGACCGTTTCGAGGAGGTCACGAATCCAGTCGATGATTCGCAGCCACGAGTTCGTGGTCGGGATCGACGTGTTTGCCAGCGCTGACATCGCAGTTGCCTGCATCTCCAGCAACGGGTCACCGGCAATGAGGTCAATATTCTCTGGAATCGCCTGGTTGTACTGACTGGGCTTCGAGATATAGTCAGCCGCCACGATGGTCGGTGGGGCAAAGGGGGAAGACAGGCGCAACTCGAAGTAGCCGCCGATCGTGCGACGCACCGGCTCCCCCTGTCGCGCAAGCAGCACTTCGCTACCTCGAAAGGCGAGCCCCCCATACAGCAGCTCGGAGAGGTTCGCCTGCGGGCAAACATCCAGCACGAGGATACGTTTATCGGGATTCTTGTGAGCGTAATGCGACAAGGTCTGGAAACATAGACTCGTCTTGCCAGTGCCGCCCTTATTGTTCCAGAAGGCGTAAGTGATCATCGACACCCCATCCGCGCCTGAGTTGGACAATGAAGCCATCGTAGCGTCCATTTTGGACATTGTCAAGGTTGGGCTGGACGTGGACTTGCTCGCCGCACTGCACGCAGCCGACGGCTACGACCATGACCACCCACCGATGACTGTGCGTGTACGGCGGGGGGCAACGGAGCAACCACCGCGGATCCCTGCGCCAGCGCGCCGGCCACAGCCGCCAGTGCGCGAAGACGACCGCCCTGACCCCAGAGGGCTGGCCCGGAAGATCCGCGTGGGGCGTTGCGAAAATGGGAGTGACCGAGGGTGGCCGAGCGTCCACTATGAGAGGCATGGCGACGGACTACGAGAACCCCATACGTCATCTCCCCAACGAGGATCCGACTGTCTACGCGGCCTACGGTCTGGCCATGTTCACCGCCGCCACTGTGGAACGCGGGCTGATCAACGCGCTCGCGCACCACCGAATCGGCCTCGCTCGGCAGGAGAAGCGCGTGCTGGGTACTGACCCGTGGAACAAGGCGGCCAGCTCCAGCTTTCAGAATCTCGTCGCCAAGGTGACTCCGCTGTGCGGCAGCGACCCCGAGCTGCCCGCCGACCTCACCAACGCGGTCAAGCGCCGCAACTACCTCGCCCACAGCTTCTGGTATGACAAGGCCCCCGAGATGATGGCCGACGGACCTCGGGGGCGCCTGATCGCAGAACTCGCCGACGACATCGACACCTTCTACATTCTCAACGACCGCGTCGCCGTCGCAGTCGTCACCCCCGGCATGGAAGCCCTCGGTGCCAGCATCGAAGCCTCCGAGGCCCTGTACGAGAAGCTGCTGAGGGACGCCCAGCAGGCCGATTGAACCCAGACCCCCGGGCGCTATGGGAGCGTCCTGAGCCCTGCGCTGCGACGGCGGCCTTGGTACTGGTGGGCTCGCGTATTCAACTGTCGCCAGTTCCCCGAGGAGTCCAGCCTGCTGGTGACCGTGCGTGATCCCCGGAGGCGTGGTGTTCTCGCGCCGTACGATGGATGGGTGACAATCGAGGTGTACGCCGACCGGTTCCTGCAGAGCGCTTTCGACGCCATGGGCGACGACCCGGAACAGATCCTCCATGCAGGAAGGATCGTGGGAGCCGCCAGGTTGGACGCGGCCGACGAGCAGGCCGTGGTCTCCCATCTCGTAGTGCGTGGTTGGGCGAGGCGTGCGGTCAACCAGGCCAACGGCCGTTCTCCCCTCATCCGCTTGACCTGGGCCGGCGTGGCCAAGGCCCGTGAGTTGCGGGCCCACTCGGAGCCACGAGCCGAACGCGAGGCACATCTGAACAACGTGCTGCCTCACTGGGCGTATAACAACTCCCCGTCGGGGGGCTCGGCGGACCTGCAGAAGTTCGCCGCGGCCAAGGAGTGGTGGTTCTGCGGCACCGAGGTCACATGGCACGAAGTAGACGCCGCCGTCGCCTATCTGGAAGCCAAGGGCCTTCTTATGGCCGACCGCGCCCCCCGGCCCCAACGCATTACGCTGACCGCCGACGGCATCGACTTCGTGCACTCCAAGCAGACTCTGTGGTTTTTCCTGACTACCCGTCAGCAGCGGCCCGTCTCAAACGGCACCATCATCGTCGACAGTAATGTCGTGTATGGGCCGGTGCACGACAGCAGCCTGGCCGCCAGAGGAAGCAACGCCCAGACGGTGCGAGGGAACGTGACCGACCACAGTCAGCACCACCCGCAGGCCCCCCAGGCCAACATCAGCGTCGGTGACATCGGGGCGGGCGCTGCCGTAAGTTTCGGCAGCGGCCCCGCCTCCGCAGCGTCCCGGGGCGGCAGAGCCATTGCTGGAAGCCACAACCGGCAGAACACCGGCCTGGAAGACGCCGACCTGATCTCGATTCTCAACCGGCTCCGGCAGGATCTGGGCGAGTATCCCGGAGGGAACGCGCTCATAGACGAACTCCAGGCCCAGGCAGCGTCCGAAGAGGACACACCGGAACTGCGCAGCTCCATGTGGAGGCTCCGCATCGAACCGTTCGCCACCCGGTTCGGAATCGTGGGTTCGCTCGCCTCGATCGTGTCTCTGCTCCTCGGATAGCTCCAGTCGGCTACTGGTGAGCTCTCGTATTCAGCTATCGCCAGTTCCTCGTGGAGTCCAGCCTGCTGGTGATCGTGCGTGATCCCCAGGGGCGCATCGGCTCCATGTCCCGCCGGTCTCGTTGCGGAGCCGGGTGGTGGTCTTGTCGGTGGTTCCTGGCCCGGGCCCGGGTCACCACCTCTGGGGCTGCAGAAATCCGCCGAAGGACCGACGCCACTCGTTGGTGGCGTCGCGCCTCTTGAGTACTTCCTCGACGACCGGGCCCGCCTCTCTGTCGAATGCGCCGTCCCGGAGCACCACGCGGTGACAGACCATGCCGCTGCTGTCCTCCTCGAAGTCCTTCCACTTCCCGCTGTCGTACCGCTTGGAGGGCCGGTGTACGTCGAGGAGCTGGAAGGCTTCGAGTGGCTTGTGCGTCTCGTAGGTGTCGCGGCCGAGGCCGTAGAAGCCGTGGCGCACGTTGCTCAGCACGTACCCGACGGTCATTGGGGCTCTGCCCTCGGGAGTCACGTGCATGGCGTCAAACTTCATGACGTCGAACCACATCAGCAGGGCCGCGATCTCGCTATTGGTGAGCACGTGGACCCAGCCGTTGGTAAAGAACCCGATGGGGATCTCAAGGAAGCTCTCGTCATCGGCCGGCACGGTGTACGGGATGCTCGCGGCGCCGGTGTCCTTGCTCTTTCCGTTCTCGCACAGGAGCAGAACGCCACGGCGGACCTGCCCCTTAATCCCGGTTGCCGACTTGAGCAGCCCCATCTCCTCAAGTGCCTTCATCGCTTGGGCGATCTGCCTGACCTTGTTCGTGCGGACCGAGGACGCCTGTACGCCGGGCCCGGCGTACTTGGCGACGGTCGCCACCAAGCCTTCCCAGGAATCGGTCTTCTGGGCGTCCGGCTCGATCGGGTACGGCTGAGGCCACTCCTTGCCGACCGCCGCCTCGCACTGCGCCGCGAACAGCATCAGGAGGTACAGCTTCAGGGTGAGCCCTTTCGGCGTGATCATCTGTGCGGAGAGCGGGCGCTCGGCCCGAGGCAGCGGCTTCCTCTCGGTCTCGACCGTCCCGCCGAACTTCTCCAGCCTCACGAAGGACCGCCGCACGCGCACAACCTGCGGCTTCTTGCCTCGCGCGTGGATCTCGCGGGCCTTCTTGATCGCATCGGGGAGCTCGCCCCCCATCAAAGCCTGTAGCTGGTCCTTGCGGATCTCGACCTTGCCATCCCGCTCCTGCGCCACAGCTGTCCTCAAAAAGTCTGACGGTTTCACCGCTACCGTTTGATCCGTATGGCTTCGCTATCCAGTTTCAATGTCATCTTCGACTTTAACTGTCGACTCGACGCCATGCGGATCAATCCGTCGACCAGTGTACCTCAGGCCCTGTCAAGTCCGCCGCACCATGGATCTCACGAGCTGGAACCCCAGCCGTTGAGGTCCCACAGGACCAGGGCAGAGAGCCGGCAAGCAGAACTGCCCTGGTACCTGTACGCACAGGAAAGAGGTATTCCTCCTGACTACCACCGACGGTACCCCAGTAGATCCGACAGAGCGCCAGCCCCTCGTCTCCGTGAGCAGGAGGCGCCCCGAGGGAGCACTCGCCTGGTGCCAGTTCGGGTTCTCCGTTCTCTGCGTTGGTTCCGGGGTCGCCCTTTGCTTCACTGGCTTCCCCTTCGTCGGCGGCCCGCTCATCACCGCCGGTACGTGCCTTCACGTCAAGGTCGAGATCAACCCTCGCTGACACCAGCAGTTGATCTTGAAGTAAGAGGACCCCGGCATCACCGGGGTCCTCTGCCGTTGTAGCGGGCGGCGGCGCCGCTGGTCAGGTTCGCTCGCGGCAGGAAGAGTTCGAGGAGGCGTTCCTTCTGGCGGGCACCGAGGCCCTGGACGCGGCGGAGCGCCTGGGAGTAGCCAGGGACGTCGCTGAAGGGGATGTGGTTCGCCTTCAGACGCTCGGGGGCTGCTGGCAGCCGTCTCACCCAATCCAGCCCTCGCAGGTCAACGCGACACCGCCGGCTAACTTCGCTGAGACGGGACACATGTGTCCCGCTCGGAGAAATGCCGGTGTGCGCGCCGCGGCGGCGTTCGGCCGCGAGAAACCGCCTGGGCCGAACCGCATACGAAACGCCGCGTGTCCGGTCCGGCCCCGTTCAGTGCCGGTCGATTTCTGAAGGGAACGCATTGACCACGAGCGGCGTACCGGCGGCAGAACCCGATCGCATGTGCCACCACGTCCGTGGGCGCCCCGCACGGCGCCGGTTCCGGGAGCCGCAGAGGCCCGGCCGCCGGCTCCGGCCCGCGGCGGCAACCCCTCTTTCTTTTGTTTGCGCAAAACATTGCTACCATGCCGCCATGGCAGGCAGACGGCCGCGGCAGACGGCCACCATGAGCGATGTGGCACGGCTGGCGGGCGTTTCGGTCTCAACGGTCTCGCATGTGCTGAACAAGACGCGGGCGGTCGCTCCCGACACCGCCCGGCTGGTGCGCGACGCGGTCGCCGCCTGCGGTTATGTGCCGGAGAAGGCCGCCCGGCATCAGCAGGAGGGCCTCGGCACCATCGGCCTGGCGATGTCGGCGATCTCCAACCCCTACTTCGCCGATGTCGTGCACGGTCTCGACCGGCGTGCGTCGCAGGAGGGCTACTCTCTCCTGCTGGCCGAGACGCACGACGACCCCGACGGCGAACTGCGCGCGGTGAGTGAGCTGCTGAGACGCAAGGTGAGTGCCATAGTCCTGGCCCCCTCAGGCAACACAGGGCGGACGTTGAACTACGCGCGGCGAGCCGGAGTCCCCGTGACGGTCCTCGACCGCTTCGTCAGGCATGAGGCCGACCAGATCAGTGTCGAGAACGTCGAGTCAACGGCCCGGCTGGTCGGTCATCTGGCAGAGGCCGGCCACACCCGGATCGCGATGATCTCCGGTCGTCCCGGGCTTGCCACCACGGAAGAGCGCGTCCAGGGCTACCGACTCGGCCTGGAACGCCACGACATCCCCAGGCGGGAGGAGTACCTCGTTTCGGGGGGCTCGCAGGCCGGCCCGGCTCAGCACGCGATCGCCGAGCTGCTGAGCCGGAGCCGGCCGCCCACTGCGGTCGTGGTCGGCAACAATCAGATGACCATCGGCGCCATGCGGGGGCTGCGGGACGTCGGCATGCGGGTTCCCGACGACCTTGCACTGGTCGCATTCGACGACTTCGAGTGGTCGGATCTGTTCCAGCCGCGTCTGACAGCCATTGCCCAGCCCACCCTGATGATCGGTGAGCAGGCTTTCGAGCTCGCGCTGTCGAGGATCGCGGACCCTGGTCTGGCAGCGCGGCGGGTGCTGGTCCAGCCGACGTTCCAGCACCGCGAGTCGTGCGGCTGCTCCGCCGAGTCAGGCTGACCCGGTTCACGGCCGGGCCGTACCCGGCGCGCCCGTCTGCCCTCGAGCGCACCCGCAGTCCCGTGCGCCGGGCGGGTCGTCGCGCCCGGCCGTCACGGCCCGGACACAGCGATTCCCGCCCCTCCGGCCGCCGGGAGGCGGAGGGGCGGGGCGCGCGACGCCGCCTCAGTGCCTGCACGCCCCCGCCCTCTGCGTTGTGGGGCTGCATGAACGCCGCTCGCTCAGAATCCGGTCGGCGGAGTACCCTGTGCGCCGGATTCTCGCGCTGGTCTGCTCATCGACCCCGTCGGTCTTCATCTGCGCGCTGCTCGGGCTGAAGCCGTAGCGGACATAGCGATTCATCAGGCGTTGCCGGCGTTCCGCCGGAGCGGCGTCGAGGAACCACGTCTCCGTGAGCAGATCGCGTACCTGGTTCCACGGCGGTTCATCGGCCAGCAGGAAGTTGCCGTCGACAATCACCACCTGATGATGAGGGGCCACCTCCAGCGACTGGGCGACCGGGTCCTCGATCTCCCGGCTGAAATCGGGCCACCACACCGTGTGGTCGGTCTCTTCTCGGACGCGGCGAAGCATGGCGACGAATCCGTAGGCGTCGAACGTTTCGATGGCTCCCTTGTCCCGCGACATTCCCATTCTGTCGATGACTCGCTGGGCAAGGTGGAATCCGTCCATGGAAACCGCCGTGGCAACACCCGGTCGGATCGCCTCGATTTCCGTCAGAAGCTGTTCGGCAAACGTGGACTTGCCGGCCCCCGGCTCACCGACGATGCCGAGGAGGGCGCGGCGCGGTACCGAAAGGCGCAGTGCGCTTTCGGCAAGGGATCGCAGCGGCGGATCGTGATAGATCGGCTCGATCTCTCCGGGGTTTCCCGAAGCGGCGAGGGCGTCTGTCATGTGTTCTCCCAAGGGACGAAGGCGGAACTGGACACGCGGTCGGGCGCAGGCCGTCTCGCTTGTGCAATACGGCCGTTTGTGCCGAGCCTGAGCGCACCGGTCATGAGGCCCACGGTCTCCGTCATAGAACACCAGACGGGGTCGGGAAGTGCGAGCCACCGCCCGTCCCGTGCGGCGGTGCCGGCAGCCGGCACGAGAGCCCTGAACAAGGCTTCGGGGAGCCCCGGCATGCTGCGGCCGGCGTCACCGGCCACGGCGAGGGCCTCGTCGGCTTGCGCCTCGGCGTCCGGTGCGCGGTCGGCGCACACGTCTTCGCGGGGCGCGGCCCGTCCGACGGTTTTCGTGCCGCTTGGGGCATTGCCCTCCAGGGCGGAGTTCCGCCGGCCGCGCGGCGCGACGGGCCTCTCATCGCCCCGGAGGGGGTGATGCATACTGCGAGTCATGTCGCGCGGCTTCTGACCAGCCGGTCCACGGCGACCGCGACGATGACGAGAATGCCGGTGGCCACCTGCTGGTACAGGCTGTCGATGCCGGCTTGGGTCAGTCCGTTGGCGAGAACGGTGACCACCAGTGCGCCCAGGATGGTGCCCGGGATGCCGCCTCGTCCGCCGAACAGGCTGGTACCGCCGATGACGACGGCCGTGATGCTCTCCAGGTTGCCCAGTTGGAAGGCGTTGGGGTCGGCATTGGGGATGCGTCCCAGCGCCTGCCAGGCGGCGATGGCGTAGACGAAGCCGGCGAGCAGGTACACGCTCAGAATCACGCGCTTGGTGTTGACGCCGCTGAGGCGGGCGGATTCCTCGTCGTCACCGACCGCATAGACGTTGCGCCCCCAGGATGTCTGGGTGAGAGCGAACCACACACCGGCGGTCAGCAGGATCATCACTCCCATGCCGGTGGTGACCTCGATCTGCCCGAACAGGTAGCTGCGCTCCCCGAGCCAGGTGAGCACCGACGACGTGACGGGAAAGCTCTGTCCGCTCGCGTAGAGCTGCGAGGTGGCCGTGAGCACGCTGAGCACGCCGAGAGTGACGATGAACGGCGGCAGTTTGAGCCAGGTGACGAGAGTCCCGGACATCCCTCCGAGGACCGTGCACAGCACGATGCCGACCGCCAGTGCGGCCAGGCCCGGCATCCCGCCTTCCGCAGCAAGTTTGGCGATCACCAGGGTTCCCAGCACCATGATGGCGGCGTTGGCGAGGTCGATGCCTGCCGTGAGGATCACCAGGGTCTGTCCGATGGCCAGGGTGCCCGTGACGAGCACCTGCTGGACGATGAGAGAGCCGTTGTCAACGGTGAAGAAGGTGTCGGTGCTCAGGGCGAAGACGGCGATCGCGACCAGAAGCGCGACCAGAGGGCCCGCGGTGGTGCTGTTGGCGAACCACTTGAGCAGCGCGCGACTGCGCGGCACCGCTTGCTGCTCCTGTGCGACAGTGGTGGTGATCATATGGCTATCCCCAGCAGTTTTGCAGGCCCCAGGCGGTGTCCTTGCTGGGCACGCCGGGCACGGGCTTGTCGGTGATGAGCTGGGAACCGGTGTCGATGAAGCCGGACGGCTTGGCGCCGTTCTCGGCGTACTCGACGACGGCGTCGACTCCCATGTGTGCCATCTTCTTCGGGAACTGCATGACCGTGGCGGCGAACTTGCCGTCCTTGACGTTGCGTACGCCGGTGCACGAACCGTCGATCGATCCGATGACGACACGCTCGGCCGCCGGCTTTCCGGCCAGCGCCTTGGCGGCACCGGCGGCGGCGGGCTCGTTGATCGTGTAGACGGCGTTGACACCGGGGTCGCGCTGAAGCAGGTTCTCCATCGCCGTCTGGGCCTTGGTCTGGTCGCCGTTGGTGACCGCGGTGCCCTTGATCTCCGGCGACTTCTCGGTGAGGCCGAAGCCCTCGAGGAATCCGTTGTGGCGCTGGTCGTCCACGGTGGATCCGGGGGTGCCGTCCAGGAGCAGCACGTTGGGGGTCTGCGAGTCGAGCGCGGCACGGACGTACGTGCCTTGCGTGACGCCGGCGGCCTTGTTGTTCGTGGCGTAGGTGGCGTCGACCGCATCGGCGGGGTCCGTAGCGGTGTCAAGTGCGATCACGAGAATGCCCTTGGCGCGCGCCGCGGCGATGGCTCCCAGCACCCCCTTGGAGCTGCTGGGGGTGATGAGGATGCCCTTGACGTTCTGGGCGACGAGGTTGTTGATGGCGTCGACCTGGCCCTGGTTGTCGCCGTCGAACTTGCCCGCGAGGGCGATCAGCTTCACGCCACGCCTGTCGGCCTCGGCCATGGCGGATTCGCGGAGTTCGACGAAGTAGGGGTTGGTGTTGGTCTTGGTCACCAGCCCGATCGCGACTTCGTCGCCGGCGGTGGAACCGCTGCCGCTCTTCTCGGACGTACAGGCGGCAGTCATCGCCAGACAAGAAGCTGCAAGGACGAGCGCCGTGGATCTGACCTGCACCCTGTTCAAAGACATGAAATACCTCCTGTTTTGGCCATATATGAGGCGAGGCAAAAGCGACAATACCTCTCTGCCGCAATTGCGTACAGCAATTGCGCAAAGCTTTGCGTACCGGTGTGGCCGCACTCCTCACCCACTCGGAAAGCCCTGGCAGGGGCGTCTAGCGGGGGCGCCTTGGAAGGGGAGGGCGACCGCGCCCACGAGCGCTGGGCCGCCGGGGCGGGCTCGCCGCGAATCCCTCCCCGGCGGCTGCCGCGGCGCTGCCCCCACCCCGTGGCGCACAGGTGGAGGACAGCTGTCCTGCCCGATGCCGCTCAGAACGCGAAGTCGTCGATGTTCTCCGGAGTCACGACGGTGGCCGGCCCCAGGACGACCTCGCCCTGGTCGCCGACCGTGAAGGTACCGAGGGAACCGGCGGATATCTTCTGTCCGCGCTTGGCTTCGATCTTGCACTGCGCGAGTGCCTGGGCCGCGTAGTACGACAGGTGGCCGAGGTCGTGCACATTCCACCAGATGTCCTGGACATCGCCGCTGCGGACGTACTTCTTGATCAGCGAGGCGGGGGCCAGCCCGGTCAGCTTCACCCTGCCGAGATCACCGGTCTGGGACAGCGCCTCCGCGGCGGCGGGCAGTCCGATGCCGGCCGGGACGACGATGCCCTTCAGGTCCGGGTAGGCCTGCACGAGCGACTTCGCCTTCTGGGCGTTGACGTCGGCCTTCTCCTGGCCGTAGGCGACCGTGACGAGCTTCATCTCCTTCAGCTTCGGATCGGTGGCCAACCTGGCCTTCATGTCCTTGATCCATGCGTTTTGGTTGACGGCCGTCTCCGTGGACGAGAGCACCGCGAACTCGCCCTGGCCACCCATGAGTTCGGCCATGCTGTCGAGCATCTTCGCTCCGAGCTCGGCGGTCCTGGCCTGGTTGATGAACAGTGACCGCGCGTCGGGGGCGACGTCGGAATCGACGGAGATCACCGTGATCCCTGCCTGCTGCGCCTTCTTCAGCGCTGCTGCCGCGCCGTTGAGGTCGCTGCCGGAGATCACGATGGCGCCGACCTTCTTCGCGATCAGCTGGTTGACGAACGGAATCTGGGCGGCGCCGGTGGCCTCGCTGGGCGCGGTGTAGAGGACGTCCCCGCCTATCTCCTCGGCCGCGGCGTTCGCCCCGTCGCGGATCGTCGTCATGTACGGGTCCGTGCCCAGCTTAGGCAGGTAGCCGACCGTCACGGGCCCGGAGGCACACGCGGCTCCGGCCCGTGTGGCGCCGCCGTCGCCGGCGCAGCCGCTCACCGCGGCGCCCAGCGCCAAGGTCACAGCCAGTGCGATCGATCTCCGACACTTCATTGCGGTTCTCCGTTCCAGGGGTGGCACAGGTACTTCGGGGGATGGATGGGGCCGGTTCGTGCAGGTTGACTACGGGCTCGCCGACTGCGGGACCGCGGTCGCCCGCAACCGGCGGCGGGTCACAGCGGCATGGATCCGGTGGGTCGTGTTCGTGATCAGCAGCGAGAGGATGAGCAGCAGCCCGACTGCCGCGCCCTGGGCATAGCCGCTGACGTTGCCCAGCTGCAGCATGCTGCGCAGGCCGACCACGAGGACGAGCGCCCAGCAGACGCCGGGCATGCGGCCCTTTCCGCCCAGCACGCTGACGCCGCCGAGGAACACGACCGTGATCGCGTCGAGCTCGAAGCCGAGTGCCCCGTCCGGTGCGGCCTGGCTGGTCCGGGCCACAGTGATGACTCCCGCCAGCGCGGCGACGATTCCCGACACGATGAACAGGCCGAACCGGATGCGGTCCGCGCGAACGCCGGAGTACACGGCGATCTGCGGTCCGCCACCGATGGCGTACGTACGGCGTCCCGTTGCGGTGCGGTGCAGGAAGAGCGCGAACAGTGGTGCCAGCACCAGGAACGGCACGATGTCAAAGGGCAGGTAGGTGCCCGGGAGAGTGTCGTTGCCGAAGGTGATGAGCGACAGGGGGATGTCGGTGATCGGTGTCCCGCCGAGCAGTACGTAGCACAGGCCGCGGAACAGCGCGAGCGTGCCCAGGGTGACCACGAGCGAGGGCAGCCCGACGACGGTGACCAGCAGGGCGTTGAGTGCTCCGCACATCGTTCCGGCCAGCATCGCCAGCGTGATGGCGAGGGGCAGCGGGATGCCCGACTGGAGGGCCATGCCCAGCACGACGCCGCTGAGGCCTGCGATGCTGGCCACGGAGATGTCGATCTCCCGGGCGATGATCAGCAGGGCGAGCGGCAGCACGAGCAGTGCCTTGTCCGACATCTGCGAGACCGAGTTCGCGAAGTTGAAGCCGCCCGCGAAACCGGGCAGGAGGAGTGAGGCGGTCAGGAGCAGAACGACCACGAGAGCGGCGAGGATGTAGTCCCAGCTGGTGATCCGGGCGCGCAGGGCGTGCCACATCAGGCAGCCCTCCGGTGCGAGCGGCGGCGGGCGAGCACCGCGTCGAGCGAGACGGCAACGAGGATCACGGCGCCGAACACCGCCTGCAGGTAACGCGAGTCGACCCGCACCAGCGTCAGGATGTTCTCGATCACCAGCAGCGCGAACGTGCCCAGAGCAACCTGCTGCACGCTTCCGTAACCGCCACGCAGCGCGACCCCGCCCACCACGACCGAGGCGATCACGGTCAGTTCCAGGCCGTAGGCCGCCTGCCCGTCCACCGTGCCGTAGTGCGAGGCCCACAGCGCCCCGACCAGGCCGGCCAGCAGTCCCGACACGGCGAACGCACCCAGCACGTGCCGGTCCACCGGGATGCCGATCTGCCGGGCGCCCGCCGGATTCGAGCCCGACGCGTACAGCTCGCGCCCACGCCTGGTGCGCCCCAGCGCGAACCCGGCCGCGACGAAGAGCACCAGACTGACCCAGATCAGCATGGGCACGCCGAGCGGCTTGGCCGCCGTCCACTCCAGCCATGCCGCCGGCACCTCGCCCGCCGCAACCTGCTTGCCCGCGGACATCATCGCGTCGATTCCCCGGAACAGCGCGAGAGTGCCGAGCGTGGCCACGATGGAGGGCACTTGTCCGTAGGACACGATCAGCCCGTTGAACGCGCCGCAGGCAAGCCCGACGGCACACGCCAGGAGCACGGGCACCACGATCGGGAGGCCGGGATGCTCCTTGATCAGCAATGCCGAGGCGAAGGCCGTCAGCCCGATGACCGACGACACCGACAGGTCGATGTTGCGGGTCAGCATGACCAGCAGCTGGCCCAGTGCCACGGTGCCCAGCAGCGACGCACTGACCGCGAGGTCGGTCAGGTTGCCCAGCGACAGGA
The DNA here is from genome assembly GCF_008271805.1 of Streptomyces sp. TRM49041. Classification (GTDB taxonomy): domain Bacteria; phylum Actinomycetota; class Actinomycetes; order Streptomycetales; family Streptomycetaceae; genus Streptomyces. The sequence continues at coordinate 17,626 of NZ_VSRY01000088.1, forward strand.
ACTGCGGGTTCAGCAGGCTCAGGGGAAGCGTCAGCGCGAGGAGCGCCATGAGCAGGCCCGTTTCCCTGCGGGAACGGATTCGGGCCAGCACCGATCGCTTGCGCTGCTGTGCCGGGTCCACGGTGGACTCCCCCGGCTCCGGCGCGCCCTTCTCACCGACTCCGGTGGCGGCCAGTCCCACGGCATAGGGCGTCGCCCGCTCCCGGTCGAACTCCGCGACCACCGAACCGTGCCGCATGACCAGGACCCGGTCGGACATCCCGAGCAGCTCGGGCAGGTCGGAGGAGATGAGGATGATCGCCATCCCCTTCTCGGCTAGGGAGTTGATGATCCGGTGGACCTCGGCCTTGGCGCCGATGTCGATGCCCTGGGTCGGCTCGTCCAGGATCAGCAGGCGCGGCTGCACGGCCAGCCACTTCGCGAGCACGATCTTCTGCTGATTGCCGCCCGACAGAGCTCCGACGGGCTGGTCGAAGCCGGCGGAGCGCAGCTTCATCCTCGCCAACGGGCCCGACACCAGCGCCAGTTGCGCATGCCGGAGCACCAGGCCGAACCGGGACGCCTTGTCGATCACGGGCAGCGTGGCGTTCTCCAGTACGGAGAAGTCCTCGATCACGCTCTGCCCGCGGCGGTCCTCCGACACATAGGCGATCCCGCGCGAGAGAGCATCAGCGACCGATCGCAGTGCGACCGGCTCGCCGTCCAGGTGGATGACGCCGGCGTCCTGCCTGTGCACACCGAACAGCACCCGCGCCAGCTCCGTGCGGCCACTGCCCACCAGGCCCGCCAGGCCGACGATCTCACCCGCCCGCACGGAGAGGTCGATCCCGTCGAAGTCCCCCTGCCGGGAGAGCCCGGTGACATGCAGGACGGGCTCACCCAACATCACATCGCGCTCGGGGTAGAGGTCCGTGAGTTCGCGGCCCACCATCAGGGCGACCGCGTCCCGCTGGGTGATGTCAGCGCTCCGCACGGTCTGCAGGAGCCGACCGTCACGCAGGATCGCCAGCCGGTCGCAGATCCGGAAGATCTCTTCCATCCGGTGGCCCACGAACATCATCGCCACGCCGCGCTCCCGGAGGCGGCGGATGACGTTCTCCAGCGTGGCCACCTCTCCGGCGGACAGAGCGGCCGTCGGTTCGTCCAAAATCAGCACGTCGGCGTCGCCCGCGAGCGCCCGAGCAATCTCCACCATCTGTTGTTCAGAAGTGGACAGCGACGACACCGGCAGGCTCGGGTCCCGTTCCAGGCCGAGCATCGAGAGCCAGCGGGCAGCCTCCCTCCGCATCAGTGCGAAGTCCACGGCGCCCGCTCGGGTGAGGGGCAACCGGCCGGCGTAGATGTTCTCCGCGATCGAAAGATCGCCGAACAGCCCAGGGTGCTGGTGCACCACGGCGATCCCGTGACGGCGGGCGTCGGCGGGACTGTGGAACGTCAGGTCGCGGTCGCCCACGCGCACGACGCCCCGATCCGGCCGGTACACGCCGGCCAGGATCTTGACGCAGGTGCTTTTGCCTGCGCCGTTCTCGCCGAGCAGGCCGAGTACCTCGCCGCGGCGCAGGCTCAGGGACACCCCGTCAAGGACCGTGGTCGACCCGAACACCTTCGCCGCGTCGACGAGTTCCGCTGCGACGGCGCCGGTCACGACGTCCGGTTCTGCGGCTTTCGGCGCGCGACTGTGTGTATGGGCAGTTTCCATCGCGGCTCCTGTGAGGTCGGGTTCGTGCACTGCGGGGAGAAGAAGGAACAGCGCGAGGCCAGAGGGCGGCGCCGGCGGACCAGCTCGTGACGCACGCTTGTTAAGCGCTTAGATCAGCTGGGTGGCGGTCACACTAGGGGACGGTTAAGCGCTTAGCAAGAGGCGGGCGAACAAGAATCTAAGCGGTTAACATCGGGGGGCAGACGGCCGTCCCCGAATAGCGAAGGTGGATCCCGTGACGACCATGACAGAGGTTGCGCGCGCCGCGGGCGTGTCCATCGCCACGGTGTCCTACGTGGTCAACGGGACGCGACCGGTGGGCGAGGAGACGCGACGGAAGGTCGAGGAAGCGATCGTCCGCACCGGCTACACCCCCAACACGCTCGCCCGCGCCCTCGCCATGTCGAGGACCAGTTCCATCGGCGTCGTCGTCTCGGCGATCACGAACCCCTTCTTCGCGGGAGTGCTCGCCGGCGTCGACCAGGCCGCGGTCAGCGCCGGACTCACTGTGCTCCTGGCCGACTCGCACGACGAACCCGAGCGCGAGTTCGAGGTGGTCCGCAGCCTGCGCCAGCGGCGCGTCGACGGCATCATCCTGGCCGCCTCCGTCAGCCCTGGACGCACACTGGATCACCTGAGGGCATCAGAGATGCCCACTGTGCTGGTGGACCGCCTCGTCGACGACCGTTTCGACCAGATCGGCCCGGAGAACGAGGAGGCCACTGTCTCCCTGGTCGGACACTTCGCCACTCTCGGCCACAGCCGGATCGCATTGATCAGCGGAAGGGCCGGGCTGGGCACCAGCCGGGAGCGCCTCGCCGGCTACCGGCTGGGCCTGGCGCGCAACGGGCTCGACTACCACCCTTCACTGGTGGCCGAAGGAAACTCCGACATCCCCGGGGGCCATGCTGCGCTGGAGCGCCTGCTCGCCGCCGACGCTCCACCGACCGCTCTGATCGTCGGCAACAACGCCATGGTGATCGGCGCCATGCAGGCGCTCAGGAAGGCCGGGCTGTCCATCCCTGACGACATGGCGCTGGCCTCCTACGACGACCTGCCCGGCGCGGACCTGTTCGACCCGCCGCTGACCGCGTTCGCCCAACCCTGCGACACCCTGGGTGAGCGCGCCGTGCAGCTGCTGCTCGACCGCCTCGCGCATCCTGACGCAAAGCCGCGCGTCGAGCGGCTCGAGCCCCGACTCATGCACCGCCGGTCCTGCGGCTGTCCCCCTCGGCCAGGCACCGATACGCAAGCACCTTCCGTCTCACCTCGCGACGAGGAGCCCTCGCCGTGAACACGCCCTCGGCTCGCCCGCGATTCAGACGGCTCTACCTTCTTGATCGGGTTGATCGAGCCATTCGTAGGGTTGGGTCGCCCAGGGGTGCTGGGTGTGGCTATCAGGCGGCTGCCGTCTCGTGGTTTCCCTGGCTTCGCCGCCCGGCACCCCACGACGACTCGGCCGCCGATTAGGAAGTGCGAACAAGTCGCTGTGTAGAGCAATGCCGGCGAGGTCGTCCGTGGTACGCACAGAACGAACACGTACGTCAGGAGCGCGATGAGCCGGATATGGGCGGGGATCGACAGCGGCAAGGGCCACCATCACGGCCTCGCCCTGGACGAGGACGGCAAGACGCTGCTGTCGCGGCGGGTGGCCAACGACGAGCCCGAGCTGCTGAAACTGATCGGTGACGTCCTGGACCTGGCCGACGGCCGTCAGGTCACCTGGGCCATCGACATGACCGGCGGCGAGCCCGCGCTGCTGCTGACCCTGCTGGTCGGCCACGGCCAGGAGGTCCTCTACATGCCCGGCCGACTGGTGAACCGGGCCTCCGACGGCTACCGCGGCGAGGGCAAGACCGACGCCCGCGACGCCTACGTCATCGCCGACCAGGCCAGGATGCGCCGCGACCTGCGGCCCATCCGCCCCAGCGACGAAGCCGCCATCGAACTCAAGCTGCTGACCGGACGCCGAGCCGACCTGGTCGAGGACCGCACCCGCGCCGTCAACCGCCTCCGCGGCACCCTGCTGAGCATGTTCCCGGCCCTGGAACGGGCCCTGGACATGACCAACACCGGCCCGCTCAGGCCCCTGACGGGCTATCAGACCCCGGCCGCAATCCGGCGCGCAGGCACCGCGCGGCTGACGAAGTGGCTGGCCAACCGCAAGGTCCGCAGCGCGAGAGCCCTGGCCGAAGCGGCGGTCGAGGCCGCCGAGCGCCAGCACACCGCCGTTCCAGGCGAGAAGACCATCGCCAAGCTGGTCCACACCCTCGCCGAGGAGGTGATGGCCCTCAACGAGCAGATCTCCGAGATGGACAAGCTCATCGAGGGCCGGTTTCGCGAGCACGAGCTCGCCGACATCGTCCTGAGCGTCCCGGGCATCGGCACCGTGCTGGGTGCCGAGTTCCTCGCCGCCGTCGGCGGCAGCCTGGACGAGTTCGACTCCCCGGACGCCCTGGCGGCCTTCGCCGGCGTCGCCCCCGCACCTCGCGACTCGGGCAACGTCAGCGGCAACCTCCACCGGCCGCTCGTCTATCACCGAAGACTCCAGCGGGTCTTCTACACCTCGGCGCTGGTCAGCATCCGCTACGACCCGAACTCGCGGAAGTTCTAGGACCGCAAACGCGCCGAGGGGAAGAAACACGTCTAGGCCGTGCTCGCCCTCGCCCGCCGACGCGTCAACGTCATCTGGGCCCTGATCCGTGACCGACGGTGCTACGAAGTGACACCACCGGTCACCACTGCCGCTTGACAACAGCATTAGGAAGCCGGGGCAGCCGCGAAACTCCCGGACGGCCTGCAGACCCTGCCGGCCCGCATATTCCGCGGAGTCAGCGAACTTTCGGGCGGCCCCTGCCCCGCCGTCCGTGGACGCGTCCGCTCCGGCGGGGGACACCGAGGCCGGCCGGCTGGCGGCACACGTCAGAGAGTGCCGCTGGGCACGAGTCCTGTGCCGTACTCGAAGAACTGCGGTGCGGACGCCGACACATCGATCTCGGCGCGGACTTCCGTGCCCCTCGACGAGGATTCGACCGTGCACCTCGTGGCGTACGCGCGAACAATGTGCAGCCCGCGCCCGTGAACCTCATCCTCTTCGTGCCGGTCTTTCGCCGACGGCTCCGGCGGCGTCCATGTACCGCTGTCCTTGACACGGATGATTGCCGTGGCCCCGCTGAGATGCATCGCCAGTTCGACGTCGGCGCTGCCGCTGTGCAGAACTGCGTTCGTCACCAGTTCGGAGACGGCCACACGGAGCGTGTAGACGGCGTCCTCGGGAATCCCCCAATGCTCCGCCGTGTCCTGCGCGAAAGCCCGCAGGGCTGACACGGCCTCGCCGGACGCGGACATGGAACACACCGCGTGAGCTCGTCGGGCGGCACCCGAGTCGCGCCTGCCGGCGTCCATGGGGAGTTCCGCATGGATCTGGCGCAGGGAAGAGGAAGGTGCGTTGCCCAGCGCGTTCGTGTCAGGCGTGCTGCCGTGCTCTGTACGCGAAAACAGGGCGGCAGTCATGACAGGCATGCGATTTCCTGACGTCGAGCCGAAATGCGCGTGATGAGTGCCAGTGGCGGAGCGAGCACCGCATGGCCTGCTGCATGCGGGGTGCCGGCCGTTGACGGGTTGATCCGACTCCGCTTCGTGTGCCCCTGCTGCCCCCTGGCCGGGGGACGCGTGTCCGGGCTGCACAGCCAGGGGGTCACAGGCCGCCGCCAGGCGGTCAGCGGGACTGAAGCTCTTCGTGATCATGGTGGCGACCTCCTCGCTGTCCCATACCGGGCGGCTCAAAAGGGACGCTACAGCGGCCCGCAACACCCGGTAAAGCATTTGCGCAAAGCTTTGTACGCCGACTGTGTGCAGCAGTCCTTCAGCCGGAAAGGATCGAAGGAGGCGAAGCGTCGATCCCCGGGCGTACCACTGCCGGAAGCCCCTCGTGACGGCGAGGCGCCGAAGAAAGGGGGCAAGCACCCGGATCGAACGACTCATTTGCGCAAAATTTGCTAGCATCTTTGCATGGCAGGCAGACGGCCACGGCAGACGGCCACCATGAGCGACGTGGCGGAGCTGGCGGGCGTTTCGGTCTCGACGGTCTCGCACGTGCTGAACAGGACCCGGACGGTAGCTCCCGACACCGCCCGGCTCGTACACGACGCGGTAGCCGCTTGCGGCTACGTCCCGGAGAAGATGGTCCGGCAGCAGCGCGAAGAGTTCGGCACCATCGGGCTGGCCATGTCCGCGATCTCCAATCCCTACTTCGCCGACGTCGTTCACGGCCTGGACCGACGGGCGACCAAGGAAGGTTATTCACTCCTCCTGGCCGAAACACACGATGACGCAGACACCGAGCTGCGCGCTGTCGGCGAACTGCTGAGACGCAAGGTCAGCGCGATCGTTCTCGCCCCGTCGGGCGATGCCGAGCGGACGCTGGGCTATGCGCGGCAGGCCGGCGTGCCCGTAACGGTGCTCGACCGCTTCGTCAGGGAGGAAGTCGACCAGATCGGTGTCGAGAACATCGAGTCCACGGCCCGTCTCGTCGACCACCTCGCAGAGATCGGCCACACCCGTATCGCGATGATCTCCGGCCGCCCCGGGCTGGCCACGACGGAGGAACGCGTCCGCGGCTACAAACGAGGCCTGGAACGCAACGGCATCTCCAGACGGGAGGAGTATCTCCTTTCGGGAGGCTCACAGGCCACACCGGCCCAACAAGCGGTTACCAAACTACTGAGCCTCCCCCAGCCGCCCACAGCAGTCGTCGTGGCCAACAACCAGATGACCATCGGGGCCATGCGAGGGTTGCGCTCCATCGGCGTTCGGGTCCCCGAAGACATCGCGCTGGTCGCCTTCGACGACTTCGAGTGGTCGGACCTCTTCCATCCACGGCTGACAGCCATCGCCCAGCCCACCTTGATGATCGGCGAGCAGGCATTCGAACTCGCGCTGTCCCGGATCTCGCACCCGGACCTGCCGCCACGCCGCGTGCTGATCCAGCCGACGTTCCAGCACCGCGAATCATGCGGGTGCCCACCAGAGGAAGCTGACAAGGCATCGTCCTGAGTGGC
>NZ_VSRY01000089.1 GCF_008271805.1 Streptomyces sp. TRM49041
GTCGGCGACCTGCGAGTGCCGGCCCGCCTCGGCCGCGGCGGTGGCCGCGGCGGCGGCGTTGGCTCCGGCGCTGGCGGCCGCCCTGGCGGAGTTCACCGCCTCGCCGATGGCCTTGATGGCGTTGAGGACGGCGTCCGCGGCGTTACGGGCGCCCATGGCGGCCTTGTTGGCGTCCGCGGCTGCCTGGCGGGCGGCCTCGGCCTGGCCCGCGTCCTTCACGGCGGCGGTCGCCGACTGGTAGGCGCGGGACGCGGCCTGGCCGGCGGCGGCCGCGGCCGAGGCTGCGGCGGCCGCGGCGTTCGCGGCCGTACGGGCGGCGGCGGTGGCCGTGTTGGCGGCGCTGATGGCCGTGCGGGCGGCGTTGGCGGCGCCGAGTGCGGCATCGGCTGCGCGGCTCGCGGCGCGGCTGGCCTTGTTGGCGTCGTTCTGGGCGGCGGCGGTCTCGGCGGCGGCGCGCTCGGCGGCCTCCTTGGCCTCCTGGGCGGCGGCCTTGGCGCGGGCCGAGGCGGCCTTGGCCAGATTGGTCTCCTTGGTGGCCTGCCGGGCGGCCTTCGCGGCCTGGGCGGCGAGCTCGGAGACCGTCATGAGCTCCTGGTCCCGGGCGCGTGCGGCGTACTGGCCGTTCTCCAGGAACTCGCGGATGTCGGCGGCGGTGCCGGCGAGCGCCTCCTGGGCGGCCTGCTGCACACGCGGTCCGCCCGTGCTCATGATGGTGAGGACCTCGACGCGGTGGTCCTCCTCCTGGGCCTTGTGCCGGCCGGTGCTGAGGAAGGAGCCGAGTGCGTCGTCCGTGCCGGCGTCGAGCGCCGCCTGGCCGGCCGTGCGCACGGCGCGGCCGCCCTCGTTCATGACCCGGAGCGTCTCGGCGCGCAGGTCGTGCGACTGCGGTTCCGCGATGCCGGACTCCAGGAACGCGCGCAGTTCCTCGGGGGTGCCGCTCAGCGCCGTACTGGCGGCCTGCCGTACGCCGGGGCCGCTCGCGTTGAGCAGTCGCAGGGCGGTGAGCCGGTCGTCCTCCTCGGCGGCGACGCGCAGCGCGCTGTCCAGGAACGCCTGGATGTCGGTGTCCGTACCGACGATGGCCTGCTCGGCGGCGAGCCGGGTGGCGGGGCCTCCCGTGCGCCATGCCTCGACGACCTGGGCGCGGGGGCTGAGCCCCGTCCCGTCGGCCGCCACGGCCTGGGGCGCGGCGGCGCCGAGGAGTGTCACCGCCATGGTGAAGGCCGTGGAGGCCAGGAGCCTCGGCCGGAGTAGCCGTCTCTGCGGCTTTCTGATGATGTCCATGCCCCTACTCCGCAGCGGGCGTCCGGACGAGCGGCACAATCTGAGGAACAGTCAACTCAGGATGAGCAAACCCCAGTTGTCGATGAATCGCTTCCCCCGAGCCGCCGCCGCATCGATGCGATTACTTGTGCGAGTCGATCAGGATGGTAACAATGATCAGGCCAATCCGATCTGGGGAGCCGGAGTGTGGCCGTCGCAACGGGGGGAGCTGACGATCTATCTGCGATCGATTTTAAGTGTCCTCTTTTGTGACGCTTCGTCATTCTGGTTCCGTCACGCGCCGGTTGATGAGCGCGTGGCCGCGCACGGGGTGCCCCGTGCGCCTTTGTCATCTCACGGAACAGGAACGAGACTCTTCATGAGGTTCATTTCCCGTCTGCTCGTCGCGGGCGCTGTGGCCGGTACCGCGGTGCTCGCCGTCACCACGGCCGGTGCCACCGGTGCCGGTGCGCCGTCCGTCGCCCCGGTCGCCGACGAGGCCCCGGGCTACGCGGTGGAGGACTTCAACTACCCGCAGGCCGACAAGATCCTCGCCGAGCAGGGCATCACCCTCAAGCGCGGCGACGGCCACATCGTCCTGGCCACCTGCGGCGACCCGGACCTCCTGGAGGTCTGGGCCCGCAGCAAGGAGAAGATCTGCTTCCGCTTCACCGGCAACTCCGGCTACCTCAGCCTGGAGATCCCGGCCGTCTACGGCATCAAGGGCAACGACTACAACACCGACGTGACCATGACCGTGGACACCGAGGAGAAGCAGTTCAAGGTCAACAAGAACACCTGGACCCCGGTCGGCGAGAGCGCCGACCCGCAGGGCCGTGACCACATGCTCGTGGAGATCGTCGCCTCCAAGTAGGAGCCGCCCGCCCGCCCCTAGGAAGGACAGGCGTGCCCTGCCCGGCCGCCCGGTCCTCACCCCCATACAAGGAAACGGTCATGCAACGTCCACACCTCGCCCGCTCCGCCGGGCTCGCCGCGCTCACCGCGGCCCTCATAGCCGCGCCGCTCTCCGCGCCCGCGTACGCCGTCAGCGGCACCGCCGAGACCGAGGGCTCTCTGGCGTTCACCGCGCGGCTCGACATCGGCGACGGTCAGCGCGCCTGCTCCGGCGCTCTCGTCGACCGTGAGTGGCTGCTCACCGCGGCCAGCTGCTTCGCGGACGACCCGGCCGTCAGTCTCGCCGTACCGGCGGGCTCGCCGAAGCTGAGAACCACGGCCACCATCGGCCGTACCGACCTCACCACCACCGCAGGTGAGGTGCGCACCGTCGTCGAGGTCGTCGCGCACCCCTCCCGTGACGCGGCCCTCGTCCGGCTGAACCGCCCGGTCACCACCATCGCGCCCGTCGCGATCAGCGCCACCGCGGCCACCGTCGGCGAGCAGCTGAAGGTCGCCGGCTACGGCCGCACCAAGGACGAGTGGGCGCCCCTCAAGCTGCACAGCGGGGCCTTCGCCGTCGACGCGGTGAACGCCACCGAGGCCGACCTCACCGGCCAGAACGGCGTGTCCGTCTGCATGGGTGACACCGGTGGCCCGGCCCTGCGCGTGGTGAACGGCCAGGCCGAGCTCGTCGCGCTCAACAGCCGCTCCTCGCAGGCCGGCTGCTTCGGCATCGACGCGGCCGTGACCAGCACCGCCGCGATCAACACCCGCGTCGACGACCTGCGCGCCTGGGTCGACGCCAAGGTCGTCGCGCCGCGCTTCACCGACTTCAACTGCGACGGTGCCGAGGACATCGCCATCGGCGACCCCAAGGCCACCGTCGGCGGTGACGCCAACGCCGGTCTGATCCGCGTCCTCTACGGCGGCGGCAAGGGTACGGGCGAGCTCCACCAGGACCTCGCCTCCATCCCGGGCGGCGCCGAGCCCCACGACTGGTACGGCGAGCAGCTGGCGACGTTCGACCACAACGAGGACGGCTGCACCGACCTCCTCGTGGGCATCCCGGCCGAGGACATCGGCAGCGAATCGAACGCCGGCGCCGCCCACGTCATCTACGGCGCCAAGGGCGGCCTCGCCACCGGCCAGGCCACCCTCAACCTCGTCCAGGGCGCCGGCGCGGGCGGCATCAAGGCGTCCAAGGCCGAGGCGGGCGACCGGTTCGGCCACTCGGTCGCCGCGGGCCACACCGCCGCCGGTGAGCCGTGGCTGATGATCGGCGTGCCGAACGAGGACCACAGCTCCGTCACCGACGCGGGCAGTGTCCACTACCTGCGCGGCAGCGTCAACACCGTCATCCACCAGGAGAAGCCGGGCGTCGCGGGCGTCGCCGAGGCGGGCGACAAGTTCGGCATCTCCGTCGCGGGCGGCGCCAACCACATCGCGATCGGCACCCCGTACGAGGACATCGGCACCGTCAAGGACGCCGGTGGCTTCCAGGTCCTCAAGCACGCCCTGAGCTCCGCCGGCATCCCGACCCCGCTGTGGGGCGGCGACCAGAACAGCGACGGCATCAGCGGCGTGGCCGAGGACGGCGACCACTACGGCTACGCCGTCTCCGTGGCGGACTACCGCCCGTCCGGTGCCGCCACGGCGACCGACTCGATCATCGCCGTGGGCGCCCCCGGTGAGGGTCTCCGGCCCGAGGGTTCCGCCGCCGGCACGGCCGAGCGCGACAACGCCGGCTTCGTGCCGCTGTTCCGTGTCACCGGCGCGGGCGCGCTGACCGAGATCCCCGGCGTCAGCCAGGAGGTCGCCGACGTCTCCGGCGGCGCCGAGACCGGCGACCGCTTCGGCGAGGTCGTCAAGCTGGTGAACACCGCTCCGCGCGCGGTCGGCACGAACGACACCATGGTTCTCGCGGTCGGCATCCCCGGTGAGGACCTCGGCACCACCGCGGACGCGGGCGCCGTGCAGACCTTCGGCGTCTTCGGCCCGCACGGCGACCACGACCGCTGGATCGAGGCCGGCAACAGCAGCGGCCTGCCCGGCCCGTACGCCGCCGGCCAGCGCGTCGGCAAGTACATCCACGGCACCGCCACCAACCTGTACATCGGCAGGCCGTACAACACCTCCACCCACGGCGTCCTGCACTCCATGCCGTGGGGCAACGCCACCGCCGGCCGGATCGGCACGGCCGGCTCGGTGACGACGTACCAGCCCGGCCAGGGCGGCCTGCCCGCCGCGGGGCTCGGCTTCGGCTTCGCGTCGAGCTGATCCCTCGGCCCGACACGGCACGTCCGAGGCGTACGAACGACCGGTGAGCCCCGGGAGGACCGTTTCCTCCCGGGGCTCACCCCTGTCCGCCCGCGGACTACCGCAGCCCGCTCAGCGCGAACTCCGCCATCCCCTCCGCGAACCCCACCTCCGCCTTCCACCCCAGCTCGGCCCGGAGCCGCGCCGAGTCGGCCGTGATGTGCCGGACGTCGCCCAGCCGGAACTCCCCCGTCACCACCGGCTCCGGCCCGCCGTGCGCCGCCGCGAGCGCGGCCGCCATCTCCCCCACCGTGTGAGGCTCCCCGCTGCCCGTGTTGTACGCCGCGAGCGTCCCCGGCTCGCGCTCGCCGAGCTCCTCGAGCGCCGCCACGTTGGCCGCCGCCACGTCCCGCACGTGCACGAAGTCCCGCCGCTGGCCGCCGTCCTCGAACACACGCGGCGCCTCGCCCCTGGCCAGCGCCGACCGGAACAGCGAGGCGACGCCCGCGTACGGGGTGTCGCGCGGCATCCGCGGCCCGTACACGTTGTGGTAGCGCAGCGCCACCGCGCGGCCGCCCGTCGTCCGCGCCCACGCCGCCGCCAGATGCTCCTGTGCCAGCTTCGTCGTCGCGTAGACGTTCCTCGGGTCGACGGGCGCGTCCTCGCCCACCAGGCCCGGTGTCAGCTCCGCCCCGCAGGACGGGCAGAGCGGTTCGAACCGGCCCTCCGCCAGATCCCCCGCCGCACGCGGACCCGGTCGTACAGTGCCGTGCGCGGGGCAGTCGTAGCGCCCCTCCCCGTACACCACCATCGACCCGGCGAGCACCAGCCGCCCCACCCCCTCCTCCGCCATCGCGGTGAGCAGCACCGCCGTGCCCAGGTCATTGCAGGAGACGTACGCGGGCGCGTCCGCGAAGTCCTTGCCCAGGCCGACCATCGCGGCCTGGTGGCAGACCGCGTCCACGCCGGACAGCAGCCGGCGCACGGTGACCGGGTCGCGGACGTCCCCGCGTGTGACGCCCGGTGGCGGGGCCGCGGTGCCGTGGGCGGTCGGGAGCATGGCGTCCAGGACGACCGGCTCGTGGCCGAGGGCCGTCAGGGCGTCGACGATGTGGGAGCCGATGAACCCGGCTCCTCCGGTGACGAGTACACGCATACGGCGACGCTACGGCGCACGGCCCGGCCGGGGGCGTCGCCGCGCGCCCTCGTCACGGACCCGTAAGAAGTTCCGTTCCGTCACACGGGCACCCCGTGCAGGTCACACGGGCACCCCGTACACGACGAGGTTCTCGGCGTAGACCCGTGCGTCGGGGTCGAAGTCGCCCGTGCACGTCACCAGGACGAGCCGGGGACTGCCCTCCGCCGAGAAGAGGTCGCCGGGCAGGGTGCCGGACTCGTAGGTGCGGCGCGCCACGATCCGGTACGTGTGCCGGGTGCCGTCCGCCGCCGCGACGTGCGCGTGGGCGCCGATCGGCAGGCTGTGCAGCGCCTCGAACGGGCCCGGGCCCTCCTCCGCCGAGTCCAGGTGACCGGCCAGCAGCAACGTGCCGTGCGCGGCCCCGGGCCGCGCGCCGAACGCCCACCAGCCCAGCCGGAACGGCGACGCGGGTACCGCCAGGGTGCCGTCCTCCGCGCCGGCCACCGGGTCGATGGGGAGGCTGCCGACATGGCCCGGCACGGTGAGGGTGACCGGCGGCGAGTAGGCGGGCGCGGCGCTGGCGGCCGGTGTGGGCTCCCCGCCGGGGACGGCGCCCGCGTCGGCGGGGCGCGGGGCGCCGACCGGCAGGAGGAGCGCCAGGGCCGCGGAGGCGGCACCCGCGAGCCCGGCCCAGGCCGGCAGGCGGCCCGGGCCGGGCTCGGCGGTCAGCCGGTAGTGGCCGCCCATCGGCGTCAGCGCACGTCGTTGCGGCGGATACGCGAGGCGGCCCAGAAGGCGCCGCCCGCGATCAGCACACCGCCCACCGCCATGGCGGGCAGCGCGATGAAGGCGGGCACCCCTCCTGCGGCGACCGCGACCTGCCCGCCGTTACCGGCGTGGATCTTCTTGGGCACGGCCGTCGCGCCCGCGTGGCACGTGCCGCCGCGCACCATGGTGTGGTGTCTCTCGATGACCGGGCGGGCGGCCTTCGCGGCGGCGGTGATCTCCATCGTCTTCCCCTGGGCGACCTGGTGGTCGATCATCGCGAGGGTCTTGGTGTGCGCGTCGTCCTGCGCCTTCAGCCAGGCGGCGTCGTACGCGCCGGTGCCCGCCTTGGACATGACGGCGGCGAGGTCCTTCTGCTGTTCGGCCGTGGGCGCGATGGGCAGGTCCACGCCGAGCCTGTCGGCGAGCGCCCTGGTCGCGGCGTCGAGCTTGGTGTGATCGCGTTCGAGGACGCCGGCGACCTTCTTCACACATTCGGTGGTCGCGTTCTTCCCGGCGTCCTGGCTGGCCGCGATCACCGTCAGATTGCCCTGGTGGGCGGCGCGGAGGAAGGCGTTGTCGGTGGGCATGTGGTCGGTGGCGAGCGCGGGTGCCGCCGCTATACCGGTCAGAGCGAAAGAGGTGAGGGCCGTCGCGGCCCAGCGATGCGTACGCTTCACGGTGTCGTCATCCGTTCGTGGTGAGTGGAACCGTGGCCCGTCCGGCTCGGTGGCCGGGGCCACATCACCATCGCGTCACGCCGCCCCACCCGCTGCCATCGGCGGTAGTGCAAACGGTCATCGGTTCACCCGGACGGCGGGCGCACAGCCGTCCGGGTGGTGCGCGGGGGCGAACGGCCCAGGGTGGCGGCTACCGCGTCCGCTACGAAGAGCTTGGCTTGGACTCGCCATCGTCGACAGTCACTCTTGTCACCGTGTGAAGTCACGTGAGTACATGGAGTGGCGTATGTTCCAAGGGGATGGCGGGGGTGGTCAGCCGTGGCGGACGTCCCGGGCTCCGTGCTCGGCCAGGCGACTTCACGACAGACGGCACCGGCGCGCGCGGCTCCGCCGCCGGCGCCGCGGCCGGCGGGGCAGCCGGTGCTGGGGACCCGGCACATCTGCGCCGCGCTCGCGGCGCTGACGGAGTCGGCCCGCCGGGAGCTGCTGACCTTCGACGACCCGGCCGCGGGGCTGCGGCAGCCGATCCCGGAGCCGTTCCTCGAGCTGGCGAGCGCGTGCGTGCGGACGGCGGCCGAACGGGCGCGTACGGTACGGCAGGTGGTGCCGCGCCATGCGCTGGCGCGGGTCACGGCCGCCGACATGGGCGGGGCGGCCCGGCTGCCGGGACGGGCGCGGCTGACCGACACGATCCCGTTCAAGATGATCGTCGTGGACCGGACGGTCGCGGCGGTCCCGCTGGACCTGGAGCTGCTGTGCAACGGGCTGCTGCTGATCCGCGACCCGGTCGTCGTGCAGGCCCTGGTGCGCGCCCACCACGCGTGGTGGAACGCCGGCCAGGACCTCGGCGAGGCGACGAACACGTCGGCCGCACTGCCGCCGCGGCTGCGTCCGGTGCTGGACGCGCTGCTGGCCGGGCTGACGGACGAGACGGCCGCCGCCCGGCTGGGCATATCGGGGCGCACATACAGCCGCAGAGTGGGTGAGCTGCTGGCCGCGGTGGGCACGACCAGCCGCTTCCGCGCCGGGGCGGAGGCGGCACGGCGCGGCTGGCTCTGAGCCCTGGCCCCCGCGCGGCGGGGCGCGGGCGGTGAGGGGCGGGTCGCGTGCGGGGCGTTACGACACGATGTCCTTGCGGGCGAAGCCGCGGAAGGCGAGGGCGAAGAGCACCAGGGCGTACGTCACCGAGACCGCCGTGCCCTTGACCATGCCGCCCCACTCCAACTGCGGCTGGAGCGCGTCGATCCAGGCGAACTGCCAGTGGGCGGGAAGGAAGTCGCGCCAGTCGCCCAGCGCCGTCACCGCGTCCAGGACGTTCCCGACGATCGTCAGGCCGACCGCGCCGCCCACCGCGCCCAGCGGCGCGTCGGTCCGGGTGGACAGCCAGAAGGCGAGCCCGGCGGTGACCAGTTGGGAGACGAACACGAAGGCGACCGCGAGGCCCAGCCGCCCCAGGCTGTCGGCCGCGGGCAGTGCGCCGCCCGTGGGCAGCCGCAGCGGCCCCCACCCGTACGCGACCGTGCCCGCGGCGAGCGCGACGAGCGGCAGCAGCACCATCGCCGCGGCGCTGAAGCCGAGCGCCACGACGAGCTTCGACCACAGCAGCCGGGCGCGCGGCACGGGTGCGGCGAGCAGATAACGCAGCGACGACCAGCCGGCCTCGGAGGCGACGGTGTCGCCGCAGAACAGCGCCACCGGGATGACCAGCAGGAACCCGGCCGAGACGAACAGGCACGTCGCGGCGAAGTTGGCGGCCGACGCGGTCGCTGTGTCCATCAGCGTGATCCGGTTGCCGCCGCGCCCGTCCTCGTCACCGCCGCCGATGGCGAAGGCGACGATCAGGATGAACGGCAGCGCCACCAGGATCGCGCCCATCACGGCCGTGCGGCGCCGCTTGAGCTGGCGTACGGCCTCGACGCGCAGGGGCAGGGTGCGGCCGGCCGGTAGCCGGGCGCCGAGTCGAGCAGCGCGGTCATGCGGAACCTCCTCCTCCGATCAGGGTGAGGAACGCGTCCTCCAGACGACGGTGCGGCCCCACACCGGTGACCGGCACGTCGAGCCGGACCAGTTCGGCGATGAGCGCGGCGGCGGTGGCCCCGTCGAGCCGGACCAGCACGCCCCCGTCCGTACGGGTCGCCGAGCCGACGCCCGGGAGCGCGCCCACCTTCTCGACGAGCTGCACCGGCAGGTCCCCGTCGGTGGTGACCAGCAGGGTGTCGCCGTTGCCGGTGATCTCGGCGACCGGCCCCGCCTGGACGAGCCGGCCCCGGTCCATGACGACCAGATGGGTGCAGGACTGCTCGACCTCCGCGAGGAGGTGGCTGGAGACGATGACGGTCCGGCCCCCCGCCGCGTACCGGATCATGACGTCCCGCATCTCGCGGATCTGCGGCGGGTCGAGGCCGTTCGTCGGCTCGTCGAGGATGAGCAGGTCCGGCAGGCCGAGCATGGCCTGGGCGATGGCGAGCCGCTGCCGCATGCCCTGTGAGTACGTCCGCACGGCGCGGGCCAGTGCGACGCCGAGGCCGGCGATCTCCAGCGCCTCGTCGAGGTGCGCGTCCTCGTCGGGGCGGCCCGTGGCGCGCCAGTACAGCTCCAGGTTCTCCCGCCCCGACAGATGCGGCAGGAACCCGGCGCCCTCCACGAAGGCGCCCACACGGGACAGGACCGGCGCTCCGGGCCGCACGGCACGCCCGAAGATCCGGATCTCGCCGTCGTCGGGCGTGATGAGGCCCATCAGCATGCGCAGGGTGGTGGTCTTACCGGCTCCGTTGGGCCCGAGGAGCCCGAGGACCTGGCCCTTCTCCACGCGGAACGAGAGGTCGCGCACCGCGTACGCGTCGGTGGACCGGGCGTAGCGCTTCGTCAGGCCACTGATGGTGAGCGGTACGTCGGCGAGCTCCGGGTCCGGCGCCGGCGCGGCCGTGCGGCGGCGGGCCGTCAGCAGCAGCGCCCCCGCCAGGACGGCTCCGACGGCCGGGAGGCCCCACACCCACCAGGGCAGGCCGGCGGCCTGGGTGCGCACGGCGGGCGCCGTCGGCACGGACAGCCCTTCACCGGCGAGCGCGACGCCGTACGAGGCGGGGGCCGCCGGGGACGCGTAGCCCAGGTCGGTCGCGGCGAGGACGAGGCGCAGCCGGTGCCCGGCCGCCACCTCGTGGTCGACGGCGGGCAGGGTCAGGTCGACGGTCGCGCCGTCCTCGGCGCCGCCGATCCTGACGGGGGCCACGAGCTGGGCGGGCAGCACCTGCTGCCGCCCGTCGGGTCCCACGTCGTACACCTTGCCGAACAGCACGGCCTCGCCGCTGTCGGAGTCGACGGTGACGCGGACGGTCGGCGAGCCGGTGATCCGCAGCGGCTCGGTGAGCGGCCGGGTCTCGAACCGGGCGTGCTGGCCGGGGAAGTCGAGGGAGACACCGAGACCGAGCGACGACAGCTGGGAGAGGCCGCCGCCGGCGCCGGGCACCGCGGAGATGCCGGGCGGGTTGGCGCCGGCCGGATTGCGGAAGGTCTGCGCCGGGCCCGTGAGGGGGAGGGTGCGGGTGCCCTCGCGCAGGCCCGGGTAGCGGTCGGCGGTGGCGCCGCGCAGGGTCGCCCGGCCGTCGGTGGAGTCGACGCCTCCGGTGCGGCTGACCCGGAAGGCGGGCCCGGTGGCCGTACCCGTGTCGTCCTTCAGGTACCGGTCGAACCAGTCGGCGATACGGGCCTCGACGCGGCCGGTCTCACGGTCGCCGCCGTCGTGGCCGCCGGCGATCCAGTCGACGGCGACGGGCGCGCCGTTGCCGCCGATGGTCCTGGCCATCGCGTCGGCGTGGGAGAGCGGGAAGAGGGAGTCGGACTGGCCCTGCACGATGAGCGTGGGCACCTTGATGCGCTCGCCGACGGCCGACGGGCTGCGCGCCTCCAGCAGGGCGCGGGCGGCGGCGTCGGGCTCGCCGCTGACCGCGACCCGCTCGTACATGGCGCACAGCTCCGGCTGGAACCGCCCGCAGGCACCGGTCACGGCGCCGGTCCCGGTGGCGGTCCCGGTGGCGGCGGCGGGCGGCCGGGAGCCGGACGGCGCTTCACCGGACCCGGGGGCGGTGCCCGTCCCGGGGGCGGTGCCCGTCCCGGGGGCGGTGCCCGTCCCGGGGGCGGTGCCCGTCCCGGGGGCGGTGCCGGCGGCCGCGCCGGTGCCGGACCCCGTCGTGAAGAAGATCCCGGCCCACAGCTTCTTGAAGACCCCGTCGGGGAACAGCGCGTCGGCGAGGTTCCAGTAGGTGATCTGCGGGGCGATGGCGTCGACCCGCCGGTCGTACCCGGCGGCGAGCAGCGAGACCGCCCCGCCGTACGACACCCCGGACACCCCCACGCGCGGGTCCCCGGCCTTGTCCAGCCGCACCTCGGGGCGCTTCGCCAGCCAGTCGACGAGCCGCTGGACGTCCTTGACCTCGTGGTCCGGGTCGTTGAGGCCGATCCGCCCGGTCGACCGGCCGAAGCCGCGGGCGGTCCAGGTCAGCACGGCATACCCGTCGCGGGCGAGCCGCTCCGCCTGGGCGCGTACGTCGTCCTTGCTGCCACCGAAGCCGTGCGCGAGCAGCACGGCGGGGCGCCGCCCGTCCTCCCCCGACCTGAAGAACGACGTGTCGATCTTCGCGCCGGGCATGGCCAGCACGGTGTCCTCGCGGTGCACGGTGGGCTCGCCGTCGGAGGCGACGGCGCTCCACGTACCGGCACCGGCGAGCAGTGCGACGGCCGCGGCGAGCGCCGCCCACCGCCGGGGAAGTCGGATCCGCATGCCTCGACCCTAAACGGAGCGGGGTGGGCCTCTCGGCTGCCGCCGGTCGGAAGTCCTTCGCCTCCTCAAGGAGTAGGCGGTAGCGTCCTCGTACACCAGACGCGGTAGACGCAAGCGGACGAAGGGGACCTGCTGTGGAGATCCGCCGCGCGACGACCGTCGCCGAACTGACCGCCGCCCAGCACCTTTACGACGGCCCCGCGCGCGAGGAGTGGGCGGAACGGTTCCTCGCGGCACCGGGCCACCTCATGCTCATCGCGTACGAGGACGGCCAGCCGGCCGGAATGGTGTCGGGCGTCGAGATGCTCCACCCCGACAAGGGCAGCGAGATGTGCCTGTACGAGCTGTCGGTGGACGACCCGTACCGCAGGCGCGGCATCGGCCGGGCGCTGACCGAGGCGCTCGCGGCGGTCGCCCGCGAGCGCGGCTGCTACGACATGTGGGTCGGCGTCGACACCGACAACGACGCGGCGCTGGCCACGTACAGGTCGGCGGGCGCCCGGGACGACGGCGAATTCACCATGCTGAGCTGGGAGTTCTGAGCGCGGCCCGGCCGTGCGCGGCCGGGCCGGCGACTCGGGTGCTCAGTGGTTGCGGGGGAAGCCCAGGTCCACTCCGGCCGGAGCGTCGGACGGGTCGGGCCAGCGGGTGGTGACGACCTTGCCGCGGGTGTAGAAGTGGACGCCGTCGTTGCCGTAGATGTGGTGGTCGCCGAAGAGGGACTCCTTCCAGCCGCCGAAGGAGTGGTAGCCGACGGGTACCGGGATCGGGACGTTCACGCCGACCATGCCGGCCTCGGCCTCCAGCTGGAAGCGGCGGGCGGCGCCGCCGTCCCGGGTGAAGACCGCGGTGCCGTTGCCGTAGGGCGAGGCGTTGATGAGGGCGAGGCCCTCCTCGTACGTCTCGGCGCGCAGCACACACAGCACCGGGCCGAAGATCTCGTCCTGGTACGCCCTGGCGGACGTCGGCACCTTGTCGAGGAGCGAGAGCCCCAGCCAGTGGCCGTTCTCGTAGCCGTCCACGGTGCGGCCGGTGCCGTCGAGGACGACCTCGCAGCCCTCGGCGGCGGCGCCGGTCACATAGGAGGCGACCTTGTCACGGTGGGCGGCTGTGATCAGCGGGCCCATCTCGGAGGTGGGGTCGCCACCGGGGCCGATCTTGATCTTCTCGGCGCGTTCGCGGATCTTCTCGACGAGGGTGTCGCCGGTCGCGCCGACCGCGACGACGGCGGAGATCGCCATACAGCGCTCGCCCGCGGAGCCGTACGCCGCCGAGACCGCGGCGTCGGCAGCCGCGTCGAGGTCGGCGTCGGGGAGGACGAGCATGTGGTTCTTGGCACCGCCGAGCGCCTGGACACGCTTGCCGTGGGCGGTCGCGGTGGTGTGGATGTACCGGGCGACGGGCGTGGAGCCGACGAACGAAACGGCGGCCACGTCCGGGTGGGTGAGCAGCGCGTCGACGGCGGGCTTGTCGCCCTGGACGACGTTGAACACCCCGTCCGGCAGCCCGGCCTCGGCGAGCAGCTCGGCCAGCCGGACGGACGGCGACGGGTCCTTCTCGCTGGGCTTGAGGACGAAGGTGTTGCCGCACGCGATGGCCAGCGGGAACATCCACATCGGCACCATGGCCGGGAAGTTGAACGGGGTGATGCCGGCGACCACGCCGAGCGGCTGGCGGATCGAGGCGACGTCGACGCGGTGGGACACCTGTGTGGACAGCTCGCCCTTGAGCTGGGTGGTGATCCCGCAGGCCAGCTCGACGATCTCCAGGCCGCGGGCGACCTCGCCGAGCGCGTCGGAGTGGACCTTGCCGTGCTCGGCGGTGATGAGCGCGGCGATCTCGTCGCGGTGCGCGTCCAGCAGGGCGCGGAAGCGGAACAGGACCGCGGTGCGCTGCGCGAGCGAGGACGTGCCCCAGGTCGCGTAGGCGGCCTTGGCCGCGGCGACGGCCGCGCCCACCTCGTCGGCGGAGGCGAGGGCCACGCGCCTGGTGACCTCGCCGGTCGCCGGGTCGGTGACCGGGCCCCAGCGGTCCGACGTGCCCTCGACGGTCTTGCCACCGATCCAGTGGTGGACGGTCTTCGTCATGACGTGGGTGCTCCTTCACAGATGGCGGCGTCGGGTCGATCCCACCACGCCCGGTACGGGCGACGCGCCGGACACTGTGTCGGGCGTACGGGGTCCGCCGTAGACAGGTGTGGACGGCGCGGTCCGCCGGTCCCTGACTGTCCCTCTACCCGCGACTCGTCACAGTGTTCCGCCACTGTCACATTTGTCTCCATTACACGGGCCTTCGGTCACAAGCGTTCAACAGTCTGCCCTCGCCTGGTCACGCTGTGTCGCGGGGCGGGCACAGGGCTGGTGATCGCCAGTCCGCGCCGCGGCTCCCCACGGCCCTCCAGGGTCGCGCCGCGGCACGCGCAGGAAGGTGCCATCGACATGACGGACAGAAGACTCTGGTCCTACAAGGAGATCGCCGCGCACATCAAGGTGCAGCCGGACACCGTCCGCTCGTACCGCAAGCACGGCCTGCTGCCCCGCCCCGACCACGTCGAGGCAGGCAAGCCGTACTGGTACGCGGACACGATCCGCGTCTGGGTCGCCAACCGGCCCGGGAACCGGGCTCGCGGGGACTGACGCCCATCACGGCGGGCCCCGTGCCGCCGCCCGGCACGGGGCCGCCTTCCCCCCGTCGTGACGAATTCCGTTGCGCACACACCCGGCGACCGTCTTCGATCGCCCCATGACCGACTTCTCCCGCAAACCGACGCTCACCGGCGACAAGGTGATTCTGCGGCCCTTCACCGAGGACGACGCGGACACCATGGCGGAGATCTTCGCCGACCCGGAGACGGCGAAGCTCACCGGCAGCCTGAACCGGCCGCCCTTCTCCTCCGGGCAGCTCCGCTCCTGGTACGGCTCGCGCGGCGACCAACCGGACCGCCTCGACCTCGGCCTGGTGGACCGCGCGTCCGGGGACCTCGTCGGCGAGCTGGTGCTGTTCGAGTACGACGAACCCAACCGCAGCTGCACCTTCCGGGTCGCGATCGGCCCGAAGGGCCGCGACCGGGGGCTCGGCACCGAGGCGATCCGGCTCCTCCTCGCGTACGGCTTCGAGCGGCTGGGCCTGAACCGCGTCCAGCTCGGCGTCTTCACCTTCAACCCGCGCGCCCTGCGCGTGTACGAGCGCGTCGGCTTCGTCCGCGAGGGCGTGGAACGGGAGGCGCTGCTGCACGACGGCGAGTGGATCGACTCGGTGCGGATGTCGGTTCTGGCCCGCGAATGGGTGCGAGACCTCGGCCACACTGGAATCCATACCCCCTAGGGGTATAAAGTGGTGGCAGCACCGGGGCGACGCCCCCTCCCCCGCCACAGAGGAGAAGCACCATGACCGCCGAGACGAAGACCGAGCTGCCCCAGGCCGGCTCCTGCTGCTCGCCCACCGGCTCCTGCCACGACGGCGCGGCCGAGGCCCCGGCCGGCGAGGTCACGACCGTGTACGAGGTCAAGGGCATGACCTGCGGGCACTGCGAGGGCGCCGTCTCCGAGGAGCTCTCCGCGCTCGCCGGCGTCGGCTCCGTGCAGGCCGTCGCCGCCACCGGCCGGGTGACCGTCGTCTCCACGCAGCCGCTGGACGAGGAGGCCGTCAGGGCCGCCGTCGACGAGGCCGGCTACGAGCTGGTCGGCACGGTCTGAGCCGTCCGCCGCACCGCCCAACGGGCCGTATCGCGACATATGCCGCGATGCGGCCCGCCCTGCTTGCGGGACCGGAACGGACGTTCACGTGAATTCACCTTCACGTGACTCACCAGACCTTCACAAAGAGACCTAGATCACAGATATTTAGGGGTAACCATTTGGACAGCTCGCGAGTCTGAATGGGCGATGCCACGAACGTCTTGGGGGACGTTCATGGGACGTCTTGGGGGACGTCCCAGGCAAGCGTTGGCCGGGGCACGTGCACCGGGGAGCTTTGAGCGGCCCTCCCGTACGTACGTACCCCGGCAGATCGCAAGCGAGCCTCTGCTGAACCCGGCAGACGCCCGGCCCGGATCCCGTGGGGGGAATCCGTCCGGGGAAATGGGAAGCGCCCCGCTCATCGACCCGTGGGGGGATCGGTGGCGGGGCGCTTTTCGCAGGCTGCGGCCCGGCGGGTCGGGGTCCGGCGTCAGCGGGACTCGACCGGGACGAAGTCACGCAGGACCTCGCCCGTGTAGATCTGGCGCGGGCGGCCGATGCGGGAACCCGGCTCCTTGATCATCTCGTGCCACTGGGCGATCCAGCCCGGCAGGCGGCCGAGGGCGAACAGGACCGTGAACATCTCGGTGGGGAAGCCCATCGCGCGGTAGATCAGACCGGTGTAGAAGTCCACGTTCGGGTAGAGGTTGCGCGAGACGAAGTACTCGTCCGCGAGCGCGTGCTCCTCCAGCTTCAGCGCGATGTCCAGCAGCTCGTCGGACTTGCCGAGCGCCGAGAGGACATCGTGCGCCGCCGCCTTGATGATCTTCGCCCGGGGGTCGAAGCTCTTGTAGACGCGGTGGCCGAAGCCCATCAGGCGGACGCCGTCCTCCTTGTTCTTCACCTTGCGGATGAAGGAGTCGACATCGCCGCCGCTCGCCTGGATGCCCTGCAGCATCTCCAGCACCGACTGGTTGGCGCCACCGTGCAGAGGACCCCACAGCGCGGAGATACCGGCGGAGATCGAGGCGAACATGTTCGCCTGCGACGAGCCGACCAGACGCACCGTGGACGTCGAGCAGTTCTGCTCGTGGTCGGCGTGCAGGATCAGCAGCTTGTCCAGCGCGGAGACCACGACCGGGTCGGGGTCGTACTCCTGCGCCGGCACCGAGAAGGTCATCCGCAGGAAGTTCTCGACGTACGAGAGGTCGTTCCGCGGGTAGACGAACGGGTGGCCGATCGACTTCTTGTACGCGTACGCCGCGATGGTCGGCAGCTTCGCCAGCAGCCGGATCGTCGACAGATGGCGCTGCTTCTCGTCGAACGGGTTGTGGCTGTCCTGGTAGAACGTCGACAGCGCGCTGACCACGGAGGACAGCATCGCCATCGGGTGGGCGTCACGCGGGAAGCCGTCGAAGAACCGCTTGACGTCCTCGTGCAGCAGCGTGTGCTGCGTGATCTCGTTGCGGAAGCCCGCCAGCTCGTCCACCTTGGGAAGCTCGCCGTTGATCAGCAGGTACGCCACCTCGAGGAAGGTGGACCGCTCGGCGAGCTGCTCGATGGGGTAGCCGCGGTAGCGGAGGATGCCCTTCTCGCCGTCCAGGTAGGTGATCCCGGATTTGTACGCGGCGGTGTTGCCGTATCCGCTGTCCAAGGTCACCAGACCGGTCTGGGCTCGGAGCTTCCCGATGTCGAAGCCCTTGTCACCGACGGTGCTCTCGACCACCGGGTAGGTGTACTCACCGTCCGCGTACCGCAGTACTACAGAGTTGTCGCTCACGTCATCCCTCACCGACGTAGTGCCTCTTCTTCGAGATGCCCTGACTGTCTCTACCATCCCCCACTTGGCTCAGCAGAGTGCACTCGGGGTCGACCATTGGGCCAATCGGCGGCACTGAGTGCCGTCAACCTGCTCATCCTGCCCCCCTTCACCCCGGTTCCGAAAGTCCTAGGTGATGTTCGCCACGGGTCGGCCTCCTGTCAGCCGGTGGTCCAGTGCGGTAAAGCGCCGACCGGCGGAAACGGTCCTGACCGCCTGCCCGATGGCCTTGCGCGAGCCGACGAGGACGACGAGTTTCCTGGCCCGGGTGACGGCCGTGTAGAGCAGATTCCGCTGCAGCATCATCCAGGCGCCGGTGGTGACGGGGATCACCACGGCCGGATACTCGCTCCCCTGCGACCGGTGGATCGTCACGGCGTACGCGTGGGCCAGCTCGTCCAGCTCGTCGAAGTCGTAGGGCACCTCCTCGTCCTCGTCCGTCAGCACGGTCAGCCGCTGATCGTCCGGGTCGAGTGAGGTGACCACACCGACGGTGCCGTTGAAGACGCCGTTCTTCCCTTTCTCGTAATTGTTGCGGATCTGGGTCACCTTGTCGCCGACGCGGAAGACGCGGCCGCCGAACCGCTTCTCCGGCAGGTCGGGACGGGCCGGGGTGACGGCCTGCTGAAGGAGCCCGTTGAGCGCGCCGGCACCGGCCGGCCCCCGGTGCATGGGCGCCAGCACCTGGATGTCGCGGCGCGGATCAAGGCCGAATCTCGCCGGTACGCGGCGGGCGGCGACGTCGACGGTGAGCCGCCCGGCCTCCTCGGTCTCCTCGGCGACGAAGTGGAAGAAGTCGGGCAGGCCGGTGGTGACGGGGTACTCGCCGGAGTTGATCCGGTGGGCGTTGGTGACCACACCGGATTTCTGGGCCTGACGGAAGATGCGGGTGAGCCGCACGGCGGGCACGGGACTGCCGGGCGACAGCAGATCCCCGAGCACCTCCCCGGCCCCCACACTCGGCAACTGGTCCACATCCCCGACGAGCAGCAGATGAGCCCCGGGCGCCACGGCCTTGACCAGCTTGTTGGCGAGGAGCAGGTCGAGCATGGACGCCTCGTCCACCACGACGAGGTCCGCGTCGAGCGGCCGGTCCCGGTCGTACGCCGCGTCCCCGCCCGGCTTCAGCTCCAGCAGCCGGTGCACGGTCGACGCCTCGGCCCCGGTCAGCTCGGCGAGCCGCTTGGCGGCCCGCCCGGTCGGCGCGGCCAGCACCACCTTGGCCTTCTTCGCGCGAGCCAGCTCCACCACGGACCGCACCGTGAACGACTTGCCGCAGCCGGGCCCCCCGGTCAGCACGGCGACCTTCCGGGTGAGGGCGAGCCGGACGGCCTCCTCCTGCTCCGGCGCCAGCTCCGCCCCCGTGCGGTCGGCGAGCCAGGCGAGAGCCTTGTCCCAGGCGACGTCCTGGAAGCCCGGCATGCGGTCGTCGTCGACCCGCATCAGCCGGAGCAGCTGACCGGCGAGCGAGACCTCGGCGCGGTGGAACGGCAGCAGATAGACGGCCGTCACGGGCTCCCCGTCGGCCCCCGGCACCCGCTCCCGGACGACGCCGCCTTCCTCCTCGTCCGCGGCGAGCCCGGCGAGGCAGTCGATGACGAGCCCCGTGTCGACCTGGAGGAGCTTCACCGCGTCGGCGATCAGCCGCTCCTCGGGCAGGAAGCAGTGCCCCTGGTCCGTGGACTGCGACAGCGCGTACCGCAGCCCGGCCTTGACCCGCTCGGGACTGTCGTGCGGGATGCCGACGGCCTGGGCGATGCGGTCCGCGGTGAGGAACCCGATGCCCCAGACGTCGGCGGCCAGCCGGTAGGGCTGGTTCTTCACCACGGAGATCGACGCGTCCGCGTACTTCTTGTAGATGCGCACGGCGATGGAGGTGGACACCTCGACGGACTGGAGGAAGAGCATGACCTCCTTGATCGCCTTCTGCTCCTCCCAGGCTTCGGCGATCTTCCTGGTGCGTTTGGGACCGAGCCCGGGCACCTCGATCAGGCGCTTCGGCTCCTCCTCGATGATCTCGAGGGTGTCCACGCCGAAGTGCCGGGTGATGCGGTCGGCGAAGACCGGCCCGATGCCCTTGATCAGGCCGGACCCGAGATAGCGCCGGATGCCCTGGATGGTCGCGGGCAGGACGGTGGTGTAGTTCTCCACGGTGAACTGCTTGCCGTACTGCGGGTGGGAGCCCCAGCGGCCCTCCATGCGCAGCGACTCGCCCGGCTGCGCGCCGAGCAGCGAGCCGACCACCGTGAACAGCTCACCGCCGCCCTGTCCGGTGTCGACGCGCGCGACCGTGTAACCGTTCTCCTCGTTGGCGTACGTGATCCGCTCAAGGACCCCTTCGACCACTGACACTTGGGACATGCTCCGACGTTACCGGCCGGGTCCGACACCGCGGTCGGCCTGTGGACAACCGGCCCGCCGGCCCGGCCGGCCACGGGGAAGCCGCAAGGGGCCCGGCCATATGGCCGGGCCCCTTCTCTCCCCCTCCCGTCGAAGCCTCCCGATCCCCCCAGATCCCCATCCCCGGAAGCCCCGACGCCAGTTACGACACTCGTCACCCCGGAAGGGTTGCACGAACGCGCAGGGTCATTCTTCCGGAATCCCGCCCACCGCTGCGGGGCGTGCCGCACGGACCTCCGGACGGACCTCCGGACCGGGCCGTCGCCACACAGCGACAGCAAGCGCTTTCCATCCCCGATGGCGCTAGCCTGCGGGAAGCGGCTGGCACCAGAGCCGCGCCGGACTTCTCCGCGGAGGGACGCGATGACAGTCACTCTGGCCGATGTGGCGGCACGCGCACGGGTGTCCCCGGCGACCGTCTCGCGTGTCCTGAACGGCAACTACCCGGTGGCCGCGTCCACCAGGGACCGGGTGCTGCGCGCGGTCGACGAGCTGGACTACGTACTGAACGGCCCCGCGAGCTCGCTCGCCGCGGCCACGTCCGACCTGGTGGGCATCCTCGTCGACGACATCGCCGACCCGTTCTTCGGAATCATGGCGGGCGCGGCGCAGAACGCGATCGGCGACTGCGGGGCGGGGCGCGCGGGCGGCGAGAAACTGGCCGTCGTCTGCAACACGGGCGGCTCCCCGGAGCGCGAGCTGACCTACCTGACGCTCCTTCAACGCCAGCGCGCCGCCGCCGTGGTGGTGACGGGCGGGGCGCTGGAGGACCCGGCGCACATCGAGGCGCTGACCAAGAAGCTGGCGAAGCTCACGGACGCGGGCACCCGGGTGATCCTGTGCGGCCGCCCGCCCATGCCGGGGGACGCCGTGACGGCCACGCTGGCCTTCGACAACCGAGGCGGCGGGCGGCGCCTGACCGAGCACCTGCTGTCCCTCGGCCACCGCCATATCGGCTACGTGGCCGGGCCGACCGAGCGCACGACCACCCGGCACCGACTGGATGGCCACCGCGAGGCCCTGACCGCCGCGGGCCTCGGCACCGGACCGGACGCCCCGGACCTGGACCGCCTCACCGTGCACGGTTCGTACACCAGGTCCTCCGGCTACGAAGCCACCCGCGAGCTGCTGTCCCGCGACCCGTCCCTCACGGCGGTCGTCGCCGCCAACGACACCGTCGCCCTGGGCGCCTGCGCGGCCCTCCGGGAGGCCGGCCTGAGCATCCCGGACGACATCTCGGTGGCCGGCTTCGACGACCTGCCCTTCTCGGTCGACGTCGTCCCGTCCCTGACGACGTACCGCCTCCCCCTCCAGGAGGCGGGCACACGCGCCGGCCGCCTCGCCATGGGCGCCGAGGTCCCCCCGCCGGGCGGCGTGGCGACGATCCGCGGCGAACTGCTGGCACGCGCGTCGACGGCGGCACCTCGGTCGTAGGGGGTCGGCGAACGAGGCACGACGCCCGGGCGCCACCCGACCGCCACCTACCGGCCGGAATGCCGAAGCGTTGGAGTCGGGTACCGGGCCACATTCAGGCAAGCTGCCGCACCGTTGTCAGTCTCCCGGTGCCTCACGTGTGCCCCTGGTGGTCGGACCGCAGGGACCCTCCACGGACCAGAATCCGACGCCGACGAACCCACAACTCATGAGCGGCTCAGGTAACGCCAGCCTGACTACATGCTGCTGGAGGGTCGTCCTTGAGTGCCCTCGCGGCGAGGAGGAGGGCTTGTCGGCGATCTCGGCAGCTTCGCCGACTTCCGGAACACCCCCACGTCAGCAGGGAGGACGAACGCAGGCTCACCGGACGCTGACCCGGTTCCGGAACACCCCCGCATCGGCGGGGAGAACCCGTTGAGGTAACCACTCCAGCCCAGGCTGTTCGGAACACCCCCGCGTCGGCGGGGAGGACCCATGCCACCACACGATACCCATGTGTTGGTACGGAACACCCCCGCGTCGGCGGGGAGGACGAAGCGGGTCTCACGGATCACGGGCGGGTCTCCGGAACACCCCCGCGTCGGCGGGGAGGACAGCAGCGACGCCGTACCCCTATCCGTGGCCAGCGGAACACCCCCGCGTCGGCGGGGAGGACCCCCTCGACGACAAGATGGCCCGCGAGGTCACCGGAACACCCCCGCGTCGGCGGGGAGGACACTTGCTGACCTGGTGGTTAGGAGGCCCTTTGCGAGTTCTTGACCATTCTGCGGTCGACGTGGGCACTACTCATACCGGCACGGTACAGGTCTTCGCCAGGCCATATGTCAGTGCTGTCTGGTTGGATCCAGCTCACCGTGGAGAGGGGTGGGTCCAGTTATGAGGAAACCGCCGCAAGACGTGGACGAGTCGTTGTGGGGCAAGTCGCAGGGGTTAGCTGTGCCGTACCCCCTGGCTCGGCATCTTCTGGACGCTGCCGCGATGGCGATGGTGTTGTGGGACCGGTACTTATCCGAGAACCAGCGCCGATGCATCGCTGCGGGTCTGGGGCTGGAGGGGGATTCGGAACACGCTCGGGCTGTGGTGGGCCTTTCTGCGGGGCTCCATGACATAGGCAAGATCTCGGGATTCCAGCTCGTGGACCAGGCTGGTCGAGGGGGTCTGAGTGACGCCCTGTTGACCGATCTCGGCTCGATCGGGGTGGAGCGTCTGGGGCACGACGTGGCAGGGATGGAGGCCCTCCCGGCGATCCTCTCGTCTCTCGGGTTCGAAGACGATGGCCAGACTCGTGGAGTGGTTGCGCGGTTGGCTCAGGTGGTGGGCGGGCACCATGGCTGCTTCTGCCGCCTTGATCCTGTGCGGGCCGGTAATCCGGCGTATCAGGACTTGCTGGGCGGTGCGTCGTGGGCGTCGCAGCGGCTGGCGCATGCCCGTTCCGTGTTCGATGTCGTGGGCCGCCCTGAGGCTCCAGGTGAGTTCTCGGCTTCGGCGGCCGTCTTGGTGACCGGGGTGGTGATCCTGGCCGACTGGCTGGTCAGCCAGGAGGACTTCATCGCGGAGCGGCAGCGGAGGTTGCCCGGCTCCTTGGCGGATCATTTCGCGGCTTCGTTACGTGCCGTGGTGCCGCTGCTGGCCGACACGGGACTCGAGCCGGTGGAACTGGAGCGTCGGGGGTTCGCCGAGGCGTACGGCATCACGGGTCGGCCGAACGCCTTGCAGCGTTCGGTGATGGAGGAGCTGCCGGCTGCAGTGGTTCAGGGCGGCGGCGCCGGGATTCTACTGGTGACGGCGGCACCGGGAGACGGCAAGACGGAGGCGGCCCTGGAGGCGGAGCGGGTGTTGTCCGCGATCGGGGGGACTCGGGGGTTCGCCTTCTTGTTGCCGACGATGGCGACCAGTGACCAGATGCACGGTCGGGTTGCCCGGTCGTTGGTGCGGCAGGGCGGTGACCGGGCCGGTCTGACGCTGACGCACAGCATGGCCTGGCTGAGCAGCGCGTATGCCGATGAGTCACTGGAGGAGGGGGCACGAATCCTGGTCTGTGACGAGGGGGCGGGGCCTGCTGGGGCGCCTTCGCCCGAGTCCGTGTCGCGGCCGAAGAAGTGGCTGCGGGGCGCGAAGCGTCCGTTGCTGGCGCAGTTCGCGGTGGGGACGGTGGACCAGGCGCTCATGAGCGTGCTGCCTGTGCGGCACAACGCCTTGCGGCTGCTGGCGCTGTCGGGCAAGACGTTCGTCGTCGACGAGGCACATGCCTACGACCCTTACATGCAGGTGCTGCTTGGCCGCTTGCTGCATTGGCTTGGTGCCTTCGGCGTGCCGGTAGTGCTGCTGTCGGCGACGTTGCCGATCTCGGTGAGCGACAGGTTGATCAAGCAGTACTTGGAGGGAGCCGGCCACAGACGCACGAAGCTCAAGGGCCGGTCGTTCCGGGCGCCGTACCCCGGTTGGCTGTTCGTCGACGCGGCCGGTGGAACGGAGTCGCGGATCTCCGAGGAGCGGCAGCGGGATCAGGCGGATGAGCGCAGCATGGAGCTGCGGGTGCAGGTGGAGTCGGTCACACATCGGGGTGCCGATGGCGGGTCGGGGCGCTTGGACGTTCTGGAGCGCGTACTGGAGCCGATGCTCGGCTCAGGCGAGGGCTGCGCCCTGGTGGTCTGCAACACGGTGGGGGAGGCGCAGGAGACGTACACGTGGTTGTCCGCGCGATTGGCCGAGCATGGGTTCGCGGCTGAGGACATTCAGCTTCTGCATGCGCGGTTCCCCGGGGACGTACGGGAGGAACGTACGGAGCGGGTGACGTCCGGCATGGGACGCGGTGGACCGCGGCCGTTGCGGCGGATCATCGTGGCGACGCAGGTCGTGGAGCAGTCGCTGGACCTGGACGCGGATGTCGTGATCAGCGATCTGGCGCCACTCGCTCTCCTGCTGCAGAGGGCGGGCCGCTGCTGGAGGCATGAGACATGGTGGGCGGAGCACGGCCGTCCCGGTGGCCGTGCTCGGCCGGGGTGGGCCGAGAAGACGGGCCCTCGGTTGGTGGTGCTGGACCCGCTGGCCCGCACGGGCCGGGTGCCGGACGAGTGGGGGGCCGTCTACCCGGAGTTCTTGCTGTTGGAGACCTCTCGCCTGCTGGAGGAGCGTGACAGCGCGACCGTGTCCGTACCCGGTGACGTACAGGAGCTCGTCGAGGCCGTACACGGCGACCGTGGTGACGGCCGCTTCGACTGGAACTCCCCGCAGAGGTCGGCGGCGTTCACGGCGTATGCGGGCGAGAACCTGGCTCAGGAGAGTGTGGGCCACTCTCTGGTCGTCCCGGGTTGTCGCGGAGTGGTCGGACTGGAGGACTTCCACCACCTGCAGGGTGCTGAGGACGAGTGGGTGGCGGCCACACGGCTGGGTGCGGACTCGATCCGGCTCTTGTGCGTGTACGAGCAGGAGAGCGGTCAGTCGACGCTGGACCCGGACGGTCGTAACCCTCTGCCTGGACCGGACGCCCGTGGGCGGATGGCGGTCAGCGCGGTTCGGGCGGTGATGCGCCGGACGATCCCTGTGAGGGCGGACTGGTTGAAGGATGCCGCTGACGAAATGGCGCCACCGGAGGAATGGGCCGAGCATCCGATGCTCAGCGATCTCGCGGTGCTTCGCCAGCCGGTGCGTGGGGGCAGGGCCGACTCGGTTCGTGTGGGCCGTTGGAACCTGCGCCTGGACGAGTGTCTGGGTCTCGTCCGGGAGTGAGCCGAGGCACGGTCTCCGGCAGAACCCCCGCGTCGGCGGGGAAGCGCGGATGCAGAGTACCCACAGCTCTCTCTTGTACGGTCCACTCCCGCGTCGGCGGGACACCACGGCGAAGCTGGTCCGCCTCGGGTAGCTCTATCACCTTTCTCCTGCCGACCGAACGAGTTTCCACAGATCTCTCTTGTACTTCTCCGTTCCGCCCACGGGACCGGCTGTGAGGCGCTTCACTACCAGTCCTGGGGCCGGGCGTTGTGCCGGGCTTCTACCGTTGGGGGCGAATGCATGAGTTTCGACTTACGTGACGAGCCGTGGATTCAGGTTCGCATGGGGGCGGGTACGACTCGGCTGGGCCTGCGTGACCTGTTCAAACAGGCACACCTGATCCATGACCTGGAAGTCCCCCTCCCGCCTGCCGCCTCAGGGCTCCTGCGGATCCTCGTGGCCATGTCCGCGCGCATCGCCCAGGTGGACGCGGAACGCCTGGATGACCCGGAGGTGGCCGAGGACCTGGGAGAGTGGCTCGACCTACGGCAACGCATCCTGGACGAAGGCAGGTTCTCCCCCGAGGCGGTCGACGCCTATCTGGACGAGACGGTCCCCCAGGGGCACCTGGATCTGTTCGACGTACCTCGTCCGTTCCTTCAGGACCCACGGCTGCCGACCGAGTGTGTGGACGGCAACCGTGCACCCAACCCGTCGGGAATCAACAAACTGGTCTTCGGACGGCCCACCGGAATCAACGGCGCCGTCCTGTTCGGGCACTTCTCCGACACCGCGCCCGTGCCCGTCGCCGCGGGGGACGCCGTACTGCACCTGATCGCACAGCTCTACTACGGGCCGTCCGGCCAGTGCACGCCACGACGGATCACGGAGACCAGGCCGGGGAGCACCGACGCCGGCCCGCTGCGCAAAACGGTGTCGTTCCACCCACTCGCCCCGGACCTGTTCACCACCTTCCTGCTCGGAGTGCCCCGCCCGCTGGACACGGCGCCCGATGTCCCGGACCGCTGTCCCTGGGAGGAGCCCCACCTTCCGGATCCCCTCGGCGTACTGCCTCCCCTCACGTGGCCGGGCCGGCTGCTGACCGGACGAGCACGCCACGCGGTGTTCCTCGTACCGTCTCCGGACCATCGGACGGTCACCGACGCGTATGTGACGTGGGCGACGCACGAGCCGCCGATGACAGGCCCCGATCCGTACGTGATCCTCGACATGCCCAAGAGCGGCGGCGCCCCGTACGCCCGTCCGGCGGACGGGCAGCGCGCAGTCTGGCGCGACGTGGACGCGCTGCTGCTGACGGATCACGCACAGGCCCGGCGACCGGCGGTGTTCGACAACATCGTCGGCACAATCCCGCGCTCTGTGGTGGACACCCTCCGGGTACGGGCACACGGCTTCGACCAGGACGGGCAGCAGAAGGACACCGGCTGGTACGAGGCCACCACCCCGCGCGTTCTTCGCTGGCTCCAGGAGGCCGAACCGGCGATGGCCCTGCACCTGGCGCGCTGCCGCCGGGCGGCCGACGAGGTCGGCGGCATGCTGGACTTCGCGGCCCGCCTCACGTGGAAACTCACCACCGACGCCGGTCAGGATCCGGCGAAAGTGAAGCTGGACCGTAAGAAACCCGGTCCCTGGGCCGACGCCGCCATGCGCGCCTACTGGCCTACCGCCGAACGGGTCTTCTGGCAGTTGGCGGACCCCGAACACCTTGATGAGCCCGTGCACCTGCCACTGGTCGAGGTCGCCCTCGCCGCGCTGGACACCGCCCTGGGCACCGCCCGTGCCGATGTCCGCACAGCGCGGGCCCGAAGCCAGGCGCGAGCCATCATCCGTGGCGTCATACCCGCCCCGGCACGCGTCTAGGTCCCGATCACCGCGGAGAAGTGACATGACGACACCGACGACACCGACGACACCTGTGCAGGGTACGGCCAGGCAGCATCGAGCCGACGCCTACGTGCGCCGCGTACTTGCGCTGTGCGAATCGAAGAGGACCCGGGCTGACCTGCGGAGCGGGCTGGGCCGGCCGGTCGAGCAGTGCAACTACCTCCACCGCTATCTCGTACCGCTTCTCCCCGAGCGTATGCACCCTGACGGTAAACGGGCCCACTACGCCGTCGCCGCACTGATCGCCGCCCGGCCCCGCGTCACTCGGGACGCGGACACCGCGGCCGCGGCCCCTTGCGCGGGCGACGGCACAGGCGCAGGCGCAGGCGACGGTGCGACGTCGCCCTGGTGGCAGCGGCCCAACCTTGGTACGAGCCTGGCCCAAGCCGTGCGCGTCGGCGGCCTCAAGGGGGACTCTGCAGAAGGGGACCTCCACCTGCTCACCAGGCAGAGCACCAACGCCATCCACCCCCGGCTGCCCTCCCTGACGCAACACCTGCTCAGGGTCGGCGTGGCCATCGACTGGCCTGTCCTCCTGGAAGACCTGACCTGGTGGAACCGCGACCAGGACCGCATTGCGACGCGCTGGCTTGAGAGCTACTTCCGCGTCGTATCCGCCGAAGACCGCACCCCGACCGTCCCGACGCACAAGGACCCCTCATGAGCGCCCTCTTCCTCGACCTCCACGCCATCCAGGCCATTCCCGCCGCGAACCTCAACCGCGACGACCTCGGCTCCCCGAAGACGGTCCGCTACGGCAACACACAGCGCATCCGCGTCTCCAGCCAGTCCTGGAAGCGAGTGATCCGGACGGGCGTGGAGTGCGAACTCGGCGAGACCGCCGCACGCACCCGCCTCGTACCGCTGAAGGTCAAGCAGGCCCTGGCGGACAGCGGTTGGCCGGAGGACCTGGCCGCGTTCGCGGGCGTCCAGGTGGCCGCAAGCGCCGGCAAGAAGGGCCTCAAGACCGAGAGCGGAGGCCATACCTCGGTGCTGCTCTTCCTGCCCGAGACAGCGATCGGCGAGCTGACCACCGTATGCGGCGAACACCGCGAAGCCCTCGAACGGGGCATGGGCAAGAAGAACCCGGGCCAGTTGCTACCCGTCGAGCCCATCACCGAAATCCTCAAGCGGCGCACCACCTCCATCAGCCTGCTCGGCCGTATGCTCGCCGAACTCCCCGGAGCCAACGTGGACGGCGCGGCGCAAGTCGCTCACGCCTTCACCACCCACGCCAGCGAGCCCCAGCGCGACTACTTCACCGCGGTCGACGACTGGCTCGGCGAAGCCGACACCGGCAGCGGTCACCTGGACACCGCCGAGTTCAGCGCCGGCACGTTCTACCGCTTCGCCTCCGTCAACGTCACCGACCTGCTCCGCAACCTCGAACACGACGACAAGTCGGCACGGACACTGCTGGGAGCCTTCGCCGACCAGTTCCTCATGTCACTGCCGCAGGCGAAGAAGAACAGCACCGCACCCCACACCGTGCCCGACCTGGCCTACGCCGCCGTGCGCACCATGCGGCCCATCTCGCTGGCCGCCGCCTTCGAAACGCCCGTCACCGCGGGAAGCGAGGGAGGCCACTCCGCGCCGTCACGGCAGGCGATGGCCACCTACGCCCGTAACGTCCACCGGCTCACCGGCGACCGCCACCGTACCTTCCACGGCCAAGCCGGAGTCGACGACACCGCTCTGGACGGCCTGGGCGAGCGCTACGAGTCCTTCCCCGACCTCATCGATGCCGCCGTCAGCGCCGCCCTCCCGGAGAACGGTGACGTCCTGTGACGTCAATGCTGCTGCGGCTGGCTGGTCCCCTGCAGTCCTGGGGCGAACGCTCGGCCTTCAACACCGAACGTGACAGCGCCGCCTTTCCCACCCGCTCTGCCCTCATCGGCATGTTCGCCGCGGCGCAAGGTCTCAACCGTGAACACGACCTCAGCCGCTACCGCGACCTGAGCCTCATCGTGCGCGTCGACCGTCCCGGCACCCGACTGGTCGACTACCACACGGTCGGCGGCGGCCTCCCCAAGGAGCAGACCCTCGTCACCGCGGGTGGCTCCCACAAGGGTGCCGCGGTCATCACCCACCGCCACTACCTGGCCGACGCCGTCTTCGTCATCGCCGTCTCCGGCACCGAAGACACCCTCGCACCCATCATCGAAGCCCTACGGCGACCTCACTGGGCTCCCTACCTCGGCCGCCGAGCCTGTGTACCCGACGAGCCGCTCCTCCTGCGCACCGATGTCCACGACCCCGTCGCCGCCCTCCGCGACGACGTCCCCCTCAGCCCGGCCGCACCTCCCAGCCCTGGCGAACCGACCGTGCCCGTCGAATTCCTGTGGGAACAACGACCCGCACACCTGCCCGCGCACACCGAGACCCTGTCGGTCAACGACA
Organism: Streptomyces sp. TRM49041; assembly: GCF_008271805.1. Classification (GTDB taxonomy): domain Bacteria; phylum Actinomycetota; class Actinomycetes; order Streptomycetales; family Streptomycetaceae; genus Streptomyces. The sequence goes on from NZ_VSRY01000089.1 coordinate 29,123, forward strand.
CTCCGCTGTCCTTCACCCCCGGTCAGCGCCGGTACACCAGGCGCACCCTGTACCGGACGGTGGAGCGGCTCCGCTCCGACCTGTGCGCCGTTCCCGGGCAACTGCACGAGCAACTGATCGACTACGCCCTGGAGACAGTGGCATGACCCCGACCGCAACCCTGGTCCGTGTCCAGCTCAACCCACTCAACCGCGCCGTCCAACGCGATCTCCGCGACGCCACCCAGATGCACCGCACACTCATGCGTCTCGTCCCGGACAACCTCGGCGCGAGCCCACGACGGATAACCAGCCTGCTCTATCGGATCGACGAAACCGAACACGCCAGCACCCTCCTCGTCCAGGCAACCGTGCCCCTCGCCACGGACCGGCTTCCTCAGGGGTACGGCCACGCCCAGGCCAAGGACCTTTCCCCCATGTTCAGCGTCCTGCGCAAAGACATGCAGGTGCGGTACCGAATCACCGTCAACCCTGCCAAAAGACAACGCCTGACCCTCGAAGAGAAGGGGAGACGGGGACAGATCATCCCCCTCTCCGGCCAAGCAGCCGACGACTGGTGGACGCGAAAGGCCCTCGACGCGGGCCTGCAGCTCATCAGCGCTCTGCCCACACCCCAGCAGCCCGCGAAGCCACAACGCCGCAGCCCTCAGCCATCAACCATGCGACACAGCCTCATCCGCTACGACGGGACCGCCACCGTCACCGACCCCACTGCCCTGACAACTGCACTCCTCGAAGGCATCGGCCGCGGAAAGTCCTACGGGGCCGGCCTTCTCAGCCTCGCCCCGGCAGGCACCGGGTGAGCGCACCCAAAGCCGGCGGCGATGCCCGAGCCCGGCTCGCCGCCCCGACCCTCGCCATGCTGCCCCGGGTCGCGGACTCCCTGAGCTTCCTGTACCTCGACATGGTGCGGATCGTGCAGGACGACACCGGAGTCTGCGCCCAGATCCAAGTCGACGACGAGCGCACGGACACCGTGTACGTCCCCACCGCGTCCTTGTCCTGCCTGCTGCTCGGCCCGGGAGTCTCCATCACCACCCGGGCGCTATCAACACTGGCGCGCCACGGAACCAGCGTCGTCTGCACCGGATCGGGGGGCGTACGGGCATAGTCCTCCCCGCCGACGCGGGGGTGTTCCGGGCTTGACCGCGTTCGTGCTTGGAGTCAATCTGTCCTCCCCGCCGACGCGGGGGTGTTCCGCCTGGCGGAGGCTACCGGCCTGTCTTACAGCAGTCCTCCCCGCCGACGCGGGGGTGTTCCGTCCGTCTCCGTCGAGTCGTCGGACGGCTACCGGTCCTCCCCGCCGACGCGGGGGTGTTCCGTGGGTGAAGGGGCTGCCGAGCCGGATCGCCTCGTCCTCCCCGCCGACGCGGGGGTGTTCCGACCTTGACTCCATCGGACAGTTCGCTGTCCGTGTCCTCCCCGCCGACGCACGGGCCTGGTAGCGGCCGTTCCAGGGCCCACACAAGGTGGTTGCTCGCTACTGAACCCGTAGGCGTAGCACCAGATCCAGCCGTGCCCGGTCTCGACGAAGGCGACGCTGAACGCGTCGAAGACCTAGGGTGGGCCGAGCCAGACGCAGCGGTTGCGGCCGGTGCGGACGCGGGAGCCGAAGTGCGGGGCGCGGCTCGCGCACAGGGCGCTGTTCACGCCGTCGGCCGCGACGACGAAGTCCGCCCCAGCAACCTCCGGGTGGTCAGGGTCGGTGATACAGGATGGACAAGTACAGACGGCCGGCCCACCACCCACGCAGGCGATCTTCACGCGTCCCTCCCTGACCTCGACGCCAACTTGAGTGACGATTCGTTCACTCGAAGCGGCAGTCGATCTCCGCCCAGACCGTCTTCCCCGGCCCCTGCCGCGCGGCCACGCCCCAGCGGGACCCCACCGCGTCCACGAGGAGCAGCCCGCGCCCCCGCTCGGCGTCGACCGGTGCCCCGACCCGTACCGGCCGCCCCTCATGCGTGTCGGACACCTCGACCCGTACGACGCCCGCACCCCGGTCCCGTACGAGCCGCAGCGCGAAGTCCCGCCCGGGCACGCGGCCGTGCAGCACCGCGTTCGCGGTCAGCTCCGCGACGACCAGCAGCACGGCGTCGCAGCGCGGACTGTCGCCCGGCACACCCCACACGTGCAGTTGATGCGCGGTGAGCATCCGCGCGAGCCGCGCACCACGGCGGGTCGCGGAGAACCGCTGACTGAACACACTTACGGTTACGCCCTCTTGGGCCTGGACCACTGGCATACGGTCAGCGTTGCGTGCGGAGGGTACGCGCTACCAGGTACATCGCTGGTACAGATCGATCTGTACCAGCTCACGGACTGGACTGGGTGCGTTACGTACCGTGATGATTTCTCCGTCGGTGAGGCACCACACCAAGCGCTGGAGGCGGGGCGGCCATGGCATTGGGCAACGGCGAGGCAAGCGGCGACATGGCGTCGGACAGGGAACTGTCCGAGAGACTTCAGGTGTTCGGTGCGGTCCTGAAGGTCCTTCGCCAGGGCGCGGGTCTGACACAGGAGGACTTCGCCCCGAAGGTGCGGTACTCGGTGCACTACATCGCCAAGATCGAGCAGGGCAAGCGGTTCCCTCCGCGCGACCTGCCCGCGCGGTCGGAGCCGGTCCTCGGCGAGATGGCGGCCAACGTCCTGAAGGCTGCGGCGAAGCACCTGCAACGCAAGGCTGGAGTGGCGTCCTGGTTCCGTCAGTGGGTGGGCGTCGAGGAGACGGCGGTGTCCTTGTACGCGTACGAGTGCCGGGTGGTGCCGGGGCTGTTGCAGGTCGAGCCGTATGCGCGAAGGGTGCTGGAATGTCACCTGCCCCTTGCGACCGACGAACAGGTGGAAACCAGGCTCGCCGCACGGCTGGACCGACAGCGACTGCTCACGGAGCGGAGGACCACGTCGTTCGGATTCATCATCGAGCAGTCCGTCATGGAGCGCGGCTTCGGCGGTCCCGAGGTCACCCGCCTTCTCATCGATCACCTGCTGCGATGCGCCCAGTTCCGTAACGTCGAACTGCTGATCATGCCAACTCGTGGGCCGGAGCACGCAGGTCTCTACGGACCGATGTATCTGGCGGAGACCCCGGGGAACGAGTGGATCGGATACGTGGAAGGCCAGGAAGCCAGCCTCCTCATCACTGACCCGAAACAGGTCAGTGGAATGCTCCAGCGCTATGGCAGGATGCGCTCACAGGCTCTCGGCCCGGAGGCCTCGATGAGCCTGTTGGAGCGACTGCGAGGAGCCGTATGAGTGCCATCGACCCGCACTGGTCCAAGAGCAGCTACAGCGATCCCGGCGGCGGCAACTGCGTCGAGGTCGCCCTCCGCCCCGACACCGTCCACGTCCGCGACTCCAAGGACACCCGCCTCACCCCCCTCACCCTCTCCCCCACCGCCTGGTCCGCCTTCCTCGGCCGCTATTCGAACGGCCCCAAGTAGCGGAACGCCCCGTCCCGCACCTCGTACAGAAACAGCGTTCCGTCTTCGTTCCGAAGCGCGTGTGTCACGTCCTGGGCGAAGGCCAGGGGCTTGGCCAGGCCCTGGTGGGTGGTCGTGAACACGCGCCGGGCGACGGCGGCCGTGGACGGGGTGGCCGTGTCGGACAGCGCGTCCAGCGTCGTCGCCACGAGGCCGACCGCGTCGTACGCCTCGGCGGACCAGCGCGCCGGGGCCGTGCCGTAGCGGGTGCGGTGGGCGGCGGCGAACGTGCGCAGCGGGGGCGCCGACGGGTCGATGTACGGGGCGCTGAACACCCAGCCCTCAGCGGCCGCGCCCGCGCCGGTCAGGAAGTCGGGGGTCATGATGTGCCAGACGCCCGCGCGGGCTCCCGTGAAGCCCTGCGCGGCCAGGGCGCGGGCGCAGGCGGCGGCGCGGGCGGGCGAGACGCCCGTGTGTACGACGGCCTGCGGGCGGGTGGCGAGGGCGTCGCGTACCGCCGGGGCGAAGTCGGCGTCGGTGGCCTCCACCGGATGGACCGTCACCGTGCCCTCGTTCGGCGGGTACTCGCGCAGCCCGGAGGCCCATGCCCAGCCTGCCTTGCCCGCCGCCCGGTCGTCGATGACGGCGGTACGGGTACTGCGCACGGTCCGGGTCAGGTAGCCGGTGAGGGGTGCTTGGAGGACGGTTTCGGGCGCCCGTGTGACGCACAGCGTGCGGTGCTCGCTCGTGGACAGCTTCAGGCCGGTGGAGACGTTGACGAGGACCATCGCCGTCCGGGCCTTCTCGAACAGTTCGGCCACCGCCTCCGCGGCCGCCTCGGCCGTCGGGCCGATCACCGCCCGGACCGCCCCGTCCGCCAGCAGGGCACGCGCCGTCCGCTCCGCCCGTGCCGGGTCGCCGCCGTCGTCCGATACGCGGAGGGCGAGGCGGTACTTCTTCTCGGTACGGGAGTTGTGCGCGGCCACCGCCAGTCGGGCTCCCCGCTCGACCGCGCGGCCCGCGGCCCGCCCCGGGCCGCTCAGGTCGGCCAGGACGCCCAGGGTGTGTACAGGCAGGGGGGCGGCGTCCGGCGGGGTGGTGCGCGCGCGGCGGGACGCGACGTACGCGGTGACGCCGCCGCCCGTGGCGAGGGTCACGGCTGCCGCGCCGCCCGCGAGCAGAAGCCCGCGGCGGCTCGGCGGCGGCGGGTCGTCGGCCCGGGTCGGCTCGGGCTCCTCCGGAGGGGGCGGGTCCAGCGCGGCCGAGGACCGTTCCGCGACCAGCCGCAGTACGGCCGCCGGGAGCCAGTCGCCGTCGCCCGTACCCGGCGTACCCGGCGTACCCGGCGCGGTCAGGGTGTCCCGTACCTCCGCGGCCGTCGGCCGGTCTCCCGGTGCCTTGGCGAGGCAGCGCAGCGCCGGCTCCCGTATGCCGTCCGGCACCGCTTCCACGTCCGGCTCCTCGTGGACGGTGCGGTAGAAGACGGCGAACGGGTCCCCACCGCCGAAGGGGCGGCGCCCTGACGCGGCGTAGGCCAGTACGCATCCCAGCGCGAACACGTCGCCCGCCGGGACAGCCTCGGCGCCCTTGTGGTCGGCCTGTTCGGGCGGTACGTAGCCGGGCGTGCCGACGATCGCCCCGTCCCGGGTCAGGGCGGAGGGCCCGACCGGACGGGCGATGCCGAAGTCGATGAGGCGGGGGCCGTCCATGGCGAGCAGGACGTTGCCGGGCTTGACGTCCCGGTGGATCAGCCCGGCTCCGTGCACCTCGGCGAGCGCGTCGGCGAGGCGGGCGCCCAGCACCCGTACCGTGCGTTCGGGCAGCGGGCCGTACGCGGCCACCGCCTCCGCCAGCGAGGGGCCGGGGACGAAGGGGGTGGCCAGCCACGGTTCGGCCGCGTCCGCGTCGGCGCCCGTCACCGGCACCAGCCAGGGGCTGTTGAGCCCCTCCGCCACCTCGGCCTCCCGCCGGAACCGGGCGCGGAACCCGGGGTCGGCGGTCTGGCCGGCGCGGATCACCTTCAGCGCGACGAGCGCCCCGCCCCCGGTGCGCGCCAGGTACACCACGCCCATGCCGCCCGCGCCCAGCCGGGCGAGCAGCCGGTGCCCGCCGACCTCCCGGGGGTCCTCTGCCCGCAGCGCGCGCATGTCCGGTCCGCCTCCTCTGCCCCGGCCGTCTCAGCCGGACGACGACGAGGGCGAAGACGAAGGCGACGACGAAGGCGAGGGCGAGGGCGAGGGCGACGAGGGCGTGCTCACGGCGCGCAGCCGCCCCCCGCCGACGCGCTGCCGGAACAGCTCGCGGCCCTGGAGTCTCCCCTTCTCCGTGAAGGCGTACGTCCGCACCAGTCCCTTGTACGTACCCGAGGCGAGGGCCGCACCGAGCCGGTCCCGCGTCGGCCGGGTGGGCCCGGCGGTCTCGCCGGCCGCCGGGGGCTTCGCCAGCGCGGCGAGCCGTTGCAGGACCATCCGCGTCACGTCGTACGCCTCGGCCGCCCAGTGCGCGGGGCCGGCGCCGTAGCGTGCGCGGTGGGCGGCGGCGAAGTCGCGTACCCGGGCGTCCGACGGGTCGACGTACGGGGTGAACGTCTCCCAGCCCTCGCCCGCCTCGCCCGCCTCGCGCAGGAACGTCGCGTCCACCGCCGGGTAGCCGATGAGGCGCAGGCCGTCGAAGCCGCGGGCGGCGAGCTCGCGTGCGACGGCCACGCCGCCGGCCGAGGTGCCCAGGAAGGAGAAGCTGTCGATGCGGCGGGCGAGCATGTCCGCGACGACGGGGCCGAAGGCGGTGGTGCCGCGCGGCACCACGCGCGCGTACGTGGCGATGCCGTTCTGGGGGAACAGCCGCTGCCCCAGCAGGCCCATCTCGGAGACACCCAGGGTGCCCGAGCGGTCCCACAGCACGCCGACGAGGCGGCTGCCGCGCTCCTTGAGCAGCCCGGCGTCACCGACGACCGTCATCGGGTACGGCGGGATGGTCCGGAGATGGTGGCGGGCTCCGCTCTGTCCGTACGAGGCTGCGAGCGCGGTCGAGACGCTCAGCAGCGGCAGGCCCGCCTCGCCGTAGACGTCCTCCACGGCGAGCGCCGCCGAGTCGCCTGTGGGGCCCAGCACGGCGAACACGTCCGGGTCGCCGGCCAGCCGTCGGGCGGCGGTCACCGCGCGGGCGTCGTCGCCCCGGTCGTCGGCGACTTCCAGACCCACCGTGAAGGGCTGGTCCGCACGGGCGTTGAACTCCTCGACCGCCAGGCGGGCGCCCCTTTCCTGGGCGGTGCCCACGGCCCGGTCCGGACCGGTGAGGTCGCCCTGGAGGCCGAGCACCCAGCGCCGGTTTCCGCCCCCGGCCGCGGTCCCGCCGCCGGTCCCGCCGCCTCCGGTCCCGCCGTCGCGCAGCACGGTGGCCCAGAGAGCGGTACCGGCCCCGGCGGCGAGTACGGCGCCGCCCGCCGCCCACGCCAGGATCCTCCGGCGGCCCGGCGCGGCCCCCTCCCGCGTGTCGTCGAGCCGGGTCGCCTCCCACTCCAGCAGGGAGAGCGCCTCGTCGGACCGCTGTGCGACGAGCCGTACGACGGGGTCCGGCAGCCAGTCGGCCGCGCTGCCAGGGGTGTCCTCGATCAGCGCCCCGTCGACCTCCGCGGGGGACGGCCGGTCGTCCGGGGCCTTCCTCAGGCAGCGCTCCAGCAGCGCCCGCAGCTCGTCGTCGGCGATCCCGCTCAGATCCGGCTCGTCGTGGACGGTCCGGTAAAGCTGGGCCTCCAGCGCGCCCGCCGTCCCGAACGGGAGCCGGCCGGTCGCGGCGTACGCCAGCACGCACCCGAGTGAGAAGACGTCGGCGGCCGGGCCGACCTCCCCGGCGCGTGCCTGCTCGGGCGCCAGGAAACCGGGCGTGCCGATCACCATGTGTTCGCTCGTCAGTTCCGTCGCCGTGGCCGAGTGGAACCTGGCGATACCGAAGTCGATGAGCCGGGGCCCGTCCAGGGCGAGGAGGACGTTCCCCGGCTTGACGTCCCGGTGCACCAGACCGGCCGTGTGCACGGCTTCGATCGCTCTCGCCAGCGTCTTGCCGAGGACCCGCACCGCGCGGGGCGGCAACGGGCCGGAGGCGGCGACGGCCTCGTCCAGCGAGGGTCCGGGCACATACCCGGTGGCCAGCCACGGCTCCCGGGCCTCCGTGTCGGCGTCCAGGACGGGGACCACCCAGGGGCCCTCCACCCGCCGTGCGGCGGCGACCTCGCGGCGGAACCGGGCCCTGAAGTCCGCCTCCTCCGCGAGTTCGGGCCGGATCACCTTCACGGCGGCGGGCTCACCGTCGTCCGACCGCGCCGCGTACACGACCCCCATGCCGCCGCTGCCGAGGCGGCGCAGCAGCCGGAATCCGCCGACACGGGAGGGGTCGGTCGCGAGCAGTCGCTCCATCACTTCCGCTCCTCCCAGCCGACCCGGGCCAGGACCCGCGCCACCATCGTCACCATCGGGCCGGTGAGGAGGTCCGTGCTCTCGTCCTCGGGCCGTCCTTCGGCGCCCTTCACCGCGGTGGACACCAGCACCGGGCCGACGCGGGCCTGCCACCACAGGTAGGGGTACGGCCCGCCGGGCCTCTCGTCGGCGAAGCCGCCCGTTTCGAGCAGGGCGTCCTCGGCGTACGTGTTCTGTCCCTCGCCGAAGTAGTGGGCCTGCGAGAACAGTCCGGTCAGCCGCTCGTGGGGGCCGAGCCGCTGCTCGGGGCAGCGCAGGGTCTCCTCCAGGGTGGCCGCGTGCGACCAGTCGGCGGTTCCCGGGTCGCGGTACACGGTGACCGTCGCCGTCAGCCGGACCGTGCCCTTGCCGTCGGCGGCGGGCAGCTCGTACATGCGGGTCCGGCTGGCCAGAACGTCCTCGGGCAGCTCTCCCCGCTGCCACACGCAGTCGTCTCCCAGCACCGGCCACCAGCCGGTCCCCCGCTCGTACGGGGCGCCGCGCACCACGCCCGGCCCGAACTCCTCGGGCCCGATCAGCACCGCGCCGATCAACTCCCTGGCCCGGGCGGGTGTCCTGGGCAGTTTCGCCGGGTCGGCCTCGACGTCCCGGCGGCTCCGCGGGCCGGCGCCGGTGTTGGCGGTGCCGGTGCCGGCGGGGCCGGTGCCGGTGCCGGTGCCGGTGCCAGGGCTCGCCGAGGGGCTTCCGTCCCGGGCCGACGGCCCGGACGCCGCGCTCCCGCTCGTCGTGCAGCCCGCGAGCAGCGTCCCGCACAGAGCGAGCGCCGCCCCTCCGGCACGTAACAGTCTTCCGTTCGCCATGAGCCCCCGTTCCGGCGTGCTGCCCCCGCCGCCCGTTCGCAGGAGCGTACCGTCCCGCACCACAATGCGCTTGCACAACGAGGACGTTGTTGTTGCACATCGCGGTTGCAGGACGCACGGGCGGACCGTCTCGCCGTGGGTGCGGGCCGTGCCGTGCGGTCTCGGGTAGAGCACGACCCGGCAACGCCTGCGCCTGCGCGGATGTTGCCCACCGTGACCGGCGCAGCGACGTCTCTCGCTCCTCGTCCGTCAGGACCACTCGGTCGTCGGCGACCCCATACACGCCATGAGCCGGCAGACTTCCACGGCCGAACAATGACTCGGGACACGGGCGCAACGCTTTCACTCGCCCATGGAGGCCCGCGCCGCGGCGGCGGTCAGTGCACGGAGAAACCGCCGTCGACGAACACGGACTGGCCGGTGACGTACGCGGACGCGGGGCTCGCGAGGAACACCGCCGCGCCCGCGAAGTCCTCGGCGAGGCCGTTGCGGCCCACGAGGGTGCGTGCGGCCAGCGCGGCGACCTTCTCGGGGTCGGACGACAGGCGGGTGTTGAGCGGCGTCATCACGAACCCGGGCACGAGCGTGTTGCAGGTGACCCCGTACGGCGACCATGCCTCGGCCTGCGAGCGGGCCAGCGACTCCAGCGCGCCCTTGGACACCCCGTACGCGCCGCTCTGCACGAACGCGCGGTGCGCCTGCTGCGAGGTGATGTGGATGATCCGGCCGTAGCCCCGCTCGGCCATGCCGGGGCCGAAGCGCCGGCCCAGCAGGAAGGGGGCCTCCAGGTTCACCGCCATGGTGGTGTCCCACACGTCCTCGCCCAGTTCGCCCATCGGCGGCCGCAGGTTGACCCCCGCGCTGTTCACCAGGATGTCGGGCTCGCCGAACGCCGCGACCGCCTGCTCGGCCGCCGCCCGCACCCCGTCCCGGGTACTCAGATCAGCGCTCGCCCAGGCCGCGCGGCACCCGAGCGCCTCCAGCGCTTCCACCGTGGCGACCAGCTCCTTCTCCCGCCGGGCGACGACCACCACACGGGCCCCGGCCCGGGCCAGGGCCTCGGCCACGGCCCGCCCGATACCGGAGCTGCCACCGGTCACCAGGGCCACGCGGCCGTCCAGCGAGAAGAGTTCGGAGAGATAGTCCCGCGATTCCATGCCGTCACCCTAGGAGCCGCACCGGGGGGCCGGGCCCTCGCCCCCGTCCCGTACGGCTGACGTACGGGACGTGTCGGTCATCCGCACCAGATCCGTCGCCGCGGCGGAACCCGGGTCCTGCGGGGTCCGTCCAAGCGGCGTACCGCCGGAGAGTCACCGCGGAGCGGTGTCGGCCCTCGTCCCTGGCTGCGATCGCCGACTCCCCCTCCCTGCCGCCTGCGGCCGGCGGCACGCACCCCGCCGCCGGTGCGCCCCCTCCCACAGCGCCGGTGGCGGGACCGGCCGGGGCCCGGCCTGGGAATCGGCCATGAATCGGCCGCCTGACAGCCCGTCGGCCTCGCGTCTGCGCGCATCCTTGACCTGGCAGTTACTTTCGCTTATGCGTGACTCCTTGGAAGTTTCCTTCACCCTCGTCACGCACGGCCGGAAGGAGCACCAGTGCACCACCGCGCCACCTCCAGACGTACCGTCCTCGCCGCCACGGCCACCGCCGCCGCGGCCGCCGCCACCGGAGCCGTACAGACGCCCGCAGTCGCCGCCACCGGCGACGGCACCGACCAAAACCGGCGGCGGCGCCTCGCCCGGACCGTCGGCCGTATGAGCCTGGAGGAGAAGGTCGGCCAGCTCTTCGTCATGCGGGTGTACGGGCACTCCGCCACCGACCCCGACCAGGCCGACATCGACGCCAACCTCCGGGAGATCGGCGTCCGTACCGCCGCCGAACTCGTCGCCACGTACCACGTCGGCGGCATCATCTACTTCGCCTGGGCGCACAACACCCGCGACCCGCACCAGATCGCCGACCTGTCCAACGGCATCCAGCGCGCCGGCCTGGCCGGGCGGACGCCGCTGCCGCTGCTCATCGCCACCGACCAGGAGCACGGCATCGTCGCGCGCGTGGGCGAGCCCGCGACGCTCCTGCCGGGTGCCATGGCCCTGGGCGCGGCGGGATCGCGCGACCACGCCCGGCACGCCGCGCACCTCGCGGGCACCGAACTGGCCGCGCTGGGCATCCGCCAGAACTACGCGCCCGTCGCCGACGTGAACGTCAACCCCGCCAACCCGGTGATCGGCGTCCGCTCCTTCGGCGCCGACCCGCGGGCCGTGGCCCGGCTGGTCGCAGCGCAGGTGAAGGGCTACCAGGGCGCGGGCGTCGCGGCGACCGCCAAGCACTTCCCGGGCCACGGCGACACCACCGACGACAGCCACACCAAGCTGCCGTACATCCACCACACCCGCGAGCAGTGGCGCGCCCTCGACGCCCCGCCGTTCCGGGCCGCGATCGCCGCCGGGATCGGCTCCGTCATGACCGCGCACATCGTCGTGCCGTCCCTCGACCCGGCCGAGGACCCGGCGACCCTCTCCCGGCCCATCCTCACCGGCATCCTGCGTGAGCGGCTGGGCTACGACGGGGTCGTGGTGACCGACTCGCTCGGCATGGAGGGCGTCCGTACGAAGTACGGCGACGACCGGGTGCCGGTGCTCGCCCTGAAGGCGGGGTGCGACCAGTTGCTCAACCCGCCGGACCTCGATCTGGCCTGGAACGCCGTCCTCGACGCGGTACGCGGCGGCGAGATCAGCGAGAAGCGGCTCGACGAATCGGTTCTCCGGATTCTGCGGCTCAAGGCCGGGCTGGGGCTGTTCCGCCACCCCTACGTCACCCACGAGGGCGTCGACCGCGTCGTCGGCACGCAGGCCCACCTCGACGCCGCCGACCGTATCGCCGAGGCGACCACCACCCTGCTCCTCAACTCCGGCGGCCTGCTGCCCCTCAGCCGCCGCACGCACCGCGATGTCCTCGTCGTCGGCGCCGACCCGGCGTCCCCCTCCGGCACGACGGGTCCGCCGACCACGACCCTCGCCACCGCCCTCACCGAACTGGGCTTCGTCGCCACGGCCCTGTCCACCGGTACCGCCCCCACCGCCGCCCGCATCGAGCAGGCGGTCGCCGCGGCGGCCGGCAAGGACGCGGTCGTCGTCGGGACGTACAACGTGACCGCGACCGGCCCGCAGAGCACCCTGGTCGCCCGGCTCGCCGCGACGGGCGTCCCGGTCGTGACCGTCGCCATCCGCAACCCGTACGACATCGCCCACCTCGGCGGGCAGCGGGCCACCCTCGCCACGTACGCGTGGACCGACGTGGAACTGCGCGCCGCCGCCCGCGTCATCGCCGGCCGGGCCCGGCCGAAGGGACGGCTGCCCGTGCCGGTGCAGCGCGCGGACGACCCGGCCCAGGTGCTGTACCCGATCGGGTACGGCCTGTCGTACTGAACGTACGAGACGCTCCCCTTCATCTCCGTACGTGCGGCCGGGCGGGGAGCGGGATGTGGGGTGCGCGCACCGGCTGTGACGTATGCCCGTCGGTGCCGGTGCGCGCGTCCCGTCGTCCGTGCGGTGCGGCTGCCGGCGTACTACGGCCGGAGCCTCGGTTCCCGCTGGACGTCCCGCTTGTCGAGGCGGGCGTCGTAGCCCGCGAGCGGCTTGGCGCGCTCGGGGTCGGCCTGGACGGCGGCCGGGGCGACGCCCGCCCACTCCAGGAGCTTCGCGGTGGCCAGGGCGCGCTCGTCCTCGGCCAGACCGGCGATGTCGGCGCCGTGGTTGGCACCGGGCGCGGTGAAGACATAGCTGTCCCTGGCGCCCCGGTCGACGCGGAACGGCTCGGCGCCCCACGGGTCGCGCTCGCCGTTGACGAACAGCATGCGCTGGGCGTTGTGGCGCACCCAGGTGTCGACGCCGCGCATCACCCACGGCTTGAACCGCACCCGGATGTCGTCCGGCACGAAGGTGTGCGCGGGCTGGTAGCCGTAGCGGGTGAGGCCGTCGAGGTGTGCCATGCGCAGGCTGGGCGAGCCGAGTTCGGTGGACGCCTGGTAGTAGTACGGCGTGTACGGCTCCAGGCCCTGGTCGGTGTAGAAGGACCAGCCGGAGTATGTGTCGATGGTGTCGTACACGGCGTCGTCGGTGGCGGTGGCGGCGTCCGGGATGCTCGCGCAGTCCTGCTCTCCCCAGTACTGCCAGAACGCCCAGACGAAGTCGAGGACGACGGCCTCGTACGCCTTGTCGAGGGTGCCGACGGTGTGGAAGGTGGCGCCTTCCGCGTCCGCCCACTCCCGGTACTTCCTCTGCAGCGGCTCGCGCCGGACGAGCGCCTCGCGCTGGAGGGCGTTCAGGCGGTCGCGGCACTCCTGGCTGCCGACGGTGGCGAAGAACCGGTCGTACGCCGAGTCCTCCCGCTCCACGACGTCGTTGGGCGCGACGTACGCGACGACGGCGTCCATGTCGCGCGGGTAGAAGCGCTCGTAGTAGGTGGCGGTCATGCCGCCCTTGGAGCCGCCGGTGGCGACCCACTTACGGTCGTAGATCTTCTTCAGCGCCGTGAAGAGCCGGTGCTGGTCGGCCGCGGCCTGCCGGATGTCCAGCTTGGACCAGTCGGCCGGCTGGGGGCGGGACGGGCTGAAGAAACGATACTCCAGAGAGACCTGGTTGCCGTCGACGATCCGGGTGGGCTCGGAGCGGCGGGGGTTGGTGTTGACGTGGTAGCCGCTGGTGAAGAAGACGGTGGGGCGGCTGGTGTCCTTGTGCAGCAGTGTGAGGCGCTGCTGGAAGGTGCCCTTGAAGGGGCGGCGGTGGTCGACCGGCTGGGTGTAGCCGAGGACGAAGAAGCGGTAGCCGGGGTAGGGCTTCTCCTCGATGAGGGACATTCCGGGTATCGCGAGAATGCGGTCCTTGATGTCCGGCGTGGCGCTGTCGTACGGGCCGGCGGCGGTGGCCGTGCCGGCCGCGCTCACGGTGCCTATGAGCACCACGAGCGACAGCAGCCATCTGAGCGTTGTGCGCATGCGCTGCCCTCCACTGGGTTCACTGGGGTCGCGGTGAACCTAGCGGTGTCAACATGCCTATGACCAGACCCAGTTGACGCGGATGTGCCGACGTGACGCCCCTGGCCTCAGCAGAGCACCCACCCGGTGGAGCGCCCCTTGCCGGAGACGGAACCGGTCGCGCGGACGCAGCGGTTGAGGGCGTGGACGCTCACGGGCCCGGCCAGCCGGGTGAACCGCCCGGAGTCGACGACGGCGCGGCCGCCACGCGGCTGGAGGGTCACGGACATGGGACGGCGGGCGCCCGGGTTCTTGGCGACGGTGACGGCGCAGGCGTACTGACCGCTCCTGTAGACCCGCAGCTCCCCGGTGGCGAACCGCACGACCTTGGCGAGCCGCCCGGCGCACCCCGCGGCCTCGGCCGCCCCCACCCCCGGCCCGGCCACCCCCAGCACGCCGACGGCGACGACCACCGCCACCGTGTACGCGACGCCCCGCCGCCACACCCCGCCCGTCCCCGCACTCCGACCGAACACCTGCGTCCCCCTCGCCTCATCCACGTACATGCGTACGACGCGAATGCCCGACGGAGGGTTGCCCTCCATATCCTCCCGGGCAGCACGGCGGGTCCTAGGGCGAAAGTCGGGACTTCGCCCGGGCTGCGGCGGAGCGGGATGAAAACCGGTCCCGGACCTGTTGGTGACTTCCGGTAGAGCAGCGGAGAAACCGGGAGGTCGGAGACGTGGCGTCGGCGGCGGGGGAACAGGGGCCCACACCGGAGCAGGGGCATACACGCGAGCCGGGATGGGCCGGGCGGCTGTGGGGGTACGCCTGGCGGCACCGGGCCGACGTCCTGCTGGCGCTCGGGTCGTCGCTCGGCGGCATGGCGGTCATGGCCGTCGTTCCGCTCATCACCAAGATCGTCATCGACGATGTGATCGGGGAGGGTTCCGGGTCCCTCCGGCTGTGGATCGTGCTGCTCATCGCCGCCGCAGTCGCCGTTTACGCGCTGACGTACATCCGTCGCTTCTACGGCGGGCGGCTCGCGCTCGATGTGCAGCACGATCTGCGCACCGAGATGTACGGGACCATCGCCCGGCTCGACGGCAGGCGGCAGGACTCGCTGTCCACCGGGCAGGTCGTCGGGCGGGCGACCAGCGACCTCCAGCTCATCCAGGGGCTGCTCTTCATGCTCCCGATGACCATCGGGAACTTCCTGCTGTTCTTCATCTCGCTCGGCATCATGGCGTGGCTCTCCCTGCCGCTCACCCTCGTCGTCCTCGCCGTCGCCCCCGCCCTGTGGATCATCGCCAAGCGCAGCCGCACCCGGCTGCACCCCTCCACCTGGTACGCGCAGGCGCAGGCCGGGCACGTCGCCGGGGTCGTGGACGGCGCCGTGACCGGGGTGCGGGTCGTCAAGGGGTTCGGGCAGGAGGAGCAGGAGACCGGGAAGCTGCGGGAGGCGAGCCGGGAGCTGTTCGCGGCGCGGCTGCGGACGATCCGGCTGAACTCTCGGTACACCCCCGCCCTGCAGGCCGTGCCGGCCCTCGGGCAGGTCGCCATGCTGGCGCTCGGCGGATGGCTGGCCACCCGCGGGGAGATCACCCTGGGAACGTTCGTCGCCTTCTCGACGTACCTCGCGCAGTTGGTCGGGCCCGTCCGTATGCTCGCCATGGTCCTCACCGTCGGCCAGCAGGCCCGCGCCGGCGTCGAGCGCGTCCTGGAACTCATCGACACCGAGCCCGCCATCCAGGACGGCGCCGAGGAGCTGCCCGCCAGCTCGCCCGCCAGTGTCGAGTTCGACGACGTGTCGTTCGCCTACGACGGCGAGCGGGCCGTGCTGGACGGGTTCTCCCTGGCCATCCGGCCTGGTGAGACCGTCGCCGTCGTCGGTTCCTCCGGCAGCGGGAAGTCCACCGTCTCGCTGCTGCTGCCGCGCTTCTACGACGTGACCGGCGGCGCCGTCCGCGTCGGCGGGCACGATGTGCGCGAGCTGACCATGGCGTCGCTGCGCGCGGCCATCGGGCTCGTACCGGAGGATTCCTTCCTCTTCTCCGACACCCTCCGGGCCAACATCGCCTACGGGCGGCCCGACGCCACCCGGGACGAGATCGAGGCCGCCGCACGCACCGCGCAGGCCGACCGGTTCATCGCCGAGCTGCCCGAGGGGTACGACACCACCGTGGGCGAGCACGGGCTCACCCTGTCCGGCGGGCAGCGGCAGCGCATCGCGCTCGCCCGCGCCATCCTCGCCGACCCTCGGCTGCTGCTCCTGGACGACGCCACGTCCGCCGTCGACGCGCGCGTGGAGCACGAGATCCACGAGGCACTGCGGGCCGTGATGGCGGGGCGTACGACGCTCCTCATCGCGCACCGCCGCTCCACCCTGAACCTCGCCGACCGGATCGCCGTCCTGCATCAGGGACGGCTCGCCGACATCGGTACGCACGACGAGCTCCAGGCCCGCTCTGCGCTGTACCGGCGGCTGCTGACCGACCCCGACGAGCTGGGCGGCGTCTCGCCCGGCCACGTCGCACGCGTGGCGGCGGACGAGCCGGCGGACGACCGCACCGTACGGGACGAGCTGGACGCCGAGTTCGACGCCGAGCGGGGGATCACCCCGAGGCTCTGGGAGCGGGAGACCAGGACCGACGTGGACGTCGCGCCCGGGGCCACACCCGAGCTGCTCGCGCGGTTGGAGGCGCTGCCCCCGGCGAGCGACCTCCCCGCCGTGGACGAGGCCCGCGCGGTGCGGGCCGAGGACTCGTACGGGCTGCGGCGGCTGCTTCGGGGGTTCGGGCTGCCGCTCCTCCTCAGCCTGGCGCTGGTCGCAGTCGACGCCGGCATGGGGCTGCTGCTGCCCGTGCTGATCCGGCACGGCATCGACGAGGGCGTCTCCCGGCTCGCGCTGGGCGCGGTCTGGGCGGCGTCCGCGCTCGCCCTGCTGACGGTCGCCGTCCAGTGGGTGGGGCAGGTCGGGGCGACCCGGATGACCGGGCGGACCGGCGAGCGGGTGCTGTACTCGCTCCGGCTGAAGATCTTCGCGCAGCTCCAGCGGCTGGGGCTCGACTACTACGAGCGCGAGCTGACCGGGCGGATCATGACCCGGATGACGACCGACGTGGACGCTCTCTCCACGTTCCTCCAGACCGGGCTGGTCACGGCGTTCGTGTCCGTCGTGACGTTCTTCGGGATCATGGTCGCGCTGCTCGTCATCGACGTGCAGCTCGCGCTCGTCGTCTTCGCCACGCTGCCCGTGCTGATCGTCGGGACGTTCTTCTTCCGGCGCGCCAGCGTCAAGGCGTACGAGCTGGCGCGTGAGCGGATCAGCGTCGTCAACGCCGACCTCCAGGAGTCGGTGGCCGGGCTGCGGATCGTGCAGGCGTTCCGCGGTGAGCGGTCGGGCGCCGCGCGTTTCGTGGAGCGCAGCCTGGCGTACCGCGCCGCTCGGGTGCGCGGCCAGTGGCTGATCTCCGTGTACTTCCCCTTCGTACAGCTGCTGTCGTCGCTCGCCGCGGCGGCGGTGCTGGTGGTGGGCGCGGGGCGGATCGAGGCGGGGACGCTGACGGCCGGTGCGCTCGTCGCGTACCTGCTCTACATCGACCTGTTCTTCGCGCCCGTGCAGCAGCTGTCGCAGGTCTTCGACGGCTACCAGCAGGCGTCGGTGTCGCTGGGGCGGATGCAGGAGCTGCTGCGGGAGCCGACGTCGACGGCCCCGGCGGCCGAGCCCGAGCCCGTCCGGTCCTTGAAGGGCGCCATCGCCTTCGAGGACGTGTCGTTCGCGTACGGGGACGACGAGGAGGCGTTGAGCGAGGTGGACCTGCGCATCCCGGCCGGGCAGACGGTCGCCTTCGTCGGTGAGACCGGGGCGGGCAAGTCGACGCTCGTGAAGCTGGTCGCGCGGTTCTACGATCCGACCGCCGGGCGGGTCACCGTGGACGGCTCCGATCTGCGGGACCTGGACCTCACCGCGTACCGCCACCGCCTCGGCGTCGTCCCGCAGGAGGCGTACCTGTTCCCGGGCACCGTGCGGGACGCCATCGCGTACGGGCGGCCCGGCGCGACGGACGCCGAGGTGGAGGCCGCGGCGCGCGCGGTCGGCGCCCATGACATGATCGCCACGCTGGAGGGCGGGTACCTCCACGAGGTCGCGGAGCGCGGCCGGAACCTGTCGGCGGGCCAGCGGCAGCTCATCGCCCTCGCGCGGGCGGAGCTGGTCGACCCGGACGTACTGCTGCTCGACGAGGCGACCGCCGCCCTGGACCTCGCGACGGAGGCCCAGGTCAACCAGGCCACCGACCGCCTGGCGGGCCGCCGCACCACGCTGGTCGTCGCCCACCGCCTCACCACCGCCGCCCGCGCCGACCGGGTCGTCGTCATGGCCGACGGCCGCGTCGCGGAGGACGGCACCCACGACGAACTCCTGGCCCGGGGCGGCCGCTACGCGGAGCTGTGGCGCACCTTCGTCGGGGAGGCGGAGCCGGAGCGGGTGGCCTGACGCCCGGGGCCCCGGCGGGCCTGGGAGGCCTGGGCGGACTCACCGCCGCAGGGGCGCCTTGCCGAGCCGGCACACCGACCAGCCGCACGGCATGGTGACAACAGCCCCAAGTACGGGCACGGCAGGGAGGGATGAGACCGACTCTCGAAGGCTGCCGAGTCGGGGGCTACGTACACCGACGGTCATGGCATGCCGCATCGGTCTCGGTCGTGTCGGCCAGACCGGCACCGAGAGTTGGCACGTCCTGGCCGACCCGAACGCGTCTAACTAGCCGTTCTGAGAGTGGCCCCAGCTCAGGACGTGGGGAAGCCCCGCCCATGCGCCACCGAGGTAGCGCACAGACGGGGCCGTCGTGTGGTCCCTCTCAGTGCTCGCGTGGCCGGACCGGCGTGCGGGTGGCAGAGTTGCGCCACCACCACAGGCCCCGGCAGCCGGGCAGCGCGAGCCCGAAGAACTCCCCGCAACGCGCGCACCACGGCAACCCGTTCTCGGGGTCTGTGGGGCATTCGACATCACAGCGGGGGCACTTCGGCATGGGACCTACTTTCAGGCGCTCAGGTCGTACTCACCGGCCTTCACGGCGTCGGTGAGGCTGACCCACTCGGCGGCCGTCATGGTGACGATGGTGTCCGGCCGGTTGCCGTCGCGCAACGCGACGACGCCGGGAACGTTGGTCGCGACCTCGGGGCAGTTGTTCACCCTCGCGTCACGGCACGCGGCCGTCTTGACGAACTCGAACTCAGGCAGTGCAGCGGACACGGGTACTCCTCTCGGAGAACGTGGCGGGGAAGCGGTCCCCGCGCCGTCGTGCACCCGCCCCGGCAGGCCGTAGCGTTCATCCGCCGGGGCGGGACTCAGGGGGTTACTCGCTGGGCAGGCAGGCGGGCACGTCGCGCGTCGCTGCCACTCGTCCCGGAGTCCCTCACGCGCCTTGTGCGCCGTGTCCATCACTGCCACGCTCCGGCTTCGAACCGATACGGGCGCGTGATGTGTTCTCGGTACTCCAGGTGGTCAGGGTTGGCCTTGAGGTGCTTGACCGCCCATCCCGTGCCGTCCTCGAACTCTTCGGCCTTCTCGCTGGTCTCTCCGCACGTCTTGCACCGCATTGCCGACGTGATCGGTTCAGCTCCCGGGCAAAGATCAGGGGTGATCTTGTAATCACGGAACCGGTAGGTAGCGCGACTCATGAAGAAGCCTCCAGTGCCAGCGGAAGCGCGTTCAACAACTTCGCCGCTGAGCCAATCGACAGCGCCCCGATTTCCACGTACGCACGCCCGTTACGCGTGACCATGGGGTGCACCCGGGCGGCCTCATACTCTGGGATTCCGGCCCGTCGCAGGGCCGCGCGCAACAGCGCTGCCGTGTGCTCCGCCTCAGCGCGTGCGCTCTTGTACTGGTCCATAGGGATCACTGCCCCTCCGTCGGGGCGCAAGCCGTGTGCCAGTAGGCCACGACCGGAGACAAGTCCCGACGGGACAGCATCCCCCGGCGGCAACTCTCAAGGCTCTTGATCGACTTACCGCACGCCGGGCACGTCTCGCCAGCCGGGGCGTACGTGGTGTATTCCCACTCGCGCGCGTTGGTGTCCGTCTGCGTCATGCGCCCACCCCTGCCCGCTGGCGCAGCGTGAGGAGTCTGCTTGTATGGGTCATGCCGTCAACCCCTTACCGGTTGGTGGCCACGCCCCCGGACGGTCGCGCGTCGCGGGGGTCCTTGCGTCCCTTCACAGAACCGTGCGGGCCGCGCCGGCACCACGGCAGAAAGGCCGCAGTCGTGCCGCGAGTTGGCCGCACTGGCTACGCTGACCAGGGCAGACACCCGGACGGGAGAGGACGGGCCAGGATGACCAGCAAGCGGCGTCGCTTGGCGGAGCGCCGGAAAGCGTGCGGGCTCAGCCAGGAGGAGTTCGCGGAAGCGGTCGGTGTAGACCGCTCTACCGTCCAGCGCTGGGAAAACGGAAAGAACGATCCGCAGCCCTGGCAAAGGCCGAAGATCGCTAAGGCTCTGGAAATCACAGCCGCCGAACTTGACGCGCTGCTGGTTCCCGACGCTTTCGCCTCACCCCCGCAGACACCCAACGCATGGCTAGCCGCCACTGAACCGAACAGTGACGACGAATTCGACACCCTCGAATTGGCCAGGAGGGTCGCGGCAAGCGATGTGGGAAAGGAGACATTGAACCGACTGGAGAGCGCCTTTGACGAATTAGCCATGAGATACCCGAAGTCTCCGCCACAGGATCTGCTGGAACGGGTTCGAAAGCACTCCGCCTATGTCGCGCATCTCATGGATGCCCGGATGACACTCGCCGAACAGCGACGTCTCCACGTGGTCGGTGGCTGGTTTCAACTGTTGGGTGCCACCCTGCATATCGACCTCCGCCAGGAACACGCCGCTACCGCTCGCTTGCAGACTGCGACAACGCTCGCACAGCACGCCGAGCACCGCGAAATTGAGGCGTGGTGCTACGAGACGGACGCTTGGCGGGTACTCACGGACGGTGAATATGGCCACGCGCTGGAACTCTCGCAGATCGCGCAGCAGCTAGCCCCTGCCGGAAGTTCGGTCGCCATTCAGGCAACAGCGCAAGAGGGAAGGGCAAGAGCGCGTCTTGGGGAGCGACCGGAGACCTACGCCGCAATAGAGCGGGTACAGAAATTGTCGGGGGCACTCGTTCCGCGAAAGGGAACGGAGCATCATTACCAGTACGACCCTGGCAAGTCACTTGCTTATACAGCAACGACACTCGCATGGGTTGGAGATTCGGCAGCGGAGACCTATGCGAGGGAAGTGATTGCCCGGCTGGCTCCGGCCGATGACATCCAGAAATGGCCGCGCCGGGTAGCGTCAGCGAACATCGACCTGGCGTTGGCTTTACTCGACAGCGACCGGCTCGACGAAGCGTGCAATGCCGCGCAGCAAGCAATACTGTCCGGCCGTGTCGTCCCGTCGAATCACTGGCGTGCGCTGGAAGTCGTCAAGGCTGTAGAGGCCAGACAACTGCCCGAAGCATCGGACCTTCGGGAGGCATACCAAGGCCTCAAGGCGCTGGAGAGCCAGCCTCAGTCGGCCGGACCCTGATGGACGACAATGTCCGTTTGTTTGCGACGCAATGTGATCAGCGCACCGAAAGCCCCACACGACCACTCAGCACGGGTAGCTATCGGGGCTCCTGGTATTGTCCCTGGATGGGGCGTAGCCAGGCGTTCCCAAGGGATTTGGCGCGAACGGCCCCGAAAAAAGCGATCACACCTAGCGCGCATTTTCCGAGCTTGGGCCGGGATCGCCAGAGGGCATGTCTCGGAGCTTTGATACCGAATACCCCTCCCTGTTCCGACTCCTCAGAGTTCGATCACACGGACTGGCGCGTCATTCGGTTGTGGCATTACCCCATGGCGCGCCCGAAGTCCACTTTCTCCTCCCAGAAGGCGTCCTCATGCTCCGGCTTCAACGCGATCGAAGCTCCTGCCTGCTCCAGCAGGATAAGCGAGGCGATCAGCAGGCCGCGTATCATCCCGTGCAGCACCGGATTCCGAGTCGAGGAGTAAGAATCGTACAAGCCCTCAACAAAAGCCTGGAAAGCTGGCAGCTCGATATCGCAGCCACCCTGGTCGTTCGGCATCAACCCGGTCCGCAACTCCAGTCGTTCTGCCGCACTGCAGGCGAGGGAGATATACATCTGCCCAGTGTGGTAGCCCGCATCCCACACCGTTTCGCCATCGAGATCAAAAGGGTAACTCAATCCGCGATCTCCAGTCTGACGTCAAGGCCGGGATGTTCTCGCCTGAGCTGCTCGAACCTCTCCTCCAATGCGGTCCGGAAGCGTACATCCATGCCTGACTTAGTGAACCGCAAACCGATCGGTGCGCTTTCGTAGCCCGGGAGCAGCGCACGAGCTTTAACTAGCTGCCGTGCTCGCCCAATGCAAGCGCCGCTGGAACTACTGGCGGCGCGCTACTTTCTCACTTTCTTTTAACGCTCTGTGCTAGACACCGTCCCGCTCGTCAAAGAACTCGAGCAGCAGAGAGAACAGGCAGTTCACAGCGTGCCGTTCCTGCTTCTTTTCGATCGAGCCCCAATGCCGAATTCCGGCCCCGGGGAACGCTTCTTCCAGGACGAGTGCGATCCAGTTGAGATTGGTTTCCTCACCCTTGCGCGCAACGAGCCATTCGGTGAATCCACGCAACGATCCAGCCGAGCGACCTAGGTCGTACCCGATGAGGAATGTCACGGTCGGATAGTACGAGCCGTCCAGTCCGTAGAGTCCCGGCCTGGCTCGGACTTGCTCGATGAACTCCTTATCGTTCACAACTTCCCTCAGAATCCCCAATTGCTGACGTCACCATAGTCCCCGGGAGCAGTGTCCGGGGCGATAGCAGACCACCCCGGCGATGTTGACCCGTCCGCGGCTGCAGCCGCGCACCCGCACCACCGGCCGCTGCCCGCGCGGTGCCCATGTGCGGCCCTTCGGCGGCCTCAGCCCATGCCCCGCCTCATCCTCGAAGCAGATGTGGGCGCCCAGGTCCGCCGCGGTGCTTCTACCCGCGGCCACACCTCCGCCTTCCACACCGCGACCGCCGTCGTGCCGTTCCAGCGCCCGCCGCAACGGCACCTACGCGGACCTGCCGTGCCTGCGGAAGAAGCTTCCACACACCCTGGAGCGTGTACCAGATGTGGAACATGCGCCCAATCAGCGACTTGACCCGCTTCAGCGTCCAACCCTGGAACTCGTCATCCCAGTCGTGCGCCAGCGGGCCGCGCTTCAACTCCGCTCCAAACGCTCCCACTGCCCGGGGCTCGGCCGTTCCACCGACGCCGACCCCTTCGACCGCAGCTCATCCGTGCCGCCCCGACCGTGAAGGCTGCCGACAACTGGATCTTCGTGGCCTCGACGCCGGCCGGCATGCAGTCGGCCGGGGCGGTGGGAAAACGTCAGTTGCTTGCCTTCTCTCGCAGCTTCCAGAACTCATCTACTCGGATGGACGCGGTCCCTTTAACCTGTCCTGCCACGTGATCCTCCGGCGCGGTCCTCAGCGCAGTCAGCGCCGCAGAGGGGGTCAACCCCTGTTCGTATGCCTCTTGGAGCCGATCCAGCCAGATCAACCCGGCGCGGTAGCCGTCTAGATCGGCTTCGTCACGCGCTTCGAAGCTTGCCGCTCCATCGGCATCCGAGGCCCACAGGTAACCCAGGATTGCATTCTTGCCGTGCACCGGAAGGTACTCGACGGGGCCAGACGCTTGACGTACGTACCCAGGCTTGAACTTCGGGGTTTGACTGAAGACCCCGTTCCGGTGGGGGATCTCGAAGCGTCCCCAGACATCGGACGGGGAACCGTCGTCCTCAAAGTGATTCTCCACTCCGGTTTCGGTCGGAATTCCGAACCACGTGGGATCCTCAGGGTCGACCTCCAGGCCGAGCGCCTCAGAGAGATCCACCAAAGCTGCCGAAAGGCGGGGGCGGTTCTCTGCGAAGATCGCTTGTTGCTCACGCCCCCGAAGGTCGAACGGCATCCAGGCGTCAGAGAACGTCGTAAGCTCCACATGGAAGAAACTCCCGGAAACCTCGACAGTGAGAGCGAATAGCCCTTCCACTGTCTCGGGACGATCACCGGATTCCACGATACCGTCACACAAGGTGTACAGGTCGATAGCGCCGATCTCGCCGGTGGTGAGGTTCCTTTTGATTTCGACCTCCAGCATGTCGCCGAAGGGAAGCATCGCTTGTAGCAGACACTCCTGGTTCCCGGACTTGGGGACTGTTGCCCTCACGAGTCCTTCATGCGGGATTCCGAGACGGTAACGACCGAGGACTTCGATGGCCAGTGACATCCTCCGGACAGCCTCTTGGGTCAGATCCACCTCATAGCCAGGAGTACCCCAGGACCATCGCGCGACGGGTGTAGTGGCGATCAAAGCCTTCCTCCGGGCATGAAGTTGGCGCCAGGCGGGTACATGAGCGTCCCGTCCTCGACGCGAAGCACGACGATCACGCCCCGCTCGGCGTGAATCCTGGCAAGATCCTTCTGGATACCGGTCGCCAGCATGTCGGCGATGCTGCCCTTGGTATCAACGACAAACACCTTGACATCGGCTCCCGAGTCAGCGAGCTGCCCGATGTTCTGCCACATCTTGTTGGCAACTTTCTTCGGGTTTGCGATTTCCTTGAACTGATATCCATAGATCTTCCCATCGGAGTCCCGTGCCTTGACGTCCAAGTCCGTTTTCGGCCCGGTGGTCACTCCCGGCTTGATCTCCACGTCCTTCTTGATCTCGAAACCGATGTCCGTCATGCCACTGTCCTGCAGCCGCTTCGCGAGTCGCAGTTGCTCCACTCCGCCCGACATTCCGTTCTTCTGGGTGAAGCTCGATACAACCTGGTCATAGTTTGCCAGGCCGCTGAAGCGACCAGAGGCGATCAAGTCCGCCATCTCCTGCCCTGCGGGATGATCAGCGAGGTTGGCAAGTGTCTTGTCCAGGTCGCCCGGCTTCACCTTCGATCCGCGCAACCGGTCGCGAATCTGGGCCTCGGTCTCGCCTCCGCGCTGAAACGGTCGAGGCTGCTCGGGATGAGCCCAGTTCCCGATGAGGTTGGCCGGCTGCCGTGAACCGCCCTCGCTGTTTGAGCCTCCGCGGTCGCCGCCCCCCGGGGCTTCACTGCCCCCGACCAGGCTCTCACGAGCATTCACGTGGTCCCGGCCATGGCCTCCGGTTGAACTGCTGCCGTGACCGTCCGCAGTATTGGTCGGTGGATCTTGACCAGCAGGTGATCCGAGAGTGGGCTTGTCGACACCATTGCCTGGCTCGTTGTTGTCCAGGCTGTTGGCCGGGAAGTTGTTGCCCGCGCTACTGCCTGGCAGGTGGTTGGCCATGCCGCCTGGGGCGTCATCGCCGACGTTGGTGGTAGTCGGAGTGTTCTCGGTCGTGCGGCCTGCGTCGGCCAGGCTGTCGCCGAGGCGGGTGTTGCCTGCGGTGTTGTCGGCCGTGTTCGCGCCTGCGCCGACCAGGGCCGGTGTCTTGGGCGGGGTTTCGGCTCGGGAGATGTCCGCGCCAGCCGTGGGGTTCTCCGGTGTGGCCTGGCTGTGGTGCTGTTTGAGGGAGCTGTCGGCGTCCAGCAGGTTGCCTTGTTTGTCGACGTAGACGCTGTTGCCTTCCAGGTCGGTCAGCTTTGCGGTGCCTGGGGGGAAGGCCAGGGTGCCCTCGGGGATCTTGAGGGTGCCTGCGGGGACCTGGACCGCGCCTGCCGGTGGCGTAGTGCCCTCGGGCAGCTTGACCATGCCGTCGCCGAAGTCGATGGCGTCGGCCGGGACCGGAGTGCCCTTGGGGAGCCGGACGGTGCCTTCCGGGATCGTGATCGCACCTGCGGGGACTGGTGCGCCCTCAGGAAGGTGCAGTGTGCCGTCGGGGAGTTTGTAAGCGCCTTCGGGGATGGCCATCGACTCGGGGGAGAATTTCGGCACCTCGATTTTCCCGAGGTTCTCCAGGCCCGTCATGACGTCGCCGATCTTCATCAGGCCGCTCGCGCCCTTGAAGGCGTAGGTCGTCGGGTCGATGGCCCGGCCCGCCTTGCCGGCGACGGAGAGCGCCTTGGCCACCGCTCCCGCCTTGCCCGCGCCCGCTGCCGCACCGCCGGCGCCGCCGGTGAAGACGGTGGTCAGGACGTTGAAGGTGACTTCGCCCGCGGCCCTGGAGGGGTTGGACTCCCACTTGTCCCACGCCAGGAACGCCTTACCCGTTTCTTGCACGGCGGTACGGGCTTTGCGGAACTCTGCAGGCAGCTGGTCCGGTGGCGTGTCCCAGAGGTACTTGCGGGTGGCCGGGAGCATGGACAGGCCCAGGCCCGTGCCGAGGGCGGCCAGGCCGCTCCATGCCTCTCCCGCCGCGTCGCCGCCTTTGAAGCCGGCCAGGGTTCCCAGGCCCACGAGGGTGCCCCATACACCGTCGACGACGACGCCTTTGCCGAACTCCCAGCCGTGTTCCCAGAACTGCCAGCCGGGGATGGACTCGTCGACGACGTCGCCCCAGGGAAGGCTCTCGGCCTGTTTGAGGGCCTCGGCGTCGTAGCCGTACATGTCCTTGGCGTTGGAGCCGTCGTTGACTTTCAGTGGTGTGCCGCCGACCAGTGCGACGATCTTGGAGTGGCAGGCGCGCTCGGCTTCCTGGAACTGTGTCCAGAGCTCGGCGATTTGGTCGCGGCGTGCCCTGTTCTCGTCGATGAGGTCGCCGTCCTCGCGCCACTCGTCGTCGCCCGCGATCCGGGACCGGAACGTCTCCGCCTCCCTTTTGAGCCTGTCCAGTTCCTGGGCCAGGGGGCGGATGTCGTTGGCGTACGTACCGAGGGCTCCGGCGATGACGCACATGTCGGAGCTGAGCGTCAGGGCCTTGTCCGCGACCGGTCTGGTCGTGGCGAACAGCTGGTCGGCCTCGGGCGCCTGGTAGAAGGCCCGCAGTCCGCCGAAGGTGGTGTGGACGTCACCGGCCGCTGCGGCGACCTTCACCCCGTGGCCGCTGATCGCCTTCACCTTCGCGTCGAGCGCTGCCTCGTCGCCGGTGAAGACGGGTATCTCGGCCGGATTCACCGGCTGGTTGTCGCTCACTTCTTCCCCCCGGCGTCCTTGAGCAGGTCCAGCCGTACGGAACGAGCCGCGCTCTGGGCTTCCCGGGCCGTGGCGAGGTCGCCCTCGACGTACGCGTTCGTGGCTTTGGCGGCACCCAGCACAGCGGCCTGGATCCGGTCCGCCATCGAGGTGAAGTCCTTACCGCGCTCCTGGAGGTACTCGGCGAGTGCGGCGGCGACCGGGCCTGTGGCCTTGCGCGTCAGCGAAGGCCCCGACGCCCACGGCCCAGGTGTATGGGTCTCTGCCGCCGAGCCGGGCACTGCCGTGCCGGCGGCCTCACCCGCCGCCCGCATATCGTCGATCATCGCCGTCAGGGCCTTCTCCAGGTCCCCGGCCCTGGCGCCGGTGGCCCGCAACTGGCCCTGGACGCCCTGCGGCTTGATGTCCCACGACGTCATGAAACGTCCCCCCGTTCCCCCGTGTGCTCGATCCCGCTGCCTGCGCCCGGCCGTACCGTCAGCCGATGTTGTCGACGGCGGCCTTCGCCCGGGCGAGCGTCTGCTGGGCGGTCGCGTCGTTCTTCTCCAGCGTCGTCCTCAGCAGCTGAACGATGGCCCTGACCTCCTGCGAGGCCTTGTTCCAGCGCAGTTCCTTGCCGTGGTACTCGTCCGCCACCCCATCGGCCTGGAAGTCCTTCATCGCGGCCTTCACCTGGGCGTCACGATCCGTGATCACCTGCTCAAGACGGGCGATCACAGCCTTGATATTGGCCTGCACCTCGCTGGAGGCGCCCAGGTCGTACGAACGGCGGTCACTGTTGGCTGCCATAAGAAATCCACTCCCCGTGAGATACGCGTGCTGAGGTACGACGGTCAGCTACGGCCCGAGAAGCGCGCAGCGTCGAAGTTCGCCGCCGACATCTGCGTCCGCGCGTTCTCGCCCTGCTCCTGGTCACCGGAGCCGAATGCCGTCTCCATCCCGGCCTGGCCGCCCAGGATCGCCCGGAGCGAAGCGTTCAACTCGGCCGTGATCTCGTCGGAACGCGACTTGAACAGGTCGAACGCCGCCTTGCCCGCGCCGTTGAACCTGCCCTCCAGCGGCTGTGCCGCCTGGATGAGCTGACGGATCAGCAGTCCGAGATCGTTGGTGGACAGATTTGACTGCTTCATCAGTGACGCCAGAACCTGCGCCCCCATGTCGAACTTCATCAGGCTCCCCCTCGGTCTGGTGTTCGCATTCTCCCCCATCTCTAACAACCCGGGTATCGCGAGTGCAATCCGCAATCAGCCAGTGTCGGACCGGGTATGACGCACAATCAGTGCGGCTGAGCGCCCTTCAGATGCCTCATCAGCAGCTCGAAGTCCTTCCATCCGGACAGGTCGGACGGATCACCCGGCAGCGGGTAATAGAGCGCCGGACGGGCCTTCGGGCCCAGCTCCACCGGAGCCCGCGACAACGGCGTACGCCGCGCACGGTCGCCCGGC
>NZ_VSRY01000090.1 GCF_008271805.1 Streptomyces sp. TRM49041
GCCGTGGCGGCGGCGGACGCGGGGGCCCGGGCGTCCCTGCCGGAGCTGGCCGCGCTGATCGGCGACCGGGAGGAGTGGCTGCGGAAGAACCCGGGCGACGACGCGTCCTGGGCGATGCTGGGCGCGGCGTACGCGGAGCGGGGCGTACGGGCGGGGGACCCGGCGGAGTACCCGAAGGCGGAGCTGGCGCTGCGGCGGTCCCTGGACGCGTACCCCGTGGCGCGGGGCAATGCGGACGCGGCGCTGGGCATGGGCACGCTGGCCCACGCGCGGGGCGACTTCAAGGCGGCGAAGCGGTGGGGCGAGGCGGCGCGGAAGGCGAAGCCGCGGCGGTGGCGGGTGGAGGCGCTGCTGATCGACGCGTACCGGGGCCTCGGCGACCACGCGGCGGCCGGCAAGGCGCTGGACCGGCTGCGGGAGCTGCACACGGGCGGGGCGGCGTTCACGCGGGCGGCGCAGGTGTACTGGGACCGGGGCTGGCGGGAGGACGCGGCGGCGGCGGCCTACGACGCGGCGGCGCGGGCGTCGACGACCGCCGAGAAGGCCGCGTGCCTGCGGCGGCTGGGCGACCTGGCGTGGGAGCGGGGCGAACCGGAGGAGGCGCTCGGCCAGTACGCCGCGGCGCTGCGGCTGGTCCCGGCGGACGCGCCGTCGCTGGTGGGCCGCGCGCGGGCGCGGGCGGCGCTGGGGCGTACGGACGAGGCGGTACGGGACTACCGGGCGGCGCTGGCGGCGCGGCCGCTGCCGGAGTACGCGCTGGAGGCGGGCGAGCTGTACGCGGCGCTGGGCCTGGCGGTGGACGCGCGGGCACGGTTCGACCTGCTGGAGGCGCGCGCGGAGGAGGCGTCCGAGCACGGCGTGAACCAGTCGCTGGTCCTCTCCCGGTACGAGGCGGACCATGGGAAGCCGGGCAGGGCGGTGGCGTGGCTGCGCGCGGAGTGGCGGCGCGGTCACCGGTCGGTGGAGGTGGCGGACGCGCTGGGCTGGGCGCTGCTGCGCGCGGGCCGGGCGAAGGAGGCGCTGCCGTACGCCCGGGTGGCGACCGAGCAGGGACTGCGGAGCGCGCTGTTCTCGTACCACCGGGGCGAGATCGAGCGGGCGCTCGGCATGGCCGGGGAGGCCCGCCGCCATCTGTCGGAGGCACTGCGTACGAACCCGCACTTCTCGCCGCTGTACGCCCCTCAGGCGCGACGGGCGCTGGCGGCGCTGGGTGAGCCGTCGGGGGCGCCGCCGACGGGGTAGGCGGGCCCCGGAGGGGCTTGTCGACGGCCTGTGGGGCGGCCTGTGGACGGGCGGGCGTGGACGGGCAGCCCGTGTGCGGCCCGTGTGCGGCCCGTTGACGTCCTGTGGCCCCGCGGGTCAGGTCCGCGGGGCCACAAGTACGGGGCGGGCCGACGGCGTTACCCGTGCTACAGGTTGCCGCGCTTGGCCTGCTCGCGCTCGATAGCCTCGAACAGCGCCTTGAAGTTGCCCTTTCCGAAGCCCATCGAACCGTGTCGTTCGATGAGTTCGAAGAAGACGGTCGGGCGGTCCTGGACGGGCTTGGTGAAGATCTGCAGCAGGTAGCCGTCCTCGTCGCGGTCGGCGAGGATCTTCAGCTCGCGCAGCTCGTCGATCGGCACGCGCGTGTCGCCGACCCACTCGCCGAGCGTGTCGTAGTACGAGTCCGGCACGTCGAGGAACCGGACACCGGCGGCCCGCATCGTCCGTACCGTCGCGACGATGTCGTTCGTGGCGAGGGCGATGTGCTGGACGCCGGGGCCGCCGTAGAACTCCAGGTACTCGTCGATCTGCGACTTCTTCTTCGCGATCGCGGGCTCGTTGATCGGGAACTTGACCTTCTTGGTGCCGTCCGCGACGACCTTCGACATGAGTGCGGAGTACTCGGTGGCGATGTCGTCGCCCACGAACTCCTTCATGTTGGTGAAGCCCATGACCTTGTTGTAGAAGGCCACCCATTCGTTCATCTTCCCGAGCTCGACATTGCCGACGCAGTGGTCGACGGCCTGGAAGGTGCGCTTGGCAGGGGGCTCGACCATCGGATCGACGGCGACGTACCCGGGCAGGTAGGGGCCGTCGTAGCCGGACCGGTCGACGAGGGTGTGCCGGGTATCGCCGTACGTGGCGACGGCTGCGAGGACGACGGTCCCGTGCTCGTCCTTCACCTCGTACGGCTCGGTGATGCCGGTGGCGCCGTGCTCGACGGCGTACGCGTACGCCTTGCGGGCGTCCGGGACCTCGATGGCGAGGTCGATCACGCCGTCGCCGTGCTCGGCGACATGCCCGGCGAGGAAGCGGCCCCAGTCCGTGGACGGCTTGATGACGGAGGTGAGCACGAAGCGCGCGGCGCCGTTCGTCAGCACGTAGCTTGCCGTCTCGCGGCTGCCGTTCTCCGGTCCGGAGTACGCGACGAGCTTCATACCGAAGGCCGTTGAGTAGTAGTGCGCGGCCTGCTTGGCGTTGCCGACGGCGAAGACGACCGCGTCCATTCCCTTCACCGGGAAGGGGTCGGCCTGCCGTGCGGTGTCGGGGGTGTCATGCAGGATCTCAGTCATGGCGGCAGGCTCTCTCCGTTCCACAAGCTGCGCAATAGTTTGTGTTTCCCCTGGTCAATCTGCACAGTGAAACACCACTATCGTCGGACGTTCTGTACAGGATGACCATCGGGAGGCGGCTGTGGCGATCGATCATTTGGACGGCAGGCTCATCGCCCTGCTGGCACGCGAACCGAGGATCGGGGTGCTGGAGGCGTCACGGCGCCTCGGCGTCGCCCGCGGCACGGTCCAGGCCCGCCTGGACCGCCTCCAGGCGGGCGGCGTCATCCGCGGCTTCGGCCCCGACGTGGACCCGGCGGCGCTGGGCTACCCGGTGACGGCCTTCGCGACGCTGGAGATCAAGCAGGGCCAGGGCGCCGACATCCGCGAGCACCTGGCGGGTGTCCCGGAGGTCCTGGAGCTCCACACGACCACGGGTCACGGCGACATGCTGTGCCGCCTGGTCGCCCGGTCGAACGCCGACCTCCAGCGGGTCATCGACCGTGTGGTCGGCTTCGCCGGGATCGTGCGGGCGTCGACGGCGATCGTGATGGAGAACCCGGTGCCGCTGCGGATCATCCCGCTGGTGGAGCAGGCGGCGTCGGACGCGGACCCGCCGCTCGCTCCGCGGCATGTGTGAGGCGCCGCGCCCGCGACTCAGCAGGAGGGGACGGCGGTGCCCTTGTTCAGGGACTTCAGGGAGGTCAACGCGTCGTTCAGGGTCTCGACCGGGATGAGCCGGAGCCCCTCGGGCAGTTCGGCCTTCGCGCCCGAGCACTCGTCCTCCGGGACGAGGAAGACCGTCGCCCCGTCGCGCGCGGCGGCCTGTGTCTTGAGGGACACCCCGCCGACCGGGCCGACCGTCCCGTCGGGCGCGATCGTGCCCGTACCGGCGATGACGCGTCCTCCCGTGAGGTCACCACCCTCGCCGTCACCGGCCAGCTTCGCGACGATGCCGAGCGAGAACATCAGCCCGGCGCTCGGCCCGCCGACGTCCGCGAGGTGCAGCCGCACGTCGACGTCCTTCTCGCTCTTGCCCAGATGGTTCAGGGCGGCCGCGACGGCGCTGTCCTGCGACTGCTCCATCTGTTCGAGGTTGCGCTTCTCGATCTCCTTGTTCGACCGGCCTGCCGGGTAGACCGAGTCGTGCGGCAGCACGGCCTGGTCGGTGCGGAACCAGCCGCCGACGACGTCCGCGAGGTCGATGTCGGCGCCCGGCGCGGTGGCGAGGATCGTGGTCATGCGCAGCTCTCCGGTGGTCTTCCGCACCGGCGCCCCGGAGATGGTGATCACTTGCCGCCCCTTGTCCTTGCCGAGCACGTCCGCGGTCGAACCCGGGAGCGCGATCGTGAACGGCAGCGGCGCGAACGCGGCCGCCGTGAACAGCGCCAGGACGGGCATGGCGCACAGGGTGAGGACACGGGGGCGCGAGAGACGGGAGAGCACAGAGCCAATCTATCCGCACGCGCGCGTACGCTCCCGCGGACGGCTCCGAGCGACAGGCTCCTGGCCGGTGACTCCGGCCCGGTGGCGGGGCCGGTGGCTCCGGCCCGATGGGGGCGGGGCGGGGGCGGGGCCGGTGAGGCAGGCCCGGCGGCGCCGGGCGTCCGGCCGGGGAGTCGCCCCTCCGCGGCCGGCCCTCAGCGCAGCGCGTCCGCGACCTCCCGTGCCGCGTCGACCACGCGGGGGCCGACCCGCTCCGGTACGGCGTCGCTCAGCATGACCACGCCCACGCTGCCCTCTATCCCGGTCACCCCCACCAGCGGGGCCGCGGCGCCGCTCGCGCCCGCCTCCAGTTCGCCGTGCGTGAGGGCGTACCCGGGATCGGTGAGGCCGCCGGACCGGCGGGCGCCGAGGATGGCGCGGCCGGCCGCGCCCCGGTCCAGAGGGTGCCGGAACCCGGCCCGGTACGCCACGTGGTAGTCGGTCCAGGTCGGCTCGACGACCGCGACCGCCAGCGCCTCGGCGCCGTCGACGAGGGTGAGGTGCGCGGTCGCCCCGATGTCCTCGGCGAGCGAGCGCAGCGCGGGCAGCGCGGCCTCCCGTACGAGGGGGTGGACCTGGCGGCTCAACCGCAGCACACCGAGCCCGACACGGGCGCGGCCGCCGAGATCACGGCGTACGAGCGCGTGCTGTTCGAGCGTGGCCAGCAGGCGGTAGACGACGGTCCGGTTCACACCGAGCCGGTGGGACAGCTCGGTGACAGTCAGACCGTGGTCGGTGTCGGCGAGCAGCTTGAGGACGCGCAGTCCTCGGTCGAGCGTCTGGGAGGTTTCCGCGGTCACGACGCCCCCTCCTTCGGAGTGAGTGACGGCGGACACTCTCAACGATGAGGCGACACCCGTCCCTTGAGCATCGCACCGAGAGGCCGCCGGCAGGCCATGGCACACCGGCTGCGCTCCGCGGCGGCGCTGCCACGGGGCGTTTGCATGTGCCCGGACAGTAGCGACCGACTCCGCTCAGCGGAAGACCTCGTCCAGAATCCGGGCGCGGTTGGGGATTTGATCCCGGAATGCGTGGTTCAGCGGGCGGGCGCCCCGAAGCCGTACCCGAAACGGGCACTCCGGGGCGCCCGTAGGCACGGACTCACCGCAGACCATGGCTCACCGAAGCCGCGTACGCCGCTCACCGAAGCCGCGTACGCTCACCGCGCCGCGCGACGCCGCGCTGTGCCGCGCCAAGCTCACCGCATCCGCGCCGGCTCACCGCATCCGCGTGGCCCACTCCTGGACCTTCTTGATCCGCTCCCGGATCTGCCCGGCCGTGGCCTCGGCGCTCGGCGGGCCGCCGCAGACCCGCCGCAGCTCGGTGTGGATGACGCCGTGCGGCTTTCCACTCTGGTGCACATACGCGCCGACCATGGTGTTCAGCTGCTTGCGCAGCTCCATGAGCTCCTTGTGGGAGACGACGGGCCGCCGTTCGGCGGGCAGTTCGAGGAGGTCGGCCTCGTCCGCGGGCTTCTGCCTGCTGTGGGCGATCTGCCGGGCCTGCCGCTTCTGGAGGAGCAGCTGGACCTGGTCGGGCTCCAGGAGGCCGGGGATGCCGAGGTAGTCCTGCTCCTCCTGGCTGCCGGGGTGGGCCTGCATGCCGAACTCGGCGCCGTTGTACATGACGCGGTCGAAGACGGCGTCGGACTCCAGCGCCTCGAAGGGCAGCATGTCCTGTTCGCCGGTGTCCTCGTCCTGCTGCTTGTTCGCCTCGTCCATCTCCTTCTCGGACTCGGCGTACGGGTCCTCGTCCTCGCCGCTCTTCTTGGGCCGGTCGAGGACGTGGTCGCGTTCGACCTCCATCTCGTTGGCGAAGCCGAGGAGCATGGGGATGGTCGGCAGGAACACGGAGGCGGTCTCGCCACGCCTCCGGGACCGCACGAAACGCCCGACGGCCTGCGCGAAGAAGAGGGGCGTGGAGATGGTGGTGGCGTACACGCCCACGGCGAGCCGGGGCACGTCGACGCCCTCGGACACCATCCGGACAGCGACCATCCAACGGCCGTCGCCGTCGCTGAACTCGTCGATCCGCTTCGAGGCGCCGGCGTCGTCGGAGAGGACGACGGTGGCGCCGTGCCCGGTGATCTCCCTGATGAGCTTGGCGTACGCGCGCGCGGAGTCCTGGTCGGAGGCGATGACGAGGGCGCCGGCGTCGGGGATGGCCTTGCGGATCTCGCTGAGCCGCTGGTCGGCGGCGCGCAGCACGTTGGGCATCCAGTCGCCGCGCGGGTCGAGGGCGGTGCGCCACGCCTGCGAGACGGCGTCCTTGGTCATGGGCTCGCCCAGCCGGGCGGCGATCTCGTCACCGGCCTTGGTGCGCCAGCGCATGTTGCCGCTGTAGCTGAGGAAGATCACGGGCCGGACGACACCGTCGGCGAGGGCGTTGCCGTAGCCGTAGGTGTAGTCGGCGGCTGACCGCCGGATGCCGTCGTTCCCCTCCTCGTACGTGACGAACGGGATGGGGTTGGTGTCGGACCTGAACGGCGTACCGGTGAGCGCGAGCCGCCGAGTGGCGGGCTCGAACGCCTCCAGGCACGCCTCGCCCCAGGACTTGGAGTCACCGGCGTGGTGGATCTCGTCGAGGATGACGAGGGTCTTGCGCTGCTCGCAGCGGTTGCGGTGCAGCATCGGGCGCACGCCGACACCGGCGTACGTCACGGCGACGCCGTGGTACTCCTTGCTGAGCGGCCCGGCGCTGTACTCCGGGTCCAGCTTGATGCCTATGCGCGCGGCGGCGGCCGCCCACTGCTTCTTCAGGTGCTCGGTCGGGGCGACGACGGTGATCTGCTGGACGACATGGTGGTGCAGCAGCCACGACGCGAGGGTCAGCGCGAACGTCGTCTTACCGGCGCCGGGCGTGGCGACCGCGAGGAAGTCCCTGGGCTGCTCCTGGACGTACCTGTCCATCGCGGCCTGCTGCCAGGCACGCAGCTTGTTGGCCGTGCCCCAGGGGGCGCGGCCGGGGAAGGCGGGTGAGAGGTGATGGGAGGCGGTAGTAGTCACGGTCTCCGATTCGGGGCTCTCGGGCTCGGCAGCTCGGCGGATACGCGCGCCGCGCGGCGGACGCGTACGACAACCGGGCCACCCTACCGGTGGCCCGGCGCCCTCAAGAGCGGGACGACGCCGTGACCTCGGGGACTGCGACGGGGGTCACATCGCCAGTGCGGCCAGCCGTTCGGCGATGGCCTTCACCTCGTCCTCCCCGCCCGTGGCAACGTCGATGACGAGCCGTTCCGCCGCGTCGATGTCGGGGCGGAGGTCCACCCCGTTCATGGCGAGGAAGCTCACGCAGGAGAGCCAGGCGGTGCGCTTGTTGCCGTCGAAGAAGGGGTGGTTGACCGCAAGGGACTGGAGCAGCGCGGCGGCCTTCTCCAAGAGATCGGAGTACGCCTCCTGGCCGAACATGGCAGCAGAGGGGCGGTGCACAGCCGACTCGAGGAGTCCCACGTCCCGTACGACAACGTCCTGGTCATCGATCGCATGCGCAGCGATGGCCAGGACGTTCTCGGCGGTCAGATAGATGCACGTCACTTGAGCCGCTCCAGCAGTTCGTGCCACTTGGCCGCCTGTTCCTGGGCTGTCTTGCGCACCATGGCCTCCTGGGCCGTTCGCGCCAGATAGTCGTCGACCGCCTTGAGCACTATGGCGTGCATGCTGACACCCTCCTGCTCGGCACGCTGCTTGAGGGCATCGGTCTGGTCGTCGCGGAGACGCAGGTTCATAGCCATACCAGAATGGTACTACCGGGTGGGGTCATTCTGGTACTGGGCGAGGGCGGCCGGCCACCTACCGCACCCGCACCCGCGTGGCCACCCACGCCCCCAGCAGCGCCACCGCCGCCATCGGCAGGAACACCGCAGCGAAGGCCGTCGGATGGGAGCCACCCGTCGCCGCGACCGCGTGACCGGCTCCCGCGAGGGACCCGCCGCCCAGCGCGGCGAAGGCGGCGCCGCCCGCGGCGAGGAGCAGGACGTTCGAGAGCCCGTCGGAGATCTGGAGGGCGGCGGAGTTGGACCCGGCCTCGTCGGGTGGCGACAGCTTCAACAGCAGCACGCTGTTGGAGGAGATCACCAGGCCCATCCCCAGGCACCCGAAGCCCCACGCGACCCCGACGATCCACACCGGCACGGCGTGGACGAGCACCGACGGCACGGCGGCGATGGCCACAGCGACCAGGAGCATCCCGATCACCATGAGCCGCTCCCGGTGCGGCTCCACGGCGGGACGGGACTGGATGAACGAGCCGAGTGCCCAGGTCGCCCCGCCCACCGCGAGCGACAGCCCTGCCAAGGTCGGGCTCAGCCCCCGCTCGGTGACCAGCATCAGCGGGATGAACGACTCGGCGGCGACGAACGCGCCCGCCGCCACCCCGCGCAGCAGCACGACGGCCGGCAGTCCGCGCGCCGCGCGGAAGGTGCCGCGCGGCAGCAGCCCCAGCGCGGCGGGCACCAGCAGCGCGGTGCCCAGCACGGCGGGCGCGATGGACAGCCAGCGCAGGTCCTGCCCGGCGTACTGCAGCAGCCCCGCGCCCACGGAGATCCCCAGCGCCAGCCGAAGCCGCCCCCGGTCGAAGCCCGCGACCGGGGCCCCGGCGTCGGCCGGGCCCGAGGCCAGCCGCCGTATCGCGGGAAGCGCGAGCACCAGCGGCAGCACCACCAGCACGGGAATCCCGAGGAACACCCACCGCCACCCGAGCCGCTCGGTCACGGTCCCGGCGGCGAGAGGCCCCACGACGGAGGGAATGACCCAGCTCGCCGCGAACGCCGCCATGATCGAGGGCCGAAGCCGCTCCTCGTACGCCCGGCTGACGACCACGTACAGCGCGACGATCACGAGCCCGCCACCGAACCCCTGCACGGCCCGCCCGGCGATGAACACCCACATGGCCTCGGCGGTCCCCGACACCACAAGCCCCGCCCCGAACGCCCCGATCCCGGTGGCGAGCGCCCGAAGCGGCCCGTCCCGGTCGGCCCACTGCCCGGCCAGCACCATGCCGAACAGGCTGGTCGTGAAGTACGCCGAGAACGCGAACGCGTACAGCGGCACCCCGTCCAGCTCCCGCGCCGCGACGGGCATGGCCGTACCGACGGCGGTCGCCTCGAAGGCGATCAGCAGGACGACGGAGACGATCCCGATGCTGAGCGCCCGGTGCGCCTTGTCGAGAACACTTCCCCCGCCCTGCTGCGAGGACGCGGCGGCCATGTCGGCGGTGTCGGGGGGCTCCAGGGCGCTCATGGCCTCAGAGTAAGAGGCGTAGCCCTGGTTGACTCCTGCAATTCGACGGGGATGATCTCGGCCCTTGGTCGTACGACCAAGTGAACGCCGCATGGCAACCCCGCCTTGTCGCCTCAGCGGATCAGGCCGGCCAGGTCGATGTCCAGGTCGAAGGGCACAGCGGTCTTGATGCGCTCACGGTGAATGCCGGTGGCGACGTACACCCGCGTGGTGTCGTCCAGCTCATAGGAGTGGAGGACAGGCAGCCCGTGCTCCTCCTCGATCCGCCAGAAGTGCCGGATCCCGGCGCGGGCGTACTTGAACGGCTTGGTCTCCCGGTCACGCTCCCGGGACTCCTCGGAGACGATCTCGACGACCAGGTCGACCTCATCGGGCAGGAAGCAGGTGCGGTCCGGGTCGTAAGCGACCTTGGCGGCGACCACGTCCGGCTCGGGGCGACTCTTCGTGCTCAGCCGCACGGTCATCTGCGCCTCGACGGTATGCCCCGTCGGCGCCAGGTCCTCCAGGGCGGCGGTCAGGCGACGGATGACACGGTCGTGCCAGGAGCGCTGGGGACACATCATGAAGATCAACGCTCCGTCGATCAGCTCAGTATGGCGAGGCAGATTCGGAATACGGTCGAGGTCGTCGGCCTCCCATCCGCTGTCACGCGGCGGGTATAGCCACTCGGGGAGTGTGGCGGTCATGGTGTCTCCTCCAAGGGATGCCCCGGCCAGCCTAGCCAGCCGGGGCGGCGAGCGCGGAAGCGCTCAGGAACGCGCGCCCTCGACGGCGTCCCGGAGGCCCTGAATGTCGAGCTTCTTCATGCCCATCATGGCTTCGGCGGCACGCCTGGCCTTCTCGGGATCCGGGTCGGTCATCATCTCGTCCAGGATGCGCGGGGTGACCTGCCACGACAGCCCGTACTTGTCCTTGAGCCACCCACAGGGCCCTTCCTCGCCGCCCTCGCCGAGCCGGGACCAGAAGTAGTCGACCTCCTCCTGGTCCTCGCACGCCACGGACAGCGAGATCGCCTCGTTGAACTTGAACTCGGGCCCACCGTTCATCGCCACGTACCGCTGCCCCGCGAGCTCGAACTCGACGGTCATGACCGTACCCGCCGGCATCGGGGTCCCCTCGGGGTAACGGTCGACCTTCACGATCCGCGAGTCCTTGAAGATCCCGGTGTAGTGGTTGGCCGCCTCCTCCGCCTCGGTGTCGAACCAGAGGAACGGCGTGATCTTCTGCTGCATGACGGGGCTCCTTCCATGGCGTTGCTGTCACACGGGTAGACCGGAGGAGCCCCGGAAACTCATCGCAGAGTGCACTGACCGTTCAACCCACCGACTCGTCAGGCAGTTGCTCGACAACAAACGAGCCCCTCGCTCGCACGGTCACGACCAGCCCACGTTCCCTCAGGATGTCGAGGGCGCGGCGGACGGTGTTGGAGCCCACGCCGTACTCCTGGGAGAGAACCATCTCCCCC
Source organism: Streptomyces sp. TRM49041 (assembly GCF_008271805.1). Classification (GTDB taxonomy): domain Bacteria; phylum Actinomycetota; class Actinomycetes; order Streptomycetales; family Streptomycetaceae; genus Streptomyces. Next base: position 10,722 of record NZ_VSRY01000090.1, read on the forward strand.
GGCAGCCGGGAGCCGGCCGCGAACTCCCCGCTCCTGATCTTGCGCTCCAGGATGCTCGCGAGCTGCTCGTAGTGGTAGGCGGCGGCACCGGGGTTGATCTGCTCTGTCACGGAAGCGAACGTAAACGTCCAGCAACGGCCGCGCATCTTCAACAACTGTCAACTACTGCCTACCACTGCCGACAGCTGCCGACATCGACTACGTTGACCACAGAAGACCCCGGCGAGTCGGCCAGGACTCCCGGGGCATGGCCACCAACCCTGAGGAGGTTGATGACAGTGGGCATTATCCATGCCTTCGCGCGCTTGCTGCTGGGCGCATTCGCACCGGGTTCCGGCCGACGGCGAGCCGACTCAAGCCCGACCGCACCCGCGTCCACCGCCACCCGCCGCGAGGCCCCGCCTCGCACCCCACTGCCCCTGCCCCGTTCCCCGTACGGACGGAACGACCCACTCGACGGCCACGCCTCGGCCCTGGTCCGCCCCTACCTGGCGGCGTACGAGCAACAGGAGACGCGGACGCGGCGACTCACCCTCGTACTCGCGGCGGACCTGGGCATCGACCTGGACGCCCGCAGCCTGCACGGAGTGGAGGTCGCCCGATGAACGACCGGCGGCGGCCGATCCGCATGTGCGTACGCTGCGACCGGATCACGGACGCACCCGTGGTCGTCTCCGAGGTGCACCAGGCCAGTGGACCCGGCTTCACCGTGTACGCGTGCCGCGAATGCGCACCGCTGTTCCCACCGGTCCCTGACGCGTTCGACCTTCTGGGTGGTGAGCGGTGAGGCCGGAGCGCACGACGGAGCAGCTCACCGCGGACGCGAGAGAGTCCGGGCGGACGCAGGAATGCGAGGCGGGCGAGCATTCCTTCTGCGCACCTATGGAGGTGTACGCGTCCGACGACCCCGGCCCCGACGAGCAGCCGGTCTTCTCGATCACGTGCACATGCGCCTGCCACAAGCACTGAACACAG
>NZ_VSRY01000091.1 GCF_008271805.1 Streptomyces sp. TRM49041
CGGCGATCTGTCGCAGAAGGTCACGGTCGATGTGGCCGGTGAGATGCTGGAGTTGAAGAACACCGTCAACACGATGGTGGCGCAGCTCTCGTCGTTCGCCGACCAGGTGACCCGTATGGCGCGGGACGTGGGCACGGAGGGCCGACTGGGCGGCCAGGCGCGCGTCGACGGTGTGTCCGGTACGTGGAAGGAGCTCACCGACTCCGTCAACTTCATGGCCGGCAACCTCACCTCGCAGGTGCGGCAGATCGCCCAGGTGACGACGGCCGTGGCACGCGGTGATCTGTCGCAGAAGATCGACGTGGACGCGCGCGGTGAGATCCTGGAGCTGAAGAACACCATCAACACGATGGTGGACCAGCTCTCCGCGTTCGCCGAGCAGGTGACCCGGGTCGCCCGCGAGGTGGGCACCGACGGTCGGCTCGGCGGCCAGGCGCAGGTGCCCGGCGTCGCCGGTGTGTGGCGCGACCTGACGGACTCCGTGAACGGCATGGCCGGGAACCTCACCGCCCAGGTGCGCAACATCGCCCAGGTGGCCACCGCGGTCGCGCGCGGTGATCTGTCGCAGAAGATCGACGTGGACGCGCGCGGTGAGATCCTGGAGCTGAAGAACACCCTCAACACGATGGTGGACCAGCTGTCCAACTTCGCCGAGCAGGTCACCCGGGTCGCCCGTGAGGTGGGTACCGAGGGCATCCTGGGCGGCCAGGCCGAGGTGCAGGGCGTCTCCGGCACCTGGAAGGACCTCACCCAGTCCGTCAACTCGATGGCGAACAACCTGACCTCGCAGGTGCGTAACATCGCCGAGGTCACGACGGCTGTGGCGCGCGGCGACCTGTCCAAGAAGATCACCGTCGATGCGCGGGGCGAGATCCTCGACCTGGTCACCACCGTCAACACGATGGTCGACCAGCTGTCGAACTTCGCGGACGAGGTCACGCGTGTGGCCCGCGAGGTGGGTACGGAGGGCATTCTCGGCGGCCAGGCGCGCGTACGCGGCGTCACCGGCATCTGGAAGGACCTCAGCGACAACGTCAACGTGATGGCCAACAACCTCACCTCGCAGGTGCGGAACATCTCGCGGGTGTCGTCGGCCGTCGCCAATGGCGACCTGACCAAGAAGGTGACCGTCGAGGCGCGCGGTGAGGTCGCCGAACTCGCCGACACGGTCAACACGATGGTGACGACGCTGTCGTCGTTCGCGGACGAGGTCACGCGTGTGGCCCGCGAGGTGGGCACCGAGGGCGAACTGGGCGGCCAGGCGCGCGTGCCGGGTGTCTCCGGTACGTGGAAGGACCTCACCGAGTCGGTGAACTCGATGGCGTCCAACCTGACCGGTCAGGTGCGGCAGATCGCCGCCGTCACCACCGCCATCGCCAAGGGCGACCTCACGAAGAAGATCGACATCGATGCCCGCGGTGAGATCCAGGAGCTGAAGAACACCATCAACACGATGGTCGACCAGCTGTCGTCGTTCGCCGAGGAGGTCACCCGGGTCGCCCGCGAGGTGGGTACGGAGGGCATCCTCGGCGGCCAGGCGCGCGTACGGGACGTCGACGGCACGTGGCGCGACCTGACCGAGTCCGTGAACGAGATGGCCGGAAACCTCACCCGGCAGGTGCGCGCCATCGCGGCCGTCGCCACCGCGGTGACCCGCGGCGACCTCAACCTGAAGATCGACGTGGACGCGGCCGGCGAGATCCAGGTCCTCCAGGACAACATCAACACCATGATCGCCAACCTGCGTGACACCACCCTCGCCAACGAGGAGCAGGACTGGCTGAAGGGCAACCTGGCCCGTATCTCGGGTCTGATGCAGGGCCGTCGCGACCTCGACGACGTCGCCTCGCTCATCATGAGCGAGCTCACGCCGGTCGTCTCGGCCCAGCACGGCGCGTTCTTCCTGGCCGTCCCCTCGGGCGGCGGCTCCGGCGGCGCCACGGCGGCGGGCCCGGGTACGGCGGCGACGGCGGCGGCCGCCGCGGCCGAGGCGGGCGGTGAGGACGGCCGTTCGTACGAGCTGCGGATGCGCGCCAGCTACGGCTACTCGGCCGGATCCATGCCGACGTCGTTCACCCCGGGCGAGACCCTCATCGGGACGGCGGCCGAGGAGAAGCGCACCATTCAGGTCAACGTTCCGCCGGGTTATCTGAAGATCTCCTCCGGCCTCGGCGAGGCCGCGCCCGCGCATGTGGTGGTGCTGCCGGTGCTGTTCGAGGGGAAGGTCCTCGGTGTGATCGAGCTGGCGTCGTTCCAGCCGTTCACGCAGATCCAGCGGGACTTCCTCAACCAGATCGCCGAGATGATCGCGACGAGCGTCAACACCATCAGCGTCAACACCAAGACCGAGGTGCTGCTGAAGCAGTCGCAGGAGCTGACCGAGCAGCTGCGCGAGCGCTCCGCCGAGCTGGAGAACCGGCAGAAGGCCCTGCAGGACTCCAACGCCGAACTGGAGGAGAAGGCGGAGCTGCTGGCGCAGCAGAACCGCGACATCGAGGTGAAGAACACCGAGATCGAGGAGGCCCGGCAGGTCCTGGAGGAGCGGGCCGAGCAGCTCGCCGTCTCCATGCGCTACAAGAGCGAGTTCCTCGCGAACATGTCGCACGAGCTGCGTACCCCGCTCAACTCGCTGCTCATCCTGGCCAAGCTGCTCGCGGACAACGCGGAGGGCAACCTGTCCCCTAAGCAGGTCGAGTTCGCCGAGACGATCCACGGCGCCGGCTCCGATCTGCTGCAGCTCATCAACGACATCCTCGACCTGTCGAAGGTCGAGGCGGGCAAGATGGACGTCAGCCCGACCCGCATCGCGCTGGTGCAGCTGGTCGACTACGTGGAGGCGACGTTCCGGCCGCTGACGGCGGAGAAGGGCCTGGACTTCTCCGTGAGGGTCTCTCCGGAGCTGCCCGCGACGCTGCACACCGACGAACAGCGGCTGCTTCAGGTGCTCCGCAACCTGCTCTCCAACGCGGTGAAGTTCACCGACACGGGAGCGGTGGAGCTGGTGATCCGCCCGGCCAAGGCCGATGTGCCGCCGTCGATCCGCGAGCAGCTCCTCGAGGCGGGCTCGCTGCGCGACCCTGAGGCCGATCTGATCGCGTTCTCGGTGACCGACACCGGCATCGGGATCGCCGCCAGCAAGATGCGGGTCATCTTCGAGGCGTTCAAGCAGGCGGACGGCACGACCAGCCGCAAGTACGGCGGTACGGGGCTCGGGCTGTCCATCAGCCGCGAGATCGCCCGGCTGCTCGGCGGCGAGATCCACGCGGCGAGCGAACCGGGCCGCGGCTCGACGTTCACGCTGTACCTGCCGCTGCACGTCAACGAGCTGCCGCCGCACGGCTACGGGCAGCTGCCGGGCCTCCCGCAGGACCTGCGCCCCGGCTTGGCCGACGAGACGGCGCTCGACGCGCCGGGCGTGCTCCCCATGGCGCCGCCCGCCGGTCCCGTGCCCCCCGCCGTCCCTCCCACGCCGGCCTCCTTTGCGGGACCGGGCGCGGGCCCGGCGGCGGGTGCGGCTCCGGCGGACGCGCGTACGGCGGGTACGGGCGCGCTGTTCCGGCACAGGCGGAAGGCGAAGGCCGGGGCGGAGCCCCGGGCGGCGCTGCCGGGCCAGGGCGGGCAGCAGGCCGCGTCGGCCGCCCAGGGCGGGCAGCAGGCGGGTCAGGCCGGGCAGGAGACGCCGGCCGGGCAGGAGGCGCAGGAGCCGCGCCGCGCGTTCCGGTTCAGCGGCGAGAAGGTGCTCATCGTCGACGACGACATCCGTAACGTCTTCGCGCTGACCAGCGTCCTGGAGCAGCACGGGCTGTCCGTGCTGTACGCGGAGAACGGCCGTGAGGGCATCGAAGTCCTGGAGCAGCACGACGATGTGACGGTCGTCCTGATGGACATCATGATGCCCGAGATGGACGGGTACGCCACCACCACGGCGATCCGCAGGATGCCGCAGTTCGCCGGGCTGCCGATCATCGCGCTGACGGCGAAGGCGATGAAGGGCGACCGCGAGAAGGCCATCGAGTCCGGGGCTTCCGATTACGTGACGAAACCGGTCGACCCGGATCACCTTCTCTCCGTAATGGATCAGTGGATGCACGGGGAGTGATCGAAGATTGCACGAGTTTCTATAGCCTGCTGACCGACTGTGGCTCAAGGCGTGTGAGAGAGCGGCATTCGGGGAACCTTCTGGTCTCTCGCCGCGTTTCTGCTACGTGCACAGTGACATCGCGGTGACAGGGTGTGGCGACAGGCGGGGTGCGGCTACCATGACCGGCACAAGGACGGACGGCACAAGGGAGTCGTCCCCTGGGGCGGCGCCCGGCCAACTGCCGGGGCGAGGAGGACGGGCCATGGTGCAGAAGGCCAAGATCCTCCTGGTCGATGACCGGCCGGAGAATCTGCTGGCGCTGGAGGCCATCCTCTCTGCGCTCGATCAGACGCTGGTACGGGCATCGTCAGGGGAGGAAGCGCTCAAAGCGCTGCTGACGGACGACTTCGCGGTCATCCTGCTGGATGTCCAGATGCCGGGGATGGACGGCTTCGAAACCGCCGCGCACATCAAGCGCAGGGAACGCACCCGAGACATTCCGATCATCTTTCTGACCGCCATCAATCACGGCCCCCACCACACCTTCCGGGGATACGCCGCGGGCGCGGTCGACTACATCTCCAAACCCTTCGACCCGTGGGTGCTCCGCGCCAAGGTCTCCGTGTTCGTCGAGCTGTACATGAAGAACTGTCAGCTCCGCGAGCAGGCCGCCCTCCTGCGCCTCCAGCTGGAGGGCAGCAACGGCGGTCAGGGCGGAGTCGCCGCCAAGGAGTCCGCGGGTCTCCTCGCCGAACTCTCCGCGCGGCTCGCGGCCGTCGAAGAGCAGGCCGAGGCGCTGTCCAAACAACTCGACGACGAGTCGGCGGACGCCGCGGCCGTCGCCACCGCCGCACACCTGGAGCGCAAACTCACCGGGCTGCGGCGGGCGCTGGACGCACTGGAGCCCGGCACCGGAGGCGGCGGCTCCGCCCTCCCCGCCTGACCGCACCACCGACAGGTCCACCCATCGGCCCACCCACCGGGCCACTCGCCGCGCCACACTGGCCCACCCACCGGACCACGCGTCCCCATGACCGCGCGTCAGCTTCCCTACAACGCGGAGGCGACACGAACGGGTGAAGCAAGCGGACGCGTGTCCCTCGCCGCTCACACCGGTAACCTCACCCCCATGGCCTCACGTACGTCCGGCAAGGGTTCCCAGGGCACGGCGGGCACCGCGAAGCCGCGCGCCGGCCGTACGACTGGCGCCGCGCAGAAGGCGGCGCCCGGCAAGCCGCCCGCGAAGAAGACCGCCGCCAAGCAGTCCGCATCCGCCAAGAAGACCGCGGCGAAGAAGGCCACCGCCAAGAAGGCGGCCGCCAAGCCCGCACCCAAGGCGGCACCGTCCCCCACCGGTGGCCTCTACCGCATCGTGCGCGCCGTATGGCTCGGTCTCGCCCACGCGGTCGGTGCCATGTTCCGGGGCATAGGGCGCGGCGCCAAGGGCCTCGACCCCGCCCACCGCAAGGACGGCCTCGCCCTTCTGCTCCTCGGTCTCGCCCTGATCGTCGCGGCCGGCACCTGGGCCAGCCTCCACGGGCCCGTCGGGGACCTCGTCGACATGCTGGTCACGGGGGCCTTCGGCCGGCTCGACCTGCTCGTCCCGCTCCTCGTCGGCGCGATGGCCGTCCGGCTCATCCTGCACCCCGAGAAGCCCGAGGCGAACGGGCGCATCGTCATCGGCCTGTCCGCCCTCGTCATCGGCGTCCTCGGCCAGGTCCACATCGCGTGCGGCTCCCCGGGCCGCGACGAGGGCGCCCAGGCCATGCAGGACGCCGGCGGCCTCATCGGCTGGGCCGCGTCCAAGCCGCTGATCTTCATGATGGGCGAGGTCCTCGCCGTCCCCATGCTCGTCCTGCTCACCGTGTTCGGGCTGCTCGTGGTCACGGCGACGCCCGTGGCCGCCATCCCACGGCGACTGCGGGCGCTCGGCGAGCGCCTGGGCGTCGTCGAGCGGTACGAGGACGAGTGGAGCGACGACGACCAGCGGTACGACGAGCAGTGGCGGGGGGCCCTGCCCGCCCGTCCCCGCCGCCGTGGGGCCACCGGTGCCGCCGGGGCCGACGCGTACGACCCCGAGCGGGCCGAGGAGGAGGCGCTCACCCGGCGTGGGCGGCCCCGGACCCGAAAGGCACCGGCCCCCGCCGAGCCCGGCTTCGACCGGCGCATGGACGCCGTCGACATCGCCGCGGCCGCCGCGGCGGACCTCGACGGCGCCGTGCTGAACGGCATGCCGCCGTCGCCGCTCGTCGCCGACCTGACCCGGGACGTCACCGCCGACCGCGACCTGGCGACCGGGGACCGGGGCGGGGACCGGGACCTGGGCGGCCGCGCCGACGCCGCACCCCCCGCGCGGGACGCGGCCCGGCCCGGGCGGGGCGCCCCCGGAGCCGTACCGGACCTGACCAAGCCCGCGCCCGTACGCGAAGAGGCCGAGCCGCTGCCCCCGCGCGCCGAGCAGCTCCAGCTGTCCGGCGACATCACGTACGCGCTGCCGTCCCTGGACCTGCTGGAGCGCGGCGGCCCCGGCAAGACGCGCAGTGCCGCCAACGACGCCATCGTCGCCTCGCTGCGGAACGTCTTCTCCGAGTTCAAGGTGGACGCCGACGTCACCGGCTTCACCCGCGGACCGACGGTCACCCGCTATGAGGTGGAGCTCGGCCCGGCCGTGAAGGTCGAGCGGATCACGGCCCTGACCAAGAACATCGCATACGCCGTGGCCAGCCCCGACGTCCGGATCATCTCGCCGATCCCCGGCAAGTCCGCCGTCGGCATCGAGATCCCCAACACCGATCGCGAGATGGTCAAGCTCGGCGACGTGCTGCGGCTCGCGGCCGCCGCCGAGGACGAGCACCCGATGCTGGTCGCGCTGGGCAAGAACGTCGAGGGCGGCTACGAGATGGCCAATCTGACGACGATGCCGCACGTCCTGGTGGCCGGTGCCACCGGATCCGGCAAGTCGTCCTGCATCAACTGCCTGATCACCTCGGTGATGATAAGAGCCACCCCCGAGGACGTACGGATGGTGCTCGTCGACCCCAAGCGGGTCGAGCTCACCGCGTACGAGGGCATCCCGCACCTCATCACGCCGATCATCACCAACCCCAAGCGGGCCGCGGAGGCTCTCCAGTGGGTCGTGCGGGAGATGGACCTGCGCTACGACGACCTCGCGGCGTTCGGTTACCGGCACATCGACGACTTCAACGCCGCCGTGCGCAGCGGCAAGCTCAAGACTCCGGAGGGCAGCGAGCGGGAGCTCCAGCCGTACCCGTATCTGCTGGTCATCGTGGACGAGCTGGCCGACCTGATGATGGTCGCGCCGCGTGACGTCGAGGACTCCATCGTCCGGATCACCCAGCTGGCCCGCGCCGCCGGCATCCACCTGGTGCTGGCCACACAGCGGCCGTCGGTCGACGTCGTCACCGGGCTCATCAAGGCAAATGTGCCTTCCCGGCTCGCCTTCGCCACCTCCTCGCTCGCCGACAGCCGGGTCATCCTCGACCAGCCGGGCGCCGAGAAGCTGATCGGCAAGGGTGACGGGCTCTTCCTGCCGATGGGCGCGAACAAGCCGGTCCGGCTCCAGGGCGCCTTCGTCACGGAGGACGAGGTCTCGGCCGTCGTCCGGCACTGCAAGGAGCAGATGGCCCCGGTCTTCCGGGACGACGTCACGACCGGCACGAAGCAGAAGAAGGAGATCGACGAGGAGATCGGCGACGACCTGGACCTGCTGTGCCAGGCGGCCGAGCTGGTCGTGTCCACCCAGTTCGGCTCCACGTCCATGCTCCAGCGGAAGCTGCGCGTCGGCTTCGCGAAGGCGGGGCGGCTCATGGACCTGATGGAGTCACGGAACATCGTCGGGCCGAGCGAGGGATCCAAGGCCCGGGACGTCCTCGTCAAACCGGACGACCTGGACGGAGTGCTGGCGGAGATCCGGGGCGGGACCGGCTCCTGACCTGACCGTGTCTCACCCGTAAGAGAACCGTGAGCAACCGTTTCCCCCGGCCGTACGTCAAGTTGGAGGAAGGGACGGACAATGGGAGTTCCCGCACCCTGGGCGTGAACGTCCATTCCTATGGCGTACAAACGGCGTCCGCCCGGTTGCTCCACCCTTTCGTACCACCCATAGACTGAACCTCCAGCAGGTGGTTACACGCTCGAAAGGCGCCCTCGTGTCCATCGGCAACGCCCCCGACGGCAACTCCCCCGAAGACAACCGGCCTTCGCTCCCCGAGGACGACCGGCCCTCGATCGGCCGCGCGCTCCGTGAAGCACGCATCGACTCAGGCCTGACCGTTGAGGAGGTCAGCAACTCCACGCGCGTGCGCATCCCCCTCGTGCACGCGATCGAGGAGGACGACTTCTCGCGGTGCGGCGGTGATGTCTACGCCCGCGGACACGTGCGCACGCTCGCACGGGCCGTCGGGCTCGACCCCGCCGCACTGGTCGAGCAGTACGACGCGGAGCACGGAGGCCGCCCCACACCCACCCCCGCCGCCCCCCTGTTCGAGGCGGAGCGGATCCGCCCGGAGCGGCGGCGGCCCAACTGGACCGCCGCCATGGTCGCCGCGATCGTCGCGGTGGTCGGCTTCGTCGGCTTCACCCTTCTCGGGCGGGACGACAGCGGCTCCAAGCACGTGGCCGAAGGCCCGGCCCCGTCCCGTTCCGTCAGCCCGCCCGCCAAGCCGGTCCAGCCCGAGCCGTCGCCGCCGGTCGCCTCGGAGAGCGCGATCGCGGCCGTCCCGCAGGACAAGGTGACGGTGAAGCTCACCGCCATCGACGACAAGAGCTGGATCTCGGCCAAGGCGCGGGACGGCAAGCTGCTCTTCGACGGCCTGCTCCTGAAGGGCGACTCCAAGACCTTCCAGGACGACGAGCGGCTCGACCTCATCCTCGGCAACGCCGGGGCGATCGAGCTCTACGTGAACGGCAAGAAGGTCGAGGACGAGTTCGCCCGCGGCCAGGTCGAACGGCTGTCGTATACGAAGGGTGACCCGCAGGTGGGCTGACCGCCCGGGTTCACCGGCCCTGTCGCAGGCCCCGCCCGTACCACCGGCTTCGGTGGTACGGGCGGGGCCTGCGGCGGTGGGGAGGGGGTCGGGAGGCGGCAGGGGCCGGGTGCCAGACCTGTGCGCGGGAGGTACGGCCGGGACAAAGTAGTCTTGAGCCCATGCCCGAACGCCGTACCGTCGCCCTTGTCACTCTTGGCTGCGCCCGTAACGAGGTGGACTCGGAGGAGCTCGCAGGCCGCCTGGCAGCGGACGGCTGGGACCTCGTCGAGGCAGCCGCCGAAGCCGATGTCGCCGTCGTCAACACCTGCGGCTTCGTCGAGGCCGCCAAGAAGGACTCCGTCGACGCCCTCCTCGAAGCGAACGATCTGAAGGACCACGGCAGGACCCAGGCCGTCGTCGCCGTCGGCTGTATGGCCGAGCGGTACGGCAAGGAACTCGCCGAGGCCCTGCCCGAGGCCGACGGGGTGCTGGGCTTCGACGACTACGCCGACATCTCCGACCGCCTCCAGACCATCCTGAACGGCGGCACCCACGCCTCCCACACCCCGCGCGACCGGCGCAAGCTGCTGCCCCTGAGCCCCGTCGAGCGGCAGGAGGCCGCCGCGGCCGTCGCCCTGCCCGGCCACGGCGCCGCGGAGGGCCCCACGGAGCTCGCTGAGGCCCCGGCGGACCTGCCCGAGGGTCTCGCCCCGGCCTCTGGCCCGCGCGCGCCCCTGCGGCGACGTCTGGACACCAGCCCGGTCGCGTCCGTGAAGCTCGCCTCCGGCTGCGACCGGCGCTGCTCGTTCTGCGCCATCCCGTCGTTCCGCGGCTCCTTCGTCTCGCGGCGCCCCAGCGATGTGCTCGGCGAGACGCGCTGGCTCGCCGAGCAGGGCGTCAAGGAGATCATGCTGGTCTCCGAGAACGACACCTCGTACGGCAAGGACCTCGGTGACATCCGGCTCCTGGAGACCCTGCTGCCCGAGCTGGCCGCCGTCGACGGCATCGAGCGCGTTCGCGTCAGCTATCTGCAGCCCGCCGAGATGCGGCCCGGCCTGATCGACGTCCTGACGTCCACCGAGAAGGTCGCGCCCTACTTCGACCTGTCCTTCCAGCACTCGGCGCCCGCCGTGCTGCGCTCCATGCGCCGCTTCGGCGACACGGACCGGTTCCTGGAGCTGCTGGACACCATCCGAGGCAAGGCCCCGCAGGCCGGAGTGCGGTCCAACTTCATCGTCGGCTTTCCCGGCGAGACCGAGGAGGACTTCGCCGAACTCGAACGCTTCCTCACGCACGCACGCCTGGACGCCATCGGTGTGTTCGGCTATTCGGACGAGGACGGCACCGAGGCCGCCACGTACGAGGCCAAGCTGGACCAGGAGGTCGTCGACGGGCGCCTCGCGCACCTGTCCCGGCTCGCCGAGGAGCTCACCGCCCAGCGCGCCGAGGAGCGGCTCGGGGAGACCCTGGAGGTGCTGGTCGAGTCCGTCGAGGGCGACGACCTCGACGAGGACGAGTACGCCGGCGCCGGCCGCGCGGAGCACCAGGCGCCCGAGACCGACGGCCAGGTCCTCTTCACGGCGAGCGACGGCCTCGCCGTGGGCCATATGGTCAAGGCCAAGGTCGTGGGTACGGAAGGTGTCGACCTGGTGGCCGAGGTTCTCGAGGAGGCGGGCAGATGACCGGAGTCCCGGCGTCCGCTGCGGGCGGTACGGGGAGGAGAGCACCCGGCGGCAAGCTGGGAGCGGCGGCCGTCAACCAGGCCAGCCTGTGGAACATCGCCAACATCCTGACCATGGTGCGGCTGGTGCTCGTCCCGGCGTTCGTGGTGCTGCTGTTCCAGGACGGCGGCTACGACCCCGCCTGGCGCGCGTGGGCGTGGGCGGCGTTCGCCGTCGCCATGATCACCGATGTGTTCGACGGCCATCTGGCCCGTACGTACAACCTGGTCACGGACTTCGGGAAGATCGCCGATCCGATCGCCGACAAGGCGATCATGGCGGCCGGGCTGATCTGCCTGTCCGTGCTCGGCGACCTGCCGTGGTGGGTGACCGGGGTCATCCTCCTCCGCGAGCTGGGCATCACGCTCATGCGGTTCTGGGTGATCCGGCACGGCGTCATCCCGGCCAGCCGCGGCGGCAAGATGAAGACGCTGGCGCAGGGTGCGGCCGTGGGCATGTACGTGCTGGCGCTGACCGGTCCCCTCGCCACCCTGCGGTGGTGGGTGATGGCCCTGGCGGTCGTCCTGACGGTCGTCACGGGGCTCGACTACGTACGGCAGGCCGTCGTGCTGCGGCGCAGGGGACTGGCCGCCGAGCGGGCCGCCCAGGCCGGTTCGGAGACCCGCTCGGAGTCGACCCCGGAGCCGCCCCGGTGAGACAGGCGGTACGGGAGGGGGACCCGGTGGGGAACATGTCGGGGGACGTGGCCGCGGAAGCGGTCGGGGCGCGGGTGCTGCGGCTGCTCGCGGAGCGTGACGAGACGCTCGCGGTGGCAGAGTCGCTGACGGGTGGCCTCGTGGCCGCCGAGCTGACGTCCGTACCCGGAGCCTCCCGCAGCTTCCGCGGGTCCGTCACGGCGTACGCGACGGCCCTGAAACGGCAGCTGCTGGGTGTCGACGGGGACCTGCTGGAGCGGCGTGGCGCGGTCGACGCCGAGGTCGCGCTGCAGATGGCGCGGGGTGTGCGGAGTCGGCTGGGAGCCGAGTGGGGCGTCGCGACCACGGGGGTCGCGGGGCCGGAAGCACAGGACGGACAGCCGGTGGGAACGGTGTTCGTGGCCGTGTGCGGGCCCGTCGGCGGCGCTGCCGCGACAGGGAAAGTGACCGCACTGCGGTTGAACGGCGACCGTGCGGAAATCCGTAGAGAGAGTGTACGGAGCGTGCTGGAACTGCTCGCGTGCGAACTCTCGGAGAATGCGCGGGCAAAGGATACGGAACAGAACGGGGGGAATTGATGTTTGCAGCCCTGAGTGAACACGTCATCGCTCCCCGCACGGCCGCAGCGCGAGGCGGTACGGTGGGGCGTGAAGGATGCGGCTACGCGGTCCGAGGAGGGAGCCACCGATGATTCTGCTCCGTCGCCTGTTGGGTGACGTGCTGCGTCGGCAGCGCCAGCGCCAGGGCCGTACTCTGCGCGAAGTCTCCTCGTCCGCCCGAGTATCGCTCGGCTATCTTTCCGAGGTGGAGCGGGGGCAGAAGGAGGCTTCCTCCGAACTGCTCTCCGCTATTTGCGACGCGCTGGACGTACGGATGTCCGAGCTCATGAGGGAAGTGAGCGACGAGCTGTCGCTGGCGGAGCTGGCGGAATCGGCAGCGGCGAGTGAGCCGGTGCCTGCGCCAGTGCGCCCGATGCTCAATTCTGTGTCTGTGACGTCGGTGGCGGGCGGGCCGACGGAGCGGGTGACCATCAAAGCGCCCGCGGAAGCGGTGGATGTCGTCGCCGCTTGATCCACTTGATCCACTCCGGATTCGTGCCCGATTCACAGGGGATCCGCCGGATCGACGTTTGGGGCTGAGCCCCGGCCGGTACTCGATGTGCTGGCCGGGGCTTCGGCTTTACGTCGAATGCCCGTTTTGGATGCTGTGTGTCATGGTGGGACGTGCGCACGGAATGGAGGATTCGGATGACTGTCGTCAAGAGTTCGCTGTCCGACGCCGATCTGAAGGTGGTCGGCGAAGCCCTGCAGGGCGCGCTCGTGGACCTGGTCGACCTGGGACTGGCCGCCAAGCAGGTCCACTGGAACGTGATCGGCCCCCGCTTCCGGTCCGTCCACCTTCAGCTCGACGAGGTCGTGGCGACCTCCCGGAAGCACTCCGACATCGTGGCGGAGCGTGCCTCGGCCCTCGGCGTCAATCCGGACGGCAGGGCCGCGACCGTGGCGACCAGCAGCGCCGTCCCGCCCGTGCCCACGGGCTGGATCCAGGACGCGGACGCCGTGCGGATCCTGGTGGACGCGCTCACGGCGGTCATCGGCCGGATGCGGGAGCGCATCACGGCCACCGACGAGCCGGACCTGGTGACCCAGGACCTGTTCATGGACCTGACCGCCGAGCTCGAGAAGCACGCCTGGATGTTCCAGGCGGAGAACGTCTGACGTGAGCAGCGGGGCGTGGGGCACCGGGTGCGCCGGGGGCTGCATCGGTGCGCCCTGCCGCCCGGTGATCCGGCCGGTCTAGCGTCGACCGGAGGAGGCGGCCATGGTAGGGCGACGAGTCCCGCTGCCGGCGCTGGTGCCGGCGCTCGTACTGGGCGGACTGTGGTGGTGGGCCGTGCTGCGCCTGGCGCTCGTGCCCGAGCAGGCCGGACTGGTCGAGGGGGCGGCCGCCGCGAGCGGCTGGGGCCTCAGCCTGTTGCCGGTGCACGTCGCGGCGGCGCCGGGACCGAGGCGCGGCGCCGGGCGGCGCTCCAGGTGGCGGGCCGCGGTGCGGGACTCGTTCCCCGAGGCGCTGCGGGGTGTGGTATGGGATGTCGTACGGGCCGTGAGCAAGGCGTCGGCGTCCGCGTCCGCGTCGGCGCAGCGGCGTCCGGGGGACGGCGGCGACGGATCATGAACCGAGCCTGGTCAACCGCCCGTACGTGAACCGTCCCGCGGCGCCGGGCCCGTCTGGCAGCCCGGGCACCAGTAGGACACGCGGTCGCGCACGTCGTCCCCGCCGTCCCATCGGATGGGCGTCCCGCAGCGGTAACAGGGCTGCTGGGCGCGCCCGTAGACGTAGAGGCGGCGGTCGGGGCGGCTGGTGGTCGCGGTGCGGCGGTCGAAGCGGTCCTTGTTCGCCTCCAGCAGGCGGTGGGCCGTGGCGATCAGCCGCTCGGGCACGCCGGGCGGAAGGTCGCCGACCGGCAGCCAGGGGGTGACGCGGGCCAGGAAGGCCAGCTCGCACTTGTAGACGTTGCCGATACCGGCCAAGTTCCGCTGGTCCAGCAGGGCTTCGCCGAGCGGCCGGGCCGGGTCGGCGCACACCCGGCGTACCGCCTCCTCGAAGTCCCAGTCGGGACCGAGCAGATCGGGGCCGAGGTGGCCGACGACGGTCGGTTCGTCGACCGTGCGGAGCAGGTCGAGGACGGGCAGCCGGTAGCCGACGGCGGTGTGTTCGGCGGTGCCCAGGACGGCCCGGATCTGGTGGCCGGGACCGCCGCGCCAGCGCTCACCGGCGGCGTACACATGCCAGGCGCCGTCCATCCGCAGATGCGAGTGGAGGGTGAGGCCGCCCTCGACGCGAGTCAGCAGGTGTTTGCCGCGCGGGGTGACGTCCAGGACCGCCCGGCCGGTCAGGTCGGTCGTGGCCAGCCGGGGGACGCGAAGGTCGGAGCGTGTGAGGAGGTGACCGGCGAGAGCGCTGTGCATACGACGGGCGGTCAGCCAGACGGTGTCTCCTTCGGGCATGGGTCCATGATGCGCCGGACGGGGGCCGTTTCGTCGCTAGGGAGTGTCCGGCGGATCATGCCGACATCCGAGCCGGGTGCCCTTGTCCTGCTGGTGAGCGGGGTCTGGTGCGTGCAGGTGCAAGGCGGAGGAGGGCGTCGATTTCGTGCCCGTCGTCCCGCCACAGATACGCCTGGCCGACGGGGAAGCGCAGGAGCGTGGGGGTCCCCCCTGCTCGAGCGGAGTCGAGAGCTTGGGGGAGTCGGCAACCGACGACAACGCCGCAGATGCGCGTACCAAACCCGCGGCCCAGGCATGATCCGCCGGACACGACCTAGGCGCGTAGGCGCAGGCCCCTCGGTGTCGCGTGGAAGCCGGCGGCCTCCAGGGCATGGGACAGCGGGGACGTGAGAGCCGCCGTGCCGTTGATCCGCTCGACGGTGACCGTGCCGAGCGAACCCGCCCGGGCCGCCGCCGCCAGGGCGTCCGCGGCGGTCTGGAGGGCGGGGGAGTCCGGCTCAAGCGGCCAGGACAGCAGTGTCTTGCCGCCGCGTTCCATGTAGAGCGTCAGCTCGCCGTCCACGAGGACGACCAGGGAGCCCGCCTTGCGGCCCGGTTTGTGCCCGGCCCCGGTCGGTGGCTCCGGCCAGGGCAGGGCGGCGCCGTAAGCGTTGGCCGGGTCGGCGGCGGCCAGCACGACCGCCTGCGGTGGGGCCGAGCCTTCGGCACGGTCGCGGGCCGTCGCCGCGGCGCGGAGCCGGTCCACGGCGCCGTCCATGGCGAACTGGGCGGCGCCCAGGCCCTCGACGACATAGCCGCGGCGGGCTTGGCCGCTGTCCTCGAACGCGGACAGGACGCGGTACGTGGCGGAGAAGCCGCCCTCGACGCCCTCGGCGGCCACGGCTCCGCGCGTGACCACGCCGTGTCGGTCCAGCAGCGTGCGGGCCAGGGCGTGGGCCCGGTGGGTGGGGTCGGGCTCGGCGGACGGGAGCAGGGACCAGCGGCCGCTCACGGTCGGCGGGCCGGAGCGGGACGCGGGACGTGCCGCCGCGGTGAGCGTGCCGTACCGGCCTCGGGGGACCGGGCGTCTGGCACGGTGTGCGGTGGAGCCCGCCGTACGGCCCGAGCCGAGCAGCGCGCGCAGTGGTGCCAGGGTGTCGTTGGTGAGGCGGCCGGACCAGGCGAGGTCCCACAGGGCGTCGGCGAGCTGCGGGTCGGTGGCGTCGGGATGCGTGGTGGCCCGGACCTGGTCGGCGATCTGACGGAAGAACAGCCCGTAGCCGCCGGACAGGGTGGTCAGGACGGACTCGTGGAGCGCGGTGAGCTCCAGGGGATGGGGCTGCGGGAGGAGCAGGGGTGCCGCGTCGGCGAGATAGAGGGAGACCCAGCCGTCCTTGCCGGGCAGAGCGCCCGCGCCCGCCCAGAGGACCTCGCCGGTGGTGGTCAGCTCGTCGAGGAGTGTGGGGCTGTAGTCGCGGACGCGGGACGGCAGGATCAGCTTCTCCAGCGCCGACGCGGGCACGGGGGCGCCCTGGAGCTGCTCGACCGCACGGGCCAGGCCGTCGATGCCGCGCAGGCTGCTGCCGCCCAGGTGCTGCCACTGCGGCAGGAACGTGGCGAGAGCGGCCGGCGGGACCGGCTCCAGCTCCTGGCGCAGGGCGGCCAGCGAGCGGCGCCGCAGTCGGCGCAGCACCGCAGCGTCGCACCACTCCTGGCCGATGCCGGACGGGTGGAACTCGCCCTGGACGACACGGCCGCCCGCCGCGAGGCGGTGCAGGGCGCCGTCCGTGACCGCGGTGCCGAGGCCGAACCTGGCCGCCGCCTCGGCGGACGTGAACGGGCCGTGCGTGCGCGCGTAGCGGGCCAGGAGGTCGCCCAGGGGGTCCTTGACCGGCTCGGTGAACGCCTCGGGGACGCCGACCGGCAGGGCCGTGCCCAGGGCGTCCCGCAGCCGGCCCGCGTCCTCGACGGCCGCCCAGTGGTCGGCGCCCGCGACACGGACCCGGATGGCCCGGCGGGCGGCCGCGAGCTCCTGTGCCCAGGCAGGGTCGGCGCCCCGCTCGGCCAGCTCCGCCTCGGTGAGCGGACCCAGTACGCGCAGCGCGTCGGCGACACCCTCCGGGTCCTTGACCCGCCGGTCGTCGGTGCGCCACTGCAGCTCGCGCTCCAGCTCGGCCAGGACCTCCGGGTCGAGCAGCTCCCGCAGCTCCGCCTGGCCCAGCAGCTCGGCGAGCAGTCGCGAGTCCAGCGACAGCGCGGCCGCGCGCCGCTCCGCGAGCGGTGAGTCCCCCTCGTACAGGAACTGGGCGACGTACCCGAAGAGCAGCGAGCGGGCGAACGGCGACGGCTCCGGTGTGGTGACCTCGACCAGCCGGACGCGGCGAGCCTCGATGTCGCCCATCAGCTCGTGCAGTCCCGGCACGTCGAACACGTCCTGAAGGCACTCGCGGACGGCCTCCAGGACGATCGGGAACGATCCGAACTCGCTCGCCACCTGGAGCAGTTGCGCGGCGCGCTGGCGCTGCTGCCACAGCGGCGTGCGCCTGCCCGGGGTGCGGCGGGGCAGCAGCAGGGCGCGTGCGGCGCACTCCCGGAACCGGGACGCGAACAGGGCCGAGCCGCCGACCTGGTCGGTGACGATCCGGTCGACCTCGCCCTTGTCGAAGGCGACATCGGCGGCACTGATCGGTGCCTGCTCGCTGTCGTACTCCAGGCCGGGCGCGGCCGGGTCCTGATCGAGCAGGTCCAGGCCCATCAGGTCGGCGTCGGGGAGCCGTAGCACGATGCCGTCGTCGGCATGCATGACCTGCGCGTCCATCCCGTACCGCTCCGCGAGCCGGGAGCCCAGGGCCAGCGCCCACGGGGCGTGCACCTGCGCGCCGAACGGCGAGTGCACCACCACGCGCCAGTCTCCCAGCTCGTCCCGGAACCGCTCCACGAGGATCGTCCGGTCGTCCGGCACATGCCCGCAGGCGCGACGCTGCTCGTCCAGGTACGCCAGGACGTTGTCGGCCGCCCACGCGTCCAGGCCCGCCGTGAGCAGCCGGAGCCGCGCGTCGTCCGGCGCCAGTGAGCCGACCTCACGCAGGAACGCCCCCACAGCACGGCCCAGTTCGAGAGGGCGGCCCAGCTGGTCGCCCTTCCAGAAGGGCAGCCGACCAGGCACTCCGGGCGCGGGGGACACCAGCACCCGGTCGCGCGTGATGTCCTCGATACGCCACGACGACGTACCGAGCGTGAACACATCGCCGACCCGCGACTCGTACACCATCTCCTCGTCGAGCTCGCCGACCCGGCCCCCGCCCTTCTTCGGGTCGGCACCGGCGAGGAAGACTCCGAACAGGCCGCGGTCCGGGATGGTGCCGCCCGATGTGACGGCGAGGCGCTGGGCTCCGGGGCGCCCCGTCACCGCCCCGGTGACCCGGTCCCACACCACGCGCGGTCGCAGCTCCGCGAACGCGTCCGACGGATAGCGACCCGCCAGCATGTCCAGGACGGCCGTGAACGCCGACTCCGGCAGCGACGCGAAGGGTGCGGCCCGCCGGACCACGGCCAGCAGGTCGTCGTACTGCCATGTGTCCAGCGCCACCATCGCGACCAGCTGCTGGGCGAGCACGTCCAGTGGGTTGGCGGGGACGCGGAGCGACTCGATGGCCCCGCCCCGCATCCGCTCGGTCACCACGGCCGCCTGCACCAGGTCGCCCCGGTACTTCGGGAACACCACACCTCGCGACACGGCGCCCACCTGGTGCCCGGCGCGGCCCACGCGCTGCAGCCCGGACGCGACGGACGGCGGCGACTCGACCTGGACGACCAGGTCCACCGCGCCCATGTCGATGCCCAGCTCCAGGCTGGACGTGGCCACCACGGCGGGCAGCCGGCCGGCCTTCAGGTCCTCCTCGACCAGCGCCCGCTGCTCCTTGGACACCGAGCCGTGGTGCGCCCGCGCAAGCAGCGCCGGCGCACCCTTCGCGGCGCCGGACTGGGCCATCAGCTCGGCCGGGGACGCGTCCTCGGGCAGCGCCTCGCCGGTGGCCCGCTCGTACGCGATCTCGTTGAGCCGGTTGCACAGCCGCTCCGCGAGCCGCCGGGAGTTGGCGAAGACGATCGTCGAGCGGTGTGCCTGGACGAGGTCGGCGATCCGCTCCTCCACATGCGGCCAGATCGACGGCTTCTCGCCCGGTCCTTCCCCCGCGTCGGTCGCGGGCGAGCCCCCCAGCTCGGCCAGGTCCTCGACCGGGACTACCACGGACAGGTCGAACTCCTTGCCGGACGGCGGCTGGACCACCTCGACCCTCCGCTGCGGGGACAGGAAACGCGCTACCTCGTCGACCGGCCTGACCGTCGCCGACAGGCCGATCCGGCGCGCGGGGCGGGGCAGCAGCTCGTCCAGCCGCTCCAGGGACAGTGCGAGATGGGCGCCCCGCTTCGTCCCCGCGACGGCGTGCACCTCGTCGAGGATCACCGTCTCCACGCCCGCCAGCGCGTCGCGCGTGGCGGACGTCAGCATCAGGAACAGCGACTCCGGGGTGGTGATCAGGATGTCCGGCGGCCGCGTCGCCAGTGAGCGCCGCTCGGCGGCCGGGGTGTCGCCCGAGCGGATACCGACCCGCACCTCCGGCTCCGGCAGCCCGTGCCGCACCGCCTCCTGGCGGATGCCGGTCAGCGGGCTGCGCAGATTCCGCTCCACGTCGACCGCGAGCGCCTTCAGCGGCGACACGTACAGCACTCGGCAGCGCTTCTTCGCGTCGGCGGGCGGCGGCGTCGACGCGAGCCGGTCCAGGGCGGCCAGGAACGCGGCCAGCGTCTTGCCGGACCCCGTCGGCGCCACGACAAGCACGTCCGAGCCCGCGCCGATCGCCCGCCACGCTCCCTCCTGCGCGGCGGTGGGCGCGCTGAACGCCCCCGTGAACCAGCCGCGGGTCGCGGGGGAGAAGGAGTCGAGTGCGGTCCCGGCCATGTCCCCCATCGTGCACCCCGCCACTGACAACCGGCGTCCACGAGGCGGACACGCAGGTCAGCGATGGTGCGCGTGGACGCAGAATGGAGTCATGGCGACCAACCCGGACGGCGGGCGGACCGACGAGTGGGCCAGGCACTGGCAGTACCCCGGCGTGCCCGGACTCGACCTGCTGCGTGCCCGCTACATCCGCCACTCCTTCACCCGCCACAGCCACGAGGGCTTCGTCTTCGGCGCGGTCCGCCGCGGCATCGAGGACGTCGTCATGCCGGAAGGGACCATCAAGGCCGGCCGCGGCACCGTCGTCATGATCAACCCGGAGGTGCCGCACTCCGCGCACGCGGGGGTGCCCGAAGGCTGGTCATACGCCACGCTCTACCCGTCCACGCGGCTCGTCGCCGGAATCGCGGAGGAGACGACGACCCTGCGCGGCACGGTGTCGTTCGCCGAGACCATCGTCGAGGACGAGAGCACGGCCCGGCTCATCCGCGCCGTGCACCGCGCGGCCGAGGAAGGCGACGCGCTCGCCGCGGACAGCGTTCTGCGCATCGCCGTGGCCCGGCTCCTGCGCCGCCACGGCCGCACGCTCCCGCTGCGCGACCCCCGCGCGGCCGGCACCCGCACGGCCGCCACCGCGCGCGAGGTCCTCCTCGGGCGCATCACCGAGCCGCCCTCCCTCGAGCAGCTCGCCCGGGAACTGGGCACCAGCCCCTTCGCGCTGCTGCGCTCCTTCAAGGCCGCGTACGGAATGCCGCCCCACACCTGGCTCACCAACGCGCGCGTACGGGCCGCCCGCCGCCTCCTGGAGGACGGGACCGCACCCGCCGAGGCCGCCGTGGCCGTGGGCTTCACCGACCAGCCGCACCTCAACCGGCACTTCACCCGGATCGTCGGGGTTCCGCCCGGTGCGTACCAGCGGGAGCGCGCAAGAACGTACAAGACCGGGAACGACCGGCGGCCGTAGCGTCCTCGGCGTGGCAGAACAGACAGCACCACCAGCAGCAGAGACAGCGCGACCACCCGGCGGACCGACCGCCGAGAAGCCGGACGCGGCCGTCGTCCGCGACTCCCTCGGCGTCGGTGTCGCCGTGGGCCTCTCCGGCTTCGCGTTCGGCGTCACCGCGGTCGGAGCGGGACTCGGCCTCCTCCAGACCTGCGCGCTCAGCCTGCTCGTCTTCACCGGCGCCTCGCAGTTCGCGCTCGTCGGCGCGCTCGCCGCCGGAGGCAACCCGTTCACAGCGGCCGCGGGCGCCTTCTTCCTCGGCACCCGCAACGCCTTCTACGGGCTGCGCCTCTCCCAGCTCCTCGCCCTGCCCCGCGCGGTCCGCCCGTTCGCCGCGCACTGGGTCATCGACGAGACGGCCGCGGTGTCCCTGGCCCAGCCCACGCGCCGAGCCGCCCGGCTCGGCTTCACCGCCACCGGCCTCACCCTGTACGTGCTGTGGAACCTGACCACGCTGCTCGGCGCCCTGGGCGCCGAGGCGATCGGCGACACCGACGCCTGGGGCCTCGACGCGGCAGGACCGGCCGTCTTCCTCGCCCTGCTCGCCCCCATGCTGCGCACGACGACCGAGCGGGCCGTCGCCGGTCTCGCGGTCGTCCTGGGGCTCGGCTTCCTGCCGGTACTGCCCGCCGGGGTGCCGGTGCTCGTGGCGGCGCTCGCCGCACCGGCCGTGCTCTGGCTGCACGGGCGCAAGGAGGCCAGGGACACCAGGTCCGCGGCGTCGGAGGAGGAGAAGCGATGACCACGACCAGCGTCTGGATCGCGATCGGCCTGACCACCGTCGGCTGCTATCTGCTCAAGCTCGGCGGCCTGCTGGTGCCGGCCGACACCCTGGAGCGGCCGCTCGTGCGACGCCTTTCGGCGCTGCTGCCGGTCGCGCTGCTGGCCGCGCTCACCGCCCAGCAGACCTTCAGCGCCGACGGCGCGCTGATCGTCGACGCGCGCGGGGCGGGCCTCGCCGCCGCCGCCCTGGCCCTGGTGCTCCGCGCGCCGTTCCTCGCGGTCGTCGGCGTCGCCGTGCTGGTCACGGCAGGCGTGCGGGCGCTGGGCGGCTGAGCGCGCCGGGTGCCGGCCTCGGCGCGGGCCGTCGCGACGGGCCGCCGCCCGCCGACCACGAGCCGCTCGGGGCGGGGCCGCTCGGGCGGGGCCCGTCTCAGCTGATCGGCCGGCCGTGGGCGCGCAGGGTGCGAAGGGCCTCGACGGTCACCATCGGGCGGGCCTCAAGGGCTGTCCCGGGCGCCCACTGGCGCCAGTTGACCGGCCAGCCGCCGTCCTCGCCCTGCTCGGCCGCGAGGTGGTCCAGCGAGCGGGCCATCTCCTCGTCGGTGAACCAGCGCCGGGCGAGCGAGTCCGGCACGCGCGCGTAGTCGTGCGGGAAGTGGTACTCGCCCGGCGCGTAGCCGGGGGCGAGCGGATACTCGTCCGCGCGCTCCGGCTCCAGCACCGCCAGCCGCAGCTCCCGCACCAGGCGGCCGAGCCGGTCCGCCGCCGCCTCGGCACGGATGCGGTCGGGGACGCCGTCCAGGAACGCCACGGCGGCCTCGACCTCGTACGGATGCGACTCCTTCGACGTCCCGATCGCGTCCAGCGCCGCCCAGCAGAAGTCGGTGGCGCGGAATAGCCAGGCGTGCCAGACCTGGTTGCGGTGGAGCAGCCCGACCACCGGGCCGGTGGCGAGCAGGCTGCTCGGCGGGTCGTCGACGACCGGCACGAACGGTGCGACCGGATAGCCGCGCACCGACGGGTGGATGGCGGGCAGGGCGCCGTCGTGGGTGGACACACTGGTCAGATACCGGCAGACCCGCTCCACGCGCAGCCCCCCGCACCGGCCGATCGAGTCCAGCACGCGCAGCGCGTGTCCGGTGTGCAGCGGCTGGCTGACCGGGCCCCGCACATCCGGTTCCAGGGCGTGTCCGTAGCCGCCGTCCTCGTTGGCGTACGCGGTGAGGGCGGCCTCCACGGCGTCCGGGTCACCGCCCAGGAAGTGGTAGGCGAACCGGCGCTGTTCAAGGACGCGGGCCGTCAGCCAGACGAACTGCTCGGCGCGGGCAAGGGGAGTTCCAGCCATGTGTCGACCCATGTCTCGACCGTAGGGCGGAAAGGGCTTTCCGCAAGCGGCTGGGGGCCGTCTGCACTCTCAGGAGCGGGATACTGGACGCATGCGGTTGACGATTTTCTGGGAACGCATGGCGGACCACTTCGGCGGGGCGTACGCCGAGTCCTTCGCCCGCGATCATGTGATGTCCGAGCTGGGCGGCCGGACGGTGTACGAGGCACTGGACGCCGGCTGGGAGGCGAAGGACGTCTGGCGCGCGGTGTGCGCGGCTGTCGGCGTCCCAGCCGACAAGCGCTGACCAGCCGCTTCACCGCCCGCTGAGGACGGTTGTCCACAGGGGCGGGGCAGCTTGTCGCGGCAGTGCGCGACACTTGCCCCGTGGCCCCGACCGACGAGACCCAGCAGACGACCACCGACACCGACGCGACCGCCGAACCCGCCGAAGAACCGGCCGGTACGACGGCCGCTCCGTCGACCGACGAGACAGCCGGACGACCGACCGGTGGCCCGGCACCGGAACCGGCCGGTTCGCCGACCCCGGCAGCTCCGCATGCCCCGGCGGCCGTACCGGCCCAGGCGATCCCGCCCACCCCGGGCGCTGACCAGGTCCCGGGTGCCGGGCACGCTGCCGCAGGTGCCGCGCCGACCGCCCCGGGCGCTGCCCGGATGCCGCGCTGGCTGCCGCGGGCGATGGCGCTCGCGCTGGCCCTCTACGCCTGCTTCCAGCTGGGCAGCTGGGCGTTCCACCAGCTCATCGGGCTGCTGATCAACATCCTGATCGCGTTCTTCCTGGCGCTCGCCGTCGAGCCGGCCGTCGGGCGGATGGCCGCACGCGGGATGCGCCGGGGCCTGGCCACGTTCCTGGTGTTCCTGGCCGTCCTGGTCGCCAGCGTCGGGTTCGTCGTTCTCCTCGGGTCGATGCTCGCGGGCCAGATAGTCGACATGGTCGAGGAACTCCCCAAGTTCCTCGACTCGCTGATCAACTGGATCAACCACACCTTCAACACTGAGCTCTCACGGGTCGCGGTCCAGGACAGCCTCCTGCGCTCGGACTGGCTCCGTAAGTACGTCGAGAACAGCGCGAGCGGCGTGCTGGACGTCTCCGCCACCGTGCTCGGCGGCCTCTTCAAGCTCCTGACGATCTTCCTGTTCTCGTTCTACTTCGCCGCCGACGGCCCCCGGCTGCGCCGCGCCCTGTGTTCCGTCCTGCCCCCGGCGAAGCAGACGGAGGTGCTGCGGGCCTGGGAGATCGCCGTCGACAAGACCGGCGGCTATCTGTACTCGCGCGGTCTGATGGCGCTCATCTCCGGTGTCGCGCACTACATCCTGCTGGAGTTCCTGGGCGTGCCCTACGCGCCCGCGCTCGCGGTGTGGGTCGGGCTCGTCTCGCAGTTCCTGCCCACCATCGGTACGTATCTGGCGGGTGCCCTGCCGATGCTCATCGCGTTCACCGTCAAGCCCTGGTACGCGCTGTGGGTGCTCGCCTTCGTCGTCGTGTACCAGCAGTTCGAGAACTACGTGCTCCAGCCGAAGCTCACGGCGAGGACCGTGGACATCCACCCGGCGGTCGCCTTCGGCTCCGTCGTCGCCGGCACCGCGCTTCTCGGGGCCGTCGGCGCGCTGATCGCCATCCCCGCGGTCGCCACGCTGCAGGCGTTCCTCGGCGCCTACGTGAAGCGGTACGACGTGACGGAGGACCCTCGCGTGCACGGTCACCGGCGGCACGGCGAGATGGTCCTGGCACGGCTTCAGCGGGCGCTGCGCACGTCCCGGGACCAGATACCGCCGCCGGAGGGCGGCGCCTGACGGCCTCCAGGGCCTCCGATGCTGCGGCCGGTGTGGCTCGCTTGACACCAAAATCAAACATCCATTCTTATGGGTGCGTGGCCTGGCCTTCCGCGGTTTTCGCAGGCGGTTGTCCACAGGCCGGGAGGTACGTCGAGGCGCATTGTCAGTGGCAGGGGTTAGCGTCTTTGACGTGAAGCGATCGACTCAAGCAAACCGGGTGGAACCCATGGCAGGAACCGACCGCGAGAAGGCGCTCGACGCCGCGCTCGCACAGATTGAACGGCAATTCGGCAAGGGCGCCGTGATGCGCATGGGCGAGCGGTCGAGGGAGCCCATCGAGGTCATCCCGACCGGCTCGACCGCGCTCGACGTCGCGCTCGGCGTCGGTGGCCTGCCGCGCGGCCGTGTGGTGGAGATCTACGGACCGGAGTCCTCCGGTAAGACGACCCTGACCCTGCACGCCGTGGCCAACGCGCAGAAGGCCGGCGGCCAGGTCGCCTTCGTGGACGCCGAGCATGCCCTCGACCCCGAGTACGCGAAGAAGCTCGGTGTCGACATCGACAACCTCATCCTGTCGCAGCCGGACAACGGCGAGCAGGCCCTGGAGATCGTGGACATGCTGGTCCGCTCCGGCGCGCTCGACCTCATCGTCATCGACTCCGTCGCCGCGCTCGTGCCGCGCGCCGAGATCGAGGGCGAGATGGGCGACTCCCACGTGGGTCTCCAGGCCCGTCTGATGAGCCAGGCGCTCCGGAAGATCACCAGCGCTCTCAACCAGTCCAAGACCACCGCGATCTTCATCAACCAGCTCCGCGAGAAGATCGGCGTGATGTTCGGCTCGCCGGAGACCACGACCGGTGGCCGCGCGCTGAAGTTCTACGCCTCGGTGCGCATCGACATCCGCCGCATCGAGACCCTCAAGGACGGCACGGAGGCGGTCGGCAACCGCACGCGCTGCAAGGTCGTCAAGAACAAGGTCGCGCCGCCCTTCAAGCAGGCCGAGTTCGACATCCTCTACGGCCAGGGCATCAGCCGCGAGGGCGGCCTGATCGACATGGGCGTCGAGCACGGCTTCGTCCGCAAGGCGGGCGCCTGGTACACCTACGAGGGCGACCAGCTCGGCCAGGGCAAGGAGAACGCCCGTAACTTCCTGAAGGACAACCCCGACCTCGCCAACGAGATCGAGAAGAAGATCAAGGAGAAGCTGGGCGTCGGTGTCCGGCCGGACACCCCGGCGGCGGAGCCCGGCGCGGACGCGGCGGGTGCGGCGGCCCCGGCGGCCGATACCGCGAAGTCGGTCCCGGCCCCGGCGACCAAGGCCACCAAGGCGACCAAGGCCGCAGCGGCCAAGGGGTAGCCGATGGCCCGGCGCACCGAATGGCCGGGCGGCAGCGCCGACTCGTCGAGGGCCGAGAAGGAGCTGCCGCCCCAGGACCCGGCTGAGCAGGCGCGGGCAATCTGCCTGCGCCTGCTCACCGGGATGCCGCGCACCCGCAGACAACTCGCGGACGCGCTGCACAAACGTGGGATCCCCGACGAGGTCGCCGAGGACGTCCTCTCGCGCTTCGAGGACGTCGGGCTCATCGACGACGCCGCGTTCGCGGGGGCATGGGTGGAGTCCCGGCACCACGGCCGCGGCCTGGCCCGCCGTGCCCTCGCCCGGGAACTGCGCACCAAGGGCGTCGACTCCGCCCTGATCGACGAGGCGGTCGGCCGACTCGACGCCGAACAGGAGGAGGCGACAGCCCGCGACCTCGTACGCCGTAAGCTCCGCTCCACCCGGGGCCTCGACCGTGACCGCCGCCTTCGCCGCCTGGCCGGCATGCTGGCCCGCAAGGGCTACCCCGAGGGCCTGGCCCTCCGCGTCGTCCGCCAGGAGCTGGAGGCGGAGGGCGAGGAGACGGACGACCTGGGCTTCGACAGCCTCTGACGGGGGCGCCGACGCGGGTGACCGGGGATACGCGGGCTTCGCCGGTCCCTTCGCCGACATACCGCCCTGTCCGCCTCGGAGCGGCGCCCCGTCCACCACCCGCCGCCGGGGGCGAGTCTCGCAGCCAGGACGCGTGCCGGCGTCAGTGCACCTTCGCCGTCTCCTCGTCGCGTACACCGTCGCGCATGTCGTCTTCCTCCGGCGCCCCTCCCCGCAGCGCCTCCGCCGCCGCGTGCAGTTCCGCCGGCCGCACCCCCGTGAACGCGGCAGCCAGGTGTCCGTCCGGGCGCACCAGCAGCACCGTGTGCGCCGCCGCCCCCGGATACGCCTCCGTCACCAGCAGGTCGCCCCGCATGGGCAGCGTGCGTACGGCCTCGGCCAGCCGGGGCATGACGCCCGCCGTCACCCAGTGCCGCCGGTCCCACACCCCGGTCCCGGGCGCGACCAGAACGACCAGCAGGCCCTGCCCCAGCCGGTCCCACAGCCGCCCCGTCGTGCCGTCCGGCGCGGTGACCGGCACATCGGCGGCCGGCGCGCCGAGCGCCGTGCCCACGCTCGCTCGCGCCTCCACATGCTCCGCGGGCGCCAGCGGCGAGTGCGGATACGAGGGCGGAGCACCCAGCGGCCCACGCCCCAGGTGTCCGTCCGTCAGCAGCGCGTCATGCCCACGTGTCCCGCCCCGCAGATACGTCCGCAGCCCGCCGCCGCCACGCAGCACAGGCAGCGACTGGTCCGCCGCCCGCAGCCGCGCGGCCACGGCCGTACGACGCTCCGTCTGGTAGCTGTCGAGCAGCACCTCCGACGGGCCGCCGTGCCAGGAGTGGGCCAGCTTCCACGCCAGGTTCTCCACGTCGCGCAGCCCCTCGTCCAGGCCCTGCGTACCCAGCGCCCCCAGCAGGTGCGCGGCGTCGCCGGCCAGGAACGCGCGGTCAACCCGCCAGCGCCGGGCGAGCCGGTGGTGCAGCGTGTACACGCCGGTGTCGATCAGCTCGTACACCGGTGTGTCCTCGCACCACCCGGCCAGCGTCTCGCGGATCCGCCACACCAGGGCGTCCGGTGTCACCAGCTCGCCACGCGGCGGCAGCAGCCAGTCCAGCCGCCAGCCGCTGTCCGGCAGCGGACGCGCCGTCACCTCCTCGCCCCCGCCTCGCCACGGCGGCTGACGGTGCAGCACGCCATCGCCCGGCCAGGGGAGTTCGGTACGGAGCATGGCGACGGCGTGACGTTCCACCGCCGTGCGCCCGGGGAAGCGGATGCCCAGCAGCTTCCGCACCGTGGACCGAGCCCCGTCGCACCCGACCAGATAACTGCCGCGCCACCACGTCGACCGAGGCCCCCGGGTGTGTGCCCTGACGCCGGTCGCGTCCTGCTCCAGCGCATCCATGCGGCAGCCCGTCACCACCTGGACGAGGTCCCGTGCGGGCGGCGACGACGCGATGGCCCGGCGCAGCGCCCGCGTCAGCGTGTGCTGCGGGATGTGCAGCGGCGACGCGACACCGCCGCCGCCCTCCGCGTGCTCCTCCGCGCCCTCGTCGAGGACCGCACCGTCCGGTGCGTCGTCCCGCCCCTCGCCCCGCACATCCGAGAACGCCAGGCGGCGTACGACCTGCCGGCGCCGCATCGATCGCCACCCCGTCCATCGGGCGCCCTCGTCCCGTAGGGCCTCGGCGCAGCCCAGCCGCCCGGCGAACGCCGCTGTGTCCGCGCGCAGCACCGCCGTCCGGGCCGGGCGGTACGCTTCCTCACCCGTCCCCTCGTCCAGGACCACCGACGGCACACCTTGCGAGGCGAGCGCGAGGGCGAGGGCGAGACCGACCGGTCCCGCGCCGACCACGATCACCGGGTCCACGGCGTGACTCCAGCGTCTTCGACGTCTCCGGAGACTCCGGTGACTCCTGCGGCCCGTACGGCCAGGCGGCGAGCGGGAGAACCACAGGAACGTGCGGCGGTTGGAGCCGGGTGATTGATCACAGAACGTATGCAACCCACTGCGCGTGCTTGCGTCAAGTGACAGGGCAGTGGCGCGCGTACGCGACGGGGCGGTGGCACGTATGCCACCGCCCCTTCGCGCGATCCCCCGGACGACCGTCCGCGCCGTACCGCGCCCCCGGCGCGCCGGGACGGGCCGCCGGGACGGGCAGTCGGA
Organism: Streptomyces sp. TRM49041; assembly: GCF_008271805.1. Taxonomy (GTDB): domain Bacteria; phylum Actinomycetota; class Actinomycetes; order Streptomycetales; family Streptomycetaceae; genus Streptomyces. The sequence goes on from NZ_VSRY01000091.1 coordinate 28,317, forward strand.
GCCGCGTCAGGTCCTGCCGCCGTGCCCCTTGTGCTCAGCCACCTCCTCGGCGACGCCACCGCCCAGGTCGGTGTCGATCTCGGTGATGGGCACGGTCGCGCCGGTGCCCTTCTTCCGCCGCCGCAGCGCTTTCTCCAGCCGGCTCGCGAACTGGCTCAGCAGGCCGTTCAACACGATGAAGAGGAGGGCCACGACCGTGAACGCGGCGATGATGTTCCCGTAGTTCGAGCTGACCAGGCGGACCTGCGACATCAGCTCGGGCAGGCCGAGCATCGCGCCGCCCAGCGCCGTGTCCTTGACGATGACGACCAGCTGGCTGACCAGCGCCGGGAGCATCGCCGTGACGGCCTGCGGCAGCAGGACGTACACCATGGTCTGGCCCTTGCGCATGCCGATCGCCTTGGCGGCGTCGGTCTGGCCGTGCGGCAGGGAGAGGATGCCGGCCCGGACGATCTCCGCGATGACGGAGGCGTTGTAGAGGACCAGGCCCGTGACGACCGCGTACAGCGGACGTACATCCGAGCTGACGTTGGTGAACTGAGCGAACAGCTGGTTCGCGAAGATCATCATCAGCAGGACCGGGATGGCCCGGAAGAACTCCACGACCGTGCCCACGGGCCCACGGACCCAGGCGTGGTCGGAGAGCCGCGCGATGCCCAGCAGCGCGCCCAGCGGCAGGGCGATCACCAGGGCGAACGCGGCAGCCTGGAGGGTCTCGCCGAGACCTGGCAGGAGGAAGGTGGTCCATACCCGGGAATCCGTGACGAACGGACTCCACTTGTCCGCGGTCAGCTCGTCCTTGTCCGCCATGACGGACAGCACCCACCAGCTCAACCCCACCAGGGCGCCGAGGAACAGCCCCGTGTAGAGGATGTTCCGCCGCCTGGCCTTCGGGCCCGGGGTGTCGTACAGAACGGAACTCATCGCTTCACCGCCACACGCTTGGCCACCCAGCCGAGAAGCAGGCCGGTGGGGAGAGTGAGAACGACGAACCCGAAGGCGAAGACGCCGAACACGGCGAACAACTGGTCGGCCTCGTTCTCGATCATGGTCCTCATCAGGTTCGCCGCTTCCAGCACGCCGATGGCCGCCGCGACGGTGGTGTTCTTCGTCAGCGCGATCAGCACGTTGGCCAGCGGGGCCACCACCGACCGGAACGCCTGCGGCAGCACGATGAGCGTCAGCACCTGGGTGAAGCCCAGCCCCAGCGCGCGGGCCGCCTCCGCCTGCCCCACCGGCACCGTGTTGATGCCGGAGCGCAGTGCCTCGCAGACGAACGTTCCGGTGTACGCGACGAGGCCGAGGACGGCCATCCGGAAACCGATCTCCTTGAAGTCCCCGCCGCCCATCGTGAAGCCCAGCGTCTGGTTGAGTGCGAGAGAACAGGCCACGATGATGACCGTCAGCGGGGTGTTGCGCACCACGTTGACGTACGCCGTGCCGAAGGCCCGCATCAGAGGGACCGGGCTCACCCGCATGCCCGCCAGCAGCGTGCCCCAGATCAGGGATCCCACCGCCGAGTAGAAGGTCAGCTGGACCGTCACCCAGAAGGCGCCGAGCAGGTCGTACTGCGGATTGTCTAGAAAGTCGAACACGTTGACCCGCGCTCTCCCCTGGTCGGATCGTGGGGGACGCCGCCGGCCCCGGCCCCATCGGCCGGAGCCGGCGGCGTCTCACCCTTGCTGCTGGTGCTGCTCATCCGCTGCGTTCGCCGCGGCTCAGCTCACTTCTCGGTGATCTCCGGAGCGGGCTCGGCCTTGTAGTTGGCCGGGCCGAGGTTCTTCTCGACGAACTTGTCCCAGGAGCCGTCCGACTTCATCTTCTCCAGCGCCGCGTTGATCTTCCCGCGGAGCTCGGCGTCGCCCTTCTTCAGGCCGATGCCGTAGGGCTCGTCGCTCAGCTTCAGACCGGCGAGCTTGAACTTGCCCTTGTACTGGTCCTGCGCCGCGTAACCGGCGAGGATCGAGTCGTCCGTCGTCAGGGCGTCGAGAGACGACTTCTCCAGACCGGACAGACACTCCGAGTAGCCGCCCTGCTCCATCAGGTCCGCGTCCGGGGCCAGCTTCTCCTTGACGTTCTGTGCCGAGGTCGAGCCGACGACCGAGCACAGCTTCTTGGAGTTGAGGTCCTCGGCCTTGGTGATCGAGGTCTCGCCGGAGCGCAGCAGCAGGTCCTGATGCGCCAGGAAGTAGGGGCCGGCGAAGTCGACGACGGCCTTGCGCTTGTCGTTGATCGTGTACGTCGCGGCGATGAACTTCACGTCGCCGTTCTTGATCAGGTTCTCGCGCTCGGCGCTCGGCGCCTGCTTCCACTCGATCTGGTCCGCGCTGTACCCGAGCTCCTTGGCGACGTACGTGGCGACGTCGACGTCGAAGCCGGTGTACTTGCCGTCGGGGGTCTTCAGGCCCCAGCCCGGCTGGTCGAACTTGATACCGATGGTGATCTTGTCGCCGCCGGAGCCGCTGCCGGAGCCGCAGGCGGTGGCGGTGAGGGAGAGGAGCAGAGCCGCGGCGAGGGCCGCACTGGTCTTGCGGTACTGCATGGTGAACATCCCTTGGGTCGTGGTCCGGCCGTCGCCCGGCGGCGCCGGGGGATTCGGTGGCGGGGTGTCAGTCGTGCCCGGCCCCCTTGGGGGAACCGGTGCCGGACACGCACTGTCGACGGGCCGACATGTCGGCGTCAACAGGGTCTGTGGGCCCAGGCCGATTCGTTCTTGTCGGCCGAGGACTCAGTGGTGAAGGATCTTCGACAGGAAGTCCTTCGCCCGGTCGCTGCGCGGGTTGCTGAAGAACTGGTCGGGCGTCGCCTCTTCGACGATCCGGCCGTCCGCCATGAAGACCACTCGGTTCGCGGCGGAGCGGGCGAAGCCCATCTCGTGGGTGACGACGACCATCGTCATCCCCTCACGTGCCAGCTGCTGCATGACCTCCAGGACCTCGTTGATCATCTCCGGGTCGAGCGCCGACGTGGGCTCGTCGAAGAGCATGACCTTCGGGTCCATGGCCAGCGCCCGCGCGATGGCGACGCGCTGCTGCTGACCGCCGGAGAGCTGTGCCGGGTACTTGTCGGCCTGGCTGCCGACACCCACCCGGTCCAGCAGCTGCCGCGCCTTCTCCATGGCCGTCTTCCGGTCCGTCTTGCGGACCTTGAGCTGGCCGAGCATGACGTTCTCCAGCACCGTCTTGTGTGCGAAGAGGTTGAACGACTGGAAGACCATGCCGACGTCGGCCCGGAGCCTGGCCAGCTCCTTGCCCTCACTGGGCAGCGGCTTGCCGTCGATCGTGATCGTCCCGGAGTCGATCGACTCCAGGCGGTTGATGGTGCGGCAAAGGGTGGACTTCCCGGACCCGGACGGACCGATCACGACCACGACCTCGCCGCGGGCGATGGTCAGATCGATGTCCTGCAGCACATGCAGCGCGCCGAAGTGCTTGTTGACATCGCTCAGCACCACCAGGTCGCCGGACGTCGCTGCGGGGCCCTCCGCATCCTTGGTCACTGACACTCCGCTCATCGGCCTCTCGCTTCCGTCCTGCTCGGGTTGCAGAGGACATTAAGCACGCCCTGCGAGCAGCGTCATCACATCTGAGCGGAAATTGAGGATAACGATCCGGCCGCGACCGGACACTCCGCGTGAAGGGGGCGGCCTGTCCGAATACCGGCTGGGTAACGGATTCCCCGGGGCCCGGGGCCGCCCTTGACCGCGGTGGGTGCCATCGGACTTCATGCCCTGGTGAGGAAAGCGTGCCCGGACACGCCCACGCCCTGGCACCATTCCCCTGTGCACCGACCGCGCCGCACCGACCAGGCCGGTGAGGGCGCACGTACGCAACGCATGACAGGTATGTCATGTACTTCCACTTCCTGTACGCCCTGAACACCATGTGAGCCACTTCCGGAGGGGGGCCCTGATGAGACTGCTGCTGGTCGAGGACGACAACCATGTCGCCGCCGCTCTGTCCGCCGTCCTCACGAAGCACGGCTTCACCGTCACGCACGCCAGGAACGGCGAGGAGGCGCTCAAGGCCGTCCTCCCCTCCGACGGAGCCGGACGCGGGCCCTTCGGTGTCATCCTGCTCGACCTCGGCCTCCCGGACCAGGACGGATACCAGGTCTGCGGCAAGCTCAGGAAGCTCACCGCCACGCCCGTGATCATGGTGACCGCGCGGAGCGACGTCCGGTCCCGGATACACGGGCTGAACCTGGGCGCCGACGACTACGTGGTCAAGCCGTACGACACCGGTGAACTGCTGGCCCGTATCCACGCCGTCAGCCGGCGCGCGTCCGGCGGCGACGCGGAGGACACCGGCTCGGTGCCCCTACCGGGGAGCCCGGCCGAGCCGCTCAGGCTCGGCCCCGTCGTAGTGGAGCTGCCCACCCGCAGGGTGAGCGTGGACGGTACGCCGGTCCAGCTCACCCGCAAGGAGTTCGACCTGCTCGCGCTGCTCGCCCAGCGGCCCGGCGTCGTCTTCCGCCGCGAGCAGATCATCAGCGAGGTGTGGCGCACCAGCTGGGAGGGGACCGGCCGGACCCTGGAGGTCCATGTCGCCTCGCTCCGCGCCAAGCTGCGGATGCCCGCGCTCATCGAGACCGTGCGCGGCGTCGGCTACCGCCTGGTCGCCCCGGTCGCGCCCCCGCGCGCGTAGAGCCCGGTTTCCGGAAGCGACCGGCGATCACCCGTGCGTACACGTCTCCTCCCGCTGCTCCTCGTCCTCATGGCGGGCGTCCTGCTGGCGCTGGGCTTCCCGCTCGCCGGGAGCCTGGCCGCCGCGCACCAGCAGACGGTGGTCGTCGACCGCATCGACGACACGGCGCGGTTCGCGGCCCTCGCCCAGTTCGTCACCGAGACCGGCCCGGGCATCGACGAGCGGAAGGCCACCCTCCAGGGCGAGCTGCTCCGCTACCACGATGTGTACGGCATCGAGGCCGGCGTCTTCTACCGCGACGGCAGTGCCATGGCCGCCGCCCCCGAGGGCTGGCGCATCCCCGGGGACGGCGAGCCGCGCCGGGCCCTCGGCGAGGCGCTCCTCGGGCGCCGCTCCCACGACCCGCCCCAGGTGTGGCCCTGGCAGGACGACGCCCGCCTGGCGGTCGCCTCGCCGGTCGTACGGGACGGGGATGTCGTCGCCGTCGTCGTCACCTACTCGCCGACCGGGCAGCTCCGCTCCCGCATCCTGCAGGGCTGGCTGCTCATCGCGGCCGGCGAGTGCGCGGCCATGCTGCTCGCGGTCGGCGCCGCGTTCCGGCTCACCGGCTGGGTGCTCAGACCGGTACGCGTCCTCGACGCGGCCACCCACGACATCGCCACCGGGCGGCTCAACTCGCGCGTCGCCGCAGCCGGCGGCCCCCCGGAACTCCAGCGCCTCGCCCGGTCGTTCAACGAGATGGCCGACAACGTCGAGCAAGTGCTGGAGCAGCAGCGCGCGTTCGTCGCCGACGCCTCCCACCAGCTGCGCAACCCGCTCGCCGCACTGCTGCTGCGCATCGAACTCCTCGCGTTCGAACTCCCCGAGGGAAACGCGGAGATCGCCTCCGTACAGGCGGAAGGGAAGCGACTGGCCCGGGTCCTCGACGACCTGCTGGACCTGGCGCTGGCCGAGCACGCCTCCGCCGACCTCCGGCTCACCGACATCAAGGAGCTGGCCACCGAGCGGATCGCCGCCTGGCGGCCGCTGGCCGAGGAGAAGGGCGTACGCCTCACCGGCCGCGGCCCGGCCGTCACCGCCTGGGCGGACCCGGTGGCGCTGTCCAGCGCCCTCGACGCCGTGATCGACAACGCCCTGAAGTTCACGCCGGAGGGGGAGGAGGTCACCGTCGAGTTCGGCGCGCACGGCGACACCTCCACCGTCGTCGTCACCGACCGGGGACCGGGCCTCACCGACGAGGAGCTCGACCGCGTCGGCGACCGCTTCTGGCGCAGCGGCCGCCACCAGAACGTCAAGGGCTCCGGCCTGGGCCTGTCCATCAGCCGGGCGCTGCTCGCCGCGGGCGGCGGTTCGATCACGTACGCCCACAACGACCCGCACGGACTGCGCGTGACCGTCACCGTGCCCCGTACGGAACCCTCGGCCGCCGGGAGCGGCTACGGCTTGACCGACCGGTAGTAGCGCCGCGCACCCTCGTGCAGCGGGAGCGGGTCCGTGTAGATCGCCGTGCGCAGATCCACGAGCTGCGCGGGGTGCACCTCGCGCCCGATCCGGTCCCGGCTCCTGATCACCGTCCGGGTGATGCCCTCCGTCAGCGCGGCGTCCATCCCGTCCGTCGTCACCAGCAGGTTCGCCACGGCGACCGTCTCGACCGGCTTCCCGTCCTGCGCCAGCGGATACGCGTCCGCCGGAATCACCGCGGAGCGGTAGTAGCGGCTCGGCCCGCCCTCCGAGTGGACCGTGTCGACCAGCTCCTCCTCCAGTGGAACCAGCCGGACCGGGAAGCGCTCGGAAAGCCGCAGCACGGCGTTCGTGGGCAGCCCGCCCGACCAGAAGAACGCGTCCAGCCGGCCCTTCTCCACGAGCCCCGGCATGGTGTCGATGCCGGCGGGGACGGGCCGTATGTCCTTCGCCGGGTCCAGCCCCGCGGCCAGCAGCAGCCGGTCCGCGAGCAGCCGTACCCCCGAGCCCTCCTGGCCGACCCCCACACGCAGCCCGCGCAGGTCCCGCGCCGACCGGACGGCCGACTCCTTCGGCACGACCAGCTGGACGTAGTCGTCGTACAGCCGCGTACAGCCGCGCAGGGTGTCGGCGCCGGGCCGGTCCTCCTGGACGTACGTGGCGACGGCGTCGGCCGCGGCGATCGTGTAGTCCGCCTCGCCGGACACGACGCGCGCCAGGTTCTGCTGGGAGCCCTCGCTGTCGCGCAGGGTCGTGGTCACCTCGGGAAGGTTCCGGCCGATCGCCTCCTTGAGGAGTTGGCCGTACCGCTGGTAGACGCCCGTCTTCACGCCCGTACTGAACGTGACGTTCCCGCGCGGCTGCTCCTGCCCGATCGGCAGCAGCCACCACAGCAGCAGCGCCGCCATGGCCAGCAGCGCCGCCGACACCTGGAACGCGCGGCCGCGGGCGACGCGGGGCAGCCGGAGAGGCCGGGGCAGGGCGGGAGACATGCCGCGATCCTGCCAGCCCGGCCCCCGGGAAGGGAACCGCGGGCCGGAACATGGCAGGGAGACGGCCCGGAACACGGGCCGGGAGCCGGGCCGGGAGACGGCCGGGAGACGGGCGGACGAGGGCTGACCACGGGTGTGACGGTGCACCGTGGGGGGGCGGACCGGGCGTGGGACGGGGGCGAGGCTCCCGGGCGGGAGGCACTCCCGGCACCGCCTACCCTTGTTCCATGACCAGCAGCGACCGGAGCCAGGCAGTGGACGTCAAGCGAACCTACGAAGTACGCACCTACGGGTGCCAGATGAACGTCCACGACTCCGAGCGTCTCTCCGGCCTGCTGGAGGACGCCGGCTACGTCCGCGCCTCCGAGGGTGCCGACGGCGACGCCGACGTCGTGGTCTTCAACACGTGCGCGGTGCGCGAGAACGCCGACAACAAGCTGTACGGCAACCTCGGGCGGCTCGCCCCCGTGAAGGCCCGGAAGCCCGGGATGCAGATCGCCGTCGGCGGCTGTCTGGCGCAGAAGGACCGCGACACGATCGTCAAGAAGGCGCCGTGGGTCGACGTCGTCTTCGGCACGCACAACATCGGCAAGCTGCCGGTCCTGCTGGAGCGCGCCCGCGTCCAGGAGGAGGCGCAGGTCGAGATCGCCGAGTCGCTGGAGGCGTTCCCGTCCACGCTGCCGACCCGCCGCGAGTCCGCCTACGCCGCGTGGGTCTCGATCTCCGTCGGCTGCAACAACACCTGCACCTTCTGCATCGTCCCGGCGCTGCGCGGCAAGGAGAAGGACCGCCGCCCCGGCGACATCCTCGCCGAGATCGAGGCGCTCGTCGGCGAGGGCGTCTCCGAGATCACCCTGCTCGGCCAGAACGTCAACGCGTACGGCTCCGACATCGGCGACCGTGAGGCGTTCTCGAAGCTCCTGCGCGCGTGCGGGAAGATCGAGGGCCTGGAGCGCGTCCGCTTCACCTCCCCCCACCCGCGGGACTTCACGGACGACGTCATCGCGGCGATGGCGGAGACCCCGAACGTGATGCCGCAGCTGCACATGCCGCTCCAGTCCGGCTCGGACACCGTCCTCAAGGCGATGCGCCGCTCGTACCGCCAGGACCGCTTCCTCGGCATCATCGAGAAGGTCCGCGCCGCGATCCCGCACGCGGCGATCTCCACCGACATCATCGTGGGCTTCCCCGGCGAGACCGAGGAGGACTTCGAGCAGACCCTGCACGCGGTCCGCGAGGCCCGCTTCGCGCAGGCGTTCACCTTCCAGTACTCCAAGCGCCCCGGCACGCCCGCGGCGACCATGGACGGCCAGATCCCCAAGGAGGTCGTGCAGGCGCGCTACGAGCGGCTGGTCGCTCTCCAGGAGGAGATCTCCTGGGAGGAGAACAAGAAGCAGGTCGGCCGCACCCTGGAGGTCATGGTCGCCGAGGGCGAGGGCCGCAAGGACGACGCCACCCGCCGCCTCTCCGGCCGCGCCCCCGACAACCGCCTGGTCCACTTCACCAGGCCGGACGAGGAAGTACGCCCCGGCGACGTCGTGACCGTCGAGATCACCTACGCGGCCCCCCACCACCTGCTGGCCGAGGGCCCGGTCACCGCGGTCCGCCGCACGCGCGCGGGCGACGCCTGGGAGAAGCGCAACACCACCCAGGCCGCCAAGCCGACGGGGGTCCTCCTGGGCCTTCCCCAGGTGGGCGTCCCGGCCCCCCTGCCTCCGGCGACGGACGGCTGCGCCATCAGCTGACCCTGCACGCTGCGCGAGGGCGGGCCGGGGCAGGGACCGGCTCCCGCCGCACCGGGGTGGCCGGGCTCCGGGTGCCGGGTGGGGCTCCGGGTGCCGGTGCCGGTGCCGGGCGGCACCCGGCAGCGCGCGCGGAGCGGTGCCCCGGGGCTTCGCCCGTTACGCTGCGGATCATGCTTGTCGCCGCAGCTGTCTGCCCCTGTCCGCCGCTCCTCGTCCCCGCTGTCGCCGCCGGGGCAGCGCCCGAGCTGGACGACGCGCGTGCCGCCTGTCTGGACGCGGTCGGCGTGCTGGCCGCCTCACGACCCGACCGGCTGGTCGTCGTGGGGCCGGAGCGGGACGTGGACGCGACCATGTCCTACCCGGACGGTGCCGTGGGGGACTTCCGGGGGTTCGGGGTGGACCTGGACGTCCGGCTCGGACCCGGTGAGGTGGGGGAGAACGACGACGTGCCCGCCCTGCCCGCCTCGCTGGCCGTCGCGGCCTGGCTCCTCCAGCGGGCCGACTGGGCCGACGCCCCCGTGGAGGGCCTCGCCGTGGCCGAGCGGCTGGCGCCCGGGCGGTGCGCCGAGGCGGGCCGGGAGGTCGCCGCCCGCGCCCCGCGCGTCGCCCTGCTGGTCATGGGCGACGGCAGCGCGTGCCGTACGGTCAAGGCGCCCGGTTACTTCGACGAGCGCGCCGCCGGCTTCGACGAGGGGGCCGCCCGGGCCCTGGGCACCGCCGACGCGCACGCTCTGGCCGAGCTGGACGCCGGCCTCGCGCACGAGCTGAAGGCGGCCGGCCGCGCCCCCTGGCAGGTTCTCGCCGGCGCCGCCCAGGGCGCGTCCCTGGAGGGGCGGCTGCTCTACGAGGACGCCCCCTACGGCGTCGGCTACACCGTCGCCACCTGGTCCTGAAGCCACGGCGGGCGCCCGCGGAGCGACGCCACGCTCCACAGCCGCCCGCCGTTGTCGTGGGCCGGTGCCGAACCGAGGTCAGGCTGCCGGCGGTTCCGGCGGCGCACTGCCGTCGTTCCGGTGGGCAAGCCGGTCCACCGCGTGCCTGGCCCTGTCCGTGCCGGACTCGATCTTGTCGCTGTACTTGCCCTTGGTCTTCTGATCGACCACTCGCGCGGCCTTCTCGATGCCGTGGTCGATCTTGTCGCCGTGCTGCTGGGCGAGGCCGGAGACCTTGTCCCTGGCCGGGGCGAGCTTGGTCTTCAGTGTGTCCAGGAAGCCCATGGCCCACCTTCCCTCGAAGTGACCTGCTGACCTACTTGCGGGCGCCTTCGCCTGCCTCATTGTCCGCAGCCTCCTCGGCGGACTGCTGCTTCGGGATCTCCACACCCTCGGCCGTCCCACCGTCCGCCGCGTCCGAATCCGACTCCTCGGGCCGCTCCTGCGTCTGCGAGGCATCGGCCGAGGGCTCGGTGCCCTCGGCCGCCTGCTTCTCCGGCTCGGCCGTCAGCGTGGTGCCCGCCGCCTCGTCGGTGGCGACTTCGGCAGTCTGCTCGCCGGTCTCACCCTTCCGGCGAAACCATGCAAAAACGCCCATATCAACTCCATAGGGTACTCGTGCGGGCGAAATCCCGCGCTCTTCCGGGGCGTCCCATTGCGTCGCCCGGCGGGGCCGGTCCGTGAACCGGCGGTCGGAACCTCGCAACTGGGAACGACGCCGACCCCGCGCCGTCACGTAACTCGTTCGGGGACTTGCCCGGAGGTTTGCGAGACTGGGGCGGTGAGCAGCACAACCCCTTCCCCGCGCGTCATCGCCGTCGTCGGCCCCACCGCAGCCGGAAAGTCCGATCTGGGCGTCCATCTGGCCCAGCAGCTCGGCGGTGAGGTCGTCAACGCCGACTCCATGCAGCTGTACCGCGGGATGGACATCGGCACCGCCAAATTGACCCTGGAGGAGCGCGACGACATTCCGCACCACCTCCTGGACATCTGGGACGTCACCGAGACGGCGAGCGTCGCCGAGTACCAGAGACTGGCCCGGGCGGAGATCGACCGACTGCTCGCCGCCGGCCGCACCCCCGTCCTCGTCGGCGGCTCCGGGCTCTACGTACGGGGCGCCATCGACGCCCTCGAGTTCCCCGGCACCGACCCGGCTGTCCGTGCCCGTCTGGAGGCGGAGCTGGCGGACCTCGGCTCCGGCGCCCTGCACGCCCGCCTCGCGACCGCCGACCCGGACGCCGCGCGCGCCATCCTCCCCAGCAACGGCCGCCGGGTCGTCCGGGCACTGGAGGTCATCGAGATCACCGGCAGGCCCTTCACCGCCAACCTCCCCGGCCACGACTCGGTGTACGACACCCTCCAGATCGGCGTCGACGTCGAGCGCCCCGAGCTCGACGCACGCATCACCGCGCGCGTGGACCGGATGTGGGACGCCGGACTGGTCGACGAGGTCCGCGCCCTGGAGGCCCGTGGCCTGCGCGAGGGCCGCACCGCCTCCCGTGCCCTCGGCTACCAGCAGGTGCTCGCCGCACTCGCGGGGGAGTGCACCGAACAGGAGGCGCGCGACGAGACCGTACGCGCCACCAAGCGCTTCGCGCGCCGTCAGGACTCCTGGTTCCGCCGTGACCCGCGTGTCCGGTGGCTCAGTGGCGCCGCGGCCGACCGCGGGGAACTCCCGGAGCGTGCGCTGACGTTGGTCGAACGAGCGGTTACAGCCTGATCACGTGATGGCATCGGGACGCCCTGCCCGTCATTTCGGTGGCCAAGGCCGTGCCATCATCGAGCATCGATCGACCAGTGGATCCGAGTTGGGAGGGCGCGTGGCGATGGAGGCCGGCCCTCGCGACACAGAAGAGCGGCAAGCCCCGGACGGCGGAGGCACGTCGGCGCAGGACGCGCCGCGGCTGAGCCCGGACGGCCCCGAGCTGACCGAGGACGGCGCGCAGGAGATCACCCCGGACGAGGTCGAGGTCGAGCTCCGCCCGCAGCGGCGGCTGCGCATCTGGCAGCTCGCCCCGATCGTCGGTCTCGCCGCACTGGGCTCCCTGATGTTCGCCTTCCCCCTGGCCTTCGGCTCGGGTGACGGCGGCGCCGTACTGGCGATGCTCGGGCTCCTGCTCTGCGGCTGCGCGGCCGGCTGGGGCATGATGGCCGCCCGCCGCGTCGGCTACACCTGGCCCGGCCTGCCCCCGCGCGGCTCCGGTCGGCGCCCGGACTGGCGCGTGATCGCCCTGTACGTCGCCGGGGTCACCGTGCTGGTCGCCCTCGCCGTCTGGCGCGTGGCCCGCCTCCGCTGACCCGGGCCCGTCCCGGCGCCGGTACCGCCGCGGCCGGTCACCGAGGGCGGGTCACCGGGGGCCGGTCCACCGACCGGACGGCTTCGCCGGGTGTCGTACCGGACCCGTACGATTGATCGCGTGAGCACCGCACCCATCGCCTTCCTCAAGGGCCACGGCACCGAGAACGACTTCGTGATCGTGCCCGACCCGGACAACGCCGTCGACCTGCCCGCCGCCCTGGTGGCCCGGCTGTGCGACCGGCGTGCCGGGATCGGCGGCGACGGGGTGCTGCACGTCGTCCGGACGGCCGCGCACCCCGAGGCACGGGCCATGGCCGACGAGGCCGAGTGGTTCATGGACTACCGCAACGCCGACGGGTCGGTCGCCGAGATGTGCGGCAACGGCGTGCGCGTCTTCGCCCGCTACCTCCAGCACGCGGGGCACGTGACCGAGGGAGACATCGCCGTGGCCACCCGCGCCGGCGTCAAGCACGTCCACCTCGCGAAGGCGGCGTCCGGCAGCGGCTCCGCCGCGGGCGACGTCACCGTCACCATGGGCCGCGCCGCGCTGCCCGAGGACGGCGTCACGGTCGCCGTCGACGGCCGCAGCTGGCCCGCACGGAACGTGAACATGGGCAACCCGCACGCCGTGGCCTTCGTCGAGGACCTCGCGCACGCGGGCAGCCTCTTCACCGAGCCGTCCTACGCCCCCGCCACGGTGTACCCGGAGGGTGTCAACATCGAGTTCGTCGCGGATCGCGGCCCCCGGCACGTCGCCATGCGCGTCCACGAGCGCGGCGCCGCCGAGACCCGCTCCTGCGGCACGGGTGCCTGCGCGGTGGCCGTCGCCACGGCCCGCCGGGACGGCGTGGACCCCGCGGCGACCGGCACCCCGGTCACGTACACAGTCGACGTGCTCGGCGGCACTCTCGTGATCACCGAGCGGCCCGACGGCCAGATCGAGATGACTGGACCCGCCGTGATCGTCGCAGAGGGTCACATCGACCCCGCCTGGCTCGACCCCGCCCGGCTCGGCGACGCGGCCACCGCCTGACGCGCGCTCGCGCCGCCCTCAGCCGGTCCCGAGGCGAAACCGCACTCGCTCAAACCTCGCTCGAATGGGTGATCCCGTTCACGCTGAGCGAGAGCGGGACTGCGCCACGTGGTGGGCTCGATAGCATCAAGCACCGGCCGGCGGGCCACGCCGTGCCCGCCACCGCCGGTCGACGCCGCCGGAGGTGCCCATGAGCGCAGAGGCCACCAACCCCAGTGATACCGGCCGCAGGCGCGGCCGCCCGAGAATCGACCTGCGCAGGCTCGGCCGCGCCGCGCTGCTCGGCCCCACCGCCAGGGACCGCCTGCCCGACGCCATCGGCCATGTCGCCGACGCGCACCGCGCCCACCACCCCGACGCCGACCTGGCCGTACTCCGCCGGGCGTACGAGCTCGCCGAGTCCTCCCACCGCGGCCAGTTCCGCAAGAGCGGCGAGCCGTACATCACCCACCCTCTCGCCGTCACGCTGATCCTCGCCGAACTCGGTGCCGAGACCACCACTCTGACGGCCTCCCTCCTCCACGACACGGTCGAGGACACGGACGTGACCCTCGACCAGGTCCGGGAGCGGTTCGGTGACGAGGTCGCCTATCTCGTCGACGGCGTGACCAAACTGGAGAAGGTCGACTACGGCGCCGCCGCGGAACCCGAGACGTTCCGGAAGATGCTCGTCGCCACCGGCAACGACGTCCGTGTCATGTCGATCAAACTCGCCGACAGGCTGCACAACATGCGCACCCTCGGGGTCATGCGCCCCGAGAAGCAGGCGCGTATCGCCAAGGTCACCCGTGACGTCCTCATCCCGCTCGCCGAACGGCTCGGCGTACAGGCCCTCAAGACCGAGCTGGAAGACCTGGTCTTCGCGATCCTCCACCCCGTCGAGTACGAGCGGACCCGCGCGCTCATCGCCGACAACGCCACCGCGGGCGACGCGCTCGCCACCGTCGCCGACGACGTCCGCACAGTGCTCCGGGAGGCCGGCATCGGTGCCGAGGTCCTCGTACGGCCCCGCCACTTCGTCTCCGTCCACCGGGTCAGCCTCAAACGCGGCGAGCTGCGCGGCACCGACTTCGGCCGCCTGCTCGTCCTTGTCGGCGAGGACGCCGACTGCTACGCCGTACTCGGCGAGCTGCACACCTGCTTCACGCCGGTGATCTCCGAGTTCAAGGACTTCATCGCCGCGCCGAAGTTCAACCTGTACCAGTCGCTCCACACGGCCGTCGCCGCTCCCGACGGGGCCGTCGCCGAGGTCCTCATCCGCACCCACCGGATGCACAAGGTCGCCGAGGCCGGCGTCGTCGCCCTCGGCAGCCCGTACGCCGTCGACCCGCCCGACGGCACCGCGGCCGCCGACGACGGCGAACGCGTCGACCCCACCCGCCCCGGCTGGCTCTCCCGGCTCCTCGACTGGCAGCAGTCCACCCCCGACCCCGACACCTTCTGGACCTCACTGCACGCGGACCTCGCCCAGGACGGCGAGATCACCGTCTTCCGGCCCGACGGCGGCACCCTCGCCCTCCCCGCCGGCGCCACCTGCGTGGACGCCGCCTACGAGCAGTACGGCGCGGCCGCCCACGCCTGCGTCGGCGCCCGCGTCAACGGCCGGCTGGCCACCCTCGCCACCGTCCTCCGCGACGGCGACACCGTCCAGCCGCTGCTCGCCCAGGACACCGGCTCCGGACCCTCCCCCGACTGGCTGGAGCACGCCCGCACCCCCACCGCGCGGATCGCCATCGACCGCTGGCTCACCACCCACCCGCAGGACGCCCACGCGCCCGCCGCCGACCCCCGCCCGGCCGCCTCCGTCGTCACCGGCCGCCAGCCCACCGCCAACGCGGTCGTCGACGCACCCCATACCAGCGTCCGCCTGGCAGGCTGCTGCACGCCCGTCCCGCCCGACATGGTCACCGGCTTCGCCGTACGCGGCGGCGCCGTCACGGTCCACCGCGCCGAGTGCCCCGCCGTACGCAGGATGGAGAGCCTCGGCCGGCAGCCCGTGACCGTGCACTGGAGCGGCGCGGCGCCCTGCCGTGTCACCCTCGTCGCCGAATCGTTCGGGCGGCCCCGGCTGCTCGCGGACCTCACCGAGGCCATCGCCACGGCGGGCGCCGCCATCGTCTCGGCCACCGTCGAACCCCCCAGCGAACAGCGCGTCCGCCACACGTACACGCTGCAGCTCCCCGACGCCGCCGGACTGCCCGCCCTCATGCGCGCGATGCGCGACGTGCCTGGCGTGTACGACGTGAGCCGCGCCCAGCACCCGGCGTCCGCCCACTAGCCGCCGGCGCCGTCGCGCTCCGGCCGTCGCGCTCCCTCCGTCGCGGAACGGTCGGCCGGTCCACAGCATGCCCCGCCGCAGCGCTCGTTCGGGTGCGCCGGGCGCGCGCCTGCCCCGGTCCACGGCGGCCGTGCTGGTAGCGGTGGTCCATGCCCCTCACCTCTCCACGCCTGCGCGCCGCCCTCGTGGCCACGGCGTCCGCAGGGCTCATCGCCGCGGCGGCCCCCTCACTCCAGCCGCTCGGCATCGGTGACCCGCTCTTCCCCCACCTCGGCAACCCGGGCTACGACGTCCTCGCGTACGACATCGCCTTCACCTACACGGGCGACAACCGCAAGCCCCTGGACGCGTTCACCAAGATCGACGCGCGGACCACCGACCGGCTGGAGCGCATCAACCTCGACTTCGCCCATGGCACCGTCAAGGCCGTGCGGGTCGACGGCCGGCCCGCCGACTTCGCCCTGGTCGACGAGGACCTGGTGATCGAACCCGACCGGGCCGTCGAAGCGGGCAAACGGCTGAGCATCGCCGTCACCCACACCAGCGACCCCGCCGCCAAAGCCGCGGGCGGCTGGCTCCGCACCTCCGACGGCCTCGCGATGGCCAACCAGGCCGACGCCGCGCACCGCGTCTTCCCCTGCAACGACCACCCCGCCGACAAGGCGTACTTCACCTTCCGCGTCACCACCCCCAAGGACCTCGTGGCCGTCGCCAACGGGCGCGCCGTCGCACGGACCGTGGAGGGCCCCTCCGCGACCTGGCTCTACCGCGGAGCCCACCCCATGGCCACCGAGCTCGCCCAGGTCTCCATCGGCCGCTCCGCCGTCGTACGCCGCGCGGGTCCCCGCGGCATCCCCCTCCGTGACGTGGTCCCGGCCGCCGACCGGAAGCGGATGGAGCCCTGGCTGAAGAAGACCCCGGGCCATATGGAATGGATGGAGCGGAAGGTCGGCCGCTACCCGTTCGCGACGTACGGACTGCTGATCGCAGACGCGGCCACCGGCTTCGAGCTGGAGACCCAGACGCTCTCCCTCTTCGAGCGCCGCCTGTTCACCCACCCCGACCTGCCGGCCTGGTACGTCGAGTCGATCATGGTGCACGAGCTGGCCCATCACTGGTTCGGCAACAGCGTCACCCCGCGCGCGTGGTCCGACCTGTGGCTCAACGAGGGCCACGCCACCTGGTACGAGGCCCAGTACGCCGAGGACACCGGCCACGGCACCCTCGTACGCCGGATGCGTGACGCGTACACCGCCTCCGACCGCTGGCGCGCCGCCGGCGGACCCCCGGCCGCACCACGACCGCCCGCGCCCGGCCAGAAGATCAGCCTCTTCCGCCCGGTCGTCTACGACGGCAGCGCCCTCGTCCTCTACGCCCTCCGCCAGGAGATCGGCAGCGCCGCCTTCGAGCGGCTCCAGCGGCGCTGGGTCACCGAGAACGCACACAGCACGGCCGGCACCGCCGACTTCGTCCGCCTCGCCTCCGACGTCGCGGGCCGCGATCTGACCGGCTTCATGCGGGGCTGGCTGTACGACGAGGAGACCCCGGCCATGCCCGGGCACCCGGACTGGCGCAGCAAGGCGCCGTCGAGCACGAAAGCCGGGTGACGGTCCGGACCGTGCCATGCGACCATCGACACGTCGGCGGCGCGGCCGGGACACTCTCGCGGAGCTTCGCGGAGCTTCGCGGAATTTCGCGGAATCCCCGGGGGGAATCATCCGGGGCCGGTACGCGTTCTCACTGGCGAATCGACTTTCCCATCGACGTAAGGATCCAATGACCTCCTCTTCATCCCCTTCCCAGGACAAGCAGAGCTTCGCGGAGCTGAGCCGCGCCGAGAGCCTTCGGGCCGATGCCCTGATGGAAGAGGACGTCGCCTGGAGCCACGAGATCGACGGAGAGCGGGACGGCGACCAGTTCGACCGCTCGGAGCGCGCGGCGCTGCGGCGTGTGGCGGGCCTCTCGACGGAGCTCGAGGACGTCACCGAGGTCGAGTACCGGCAGCTGCGCCTGGAGCGCGTGGTGCTTGTCGGCGTCTGGACCTCGGGGACTGTGCAGGACGCGGAGAACTCCCTGGCCGAGCTGGCCGCCCTCGCCGAGACGGCGGGCGCGCTCGTGCTGGACGGAGTCATCCAGCGTCGCGACAAGCCCGACCCGGCCACGTACATCGGCTCGGGCAAGGCCGACGAGCTGCGGGACATCGTGCTGGAGACCGGCGCCGACACTGTCGTGTGCGACGGTGAGCTGAGCCCCGGCCAGCTGATCCACCTTGAGGACGTCGTCAAGGTCAAGGTGGTCGACCGGACCGCCCTGATCCTCGACATCTTCGCCCAGCACGCCAAGTCCCGAGAGGGCAAGGCGCAGGTCGCGCTCGCGCAGATGCAGTACATGCTGCCGCGGCTGCGCGGCTGGGGTCAGTCGCTGTCCCGGCAGATGGGTGGCGGCGGCAGTGGCGGCATGGCCACCCGAGGCCCCGGTGAGACCAAGATCGAGACGGACCGGCGGCGCATCCGCGAGAAGATGGCGAAGATGCGCCGGGAGATCGCGGCCATGAAGACCGGCCGTGACATCAAGCGGCAGGAGCGGCGGCGCAACAAGGTGCCGTCGGTCGCCATCGCCGGCTACACCAACGCCGGCAAGTCGTCCCTGCTGAACCGGCTGACCGGCGCGGGCGTGCTGGTGGAGAACGCGCTGTTCGCCACCCTCGACCCCACCGTCCGCCGGGCCGAGACGCCGAGCGGTCGGCTCTACACGCTGGCCGACACCGTCGGGTTCGTACGGCATCTGCCGCACCACCTCGTCGAGGCGTTCCGCTCCACCATGGAGGAGGTCGGCGACTCCGACCTGATCCTCCACGTCGTGGACGGCTCGCACCCGGCCCCGGAGGAGCAGCTGGCCGCCGTGCGCGAGGTGGTCCGCGACGTGGGCGCGACGAACGTGCCCGAGATCGTCGTGATCAACAAGGCGGACGCGGCCGACCCGCTGGTCCTGCAGCGGCTGCTGCGCATCGAGAAGCACTCGATCGCCGTGTCGGCGCGGACCGGCCAGGGCATCGCGGAACTGCTCGCGATGATCGACGCCGTACTGCCCCGCCCCGAGGTCGAGGTCGAGGCGCTCATGCCGTACACCCAGGGCGGACTCGTCTCGCGGGTGCACGCCGAGGGCGAGGTGATCTCCGAGGAGCACACCCCGGAGGGCACGCTCCTCAAGGCGCGCGTGCACGGTGAGCTGGCCGCGCTGCTCGCCCCGTTCAGCCCGGTGACGGCCTGACACAGCGAACGAGCGGGGCCCCGGCCGGATCCGAATCCGGCCAGGGCCCGCTTCTCGCTGTACGGCGCTACGGCGTCGCCGCCGCGTTACGTTCTACCGTCCCGCGAACTTCTCGCTGACCGCCGTGTAGATGCCCTTCGCCTCCGCACCGAGCCGCGGCCCGGCCAGCCAGCCCGCCGTCACCGGGCCGATGGAGGTGTTCGACACGAGCGTCGGCTTTCCGTCCTTGCCCGCGGCCACCCAGCCACCGCCGGACGAACCACCGGTCATGCTGCAGCCGATGCGGTACATGGTGGGCTGCTCGACCTTCACCGACAGCCGGCCCGGCTTGTCCGCGCACTGGAACATCTTCTGACCGTCGTACGGCGGCGCGGCCGGGTAGCCGGTCGCCTCCATGCTCGCGATCTTCTGCACGGCGGGCGCGTCGAAGTCGACCGGCAGCGCCGAACCGACCGTCTCCTCCAGGGACTTGCCGCTGCCGCCCTTCTCCGGCGTCACATGGATGACGGCGAAGTCGTACGGCGCTCCCTGGCCGCCGACCGGAGCGCCCTGGTCGATCCACTGCTCGGAGGTCTGCGCCCAGTCGCCCCACCAGACGCCGTAAGGCGCGACGTCCTCGCGGGACGCCTTCTCCAACTCCGCCGTCGTCAGGCCCTTGTTGTTGTACGAGGGGACGAAGGCGATGTTCCGGTACCAGCCGCCGTTCTTGCCCGCGTGGACACAGTGGCCCGCGGTCCACACGAGGTTGGACTTGCCGGGGTGCGCGGGGTCCTTCACGACCGTCGCCGAGCACACCATCGAGCCCTTGGGCCCGTCGAAGAGCAGCTTCCCGGCCTCCGGCACACTGTCGTGGTACGGCCTCTTCGCCGGGCTCGCCTCGATCCGCTTCGGCGTCGGGTCCGTCACGCCCTCGTCACCGGAGATGTCCTCGTCCTCGACCGGCTCGTCCGGCTCCTCCGCCTCCCGCATACGGTCCGGGTCCCAGAGGTCCTCGATGATCGGGTTGACGAAGTCCTGGGCCTCACGCAGCCACTTGTCCTTGTCCCAGTTCTTCCAGTCGCCGCCCCGCCACTTGTCGAGGTCGATCCCGTGCTCCTTGAGCCGGTCCTTCAGGTCGTCCGGGAGGGTGATCTTCCCGTCCGGGGGCTGGACCGCGGAAGCCGTGGGCGAGCCGCCCGGGTCTTCCTCGCCCGGGCCGCAGCCCGTGGCGGTCAGCGCCAGCGCCGCCGCCACGGCGGCGGAGGCGAGCAACGGACGAATCGTTCGCATGAGTGATCCCCCTGGGACTTCGTGACCGAGCGCTTCCGCCACGTCCGCGGAAGCGCCTTGTCGAACTCGGTACTTCTCAACTCCGGCACTCCGGACCTGTGCTGGGACAGCAGGCGCCGAAGTGCGGCCCCCACTATGCCGGTGCCGTTGGGGACGGTGTGCGGCAGGGCCGCGGTTCCCCGGCACAAGGATCTTCGAAATGCCCGTGATCCCCCGGAGATGTCGTCGTTGGTATGTGCGAGGGACGCTGACCCGACGCCAGGAGCGAACGCCGGGCGGACGGGGGACGTATCGATGTGCAACGCAACCGTTACCACCGGGAGGACGCGAAGACGTGGCAGCGACCGAACCAGCCGCGGTGGCACCGGCCACCGGCCACGAGGACATCCTCCGCCGTCAGTCCCTGCGCGAACCCGCCGCCCGCACCTACGCCCGCTCGCTGCCCGTGGTCCCCGTACGGGCCCGGGGGCTCACGATCGAGGGCGCCGACGGCCGGCGCTACCTCGACTGCACGTCCGGCGCGGGCACGCTGGCCCTGGGCCACAACCACCCGGTGGTCCTTGAAGCCGTCAAACGGGTCATCGACTCGGAGGCACCGCTGCACGTCCTCGACCTCGCGACCCCGGTCAAGGACGCCTTCACCACGGAGCTGTTCGCCACGCTCCCCGCCTCGCTCGCCCGGGAGGCCCGCATCCAGTTCTGCGGCCCGGCCGGTACGGACGCGGTCGACGCCGCGCTCGCCCTGGTCCGCGCGGCCACCGGCCGCAACGGCTTGCTCGCCTTCACCGGAGCGCACCACCCGTACGGCACGGCGCCCGGCACCCCGGACACACCGGGCATCAGCGACATACGGGTCACGCGGCTGCCGTACCCGCACCCCTACCGCTGCCCGTTCGGCGTCGGCGGCGAGCGCGGCGCCGAACTCGCCGCGCGCTGGGCGGAGAACGTGCTCGACGACCCCGAGACCGGCGCCACCGCCCCCGCCGCCATGATCGTCGAACCGGTCCAGGGGGGTGGTGGGGTGGTGCCCGCACCGGACGGCTGGCTGCGCCGGATGCGTGAGATCACGTCGGCCCGCTCCATCCCGCTGGTCGCCGACGAGGTCCTGACCGGCGTCGGCCGCACCGGGGCCTTCTGGGCGGTCGAGCACAGCGGCGTCGTCCCGGACGTGATGGTCATGTCCAAGGCCCTCGGCGGCTCCCTGCCCCTGTCCGTGATCGTCTACCGGGCCGGACTCGACAGCGGTCGGCCCGGCGCGCCGGCCGGCGCGTTCCGGGGCAACCAGCTCGCCATGGCGGCCGGCGCGGCCACCCTCGCGTACGTCCGGGAGAACCGGCTGGCCGAGCGGGCCGCCTCCCTGGGCACGCGGATGCTCGTGTGCCTCCGGGAACTGGCCGCCGCGCACCCGTGCGTCGCGGACGTGCGCGGCCGGGGCCTCATGATCGGCGTGGAACTCGTGGACCCGGCCGCTCCCGGGGACGTCCCCCCGCCGGCCCCGGCGCTCGCGGACGCCGTGCGGCGGGAGTGCCTGAGCCGGGGGCTCATCGTCGGCGCCGGGGGCCGCCGCTCCGGCGTCGTACGGTTGCTGCCGCCGCTGACCGTCACCGACGAGCAGGCCACGGCCGTACTGGACCGCTTCGCCGACGCCCTGGCCGCCGCCGAGCGAGCCCTCGTTCCCGCCTGAGCGGCCGCGGTCGTGCTGCTGGCCGTGCTGCGGGCCGCGCCCGCGCGCGTGAACTCCGTGTCCAACATGTCGATTTGTACTCACTCGTACGGGTGGAGACCGGCCGCTGACGGCTCCGTTGCGCCATGGACAGCGCCGGATCAGGCCGGGGAGGCGCGCTGGGGTGATCCGACTGTCGGTGCGGCGCCGTAGGGTGGACTGGCTATGACGAAGCCATCCCTCCCCGAGCTCCTCCACGCCGCCGTCGCCGCCGTCGGCGGCACGGAAAGGCCAGGCCAGGTCGCCATGGCCGAGGCCGTCGCCCAGGTCATCGACGACGGTTCCCACCTGCTCGTCCAGGCCGGCACCGGCACCGGCAAATCCCTCGGCTATCTGGTGCCAGCCCTGGCGCACGGGGACCGGGTGGTGGTGGCGACGGCCACGCTCGCGCTGCAGCGGCAGCTGGTCGAGCGGGACCTGCCCCGGACGGTGGAGTCGCTGCACCCGCTGCTCCGCCGCCGCCCGGAGTTCGCGATGCTCAAGGGCCGTTCCAACTACCTGTGCCTGCACCGGCTGCACGAGGGCGTGCCGCAGGAAGAGGAGGACGGTCTCTTCGACCCGTTCGAGGCGGCCGCGCCGACCAGCAAGCTCGGCCAGGACCTGCTGCGCCTGCGCGACTGGTCGGACGAGACCGAGACGGGGGACCGGGACGACCTGACGCCCGGTGTCTCCGACCGCGCCTGGGGGCAGGTGTCGGTCTCGTCGCGCGAGTGCCTCGGGGCGAGCAAGTGCGCGTACGGCGCCGAGTGCTTCGCCGAGGCCGCGCGTGAGCGCGCCAAGCTCGCCGAGGTCGTCGTCACCAACCACGCGCTCCTGGCCATCGACGCCATCGAGGGCGCCCCGGTGCTGCCGCAGCACGAGGTGCTGATCGTGGACGAGGCGCACGAGCTGGTCTCCCGCGTGACCGGCGTCGCCACCGGTGAGCTCACGCCGGGGCAGGTCAACCGGGCGGTCCGCCGGGTGGCCAGGCTGGTCGACGAGAAGGCCGCCGACCAGCTCCAGACGGCCGCCGAGGGCTTCGAGAGGCTCATGGAGCTGGCCCTGCCCGGCCGCCTCCAGGAGATCCCCGAGGATCTGGGTTACGCGCTGATGGCCCTGCGGGACGCGGCGCGCACGGTGATCTCGGCGCTCGGCAACACCCGCGACCGGTCCGTCCAGGACGAGGACGCCGTCCGCAAGCAGGCCCTGGCCGCCGTGGAGAACGTGCACGCGGTCGCCGAGCGCATCGCGAACGGTTCCGAGTACGACGTGGTCTGGTACCAGCGGCACGACCGTTTCGGCGCGTCCCTCCGCGTCGCCCCTCTGTCTGTGTCGGGGCTGCTGCGCGAGAAGCTCTTCGCCGACCGCTCGGTCGTCCTGACATCCGCCACGCTCAAGCTGGGCGGCGACTTCAACGGGGTGGGAGCCTCGCTGGGGCTCGCCGCGGAGGGCGTCGAGGGGGAGGACCTGCCGGTCTGGAAGGGTATCGACGTCGGCTCCCCGTTCGACTACCGCAAACAGGGCATCCTCTACGTGGCCCGGCACCTGGCGACGCCCGGCCGCGAGGGCAGCCGCAGCGACATGATGGACGAGCTGGCGGAGCTGGTGGAGGCCGCCGGGGGCCGTACGCTCGGTCTGTTCTCGTCCATGCGGGCCGCCCAGGCCGCCGCCGAGGAGCTGCGGGGCAGGCTCGACAGGCCGGTCCTGCTCCAGGGAGAGGACACGCTGGGCGAGTTGATCAAGACGTTCGCCGCCGATCCGGAGACCTGCCTCTTCGGGACCCTGTCCCTCTGGCAGGGCGTCGATGTGCCGGGGCCGAACTGCCAGCTGGTCGTCATGGACCGCATCCCGTTCCCCCGGCCGGACGATCCGCTGATGAGCGCCCGGCAGAAGGCCGTGGAGGAGGCGGGCGGCAACGGCTTCATGGCCGTCGCGGCCACCCATGCGGCGTTGCTGATGGCCCAGGGCGCGGGCCGTCTGGTGCGGGCGACCGGGGACCGGGGTGTGGTCGCCGTACTGGACCCGCGGCTGGCGAACGCTCGGTACGGTGGCTTCCTGCGGGCGTCGCTCCCCGATTTCTGGTACACGACGGACCGCAATCAGGTGCGCCGCTCCCTGGCCGCGATCGACGCGGCGGCGAAGGCGGGGGAGTAGGCGGGGGAGCGGGCCCGGCCCCGGTCACGGGCGCGGGCACGGACACAGGGATACGGACACAGGGATACGGACACAGCAGGGCCCCGGGACCGGCGCAGAGGTCCCGGGGCCCGGTCGGAGCCGGCGGGGCGTGTCACACCCGCCGAAGTACCGCCACCACCTTGCCGAGGATGGTCGCCTCGTCGCCGGGGATCGGCTGGTAGGCGGCATTGTGCGGAAGCAGCCAGACATGGCCGTCCTCCCGCTTGAAGCGCTTGACCGTGGCCTCGCCGTCCAGCATGGCCGCCACGATGTCGCCGTTCTCCGCGACCGGCTGGCGGCGCACGGTCACCCAGTCGCCGTCGCAGATGGCGGCCTCGATCATCGAGTCGCCGACGACCTTCAGTACGAACAGCTCACCGTCGCCGACCAGCTGCCGGGGGAGGGGGAAGACGTCCTCGACGGACTCCTCGGCCAGGATGGGGCCACCGGCCGCGATCCGGCCGACCAGCGGGACGTAGGAGGCCGCCGGCTTGCCGGTGGTGTCCGCGGGCTGCGCGCTGGGCTGGTCGGAGCCCCGGACCTCGTACGCACGAGGCCGGTGCGGGTCCCTCCGGAGGAAGCCCTTCCGCTCGAGCGCCATCAGCTGGTGGGCCACCGAGGACGTGCTGGAGAGGCCGACGGCCTGGCCGATCTCCCGCATCGACGGTGGGTAGCCCCGGCGCTGCACCGAGTCGCGGATGACCTCGATGACCCTCCGCTGCCGGTCCGTGAGGCCCGAGCTGTCAGCCCGGATGCCTGGAGGTCGCCCGGGGAGGGAGCGCGTGGGCTTGGGCGCCTCGGGAGCCGTGGCTGCCTCCGACCCGTTCTTCACATTCATGGCATGTACCGGCTCGAATCGGCCCTGGGAGCGGTCCTGGGCGGTGATGGTGGCGCTGTTTGCGGTGGTGGTCACGTCGGCCCCTCTCGAATGGTCTCCCTGGCTGGCACAACGGTAGTTGCTTTCGAAAGGTTGCGCCAAACACACGTTCGAGTGAAAAATCGCGGATTGGCTTACATGTGCGTGAGCCTGGGTGTATGTGCGACCCATCGGCGCCATGGCGATTCGGGCCCTTACGGTAGCCTTCGCCGCCCTGTTCCCTGGGTACAGGGTCGGCGACACGCGACCCGCCCGGCGGAAGATTCGCAGTCTTTCATCCGGTGGCCCGGAATTCGTGGAGCCGGGCCGTCCCGTAGGCTCATGCCCTGCCGTGAGCCGGGGCGGGGTGCGACACGCGCCCACGGGTTGAGCGGCCAGACCCTACATGTAGTGGTTGCATGGTGACAGCCACCTAGAAGTTGTGGTTCCACGCCGGTCCCCTGTGCATCAGCGAGGCGGCGATCGCCTATGCTTGGGGCTGCTTCGAGGGGGTCCGGGAGGGCTCGTCGAGGCTATTCAGTCGTGCTGTGAAGGAGGGTTGGGACCATGCACTGCCCCTTCTGCAGGCACCCCGACAGCCGCGTCGTCGACAGTCGCACCACCGACGACGGGACGTCCATCCGACGCCGCCGCCAGTGCCCCGACTGCTCCCGCAGGTTCACCACGGTGGAGACCTGCTCGCTCATGGTCGTGAAGCGGAGCGGTGTGACCGAGCCCTTCAGCCGGACCAAGGTCATCAACGGTGTGCGCAAGGCCTGCCAGGGGCGGCCCGTCACCGAGGACGCCCTCGCGCAGCTCGGCCAGCGGGTCGAGGAGGCCGTCCGGGCCACCGGCAGCGCGGAGCTCACCACACACGACGTCGGGCTCGCCATACTCGGACCGCTGCAGGAACTCGACCTGGTCGCGTACCTGCGATTCGCGTCCGTTTACCGGGCGTTCGACTCGCTTGAGGACTTCGAGGCCGCCATCGCGGAGCTGCGCGAGCAGCGGCCTCCCACGGAGGACAGCGGCGCCGGTGCGACCCCAGAGGTCCCGGTGCCCGCAGGTGCCGCCGACTGACCGGCCTGCCGGACCGCGGGTCCGGCGACCGGCCGTCGAACGGCCGATCGACCTGTCCGGGTGCTGTCCGCAGCGCCCTGACAACAGACAGAAACCGTGCCCTTGGGAAGATCTGGGCACATCAGGGCGTTTTTGCCCGTATATGGGAGGCGGCATGACAGAGACGACGAGCGGCCCGGCACGAGGCTCCCGCGCCAAGGGGTCCAAGGCGAGCAAGGGCCTGCGTATCGAGCGCGTCCACACGACCCCCGGCGTGCATCCGTACGACGAGGTCGTCTGGGAGCGCCGTGACGTCGTCATGACCAACTGGCGCGACGGCTCGGTCAACTTCGAGCAGCGTGGCGTCGAGTTCCCCGACTTCTGGTCGGTGAACGCGGTCAACATCGTCACCAGTAAGTACTTCCGCGGCGCCGTCGGCACGCCGCAGCGCGAGACGGGCCTCAAGCAGCTCATCGACCGCATCGTGAAGACCTACACGAAGGCCGGCGAGGAGCACGGCTACTTCGCATCGCCCGCCGACGCCGAGATCTTCGAGCACGAGCTCGCCTACGCCCTCCTGCACCAGATCTTCAGCTTCAACTCGCCGGTCTGGTTCAACGTCGGCACGCCGCAGCCCCAGCAGGTCTCCGCCTGCTTCATCCTGTCCGTCGACGACTCCATGGAGTCGATCCTCGACTGGTACAAGGAAGAGGGCATGATCTTCAAGGGCGGCTCCGGCGCCGGCCTGAACCTCTCCCGCATCCGCTCCTCCAAGGAGCTCCTCTCCTCGGGCGGCAACGCCTCCGGCCCGGTCTCCTTCATGCGCGGCGCCGACGCCTCCGCAGGAACGATCAAGTCCGGTGGCGCCACCCGCCGCGCGGCCAAGATGGTCATCCTCGACGTCGACCACCCCGACATCGAGGACTTCATCGAGACCAAGGTCAAGGAAGAGGAGAAGATCCGCGCCCTGCGCGACGCGGGCTTCGACATGGACCTGGGCGGCGACGACATCACGTCCGTCCAGTACCAGAACGCCAACAACTCGGTCCGTGTGAACGACGAGTTCATGAAGGCCGTCGAGGCGGGCGACAGGTTCGGCCTGCGTGCACGGATGACCGGCGAGGTCATCGAGGAGGTCGACGCCAAGTCGCTCTTCCGCAAGATGGCCGAGGCAGCCTGGGCGTGCGCCGACCCGGGCATCCAGTACGACGACACCATCAACCACTGGCACACCTGCCCCGAGTCCGGCCGGATCAACGGCTCGAACCCGTGCAGCGAGTACATGCACCTGGACAACACCTCGTGCAACCTGGCCTCGCTGAACCTCATGAAGTTCCTCAAGGACGACGGCAAGGGCAACCAGTCGTTCGACATCGAGCGCTTCTCCAAGGTCGTCGAGCTGGTCATCACCGCGATGGACATCTCGATCTGCTTCGCGGACTTCCCGACCCAGAAGATCGGCGAGAACACCCGCGCCTTCCGCCAGCTGGGCATCGGCTACGCCAACCTCGGCGCCCTGCTGATGGCCACGGGCCACGCGTACGACTCCGACGGCGGCCGTGCTCTGGCCGGTGCCATCACCTCGCTGATGACCGGCGCCTCGTACCGCCGCTCCGCCGAGCTGGCCGCGGTCGTCGGCCCGTACGACGGCTTCGCGCGCAACGCCGAGGCGCACAAGCGCGTCATGAAGCAGCACGCCGACGCCAACACCGCGGCCGTCCGCATGGACGACCTGGACACCCCGATCTGGGCTGCCGCCACGGAGGCATGGCAGGACGTCGTCCGCCTCGGCGACAAGAACGGCTTCCGCAACTCGCAGGCGTCCGTCATCGCCCCGACCGGCACCATCGGTCTCGCGATGTCCTGCGACACCACCGGCCTCGAGCCCGACCTCGCCCTGGTCAAGTTCAAGAAGCTGGTCGGCGGCGGCTCCATGCAGATCGTCAACGGCACGGTCCCGCAGGCCCTGCGCCGCCTGGGCTACCAGGAGGAGCAGATCGAGGCGATCGTCGCCCACATCGCCGACCACGGCAATGTGATCGACGCCCCGAGCCTCAAGCCGGAGCACTACGAGGTCTTCGACTGCGCCATGGGCGAGCGCTCCATCTCCGCGATGGGTCACGTCCGCATGATGGCGGCCATCCAGCCGTGGATCTCGGGCGCCCTCTCCAAGACGGTCAACCTCCCGGAGACCGCCACCGTCGAGGACGTCGAAGAGGTCTACTTCGAGGCCTGGAAGATGGGCGTCAAGGCGCTCGCGATCTACCGCGACAACTGCAAGGTCGGCCAGCCCCTCTCCGCCAAGAAGAAGGAGGAGGAGAAGAAGGCCGAGATCGAGCCCGCCAAGGTCGAGAAGGTCGTCGAGTACCGCCCGGTCCGCAAGCGCCTCCCCAAGGGCCGCCCCGGCATCACCACCTCCTTCACGGTGGGCGGCGCCGAGGGCTACATGACGGCCAACTCCTACCCGGACGACGGCCTCGGCGAGGTCTTCCTGAAGATGTCCAAGCAGGGCTCGACCCTCGCGGGCATGATGGACGCCTTCTCGATCGCCGTCTCGGTCGGCCTCCAGTACGGCGTGCCGCTGGAGACGTACGTCTCGAAGTTCACCAACATGCGCTTCGAGCCGGCCGGTATGACGGACGACCCGGACGTGCGGATGGCGCAGTCGATCGTCGACTACATCTTCCGCCGCCTGGCACTGGACTTCCTGCCGTTCGAGACCCGCTCGGCGCTCGGCATCCACTCGGCCGAGGAGCGCCAGCGCCACCTGGAGACCGGTTCGTACGAGCCGTCCGACGACGAGGTGGACGTCGAGGGCCTCGCCCAGTCGGCCCCGCGCCAGCAGGAGGCCCCCAAGGCCGCCGCCCCGGTCTCGAAGGCGGAGGTGCCGTCCCCGAAGCAGGCGCACACATCCGCCGAGCTGGTCGAGATGCAGCTCGGCATCCAGGCGGACGCCCCGCTCTGCTTCTCCTGCGGCACCAAGATGCAGCGCGCCGGCTCCTGCTACATCTGCGAGGGCTGCGGCTCGACCAGCGGCTGCAGCTGATCCGGCGACGGCACGGTGACGCGGGCGCGCTGACCCGCTGAGGTGGGGAGATCTCCGAGGAGATCTCCCCACCTTCTTTGCGGCGGTGTTCAGGGCAGACGATCGCCCATCCGGCGTGTGAAGGCCTCCGGGTCGCCCTCGAAGCCTCGGACGCTGGGACGGTACGTCCAGGTGGTGGCTCCCTCGCGGGTGAACTCGACGACCGTCGCCGCCGTGGCGTCCCGTACGTCGGTGAAGTCGTTGCTGAGCAGCTCCTGGTAGCCCTCCTTCACGACCACTTCGGTGTTGTCCACGTCGCCGAACGTGACGCGGCCGCCGCCCTGCTGTATGGCGACGCCCACCACTACGCGCGCGTAGGCGGTGGAAAGCCGGTTCAGCTCCAGTGTCATCGACTCGTCGACGCCGAAGCCGAGCCCCGTACGGCTGTCCCTGTTCAGGGTGATGGTGCCGTCCGGCGAACGGCTGTCGAAGTGCACCAGGTAGACCGGCTCCCCGAAGGGCTCCGCGGCCGGGTAGACCGCGGCGATGATGTCGAGGTCGTGCTCCGGCCCGCCGTCGGTGCTCGGGTCCCACTTGAGGGCCACCTCGACCTTGTCGACCCCCTTGTTGAGACTGCTCACAGGTTCCCCCTCTCTTGGTGCCAGTGATACGGAGGGGCCAACTCCCCTTCGTTCCGGCTGCCTTGTCCATCGTGTCACGTAGCGTCAGCGCGGAATGCGGCATGGTGCGGTTCTCCGCGCCGTACGATGGCGCGGTGCTGGTCAAGTGGACTCGCTGCACCGTGGTGGACCGTCGGGGGTTCGAACGGGGACAGCGGAAATGGGCGGGGCTACTGGGGGAGCCCGGGTTCCGGGGGCAGGGCGGTGGTTGGAGCCGGCTGCGCCCCGGTGTGGCCCATGCCTTCTCCTTCTGGGAGAGCCGCCCCTTCTACGACTCCTTCATGGCGCGGTCGCACGACAGGCTGGCCGCCGCGCAGTCCGGCACGTACAAGGACCCACAGGTCAAGCTGTTCGATCACCGCTTCGACGTGAAGACCGGCTTCGAGCCGCGGTTCACGGACGCCGACGTCGTACGCGTCGCCAACAGCAGGATTCGCGAGGACCGGGTCGAGCACTACGCGCTGATGCAGGAGAAGGTGTGGAACCCGGCGATGGCCGGATCCCCGGGCATGCTGCGGGGGCTGTTCGGAGAGGCGCCGGGCAACGAGTTCCTGGTGCTGTCGATGTGGCGGTCGGCGGCCGAGCACGGCAAGTACCGGACGGAGCGGGTGGAACGGCTCGCCCTGCGCGCGCAGATAGCGGTGGATGTGGTGGCCCTGACGGGCGACGTCGTCGACCTCGAGGCCGCCTGGACCGTCTGAACGTCTGACCGCGCGGCCGTCTGACCGCGCGGCCGTCTGACCGTGCGGCCGTCTGACCGTGCGGCCGTCTGACCGTGCGGCCGGCTGTCGGCGGGGAGTCGGCCGTCAGCGGGGGTCGGCCGCCTCGGCGTGGCCGCCGGTGGTGCCCGTGCTGAACACTCCGGCGCGGACCGCCGCGACGGCCGTCGCGGCCGCTTGGTCGGCGAGCGCGGTGCCGACCGGCTCACGTGTCACGAACAGCCGCAGGAACAAGGGTGCGGACACGGTCCGTATGACCGCGCCGGCGTCCGTGGCGGCCGGCGCCTCGCCGCGTGCCACCGCGCGCTCCACGACGGCCTCGCAGCGCGCGAACCGTTCCGCGTAGAAGGCCCGCAGCGCGTCGGCCGCGCGCTCCGACCGGAACCCGGCGGCGACGAGGGCGGTGGGCGCCGCGGCCGCCGAGGGGTCGGCGAACGAGTCGCACATCTCCCGGGCGAGCGTGCGCAGATCCCCCTCCAGGCTGCCGGTGTCCGGTGGCGCCCAGTCGTCCTCGCCCGCGAGGTCCAGCGCGTCGGCCACCAGTTCCTCGACCCCGCCCCACCTGCGGTAAAGGGTCGTCTTGTGCACGCCCGACCGGTCGGCCACGTACTCGACGGTGAGGCCCGGATAGCCGTGCTCGGCCAGGCCGGTCAGGACAGCGTCGCGCACGGCGGAGCGGGTCCGCGCCGTGCGGCCCCCGGGGCGTCGGGTGCCGGGGGCGGGAGGGGCGGACTCCGCGGAGTCCTGCTCCGGTCGACCGGTCAATTGCTACTCCCGTTGCGTTAGGAGGCTGATTGTGCCACACTCCTCATAACGCCGCTGAAGTCGCATTAATCCGCCGTCGCGATACCGGGTCGAGGTCGGACGCCTGTCGGCCGAGCCCGGAGCGCCGCGGCGTCACCGGATAGAGTGGCACTGCGATGACCGCTGACTCCTCTCTCGACCGGCGCTTCGAACGCGCTCACGCCAGCCTCCGCGGGCTGGCCGTGGGAGACGCCCTGGGCTCCCAGTTCTTCGTGCCCGTCAACTATCCCCTTCTGAAGCGACGCGAGCTGCCGTCCGGCTCCTGGCAGTGGACCGACGACACCGAAATGGCCTGCTCCGTGCTGGCCGTACTCGCCGAGCACGGCCGCATCGACCAGGACGCGCTGGCCCGCTCCTTCGCCGAGCACCACGACTTCGACCGCGGCTACGGCCCTGCCGTCAACCGCATGCTGCGGCTGATCAGAGAGGGCGGGGACTGGCGTGAGCTGGCCGCCGGTCTCTTCCAGGGGCAGGGCTCCTGGGGCAACGGCGCGGCGATGCGTATCGCACCGCTGGGCGCCTGGTACGCCGACGACCCCGAGCAGGCCACCCACCAGGCCGAGATCTCCTCCTACACCACCCACCAGCACCGGGAGGCCGTGGTCGGCTGCATGGCGGTGGCAGCCGCCGCCGCGCTCGCCGCCGCACCGGAGGGCCCGCCGAAGGCCACGGACTTCCTCGACGCCGTCGTCGCCCTGGTGCCCCGCAGCGCCGTGGGCGCCGGACTGCGGCGCGCACGCGACATGCTCGACTACGGGGACCCCCAGACCGTCGCCGCCGTGCTCGGCTGCGGACGGCGTACGAGCGCCCACGACACCGTGCCGTTCGCCCTGTGGTCGGCCGCCCGGTCGCTGGGCGACTACGAGCGGGCATTCTGGACGACGGCCCAGGCGGGCGGCGACGTCGACACGACCTGCGCCATCGTCGGAGGCGTCGTCGCCGCCACGGCGGCCGGTGCGCCGCCCGCCGCCTGGCTGGCCCGCACCGAGGAGTTCCCCGACTGGCTGCCGTCCGGCCCGACCCGCTGACGTCCCGCTCACAGCCGCTCACCCACGGACGCCCGCGCCAGAGCCCGGGCGCGCGTCCGCAACCGCACCCCACCTGCCGTACAACTCCGGTGGCGAACCTATGATGGTGGCACGGAGACGGTGACGAGTGCCGCCCCGCCACCGCCACAGCCTCCGGCACCCCGGTCCTCCGGCCCGCCGCCGAGAGGGGTACGGCACAGGATGCCAATCCGAGTGTTGCGGGAGGGGACGGGCGGCGTAACCTGTCAGGCGCCATGCCGTACGAACCTCCCACACACACCGTCGAGCGCTCGATCCGAGCGACAACCGGCGCCAAGATCATCGCCGGAGTCGACGAAGTCGGACGCGGGGCGTGGGCAGGGCCCGTCACGGCCTGTGCCGCTGTCACCGGACTGCGTCGGCCCCCGGCCGGACTCACCGATTCCAAGCTCATCACTCCCAAGCGCCGCACCGAAATGGCCGCGGAGCTCGAGCGGTGGGTCACGGCCTACGGGCTGGGGCACGCCTCCGTGGAGGAGATCGACGAGCACGGGATGACAGTGGCACTGCGTCTGGCCGCCGTACGCGCACTGGAAGCCCTGCCGGTGCGGCCTGACGCAGTCATCCTCGATGGCAAGCACAACTACCTCGGCGATCCCTGGCAGGTGCGTACGGTGATCAAGGGCGACCAGTCCTGTGTCGCCGTGGCGGCGGCATCGGTGATCGCCAAGGTGCGGCGGGACGCAATGATGGCCGAACTGGAGGCGCACTCCGACGTGTATGCGCCGTTCGAGTTCTCGGCCAACGCGGGCTACCCGTCGCCGGTGCACAAGGCCGCGCTCGCCGAGTGGGGCCCCACTCCGCACCACCGTCTGAGCTGGGCGTATCTTGACGCGCTGCCCCAGTGGCGGCATCTCAAGAAGGTCCGCCTCTCCCAGGAGGCGGTCGAACTGGAAAGCGGGGGCCAGCTCGGCTTCGATTTCTGACCGTCCACCAGGCCCGCGGCCGCGCCAGCGGAACCGCGTATACGAGCCACCCGCCGATGCCCCTGGCACCGGCGTTTGATAGACATCCATTCATGCCTCTCATCCCCGAGGAGCCTCAGATTCACGAGAGTGCCCAGGGTCCCCGCGCCACGCCGGCCGCAGGCCGTCCCGCGCCGACCCCCCGACCCGTACCCGGCCCGCGTTCCGCGGCCTCGCCCCGTCCCGGCCGTCCGGGTCCGGGCCCGGCCAGGCCCACGCCCGCGGCACCGCGCCCGCACACCGGCGGCGGGCAGCCGACGCCCCGGCCGGAGAATCGTTCCGGGGCCTCCCGGAACCAACCGCAGATCCAGCTGATCCCCGCTCCGGTGGACGGCGCCGTCGACGCCGCCGAGGAGGCGATCGACCTCCTGCTGGAGAGTGGTCGCGCGCCCGGCGAGATCCTGGTGCTCACCACCGGTGAGCAGCACCCCTGGGCGGCGCACGAACTGTCCTTCGGTGAAGGCTCCTACTGGGCCCAGCACGACGCGGGCGACGATGTGTTCTTCGCCGACGCCTCGGCGGCGGACCGCGCCTCGGCCCGGCCCGTGGTGGTCGTCGCGGTCAACGGCGGCGACGACGCCACCGCGGCCAGTGCGCTGCCCGCCGCGATGAACCGCGCCGACGCGCTGCTCATCGTGTGCGGCGACCCGCAGCGGATCAACGCCGTACTGGGCACCGCCGTCTGACGGAACGCCACAGCGTGGCCGGACGGCACCGTCCGTCCGGCCCGGTGCCCCGGTCCTCTCGTGGCTGGGTGGCGGCTAGCGCGCCGCTGTCCGCCGCAGGGGCTCGGGGGCGCCACTCGCCCTGCGCGGCGCCGACGGACCGTTGTCCACGCCGCTCTCCGCGAGGTCGCTCGGCGGGGACGCAGAGTGGGGGTGCCGTCCGCCGCGGCCCTCGCCCAGCACCTGCCAGCCGTCGTGGGTCAGGGTGATGTAGGCGCCGCAGCGGAGCCCGTGGAGTGTGCAGGCGTCCCGCAGACCCCACATCCACGCCCCGTCCTCCTCCGTCCAGCGCGCGTCACCGTCACGGCAGTAGAGCAGGACCGCGGTACGCACCGGGGTGCGGCGCCGCAGATCGTGCGGGACGACCCGGCGCAGATGCGCGAGCAGCGCGTTGCGGAACTCCCAGCCGTCCGCCGGTGTCGCTTGCCGGGGTGTGAACGAGGCGCTGGCGGTGAGCCGTTCCTCGTGGTCGAGTACGGCGACGACGGCCGTCGCGGGACTCGGCCGGTGACGGGCGTGCAGTCCGGTGACGACTTCACGAGGGTTGCGTAGCAGGGGAATTCCGGCAGCCGCCCACTCGGCGGGCTCGAGCATACGGGCGAGACGGCTGGCAGTGGCGGCCGGTGTGGACAACGAGCCGGCTGCGGACGGAGCGAATCCGAAGGTCACGGTCCTCCCTTCGCATACGCGCCCACAGTGCGGGCAGGGTCGGGTGAGGGCGCGCCGCGACACGGCCCTTCGGACCGCGAACAGACCGTGCTGGGGCGGAATCCAATTCTTGCGGGCGTCATGGGTGGGCGGCAACGAGCAATTGGGGCCCCTGACGGGAATGGGCTGGTATGACACCCAATTCCCGGCCGCAGTAATTCCGTTTCCCGCCCCCGTCACCCCGCGACGGCCAGGACCAGCGGAAACACCCCCGGTGCACCGGCCCGCCGGAGCAGGCGCGCCGCGACGGCGAGCGTCCAGCCGCTGTCCGCGAAGTCGTCGACCAGCAGCACCGGCCCGCCCAGCGACGACAACCGGTCGGCAAGATCGGCCGGAACGGTCAGCGCCCGGTGCAGACCGCACAGACGCTGGGCGCTGTTGGTCCGTGAGATCCGCGCGTCCACCGCCTCCGGGGTGTACGTGACGGAGCCCAGCAGCGGCATCCTGCCGACCTCCGCGATCCGCCCGCCCAGCGAAGCCACCAGTCGGGGACGGCTGCGCGAGTCGACCGTGACCACCCCGGCCGGACGGGGTGGCGCCTCCGCACCGCCGGACGCCCAGCCGCCCGGCCCCTTGGCCCAGTCGGCCAGGACCCGCACCACCGCCTCGACCACATCGTCGGGCACCGGCCCGTCCGGTGCCCGCTCCGCCAGCATCGGCCGCAGCCGGTTGCCCCAGCCGATGTCCGACAGCCGCCCGAGCGCCCGGCCCGGGAACGACTGCTCCCCGGCCGGGATACGGCCCTTGAGGTCGACGCCGACCGCCGGCAGCCCCGTGGGCCACATCTTGCGCGGCTCGACCTCCACCCCGGGCCTGTTCAGCTCACCGCGCGCTGTTTCCAGAGTGGTGGCTGACACCTTGGGGTCGAAGCGCGGCCCCGCACAGTTGTCACAACGGCCGCACGGCGTCGCCTCCTCGTCGTCCAACTGTCGCCGCAGGAACTCCATACGGCAGGCGTCCGTCGTGACGTAGTCGCGCATCGCCTGCTGCTCGGTCGCCCGTTGCCGCGCCACCCAGGCGTACCGCTCCGTGTCGTAGGACCAGGGTCGGCCCGTGCTCGTCCAGCCGCCCTTCACCCGGCGTACCGCCCCGTCCACGTCGAGGACCTTGAGCATGGTCTCCAGCCGGGCACGCCGAAGCTCGACCAGCGGCTCCAGCGCCGGCAGTGACAGAGGCCGGTCGGCGTGCGCCAGGACGTCCAGGGTGCGCCGCACCTGCTCCTCGGGAGGGAAGGCCACCGAGGCGAAGTACTGCCAGATCGCCTCGTCCTCCCGGCCGGGCAGCAGCAGCACCTCGGCGTGCGCCACACCGCGGCCGGCCCGGCCCACCTGCTGGTAGTAGGCGATGGGGGAGGAGGGGGAGCCGAGGTGCACCACGAACCCCAGGTCCGGCTTGTCGAAACCCATGCCCAGGGCCGACGTGGCGACCAGGGCCTTGACCCGGTTGGCGAGGAGATCCTCCTCCGCCTGGCGGCGGTCCGCGTTCTCCGTGCGGCCCGTGTACGAGGCCACTGCGTACCCGCACTGCCGCAGATGCGCGGCGACCTCCTCCGCCGCCGCGACCGTGAGCGTGTAGATGATCCCCGAGCCCGGAAGCTCACCGAGATGGTCGGCGAGCCAGGCCAGCCGGTGCGCCGCGTCGGGCAACTGGACGACACCCAGCCGCAGGCTTTCGCGGTCCAGCGGGCCGCGCAGCACCAGGGCGTCGGAGCCCGCCGTGGTGCCCAGCTGCTCGGCGACGTCCGCCGTCACCCGCGCGTTGGCCGTCGCGGTGGTCGCCAGGACCGGCACACCCGGCGGCAGCTCCGCCAGCATGGTGCGCAGCCTGCGGTAGTCGGGGCGGAAGTCGTGCCCCCAGTCCGAGATGCAGTGCGCCTCGTCGACCACGAGCAGGCCCGTCGCCGCGGTCAGCCGGGGCAGCACCTGATCGCGGAAGTCGGGGTTGTTCAGCCGTTCCGGCGAGACCAGGAGCACATCGACCCCGCCCTGTGCGATCTCCTCCTGGACGGTCTCCCACTCCTCCGTGTTCGACGAGTTGATCGTCCGGGCGTGGATACCGGCCCTGGCCGCGGCCTCCACCTGGTTCCGCATGAGCGCGAGCAGTGGCGAGACGATCACCGTCGGGCCGCCGCCCCGGGCCCGCAGCAGCGCCGTGGCCACGAAGTACACGGCCGACTTGCCCCAGCCGGTGCGCTGCACGACCAGCGCCCGTCTGCCATGCGCGACCAGCGCCTCGATGGCCCGCCACTGGTCCTCGCGCAGCTTCGCCGCACCGGTGGCGTCGCCGACCAGGCGGGCCAGCACGGCGTCCGCTGCCGCACGCAGATCTCCGTCGTTCGTGTGCTCCATGCCTCACATGGAACAGCACCACACCGACAACCGGCGAACGGGCCGCCGCGCCCTGTGGACAACGTTATCCACAGGGGTCGACGGGATGGCGGCTGTGACGGGACCGTCGAGCCATGAACGCACACCACGACAACACGGGTCCCCACGACGCACACCCGCCGTCCGGCAGCCCGCTCCCCGTCCGCTCGACCGGTTTCACCGAGGAGCCGCAGATCACCCTGCGAGGGCCGGCGGAACTGGCCGACGCGCTGCCCTACATGCTGGGCTTCCACCCGACCGACTCCGTAGTTCTGCTGGCGCTGCACGGAGAGCTCGGCCGCTTCGGCGGGCGGCTCAGGCTGGGCATTCCGCGCTCGCCCCGCGAATGGGCGCCCGTCGCCGAACAGCTCGCCGAATGCCTGGTCGAAGGCTGCGAGCGGCGCGGCTCCCGGCCGGACGGCATCGTCGTCTTCCTCTGCCAGGACCCGGCGGACGGGGAGAGCGGCCGACAGGTGATGGAGCGGCTGCGGCCCTTCGCCCAGAAGCTGCGCACGGCGTGCGGGGCACTCGACGTCCCGGTGTACGAGGCACTGTGCGTCTCCGCCGGCAGGTCCTGGTCGTACTGCTGCCCCGACAGTGACTGCTGCCCGCCCGACGGAACCCGGCTCGCCCCGCCCGGCACATCGGTGATGGCGGCCGCCGCGGCCTACGCGGGCATCCACGTCCGCGGCTCGCTGCGCGACATGGAGGCCAGGCTTAAGCCCCGGACGACCGCTGCCACCGTGGCCGAGCAGGAGCGGGCCCTGGACGCGGCGAGCGCCGCGCTCGTGCACCGCATGCTCGGCACGAAGGCCCGCAAACGTGTGCGGGACGACACGATCCTGCTGGCACACCGGCTGCTCGACCGGCTCACCGAGCACCCGCCCCTCGCCGACCAGGGCACGTGCGACGACAGGGACGACGCCCTCATCGGACACGAGGAGGCCGCCGAGCTGATCGTCGGCCTGCAGGACCGCCGCACCCGGGACCGCGCCGCCGAGTGGATGGAGGGCCCGGAGGCGGACCCCGCTCTCCGGCTGTGGCGGGCGCTGGCCCGCCGCTGCGTCGGCGCCTACCGGGAACACGCCGCCGCACCGCTCACCCTCGCCGGATGGGTCGCCTGGTCGACCGGCGACGAGCCGAGCGCCCGCGTCGCTCTGGGGCTCGCGCTGGAGG
The DNA here is from genome assembly GCF_008271805.1 of Streptomyces sp. TRM49041. GTDB lineage: Bacteria > Actinomycetota > Actinomycetes > Streptomycetales > Streptomycetaceae > Streptomyces. The sequence continues at coordinate 66,269 of NZ_VSRY01000091.1, forward strand.
CCGACCCCGAGTACGTGTTCGCCCGGCTGCTGCACCAGGCGTGCAACGAGCAGCTGGACCCCGAGACCCTCCGCCAGTGCCTCCGCGGCGAGCGCGACGCCCGTACGGCGGCGGCCGAAGCACGGCGTGCGTCCGGCACACGGGGCAGGGCCCGAGGCAGCGGGGCGCGCGGGGTGCGGCGGAGGACGCGTACCCGCGCGGCAGTCCGGCCGCGGGCAGCCGGGAGCACTCCGCCCGCCGCGCCACACCCGTCCCGCCCCGCCGCGGTGCCCGTCCCCACGGCGACGCGCACCGGACGCGGCGGCGACCTCCAGGGGCAGCGCAGCGGCCGGGGCGGCACGCGGGACGGTGGACCGGGCGACGGTCTGCCCGGCAGCACCGGCACCGGCACCGGGCCCGGGAGCGGGAGCGGGACTGACAGTGGGAGTGGCCGGTGACGGCCGTGACCCCCACCCACGTACCACCGTTCACGTCTGTGGCGGAGTCGCCCGACCCGTGCCGCCGTACCTCCAGCGGCTGTCCGGAGCGCACAGAAGGCTCAGCAGACGAACCATGGACCTCACCGTCCCCTCCCCGACCTCCCGCCCCGCCGGACACACACCTGCCCGGAACCCCGGCGGTCAGACCCGTCCGCCGTCCGCCGTCGGCCACGGTCCGCCGCCCCCGGCAGGGCGCACCGGGGAACTGCCGTCCGTGCACCACGCCCTCGTCTGCGTCGCCCTCCCCGGCCTGGCGATCTCGGCGGAGCACGGCCAGCTCACCGGCCACGGCCTCGAAGGCGTCTACCGGTCGGGCCGACGGTTGCTCGCCCGCTGCCGGCTGCGGGTGTTCGGCCGCGAACCCATCACGCTCCAGGGCCGGCTCGCCTCCGCCGACCGGGCCCGGTTCCTCGGCGTTGTCCGTACCCCCGCCGACCCGGGCCCCGACCCCTGTGTCTCCGTGGAACGAACCCGGGACGCCGACGGCTCCGAGCGGATCACCCTGCGCAACGCGACGGGCCGCCCACTCCGGATCCCTGTCGAACTCGCACTCGGCACCGACCTCGCCGTCCTCGGCGCTGTCGCCTCCGGACGGCCAGGACCCGAACTGCGGGCCACCGTCCACGGGTCGGGGCTCCGCTGGTCGGCGTGGGACGGTGCCCAGGCCGTCGTCACCGCCGAACCCACGCCCGAGGACGCCCTGGCCTCCGCCGGACTGCTGCGCTGGGAGCTGGAGCTGGCCCCAGGAGCCGCCCGCACCATCGAACTGGGCGTCCACGCGGGGCGCACCTTCCGGCCGGCCGCCCGGACGGGTGGGCAGAGCCTCCTGGAGGCCCGCGCCGAGGGCGACGACCCCCGGACGGCGAAGCTGCTCCGGACCGCCCTCGACGATCTGCGGGCACTGCTTCTCCGCGACCCCGCGTACCCGGCGGACCTCCATCTCGCGGCAGGCGTCCCCTGGCGCACCGGCCTCGCCCCGGCCGAGGCGCTCTGGGCCGCCCGTATGGTCCTTCCGCTCGGCACCCGGCTCGCCGCGGACACCCTGCGCGGCGTCGCCCGCGGTGTACCCGCCGGGACGGGGCCGTCTGCCGGGCGGGTCCCAGGACCGCTCCGCGACGCGGGCCCCCACCTCCCGCCCGCCTGCACCGGCGTCGAAGCCACGCTCGCCTTCCCGGCCGTGCTCGCGGAGGCCCGTCTCTGGGGCCTCCCCGAACAGGGCCTGGCGGAGCTGCTGCCCACCGCCGAGCGATGCCTGCACTGGCTGCGAGAAGCGGTCGACGGCGACGGACTGGTGGCCGAGCCGGGCCCCGCCGGACAGGTACGGCGTGCCGAGACGCAGGCCCACGCCCACCGGGCCGCCCTGCTCGGCGCCGACCTTCTGGAGGCGTGCGACCGGCGCGGGGCCGACGACTGGCGCGACTGGGCCTCCGCCCTGCGCGGGCGCTTCCGCGAGGGCTTCTGGCTGGACGACCTGACGGGCGGGCGCCCGGCCTCGGGCCTCGCCGCCGACGGACGCCCCCTGCCGCACCTGGGCGGAGCCATGGCCCACCTCCTCGACACCGGCCTGCTCGGGTCGGGCCGCCGTGCGGAGGGCCTGCTGGACAAGGTGCAGACCGACCAGGTGGCGAGGCTGCTCGGCAGCCCCGCTCTCGATACCGGCTGGGGGCTGCGCAGTCTCGGGGCCAAGGAGCCGGGGCACAACCCGTTCGGTCACCGGGCAGGGGCAGTCCGCGTCCATGAGACAGCCGTCGCCGTGTCCGGGCTCGCCGCCGCGGGGTACGAGAAGGAGGCGTCCGGCCTGCTCCGGGGCATGCTCGACGCAGCCGAGGCGTTCGGGTACCGGCTCCCCGAGATATACGCGGGGGACCAGCGGACGGCGGACGGCGCACCCGTGCCGCACCCTGCCGCCTGTCGCCCGGCCGCCGTGGCCGCGGCCGCCGCCGTTCATGTGCTCACCGCTCTCGCGGGCATCCGCCCGGACGCACCGGCCCGCACAGTGGCGCTGCACCCGGTACGCTGCGCCCCCTTGGGGGCGATCCGGCTGGACGGGCTCAGTGTCGCGGGGGAGCCGTTCGCGGTGCGCGTGAGCAGACTGGGCCTCGGCATGGTCGAGGAGGCCGCCGCCGGACTTCAGTTGGGGGTGTGACCGCATGCGTGCCGCTGCCGGGGAACGGGCGGAGGAACGGCGAGGGGAACGGAACGAGCGACGGACGAGTGAACGGGGTGACCATGGAGGCGAGACCGCGTCGGAAGTCGTGAAGGTAGATCGCGACGGGCGTGTTTATCGTCAGGCAGACGACTATGATCGCGGCATGCCCCCCTACGACCCCTCGGCCTTCCCGCCCTTCGCCGTGACCGTCGACCTGGTCGTCCTCACGGTGCGCAGTGACGCCCTCTGCGCACTGGTCGTCCGGCGAGGGGAACCGCCCTTTCAGGGACGCTGGGCGCTGCCCGGGGGGTTCGTGCGGCCCGACGAGGACCTCGGGGCGGCCGCCGCCCGGGAGCTGTCCGAGGAGACGGGGCTCTGCGTGCACGATCCGGGCGATCCGTCGCCCGCGCCCGGGGCCGGTGCCCACCTGGAGCAGCTGGCCACCTACGGCGACCCCAAGCGCGACCCCCGTATGCGGGTCGTCAGCGTCGCCCACCTCGCCCTCGCGCCCGACCTGCCCGCGCCCCGGCCGGGCGGCGACGCCAACAGTGTGCGCTGGGCTCCCGTGGAGGAACTGCTCAGCCCCGAGACCGGCTTCGGCCGCGACGGGGAGCCGCCCGCCCCGCTCGCCTTCGACCACGCGCGCATTCTGGCGGACGGAGTCGAACGCGCCCGCTCCAAGATCGAGTACTCGTCGCTGGCCACTGCCTTCTGCCCGCCCGAGTTCACGGTCGGCGAGCTGCGGCGGGTGTACGAAGCGGTGTGGGGCGTGGCGCTCGACCCGCGCAACTTCCACCGGAAGGTCACCGGCACGCCGGGCTTCCTGGTGCCCGCCGGAGGCACCACCACGCGCCAGGGCGGCCGCCCCGCCCAGCTCTTCCGCGCGGGCGGCGCGACCCTGCTCAACCCGCCGATGCTGCGCCCGGAAGTCTGAGGGACGTATCTGAGGGACGTATACGGCAACGCCCGGGAATCCGGCGCCCGGGCCCTCGCACCCTTGCGTAAAAAGTCCGAAATGCCGGGTTATCGTGCTCCGGTACCCGCCCTGCCGCCGAGCGGTCTCATCTACCGCGAGAGAAGCGATGCTCCAGGCAATCGGACTCACCAGCACGCCCCGCCGGAACCGCCCGCCCGCCGTGGACGACCTCACCTTCGAGGCGAGGCCCGGTAAGGTCACCGTCCTCCTCGGCCCGCCCGGCTCCGGCAAGACAACCGCGCTGCGGCTGATGCTCGGCCTCGAACGGGGCCGGGGCGTCACCTACTTCCGAGGCCGGCCGCTGCATCGAGTCGCCCACCCGCTGCGCGAGGTCGGCGTGCTCCTCGGTGACGTACCCGGCCATCCCGCGCGGACCGTGCGCGGCCAGCTCAGGATGCTGTGCGCGGCCGCGGGCGTACCGGTCACCCGCGCCGACGACCTGCTCGGCGTCGTCGGCCTGGAGTCTCTCCGCGACCAGCGGCTCGGCGCCCTGTCCCGGGGGATGGACCGCCGACTCGGCGTCGCGGCGGCCCTGTTGGGCGACCCGCACACGCTGATCCTGGATGAGCCCGCCGCCGGGCTGTCGCCGCGCGAGGCCGGCCGGCTGCACGGCCTGCTGCGCACCCATGCCGCCCACGGCGGCACCGTCCTGTACACCACCGCCGACGCCAAGGCGGCCGCGCGCACCGCCGACCGGGTCGTCGCCGTGGCCGCAGGCCGGCTGGTCGCCGACCAGGACGCCGTCGCCTTCGCCCGTACGAGGCTCCGCCCTCGCGTCGCGGTCCGCACCCCGCACGCCACCCGCCTCGCCGCCCACCTCACCCGCGAAGCCCGCGCCGCCCGTCGCTCGGTCGAGGCCGTCGCCGACCACGGCAACCGGCTGTACGTGTACGGCACCGACTGCGCCGAGGTGGGCGAGGCCGCGTTCCGCCATGGCATCCTCCTCCACCGCCTGGCCGACGAGACAGGCCCCGTTCACGCTCCGACGGCTCCCGCAGCCGAGGAGAACGACCGACCCCCCGCACCAGCCCCCGAAAGTGCCGGCCCCGCAGCCCCCGCACCGACCGACGCCGGACCCGCACCCGCATCCGCACCCGACCTCGCACCCGGCCCCGGCCCCGGCCCCGGACCCGCACCCGGCCCCGGCTCCGCACCCTGCCCCGGCCCCGCACCCTGCCCCGGCCCCGCACCCGCACCCGCACCCGCCGACAGTCTCGCCTCCGCGCCGGAGCCCGACACCGGACCCGCCCGCGTCCCCACCTCCGCACCCGAGCCCGGTCAGGTTCGCGCTCACCACCGAGGCCACGCCACCCCATGCCACCCCACCCCCCGCACGCCCGAACGCGACGCCGTCAAACCGCGGCGCGGGCCCCTGCGGCCGCTCCGGTACGAGCTGCGGCGTATCGCGGGTGTGCCCTCGACCGCGGTCGTCCTCGGCGCCGCGGTCGTCGTGTCCGCCGTGCTCGCCGTGCTGCTGGCGCGCTTCGGGCGAGTGCCGCTGCCCGCCACCGTGGCCGCCTGGCCGGAGCTGCTGCCGCTGCCGCCTGCCGCGCTGGGGGCCGGGCTCATCGGGGCCTACTCCTTCGGGGACGAGTACCGGTACCCGGCGCTGCCCGCCTCCCTCGGAGCCGCCCCGCGCCGACTCGGCCTGCTGCTGGCCAAGCTCGCGGTGACGGCCGCCACAGCCCTGCTGCTCGCCGTCGTGGTCGCCGTCGTGGACCTGGAGGTGCTACGGCTTTTGTACGGCGGCGCGTTGATCCCGGTGCCCGGTAACTGGCCGTTGCTCTGCGGTGGTTGGATCGCTCTCCTGGTCGGCTGCGCATGGGCCGGTCTGCTTGCGGCCGGTGTGTTCCGGGTCGCCGCCGCCGGGTTCGCGGCCGTTCTCGCCGTACCGGTGCTGATCGCCCCGCTCGTCGAGAAGGCGCTCCTCGGCCCGTCTGTCCGCACCGTCGCCGGGTTGCCCGCGCGGCTCCGCGAACTGGCCTGGCCCCGCGGGCCCCGGGAGGCCGACCGCTGGGTCGACGGCGCTCTGCGGGTGATGGCCCAACCCGTCGGCGCGGCACTGGCCTTGTCCCTGACCGCGCTCCTCTGCGCGTTTCTGTTCGCGGGGATGCGTCGCAGAGCCCGTTGGTGATCAGCGTCGATCGACAAGTGATCGTTGCGCTTCAATCGGTCGCAGGCCCTTGGATTTTGCCCGCTTCCTTCCGATAAGGCGTCAATTGCAGAGCGGGCGCCGATCACCCTTTCGTGTGCTTTTCACCAAAGACCTCAAGGGCTCCGGAACCCGCGCCGACAAAGGATGCGTGAGTACCCTTGCGCACACCATGATGACCGCCGCCCGCCCCGCCGAGGCCCCCCTCGCCGCCACGGGCGGTCTCGACCGCTACCCCTACGGGGAGGCCCCCGCCGCAGACCGCGTCGGTGCGCCCTCCTGGGACACCACCGAAACGGAGTTGGGCCGCATGGGCCGCCGAGCGGCCGGCAACCGCGGCCGCGGACTCCACGGTCAACTCGTCCAGCAGCTCGGCCAGATGATCGTCTCCGGCGACCTCGGCGCCGACCGGCCGCTCGTCCCCGAGGAGATCGGCCAGCGCTTCGAGGTCTCCCGCACCGTCGTACGCGAGTCGCTCCGCGTCCTGGAGGCCAAGGGCCTCGTCAGCGCGCGGCCCAACGTCGGCACCCGCGTCCGCCCGGTCAGCGACTGGAACCTCCTGGACCCCGACATCATCGAGTGGCGAGCCTTCGGGCCCCAGCGCGACGACCAGCGCCGCGAGCTCGCCGAGCTCCGCTGGACCATCGAACCCCTGGCCGCCCGCCTCGCCGCGGGCCACGGGCGGCAGGATGTCCAGCAGCGCATCGGCGACATGGTCGAGATCATGGGGCACGCCCTCGCCCAGGGCGACGCGATCACGTTCTCGCGCGCCGACACCGAGTTCCACTCGCTCCTCATCCAGCTCGCCGGCAATCGCATGCTGGAGCACCTCTCCGGCATCGTCTCCGCAGCCCTCCAGGTCTCCGGCGCCCCGGCGATCAGCTGCGACCACCCCGGGGACTCCTGCCTCGCCCACCACTCCCGCATCGTCGAAGCCCTGGCCACCGGCGACGGTCAGGCCGCCGAGGCCGCCATGCGGCAGCTCCTCACCATTCAGCCCGACGTGGAACGGGTCGTGCCCGCTCCGCGCGAGCACTGACCGCGGCCCGTGACTGCGGGCCGCACGCACAGTGACGAACCGAGCTCGTGCGGAAGTGTCGTACGCAGGCGTGTCGCCGGGGCCTACTGGGTACCTGACCAATTCAGGTACTCGAAGGACCGGCGGCACGGCCCGGTGGCGCTCCGGCGACACGGGCGCCGATACGGCCCGGTGGCAGGATTGCGCGGCAATCATCCCATCTGGCCGTTTACTCCCGTTCTGCGGTGTGACTCGGGCCACGTGGATTGGGCGTAACGCTCCTCGAAGCACGGCGATGACTTAAGAGGTGATGGCCTAGAAGGGAATACGGCCGCCGTTGACGGCGCTGTGCACCTCCGAGGTTCAGCCCGCGTCGTCGGCTCACTCCCCGCCGGCGGTCGTCGGCTCCGGCCCGATCATGGGCGGGGCCGGAAGCCGTTTCCATCGTTCCGAGAGGTTGTTCGTGTCGGCCAGCACATCCCGTACGCTCCCGCCGGAGATCGCCGAGTCCGAGTCTGTGATGGCGCTCATCGAGCGGGGAAAGGCTGATGGGCAGATCGCCGGCGATGACGTGCGTCGGGCCTTCGAGGCTGACCAGATTCCGCCAACCCAGTGGAAGAATGTTCTGCGCAGCCTCAATCAGATCCTCGAGGAAGAGGGTGTGACGCTGATGGTCAGTGCAGCGGAGTCGCCTAAGCGCGCCCGCAAGAGCGTCGCAGCGAAGAGCCCGGCAAAGCGCACCGCCACCAAGGCCGTCACCGCGAGGACGACCGCTGCCAAGGCGGCCGCGTCCTCCCCGGCGGCCCCGGAGGCCCAGAGTGCGGACACTCCGGCCGACGAGGCCGGTACCCCTGCCAAGAAGACCGCCGCGAAGAAGACCGCGGCGAAGAAGACGGCCGCGAAGAAGACCGCGGCCAAGAAGACGACGGCCAAGAAGACGGCCGCCAAGAAGGACACCGAAGAGATCGTCGAGGGCGAAGAGGTCCTCGAGGAGGTCCAGCCCGGCAAGGGCGAGGAAGAAGAGACCGACGGTGAGGCCAAGGGCTTCGTCCTGTCCGACGAGGACGAGGACGACGCGCCCGCGCAGCAGGTCGCCGTGGCCGGCGCCACCGCCGACCCGGTCAAGGACTACCTGAAGCAGATCGGTAAGGTCCCGCTGCTCAACGCCGAGCAGGAGGTCGAGCTCGCCAAGCGCATCGAGGCCGGTCTGTTCGCCGAGGACAAGCTGGCCAACGCCGACAAGCTGGCGCCCAAGCTCAAGCGCGAGCTCGAGATCATCGCCGAGGACGGCCGGCGCGCCAAGAACCACCTGCTGGAGGCCAACCTCCGTCTGGTCGTCTCCCTCGCCAAGCGCTACACGGGCCGAGGCATGCTGTTCCTGGACCTGATCCAGGAGGGCAACCTCGGTCTGATCCGCGCGGTCGAGAAGTTCGACTACACCAAGGGCTACAAGTTCTCCACGTACGCCACGTGGTGGATCCGCCAGGCGATCACCCGCGCCATGGCCGACCAGGCCCGCACCATCCGTATCCCGGTGCACATGGTCGAGGTCATCAACAAGCTCGCGCGCGTCCAGCGCCAGATGCTCCAGGACCTGGGCCGCGAGCCCACGCCGGAGGAGCTGGCCAAGGAGCTCGACATGACCCCCGAGAAGGTCATCGAGGTCCAGAAGTACGGCCGCGAGCCCATCTCGCTGCACACCCCGCTCGGCGAGGACGGTGACAGCGAGTTCGGTGATCTGATCGAGGACTCCGAGGCGGTCGTGCCGGCCGACGCGGTCAGCTTCACGCTCCTCCAGGAGCAGCTGCACTCGGTGCTCGACACGCTCTCCGAGCGTGAGGCGGGCGTCGTCTCCATGCGCTTCGGCCTCACCGACGGTCAGCCGAAGACGCTGGACGAGATCGGCAAGGTCTACGGCGTGACCCGTGAGCGGATTCGCCAGATCGAGTCCAAGACCATGTCGAAGCTGCGCCACCCGTCGCGCTCCCAGGTCCTTCGGGACTACCTCGACTGAGCGACGTCCTGACGAGGTCTGACGAGGTCCTGACGAGCTCATGGCCCTGACGAAGCCTGCTACGCCCGGAGGGCCCGGTTCCTGAGAAGGAGCCGGGCCCTCCGGCGTTGCGCGGGTGCGGGCTGTCGCATCCTGACTGACGCTGAGTGAACAATCTGCTTCTCTGAGTCAGGAGGCCGAATGCGCGGAACGCGTCATCCCAGCAGCAGGAAGCGGGCGGCAGCCGCCGCCCTCATCGCGGCGGCGGTCGTCGCGCCGCTTGTGGCACCCGCCCCCGCGACCGCCGACAGCGGTGTCGTCGGCGGGCAACAGACGCGCGTCTCCGAGGCGCCCTGGGTGGTGGCACTGTCCAGCCGTGACCAGTTCGGGCGCATGCGGGCGGGGCAGTTCTGCGGCGGCGTGGTCATCGCCCCGGCGAAGGTGGCCACCGCCGCGCACTGCTTGAGGGAGGATGTGCTGGGTGTACACCCCAGCCGGCTCCGGGACCTCAAGATCATCGCGGGCCGTACGGAGCTGCGGGGGAGCGGTGGCTTCGAGATGCCCGTCAAGAGCATGTGGGTCAACCCCGCGTACGACCCGGAGACCCAGGCGGGCGACGTCGCCGTACTGACCCTCGCCGCGCCCCTGCCGCCCGGCCACACCCTGCCCGTGGCGCCCAAGGGCGACACCGCGTACGCGCCCGGTACGTCGGCGACGGTGTACGGCTGGGGGGACACCACGGGTATCGGTACGTACGCGTACGGGCTCCGCGCCGCACAGGTGTACGTCCTGCCCGACGCATCCTGCGCACGTGCCTACCCGGCCGGCAAGGGCCCTTCCCGGTACCTCCCCGACACGATGCTGTGTGCTGGGCATCCCGAGGGCGGCCGTGACGCCTGCCAGGGCGACAGCGGCGGTCCGCTGGTCGCGCGGGGGCGGCTCATCGGCCTGGTCTCCTGGGGGAGCGGCTGCGGCCGGGCGGACAGCCCGGGCGTCTACACCCGCGTCTCGGCGGTCCTTCCCGAGCCCCTGACGTCCCATGTCCCGGGTGTCTTCCTGCCGTGACGGCCCGCCCGGCTCCGCACGTGCCGAGGCCCCGGGATGGTGTCCCGGGGCCTGATGGTCGGGTCGGGGGTACGGGACGGACGGCCCAGCCCTTGGTCAGGGGAGGCCGCCCGTGTCCGAGACCTGGGGGTCGGCTCGTCGTGGATGCGCGTGTCAGCGGTCCTCGTCGCCTGCGCCGGCCGGCACCGTGGTGAGCCGGTCGGTCTCATCCTGTATCTCCGCGGCGATCTTCTTCAGTTCCGGCTCGAACTTGCGACCGTGGTGGGCGCAGAAGAGCAGTTCGCCACCGCTTGTCAGCACGACGCGCAGATATGCCTGGGCGCCGCAGCGGTCGCAGCGGTCGGCGGCCGTCAGCGGGCTCGCGGGGGTCAGAACAGTAGTCACGTCGCCTCTTCTCTAGCTCGACGAGCTGTCGTACCAGGGTCAACATCCAACCAGGCCGAAAACGTTCCCGCTCGCGGCTTTTCCTCGAAACTTTTTCAAGGCGGCTGTCTGCTGCCGGTTGGCGGCGAATGAGCCGTATTGCCGTGTCGCCGTGCGTTACGGGTTTCGCGTTGCTTGTCTCGTATGTCCCCCCGGCTGGGTTGCCGGTTGTTCATGAGGACGTGCCCGGAGCCTAAATGGTTCATGCCTGGAAGGGAACGTGATGTCCACGTCACCCGACCGAGGGATCGAACATGCATGCGACTCTGGACTAGCATGAGTTTTCACGAGGGTGGCGTTACACCGGCTCTACCAGGGCTCTGTACGCTCGGACCGGCACAGAAGCCGAGCCTTTACCCCCATGGGCCAGAACTCAAATTCAGCGAGGAGCGAACCGCGTGACCGCCGAGACGTCCGTTCCGTCCAGTGCGCTGCTGACCGCAGACCGTGACGGTTCCAACTACACCGCGCGGCACCTGCTCGTACTCGAGGGGCTCGAAGCGGTTCGCAAACGCCCCGGCATGTACATCGGGTCCACCGACAGTCGCGGTCTCATGCACTGCCTCTGGGAGATCATCGACAACTCCGTCGACGAGGCCCTCGGCGGCTACTGCGACCACATCGACGTGACACTCCACGACGACGGCTCCGTGGAGGTCCGGGACAACGGCCGCGGCATCCCCGTCGACGTCGAGCCCAAGACCGGGCTCTCCGGCGTCGAGGTCGTCATGACCAAGCTGCACGCCGGCGGCAAGTTCGGCGGCGGTTCCTACGCCGCGTCCGGCGGTCTGCACGGCGTGGGTGCCTCCGTGGTGAACGCCCTGTCGGCCCGCCTCGACGTCGAGGTCGACCGGAGCGGCGCCACGCACGCGATCAGCTTCCGCCGCGGCGTCCCCGGCATCTTCACCGAGTCCGGCCCCGACGCCCCCTTCGACCCGGGCAACGGCCTCCGCAAGGGCAAGCGCGTCCCCAAGACCCGCACCGGCACACGCGTGCGGTACTGGGCGGACCGGCAGATCTTCCTCAAGGACGCCAAGCTCTCCCTGGAGACCCTGCACCAGCGCGCCCGGCAGACCGCCTTCCTCGTCCCCGGCCTCACCATCGTCGTCCGCGACGACCGCGACCTCGAGGGCGTCGGCAAGAGCGAGGAGGTCTTCCGCTTCGACGGCGGCATCAGCGAGTTCTGCGAGTTCCTCGCCCAGGACAAGGCCGTCTGCGACATCCTCCGCCTCACCGGCCAGGGCACCTTCAAGGAGACCGTGCCCGTCCTCGACGAGCGCGGCCACATGACCCCCACCGAGGTCACCCGCGAGCTCGGCGTCGACGTCGCCCTCCGCTGGGGCACCGGCTACGACACGACGGTCAGGTCGTTCGTCAACATCATCGCCACCCCCAAGGGCGGCACCCACGTCACCGGCTTCGAGCGCGCCGTCACCAGGACTGTGAACGAGGTGCTGCGCGCCTCCAAGCTGCTTCGCGTCGCAGAGGACGACATCGTCAAGGACGACGCACTGGAGGGCCTCACCGCCGTCGTGACCGTCCGGCTGGCCGAGCCGCAGTTCGAGGGCCAGACCAAGGAGGTCCTCGGGACGTCCGCCGCCAACCGGATCGTCGCCAACGTCGTCGCCAAGGAACTCAAGGCGTTCCTGACCTCCACCAAGCGCGACGCCAAGGCCCAGGCCCGCGCCGTGCTGGAGAAGGCCGTCGCCGCTGCCCGCACCCGTATCGCGGCCCGCCAGCACAAGGAGGCCCAGCGCCGCAAGACCGCGCTGGAGACCTCGTCGCTGCCCGCCAAGCTCGCCGACTGCCGCAGCGACGACGTCGAGCGCAGCGAGCTGTTCATCGTCGAGGGTGACTCCGCGCTCGGTACGGCCAAGCTCGCCCGGAACAGCGAGTTCCAGGCCCTGCTGCCGATCCGCGGCAAGATCCTCAACGTCCAGAAGTCGTCCGTCTCGGACATGCTGAAGAACGCCGAGTGCGGCGCGATCATCCAGGTCATAGGGGCCGGATCCGGCAGGACCTTCGACCTCGACGCCGCCCGGTACGGCAAGATCGTGCTGCTCGTCGACGCCGATGTCGACGGCGCGCACATCCGCTGCCTGCTCCTCACGCTCTTCCAGCGGTACATGCGCCCCATGGTGGAGGCCGGCCGCGTCTTCGCCGCCGTACCGCCGCTGCACCGCATCGAGCTCATCCAGCCCAAGCGTGGCCAGGACAAGTACGTGTACACGTACTCGGACAGCGAGCTGCGGCAGACGCTGCTGGAGTTCCAGCGCAAGGGCGTCCGGTTCAAGGACTCCATCCAGCGCTACAAGGGCCTCGGCGAGATGGACGCCGACCAGCTCGCGGAGACCACCATGGACCCGCGCCACCGCACCCTGCGCCGGATCAACATCGGCGACCTGGAGGCGGCGGAGCAGGTCTTCGACCTGCTGATGGGCAACGACGTGGCGCCCCGCAAGGAGTTCATCACCAGCTCGGCGGCCACGCTCGACCGCTCCCGCATCGACGCCTGAGGGCCGCCTCCCTCCGTCGTCCGTCTCGGTCGTCCTTCTCCGGCGGCCCGCTCCGTCCGCCTCCCCCTCCCGGCACCACTCATACAGAAGCCCACCGGCCGGAATTCGCCCCGGCCGGTGGGCTTCTGCAGGTCCAACATCACCTGATGGGGTGAAGTGCCCGAGAGAAGAGTCCGGGATCTTCCCGTTCTGCCCATGCTTGGGTCATGCGGCCGAAACGGTTCGCTGACAAGGAGAGTTCATCGGTGGACAACTGGGAAGGACGCGACGCCGCCGCGACGCGGATCGAAGATCCCTGGTACGACGCACTGGCCACCGGATGGGGCGAGCTGGACGGGGGGACGGCACAGCCGCACCCGCCCCCGCCCGGGCCGGCGGCCGCCGAGCGGCGCCCCAGCGCGGCCGACATCTATCTGGAGGTGCAGCGCAGCCCCGCCTTCCAGGAAGTCCGCGGCCGCTACCGACGGTTCGTCGCACCGGCGACCCTCGCGTTCCTCGGCTGGTACCTCGCCTATGTGGTCGCAGCGACCGCCGCGCCCGGCCTGATGTCCCGGCCGGTCCTGGGCGCGGTGAACGTGGCGATGGTCGCCGGCCTCGGGCAGTTCCTCACCACCGCCCTGCTCACCTGGGCGTATTCCCGCCACGCGCGCGTGCACCGGGACCACGCCGCACTCGAACTGCGCTGGGACACACAGCAGATGACCCGGGAGGCGAGCATTGACCGGTGACCACCAGACCCTGGCCCTGCTGCTGTTCAGCGTGTTCGTGGCGGTGACGCTCGGCATCACCACCTGGGCGAGCCGCAGACGCCACGGCTCGGCGGAGGAGTTCTACGCCGGGGGACGGCTCTTCTCGCCGATGGAGAACGGCTTCGCCATCTCCGGCGACTACATGTCCGCCGCGTCCTTCCTCGGCATCTCCGGGCTCATCGCGCTCAACGGCTACGACGGCATGCTGTACTCCGTCGGCTTCCTCGTGGCCTGGCTGGTCGTGCTCTTCCTCGTCGCCGAACTCGTCCGCAACTGCGGGCGCTTCACCCTCGCCGACGTCGTCGCCGCGCGCATGGGCGAGCGACGGATCCGGACCGCGCTGGGAACCTCGTCGGTGGCCGTGTCCGTGCTCTACCTGGTGGCCCAGATGGTCGGCGCGGGCAGCCTCGTCGCCCTGCTGCTGGGCGGTACGAGCGGTGCCGCTCGCTCGTGGACCGTCGTCGGTGTGGGCGCCCTGATGGTGATCTATGTGTCGCTGGGCGGGATGCGCGCCACGACCTGGATCCAGATCGTCAAGGCGGTCCTGCTGATGACCGGCGCGCTCGCGCTGACCGTGCTCGTACTGCTGCGCTTCGGCGGCGACTTCGACGCGCTGCTGACCACCGCCGCGGACCGCAGCGGCCACGGCAGGGACTTCCTCGGCCCCGGCCTCAGTTACGGCGGGGACTGGACCGCGCGGCTCGACTTCATCAGTCTCGGGCTCGCCCTGGTTCTCGGCACGGCCGGGCTGCCGCACATCCTGGCCCGCTTCTACACCGTGCCCACCGCGCGGTCCGCACGTCGCTCGGTCGTCTGGTCCATCGGCCTCATCGGCAGCTTCTACCTCATGACGATCGTGCTCGGTTTCGGCGCCGCGGCCATCGTAGGTACGGACGCGGTGCGCGCGTCCAACGCGGCAGGGAACACCGCGGTGCCGCTGCTCGCCCTCGACCTCGGCGGGGGAGCGGGGTCCACCGGCGGCGCCGTCCTCTTCGCGGTGGTCGCCGCCGTGGCCTTCGCGACCATCCTCGCAGTCGTCGCCGGCATCACCCTCGCCTCGTCCACCTCGGTCGCCCACGACCTGTACGCCTCGCTGACCCGGGGCCGGGACGGCAGCGGCGCAGGGCGGTACAGCGAGGTCGCCGTCGCACGCGTGGCCGCCGTGGTCATCGGAGCGGTCGCCATCGGCCTCGGCCTGCTCGCCCAGGACCTGAACGTGGCGTTCCTCGTCGGGCTCGCCTTCGCGGTCGCCGCGTCCGCCAACCTGCCCGTGCTCCTGTACTCGCTCTTCTGGCGCCGGTTCACCACGCGCGGCGCGGTGTGGTCCGTGTACGGCGGCCTGATCCCCGCGGTCCTCCTGGTCGCGCTCTCACCCGTCGTGTCGGGCAGCCCAGAGGCGCTGTTCCCGGGCGTGGACCTCCACCTCTTCCCGCTCCAGAACCCGGGCGTGGTCTCCATCCCCCTCGGCTTCCTCACCGGCTGGCTCGGCACGGTCACATCGCCGGAACCACCGGACCCGGCCACGTACGCGGAGACGGAGGTCCGCGCCCTGACCGGAGCGGGAGCGGTCTGACCCCACATGGTCAGATCACCGCCCGGGTCCCGCCCTCCGGGCACCCTCCTCCGGGCTCAGGGCGGCGCGGGTCGCGTCCGGTGCGGTGTCCGGTGAGGGCTCCGCGAGGGCCTCCGGGAGTGTGACCGTGAACTCGGCGCCGCCGCCCGCCGCCGTACCCAGGCCGACGTCGCCGCCGTGGCGCTCCGCGAGGCGGCGGACCAGGGCCAGGCCCAGGCCGCGGCCGGCGCCGTGGGAGGGACGGCGCTTGGTGGACCAGCCCTCCGTGAACACCGCCTCCCGGTGCTCCGTCGGGACGCCCGGGCCGCTGTCCGCGACCCTAAGCACCGCCGTACGGCCCCGTACGCACAGCTCCACCTCGACCCATGGCTCCCTGGACCCGACCGCCGCGTCCACGGCGTTGTCGACCAGGTTGCCGACCACCGTGACCAGCTCGCTCGGTGCGACCAGCCGGTCCGGCAGCAGCGAGCCGGGGGCGATCCGCAGGGCCACGCCCCGCTCGCCCGCGACGGTCGCCTTGCCCACCAGCAGCGCCGCCACCAGCGGATCGTGGACCTTCTCGGTGACCTGCTCGGCGGTCGTCCGGTGCACCCCCACGACCTCGGTGAGGAACTCCGCCGCCTCGTCGTGCAGCCCCAGCTCCAGGAGGCCCAGCAGCGTGTGCATCCGGTTGGCGTGCTCGTGGTCCTGCGCCCGCAGCGCGTCGATCAGGCCACGGGTGGCGTCCAGCTCGCGGCCCAGCCGCTCCAGCTCCGTACGGTCCCGCAGGGTCACCACAGCGCCCCCGTCGTCCGTCGGCATGCGGTTCGCCACCAGCACCCGCTGGCCCCGCACCGCCACCAGGTCGTCGCCGGTGACCCGGCCGGCCAGCACATCCGTCGTACGGCCGTCACCGAGGACTTCGTCCAGCGCCCGGCCGGTGACCTCGGGCCCGAGGCCCAGCAGCCGCTGCGCCTCGTCGTTGAGCAGCCGGATCCGCCCCTTCCCGTCCAGCGCGACGAAGCCCTCCCGGATGCCGTGCAGCATCGCCTCCCGCTCCGCGAGCAGCGCCGCGATATCGGAGAACGCAAGGTCACGGGTCTGCCGCTGGATACGCCTGGCGATCAGCCACGCGGCCAGCGCCCCCGCCGCCAGCGCCCCGCCCGAGTACGCCAGCAGCCCCGGGATCGCCGCCAGGAACCGGCCGCGCACACTGTCGTACGCGATACCGACGGACACCGCCCCGACGATCTCACCGTCCCGGTCACGCAGCGGCACCTTCCCGCGCGCCGTACGCCCGAGCGTGCCGCTGTCGATCTCCAGCACGTCCCGGCCGGCCAGCGCCTGGCTCGGGTCGGTGGACACGACCCCGCCGATCCTGCTGGGCTCCGTGTGCGACCAGCGGACCCCGCGCAGGTCCATGACCACCACGTATTCGGCGCCCGTCGCCCGTCTGATCCGCTCGGCCTCGGCCTGCACCGGGCCGTGCTCCGACGGAGGCGAGCCCAGCAGCTCCCCGGCGAGCCTGGCGGACGCCGTGGTCTGCGCGATGGCGTGGGCCCGGCGCATCGCCTGCTCGTCCAGCTGCCTGCTGAGCGGCGCCAGGAACAGGCCCGTGATCAGGATCGTCACCCCGGCCGCCACGGCCACCTGCATCAGCAGCACCTGGGAGAACATCCGCCGCGGTCGCCACGGCCACCACCGCCGCCGTCGGCGCGCCGCGGACGGGCGGTCGACCGGGCTGCGGAGGGAGGACGTGGCCGGGACCGAGGTCATGGCGGGCACGGTAGACGCCCGGGCCGCCTCGCGGAATGGCCGCCGTCACGCCGACCGGGTCGGCCGACCCTTCCGCCGGCCCCGTCCCGCCTATCCTGAGGACCCCTCCGATCCCCGTGTCCGAGTCGGAGCCGACTGAGAAAGGTGCCCCTTGAGCGCGCAGCAGATTCCCGTCGTCGTTCTCGCGGGATTCCTCGGGTCCGGCAAGACCACCCTGCTCAACCACCTTCTGCGCAGCGCCCGCGGCACCCGCGTCGGCGTGCTGGTCAACGACTTCGGGTCCATCGAGATCGACGCCATGACCGTCGCCGGCCAGGTCGGCTCGACCGTCTCCCTCGGCAACGGCTGCCTGTGCTGCGCCGTCGACGCGAGCGAGCTCGACACCTACCTGGAGACCCTCGCCCGGCCCTCCTCCCGCCTCGACGTCATCGTCATCGAGGCCAGCGGCCTGGCCGAGCCGCAGGAGCTGGTCAGGATGATCCTCGCCAGCGACAACGAGCGGATCGTGTACGGCGGGCTCGTCCAGGTCGTGGACGCCACCGAGTTCGACGCCACCCGCGCCCGTCACCCGGAGACCGACCGGCACCTCGGCATCGCCGACCTGGTCGTCGTCAACAAGGCCGACCGCGTCCCGGACGAGGAACTGCGGCGGGTCCACACCACCGTCACCGGGCTCGCCGACCGCGCCGCCGTGGTCAGCGCCGCGTACGGACGCGTCGACCCCGAGCTGCTCTTCGACCACGCGGCCCGCGCCGAGGACCCCGACGGCACCCGCCAGCTGTCCTTCGAGGACCTGTACGCCGAGGCGCACGAGGCCGGACACCACGACCATCCGCACGCCGCGTACGAGACGGTGTCGTTCACCGCCGACGAGCCCATGCACCCGCGTCGGCTCATGGATTTCCTCGACTCCCGGCCCGACGGCCTCTACCGGATCAAGGGGTTCGTCGACTTCGGCGCCTCCGACCCCGGCAACCGGTACGCCGTGCACGCGGTGGGCCGCTTCCTGCGGTTCTACCCGCGGCCCTGGCCGTCCGGCGAGCGGCGCCGCACGCAGCTCGTGCTCATCGGCTCCGGCACGGACGCCGAGGCCCTCCGCAAGGCCCTCGACGCCTGCCGTGTGGCGGGCCCGCACGACGTGCCGGAGGAGCACACCATGTGGGGCGTCCTCCGCTACGTACCCGAGCCGGGGCAGGAAGCGGAGGACGACGCCTCCTGACCGCGGCCCCTGACGGCGGCCCCTGACCGCGGCCCCTGAGGACGGCCCCGTGACGGCCGTCCCGTGACGGCCGCGGCGGACGCCGTCCTCCGACGACCGCGCGGCGCTACGACGAGGGGCCCGCCAGCACCGCCACCGGCTTCACCAGCGGCGTGCCCGAGCCGTCCCGGCGCGGGTCCGGGTCCGGCAGCTCCACCGGCGACCCGTTCTTCTGCGCCGCCTTGGCCGGCGCCGCGCCCGCCCAGGCCAGCACCAGCACGTCCTCGCCCTTCAGGAACCGATGGCAGCGGACGCCACCCGTGGCCCGGCCCTTGCGCGGGTACTGGTCGAACGGCGTCAGCTTCGCAGACGTACCCACCGACGTGTCCAGCTGGCCACTGGAGCCGGCGACGGTGAACACCACCCCGTCGGCCGCGGGGTCCACGGCCGTGAACGAGATCACCTCGGCACCGGCCGCCAGCTTGACGCCCGCCATACCGCCCGCGGGACGGCCCTGCGGCCGTACCTGCGACGCCTGGAACCGCAGCAGCTGCGCATCGGACGTGATGAAGACCAGGTCCTCCTCGCCGGTCCGCAGCTCCGTCGCGCCGACGATCCGGTCGCCCTCCTTGAGGGTGATGACCTCCAGCTCGTCCTTGTTCGCCGGATAGTCCGGCACCACCCGCTTCACGACGCCCTGCAGCGTGCCGAGCGCCAGACCGGGCGACGACTCGTCGAGCGTGGTCAGGCAGACGACGCTCTCGTCCTTCTCCAGCGTCAGGAACTCCGACAGCGGCGCCCCGCCCGACAGGGTCGGCGCAGTCGCCGTGTCCGGCAGCTGCGGCAGGTCGATGACCGAGACCCGCAGGAGCCGCCCGGTGGATGTCACCGCGCCCACCGTGCCGCGCTGCGTCGCCGGAACCGCCGACACGATCACATCGTGCTTGGCGCGCTTGCCGCCGCTCTCCGGCAGCGGCTCACCGGTCGCCGTACGCGCCAGCAGCCCCGTCGAGGACAGCAGCACCCGGCACGGGTCGTCCGCCACCTCCAGCGGCACCGACGCGACCGACGTGCCGGCCGACTCCAGCAGCACCGTGCGCCGCTCCGTGCCGAACTTCTTCGCCACCGTGGCCAGCTCGGACGACACCAGCTTGCGCAGCTCGGCGTCCGAGTCCAGGATCCGCGTGAGCTGCTCGATCTCGCTGTTCAGCCGGTCCCGCTCGCTCTCCAGCTCCAGCCGGTCGAACTTGGTGAGCCGCCGCAGCGGCGTGTCCAGGATGTACTGCGTCTGGATGTCGCTCAGCGAGAACCGCTCGATCAGCCGCTCCTTGGCCTGCGCGGAGTTCTCGCTCGACCGGATCAGGCGGATGACCTCGTCGATGTCCAGGAGCGCCACGAGCAGGCCCTCGACGAGGTGGAGCCGGTCCTGCTTCTTGCCGCGCCGGAACTCGCTGCGCCGCCGCACCACCTCGAAGCGGTGGTCCAGATAAACCTCCAGCAGCTCCTTCAGGCCGAGCGTGACGGGCTGGCCGTCCACCAGCGCCACGTTGTTGATGCCGAAGGACTCCTCCATCGGCGTCAGCTTGTAGAGCTGCTCCAGCACCGCCTCGGGTACGAAGCCGTTCTTCACCTCGATGACCAGGCGCAGCCCGTGCGCACGGTCGGTCAGGTCCTTGACGTCCGCGATGCCCTGGAGCTTCTTCGAGTTGACCAGGTCCTTGATCTTGGCGATGACCTTCTCCGGGCCCACCGTGAACGGCAGCTCGGTGACGATCAGGCCCTTGCGGCGTGCCGTGACGTTCTCCACGGTCGCCGTCGCGCGGATCTTGAACGATCCGCGGCCCGACTCGTACGCGTCCCTGACGCCGTTCAGGCCCACGATCTTGCCGCCGGTCGGCAGGTCGGGGCCCGGCACGAACCGCATCAGGGTCTCCAGGTCGGCGCCCGGGTGCCTGATCAGATGCCGGGCGGCCGCGATGACCTCGCCCAGATTGTGCGGTGGCATGTTGGTCGCCATACCGACCGCGATCCCGGACGCGCCGTTGACCAGCAGGTTCGGGTAGGCGGCCGGGAGGGCGACGGGCTCGCGCTCCTGCCCGTCGTAGTTCGGGACGAAGTCGACGGTGTTCTCGTCGATCGACTCCGTCATCAGGGACGTCGCGTCGGCCATCCGGCACTCGGTGTACCGCATGGCGGCCGGCGGGTCGTCGTTGCCCAGCGAACCGAAGTTGCCGTGCCCGTCGACCAGCGGCAGGCGCATGGAGAACGGCTGCGCCATGCGCACCAGCGCGTCGTAGATCGACGCGTCACCGTGCGGGTGGAGCTTGCCCATCACCTCGCCGACGACCCGGGCGCACTTCACGAAGCCGCGGTCCGGCCGCAGGCCCATCTCGTTCATCTGGTACACGATCCGGCGGTGCACCGGTTTCATGCCGTCGCGTGCGTCCGGCAGAGCCCGGGAGTAGATCACCGAGTACGCGTACTCGAGGAAGGAGCCCTGCATCTCGTCGACGACGTCGATGTCGAGGATCCTCTCCTCGAACTCGTCGGGCGGCGTGGTCTTCGTGCTGCGGCGGGCCATCGCTGCTGCGGCTCCTTCACCAACAAGGTTGATCTGACGCGGACCATTGTGGACCGTCCCACTGACAGGACCGACCGCGACCCGGAAGAGGGACCTCGCGGGATCCCGGAAACTTAGCCGCGGCGCGGTGCGCTTGCATACAGTGGCAGGACTTTTTCATGAGCGATCGAAGGGACGTACATGCCCATGGGTCACACGGCCACAGCCCAGGCCGGCTCCGGCGGCCTGACAGCGACCGAGCACCGGCTGGCCAACGGCCTGCGTGTGGTGCTCTCGGAGGACCACCTGACCCCGGTCGCCGCGGTGTGCCTCTGGTACGACGTCGGCTCACGCCACGAGGTCCAGGGCCGCACCGGCCTCGCCCACCTCTTCGAGCACCTGATGTTCCAGGGCTCCAAGCAGGTCCAGGGCAACGGCCACTTCGAACTGGTGCAGGGCGCCGGCGGCTCGCTCAACGGCACCACCAGCTTCGAGCGCACCAACTACTTCGAGACTATGCCCGCCCACCAGCTGGAGCTCGCCCTCTGGCTGGAGGCCGACCGCATGGGCTCCCTGCTCGCCGCGCTCGACGACGAGTCCATGGAGAACCAGCGGGACGTCGTCAAGAACGAGCGCCGTCAGCGGTACGACAATGTGCCGTACGGCACCGCTTTCGAGCGGCTGGCCGCCCTCGCCTACCCGGAGGGGCACCCCTACCACCACACGCCGATCGGCTCCATGGCCGACCTGGACGCGGCCACGCTCGAGGACGCCCGCAACTTCTTCCGTACGTACTACGCGCCGAACAACGCGGTGCTGTCGGTCGTCGGCGACATCGACCCCGAGGAGACCCTCGCCTGGATCGAGAAGTACTTCGGGAGCATCCCCGGCCACGACGGCAAGCCCGACCCGCGCGACGGCACGCTTCCGGACACCATCGGCGAGCAGCTCCGCCAGGTCGTCGAGGAGGACGTCCCGGCCCGCGCCCTGATGGCCGCCTACCGCCTCCCGCTGGACGGCACGCGCGCGTGCGACGCCGCCGACCTCGCCCTGACCATCCTGGGCGGCGGTGAGTCGTCCCGGCTGCACAACCGGCTCGTACGCCACGACCGCACCGCCGTCGCGGCCGGCTTCGGCCTGCTGCGGCTGGCCGGCGCGCCCTCGCTCGGCTGGCTGGACGTCAAGACGTCCCACGGCGTCGAGGTGCCGGACATCGAGACGGCCGTCGACGAGGAGCTGGCCCGGTTCGCCACCGAGGGCCCCACGGCAGAGGAGATGGAACGCGCCCAGGCCCAGCTGGAGCGGGAGTGGCTGGACCGGCTCGGCACGGTCTCGGGCCGCGCCGACGAACTGTGCCGGTTCACCGTGCTGTTCGACGACCCGCAGCTCGCCCTCACCGCCGTCCAGCGGGTACTGGAGATCACCGCGGACGAGGTCCGGGAGATCGCCGCGGCGCGGCTGCACCGGGACAACCGCGCGGTCCTCGTCTACGAACCCACCAAGGCCGACGACGGCGACCAGAACGACAGCGACGAGGAAGAGGGGGCGGATCAGTGAGCGACGCTGCCGTGTCTCTGACCAGCATGGAGTTCCACCCGCAGCCCAAGCCGGGCACGCCCCGGGTGTGGGCCTTCCCCGCCCCCGAGCGGGGCACCCTCGGCAACGGCCTGACCGTGCTTCGCTGCCACCGCCCCGGCCAGCAGGTCGTGGCCGTCGAGATCGTCCTCGACGCCCCCCTGGACGCCGAGCCCGAGGGTCTCGACGGCGTCGCCACGATCATGGCGCGCGCCCTGTCCGAGGGCACCGACAAGCACTCGGCCGAGGAGTTCGCCGCCGAGCTGGAGCGGTGCGGTGCCACCCTCGACGCGCACGCCGACCACCCCGGCGTACGCGTCTCCCTGGAGGTCCCGGCCTCCCGCCTGCCGAAGGCCCTCGGGCTCCTCGCCGAGGCCCTCCGGGCGCCCGCCTTCGCCGACAGCGAGGTCGAGCGCCTGGTCCGCAACCGGCTCGACGAGATCCCGCACGAGACGGCCAACCCGGCGCGGCGCGCCGCCAAGCAGCTCTCCGCCGAGCTGTTCCCGGCCTCCTCGCGCATGTCCCGCCCCCGCCAGGGCTCCGAGGACACCGTCGCCCGGATCGACTCGGCGGCCGTACGCGCCTTCTACGAGGCCCATGTCCGGCCCGCGTCGGCCACCGCCGTGGTGGTCGGCGACCTGACCGGGATCGACCTCGACACGGTGCTCGGCGACACCCTCGGCGCCTGGACCGGCGACGCCCCCCGGCCGGGTGCGGCGCGGCCCGTGACCGCCGACGACACCGGCCGCGTGGTCATCGTCGACCGGCCGGGCGCCGTGCAGACGCAGCTGCTCATCGGCCGTACCGGCGCCGACCGGCACGACCGGGTGTGGCCGGCGCAGGTCGTCGGCACCTACTGTCTGGGCGGCACCCTCACCTCCCGCCTGGACCGCGTCCTACGCGAGGAGAAGGGCTACACCTACGGCGTACGGGCCTTCGGCCAGGTGCTGCGCTCTCTGCCGGACGGCACGGGTGCGGCGATGCTCGCCATCAGCGGCTCGGTCGACACGCCCAACACCGGCCCCGCGCTGGACGACCTGTGGAAGGTCCTGCGCACCCTCGCGGCCGAGGGCCTGACCGACGCCGAGCGGGACGCGGCCGTGCACAACCTGGTGGGCGTGGCCCCGCTCAAGTACGAGACGGCCGCGTCCGTCGCGGGCACGCTCGCCGACCAGGTCGAGCAGCACCTGCCGGACGACTTCCAGGCGCAGCTGTACCAGCGCCTGGACACGACGGGCACGGTGGAGGCCACGGCGGCGGTCGTCAACGCCTTCCCGCCGGACCGTCTGGTCACCGTGCTCGTCGGTGACGCCGCGCAGATCAAGGCGCCCGTGGAGGCGCTCGGCATCGGTGAAGTCACGGTCGTCACCGGCTGATTGACGCCCGGCGGGCCCATCTGCCGGTCCGACCGGAACCCCGGCATCCTCTCGGATGCCGGGGTTCCGCTTATCCCGGGCCATATGTCCGGTTTATTGGAGAGGTTGGGTGTCTGCCCTGTGGCGTGCGCTACAAAAAACCGTGTCCGTTTGGTGATTGAAAGATCGGCCGCTTAGCGTCTTAGCCGCTGTCCGCCCGCTGTACCCGCCGCATCCGCGGCACCGGGCAGCCATCGCCGAATCCCCGTCGGGCGCGAGCCCGGGGAGCCGGGGACCCGCCCTCCTGTCGCCGCCTTCGCGGCTGGAGGGGCCCAGTCCCTGGGGTGAATCGGACGCCTTCGCGACCGCGCGGAGGGGCCCGTAGGAGACCTTCCTGCTCCGAACCCGTCAGCTAACCCGGTAGGCGAGAAGGAAGGAAAGGACACGTCCACTTCATGGCGTTCACCCGTGCCACCGGGAAGCACCGTGCCGCGAGCCGTCTGAGCCGCAGAAGCGCCCACGCCGCCGGCGTCGCCGCCCTCGCCACCTCCGGCGTCATCGGAACCCTCACCTCCCCCGCGTCCGCCGCCGACGCGGACCGCGCCTCCTTCGAGGACACCGGCCTCAATCAGGCCATCACCACCTACGACCTGGCGGACGAGGTCGAGGACCAGGCGTCGGCCCAGGAGCAGGTCGCCGAGGTGGCCGAGCGTCAGGCGGCGGCCGAGGTGGCCGCGAAGCGCAAGGCCGAGGCCCGTGTCGAGGCCGCCCGCGAGGCCGCGGAGCGCGCCGACCGTGAGGCCGAGCGCAAGCGCCTGAACTCGTTCCAGCTGCCGGTCGCCGGCTCGTACGTCTCCACCGCCTACAAGGCGGGCGGCTCCCTGTGGTCCTCCGGCAGCCACTCGGGCGTCGACTTCCACGCCGCGTACGGCTCCGGCGTCGTCTCCGTGGGGCTCGGCACCGTCGTCGAGGCCGGCTGGGGCGGCGCGTACGGCAACAACGTCGTGATCCGCATGCACGACGGCACGTACACCCAGTACGGCCACCTGTCCTCGATCGGCGTCTCGGTCGGCCAGACTGTCATGCCCGGCCAGCAGATCGGCCTCGCCGGCTCGACCGGCAACTCGACCGGTCCGCACCTGCACTTCGAGGCCCGCACGAGCGCCGAGTACGGCTCGGACATCGACCCCGTCGCCTACCTCAGGGCGCGCGGCGTCAGCGTCTGACGCCCCCTCGGACCCCCGAAGGCCCCGGCTCCGGACGAGCCGGGGCCTTCGTCGTGGGCTTCCGTCCTCCCGGCGGCCAAAAATTCACCATGGAATCCGGCGCGGGATCGGAAAATGCGCTTCGTTGCAATAGAGTCACCGGACAGCGTCGAACTACTGGGTTTCGCGCGGATAAACGGTGGGCGGAGCGATTCGGAGGTTCGGTATGCGCATTCCTGCGCACTCGGTATGCACGGCGATCCGAGCGGACATCATCTCCGGAGTGCTGCCGCGCGGCAGCCGGCTCACCGAGGAGCAGCTGGCCCGCCGCTACGGCGTCTCCCGCGTCCCGGTCCGTGAGGCCCTGCGCACCCTGGAGTCCGAGGGGTTCGTCACCTCCCGCCGCCATGTCGGCGCCTGTGTCGCCGAGCCCACCGAGCAGGAGGCCGCCGACCTGCTGGAGATGCGTACCCTTCTGGAGCCCCTCGGCGCCGCCCGCGCGGCCCAGCGGCGCACCGACGCCCATC
Source organism: Streptomyces sp. TRM49041 (assembly GCF_008271805.1). Classification (GTDB taxonomy): domain Bacteria; phylum Actinomycetota; class Actinomycetes; order Streptomycetales; family Streptomycetaceae; genus Streptomyces. The sequence continues at coordinate 91,537 of NZ_VSRY01000091.1, forward strand.
TCAAGGTGCTCCGCGGCCTGGTCCGGCTGGGCCAGGAGCGGGCCCGCCGCGGCCAGGGCGAGGACCTGCGGTCCCTGGGCGCCTGGTTCCACGAGACGCTCGCCCAGGCATCGGCCAGCCCCGGCCTGACCGCCCTGCTCGCCCAGCTGCGCCACAAGATCGCCTGGATGTACGCGATCGAGGAGCCCGTCCAGCCGACGGAGGTGTGGACCGAACACGGCGCGATCGTCGATGCGGTGGCGCGCGGTGACGCGGAGCGCGCCCGGGCGCTGACCGCCCAGCACGTCGAGCGCTGGCGCGGCGCCCACCGGCTGCGCCGCAGCGACCGCGTGAGGGGTTTGCAACATCCCGTAAACACCGCGGGAGCACGGAATTAACAGCGGGGCCGTATACAAAGGTGGGAAGAATTGACGGGGGGCTGTTTTCTGCTGCCGGAAAATGGTGGGCGGGAAAAGCGGAAAGTGCACGGCGGTCGGGTCGGTGTGTTGTCGCCGGAAAAGCAGCGGAGCCGCATTGTCCCGAATTCGGGACAATGCGGCTCCGCTGGTACGGCCGGAGGGTCAGACGGTCTCGGGGAGCTCCTCGAGACCCTCGGCGACCAGCTTCGCCAGACGGTCCAGGGCGGCGTCCGCGCCCTCCGCGTCCGAAGCCAGCACGATCTCCTCGCCCCCCTGTGCGCCCAGGCCGAGCACCGCGAGCATCGACGCGGCGTTGACCGGGGTGCCGCCGGCCTTCGCGATGGTCACGGGGACGCCGGAGGCCGTGGTGGCGCGGACGAAGATGGAAGCGGGGCGGGCGTGCAGGCCCTCGGCCCAACCGACGTTGACGCGGCGCTCAGCCATGATGTTGCCCTTCAAACGCTAGCGGTTGTCTAGACCAGTCTCTCATGCTCGGTAGAATGCTCGAACCGGTGCCCGAATCTTCTGTTTCGTCCGGGCCGTCCGGTCCGGCCGCGGCCGGACCTCCGGCCCCTGGTCGTACGCCGACCGACCCTCTTCGCGCCGCCATCCTCTCGGGCGCCTCCCGCATCGGTGGCAGCGCCGTACTCTTGGCCCATGCTGAACCCGTCCGATCAGTCGGCGCACGCCTACCCCGACCACTGGGAAGCCGACGTGGTGCTGCGTGACGGCGGCACCGCGCGGATCAGACCGATCACGACGGACGACGCCGAACGCCTGGTCAGCTTCTACGAACAGGTCTCGGACGAGTCGAAGTACTACCGGTTCTTCGCACCCTACCCCCGGCTCTCCGCCAAGGACGTGCGCCACTTCACCCACCATGACTACGTGGACCGGGTGGGGTTGGCCGCCACGATCGGCGGCGAGTTCATCGCGACGGTCCGCTACGACCGGATCGACGAGCACGGCCACCCCGCGACCGCACCCGCCGACGAGGCCGAGGTCGCCTTCCTCGTGCAGGACGCCCACCAGGGCCGGGGCGTCGCCTCCGCGCTCCTGGAGCACATCGCCGCCGTCGCGCGCGAGCGCGGCATCCGGCGGTTCGCCGCGGAGGTGCTGCCCGCCAACACCAAGATGATCAAGGTGTTCACGGACGCCGGGTACACCCAGAAGCGCAGCTTCGAGGACGGCGCCGTCCGCCTCCACCTCGACCTGGAGCCCACCGACCGGTCCCTCGCCGTCCAGCGCGCCCGCGAACAGCGCGCCGAGGCACGGTCGGTGCAGCGGCTCCTCGCCCCCGGCTCGGTCGCCGTCGTCGGCGCAGGCCGCACACCCGGCGGTGTCGGCCGCACGGTTCTGCGCAACCTCGTCGACTCCGGATTCACCGGCCGCGCGTACGCCGTGAACCACGCCCTGCCCGAAGGCCCCCCGGCCACCATGGACGGCGTCCCCGCGTACCGCTCCGTCGCCGACATCGGCGAGCCCGTCGACCTCGCGGTCGTCGCCGTGCCCGCCGCTCACGTCCCCGACGCCGTCGCCGACTGCGGCGAACACGGCGTCCGGGGACTCGTCGTCCTCTCCGCCGGGTACGCCGAGAGCGGCCCGGCCGGGCGCGAGCGCCAGCGCGAGCTCGTACGGCAGGCCCGCTCGTACGGCATGCGGGTCATCGGCCCCAACGCCTTCGGTGTGATCAACACCGCGGACGGGACCCGCCTCAACGCGTCCCTGGCCCCGCAACTGCCCTCGGCCGGACGCATCGGCCTGTTCACCCAGTCCGGCGCCATTGGCATCGCCCTGCTGTCCGGGCTGCACCGGCGCGGTGCGGGCGTGTCGTCGTTCGTGTCCGCCGGCAACCGGGCGGACGTGTCCGGCAACGACATCCTCCAGTACTGGTACGAGGACCCCGACACCGATGTCGTCCTGCTGTACCTGGAGTCCATCGGCAACCCGCGCAAGTTCACCCGCCTCGCGCGCCGTACCGCCGCCGTCAAGCCCGTCGTGGTCGTCAAGGGCGCCCGGCACAGCGGCAGCGCCCCGCCCGGCCACGCCGTGCCGGTCACCCGCATCCCGCACGCCACGGTGTCCGAGCTGCTCCGCCAGGCCGGCGTCATCCGTGTCGACACGGTCACCGAACTGGTCGACGCGGGCCTGCTTCTCGCCGGGCAGCCGCTGCCCGCCGGTCCGCGCGTCGCGATCCTCGGCAACTCCGAGTCGCTCGGCCTCCTCACGTACGACGCCTGCCTCACCGAGGGCCTGCGCCCGCTGCACCCCCGCGACCTGACGACCGCCGCCACGCCCGACGACTTCCGCACCGCCCTGGCGGAGGCCCTGCACGACGACGGCTGCGACGCCGTGGTCGTGACCGCGATCCCCTGGGTCGGCCCGCAGGGCACGACCGAGCTCACCGACGAGGGCGAGCTCCTGGCCGAGGCTCTCCAGGAGGCCACCGCCGCGTCCCCGTCCAAGCCGGTGGTCGTCGTCCACGTCGAACTGGGTGCCCTGGCCGACGCCCTGGCCGCGGCCACCAGCACGGCCCCGGCCCCGGAACGGCCCCCGGGGACCGCCCCTCCCGCCACCGGGACGGCCGCGGGCCCCGCCGGTGCCAGGGGCGGCACGCCCGCCGGTAACGCCGCGCACCCGGCCCGGCCGCCCGGGCCCGCATCGCCCCCCGGGCCCGCCGCCCAGGACCCCGCCTCCGCCCCCGACGCCACCCCCCATGCCGCCCCCGGGCGCATTCCCGCCTACCCCGCCGCCGAGCGGGCCGTGCGCGCGCTCGCCGAGGCCGTCAGATACGCGGAGTGGCGGCGGAAGGCAGCCGAGCCGGGGCGGGTGCCCGAGTACGACGGGATCGACGAGGGCGGGGCCGCCGCGCAGATCGGGCGGTTGCTCGACGGCCAGGGAGTGGGGGAGCGGGGCGTCACCCTCCCGCAGCACGACGCCCAGGAACTGCTCGGTCGGTACGGGATCGCCGTACAGCCCGCGCTGCCGGCGCCCGACCCGGACGCCGCCGTCCACGCGGCCGCCCGCCTCGGCTACCCGGTCGCCCTCAAGACCACCGCGCCGCACCTGCGGCACCGCCCTGACCTCGGCGGCGTACGCCTCGACCTGGCCACCGAGGAACAGCTGCGCACCGCGTACGCCGAGCTCACCGACGACCTCGGCAAGCCGACGGAGCTCCAGCCGGTCGTCCAGGCCATGGTCCCGCGCGGCGTCGACACCGTCGTCCGCGCCGCCATCGACCCCGCCGTCGGCGCCGTCCTCTCCTTCGGCCTCGCCGGGGCGCCCTCCGAGCTGCTCGGCGACACCGCGCACCGACTCGTTCCGGCCACCGACCGCGACGTGGCCGAGCAGATCCGCTCGATCCGGACAGCCCCTCTCCTCTTCGGCTGGCGCGGCTCCGCCCCCGTCGACACCGCCGCCCTGGAGGAACTGCTCCTCCGCGTCTCCCGGCTGGTCGACGACCACCCGGAGATCGTCGCCGTCGCCCTGGAGCCGGTCATCGTCGCCCCGCAGGGCCTCGCCGTCCTCGGCGCGACCATACGGCTCGCCCCGCCCCCGGCCCGTACCGACCTCGGCCCCAGGCGCCTGCCCAGCTACTGAGTGATACCAGCTCCGGAACCGGCTCCAGGACCGTCACCGGGGCCCCGCGCGCCCCGTAGGATGGAGTCCATGGCGAAGACCGGTACGACGACCCAGGGGCTGCGCGCGGCGATCGAGCGCAGCGGCTATTACCCGGCCCTCGTGGCCGAGGCGGTGGAGGCCGCCGTCGGCGGCGAGCCGATCGCGTCGTACCTCGTCCACCAGGAGACCACCTTCGACGCCAACGAGGTACGGCGCCATGTCACCGTCCTCGTCCTGACGTCGACCCGCTTCATCGTCAGCCACACGGACGAGCAGAACGCCGACACCAGCTCGCCGACGCCGTACGCGACCACCTCCACCGAGTCGGTCAAGCTCGATCGGATCTCGTCGGTCGTGGTCAGCCGGGTCGTCGCCAACCCGGAGGCGTACACCCCGGGCACCCTGCCCCGCGAGGTCGTCCTCACCATCGGCTGGGGCGCCGTCTCCCGTATCGACCTCGAACCGGCCGCCTGCGGCGACCCGAACTGCGAGGCCGACCACGGCTACACCGGCAACTCCACCGCCGACGACCTCAGCCTCCGCGTCAGCGAGGCGGGCGACGGTCCGGAGACGGTCCGCCAGGCCCTACTCTTCGCCCAGGCCCTCTCCGAAGCCACCGCGGCCACCCGCTGATGGTCCAGCCCACCACCACGGCCTCCGCCTGGCCCGAAGACCCGGTCCCGCTGTCCCTCGACACCGCGCCCGTACCCGCGTACGGCTCCGGCTCCCTCGCCGATCTGCTGCCGACCCTGGCGGCCGGGCTCGGTGTCCCCGACTTCGAGCACCGCATCGCCGAGCTGACGCCCGCCGACCGCGTCTGCGTGTTCCTGATCGACGGGCTCGGCTGGGAGCAGATCAAGGCACACCCCGCCGAGGCCCCCTTCCTCACCTCCCTTCTCGGCTCCTCGCGCGGCGGTACGGGCCGCCCCATCACCGCCGGCTTCCCCGCCACCACCGCGACCTCGCTCGCCTCCGTCGGCACCGGACTGCCCCCCGGCGCGCACGGCCTCGCCGGGTACACGGTCCGCGACCCGGAGAGCGGCGAGCTGATGAACCAGCTGCGCTGGCGTCCCTGGACCCCGCCGCGCGTCTGGCAGCCGTACCCCACGGTCTTCAAACGCGCCGACGCCGCGGGCGTCCACACCGCCCAGGTGTCGTCCCCCGCGTTCCAGGACACGCCACTCACCAAGGTCGCGCTCAGTGGCGGAACGTTCCACGGGCGGCTCTCGGGCGAGGACCGTATGGACTTCGCGGCCCGGCAGCTCGCCGCCGCCGACCGCACGCTCGTCTACACGTACTTCAGCGAGGTCGACGGCGCGGGCCACCGGTTCGGCATCGACTCCGACGCCTGGCGCGGCCAGCTGATGCACGCCGACCAGCTCGTCCAGCGCCTCGCCGAGCAGCTCCCGGCGCGCTCCGCGCTGTACGTCACGGCCGACCACGGCATGGTCGACATCCCGTTCGACGAGGAGTCCCGGGTCGACTTCGACGAGGACTGGGAGCTGCGCGCCGGTGTCGCCCTGCTGGGCGGCGAGGGCCGCGCCCGCCATGTCTACGCCGTGCCGGGCGCCCAGTCCGACGTCCTGACCTGCTGGCGCGAGGTGCTCGGCGACCGCTTCTGGGTGGCGAGCCGCGACGAGGCGATCGCCGCGGGCTGGTTCGGCCCGCACCTCGACGAGCGGGTCCACGGACGGATCGGCGATGTCGTCGCGGCCGCCCACGACGACGTCGCCCTCACGGCGTCCCTCAACGAGCCGCACGAGTCGGCCATGGCCGGGATGCACGGCTCCATGACCCCGGCGGAACAGCTCGTCCCGCTGCTCGAAGTACGCCCGTAGCCGGCCCGCCCCGCCAGGACCGCCCGCCCGTACCCGCCCTTCCGTTCCCGTACCGCAGACCCGAAAGGCCGTCACCTCACCATGCCCGAGCTGGTGTTCTTCTCCGGAACGATGGACTGCGGAAAGAGCACCCTGGCGCTGCAGATCGGGCACAACCGTGCGGCTCGCGGCCTCCAAGGTGTCAACTTCACCCGCTGCGACCGGGCCGGCGAGGGCAAGCTCTCCTCGCGGCTGGGTCTGGTGACGGAGGCCGTCGAGGTCACCGACCACATGGACGTGTACGGCTACCTGGTCGAGCAGCTGTCGAAGGGCGGCAGGGCGGACTACGTGATCGTGGACGAGGCACAGTTCCTCGCGCCAGAGCAGATAGACCAGCTGGCCCGGATCGTGGACGACCTGGGTCTGGACGTCTTCGCCTTCGGGATCACCACCGACTTCCGCACGAAGCTCTTCCCCGGCTCCCAACGGCTGATCGAACTGGCGGACCGGGTCGAGACCCTGCAGGTCGAGGCCATGTGCTGGTGCGGAGCCCGCGCCACCCACAACGCCCGTACGGTGGGCGGCGAGATGGTGGTGGAGGGGGAACAGGTCGTCGTCGGCGACGTCAATCGCCCGGCGGAGGAGGTCGGCTACGAGGTGCTGTGCCGACGCCACCACCGCCGGCGTATGACCAGCGCCGCGGCCCACGCGGGCGCCCTCTCTCCAGATGTCCTGCCCGTCACGCCCGCCTGACACCGGCCGCCGAACTGGAGAGAAGACACCCTGCCGGCCTACCGCCGCCGCAGGAACCGCATCAGCCGCGCCCGCCAGGAAGCGCGGGGTTCGGGCCTGGCCGTCGGATCGGGCTCGGGCACCGGGCACCGCTGCTCCGGCGGCATGGCGCTGCTCGCCACGGGTGGCGCGGGCAGCGGTACCAGCACATCACGGGCTTCCGCGGTCCGCGGAGCGAACTTCACGGGCAGCGCCGTCAGATGCCGGGCCCAGGTGGAGGAGCGCCAGGTGAGCTCCTCCTCGGGGATGGCCAGGTTGATGTCGGGAAGCCGGGTCAGCAGGATGTCGATGCCGGTGTCGGCGATGACACGGGCGATGTCCTGGCCGGGGCACTCGTGGGTGCCGGTGCTGAAGGCGAGGTGCGCCCGGTTGTGGTGGACGCGAGTCGAGGAGCTCGGGCGGATGACCTGATCGGCGTTCCCGGCGGCCAGGCCCAGCATGAGCATGTCCCCCGCCTTGATCTCCTGCCCTCCGAGGGTGGTGTCACCCGTGGCCCAGCGCGCCGGGGTGACCATCAGCGGTGGCTCGTCCCAGAGCACCTGCTCCACCGCTTCCGGCAGGGTCATCTGGCCCCCGGCCAGCGATCCGCGGAACCGCGGGTCGATGACCACCATACGGAGCACGTTGGCCATGAGATTGACGGTCGTCTCATAGCCCGCGAGCAGCATGAGGCGCAGGTGGTGCAGCACCTCCTCGTCGCTGAGGCGGGCCTCGTGGCTCATCAGCACGGATGCGACGTCGTGCCCCGGCATGACGCGCTTGGCGGCGACGAGCTGCTCAAGGGTCTCCACCAGCTTGGCGTTGAGGGCGACCGCGTCCGCGGAGCCCTTGATCAGGTCCCGGCAGTTGCGTACGAGCTTGGGACCGTACGCGTCCGGCATCCCGAGGAGGTGGGTGAGCACGAGCATCGGCAGGTGCTCGGTGAACTGGTCGATCAGCTCCGCCTTGCCGTCCGCGCAGAACTCGTCGATCAGCTGGTGTGCGAAGCGGGTGATGTGGCGGCGGACCCCGCGTTGGTCGAACTGGTCGAGGCTGGCCGTGACCGCGCCACGCAGACGCTGGTGGTCGTCGCCGTCGGCGCACGCACAGTCGGGACGCCAGGCGATCAGCGGCAGCAGCGGCGAGTTGGTGGTGTCGATCTCACCGGTGGTCCAGCCGTGCCAGATACGGGAGTCACGGGTGAACTGGGTCGCGCGGCTCGCCACATCGCGGTTCTCCATGTACCCCAGGACGAGCCAGGAACGTACGTCCCCCTCGAGCAGGACGGGCGCCACCGGACCGTGGGCCGCACGCAGCTTCTCGTACAGGCCCATGGGGTCGGTCTCGGCAGCCGGTCCGTAGAGCCGGGCCACTCCGCCGGCTCCTGTGGCGGTGTGGGCCGGGCAGCCCGGGGGAGGGGTGAGCCCCGGATCGGTTGTGGTGTGGTCAGAGGACGGGACGGTCATGCGGACTCCTGAGCGGCGGCGAGGGTGCGCAGATAACCCATCAGCGAGAGCAGGGCGTCGCGGCTGGAGGACCGCTCGCGTGCGTCGCAGTTCATGATGGGTACCGATTCATTGAGGGCCAGGGCAGCGCGCAGGTCCGGAATCGGGTGCTGCGGGGCATCGGGAAAGGTGTTGACGGCCACGACGAAGGGGACGCGCCGGTCTTCCAGGCGGGTGATGATCTCGAAGCAGACCTCGATCTGCCGGGTGTCGACGAGGACCACGGCGCCGAGAGCGCCCTCGAAGATGCCGTTCCACAGGAACCAGAAGCGCTCCTGTCCGGGCGTGCCGAAGAGATAGAGGATCAGCTGCTCGTTGATGCTGATGCGGCCGAAGTCCATCGCGACGGTCGTGGTGTTCTTGCCCGCGGCGCCGGGGTTGTGATCGATTCCGACGCCGGCCTGGGTCATGGTTTCCTCGGTGGTCAGGGGCGGGATCTCGCTCACCGCCCCGACCATGGTCGTCTTGCCGACTCCGAAGCCGCCGACGATCACGACCTTGACCCCCCTCGCGCCGTGTGGCAGCGGCATGTCCGAGCCGTGGGGGCCCGCGGGAGAGGAGTCAGAGCTTACGTAGTCCATGGATCACCGCCTCCAGAAGGCCGAGTTCGGGCACCGCTGTGACAGGAACGGGAGCGGTGGCCTCGACCCGCTCGTCCTCGACGAGTTTGGAGAGCAGCACCGTGACGACGCTGAACGGCAGGCTGAGATGCGCGGACACCTCGGCCACCGACAGCGGGTAGTGGCATATGGAGAGGATGGCCGCCTGCTCGGGCTGCATACCGGCTTCCGGGTCGGACCTCGATGCGATGAGGGTGACCAGGTCGAAGTTCTCGGCTGTGGGACCGGGGCCACCGGTGATGACGAACAGCGGCACGGGATTGCCCTCGTCCCAGCTGCCCTGGTTCTCCAACGTCACATCGCCTGCCAGATGTCATCACGAGGCGGGCTGGTCATGTGCTGGCCGATGCGCTGCACCAGCGTACGCATGCGGTCGCCCAGCAGCCCCGCGTCCACCTCCTCGTCGGCCAGCACCGCGAGGTAGGCCCCCGGTCCGGCCGCCATGAGGGAGAAGTACCCGCCGTCGACCTCGATCCCGACCATGCGCATCGAGCCGTCTCCGTGCGGGAACTTCTGCGCGATGGCCTTCGACAGGCTCTGCACGCCCGAGCACGCGGCGGCGATCGCGTCAGCGGTGTCGGTCTCTGTGTTCGCTTGACCGATGCACAGGCCGTCCGCGGACAGCACGATCACGTGCCGCACATACGGGACGCTGGTCGTGAGTTCCTTGAGCATCCAGTCCATGTTGGGCAGTGGCGGCACGGTTACTCACCCTTATCTGATGGCTCGCTGGTCTGGCTGGGAGGGGTTGTGCCCGGTCTGTCGGTGTTGAACGCTTCCCACATCAGGCCCGGCTGCCGGGCCTTGCCGTCTGTGCGGGGGGAGGCGGCCGGAGCGGCGGGGGGGTGGGGAGTCGTACGGACGACCGGTTTGGGGACGGGCGACTGGCGTCGTCGCTGGGGCAGTCCGTTGGCGGTCTGTCGAACCTCGACGGAATCCGCGGCGGCGTCGCGCGTCATCGTCGGCCTCGGCCGGTTGGGCGCGCCCCGGTGCTTCAGGGCGGGCTGTGGGATTCTCAGGGCAGGCTTTCGAACTGTGGTGATCAGGTTCCGCGGGACGAGTACGACGGCCCGGACGCCTCCGTACGCGGAGGTGCGCAGGTCGATGGCGAGGCCGTGCTCCTTGGCCAGCCGGCTGACCACGGGCAGGCCGAGCTGCGTCGTCTCGCCCAGGTCGGCCAGATCCAGGTTGCCGGACGTCGCGTGGGCCATGATGCGGTCGACGCGGTGCCGGACCTCTTCGGTGAGCCCGACGCCACGGTCCTCGATCTCGATCGCGACGCCGGAGGGCACCTCGCTCGCGCTCACCTGGACCGGGGCGTTCGGCGGGGAGAAGGTCGTGGCGTTGTCGAGCAGTTCGGCGAGAACGTGGATCAGAGGTTCGGCCCCTGGACCGACCACGGCCACCTCGGTGATCGACTGCAGCTTCACCCGTGGAAAGTCCACGATGCGTGACATGGCCCCGCGCACCACGTCGTAGAGCGCGATGGGCTTCGACCACTGGCGCCCGGGCCGGGAGTCGCCCAGGACCGCGATGCTGGCCGCGAGGCGGCCGATCAGGGCGTTGCGGTGGTCGACGTTCTGCAGGCCACGGGAGCCCACGACATCCGTGCCGTGCAGGAGCTGCATCTCGTGCAGGTCCTTGGCGAGTTGGTGCACGATCGCCTGGACCCGGCGGGCGATGGCCACCAGTGCGCGCTGTGAGGAGTCCCGTGTCCGCTCCTCGGCTTCCACGGCTTCCAGGAGCGTCCGCAGGGCTGCCCTGAGCGCGTCGGCGAACTCGCTGTCGAGATGATCCCCGAACGTGGCGGAGAGCATGATCTCCGACGCGGGCTCTCCCCTCTGCAGCCGGGCGACCGCCGCGGGCAGGAGCTCTTCGGCGAGCCAGACGGTGGTGGTCTGCTGGTCGGCCAGACGCTGGAACAACGCGGCCTCGCGCTGCGTGTAGTACTGATGCACGCCGGCCGTCGCCCGGGTGTGGCGGGCGGCTTCCGCCGCGCGCGCCCTGCGGGCCGCCTCGGCGGAAGCGATCGCCGCCAGGACGACCGCGACGAGACCGGACAGCGCGATCGTCGGACGTATCTGTGCGGGGACGGCCATCAGCGCTATACCGCAGGCCCCGGCCAGAACACCAGGAGGGATGAGCCACGCCGGAGCCACTGCACGTGGCAGGGCTCCAGGGGATGAATCTGCACGAACCATCAAGGAGTCCCTAAACATTATGCAATCTGTGGACTGGGGATGATGCGGTGCGCCGACAGGACTGGTCGGGACTTCGCTAGGCCGAGCGCAAGTGTTCTGACGGGTGCCCCCGATGGGTCCGAGACGGCATCGGTGGTCACACCTCCCTGGCAGCCGGGCTCCGCCCGCGCGCAACACAGCGTGGTTACTCGCTGTGAGAGCAGCGCAACACGAGTGGGGAGCATAGTCAGTTCGACATGGCCAGGTGCCTGTGCCGGAACGATAACCGCCACTTGACCGATCCAGGTTGATATTCGATCGATCGAAGTCGATATCGGCGCTGTGGATAGAGGGAATCGACCGCATGCGGCAGTCGCCGGGCATGGCGGCCGACATCGTCCGGCCGAGCGCTCAGCCGCCGGCCGTCACCCGCGGTTCGCTGGTTCACGCCGTCCGTACGATCGTGAAGACGGCGCCCTCCGGGTCCGCCACCGTCGCCCGCCGGCCCCCCGCGACATCGTGCGGTGCGTGCAGCACCCGGCCGCCCAGGTCCACCACCTGCCGCGCGGACGCGTCCGGGTCGGTCACCTCGAACCAGGTCATCCAGTGGGCGCCGCGGTCGCGCGGAAGGGCGTTGCCGACCCCGCGCAGCGCCGCTACCGGCCGCCCCTCCACGAGCAGGGTCACGAAGTCCATGTCGGCCGAGACGAGCGGGTCCAGCTCATAGCCGAAGACCGTCCGGTAGAACTTGGCGACCGAGTCGGTCTCCTGTGTCAGCAGTTCGTTCCAGACGGGGGTACCGTGTGTGCCCGCCACCGCCGTCCCCAGGTGGTCCGCGGCCTGCCAGACCCCGAAGACGGCGCCCGACGGGTCGGAGCAGATCACCATCCGGCCCGCGTCGCCGGCGTCGAGCGGGCCGACGGCGACCGTGCCGCCGCTGCAGTGGATCGATTCGGCGGTGTCGTCGGCGTCGTCGGACGCCAGGTACGTGGTCCAGGCGATCGGCAGATCACGGTCGGCCGGGAGCTGGCCGATACCGGCGACCTCCTTGCCGTCGAGCAGTCCCCGCACATACGGTCCGAGCTGCTGCGGACCCGGCTGGAAGTCCCAGCCGAACAGCTCCCCGTAGAACTCCTGCGTCGCGTCAAGGCCGTGCACCATCAAGCTCACCCAACAGGGTGTGCCGGGCTTGCGCCGAGTCGCCTCGGTCATCGTCACTCTCTCCTCGGACCATCGTCGTGGCCGTGCGGGGCGGACCGGGCGCACGTGTGCCGGCCAAGCGGCTTCACGCCCCGTCAGATGCTCGCACCGCAGGCCGGGCGGTGCGCCCCGGCCGCGCCGTGGATTGGCGCGATCCCGCAGGAGGATGCCCGAAATTTCATGCCGCATCCCCCGCTGCCGTCCCGGCGCGGTATGTGTCTGCGCGAGGATGGCATGTATGAAGCCCAACTCAAGCACCGACTCGAACCCTCTGGTCCCGGCGCACGACCTGGCGGCGGAACTCGGCTCCGCTCCCCGGCCGGTTCTGCTGGACGTCCGCTGGGAGCTCGGCGGCCCGCCCGGGCGTCCCGCGTACGAGGCGGGGCACATCCCGGGAGCCGTGTACGTGGACCTCGACACCGAGCTGGCCGGTGCGCCGGGCACGGCCGGCCGCCATCCACTGCCGGACCTCGCGGTGTTCGGCGCGGCGATGCGCGCGGCGGGTGTCTCCGCCGGGTCGCGGGTGGTCGTGTACGACGGAGGCCAGGGCTGGGCGGCGGCGCGGGCCTGGTGGCTGCTGCGCTGGGCAGGCCACCCCGACGTGCGGGTCCTGGACGGCGGACTCGCGGCGTGGCGGGGTGAGCTGTCGACGGCGGTGCCGCAGCCGGTGCCGGGCGACTTCGTACCGCAGCCGGGCGGGCTGCCGCTGCTGGACGCGGACGGGGCGGCGGCCGTGGCGCGGTCGGGGCTGCTGCTGGACGCGCGGGCGGGGGAGCGGTACCGGGGCGAGGTGGAGCCGATCGACCCGGTGGCCGGGCACATCCCGGGCGCGGCCTCGGCCCCGACGACCGAGAACGTCACCGGGGACGGCCGCTTCCTCGCCCCGGAGGCGCTGGCGGCACGCTTCAAGGAACTGGGTGCCCTGGACGCTCCCCAGGTGGGCGTCTACTGCGGCTCCGGCGTATCCGGCGCCCATGAGGTCCTGGCCCTGGAGGTGGCCGGCATCAGGGCCGCACTGTACGCGGGCTCCTGGTCCGAGTGGTCCCGGGACCCCGCCCGCCCGGTCGCCACCGGTCCCGAACGGGGCTGACGCGGGGCCACGGCTCCACGGGCGGTCCCCGGGCGGGGCTGTGACAGGGCCGCGGCGCCCGTGCGGGGCGCCGCTACTCCTGTTTCTTGCGGCGGGTTCCGAAGACGATCTCGTCCCAGCTGGGGACGGCCGCGCGGCGGCCGGGGCGGACGCCGTCGGCCTCCGCCTGGCGGTCCGTCGTGCCGGTCAGCCGGTCGCGGTGCCCGGTCACGGAGCGCGGCATCAGGACGTCCGCGTACGCCGATCCGGCCCCGGCCGACGCGGCGGGCGCCGGCGGGTCCTCCGCCTCCGCCTCCGTGTCGGGCTCGGTGCCGGCCGCGTCCGAGCCGGCGGGGCGGTCGGGGACGACCATGTCGCCGCGGAAGCTGGGCACCGCCTCCAGGAGACTGGTCAGCGAGTCCCGCTCGGACTCCTCCTCCGGCTCGGGGCTCGGCGCGGGTGCCGCGGGCCGGTCCAGCGGCCGGTCGCGCGGCAGCCGAGCGATACGCGGTACGAACGGGAAGCTCGGCTCCTGGACGGCCACGGCGTCGTCGGTCTCGCCGATCAGCGCACGCGCCTCGTCGTCGACGGCCTGGACGAGCCGCCGGGGCGGGTCGTACGTCCAGATCGCCGTGTGCACCTCACCGGCGACCCGGTAGACGAGCAGCACCTCCCATGTGCCGTCGTCCCGGCGCCAGGAGTCCCACGCGGTGGTGTCCTTCTCGGCGCCGCGCAGCAGCAGCCGCTCCCGCACCGCCTCGCCGAGCTGGGGACCGGCGTTCTCACCGGGCCTGCGGACAGGGGTCTTACGGGCCCGCTCGGCCATGAAGGCGCGCTCCGCGAGCACCGGGCCCTCGAAGCGGCGGACACGTTCGACGGGGATGCCCGCGAGCTGGGCGACCTCCTCGGCGGAGGCGCCGGCACGTATACGCGCCTGGATGTCACGGGGGCGGAGGTGGCTCTCGACCTCGATCTCGATCTGGCCGAGGCGGGGGCGGTCGTTGCGGACCGCGGCGCGCAGCCGTTCGTCGATCGGAAGCGTGTACTCCGTGTTGTCCGCACCCTTCAGCACCAGTCGTGTGCCGTCGTTGGAGACGGCCACGACACGCAGTTCGGGCATGGGGACCTCCCGGGTGGTGCCTGCCGACGTCACGTGCGTCGCTGCTTCCGCTAGTCGAGTGTGGCCTGCCCGGGTGCAGCCTGCCACAACATTGCCGAGTTGCCCGGCGTGTCGGGCATGGGCCCTGGAACGCCGTTATGGCACGGTTACCTATTCTGTGACTCAGTGTGACTGGTCGGTCACACCCTGTCGCAGGCCTCCGTGCGGTATACGCGACGCCGCCGGATCGAGTGCCATTGTCGGCCCCTCCCGTTGATCCTGGGCATCCGTAAGGGACCGATGCCCAGGGTTCGCCACAGTACTCCATTCGGGCCATGTCAGTGGACCGGCGCGCCGCCGAAGTTGTCGTGCCGCCCGGGAGCTGACCCTCCGACATCGGGCCCCGGTTGCGGCCTCCTTGGTGGAAATCGGCTGAAATGGAACTAACCGCGCCTCCTATGGGCGCCGCCGGACGAGCCGTCAGTCACCGAGCACCCGCCGCAGATAGCCGTTGCCGAACAGCCGGTCCGGATCCAGCCGGTCACGCACCGCCGTGAACTCCCCGAACCTCGGGTAGACCTCCGCCAGATACGCCGCGTCCCGCGTGTGCACCTTGCCCCAGTGCGGCCGCCCCGCGTGCGCCGTCAGGATCCGCTCCGCCGCCGTGAAGTACGACCGGTACGGCGTCCCCCGGTACATGTGCACCGCGATGTACGCGGTGTCCCGGCCCGACGCCGTCGAAAGCGTGATGTCGTCCGCGGGCGCCGTCCGTACCTCGACCGGGAAGCCGACCCGCAGCGACGAGCGGTCCACCATCGCCTTCAGCTCGCGCAGCGCCGCCACCGCCGCCTCGCGCGGTACGGCGTACTCCATTTCCATGAATCGCACCCGGCGCGGACTGGTGAAGACCTTGTACGGGATGTCCGTGTAGGTACGCGCCGACAGGGCCCGGCTGGACACCTTCGCGATCGCCGGGACCGCCGCCGGCAGCGCACGGCCGAACGAGTTCGCCACCTGGAACACCCCGTTGGAGAGGAACTCGTCCTCGAACCAGCCGCTGAGCCGGCCCGGCGGGTCCGCCGGGCCCTGACTGCGGTTGTTGCGCTTGGTGTTGCAGTTGCCGGTGTGCGGGAACCAGTAGAACTCGAAGTGCTCGTTCTCCGCGTGCAGCGCCTCGAACTCGGACGTGACCCGGTCGAAGCTCATCGGCTCCTCGCGCGCGGTGAGCAGGAACATCGGCTCCACCGCGAACGTGATCGCGGAGACGACGCCCAGCGCGCCCAGGCCGATCCGGGCGGCCGCGAAGATCTCCGGGTGCTCCTTCTCGGAGCACGTCAGCACCCGCCCGTCCGCGGTGACCAGCTCCAGCTCCTTGATCTGTGCCGCGATCGACGCCGAGTCCCGGCCCGTCCCGTGCGTCCCGGTGCCGGCCGCGCCCGCGACGGTCTGCTCCATGATGTCGCCCATGTTCGTGAGCGTCAGGCCCTCCCCGGCCAGTGCCGCGTTCAGGCGCCTCAACGGCGTACCCGACTCCACGGTCACGGTCATCGCCGAACGGTCGATCCGCCGGATCCCGGTGAGCAGATCCGGCCGGATCAGCAGCCCGTCCGTGGCGGCTATCGACGTGAACGAGTGACCCGTACCGACGGTCTTGACCCGCAGCCCGTCGTCGACGGCGCCCCTGATCACCCCGGCGAGTTCCGCCACGGACGCCGGACGTGCCTCCCGAGTCGGCCGCACGGTCACATTGCCCGCCCAGTTACGCCATGTTCCGCTCGGGCAGCTCCGCCCGATCCGGCCGCTCCAACCGCTCAGAGTGCTCAGGGTCCTGCTGCTCACGCTGCCCCTCCCGCGTCGGCACCGGCCTGACCAGCCGGCGGTACCCCGGGAACGCCACCGCCGCCGCCAGCACCCCCGCAACACCGGGCACCGCGTACCCCGCGGCCGCTCCGTGCACGGCGACCACCCAGCCGGCGATCGACGAGCCGAGCGCCACACCGACCGCGAGCCCGGTCCCTGTCCAGGTCATGCCCTCGGTGAGCTTGCCGCGCGGTACGTGCGCCTCCACAAGGGCCATGGTGGTCACCATCGTCGGCGCGATGGCGAGGCCCGCGACGAAGAGCGCGACGGCCAGCAACGGAAGGTTCCCGGCCAGTTGGAGGGGGATCATACTCACGGCCATCGCACAGACACCCACGACCCAGCGACGGGCCGGGTCGCCCTTCGGCCGCAGCAGCCCGAACACGGCGCCCGCCAGGCACGAACCCAGCGCGTACACCGCCAGCACCAGGCTGGACGCGGTCTTGTGGCCGCGCTCCTCGGCGAACGCCACCGTCACCACGTCGACCGCGCCGAAAATGGCGCCCGTCGCGACGAACGTGACGACGAGCACCTGAAGGCCCGGGGAGCGCAGGGCGCTGGACCGGCCACCGGCGTGCCCGGCGACCGGGTGCGGCGCCGGCTCCGTGTCCCGCTGTGCGGTCAGCCACCACACCCCGATCAGCAGGAAGCCACCCGCCAGGAGCGGGCCCGCCGCGGGGAACCAGACCGTCGACAGGCCGATGGAGACGGGCGGCCCCACGATGAAGCAGATCTCGTCGACGATGGACTCCAGCGAGTACGCCGTGTGCAGCTCCCGCGACCTGCCCCGGTAGATCTCCGCCCACCGCGCGCGCGTCATCGCGCCGGGGCTCGGCACACAGCCCGCGGCGGCCGTGCACAGGAACAGCGTCCAGTCCGGCAGCCCCCGCTCGGCACAGAGCAGCAGACCGCCGGCGGCCGTGACCGACACCAGCGTGGCCGGACGCAGCACCCGGCGCTGGCCGTACCGGTCGACGAGCCGGGAGACCTGCGGGCCCAGCACCGCGGCCGACAGCGCGAGCGTCCCGGTGAGCGCGCCCGCGAGCCCGTACCGGCCGGTGAGCTCGGTGATCATCGTCAGAATGCCGACGCCCATCATCGCCAGCGGCATACGGCCGACGAATCCGGCTGCGGAGAACCCCAGGGTGCCGGGAACGGCGAAGATCGCGCGGTAGGGACTGGGCAAGGGGTACTCCGGAGCGGGGGTGAAGCGCAGGGGGTGAGGCTGCGAGGGTGAAGCGCAGGGGTGAGGCTGCGGGGGGTGAAGCTGCGGGTGAGGCGTAAGGCGTATGAACCGCCTTGACAGATTACGGCCGAACGGGTGGCCGCGCACGGCGGTTTTCCGGCTGTCAGCGGCGGGTGGCAGGATCGTTCCCATGTCCGATCAGCGTGTGTCCGACCCTCGTGACCCAGCCCCGTACGACGCCCTGCTGCTGCTCTCCTTCGGCGGTCCGGAGGGCCCCGACGACGTGGTCCCGTTCCTGGAGAACGTGACGCGGGGCAGGGGCATCCCCAAGGAGCGTCTGAAGGAGGTCGGGCAGCACTACTTCCTGTTCGGCGGTGTCAGCCCGATCAACGACCAGTGCCGCGCGCTCCTCGCCGCGCTGCGCGAGGACTTCGCGGGCGCCGGCCTCGACCTCCCCGTCCACTGGGGCAACCGGAACTGGGCGCCGTATCTGACGGACACGCTGCGGGAGATGGTCCTCGACGGGCGGCGCCACATCGCCGTCCTCGCCACGAGCGCGTACGCCTCCTACTCCGGCTGCCGGCAATACCGCGAGAACCTCGCGGACGCGCTGGCCACCCTGGAAGCGGAGGGCCTGCCGCTGCCGAGGGTCGACAAGCTGCGGCACTACTTCAACCACCCCGGCTTCGTGGAGCCCATGATCGAG
Organism: Streptomyces sp. TRM49041; assembly: GCF_008271805.1. Taxonomy (GTDB): domain Bacteria; phylum Actinomycetota; class Actinomycetes; order Streptomycetales; family Streptomycetaceae; genus Streptomyces. The sequence goes on from NZ_VSRY01000091.1 coordinate 109,569, forward strand.
GGGGTCCTGAAGTCGCTGTCCGAGCTGGACGAGTCGGTCCGCGCGGACGCCCACCTCGCCTTCACCACGCACTCCATCCCCGTGTCCGCCGCCGACACGTCGGGCCCGGTCGAGGGCCATGGCGAGGGCGGCGCGTACGTCAGGCAGCACCTGGACGTCGCCCGGCTCATCGCCGAGGCCGTACGGGAGCGCACCGGCGTCGACCACCCCTGGCGGCTCGTGTACCAGTCCCGCAGCGGCGCCCCGCACATCCCGTGGCTGGAGCCGGACATCTGCGACCACCTGGAGGAGCTCCACAAGGAGGGCGCGCCGGCCGTCGTCATGGTGCCCATCGGGTTCGTCTCGGACCATATGGAGGTCCTGTACGACCTCGACACGGAGGCCACCGCGAAGGCCGCCGAGCTGGGCCTGCCGGTACGCCGGTCCGCCACCGTGGGCTCCGACCCGCGCTTCGCCGCCGCCGTCCGTGACCTGCTCCTGGAACGGGCGGCCACGGAGCGGGGCGCCGCCGTGGAGCGTTGCGCCCTGGGCGCGCTCGGGCCCTCCCACGACCTGTGCCCGGTCGGCTGCTGCCCCGCCCGCGCCGAGCGGCCCGCCGCCGCCGGTGCCGACAGCCCGTACGCCTGAGGAGGCCCCATGAGCGATCCGCTGCCGCACGAGCCGGAGGACGACCGGCTGCTGGACGAGCTCCTGGGCGTCGCCCTGGAGGCCGGGCGCCGCGCGGGCGCGCTGCTGCGCGACGGGCGGCCGGCCGACCTGGGCGTCGCCGCGACCAAGTCCAGCCCCATCGACGTGGTCACCGAGATGGACATCGCCGCAGAGAAGCTGATCACCGCCCTTCTCGCCGAGCACCGCCCGCACGACGGCCTGCTCGGCGAGGAGGGCGGCGCCGCGGAGGGGACCAGCGGCATCCGCTGGGTGGTCGACCCCCTGGACGGCACGGTCAACTACCTGTACGGCCTGCCGACCTGGGCGGTGTCCATCGCCGCCGAGCGGGACGGCGAGGCCCTGGTCGGCGTCGTCGAGATCCCGATGCGCGGCGAGACGTACCACGCCGTACGCGGCAGGGGCGCCCACCTCGGCGAGCGCCGCCTGCGCTGCCGACCGGCCCCGCCCCTGGACCAGGCACTGGTGTCGACCGGCTTCAACTACGTCACCGAGGTCCGCGTCCACCAGGCCGAGGTGGCCCGGCAGCTGATCCCCCGGCTCCGCGACATCCGCCGTGGCGGCTCGGCCGCGGTCGACCTGGCCGACGTCGCCGCCGGCCGCCTGGACGGCTACTACGAGCGCGGGCTGCGTCCCTGGGACCGCGCCGCGGGCGCGCTCATCGCGCGCGAGGCGGGCGCCCTCATCGGCGGCCGCCCCGGCTCGCCCCCGACCGACGACCTCACCGTCGCGGCCGGTCCGGGCGTCTTCGAACCGCTCCAGGCCCTCCTGGAGGACCTGGGCGCCTGGCACGACTGACCGCCCCCACCAGGGCCGCCCCGGCCGCCCTGCGCGGCCCTCCTGTGGCCCTGTGGCCGCTGCACGGGCCTACGTGAAGGGCCCCGGTGCCACCAGGACACCGGGGCGCCCGGCCCACGGGCAGGCGCGTACGCGCCCGAACGTCAGGCGTTCGCCGTGGAGACCTCCACGCCGTGCTCCTCGGCCAGTCGGCGGAGATCGTCGAGCTCCGCCTGCTCGACATCGGCCAGGAAGTCGTCCCCGGTCTCCCGGGCGTACGTGAGGTCACTCTCCGCGGCCCTTATGCGCTGCAGGAGTCCTGCGGTGAAAGCGTCCATGATGCGCCCCCTCGTCATGGGTCGGTGGCACGGGGGTGTGCCGAGGGTGTGGTCGGATCACGCACAGCGCCTCTGGTCTCTGGGGACAGAGCGGCCCGTGGCGTGCCTCATACACGGCGTGATCTCGGGTGTGCAGTCGTCCTCCCCCGGGGCAACCTCAGGGAAACCTCAAAAAACCGGGACTGTCGCGAATACGCCCGCCCGCCCCCGGTCCCCGGAACCGTCCGCCGACCGCCTTACAGCCGGTTTACGCGCGTAAGGGGCAGGATGGGCAGCGCACCGTCGATCCGTCTGTGTCGAAGATCTGCCCGGATCCGGGCTTGGAGGAAGGAACAGCGCCGTGCGCGTACTCGTCGTCGAGGACGAGCAGCTGCTCGCCGATGCGGTGGCCACCGGACTGCGCCGGGAGGCCATGGCCGTCGACGTCGTCTATGACGGGGCCGCCGCCCTGGAGCGCATCGGCGTCAACGACTACGACGTCGTCGTGCTGGACCGCGACCTGCCCGTCATCCACGGCGACGACGTCTGCCGCAAGGTCGTCGAGCTGGGCGTGCCCACTCGCGTCCTGATGCTCACCGCCTCGGGCGACGTCAGCGACCGGGTCGAGGGCCTGGAGCTGGGCGCCGACGACTACCTGCCCAAGCCGTTCGCCTTCAGCGAGCTGACCGCCCGCGTCCGGGCGCTGGGCCGGCGGACGACCGTACCGCTGCCGCCCGTCCTGGAGCGGGCCGGCATCAAGCTCGACCCCAACCGCCGCGAGGTGTTCCGCGACGGCAGAGAGATCCAGCTCGCGCCCAAGGAGTTCGCCGTCCTCGAAGTGCTCATGCGCAGCGAGGGCGCCGTCGTCTCCGCCGAGCAGCTCCTGGAGAAGGCATGGGACGAGCACACCGACCCGTTCACCAACGTCGTCCGGGTCACGGTGATGACCCTCCGCCGCAAGCTGGGCGAGCCCCCGGTCATCATCACCGTGCCCGGCTCCGGCTACCGGATCTGACCGTGCCAGGAACTCCCACGCCACGAGGGGCGCCACCGAAACCCACCTGGGACCCCCGGATCCCCGCCCGGCCCCTGCTGCGCCCGACCATCCGGATACGCCTCACCCTGCTGTACGGGGGCATGTTCCTGATCGCCGGCGTCCTGCTGCTGTCGATCATCTATCTGCTCACCCGGCAGGCGCTGTACATCAGCACCGACGACCTGCCGTTCAGGATCCTGCGCGGCGAGGTGCAGCCCACCCAGGACTGGTGCCGGCTGCCCGGACCTGTGACCACCGACGAGTTCAGCGAGGCGATGGCCAGCTGCCTCCAGCACCAGCGTGATCTGGCCCTGGACGACCTGCTGCGCCGCTCGCTCTTCGCGCTGCTGGGCCTCAGCATCATCGCGTTCGCCTTCGGCTACGCGATGGCGGGCCGGGTGCTGTCCCCGCTGGGCCGGATCACCCGCACCGCCCGGCAGGTGGCCGGCTCCGACCTGAGCCGCCGGATCAAGCTGGCCGGCCCGGACGACGAGCTGAAGGAGCTGGCGGACACCTTCGACGACATGCTGGAGCGGCTGGAGCGGGCCTTCACCGCCCAGCAGCGGTTCGTCGCCAACGCCTCGCACGAGCTGCGCACCCCGCTGGCGATCAACCGCACCCTCCTGGAGGTCCATCTCTCCGACACGGCGGCGCCCGTGGAGCTGCGGGAGCTGGGCAAGGCGCTGCTGGCCACCAACGAGCGCAGCGAGCAGCTCGTCGAGGGCCTGCTGCTGCTCGCCAGGAGCGAGAACCAGATCGTGGAGCGCAAGCCCGTCGACATCGCGGAGGTGGCGTCCCGCGCAGTCGACCAGGTACATGCCGAGGCCGAGGCCAAGGGTGTGGAGATCCGCGGTGAGCGGGCCCCCGCCGTCGTACAGGGCAGCGGTGTGCTCCTGGAGCGGATCGCGCTGAACCTGGTGCAGAACGCCGTGCGGTACAACGTTCCCGAGGACGGCTGGGTCGAGGTCACGACCGCGGTGGAGCACGATCAGGCGGTGCTGGTGGTGTCGAACACGGGGCCGATCGTCCCGGCGTACGAGATCGACAACATCTTCGAGCCGTTCCGGCGGCTCCGGGAGGAGCGCACCGGCAGCGACCGGGGCGTCGGGCTCGGGCTCTCGATCGCCCGGTCCATCGCGCGGGCCCACGGCGGACGGATCACGGCGGAGCCTCGTGAGGGCGGCGGGCTCGTGATGCGCGTCACTCTGCCCCGCTGATCACCGGCTCGGGGGACACGGTTGTTCGCTGTACGCGGAATTTCTCGTGGGTGTCGTAAGGGGCTCACTGTGTGATCGATCACAACGAGACACTTCCGCCCGCTTACGTTCCGTGATGAATTTCTGCCCCAAAAAAGCCTGAAATGTCTGGGTTTTTAGGTGGCAGACTTACGGGAAGTACACGGGGTGGTGCCTGTGAAGCGCACGAACCCGACCGTGTACGGTCCCGTTCGCCACCCAAACCCGATCACTCGTGAGGGGTCCGGTTGGGTGTCGATTGAGTAACAGACCTTGATGTGAGGCAAAATCTCCGCCTCAGGTCGGGCACAAGTCCGGCCTCTCACGCGTTACGTGCGCTGGAGACACCGCAAACACCCAGAGGGGGAGAGTGACATGGCTACGGACTACGACACCCCACGCAAGACCGATGACGACGTCGACCAGGACAGTCTCGAGGAGCTGAAGGCCCGGCGGAACGACAAGTCGACCTCCGCGGTCGACGTCGACGAGTTCGAGGCCGCCGAGGGCCTGGAGCTGCCGGGTGCCGACCTCTCCAACGAGGAACTGGCCGTCCGAGTCCTTCCGAAGCAGGCGGACGAGTTCACCTGCATGAGCTGCTTCCTGGTGCACCACCGCAGCCAGCTGGCTCGGGAGAAGAACGGTCAGCCGATCTGCCGCGACTGCGACTGAGGTCCGGTCGGCCGTGGCAGGCGACAACCCGTTCCGGAAGCGGCGCTTCCGGCTCCCTGGGAAGCCAGAGGCCCACCAGGGCGGCACAGGCCCGGCGCAGGGCGCTCACGAGGCGTCTGCCGAGCCCTTCGCCCACCTGCCCTCCTCCGATGCGCGTGACGACGACGAGCGAGGCCGTACGGCCTCGCTCGAATCGACCCGCCGTGGCGCGGCACCCCGCCGGATACGCCGCTCGACGGCCCGCGCAGGCGGCAGCCTGGACGCCGTCCGGCGCGGAGTGAAGAAGAGCGGCGCGGGCGCCCGGGCGGGCATCGCTCACCTGGCCGACCGGATCATCGAGAACGCCCCCCGCGTTCCCGTCCGGGACCTGGCCACCCTCCGCAGGCAGTTCCCGGGCCTCGGTCCGGAACAGCTCGCGGACAAACTGATCGCGGGCGCGGCCGGTGCCACCGCCACAGTGGGCGCCGGAGTCGGCGCGGCCGCCATGCTGCCCGTTCCCCCCGCGATGTCGGCCGAGCTGGCCGCCGAGATCACCGGCGTCGCCGCGATCGAGCTCAAGCTGATCGCCGAACTCCACGAGGTCTACGGACTACGGCCGCCGGGCAACCTCAAACAGCGCGCGATGGCCTGTCTGACCTCCTGGACGCAGGAGCGCGGCATCGACGTCACCAACCCCGTCACCGTCAACGCGGCCCTCGGCGGCCCGATGAGACGCGAACTGCGCCAGCAGATCATGAAGCGCACCGTGCGCAATCTGCCGAACCTCATCCCGTTCATGGTGGGTGCCGCGGTCGGCGCCGTCATGAACCGACGCGACACCAAGAAGCTCGCCGAGCGGATCCGCCGCGACCTGCGCAGCCGCCAGGTCCCCTGGGACGCGCTCCCCGAGCTGCCCCCGCTGGAGCAGCCCGAGAACCCCCGGCAACTCGGCTACTGACCGGCCGGGCCCGGCGGCTAGGCCACCTGCCAGGCCGCCCGTCGCCCAGTGCCCCGTCGCCCAGCGTCCCGCCGCCCAGTGCGCCGCCGCCTAGTGCCCCGCCGTCGCGCCGCGTGCCTGCTGGAGCGCCGCCGCCAGCGCCTCCGGATTCCTGGTCGACAGATACACGTACGGCGTGGGATCGGCCGGGTCCGTCACCTCGACCCGCACCGCCGTCGGGATGTAGCTGCGCAGCACCATGAACGCCCGCGGGTCCGCCTTGTGCGTACGCCAGGCCCGGGCCTCCTCCGCGTCCAGGACCTCGGGCTCGCCCAGCGCGCCCGCCGGGATCCGCGCGTCCCCCGCGACGAGGGAGCCCGCCACCACACGGAGACGGGCGGAGCCGTACGCGCTGACGCCGGTCGCCGCGAGCGCGCCCGCGGCGATCAGCCCGCCGAGCATCGGCACCGCACCCAGCGGCATCAGCATCAGACCGCCGGAGAGGCCCAGCGCGGCGGCGATCAGCCACCACGGTCCAGGGGCGGTGAGACGTTCGTCGTACTGCGGAGCCGAAGGGAGGTCGGAAGGCTGCATACACCCAAGCTTGGCACGGTGCGACCGGGGCCCCGCCGCGCGGGTAAGGTCTGCGGCTGTGAGCACTGCACTGACCCCTCCCGCCGAGGCGAGACCGCCGGTACGGCACCCCGACGCACCCGCCCCGGGCGCGCCCCTCGGGTCCCACTACGCGCACTGCTTCGGCTGCGGCGGCGGCCAGCCGCACGGACTGCACCTGGAGGCCCGGGCCGGTGAGGGCGTGACCGTCACCGCCGAGTTCACGGTGACCCCCGACCATCAGGGCGCCCCCGGCCTCGCTCACGGCGGCGTGCTGGCCACCGCGCTCGACGAGACGCTCGGCTCGCTCGGCTGGCTGCTGCGGGTCGTCGCCGTGACCGGCCGCCTGGAGACCGACTTCGCCCGCCCCGTGCCCGTCGGCACCGTGCTCCACCTGCAGGCAGCGGTCACCGCCGTGCACGGCCGCAAGATCTACTCCACGGCGACCGGTCGGATCGGCGGGCCCGACGGCCCTGTCGCGGTCCGTGCCGACGCCCTCTTCATCGAGGTCAAGGTCGATCACTTCATCGACAACGGCCGCCCGGAGGAGATCCGGGCTGCCATGGCCGATCCCGACCAGGTCCGGCGCGCCCGCGCCTTCGAGGTGAACCCCTGATGCGTAACCCTGTCGACGTGCTGATCCGCCGCGTGGACCCGGAGGTGCCGCTCCCGGCGTACGGGCACCCCGGCGACGCCGGCGCCGACCTCGTCACCACCGAGGCCGCCGAACTCGCCCCCGGCGAACGCGCAGTTCTCCCGACGGGGGTGTCGATCGCCCTCCCAGAGGGGTACGCGGCCTTCGTACACCCACGCTCGGGACTGGCAGCCCGGCTGGGCGTGGGAATGGTGAATGCCCCGGGGACGGTCGATGCCGGGTACCGTGGAGAGATCAAGGTGATCGTGGTCAACCTGGACCCGCGTGACAGCGTGCGGTTCGAACGGTTCGACCGGATCGCCCAACTGGTCGTTCAGCAGGTCGAGAAGGTCCGCTTCCACGAGGTTGCGGAGCTTCCCGGCTCGGCACGGGGCGAGGGGGGCTTCGGGTCCACCGGCGGGCACTCCGCCGTGGGCGGCTGGACGGGTGGGAATCAATACGCTGCGGTCGTATCCGACCGGGAAGGACAGTGACGTGTTCGGACGTCGCAAGAAGAGCCGTACCGCCGAGAACGCGGCGAGCGAGGCCGAGCAGGTCGTCGACGCGGTCGACACCGACGAGACGACGGAGGAGGAGGACAGCCGGCCGCGCCGTGCGAACCTCCCGCCCGCGCCCCGGCCCGACGGCCCGTGGGACATCTCCGAGGTGTCCAAGCCCGACGAGGGCCGCGTCGACCTGGGCGGCGTCTTCGTGCCCGGGGTCGAGGGCATGGAGCTGCGCGTAGAGGTCGCCGGTGACGCGATCGTCGCGGCCACGGTCGTCCTGCGGGACAGCGCCATCCAGCTTCAGGCGTTCGCGGCGCCCAAGAAGGAGGGCATCTGGGGCGAGGTCCGCGAGGAGATCGCCTCCGGCATCACCCAGCAGGGCGGCGTCATCGACGAGGTCGAGGGCCCCCTCGGCTGGGAGCTCCGAGCCCAGGTACCGGTGCAGCTGCCGGACGGCACGGGCGGCGTACAGCTGGTGCGGTTCGTCGGCGTCGACGGCCCGCGCTGGTTCCTCCGCGGTGTCATCTCGGGCCAGGGCGCGGTCCAGCCGCAGGCCGCCGGGCTGCTGGAGCAGGTCTTCCGCGACACGGTCGTCGTCCGCGGCGACGGCCCGATGGCCCCGCGTGACCCGATCGTCCTGAAGCTGCCGAACGACGCGCAGATGGTTCCCGAGGGCGTCCAGACGGACACCCAGGGTTCGCGCTTCTCCGGCGACATGGGCCACCTCCAGCGCGGCCCGGAGATCACCGAGGTCCGCTGACCCCGTTCGTGAGGGGGCGGGGCACACCGGGTGGTGTCAGAATCCTGTCAAGATCACCCGGAAACCGCCGCCCCCGTCCGGTTTGTCACCGTCTCTGGCCGTAAGGTCGACGCTGCGCAGTCAGCAGTGCTCGAAAGACAATGAGGCCATGAGACGCGGCAAGCTACGGATCTACCTCGGCGCGGCGCCGGGAGTCGGCAAGACGTACGCGATGCTGTCCGAGGCCCACCGGCGCGTCGAACGCGGCACCGACTGCGCCGTCGCCTTCGTCGAGCATCACTCCCGGCCCCGTACCGAAGCGCTGCTGGCCGGCCTGGAGCAGGTGCCCCGCCGGACCGTCGAGCACCGCGGCGCGGCCTTCGCGGAGATGGACGTGGACGCCGTCCTGGCGCGGCGCCCCGCGGTCGCCCTCGTCGACGAGCTCGCCCACAGCAACGTCCCCGGCTCCCGCAACGCCAAGCGCTGGCAGGACGTCGAAGAGCTGCTCGCCGCCGGGATCGACGTCGTCTCCACCGTCAACATCCAGCACCTGGAGTCGCTCGGCGACGTCGTCGAGGCCATCACCGGTGTACGCCGACGGGAGACCGTCCCCGACGAGGTGGTCCGCCGCGCGGACCAGATCGAGCTGGTCGACATGTCCCCGCAGGCCCTGCGCCGCCGCATGGCCCACGGCAACATCTACCAGCCCGACAAGGTCGACGCCGCCCTCTCCAACTACTTCCGCCCCGGCAACCTCACCGCGCTCCGCGAGCTCGCCCTGCTCTGGACCGCCGACCGGGCCGACGAGTACCTCCAGCAGTACCGCAAGGACCACCGCGTCTCGACGATCTGGGGCTCCCGCGAACGCATCGTCGTCGGCCTGACCGGCGGCCCCGAGGGCCGCACCCTCATACGGCGCGCCGCCCGGCTCGCCGAGAAGGGCGCCGGCGGCGAGGTCCTCGCCGTCTGCATCGCCCGCAGTGACGGCCTGTCCGCCGCGTCCCCCAAGGAGCTCGCCCTCCAGCGGACCCTCGTCGAGGACCTGGGCGGCACCTTCCACCACGTCATCGGCGACGACATACCCGCCGCGCTGCTGGAGTTCGCGCGCGGCCACAACGCCACGCAGATAGTCCTGGGCGCCAGCCGCCGCAAGGCCTGGCAGTACGTGTTCGGGCCCGGCGTCAGCGCCACCGTCGCCCGCGACTCGGGCCCCGACCTCGACGTCCACATCGTCACCCACGACGCCGCGGGGCGCGGCCGCGGCCTGCCCACCACCCACCGGGCCCGCTACAGCCGTGGCCGCAGCGCCGCGGCGTGGCTCGTGGGCGTTCTCGGGCCCTGCCTCCTCACCTGGCTGATGACCGGCATCGACGACGGACCCGGCCTCGCCGACGACATGCTGCTCTTCCTGACGCTCACCGTCGGCGCCGCCCTCCTCGGCGGACTCGTCCCCGCCCTCGCCTCCGCCACCGTCGGATCGCTCCTCCTCAACTGGTACTTCACACCCCCCACCCGCACCTGGACCATCGCCGACCCGGAGAACACCGTCGCCATCGCGGTGTTCTTCGCGGTCGCCGTCTCCGTCGCCTCCGTCGTCGACGTGTCGGCCCGCCGCACCCACCAGGCCGCGCGGCTGCGCGCCGAGTCCGAGATCCTCTCCGTCCTCGCCGGCAGCGTCCTGCGCGGCGAGACCACCCTCGACGCCCTCCTCCAGCGCGTCCGTGAGACCTTCGCCATGGACTCCGCGGCCCTCCTCGAACGCCCCGACGACCGCACCCCCTGGGTCTGCGCCGCGCACGCCGGCCCCGGCCGCCCGCCGGCCCGGCCCGAGGACGCGGATGTGGACATGCCCGCCGGCGACCACCTCGCCCTCGCCCTGACCGGCCGCGTCCTGCCCGCCGAGGACCGCCGCGTACTCGGCGCCTTCGCCGCCCAGGCCGCCGTCGTCCTCGACCGCCGACGCCTCGTCGGCCAGGCCGAGGAGGCCCGCAGGCTCGCCGAGGGCAATCGCATCCGTACGGCGCTGCTGGCCGCCGTCTCGCACGACCTGCGCACGCCGCTCGCCGCCATCAAGGCCGCGGTCTCCTCGCTCCGCTGCGACGACGTCGAATGGTCCGACGAGGACCGGGCCGACCTCCTGGAGGGCATCGAGGACGGCGCCGACCGCCTCCACCACCTCGTCGGCAACCTCCTCGACATGTCCCGCCTCCAGACCGGAACCGTCGCACCCCTGCTGCGCGAGACGGACCTCGACGAGGTCGTCCCCATGGCTCTGGGCGGTGTCCCCGAGGGCAGCGTCGACCTCGACATCCCCGAGACCCTGCCCATGGTCACCGTCGACCGCGGACTCCTCGAACGCACCGTCGCCAACGTCGTCGAGAACGCCGTCGAATACGCTCCCGACGACCGCCGTGTGCTGGTCTCCGCCAGCGCACACGCCGACCGCGTCGAACTCCGGGTCATCGACCGCGGCCGAGGCGTCCCCGACGAGGCGAAGGAACGGATCTTCGCCCCGTTCCAGCGGTACGGCGACGCCCCGCGCGGCGCCGGAGTGGGCCTCGGCCTCGCCGTCGCCCGCGGCTTCGCCGAGGCCATGCACGGCACCCTGACCGCCGAGGACACTCCCGGCGGCGGCCTCACCATGGTGCTCACCCTCAGGGCAGCCCCCGGCGCCGCGGACGCCCGTACCCCCGATCTCCACCACCTAGAGAAGGCAGGCCCCTCATGACGCGGGTGCTCGTGGTCGACGACGAGCCGCAGATCGTACGCGCCCTCGTGATCAACCTGAAGGCGCGCACATACGAGGTCGACGCCGCCCCGGACGGGGCGACCGCCCTCGCCGTGGCCGCCGCCCGCCACCCCGACGTGGTCGTCCTCGACCTCGGGCTGCCCGACATGGACGGCGTCGACGTCATCAGGGGCCTGCGCGGCTGGACCCGCGTCCCCATACTCGTGCTCTCCGCCCGCCATACCTCCGACGAGAAGGTCGAGGCCCTCGACGCGGGCGCCGACGACTACGTCACCAAGCCGTTCGGCATGGACGAGCTGCTGGCCCGGCTGCGCGCCGCCGTACGCCGCGCCGAGCCGGTGGGTGGCGGGGACGGCGACGTGGTGGTCGTGGAGGCCGAGGGGTTCACCGTCGACCTCGCGGCGAAGAAGGTCCACCGGGACGGCAGGGACGTCCGGCTGACCCCGACCGAGTGGCATCTGCTGGAGGTCCTCGTCCGCAACCGCGGCCGGCTCGTCAGCCAGAAGCAGCTCCTCCAGGAGGTGTGGGGCCCGTCGTACGGCACCGAGACCAACTACCTCCGGGTCTACATGGCCCAGCTGCGCCGCAAGCTGGAGGCGGACCCGTCGCACCCGAAGCACTTCATCACGGAGCCGGGGATGGGATACCGGTTCGAACGGTGATCCGGCGGGCCCGGAGCCGGGCCCGGGTCGGTGACAGATGGCCCCGGTAGGCTTTCCGTATGAGCGCTGCACCGCATACAGGGAAGCCCGCAGGCCGCTTCCGCCGGATGCTGGACCGGCTGTCCAGCTCTCAGGGCGAGCTCGAGTCCGAGGAGCTCCAGGATGACGCGTACGCGGCGGGCTGCACCCCCATCTGCGACTGCGGTGACCGGCAGATCGTGAAGGTGACTGGTACCTTGCGGACGGTCACCCTGCGTCCGCGGGCCGGAGTGCCGGCGCTGGAGGCCGAGCTCTTCGACGGTACGGCCCCGCTGGACGTGGTGTGGCTGGGCCGGCGGTCCATAGTGGGCATCGAACCGGGACGCAGGCTCATAGCCTCCGGCCGGATCTCGGTGAGCCAGGGACGCCGGGTCCTCTTCAATCCGAAATACGAACTCCGACCGCTCGGACAGGAGTAGCCGGTGACGTCACTCGACAAGCCGACCACCGATCAGGACGCCCATCGGGGCCCGGACGGCCAGGACGGCCCTGAGGGCCCTGAGGGTCCTGACGGTCAGGACGGGCACAACACCAAGGCCGTGACCGAGGCCGCGCTGTTCGACGCGTTCGGCGGGCTCAGGGGCATGGTGGAGACCGTGCTTCCCGGCCTCCTCTTCGTCACGATCTTCACGATCAACAAGGACCTGCATGTCTCGGCCCTCGCGGCCCTGGCGGTGTCCCTGCTGCTCGTCGTCGTCCGGCTGGTCCGCCGGGACACCGTGAAGCACGCGTTCAGCGGCGTCTTCGGCGTCGCCTTCGGTGTGGTCTTCGCGATGATGACGGGTAACGCGAAGGACTTCTACCTGCCCGGCATGCTCTACACGCTGGGGCTGGGCGTCACGTACATCGCGACGACGCTGGCGGGGGTCCCGCTGATCGGCCTGATCCTCGGCCCGGTGTTCAAGGAGAACCTCTCCTGGCGCACCCGCAACCCCGGCCGCAAGAAGGCGTACGCCAAGGCCAGCTGGGCCTGGGGCCTGATCCTGCTCGCCAAGTGCGCGATCCTCTTCCCGCTGTACTGGTGGGCGGACACCACCCAGCTCGGCTGGGTCCTGGTCGCCCTGAAGATCCCGCCGTTCCTGCTCGCGGTGTACCTGACGTGGGTGTTCCTCGCGAAGGCGCCGCCGCCGATCGACGTGTTCGCGGAGATGGAGGCGGCGGAGCGCGCCGAGAAGGAACGCGAGGGCTGACGGGCCCGCCGGTCCGTCGCGCCCACGACGGACCGGCAAAGCACTCGTCGCCGGCGGATGCCGGGGCCCCGCCGGTACCGGGGGTCCAGCCGGTCGCTGCCCCCGGCTTGCGGCGTCAGCCCGGCAGACCCAGCCCCCGGACCCAGCCCGCGGACTCAGCCTGCGGCGTCCTCGCGGCGGACCGACAGCAGGTCCTCCAGCTGCTCCTCACGTGCCTGGGCCGCGACGAACAGCAGCTCGTCACCGGCCTCCAGGGTCTCCTGCGGGCTCGGAGTGAGGACCCGCGAGCCGCGGATGATCGTGACCAGCGAGGTGTCCTCCGGCCACGCCACGTCCCCCACGCGCGTACCGGCCATCGCCGACTCCGGCGGCAGGGTGAGCTCGACCAGGTTCGCGTCGCCGTGGCTGAAGCGCAGCAGCCGCACCAGGTCGCCGACGCTCACCGCCTCCTCCACGAGCGCCGACATCAGACGCGGCGTCGACACCGCGACGTCCACGCCCCACGCCTCGGTGAACAGCCACTCGTTCTTCGGGTTGTTGACCCGGGCGACGACCCGGGGCACCCCGTACTCGGTCTTCGCCAGCAGCGACACGACGAGGTTCACCTTGTCGTCGCCCGTCGCCGCGATGACCACGTGGCACCGCTGCAGCGCCGCCTCGTCCAGGGACGTGATCTCACAGGCGTCGGCCAGCAGCCACTCGGCCTGCGGCACCCGCTCCACCGAGATGGCGGTCGGTGCCTTGTCGATCAGCAGCACCTCGTGCCCGTTCTCCAGCAGCTCTCCCGCGATGGAACGACCCACCGCGCCCGCGCCGGCGATGGCGACACGCATCAGTGACCGCTCCCCTCGGGGCCGTGGGCGAAGGCCGCCTCGACCTTCTCGACCTCGTCCGTCCGCATCATCACGTGCACCAGATCGCCCTCCTGCAGCACCGTCTGCGAGGTCGGCAGAACCGCCTCGCCCAACCGGGTCAGGAACGCCACACGCACGCCGGTCTCCTCCTGGAGCCTGCTCACCTTGTGGCCGATCCAGTCAGGGGACGTGTGCACCTCCGCGAGCTGCACGCCGCCGCTCGGATCCCGCCACAGCTCCTCGGAGCCGGACGGCAGCAGCCGCCGCAGCATCTGGTCGGCGGTCCACCGGACGGTGGCGACCGTGGGGATGCCCAGGCGCTGGTACACCTCGGCGCGCCGGGGGTCGTAGATGCGGGCCGCGACGTGGTCGATACCGAACATCTCGCGGGCCACGCGCGCCGCGATGATGTTGGAGTTGTCGCCACTGCTCACCGCCGCGAACGCCCCGGCCTCCTCGATCCCCGCCTCGCGCAAGGTGTCCTGGTCATAGCCCACCCCGGTGACCCGGCGTCCGCCGAAGCCGGAGCCGAGGCGCCGGAAGGCCGTGGGGTCCTGGTCGACGACGGCGACCGTGTGCCCCTGCTGCTCCAGGGTCTGCGCCAGCTCCGCCCCGACGCGGCCGCAGCCCATGATCACAATATGCACGTCCGCCTACCCCGCACTCCTGGTCACCATGCTGACCTGCGAAAACACCCTGCTCACTCTTCTCTCTCACCCTGCGTGCGGTGCTGTCCCGTCCGAGCTTATGCCCCGCTCGGCCGGTTGCCCCATCCACGTCCGGCACCGGGCGCCGCGTGGCCCCGGTGACCCGCAGGTGTGCCTGGCGCATTTCGAACGCTTACGATCCTCTGCGTGTCCAAACTGACCGACGTGCCCAAGCGGATTCTGATCGGCCGGGCCCTGCGCAGCGACCGGCTCGGGGAAACGCTCCTCCCCAAGCGCATCGCGCTCCCCGTCTTCGCCTCCGACCCGCTTTCCTCGGTGGCGTACGCGCCGGGCGAGGTCCTGCTGGTCCTCTCCATCGCGGGTGCGTCGGCCTACGCCTTCAGCCCCTGGATCGCTGTCGCCGTCGTGATCCTCATGTTCACGGTCGTCGCCTCGTACCGGCAGAACGTCCACGCGTATCCGAGCGGCGGCGGCGACTACGAGGTCGCGAACACCAACCTCGGCCCCAAGGCCGGGCTCGGCGTGGCGAGCGCGCTGCTCGTCGACTACGTCCTCACCGTCGCGGTCTCCATCTCCTCCGGCGTCGAGAACCTCGGCTCCGCCATCCCCTTCATCATCGAGCACAAGACGGCGTCCGCGATCGTCATCATCGTGCTGCTGACCCTGATGAACCTGCGCGGCGTCAAGGAGTCCGGCCGCCTCTTCGCCATCCCGACGTATGTCTTCGTCTCCGGCGTCTTCGCCCTCATCGCCTGGGGCGCCTTCCGTGGGCTGGTGCTGGGCGACACCATGCAGGCCCCCACGGCCGACCTGGAGATCAAGGCGGAGCACCAGGGCCTCGCCGGCTTCGCCCTCTTCTTCCTCCTGCTCCGCGCCTTCTCCTCGGGCTGTGCCGCACTCACCGGCGTCGAGGCGATCAGCAACGGCGTACCGGCCTTCCGCAAGCCGAAGAGCCGGAACGCCGCGACGACGCTCGCCCTCATGGGCGGCTTCGCCGTCACCATGTTCTGCGGCATCATCGGCCTCGCCCTCGCCACCGACGTGAAGATGTCGGAGTACCCGGCGAGAGACCTCCTCCGCGACGGCACCCCGGTCGGCCCCGAGTACACCCAGGAGCCGGTCATCTCGCAGGTCGCGGCCGCCGTCTTCGGCGACGGCAGCATCATGTTCGTCCTGCTCGCCGCCGCGACCGCGCTGGTCCTGTTCCTGGCCGCGAACACCGCGTACAACGGCTTCCCGCTCCTCGGCTCGATCCTCGCCCAGGACCGCTACCTGCCGCGCCAGCTGCACACCCGCGGCGACCGGCTCGCCTTCTCCAACGGCATCGTGCTGCTCGCCGGCGCCGCCGCCGTCCTCGTCTATGTGTACGGCGCCGACTCGACCCGGCTGATCCAGCTCTACATCGTCGGTGTCTTCGTCTCCTTCACACTCAGCCAGACCGGCATGGTGCGGCACTGGAACCGCCACCTGCGCACCGAGACCGACCCCGCCGCGCGGCGTCGCATGATGCGCTCCCGCGTGATCAACACCTTCGGCGCCTTCTTCACCGGCCTGGTCCTCGTCGTCGTCCTCGTCACCAAGTTCGAGCACGGCGCGTGGGTGTCCCTGGTCGGCATGGCGGTCTTCTATGTGACGATGAGCGCCATCCGCAGGCACTACGACCGGGTCTCGGAGGAGCTGGCCGCGCCCGAGGGCCCCAGCGACGACAGTGTCCGCCCCGCCCGTGTCCACTCCATCGTCCTCGTGTCGAAGATCCACCGGCCGACGCTGCGGGCGGTCGCCTACGCCGAGCTGATGCGTTCGGACAAGCTGGAGGCGCTCAGCATCAACGTCGACCCGGAGGAGACCAAGGCGCTCAAGGCCGAGTGGGACGAGCGCGGCATCAACGTCCCCCTCAAGATCCTCGACTCCCCGTACCGTGAGATCACCCGCCCGGTCGTCGAGTATGTGAAGAGCCTGCGCCGCGAGAGCCCGCGCGACGTCGTCAGCGTGATCATCCCCGAGTACGTGGTGGGCCACTGGTACGAGCAGCTCCTCCACAACCAGAGCGCCCTGCGCCTGAAGGGCCGGCTGCTGTTCACACCCGGCGTCATGGTCACGTCCGTGCCGTACCAGCTGCGCTCCTCCGAGCTGGCGAAGCAGCGCGCGAAAAAGCACCAGGACTGGAGCGCACCGGGTTCGGTACGGCGCGGCATGGTGGAGCAGGGCCCCAAGGAGCCGACCGGCAGGGAGTGACACGGGCGGGACGTACACTGGTGGGCTGGTCGCCCAACCGGCGCCGGAACCCACTTCCCCCCTCTGGAGCTACCCCGCCATGCCGAAGAACGCACCCGAGTCCTCGCTGGTCGGGCAGGAGTACGAGGTCGAGGTCGGCGCCGTCGCGCACGGCGGCCACTGCATCGCGCGCACCGAGGAGGGCCGCGTCCTGTTCGTCCGGCACACGCTGCCGGGCGAGCGTGTGGTGGCGCGTGTGACCGAGGGCGAGGAGGGGGCCCGCTTCCTCCGCGCGGACGCGGTGGAGATCCTTACGGCCTCCAAGGACCGGATCGAAGCCCCCTGTCCCTTCGCGGGCCCGGGCCGCTGCGGCGGCTGCGACTGGCAGCACGCGAAGCCGGGCGCCCAGCGCCGTCTCAAGGGCGAGGTCATCGAGGAGCAGCTGCGCCGCCTGGCGAACCTGACGCCGGAGGAGGCGGGCTGGGACGGCACGGTGGTCCCGGCGGAGGGCGACAAGCTCCCGGCGGGCGAGGTCCCGCGGTGGCGTACGCGGGTCCAGTACGCGGTCGACGCGTCGGGCCGTGCCGGTCTGCGCCGCCACCGCTCCCACGAGGTGGAGCCGGTCGACCACTGCATGATCGCGGCCGAGGGCGTGAGCGAACTGGGCGTGGAGAAGCGGACCTGGCCCGGCATGGCCTCGGTCGAGGCCATCGCGGCAACGGGCTCACAGGACCGCCAGGTCATCCTGACCCCCCGCCCCGGCGCCCGCCTCCCTCTCGTCGAACTCGACAAGCCGGTCTCGGTCCTCCGCGTCGAGGAGAAGGACGGCGGCGTCCACCGTGTCCACGGCCGCCCGTTCGTCCGCGAGCGCGCCGACGACCGTACGTACCGCGTCGGCAACGGCGGCTTCTGGCAGGTCCACCCGAAGGCCGCCGACACGCTGGTCCGCGCGGTCATGCAGGGCCTCCTCCCGCGCAAGGGCGACACCGCCCTGGACCTGTACTGCGGCGTCGGCCTCTTCGCGGGCGCCCTCGCGGACCGGGTCGGCGAGAAGGGCGCAGTCCTCGGCATCGAGCACGGCAAGCGCGCGGTGGAGGACGCCCGCCACAACCTCCGGAACTACGACCGCGTCCGCGTCGAGCAGGGCAAGGTCGACCAGATCCTCCCGCGCACCGGCATCACCCAGGCCGACCTCATCGTCCTGGACCCGCCCCGAGCCGGCGCCGGCAAGCAGACGGTCCGCCACCTCGCCTCCCTGGCCCCCCGCCGCATCGCCTACGTGGCCTGCGACCCGGCCGCCCTCGCCCGCGACCTCGCCTACTTCGCGGAGGCGGGCTACAAGCCGCGCACCCTCCGCGCCTTCGACCTGTTTCCGATGACCCATCACGTGGAGTGCGTGGCGATTCTTGAGCCTGCCGAGAAGGGCCGCTGACCTGCGGCTTAGCAGTAGCGCCGGTGTGTCTCGACCTGTTTCGCGACATCCAACAGGTCGAGCCCATCGGGCCCGCCTCACCTGCGGATTTGTGCTGGAGTGACCACTGGGAGCGGCTGCGTGATGCCCGGTCGTCGGGACTCTTGACGCTCATATGACGCTCGACTCCCGTCAGCGAGGCCTGGATCAGTGCATGGTAACCGGAGCGAGCGGGGGAGGATCCCTCGGGGCGAGCTGGGTGCCGCAGTCTGCTCAGCTCTGAGCAGCACGGACTCTCGGCCTTGACGCTCGTTTGACGCTCTGGGTGTCTGCACGAAGGAAGCGTCGCGATCCTTGTGGCCGCCGAGCGGAGGGCTCACTCGTGTGGATGTGTGCCTGACTCGATATGAGTCAGGCTTCGAGCAGAGTGTCCCGACACCTCCCGGGAAGAGCCTGGATGGTGCACACGGCACCCAGCACCTCCTGGGGGGCAGGTCCTCGGACTCTGCGCCGTGAAGAGGGCTGTACGAGGTCGATCCGGCGACAGGAGCTCGTTCAGACACTCACCGTTTCTGACTCCGGGGAGGCGGTGTGAGCGAGGCCGGCGAGGTAGCGCTCGGTGTCGATGGCGGCCTGGCAGCCGCCGGCGGCGGCGGTGATGGCCTGGCGGTAGGTGTGGTCGACGACGTCGCCGGCGGCGAAGACGCCGGGGAGGTTCGTGGGTGTCGAAGGGGACTCCACCTTGATGTAGCCCTCGTCGTCGAGGTCGACCTGGCCGGTGAAGAGCTCGGTGCGCGGGTCGTGGCCGATGGCGATGAACAGGCCGGTGACGTCGAGATCGCGGGTCTTGCCGGTGGAGACGTCGCGCAGGACGACGCCTGCGAGCATGCCGTTCTCTTCCTTCAGTTCGGCGATCTCGCTGTCGAAGGCGAAGGAGATCTTGTCGTCGGCGAACGCGCGGTTCTGCATAGCCTTGGAGGCGCGCAGGGTGGAGCGGCGGTGGACGACGGTGACCGAGCGGGCGAAGCGGGTGAGGAAGGTGGCCTCCTCCATGGCGGTGTCGCCGCCGCCGACCACGACGATGTCGCGGCCTTTGAAGAAGAACCCGTCGCAGGTCGCGCACCAGGAGACGCCCCGCCCGGACAGCTCGTCCTCCTTGGGGAGGCCGAGCTTGCGGTAGCCGGAGCCGGTGGCGATGATCACGGTCTTCGTGCGGTGGACGGTGCCGGCGGAGTCGGTGAGGAGCTTGACGTCGCCGGTGAGGTCGACTTCGACGATGTCGTCGTCGATCATCTCGGCGCCGAACTTCTCGGCCTGGGCCCGCATGTTGTCCATGAGGTCCGGTCCGTCGATCCCGTTCGGGAAGCCGGGGAAGTTCTCGACCTCGGTGGTCGTGGTGAGAGAGCCGCCGACGAAGATCGAGCCGCCGAAGAGCAGGGGCCCCAGCTGGGCGCGGGCTGTGTAGAGGGCGGCGGTGTAACCGGCGGGGCCGGATCCGATGATGACGACGTCGCGTATGCCGTCTCTCCGGTCGATGTCGCTCACGCCGGTCATGCCTTCTTGCTGTCGATGTCGGCGATGAGGCCCTCGATGAGGCTCTTGATCTCGTCGCGGATGGGGCGGACGGCCTCGACGCCCTGGCCGGCGGGGTCGTCCAGCTGCCAGTCGAGGTAGGTCTTGCCGGGGAAGTACGGGCAGGCGTCGCCGCAGCCCATGGTGATGATGTAGTCGGACGCCTGGGCGGCCTCGGTGGTGAGGACCTTGGGCTTCTGGTCGGAGATGTCGATGCCCAGCTCGGCCATCGCGGCCACGGCCGCGGGGTTGACCTGGTCCCCGGGGAGGGAGCCGGCGGACCGGACCTCGACTCGGTCGCCGGCGAGGTGGCGCAGGAAGCCGGCGGCCATCTGCGAGCGGCCGGCGTTGTGGACGCAGACGAAGAGCACGGAGGCGAGCGGAGCAGTCATCGGTACTTCCTTGGGGCAGAGGTGGTTCGGGGGATGGGGAGGGCTCAGGAGCGGGACGGCAGAGTGTCCAGCAGGGCGGTGATCCGGGCGTCGAGGCCGTCACGGATCTCGCGCACGACGGCGATCGGGGCGCCCTCGGGGTCGGGGACCGGCCAGTCCAGGTAGCGGTGGCCGGGGAAGACGGGGCAGGCGTCACCGCAGCCCATGGTGATCACGATGTCGGCGGCCTGGACGACCTCGTCGGTCAGCGGCTTGGGAAAGACCTCGTCGATCGCGACGCCCGCCTCGGTGAGCGCCTGGACCACGTGCGCATCGACGGCGCCCGACGGGTGGGTGCCCGCGGAGGAGACGATCACACCGTCCCCGGCGCGGTGGGCGAGCAGGGCTGCGGCCATCTGGGAGCGGCCGGCGTTGTGGCTGCACACGAACAGCACCCGCGGCCTGCCACCAGTCGACGTCGGGTCGTCGACGTGGGCCAGTGCGTCCAGGCGCTCGGCGGCGAACCGCTCTGTGAGCACCACGAGGTGGGTGCGGACGTGCGCGTTCGCGGCGAGCCGCTGGTAGGAGTCGGCGATCAGGCGCCGCACCGTCTCCGGGGAGAACCGGCCGCGGTGACGCACGGCGAGGCGGGCGACACCGGCCGTGAGACGTTCATCGGGAAGGACCGGGTACGGGGACGCGGTCATGGCGAGAACCCCCTGGGTTCAAAGAGGTCAGCCCAGGCTGGTATCAGCGCCGGGGTGATGTGAGAGTATCAGCCTATGATGACGTCAGTAGATGCTGATCTGATCCGGGTTCTGGGTGACCCCCTTCGGCTTCAGATCGTGACCTTGCTCGCCCGCGAGACGCTGTGCACCACCCACCTCGTGGAAGAGACCGGCGCCAAGCAGACCAACCTCTCCAACCACCTGAGAGTCCTGCGCGAGGCCGGGGTCGTGGAGACCGAGCCATGCGGACGGTTCACCTACTACCGTCTGCGCCCGGACGTCATCGAGCAGCTCGCCGGCCAGTTCGCGGCACTCGCGCAGACCGCGCGTCTGACCGCCGAGGCGAACTTCAAGCGTTCCTGCCCCTGAACGTCCCCTTCCCTGTGCCTCACCCGCCGAGGAGAACCAACCCCGTGACCGCCACAGAGCCCGCCGTGAGCGACGCCATAGCCGCCGACACGTCGCCGCAGCCCGCGCCCGGCGCCACCCCGCCTCGTGCCCCGCTGATCGCCCGCGCCGCTGCCGAGTCGGTCGGCACCGCCGCCCTGGTGGCGATCGTCGTCGGGTCCGGCATCCAGGCCACCGACCTCACCGACGACGTCGCTCTGCAGCTCCTGGCCAACTCCACGGCCACCGTCTTCGGCCTCGGAGTCCTGATCGCCCTCCTCGGCCCGGTCTCCGGCGCGCACTTCAACCCGGCCGTCACCCTGGCCGAGTGGTGGACCGCCCGCCGGGGCGGAGCCGGCGTGAACGCCCGCGAGCTCGCCGTGTACGTCCCCGCCCAGATCGTCGGCGGGATCCTCGGCGCGATCCTGGCGGACGCGATGTTCGGCGAGCCGCTGGTGAGGTGGTCCACGCACGACCGCTCGGCGGGCAACCTGCTCCTCGGTGAGGTCGTGGCGACGGCCGGCCTCATCCTGCTGATCTTCGGCCTGGCCCGTACCGACCGGCTCCGCTTCGCACCCGTCGCGGTCGCCTCGTACATCGGCGCGGCCTACTGGTTCACCTCGTCGACCTCGTTCGCGAACCCGGCGGTCACGATCGGCCGAGCGTTCACCGACACCTTCGCGGGCATCGCACCCGCCTCCGTACCGGCGTTCATCTGCATGCAGCTCATCGGCGCGGCCGTGGGCCTGGCCCTGGTCGCGGTCATCTTCATGCGCGGCAAGACGCACGCCGAATGACACGCGGCGCAGCCGTGGTGGTGATCGGCGGCGGCCAGGCCGGGCTCGCCGCCGGCTACCACCTGCGCCGCCTCGGCCTCGACTTCGCCATCCTCGACGCCCAGGCCACCCCGGGCGGCGCCTGGCAGCACACCTGGAACTCCCTCCACCTGTTCTCCCCGGCCGCCTACTCCTCGCTGCCGGGAAGGCTCATGCCCCCGCAGCCGGGCGAGACGTACCCGGACGCCGCCCATGTCGTCTCATACCTGACCGACTACGAGCAGCGGTACGACCTCCCGGTCCATCGCCCTGTACGCGTGGCCGGTGTCCACCGTGACGGCGAACTCTGGCGGGTCGAGACCGACTCCGGTACGTGGCGGGCCCAGGCGGTTATCAGCGCGACCGGCACCTGGTCACGCCCCTTCGTCCCCGCCGTGCCCGGTCGTACGGAGTTCGCGGGTGCTCAGCTGCACACCGTGGAGTACCGAAGCCACGCCGACTTCGCCGGGCTGGGGGTCCCCCCAGGGCGAAGCCCTAGGGGGAGGGTGATCGTGGTCGGTGGCGGCAACTCCGGCGCGCAGATCGCCGCCGACCTCGCGTACGACACGGACCTGACCTGGGTCACCCTGCGCGAACCGCGCTACCTCGCCGACGACATCGACGGCCGCGCCCTCTTCGACCACGCCACCGCGCGCCGCCGTGCCCTCGAGGAAGGCCGCACCGACACCGGCGGTGTCGCCTCCCTCGGCGCATCGTCGCCGTCCCACCCGTCCGCGCCGCCCGAGATGCCGGACTGCTCAAGGCCCAGCCGATGTTCGACCGCATCACCGCGACCGGGGTCGCCTGGGCGGACGGCATGACGGCGGAGGCGGACGCGATCATCTGGTGCACCGGCTTCCGCCCCGCCCTCTCTCACCTCGCGCCGCTCGGCCTGCGCGGCCCCCGCGGCCACATCCCCACGGCCGGCACCGAGGCCCTCGGCGAACCCCGTATCCACCTGCTCGGCTACGGCGACTGGACCGGTCCGGCATCCGCGACCCTCATCGGCGTCGGCCGTCCCGCCCGCGACGCCGCGCGCGCTGTCGCCGGGCGGCTCGGAGCTGCCTGAGCCTGCGGAGCGAGCAAGGCGGCGAGCTCGGGTTCTGTGGCATCCCGGCGGGAATCATCCATGCACGGCAACTCCGGCTTGGAACGGGAGCGGCGTGATGGCAGAGGTCGTCCAGTGCTGGACCGCCAGGCAGTCGTCGACGACTACGAGAAGGCCCGACGGACCTTCCATGCGCTCCTGGACGAGGCCAGGACGGGCGCCGCGTTCGACCGCGTCACCGGTTTGCAGGAGCGGCGGCTCGCGAAGGAGTCTGAGGAGGATCTGGCGCGGGGGATGCACTATCCGGTCCGGTGGGACCCGTTCTTCAAGGACTTCATGACCCTCGCGGACCTCTACCGATACCCCGTCCAACACTTCGACCTCCGCCACGACCAACTCACCCTCGGCCTGAGCGGCTGAGCCCCGTCAGCCGATGTGAAGGCTGCGGCGCGCTCGACGAGAACCGTGTCGCGCCGGCGGCGTTCTCGGGGAAGATGCCGGACTGGATGGTCCAGATCCGGGCCGCCTCGGTGGAGTAGACCAGCGCCTTCAGTAGCGCGGAGGCGATGCCCCGCCCTCGGGCATCGGGGTGGATTCGGCCTTTTTCGAGTCCGATTCGGCCTCTCCGGTCTCTATGGAGAAGGCGCCGGAAGCTTGTTGAGTTGCCCTCAGGCAGGGGTGCTTCTACATGCATCCTGCAGATGCACGAGATTTCCGCGTACGCCGGAGTCTGTGAAGGGCGCCGCGCGGCAGGCGGATTGGCGCCCCGCCCTTGATCAGGGCCGACTGTTATTGTCCGACCCGCACAAGGCATTCACCGAACGTCCACGGACGGGCTGTCGCACAGTGGTTCGACGGGTGTGACTCGGGGGAACGTACCTTGAGTAACAGGGGGTTCCGTGCGTTGCTTCGACCTGCCGCGTGCGCGATGCTCGCTCTGGCCGTCCGGCGCACCTCGGTACGCTGACGTGGTGGTTGACGGCTCCCGAGCCGGCCGTGCTCCTCGCGGTCGCGCTCGGACCCCGCACCACCGTGGCGCTCGGCGCCTCCGACGGTGCCGGGGGATCGCTATTGCTTCTTTTGAACTGCGCGTATAGCCTGTGCTGCTGGTTAATAAATAAACTAAATTTGGCGAAAGGCGGGTGGCATGAACGAATCGGGCGAAGCCGAGGCGGCAGAATTGGGTGACGAAACGCTGGCCGGGCTTGCCAGTGCTCTCGGGCAGCCGCCGCTGAGTGTGCTGGAAAACGCGAAGGCGCTGTTTCCGCTCGTTTCCGACGGGAATCGCGATGAAAACGCCGATCCGGTATCCGCCGCACAGGCTGCGCCGGTCGACCGGGTACGCGGCTGAGCTTGTTCTTTATCTACCAGGACCTGCCGGGTAGCCGGCGTCGCTGACATCACGATGGCCGGGTCGACAGTCGCTCTGCCGAGCGCGGCGCGTCCGAACGAAGCCACGGCGACATATCGACCCCAGGGCCAGGCACTCGCGGTCGAAACGTGGAAGCGACAGCCCGGCCAACACCGTCCGCAGTCGATCGACGTCGATCCGGCCGTCCGTCGAGAGGACGCGCCGGAGCCGCGCTCCGGTTCCGCACACGCAGAAAGTGCCTTCCCGCCGGACGGCCGGGCTGTGCAAGCCCGTCGTGCGGCCGGAAGGCACTTCCACGTTGCGCGGCTCGGGGGTCCGGGACTTCGTGGCCCCCGTCGGATCAGCGGTGCTGTTCCAGGGCGAAGGTCCGCAGGCCGGAGCGCGTGATCGCGTTCAGCAGTTCGGCGGCCTGCTCCGAACGCTCCGTCTCGCGCTGGAGGAGCTTCGCCAGGTGGGCCAGGCAGCGCGACCGCACGGGCCCCAGTGAACCCCGTGGCATCCCCAGGGTGGCGCTGATCTCGTCGTAGGACATCGGCGGGTCCGTGACCAGGAGCCCGAGCAGCGCCTGGCACTTCGGTGAGAGGGCGCAGTACGCGAGCAGCACCTCGTTGTCGCGTTCCTTCGCCAGCGCCGCTTCCTCGGGGTGGTTCTCCGAAGGCTCCGAGCGGTCGAAGACCGGCGAGTCCCCCACCGGCACGCTGCGGCCGGACTTCTCGATGTGCTTCAGGCTCTCCCGGCGGGCGGACACCGCGATCCACTGGGTGAGCTTCTCGGGATCGCGGAGCTTGCCCAGGTGCTGGATGACGCGCATCCAGGTCGTCTGGCTGACGTCCTCGCAGTCGGCCGTGCTCAGCCGGTGGCCCCGGGCGATCGCCCAGATCAAGGGCGTGTACCGCTCCACGATCCGGTTCCAGCCGTCCTGGTTTCCTGCTATGCAATCGTCTACCAGCTCGTTCAGGGTAGGCGTGCGCATATATCCCCCGATTTTGTCTGCTTCTCCAATTACCGCAGGCCGACAATAGTGATGACCGGCAGTAATGAGCCATGCTGCCCCGGATTGTTTTCCCTCCCTTTACTCGGAAGGTCCCCGGGGTCGGCTTTCGAAAGAACTTAGACGCATAGCGTGCTGCATCGTCTCATCAGTGACTGTTACAGAGACTCGTGAGGCCGATGTAAGTTGACTGGAATGTGGCTGTCCTCCCCCCTGCGCGTTTACTATACGGGGCCGCCGGAGCGGCATGTCAATCGACAACCTTGTAACCGAGCTCTTGAATTTACGCTGGGGAGCGCCCAGTTGATGCCTTGGTCCAGTCCATCGAGGAGCGCGTGGTTCCTCGGCGTCGCATGGCCGGATCGCGTCGCGCCGGACGGGGTGTCGGGCGCACAAGCGGTCCGCCGGGGGGCTCCGCATCGCTGGGCGGCGGTCGAACCGCTCGCCGGCCTGGTGTGTTGCGCGGCGCATGGAAGCTGCGCGACCGCGGAAGGCCGCTCGGGGTGCCGTCGCCGACCGATGGCCGGGCCGCTCCCCGGATGCCCGTCCATCCGCTGTTCGCCGGCAAGGGCCGCGGCGCCGGGTCGTATACGGCATGGCGCGGGAAGCGATCGATTGCCGCTTCATGAGTTGTGACGTCCGCCACATTCGCTGCGGAAGTCCGTCCCGGATGTATCCGGACCGGTTGCCGCCGGATCTGGGTCGGCAGAGGGTCACCGTCCGCTCGTGGGCGGACAACCGGTGGTCCCGCGTGTCGTAATCGTTGGGAAGGCAACCGTGACCGTTGAACGTAACCCATGGCCGGCTCTAGGCGCGCTGATCGCCGGGTTCGCCCTCATCGTGCTGGACATGAGTGTGGTGGCGGTCGCCAACCCCGCGATCATGGAGGCGCTGGAGGCCAGCGTCTCCGGAGTGATCTGGGTGACCAGCGCCTACCTGCTCACCTACGCGGCGCCGCTGCTGTTCACCGGGCGGCTGGGTGACCGCTTCGGCCCGAAGAACGTCTACCTGGTCGGCCTGATCGTGTTCACGCTCGCCTCGCTGTGGTGCGGCGTGGCCGACAGCATCGAGACGCTGATCGCGGCCCGCGCCGTACAGGGCTTCGGTGCCGCCCTGATGACGCCCCAGACCATGGCCGTGATCACCAAGATCTTCCCCTCGGACAAGCGCGGCGCCGCCATGGGCGCGTGGGGCGGATCCGCCGGCGTCTCCCTGCTGCTGGGCCCCGTCATCGGCGGTCTGCTGGTCGACTCCGTGGGCTGGGAGTGGATCTTCCTGATCAACGTGCCGATCGGTGTCCTCGCCTTCGTGCTGGCGTGGAAGCTGGTGCCGGCGCTGGAGGCCAAGCCCCACAAGTTCGACCTGCTCGGCATCCTGCTGTCCTGCGCGGGCATGTTCCTGCTGGTCTACGGCCTCCAGGAGGGCAACAACAAGGACTGGTCGGCCGGTATCTGGCTCACGATCGCCGCCGGAGTGGTCGTCCTGGTGCTCTTCGTGGTGACGCAGGCGCGCAACAAGAACGAGCCGTTGCTGCTGCTGAGCCTGTTCCGCGACCGCAACTTCGCGCTGGCGAACATCGGCATCGCGGCCATGGGTGCCGCCGTCACCGCGATGACCGTGCCGATCTACTTCTACCTCCAGGGCGTACGAGGGCTCTCCTCGATGGAGTCGGCCCTGATCTTCGCGCCCCTCGCGATCCTGACCGGTGTCTTCTCCCCGATCATCGGCAAGCTGTCCGACAAGGCGCATCCGCGTACCTTCACCACCATCGGCTTCGTGCTCTTCGCCGTCACGATCGTCGGGTACAGCCAACTGATGGAGCCGGGCTCGCAGCTGTGGATGTTCTCGGCCACCGCCGCCCTCACCGGTATCGCCAACGGCATGGCCTGGGGCCCGCTGGGCGCCATCGCCACGCGCAACCTCCCCGTCCACCAGGCGGGTGCGGGCTCGGGCATCTACAACACCAACCGGCAGATGGGCGCCGTGCTCGGCAGCGCCGCGGTCGGTGCGCTGTTCGTCAACCGGATCGAGGAGCATCTGCCGAACATCGGCGGTTCCGGGGGCCAGTTCGAGGGCAGCCCCAGCGCGATCCCGGCCGTCGTACACGAGCCCTACAGCACTGCCCTGAGCGAGACGGGCCTGCTGCCCGTCGCCTTCCTGCTGCTGGGCGCGATCGCCTGCGTCCTGTTCCTCCGCTTCCCGCCACAGACGCAGGAGGCGCAAGGGACGCAGGAGGCGCAGGACGAGGCTGAGGGCGTGGCCCAGAAGGCCGGGGGCACCGCCTGAGTTCCGCGGAACGGGGCGCGTCGCCCCGGCCTTCGGGCCGCGTCGCTCCCCCTGCGCCACCGTCTCGTCGAGCAGGCGCAATCAGTTCGAACCGTACCGGGACGCGCACAGAGCCGGCCCGACAGCGTCCCGGCGCGGCTGTCGGGCATGTCCAAGGGGGAACGGGCCGTATGGCCACCACACGAGACTTCGCACTCTGGATCCGTCAGCTGGCTTCCACGGGGGACCCCAGGGCGCGGCTTATCTGCTTCCCGCACGCCGGCGGCTCGGCGAACTTCTACTTCCAGTTCGCCCGCGGTTTCAGCGGGCTGGAGGTCCACGGCGTCCAGTACCCCGGTCGTCAGGACCGCCGGCACGAGCCCTTCCGGAACTCGATCGAGGAACTGGCCGACGAGATCGCCGAGTTCCTCGGTGAGTGGAAGGACCTGCCCATCGTCCTGCTGGGCAACAGCATGGGGGCGCTGGTGGCCTTCGAGGTCGCCCGACGCCTGGAATCCATGGGCAACCCGCCCCTGTCCCTCTTCGCCTGCGGCCGGGTGGCGCCGACGCTGCGCAAGGACCAGCAGACCCACCTGAAGGGCAAGGACGCCTTCCTCAGGGAAATGGCCCTGCTCGGCGGCATGGGACACGAGCTGCTCCAGGACGAGGAGATCCTCGACCTCGTCCTGCCCCCCATGCGCGCGGACTACCGGATGGCGGAGACCTACTGTGCCGCGCCGGGGACGCAGGTCTCCGTACCGATCCACGTGCACCTGGGCCGGACCGACCCCAAGGTGAACGAGGCCGAGGCGGCCCAGTGGAAGCTGAGCACCACCGGGGAGTTCACCCTGGACACACACGAGGGCGGCCACTTCTTCTTCACCGAGAACGGCGACCGTCTGACGGGTGCCGTCAGCAGATCGGTGGAGGACGCCCTGGCGGCGAAGCCATGACCCGTATGCCGTAACCGTACGGACGTACCGCGCGAGCGCGCCAACACCGAGGTCCCGCACGACCGGCCCCGCCCTTCGTGCGGGACCTCGGCCGTCCTCCCGGCGCCCCCAAGGCGGCAGTCGCATGACGAACCGGTGAAGTACCCGGCCCCAGCACCCCGTACACCTGCCTCGCGAAAACTTTCGAGGATTGGCTGTATCCAGGGGGCCCACCGCCCGATCTAAGACATCGACCACATGGTCGCCGGCATGAGTCCGAGGGTGGGGGAGACAAGCATGGCCTTCGAGAAGCCCGACATCGTCGGAGCCCTTCGCAAGTCGCTGAAGGAGACCGAGCGTCTGCGGCGCGAGAACCAGCAACTGCTCGACCAGGCGGGCGAGCCTCTGGCGATCGTCGGCATGAGCTGCCGCTTCCCGGGAGGCGTGACCTCGCCGGAGGACCTGTGGTCGCTGGTCGCCGAAGGGCGCATGGGAATCTCGGAGTTCCCCGAGGACCGCGGCTGGGACCTCGACAACCTCTACGACCCGGACCCGGACCACCCCGGTACGGCCTACACGCGCCACGGCGGGTTCCTCGACGACATGGCCGAGTTCGACGCCGAGTTCTTCGGTATCAGCCCGCGCGAGGCGCTCGCCATGGACCCGCAGCAGCGGCTGCTGCTCGAAGGCGCATGGGAAGCCTTCGAGGACGCCGGCATCGACCCGCTGACGCTGAAGGGCAGCGACACCGGCGTCTTCTGCGGGCTCATGTTCTCCGACTACCAGTTCGTCGCGGGCCTCAGCGACCGGCGCCCGGAGATCGAGGGTTACCTCTCCATCGCGTCGTCGCCCAGCGTGGCCTCCGGACGCATCAGCTACACCTTCGGCTTCGAGGGGCCCGCGGTCACCGTCGACACGGTGTGCTCCTCCTCCCTCGTCGCGATCGACGTCGCGGCCAAGTCCCTGCGCGCCAAGGAGTGCTCGCTCGCCGTCGTCGGCGGAGCGACGACACTGGCCCGCCCCAGCGCCTTCGTGGAGTTCAGCCGCCAGCGCGCCCTGTCACCGGACGGGCGCTGCAAGGCCTACGCGGCGGCCGCGGACGGCGTCGGCTGGGCCGAAGGCATGGGCCTCCTCGTCCTGGAGCGGCTGTCCGACGCCAAGCGCAACGGGCGCAGGATCCTGGCCGTCGTACGGGGCAGCGCCGTCAACCAGGACGGCGCGAGCAACGGCCTCACCGCGCCCAACGGACCCTCCCAGGAGCGGGTGATCCGCCAGGCCCTCGCTGCGGCCGGCCTCTCCCCGGCCGATGTGGACGCGGTCGAGGGCCACGGGACGGGAACGCCGCTGGGCGACCCCATCGAGGCGGAGGCGCTGCTGGCCACGTACGGCCAGAACCGGACGAACGGCCCGCTGTGGCTCGGCTCGATCAAGTCGAACTTCGGCCACACCCAGGCCGCGGCCGGAGTGGCGGGCGTCATCAAGATGGTGATGGCGATGCGGCACGGGACGCTCCCGCCGACCCTGCACGTCGACGCGCCGTCCCCGCACGTGGACTGGGCGTCGGGCGAGGTCGCCCTGCTGACCGAGGCGCGCCCGTGGCCCGCGGGGGAGCGGCCCCGTCGCGCCGGAGTGTCGTCGTTCGGCGTGAGCGGCACCAACGCCCACGTCATCCTGGAAGAGGCCCCGGGCGTGGAGGCGGCCCCGCCGCACGAGCCCACCGGGGAGAACGGCACCGGTGTCCGGCCGCCGGTCCTCCCGCGGGTCCTCCCACCGGTCCTGGTACCGCTCTCGGCCCGCGGCGACGCGGCCCTGCGCGAGCAGGCCGACCGCCTCCGGGCGCACATGATCGCCCGTCCGGAACTGGACCACCTCGACATCGGCTTCGCCCAGGCGACCACGCGCGCCCAGCTCGAACACCGCGCCGTGATCATGGCCACCGACCGCGGAGCCCTGCTGACCGGACTGAGCGACCTCAGCTCGGCCGAGCCGGCGGTGAATGTCGTGGGTGGCCAGGTCGTCGGCTCGAACCTGAGGCCGGTGTTCGTGTTTCCGGGTCAGGGTGCGCAGTGGGTGGGGATGGCGGTGGAGTTGCTGGATTCGTCGCCGGTGTTCGCTGCTGAGGTTGTGGCGTGTGGTGAGGCGTTGGCGGAGTTTGTGGAGTGGAGTTTGGAGGATGTGCTGCGGGGGGTGGCGGGTGCGCCGTCTTTGGAGCGGGTGGATGTGGTGCAGCCGGCGTTGTTCGCGGTGATGGTGGGTTTGGCGGCGTTGTGGCGTTCGTGTGGTGTGGAGCCGTCGGCGGTGGTGGGGCATTCGCAGGGTGAGATCGCGGCGGCGTATGTGGCGGGTGTGTTGTCGTTGCGGGATGCGGTGCGGGTTGTGGCGCTGCGGAGTCGGTTGGTGCGTGAGCGTCTGGCGGGTCTGGGCGGGATGATGTCGGTTGCGCTGCCGGTGGAGCGGGTGGAGGAGTTGGTCGCTCCGTATGCGGGTGGTGTGTCGGTGGCGGCGGTGAA
>NZ_VSRY01000092.1 GCF_008271805.1 Streptomyces sp. TRM49041
CGGCAACGACCTGTGGTTCAGCCAGAAGCACAAGGCGTTCGGCGGAAGCATCCAGTTCCTGTCGGCCCCGGACGGCACCCCGCTGTGGGTCTCCGACGTCGAGCCGGGCTCCACCCCGGACATCACCGCCGCCCGCATCCACGCCCTACCCGCCCTGTACAAGGCGGCGGCACAGGGCCTGCCGACCCTGGCGGACAAGGGCTACATCGGCGCGGGCATCGGCATCCTCATCCCCGTCCGCCGCCCAAAGGGCAAATCAGAACAGGCACTTCACGTCGATACGCGCATGTTCAACACCCTGGTGCGGCACGTGCGAGCCCTGGGCGAGCGCACCGCTGCCGAGCTGAAGCAGCGATGGCGGACCCTCCAGTACGTCACGCTCAGCCCCAGCCGGATCGGCGACATCGCCCGAGCCGCACTCGTCCTCAACGGAGTCTGGAAGTGATCACCGTTGAGAAACCTCAGTGGCAGGCTCCTGGGGTGAGTGAGGAAGTGGACCCGGCCTGCGTGCCGAACCCGACCCAGGTTGCTCGCCTGCTGACCGCTGTTGGCAAACAACGGGGACGCGGCTGGCAAGGAGTGGACGGACGATGGCTCGGTCCACGAAGTGCACTCCTTGAAGAGGCGAGCCGTCAAGGCCACGCGTCCCGTGCCGATACCGCCGTCGTTCGTGCACACGCTGCGATCACGTCGATCGCTTCGGCGTTGCGCCCGATGGTCGGGTTTTTCGAAATGCGGCCGACGGCTACGTGGACGCAGCAGCCTACGGCAAGACATGGGCGCGGGCCCATAAGAAGGCCCTGGCTCCCAATGAGCAGCCGACGTTCCTCGCCAAGAGGCCCTATGACCTCCGGCACGCCGGGATCTCGTTCTGGCTGCACTCCGGCGTGGATCCTGCCGAATGCGCGCGCCGGGCTGGCCAGAGCATCCAAGTGCTCTTCCAGTAGAAGAGGAGCATTTCGACGCCTCCCCCCATGGGAAGGGCCGGACGCTCCCAGAAGGCGCCTGACCCGGTGAAAACCCCAGGTCAGGCGCCTTCTTTCGTGTCGCTAGAAGAAGCCGAGCTTCTTTGGGGAGTAGCTCACCAGCAGATTCTTCGTCTGCTGGTAGTGCTCCAGCATCATCTTGTGCGTCTCCCGGCCGATCCCCGACTGCTTGTACCCGCCGAACGCCGCGTGCGCCGGGTACAAGTGGTACGAGTTCGTCCACACACGGCCCGCCTGGAGCGCGCGGCCCGCGCGGTACGCCGTCGTCATGTCGCGGGTCCATACGCCCGCGCCCAGGCCGTACAGCGTGTCGTTGGCCGTGGTCATCGCGTCGTCGAAGTCGGTGAACGACGTGACCGCCACCACCGGCCCGAAGATCTCCTCCTGGAAGATCCGCATCCGGTTGTCGCCCTCGAAGACCGTCGGCTGGACGTAGTAGCCGCCCGCCATGTCCCCGTCGTACTCGATGCGCTGGCCGCCCGTCAGGATCTTCGCGCCCTCCTGCTGGCCGATGTCCAGGTAGGAGAGGATCTTCTCGAGCTGGTCGTTCGACGCCTGGGCGCCGATCATCGTGTCGGTGTCCAGCGGATGCCCTGGCACGATCCGCTCCGTACGCGCCACCGCCGCGTCCAGGAAGTCCCCGTAGTGTCCCCGCTGGATGAGGGAGCGCGACGGACATGTGCACACCTCGCCCTGGTTCAGGGCGAACATGGTGAACCCCTCCAGCGCCTTGTCGCGGAAGTCGTCGTCCGCCGCCCACACGTCGTCGAAGAAGATGTTCGGCGACTTCCCGCCCAGTTCCAGCGTCACCGGCTTGATGTTCTCCGAGGCGTACTGCATGATCAGCCGCCCCGTCGTCGTCTCGCCCGTGAACGAGATCTTCGCGACGCGCGGGCTCGACGCGAGCGGCTTGCCCGCCTCCGCCCCGAAGCCGTTGACGATGTTCAGCACCCCCGGAGGGATCAGGTCCGCGACCATTCCCATCCACAGGTGGATGGACGCCGGTGTCTGTTCCGCGGGCTTGAGTACCACCGCGTTGCCCGCCGCCAGCGCGGGCGCCACCTTCCACGCCGCCATCAGCAGCGGGAAGTTCCACGGGATGATCTGCGCCACGACCCCCAGCGGCTCGTGGAAGTGGTACGCGACCGTGTCGTCGTCCAGCTGGCTCAGCGAACCCTCCTGGGCCCGCAGAGCCCCCGCGAAATAGCGGAAGTGGTCGATCGCCAGCGGCAGGTCGGCCGCCAGGGTCTCCCGTACCGGCTTGCCGTTCTCCCAGCTCTCCGCGACCGCCAGTTCCTCCAGCCGCTCCTCCATCCGGTCCGCGATGCGCAGCAGCACGCCCGCGCGCTCTGCGGCCGACGTCCTGCCCCACGCCGGGGCCGCGGCGTGCGCCGCGTCCAGCGCCCGCTCCACGTCCTCTGCCGTGCCCCGGGCGACGTCCGTGAACGGACGCCCGTCGACGGGACTCGGGTTCTCGAAGTACTGCCCCCGAACGGGCGGTACATGAGCGCCGCCGATCCAGTGGTCGTAACGGGACTCGTACGAGACGATCGCGCCCTCCGTGCCGGGCGCCGCATACCGGGTCATCTCCGTGGCCTCCTTGGCCTGCGCGGCCCATCGGGGAGCGCCGGCCGCCGTCCGGCCGGCGCTCGCCCCGGCGAGGCTACGGAGCGGAACGTTGCGACCGCGTTGCGTCGAACGACAGTTCTGTCGACAGTCCTTTCGGTAGTCCCTTCGGCAGTCCCTTCGGCCGCTCCGCCGACAGCTCTGTCGGTCGCCCGGCCGACAGCTCCTCGTCCAGCGCCCGCAGCCGCGCCCGCACTGGAGCCCGCTGTTCCGCCGGCACCGCCGCCGACAGTGCCCGCCATACCTCCAGGTCGTCCTCGCCCCACGAGCTGTGTGCCCAGTCGGCCAGTAACCCGGTGTCCCCGCGCGCGAGGAGCGCCGCCCGCAACTCGTCCGCCAGGCGCCGCCGCAGCCGCACCACCCCCGGCGCGCACGACCCCGGCAGCAGTGGCCCCGCGTATCCGCCCAGCGCCGCCGTCAACGCCCCGGACGCCAGCCGCCGCGTGACCGCCTCGAAGTCCGCGTCCACCGGCGCCGCCAGCCGGTACGGGCGCGAGCTCAGCAGCTCCGGCCCCAGCAGCCCGCGCAGCCGGGACAGTTCGGCCCGCAGCGTCACCGGCGTGACCACCCCGTCCTCGTACAGCGCCGCCATCAGCTCGTCACCGCACAGTCCCTGCGGATGGGCGGCCAGCAGCACCGCGATCTCGCTGTGCCGCGGGCTCAGCCGCACCGTGCGGCACCCCGCCACCAGCACCGCCTCGTCCCGGCCCAGCGCCGACAGCCGCACCCGGTCCCTGGCCGGCGCCGGGGCCAGGAGCGCCAGCTGCGACTCCGCCGCCCGCGCCACCGCCTGCACGAACGCCATGCTGTGCGGATGCGCCAGCCGGTCCCCACCCGTGATGTCCACCGCGCCCAGCAGCCGCCCGGTCCGCGGATCGTGGACCGGCGCCGCCGCGCACGTCCACGACTGAACCGGGCGCCGGAAGTGCTCCGCCGCGAACACCTGCACCGGGCGGTCGATCGCCAGTGCCGTACCCGGCGCGTTCGTTCCCATCGCAGACTCCGACCACCGCGCACCCGCGACGAAGTTCATCCGCCGAGCCAGGCGCAGCGTACGGGGGTGCCCCTCCACCCACAGCAGCCGCCCGTACGAGTCGCACACGGCCACCAGATGCTCCCCGTCCGTCGCGTACGCCCCCGTCAGCTCGCGGATCACCGGCATGGCCGCCGCCAGCGGATGCGCCGCCCGGTACGCGGCCAGCTCGTCCTCGCCCAGCTCCACACTCGCGGCGCCGTCCGGACTCACCCGCGCCCGTACGCACCGCCGCCACGACTCCGCCACCACCGGCCGCACGTTCGGACGCCCTCTCGCGCCCGCCGCGGCGTCCGCCGCTGTCCCCGCCCTGCCGTCCGCCGCCGTGACGAACGCGTCATGCGCCCGTCGCAGCTCCCCGGCGCGCCGCCCAGGGTCCGCGCCCGGCTCCAGAGCCACCCACGCGTCGCTCAACCCGCCCTCCTCGCCGCGGCCTTCGGTGCCAGTGCCATCGTCCCCGCCCCGCCGCGCCCCAGACAACCTGGCCCGCGCCCCACTGGCGTACAGTGGGGGCGGGCCGTGACTGGCGCTTGGGTGGAGTACCACCGGGGAGCGGCCCGGCGGACACCGCCACCTGCCGCGCGCCTGGGCGATCAGCACATATGTTCCTGTCGACGCCCAGGAGGACCCGTGTCCACGACCGCAAGCGCCCGCCTCATGGACGGCAGCGGCCTCGCCCGCCGCCTCGTCGAGGAGACCGCCGCCCGCGCCGCCGACCTCACCCGCCGCACCGGAACCCGTCCCTGCCTCGCCACCGTCCTCGTCGGCGAGGACCCCGCATCCGTGACGTACGTACGGATGAAGCGCGCTCGCTGCGAGAAGGCCGGCATCCGCTCGCACCACGTCGAACTGCCGGCCACGACCACCACCGAAGAGCTGGTCGCCGCCCTGCGCGCCCTGTCGGAGGACCCCGAGGTCCACGGCATCCTGCTCCAGCACCCGGTGGGCCGGCACATCGACGAGCGCGCGGCGTTCGAGGCGATCGCCCCCGAGAAGGACGTCGACGGCGTCACCATCAGCTCCTTCGCCGCGATGAGCTTCGGCCTGCCCGGCTTCGTCTCCTGCACGCCCGGCGGCATCATGCGGCTCCTGGACGCGTACGACGTCGACCCGGCCGGCAAGCGTGCCGTGGTGGTCGGCCGCAGCGCCATCCTCGGCAAGCCCGCCGGGATGTTGCTGCTCGCCCGGAACGCCACGGTGACGTACTGCCACTCGTACACCCCCGCCGCCGACCTCTCCGCCGCCCTCCGTGCGGCCGACATCGTGATCGCCGCCGTGGGCCGCCCCCGCTTCATCAAGGGCGAGGACATCAAGCCGGGCGCGGTCGTCGTCGACGCCGGCTACAACGAGGGCAACGTCGGCGACGTCGACTTCGAGCCCGCCGCCGAGCGCGCCGGCCTGATCACCCCGGTCCCGGGCGGCGTCGGCCCCATGACGATCGCCACCCTCCTCGCCCAGACGGTCGAGGCAGCCGAACACCAGCTGGGCGCGACCGCCTGACGACCCGGAACGGGCCCTCCGGGGCCCGCTCCCGGCGTCCAGGGCGACCCCAGGGCAGGGGCACCGCTCCAGTGCCCCTGCCCGACCGCGGTCGAGAGCACGGGGGAGGGGCGTGGCGGGACGGTGCGGCGGCCGCGGCCGGACGGCGGCGCCACGGGGTCCGTCACCCCTCACCCTCCTCCAGCAACCCCGCCAACACCGCCCCCGGCTCATGCCCGCACGGCCCAGCGGGGGCCCACCGCCCACGCTCCCTCCGGTACGGCCACCATCGCCCGTCCCGCCCCAGCCGCACCTGCACATCAGCGCCCGGCACATCCCAGCGACCGCCGCCCACCGACCGCAGCGCGGGCCGCTCGCCGTCCTCCCACGCACCCGCGAGCAGCGCCTCGGCGCGGGCCGACACATCGGGCTCCGGAGCCCACTCCTCCTCCAGCACCGCGAGGCCCGCCGCACCACCCAGCCGCCACGCGCGCACGGCCAGCTCCAGGTCCACCGAACCACGCCCCGTCCCGGCGGCGAGCCGCGCCACGACCTCGGGGGCGTCCCCGGCGACGGCGGCCAGCCGTACCGCGTCCTGACCCGGGGTCAGCGCCTCGTCCGGCAGCCACGCGCCGCCCGTGGCAAGTGCCTCCGCCAGCATCCGCCGCGCCCGCCCCGCCGCGTCAGCGGCGAGCAGCTCCAGCGCCGCCGGGTGCACCCCCTCCGCGGGGCCCGCCTCGGTGTCCAGCGACGGCGGCTCGCCGGGCTCCGCCGGCACCGGCGGCGGTACGGGAAGCGCCGGCAGGATGCCGCCGACCGCGAACGCCTCGTCGGCCCGTACGCCCTCCGGCTCGGCCACCACCACCTCGTCGGCGGCCGCCGCACCCCGAGCCGTCAGCTCCTCCAGCACCCGTCGCTCTCCCCGCCCCCGCACCAGCAGCAGTACGAACGGGTCCCGGTCGAGCAGCCGCGCCACCTGGTAGGAGAGGGCGGCCGTGTGCGGGCAGTGGTCCCACGCCCCGCACGCGCACTCCGCGTCCAGGTCGCCCATGCCCGGCAGCAGTTCGACGCCCGCCGCCGCGGCGTCCTCCACGAGATGCGGCGGCATGTCCCGGTCGAGCAGCGCGGCGACATGCCCCGCCCGTTCCACAGCCGTCTCCAGAAACCGGTCCCAGTCCCCGTCGGACAGCTCCTGTACGAGCACGTCGGCCCGGTAGGCGGTGCCGTCCCGGTCCTGGACGACAGCGGTGATCCGCCCGGGCCGCACCGTCACGGCGCCCACGGCCCCGGCACGCGCCCGTGCCCGGCCCTTCTTCAGCTGCTCCCCGTCGAGCGCCGTGTCCTCCAGGGCCTTCAGCCACGCCCGGCCCCACCAGGTCTCCGCGAATCCCCGCCCCCGGGCGGGCGGCAGCGCGGCGAAGGTCGACTCGTCCTCGTGGTACGCACCGCTCATCGTCCGCCCCCTCCGTTCGTCCCGCGCAACTCCACCAGCTCCGCCAGCTCGGCGTCGGTCAGCTCCGTCAACGCCGCCTCCCCGGCCCCGCCGAGCACCGTCTCCGCCAACTCCCGCTTGCGGGCCAGCATGTCCGCGATCCGGTCCTCGACGGTGCCTTCGGCGATCAGCCGGTGCACCTGCACGGGCTGTGTCTGCCCGATCCGGTACGCCCGGTCGGTGGCCTGCGCCTCCACAGCCGGGTTCCACCAGCGGTCGTAGTGCACGACGTGCCCCGCGCGCGTGAGGTTCAGCCCGGTGCCCGCCGCCTTCAACGACAGCAGGAACACCGGCACGTCACCGTCCTGGAAGCGGCCCACCATCGCCTCGCGCTCGGCGACCGGCGTGCCGCCGTGCAGCAGCTGAGTCCGTACGCCCCGGGCGGCCAGGTGCTCCTCCAGCAGCCGCGCCATCCGAACGTACTGAGTGAAGACGAGCACGCTCGCGCCTTCCGCGAGGATCGTGTCGAGCAGTTCGTCCAGCAGCTCCAGCTTTCCCGAGCGGCCGTTGAGCCGGGTCGGCCGCCCCTCCTCCTTCAGGTACTGGGCGGGGTGGTTGCAGATCTGCTTGAGCCCGTTCAGCAACGTGACGACCAGGCCGCGCCGCTCCATGCCGTCCGACTCCGCGATGGCCGTGAGGGTCTCGCGCACCACCGCCTCGTAAAGCCCCGTCTGTTCGGGCGTCAGCGACACGGCCCGGTCCGTCTCCGTCTTCGGCGGCAGCTCGGGCGCGATCCCCGGGTCCGACTTGCGGCGGCGCAGCAGGAACGGCCGGACCAGCCGCGCCAGCCGCTCGGCCGCCGCCGGGTCGGCGCCGCCCTCGACGGCCTCGGCGTACCGGCCGCGGAACGTGCCGAGGCTGCCGAGCAGTCCGGGCGTCGTCCAGTCGAGGATCGCCCACAGCTCGGAGAGGTTGTTCTCCACCGGCGTGCCGGTCAGCGCCACCCGCGCACGCGCGCCGATGGTGCGCAGCCGCCGGGCGGTCGCCGAGTACGGGTTCTTGACGTGCTGCGCCTCGTCCGCGACGACCATGCCCCAGTCCACGCGCGCGAGGCGGCCCGCGTCCAGCCGCATCGTGCCGTACGTGGTGAGCACGAACCCGCCTTCGGCCATGCCGTCCAGGTCCCGCGCGGTCCCGTGGAAGCGGCGTACGGGTGTGCCAGGCGCGAACTTCTCGATCTCCCGCTGCCAGTTGCCCATCAGCGACGTCGGGCAGACGACCAGGGTCGGCCCGGCGGCGGACGGGTCGGTCTGCCGGTGCAGATGCAGCGCGACGAGCGTGATCGTCTTCCCAAGGCCCATGTCGTCGGCGAGACAGCCGCCGAGCCCCAGGGACGTCATCCGGTGCAGCCAGTTCAGACCGCGCAGCTGGTAGTCGCGCAGCGTCGCGGCGAGCGCGGCCGGCTGTGCCACCTCCTGCTGCCCGCCCTCGGGGTCGGCGAGCCGGTCACGCAGCTCCCGCAGCCACCCCGACGCCTCGACGCCGACGCGGCGCCCGTCCAGCTCGGTGGCGCCGGTCAGCACGGCCCCGAGCGCCTCCACGGGAGTGACCTTGCGGTCCCGGTACTCCCGCGCGCGCCGCACCTCCTCCGGGTCGACCAGCACCCACTGGTCACGCAGCCGCACCAGCGGCCGGCCGGCCTCGGCGAGCCGGTCGAGCTCGGCCCGGCCGACCGGCTGGTCGCCCAGTGCGAACCGCCAGTCGAAGGCCAGCAGCGCGTCGGCGGACAGGAGGGACGGCAGCCCGGAGTCTCGTCCCTCCGGACCGGCGCCCCCTTCGCCCCGCGGCGGCCCGACCACGGCCCGCGCGGTCAGCGAACGCGCCAGCCGCCTGGGCCAGTGCACCTGTACGCCGGTCTGCGCGAGCGCCCGCCCGGCCTCGCCCAGCAGCTCGGCTACCTCCTCCTCGGCCAGCTCAAGGGCCTCCGGCACGGCCGCCGACAACAGGGGCGACAGGGCGGGCCATACGCGGGCGGCGCGGCGCAGCGCGAGAAGCGCGTCCCGGCGCGCCGACACCCTCAACGCCTCACCCGCCGCACCCGACCACACGGCGGCGGCGTCCGCGACGAGTCCACCGTCCCCGACGCTGTGCAACTGCGGTACGGCACGGAAGCGGGGGGCCGCTGGAGGGCCGTTCCTGTCGGCGGACCCGTTACCGTCGGCGGCGCCGTAACAGTCGGCCGCCCCGTTCCCGACGGCGCCGCTGCCGTGGTCGGCGGGGGTTCCGCCGACGGCGTCCGACCCGTCAAGGTCCGTCACCTCGATCCGCAGGGAGAGCCGTACGCCCGCGTCGTGCCCGGCGGCGACATCCGCGGCCCAGTCCCGCAGCCCGGGGACGTGCTGGGGTTCGTCCGCCGCGAACGCCGCCGCGCCTGCCGCGAGCGGCGCCGCCGGGGTACGGGGCAGCACGTCGGCCACCGCGTCCAGGAAGGCCCGCAGCAGCCCCTCGGGCTCCGGCAGCAGAACCGTCCCGTCGGCGGCCCTGCCGGCCGGCACCGCGTGGGCCGCGGGCGGCATCGACGCGGCGAGCGTCCGCAGCCGGTCCAGGTCCTCGGGCGCGAGCGGGCCGACCCGCCACGCGTCGTGGCCGGCGGCGGTCAGGCCGGGCAACAGCCGCCCACGCGCGACCAGGTGGAGGGCGAGCAGCGCGGCCGCGCCCCAGAACGCCGCCGAGCGCGAGGGGTCGGTGGCTGCCCCCGCCCCCGTACGGATCAGCAACGGGAGTGCGTCCCGTACGGGCAGGCACAGAGCCGTCACCCGCCGGGGGAGGGCGTCGTCGGCGACGACGGTCACCCTCTCGACGTCCCCGGCGACGGCGCCGGACGCGGGCGGCGGCTCGCCGTCGGGTGACCAGAGGACGACGCGTCCGGTGCGGGCGGGGTCGGCGGGCAGGAAGACGGTGGAAAGGCGGGCGAGGCCGGATATCGCGGAGTCCCAGTGCACAGTGCTGATGCAGTCCTCAAATTTGACTAGTCGGGAATCAAGGTGGCCGACAGTACCCGACAGGGCGGTTGGAGGAAGTCGTTCCGCGAGTGATGTGACTCACATGTGCTGAAGGGGGTGGCGTCGGCACCACCCCGGGACAGGGGCGGCCCCCCGACCGCGTCCGGGGGCTGCCGCCATGGTTCCGGACCGGGGTCCCCACGTACGTTTCATGAGGCGATGTGGTGCGGGAAACGCCGAGCCCACGCCTCGCCGAGCACATCCGTGCCCACACCTGTGCCCACACCCGAACCCCGCACCCCGCACCTGCCGAGCCCTCGGCCCACAGACCGGAGACAGCCATGCCACAGGCCACCGCCGCCCTGCCGGAGCGGGCCCCGGCCCCCACGCGCGCGGGCGGCAGCGAGTTCGCACCCCTCCTGCGTACGGTCAGGGAGCAGGGACTCCTGGTACGGCGCCCCGGCTGGTACGCCGCCGGAATCACGGTCAACCTCCTCGCCCTCACTGCGATCGCCGCCGCCCTGGTCCTCTCCGGCCACTCACGCTGGGCCCTGCTGCTCGCCGTCCCGCTGGCCGTGTTCTCCGCCCGCACCGGCTTCATAGCCCACGACGCCGGA
Source organism: Streptomyces sp. TRM49041 (assembly GCF_008271805.1). Lineage (GTDB taxonomy): Bacteria > Actinomycetota > Actinomycetes > Streptomycetales > Streptomycetaceae > Streptomyces. The sequence goes on from NZ_VSRY01000092.1 coordinate 10,176, forward strand.
CACGCCCAGATAGCCGCCCGTCGCCGCACCAACCATCTCCTGCAACTGCTCCACGCCAATCTGCTCCTCGGTATGAGCCAGGAGTGGTGGAACGACAAGCACAACCGCCACCACGCCCATCCGAACCACGTGGACAAGGACCCCGACGTCGCCCCGGATGTCCTGGTGTTCGCCCGCCACCAGGCGGCGGGCCGCACCGGCCCACGCCGCTGGCTCACCCGGCACCAGGCGTGGCTGTTCTTCCCCCTGACCACCCTTGAGGGGCTCGCCCTCAAGGTGTACGGCTTCCAGTCGCTGTTCTCGCCGGACGGGCGGCGTCGCACGGGCCGTGAACGCGTCGTCGAGGGCGGCCTCCTCGTCGTCCATGTGGCCGGCTACGCCACATTGCTCCTCACCACCATGTCCGTGGGCCAGGCGCTGGTCTTCGCACTGATCCACCAGATGCTCCTCGGGCTGCACCTGGGCATGGCGTTCGCGCCCAACCACAAGGGCATGGCGATGCCCGGCCAGGACGGCGACGGCGAGCGGTGGGGCCATCTGCGGCGCCAGGTGCTGACCTCCCGCAACATCCGGGGCGGCGCCCTGACCGACTGGCTGCTCGGCGGCCTGAACTACCAGATCGAGCATCACCTGTTCCCGAGCATGCCGAGGCCGCACCTCCGGCTGGCCCAGCCCCTGGTCCGCGCACACTGCCGGGCGCTGGGGATTCCGTACACGGAGACGGGGGCGGCCGAGTCGTACCGCCAGGCGCTCGGCCACCTGCGCGCGGTCGGCGAGCCCCTGCGCCGGACGTGAGCGCGCTGTCGGGTGGAACCGAACAGCCCGGCCGGCCGTTCATCCCGTAGACAGCCGTTAAGGAGGCGTCCGCATGTCGACGAGAACCAAGATCGTGATCGGGGGAGTGGCCGTAGGGCTGCTGCTCATGCCCCTGATCGGCTTCTGGATGTCCCTGTTGGTCGTGGTCGGGCTGCCCGCACTCGCCTACCTGGCGCTCGACCCGGGTCAGCGGCGCCGGCTGCGCCGCGTCAGCCGTAAGGAGCTCGGCCGCTGAGCCGGGCCCCGGCCGGCCCGGTGCGGGGCGTCTCGGGAGTGTCCGGCGGATCATGCCGGCATCCGAGCCGGGTGCCAGACCCCGCGGCCCAGGCATGATCCGCCGGATACGACCTAGCCGGGGCGGACCGCCATGGCGTCGAGCCCCGCCAGCAGACCCGGCAGGTTCGCCCCGCGCCCCACGGGCAGTACCTCGCCCGGGCGCTCGTCCACCAGGACGAACGCGATGTCGTCCGTGCGCGCGACGAGCGACCAGCCGGGTCCGTCCGCGCGCAGAGTGCGCGCCCCGCCGGGTGCGAACGTCGACCGCACCCGCCCGGGCGGCGGCGGATCCTCCAGGTACCCTCGGACCTCCTCCAGCACCCGCCGCACCGCCGCGTGCGGCCCGAGCCCTCCGGCCGCGCCGGGCTCGGCCTGCCCCGCCGGTGTCCCATCCAGCCCGGCATGACCCGCGTCGGCGTCGGCCGTCTCTCCGGCTGCCATCCGCGCGCCGTCCGGGGCCGCACCAGCCTCCCGCGCGGCGCCTTCCCGCGCGGCGCCCGCGCCCCCTACCGCAGCCGCAGCCGCCCGCGCCCCCGCCACTACCGGCGGAGCGAAGTCGTCCGGCGCCAGTTGCTCGCGCCACGCCGCCCACTGCAGGGCGATCTCGTCGGCGCCGAGCCGCCGCTGGGCCGGGCCCCACGCCGAGCCGTCCGGCGGGGCGAGCGGGGCCGGGTCCCCCGCAGCGGTCTCCGGGTCGTGCGGCTCGGGCACCCCCGGCGCCGAGACCGCGACAGCGAGCGGCCAGCCCGGCAGCGCCGCGACGACACTGTGCTCGTCGGGGGACAGGTCGTACTCCATGCCGCAGTCCCATGCGGCGATCGCGACCGCGACCAGCGACACGTCGTCCACGGCGACAGTCCATCGCGCTCCGTCGCCGTCCTGCCCCAGCACCAGCCCGTAGCCCTCGGCGTACGGTTCCAGGCCCAGCGCACGGCAGGCTTGCGGGTAGTCGTCCCCGAGGACGCTCGGGAACTGCGCGGGCGTCAGCAGTACAGCCGTCAGCACGTACAGGGGGTCGTCCGCGTCGCCGGGCGCAGTCCTGTCGACGCGGGAGGCGCGCCCCGTGTCGGTGCCCGTGTCCTCGCCCGTCGTCCCGGTCACGGCGGCCTCCCGTCGTCCTGTCGAACCCCGTGTCGAACTCCCGTCGAAAGGGTCGGTCGGCGGCACCTTAACCAGCGAGTAACCCAGCCGTCGAGAGCCTGGGCGACACTCCCGGCGGCGTGGACGTCAGACGGTCGGGAGTCCCAGGAGGCCGCGCGCCACTGTCTGCGGGGACTCGTCCCGCTCGCGCGCGAGGGCGATGACCGCACGGCAGGCCAGCTCACCCACCCCGAACGACAGCGCCTCCGGCGACACCCAGCCCGCCGCCTCGTCCATGGCGTCCTCGTCGTCCTCGGAGCAGGCGGCGACATAGGCCGCAGCGGCCTCGAAGATATTGTGCTGCCGCCTCCGTGCACCGTCGCCCGGGCTGCCGTCGCCCGCCGCCTCCGCCGCCCGCTTCCGGGCTCGCGAGGGGAATGCGAACGGGAGGGACGTACGCAGTCTGCTGAACATGGGGCCCAACCTTCCCGCGCGGCGCACGCGCCGCGGCCTGCCGTGTCCGTACGTCCAACGTAAGGTCACGGCCGCGGCAGCAGAAGAGGGGCCGGGCGGCCTGCGGAGTCGGTCAGCCCACGCGGGCGGCCAGTACCAGAAAGCGGTTGTCCTCGTCCACGTACGACATCATCCGCCAGCCCGAACGGGCCAGCAGCGGCCGCAGGTTGGGCTCCGCGCGCAGGTCCTCCTCGGTGATCTGCCGCCCGTGCCGCGCGGCCAGCGCTGCTCGCCCGACCGGATGGAACAGCGCCAGCCGCCCGCCCGGCCGCACCACCCGTGCCAGTTCGCGCAGGTCCTCCACGGGGTGCGCGAGATGCGAGATCAGGCCGGCGCCGAACACCGCGTCCAGGGCGCCGTCCCGCAGCGGCAGCCGCCCCACGTCGCCGAGCAGCAGCGCCCCGCTGTCGTCCCGGCCCGCGCGCCCCGCCGCCGCCAGCATCGCGGGAGTCAGGTCCACACCGACGACCGTGCCCCCGGGCCCCACGGCGCCCCGGAGCGCGGGCAGCGCACGCCCCGTGCCGCAGCCCGCGTCCAGTACGGCGTCCCCCGGCCGAAGACCGATATCCGCGACCGCCGCGGCGTACGCCGGACCGTCGTCCGGGAAGCGGGCGTCCCAGTCGGCCGCCCGCGCGGAGAAAAACTCCTGCACGTCTCTGTGCTCGTCGCTCATACGTCCATGATTCCTCACCCCCACGTGAGGCGCCCTGTGCACACGTTCGAGCTTGTGTGGTCGTTCGAGGGCGCCGCTCTGTCGTGTTCCGGTCAGCTTTCGAACTGGCCCCTGGAGTGCGCCCCTCCAGGGCTACCGTCGCCGCCTGTGGGGACATCTGGAACACGCCGCCTACGGCGACTGAGCCCCGTGCCGTCGTAAGGCTGGCATGGCCTGCGTCGGCGCCGCCCTCGGCCTGCGCTGCACCGTACGCGCCCTCGCGACGACCGGCGCCCCGCGCCGCAACTGGCCGCTCACCGCCGCCTCCGCGATCGGCACCGGCATCCGCTATGACGTGCCGCTCACCATCCTGAGCCTGCTCGTCGCCATGGCCGTCGTCGGCCTCGGTGTCTTCGCCGTCACCCAGGGCCACGGCAGCGACCGCTTCAGGTCGCTGCTCGTCGGCGGCCTGACCACCGGCATCGCGTGGCCGGCATGCACTACCTCGGCATGGCCGCCCTCCGGCTGCAGGGCACCGTACGGTGTGACCCGCTGCTCGTCGCGCTCTCCGTCGGCATCGCCGTCGTGGCCGCCACCGCCGCCCTGTGGGCAGCCCTCAACATCAGGCCGCCCGGCCGCGGTCGCCGTCGCATCCCCGGTCACGGGAGCGGCTGTGAGCAGCATGCACTACACCGGGATGGTCGCCGTCACCGTCGAGGTGGCGCCTTGCGCGGCGCCGCTCCCGGGGGCGACTGCGATGCAGTTCATCTTCCCGCTCTTCCGTTCCTCGTCGCCGTCAACTGCTTCCCCGACGCCCGCTCCTACGGCACACCCGTCGTCCTGTGCGACGCCCGCTCCTACGGCACCCCCGTCGTCCTGTGCGACGCCCGCGACCGCGACTCCGGCAAGGGGGTTCTCATCCGGCTCGTCGAACACGCCCGACGGGTCCGTGCGGCCCGCCTTCTCGAGTCGGTGTCGTGACGCGGTGTCCGGGACGGTGCTTGCCCCGCCCATCCCCGTGGGTAAGGCTTACGCGGACACGGGGAACAACGGGGACATACGGAAACGGGGAGGACCGAGCATGGCGCTCGACAAGGAACTCGACTGGCTCCTGGACGATCTGACCAAGCGTGTCGCGCACATACGCCACGCCCTTGTGCTGTCGAACGACGGACTGGTGACCGCCGCCAGCAGCGGACTCGCCCGGGAGGACGCCGAGCACCTCGCCGCGGTCTCTTCGGGCCTCCACAGCCTCGCGCGCGGATCCGGCCGCCACTTCAGGGTCGGCCATGCACGTCAGACCATGGTCGAGTTCGATGACGCGCTGCTTTTCGTCACAGCGGCGGGCGAGGGCAGCTGCCTGTGCGTGCTCACCGCCGCCGAGGCGGACGTCGGGCATGTCGCGTACGAGATGACACTGCTGGTCAACCGCGTCGGCGAACACCTCGCGGTGGCCACCCGCCAGCCGGGCGCCCACCACTCGTCCTAGCGCGCGACCTGACGCCCCGGGCGGCGCCCTGGCGGCACCGTGGCCGCGCCCTGACGGCACCCCGGCCGCGCACCGGCGGCCCGGGAGGTTATCCACAGGCCGAGCGGCGAACGACTCCATCGCGCTACCTTCGTCACAGAGCGTAGTCGAAGGGATGGGGGACGCCGTAATGACGGTCGAACAAGCCACACGGACGGTCGCCTACGGGCGGGCGGCGCAGGAACTCGCACTGCGCAGGAGCGAGTTGGAACTGGCGGTGCATCTCGGCCACGTCCGCACCGTGCCGTCGCCGGGCGCCGACCGCCGACGGGTGCCACAGGACGAGATCGACCGGCTGCGGGCTGAGCCGGACTTCCCGGACGGGCTGCGCGAGCGCGTCCGCACCGTCGGCACGGCGCAGGCGGCCGAACTGGCCCGCATCACGGGCGACCGCTTCACCAGACTGGCGAGAACCGGCCACTTCACACCCGTCGCCTTCTACCTCAACCGGTACCGTTCGGTCGTCTGGCTCTACCTCGCCCGTGAGGTGGGGGAAACCGCGGCCCGCCTGCCGGAACTGCTCACCGGCCGGGCGCCCCGAGAAGTGCGGGACCGGCTGGAGGCGGGCGAGGACGCCCGGCCGCGCGACTGGCGCGCCAGGCGCCTCCAACTGCTCCTGCGGCAGGCGCCCGACGCCTGGGCGAGCGCGGCGGCCATCGCGTCGTTCCTGGACCCGCTCCAGCTCGCCGAAGTGACGCCCGACCCGTACGAGCGGGCCCACCTCGAACAGCTCCGCCCGGCGCCCCCGCCCGGCCGCCCGGAGTCGGACGCCGCCCGGGCGATCGCCGACCGGCTGCTACTGGCCGACGACCCGGACGAGATCCTCCGGCTCCGTACGGTCCTCACTCACGCCCTCCGGGCAGCCCGGGCGGACCGGCCCGCGCCGCGCCCCCGGGCCGCCGCGCCCGTACCGGAGTCCGCCGCGTCCGTCATGCCCGCCGCACCCGCCCCGTCGGCGGAGCCCGGAGCGTCCAAGACACTCGCCCGGCCGACAGCGGCCGGGCACCACCCGCCACCGCGCGGGCCCGCCGACCGGCGCCCCGCCACCCGTGCCGGTCTCCGTACCGCGCTCCTCGCTCGGCTCCGGCTCCGGCTCCGGCTGGGGCGGGCCCGGGCAGGGTGACCGGCTACGCGTCAGCCGCGCGGAACGACCGCCGACAGCACGGCCGGCAGCGGATACCAGTCGGCCGACACCACGCTGGCGTGCCGCCCGGCCAGCAGGCCGACCCGGTCACGGGCCTCGCCCTCGGTCGGACGGGTCCCGTCGATCGCCGGCGCCACGTTGTGGGCGGCGGTCATGACGACCAGGTAGTTCCGCCGCGCGTACCAGGAGGTGTCGACCGAGCCGCCCGCGTAGGCCGACGCGTCCCCGTCGAACAGCACGAACCACGGCCGCAGCCCGGCGTCCGTGTACCGCTCACGCGGATCACCGGCCTGCGCCCCGTGCACCGCCGGGAACGCACCGGCCTCCCGCAGCCGCCCGGCGGCCGCCAGGTTCCGCAGATGCGTGGCGTACTCGCGGTCCGTCCACAGCGAGTCCGCCGGGTTGTCCTCCTCCACCGTGCCTGGGATGAGCTCGACGACGAACTTCCCCGCCAGCGCGGCCCGCGTGGGCCAGCCGTCCGTCCGCACGGCCGTGTCCAGGTCCGCGTGCCCGTCGGCGAGATCCGCCGGCCGGAACAGCGCGTCACCCAGCCGCGCCGTAAGCAGCGCGTCCAGCGCGGCCGGCCCTCGCCCGTGCCTGCTCTGGAACCCGTCCTTCAGCTCCAGCTTCAGCAGCACGGGCCGGTGTCCCGGACGGGCGTCGTGCCAGGCCCGGATGTCGGCGAGGCAGCCGCCGAGGTCCTGGTTCCTGGCTCTGGTGCGCAGCTCGCCCGCGTGAGCCGCGTTCTCGCAGTTGTTGTCGTTGCCGAAGGGATTGCTGTGCGACACCCGCCAGGACCGGCCGAACGCGTTCGTCCACACGTCGATCTCCAGCATCCCGGCACCGGAGTCAAGCGCGTCGGCGAAGTACCTGTACTTGTCCTTCTCGTACGCGTTGTGGACCCCCACGCCCGTCGATGCCGCGTACGACAGCCGGCCCGGATCAGCGGCCCCCGCCGTGGCCGGAGCCGCACCCAGCACCAGCACCCCGGCCGCGACGGCGGCTCCCGCAGTGCGCGCCAACGTTGCCATAACGTCCCCTGCTTCCCGGTCGGCCCGATTGAAGTCGCCGGAAGAGTAGGGGAGTTGGTTGAAGGAAGGGAGACACTCGGCTTGATGTTCCACCACGCTCCGAAGGCCCGCGTGCGACCCCCGTCCGACCCGCCCGACCCGCCCGAGCAGCCGGACAGCGCCCCCGGGGTGCGGGCGGCGGTCACCGCAGGCACCATGGCCGCATGCTGCTGGCCAGACTCGCGGAGGTCTCCGAGCAGGTCGCCGCCACCTCGGCGCGCTCCCGCAAGATCGCGATGCTCGCCGACCTGTTCGCCGCGACCCCGCCGACGGAGGCCACGCTGGTCATCGCCTACCTCGCGGGCCGCCTCCCGCAGGGCCGTATCGGCGTCGGCTGGAGCACGCTCAAGGAGTCCGTCCCGCCCGCCGGGCACGCCACCCTCACCGTCGCCGAGACGGACGCGGCGCTGACCGCCCTCGCCCAGGCGACGGGCCCCGGCTCCCGGACCGAGCGGCAGCGACGGGTGCACTCACTGATGGCCGCCGCCACGGCACCGGAGCAGCGGTTCCTGCTGCGTCTGCTCACCGGCGAGCTCCGGCAGGGCGCCCTCGACGCCATCGCCCTCGAAGGGGTCGCCCGGGCCGCGCACGCCCCGGCCGCCGATGTACGCCGCGCCGTGATGCTCGACGGATCCCTGCCCCGCGTCGCCACGGCCCTCCTCGCCGAGGGCCCGGCTTCCCTGGAGCGGTTCCGGCTCGCCGTCGGCACCCCCGTACAGCCGATGCTCGCCCACACCGCGAAGAGCGTCGCCGACGCGCTCGCCGCCCTCGGACCGTGCGCCGTCGAGGAGAAACTCGACGGCATCCGTGTCCAGGTGCACCGCTCCGGCGACGACGTACGGATCTACACCCGGTCCCTCGACGAGATCACCGACCGGCTCCCGGAGGTCCGCGCCGTCGCCCAGGAACTCGCTGGGGACCGCTTCATCCTGGACGGCGAGGTGATCGCCCTTGACGCGGCCGGCCGCCCCGTGCCCTTCCAGGAGACCGCCTCCCGCGTCGGGTCACGCGTCGACGTGACCGCCGCCGCGGCCGCCCGCCCCGTCTCGCCCGTGTTCTTCGACATCCTGGCCGCCCACGACGCCGTACTCCTCGACCTGCCAGGCCGGGAACGGCACATGGAACTCACCCGTCTCGTCCCCGAACCCCTCCGCGTACGCCGCACCGTCGTCACCGACCCGGCCGACCCCACCCAGTGCGACGCCGCCGAGGCGTTCTTCACCGACACCCTCGACCGCGGCCACGAAGGCGTCCTCGTCAAGGCTCTCGAAGCCCCCTACAGCGCCGGCCGCCGCGGCCGCTCCTGGCTCAAGATCAAACCCGTACACACCCTCGACCTGGTCGTCCTCGCCGTCGAACGGGGCCACGGACGGCGCACCGGACTGCTCTCCAACCTGCACCTCGGAGCGCGCGCCGCCGACGGCACGTTCGTCATGCTCGGCAAGACCTTCAAGGGCCTCACCGACGACATGCTGCGCTGGCAGACCGATCGGTTGCGCGAACTCTCCGTGGACGACGACGGCTTCACCGTCCGCGTACGCCCCGAACTCGTCGTCGAGATCGCCTACGACGGCCTCCAGCGCTCCCCGCGCTACCCGGCCGGCGTCGCCTTGCGCTTCGCCCGCGTCGTACGACACCGCCCCGACAAACCCGCCACCGAGGCGGACACGGTCGACCAGGTCCTGGCGGGCCCTCAGTCCCGCGTCGTATAGCGGTGCCGCGCCCACAGCGGCAGCACGTACCAGCACACGAGGTACCACAGCGCCACCGCCGTCACAAGCCACGGCACGAACGAGTCGTGCGACGCCACCCGCAGCACCAGGAACAGCGCGGAGACCATTGTCGCCAGCAGCAGCAACAGCCCCAGGAACGTCAGCCGCGACGCCCACACCACCGTCTGCGGTTTGATCCGGCGCCCCGACACGATCCGGTGGAACGACACTGGCCCGATCAGCGCCCCGGTGGCCGCCGCTCCCAGCACCACCGTGGTGATGTAGATGCCCCGATCCATGTCGGACAGTTCCGTGAACCGGGGGGCGAAGACCACCGTCAGCAGGAAACCGAAGAGGATCTGCACACCTGTCTGGGCGACCCGGATCTCCTGTACCAGCTCGCCCCAGCGCCGGTCCGCCCGCTCCTCCGGCGTCTCGTGCCGCCCCCGCCACAGTTCGCTACCACCGGATGCGGGCCCGCGGCCCGCATCACCCGCACGACCCGAGCCACCGCGCTCCCGATCAGGCATGCCGGCCTCCCACCTTCGGTCCGCACTGTCCTTCGTATCCCGCCACGACCGTCGCAGCCACCCGACGCGGATGCCGCCCCCCGATCCCGCCCGCCCCCCAGCCCCCGGCCCCCGCCCGCCGATACGGCACCAGAAGGAAGCTCACCGGGTGTCGTACCCCGGAATGTGACTCGGCCGTCCTCGTGCGCCCATGCTCGTCATGCCATGCGCAACAGCGCAGAGAGGAGCGACATGACGCGTGCCGCCGTGTTCGACGTGGACGGCACCCTCGCCGACACCAACCACCTCCATGTCACCACCTGGTGGGAGGCCTTCCGCCAGGCCGGCCACCACGTACCCATGCACGCCGTGCACCGCGCCGTCGGGCTCGGCGCCGGGGACCTGATCGAGTACCTCCTCGACCCGGATCGGGACCGGAGCGGCGACTCCGCCATCAGCGCCGCTCACACCACGCTCTACGGCACCTACTCCGACCGCCTGCCCGCCTTCCGGGACGCCGGGCGCCTCCTGGAGACCCTCGCGGCGCGCGGCTGGAAGGTCGTCCTGGCCACATCGGCCGGGGGAGGGGAACTGTCGGCGCTGCGCCGCGCCATCGCCGCGGACGACGCCATCAGCGCCGTAGCCAGTGCCGATGACATCGAGGAGGGCAAACCGGCTCCCGACCCGGTCCGCCACGCCATGGAACTGGCCGGTGCCCCGGCCGACCGCTCCGTCTTCGTCGGCGACACGGTCTGGGACATGAAGGCGGGCACCCGCGCGGGCGTCACCTGTGTGGGCCTGCTGTGCGGGGGCATCCCACGGACGGACCTCACCAACGCCGGAGCGGCCGCAGTCCACGCCGACCCCGCCGACCTGCTGGCGCACCTGGACGACAGCCCTCTCGGCGGTGGCGGCGCCGCGTAGGACGGCTCGGTCGGCCAGGGGGTTCGGGGGTCACTTGCCCAGCTTGCGTTCCAGCTCCGCCTTGTTCATGGAGGAGCGGCCGTGGATATCGCGCTTCCTGGCCTCCGCGTACAGCTGGTCGTACGTGGGCCCCTGCGAGCCGCTCCGCGAACGCTGCCCGCCGCGCTTCGACGACGGGGTGTCCTGGGTCGAGGTCCTGCTGGCGGACTTCGACTCACCGCTGCGTGCGCGCTCCTTGTTCACCGTCCGTGCGGCGATCTCCTTGGCGCGCTTCTCGCTCGCGCCCCGCTCCCTCGAGCTCTCCTTGATGTGCTCGTACTGCCGTTCACGCTTCGAGCTGGATCCTGCGGGCATGGCTCTGCCTCCTCCTGGCCCCCTGCCGACGGCCCTCTGTGTCTCCCCACCCCGTACCAGGCATCCACCTCCCCAAACACCCGGCGTCACCCTCGCGTCCGGAGTGGCGGATCGACGACATCCATGGCGGTATTGGGGGGACGGGTACCTCATCGGCAAGGACCCGGCATGAGCCCGGCAGAGAGAAGAGACGTGGTGAACGACATGGCGAGTGACCAGGGAAGGGACATGAGGAGCCACGGTAAGGACGACCACCCCGCGGACTGCGATGTCACCGTCCAGCTCAGCGAGTGCGGCCGCGCGGACGCCGAGACGGTCTTCGACGCGCTCGACCACGTCTTCGCGGGCTGTGAGGATGTCGCGCCGGCGCCGCAACCAGCCGCGGGACCCGAGCCGACCGTGTGGATGGCCACATTCGACAGCTCCGCCCACTCGGGTGACATCACCGGCCCCCCACGCATCTCCACGCCCGTCGAGGCGCTGCTGACCGGCGACCACCACGCGGTGGACGAGGTCGAGAAGGCCCTCGGCCGGCTCTTCGAGGTGCGCTCCACGCAGTCGGTGTCCGGCGAGCACGAGAAGGAGTCCCGCCTGCTGCTGGCTCCCCGCTGACAGGTCCCGGACCACCTCCCACCAGGCGCGCCCCTCCAGGCGCGCCTGGTGGTCGCACCCCACTGTGTATCGCGTGTACACCCCCGACTCCTCGACATCCTCAAGGAGGAGCAGGTCCCCGCCGCCCTGTTCCTGGCCGGCGGGAAGCAGGTGCCTCGCCAACTGCAGCCCCGGGCAGATGGTCCGCGCCGCCGATGTGCCGAAGGAGCTGGGCACACCTCTCCTCGTCAACAGCACGCCTGACATGCTGGACCGCACCATCGAGCGGAACGGGCTGATCGACGCCCCAGCCGGGGCCGGCGCCGGCGTGATCGCCCACTCGCCCCTGGCCCAGGGTCGGCTGACGGACCAATACCTCTACGGGCTGCCCGCCGACTCCCGCATGGCCATCAGGCTGACTCGTCCGCGCACCCTGGAGAAGCTCGCGGGCGACCGTGGACACGCCCTCGCCCAGTTCGACCAGAACCTCGGCGTCCTCGACGCCACGCCCTTCGACGAGCAGAAGCCTGCCGAACGGGACCGCCTCCTCGCCGACCCCCACGGAGCCCCCGGGGAGACGGTTTCCGGCCACCACCCAGGACCCGTCTCGTCCCGCACCTGCCGTCCGCGCCCGACCGGGGGCATTCTGGAGAGATGGGGCCGCGTACACATCGGCCCGGCCCCATGGAGCGGAGGTGAGGCACCATGTCCGCCGAAGAGAAGGTCCTGCTGGTCGACGACCACGAAGACAATCTGTTCGCCCTGCGCAGCGCCCTCTCACCGCTCGGCTACCCCCTCGAATCGGCCACCAGCGGGGACGCCGCCCTCAAAGCCGTCCTCCGCGGCGGGATCGCCGTGACCGTCCTCGATGTGGTCATGCCCGGGGTGAGCGGCCTCGACGTGCTGCGCTACATGCAACGCCTGGAACAGACCCGACGCATTCCGGTCATTCTGGTGACCGGCATGGGCGTCGACTCCCGACTGTCCCGTACGGCGATGAGCCTGGGCGCCGCGGACCTCCTCGTCAAACCCATCGACCCCTGGTCGCTGTGTATCAAGGTCCGCTACCTCCACCGCTTCGCCCACCGCGAGAACCCCGTGGAGCCGACCACACCGACGGCATCCACGGCATCCACGGCAGCCGTGACAGCCGCGACAGCCGCGGCCCCGGCGGGCCGCCCGCAGAACGCACCGGCGAACGGGTAGGAACGTCGAACCGATCAGCCGGCGGCCCTCAGAGCGTCCACAAGCTCGTCGCGGGACATCCCCGACCGGCCGCTGACGCCGCGCCGCGCCGCCCGCTCGTACAGCTCCTTCTTCGTGAGCCCCGACAGGTCCTCGCCACCGCGCCGCCGCCCACCGGGCCCACCGTGTCCACCACGCCCACCGCGCCCACCGCGCGTGCGGCCTTCCGTCCCCGCCTCCCGGCCGGACCTGGCCAGGTCGACGCTGCGCCGCAGCGCGTCCATGAGGTCCACGACGTTCGTCGCCTCGGGCGGCACCGCCTCGGCGACGACCTCCCGCCCCTCCCGCTTGGCCTCCACCAGCTCCCGTACCCGGTCCTCGTACGTGTCGTGGTACGCGTCCGGATCCCACGCGATGCCCAGCGCCTCGATCAGGTGCTCCGCCATGTCCAGCTCCCGCTTGGGCGGCCTGGGACGGGCGGGCAGGTCCATCTCCTTGCCGGGGTCCCGCACCTCGTCCCCGTAGTGCAGGGTGTGCAGCACAAGGACGTCCGACTGCGCGCGCAGTGCCGTCAGGTACTCCTTGCCGCGCATCGTCAGCGTGGCGACACCGGCCTTGTCGGCCCGTTCCAGCGATGCCCGCAGCACCTCGTACACCTTGCCGTACTCCTCGCCGCGCGGCGCGACGTAGTAGGTGCGGTCGAAGTAGACGGGCTCGACGTCCTTCAGGTCCACGAAGCCGTCGACGTCGATCACCTGGGACTTGCCAGGCGCGATCTCGTCCAGCTCCTCCGGCTCGACGATCACGTACGTGCCGTCCCCGACGTCGTACCCCTTCACGATGTCCTCGGAGGACACCTCCTCACCCGTACGCTCGTTGACGCGCCGGTGGCGGATACGGTCACCGGTGCCCCGCTGCAGGTGGTGGAAGTGGACGGTGTGGTCCTCGGTGGCCGTGAACAGCCCCACCGGCACGGTGACCAGCCCGAACGAGATCACCCCGGTCCAGATCGCCCTCGCCATGACGTGTCACCTCACTCGCCGGGCCACCCGCCGGACCCGCTCGTCGGCGTTCCCTGCCTGCTCTCTGGCCCGGCGCGCGCCCCGTTCGGCCTCCTCGACCCGGATCCGCGCCGCCCGTACGGCGGCCCGTGCCGCGTCGCGCCGCTCCTCCGCCACCTTCAGCCGCGCGACCAGTTCGGCGACCCCCGCGTCCGCCTCCCGCAACCGCTGCTCGGCCTTCTCCAGCCCTTCCACCACTCGCCTGACGTCCCTCTCCCGAGCCTCCACGTCCCGCCATGCCCCCGCCGCCTCCCGCTCGGCCCGCCGCAGTTCACCCGCAGCACCGGCCGCACCGCCCACGGGTGTGCCGCCGCGCACGCCGCCACCGCCGGGCGCTGGACGCCCACCGGCCGCGGTGTCGCCGTGCCCGCCTGTCCCACGGGCCAGGTGCAAGCCGCCGCGTGCGCCGCCCTCGCGCGTACGGCTCGGGGAGGCGCTCCCCTCGGGTGTATGCAACCCGGCCGCGCCGAAGCCCACCGGTGCGCTCAGCGCCTTGCTCAGGTGTCCGGAGGCCCACTCCCCGGCAGACTCCGGATCGGCGAGCGCCGCGTGCAGGGTCGCCTCGACCTGCTCCCGTGCGGCGCCGGCCACCCTCTCCCCGGCCGCGGCCGCCAGCCGCTGGGCCTCCTCGGCCAGTGCGGCCACCAGGACATGCTGCTGTCGGCCGAGTTCCCGCAGCCCGGCGCCGTCGAGGTTCTGGTGTGCCCGCCGCAGGCCCTCTCCGAGCGCGACGAGCGACCGCACCTCGTCCGGCCGTGCCCGTACGAGGAGATTGCTCGCCCACGCGGCGAGCGTCGGCCGGCGCAGGCCCCGGATGCGCTCGGCGAGCTCCCGGTCACCGGCCGTACGTGCCTCGAGCGCACGCCGGTCCCGGGCTGCGGTGAACTCGGCGGGCCGCAGCCCGTAAAGCTCGTCGACGACACTCTCCACATCCATGGCTCACGCATCCCGGGCGCTGCCGTTCGGCGGCACACGCCACTACTTCACGTATGCCCACTTTCGCCCCGGCGCCCCCGGCACCCCCGGCACCCCCGCATCCCGGCAATTCCGGCCAACCAGCTCCCCCTGCCCTGATACGGCGAACGGCCCGCACCGTTCCGTGGGCAGGGGAGGCCGCCACTGGAAACGGCGCGGGCCGCGGAAAGCCGCTGCCGGCCGAGCTCAGAACACGTTCAGTCGGAACAGGCTCAGAAGGAGAAGACGTCGGCGCTCTCCGCGCGCATGACGCAGGAGTTGCCGTAGGTCCGCTCGTAGTCGACCCGCTGGCCTTCCCAGATGCCCTGCGCGGTGACGACGACCGGGTCGTAGATCTTGATGCAGGCGCGCGTCCCGTCACCGCGCAGCGCGGTGAACTCACCGTCGACTGCCCGTAAGGTGTCGCAAGCCGCCTGCGGCGAGGGGTGCGTCCCGCCCGGCGCCGGTGTGCAGGTGAGCGTCACCGCGCGGAGCGGGGTCGATGTCGCGGCCGTCTCTCCCTGGGCCACGGTGAGGACCAGCGCGTTCGGCGCGTACAGCCGTGTCTCGGCCGTGTCGGCCGCGTCCGCGGCGGCGAAGGCGGCCGGCGCCAGCGCGGTCATGGCCGCGGCGGTCAGCAGACCGCATACGGCGGTACGCCTCAGCGGTGTCCGCAGGTGCGTCATCATCATCACTTTCCTTTGAATCCCGTTCGGTCGGGGTGCGGGGCCCACCCTGCCGCGCCGGGATCGTCGACGCACATGCGGCGGAGCTTTTCGGCTTGGTGCGCGATTCAAGCAGTGGCGTGAAAGCGGCACTCGTGGATCAGGGTGGCGTGCGTGACGCCGTGTCACGACCGGCTGACAGTCGGTCGCCGATCCGGTTGAACTCTGCACGATGCGTGGAACAGTACGGTCGGAGATCCGCAATACGGCCGAAACATGGTGGTAACACCCGCGTTTCACCCATGACTGTCACCATCCATGCTTCCCCTCCGAAGTGAGGAGGAACTCGACAGTGGCGGCAGTCCCGTGCGGTTGATCAACGGCGGCGCGGCGCAGCGGTGTCGTCACCCCGCGCATCCCGGTGAACCGCGCCCGCCGCCTCGTAGGTCGGCCAGTCTTGAAAAGTTCCAGTTGACCTGAATGGCCTATTGGGAGTTATATGGGGATAAAGGGCAGATAAAGGCTTCTACAGGAGGCGGGCCCGCAATGACCACCCACCCGACCATCGAGCAACACCCTGACATCGCCGAGATGCGCTCCCGGTTCGAACGGGCGACCAGTACCCCCCGTGTCCAGGCCGTCGAGGCACTGGCGTTCCTCACGGGTGTCTACCTGGCCGCCTCGCCGTGGATCGCCGGATTCAGCGGGCTTACGGCCCTGGCCGTGACGAACCTGATCCTCGGTGCCGCGTACGCCCTCTGCATGGGCGGCCTGGGCTCCGCGTACGAGCGGACCCACGCCATGGCATGGTGCGCCGTGGCCATCGGCGCGTTCACGATCATCTCGCCGTGGCTCGTCGTCGGTAACGTCGACACGACCCGCACCGTGTGGAACAACGTCGTCGTCGGTGCCGTCGCGCTGCTGCTCGGCGCCGCCATGGCGGCCACCGGTGAAGGCGGCGCAGGCAGGGCCCGCGCCCGCCGCAGGGGCAGGATGCCTACGCCGTGACCTGAGAGGCTCGGTCGTCGGACCCCGGCTCGCCGCACAGGCGGCCGGGGCCCGCGCGTTCCGCACGGACCCCGGCCGACAGCACCGGCACACCGCCGGGGTGTCGTGCCGCACCGGCGCGGCCGCTCTTCACCCGTCCGCCCCATCTCACCGCGCGAGCACCCCGTACGGCAGCCACCTGGTACGACAGCCGTGCCCGGAACCGTCGGGCGGTGGTCGGTGGGCGGAGGAGCGGATGCGTGTCAGGTCGCGCCGACGGACGATGGGCGAATGCGCCACCATCTGCGGATAGTTCACGGTTCACCGACCAGTGCGGAGCTCGCCGCCATCACCGCCGTACTCAGCGCGGTCCTCTACGGCGCCGAGCGCACCGCCGGCCACCACCGCACGCACCGCGCGGAGTGGGACCGCGCCTGGCACCCGCATCCCGTGCCGCACTCGTGGTGCGCCCGCGTGCCGAGGCTGCCCTTCCACCGCCGCTGAGCGTCCCCGCCGCCCCGTCGTCCGGCAGGGTGGTGGGCAGGGGCACCGCGCCCGTCCCCCGGGTCCTCCCAGCGTCTGCCCGCCGCGGCCGGCGGCGCCAGGGAGACGGACAGCGCCGGCGTCGCGCGGTGCTCAGCCGAACCGCTTGGCCATGGCACGGAAGAATCCCGGCGCCGCTCCCCGTACCCGAGCGGGCGCCTCCAGCCACGCAGGCACGAACTTGTCGTCGTCCCGGCCGTGCACGACCGCACGCCACACCACGTCCGCCACCCGCCTCGCGGGCACCGGTCGAGGCAGGTCCCGGTGGTACGGGGCGCCCCGGTGCGCGAAGAACGGCGTGTCGACCGCCCCGGGCAGCACCGTCGTCACGCGCACCCGCGTACCGGCCAGCTCATAGCGCAGGCTCTCGGCGAACGCCGAAAGACCGCCCTTCGTCGCCGCGTACACCGCCTCGTTGGCCACCCCCACACACCCGGCCATGGAACTGATCAGCACCACCCGTCCCACGCCACGCTCCACCATCCCCGGCAGCAGCAGCCGCACGAGCTGCACCACTCCTGTCAGATTCACCGCCACCAGCCGCTCCACCGCCGCCCCCGGCATCTCCGTGAAGGGGCCCGCCCACCCGATCCCGGCCGCCGCGACCAGCACATCGACGCGCCCCTCCCGCTCCAGCGCCTGCTCCGCGAGCCGCTCGACCCCGGCCGACTCGCCCAGGTCGCCCAGCAGCCCCGCGCCGCCCATCCGGCGCACGACCGCCTCCAGCCGTTCCTGGTCGCGCCCGGCCAGCAGCAGCCGCCACCGCCGCGGGCTGTCCACGGCGAACCGCTCGGCGACCGCCTCCCCGATGCCCGAGGACGCACCCGTGATGAGTACGACCGGCCGTACCGTTCCCGCCATGCCTGACCTCCGGACTCACCCGCCGCCGTTCCCTCCAGCCTCCTGGTTTGTGCCCACGCCGCCCCCCGGGACGGGGCAGCCGGGCCGCCGAACCACCCGAACAGCCCGCCCGCCCCCGCCACGCGCCTGACAGCGGCCCCAAGACGAGGAGTCAGGAACCGGCCCCGGGAGGCCGACCACATGACGCTCCGTTGCGTCGTCCTCAGCGCGAGCGCGAGTGTGCGGCCGCGACGAACGGCTGCGCCGCCGTACGGCCGAGGGCCTCACCACCACCGCGGCGGTCCCGCCCGCCCTGTCGGCCGACCGCCGACCGGCTCGTACCCGACGGCCCGGCCCGCGACCGGCGGACGGCCCGCGCCGGGGCGATCTTCCGCGACGACGCGGCACACCTCCTCGCAACCCCTGCCCCGGCCCCGGCCACGGACAACCGACCCGCCGGCCGCCGACAGGAGGCGCCGGGCATGGCGCGGCTCACCCCAGCGGCAGGTACACGACATGCGGCGCGCCCGTCACCGGATGCGACCCGATACGCGCCGGCACCCGGTACACCTCCGCCAACAGTTCCTCCGTCAGCACCTCACCAGGCGTCCCGGCCGCCACGACCCGCCCCGCCTCCAGCACATACAGCCGGTCGCAGTACGCGGCCGCCAGGTTCAGGTCGTGCAGCACCAGCAGGTTCGTCGTTCCCAGCTCCCTCACGAGAGTGAGGATCTCCAGCTGGAACCGCACATCCAGATGGTTGGTCGGCTCGTCCAGGGCCAGCAGCCCGGGCTCCTGAACCAGCGCCCGCGCCACGAGCGCCCGCTGCCGCTCGCCGCCCGACAACTCGTCGAACCGCCGCCCCGCCAGCCCCTCGACCCCCACGGTGCTCAGCGCCTCGGTGACCCGCCGCGCGTCGTCCGGGCCGTCCTGCCGCCAGAACGGCTTGTGCGGAGCCCGCCCCATCGCCGCGACCTCACGCACCGTCAGCCCGAAGGCGCCCACCGCGTCCTGCGGCACCACCGCGACCCGTCGCGCCCGCTCCTTCACCGAGAGCCCGGCCACATCCAGCCCGTTCAGCACCACCCGGCCACCCGCAGGCCGCAGCGCCCCGTACACGCACCGCAGGAACGTCGTCTTGCCACTCCCGTTGGGCCCCACCAGCCCCACCGTCTCGCCGGGCGCCGCGCGCAGATCCACCCCGTCCAGCAGCATCCGGCCGCCCCCGACCGCGTACCGCACTCCCTCGGCCACCAGCTCCACCGGCCGCACCACCGTCACCGTACGACCCCCTCTGCCCCGTCCGCCCCATCGGCACGCCGCCCCGAGCGCCGCAGCAGCCACAGGAAGAACGGACCGCCCGCGAGCGCCGTCACCACCCCGACCGGTATCTCCTCCGGAGCGGCCACCGTACGCGCCACCAGGTCGGCCGAGAGCAGGAACACCGCCCCGCCCAGCGCCGCCACCGGCAGCAGCGCGCGATGGCCCGCCCCCACCACCAGCCGCGCCGCGTGCGGCACCATCAGCCCCACGAACCCGATCGCCCCGCTGAACGCCACCAGCACCCCCACCACCAGCGACACCAGCACGAACACCCCCGCCCGGAAACGTCCCGCGTCCAGGCCGAGCGTCCGCGCCCCCTCCTCACCGGTCAGCAGCAGATCCAGCGGCCGCGCGAGCCCCACCAGCACCACCACTCCCGCCGTGAGCACCCCCACCGGCAGCGCGAGCCCCTCCCACCGGGCGCCGCCCAGCCCGCCGAGCGTCCAGAACAGCACCGCCCGCATGTGCTCCGCCCGAGCCGACAGCACCAGCAGGAGGCTGGTGAAAGCCGACAGGACGTACTGCACCGCCACCCCGGCCAGGACCAGCCGCCCCGTCGTCATCGCACCGCCCTGCCGGGCCATCGCGTACACCACGACCAGGGCGGCCAGCGACCCGGCGAACGCCGCCACCGGCAGCGCCACGTTCGACGCGACCCCGGCACCGACGCCCAGCACCACCACGACCACCGCACCCGCCGACGCCCCGGACGAGGCCCCGAGCAGAAACGGATCGGCCAGCGCGTTCCGTACCAGCGCCTGCAGCACCACCCCCGCCACGGCGAGCCCCGCACCCACGACCGCGCCCAGCACGATCCGCGGCATGCGCACGTCCCACACGATCGACCCGAACGGCCCCGTCCGCTCGCCGCGCAGCACGGCGCCCAGCACGTCACCGGGAGGAATCCGTACCGTCCCCAGCGCCAGCCCCGCCACCGCCACGGCGGCCAGCGCCACCGCCAGCCCGCAGAGAACCAGCGGCCGCCGCACGGAGACCGCACCCTCAGCACCCCTCATACCGCACCGGGGTGCAACTGCCGCGCGAGCGACTCCACGGCATCGGCCACCCGCACCCCCAGCACGGCCGACGACAGCGGCAACACCGCGAACCGTCTGTTGCGCACCGCCGGCACATCCGCCAGAGCCGGATCACCGAGCAGCCGCCGCTTCTTCGCCTCCACCGACGTACCGCCGTAGTCGAAAATCACGATCACCTCGGGCCGTCGCGCGATGACCTGCTCCCACGACACGTCCCCGAACGCCTTGTCCACGTCGGCGAAGACGTTCTCACCCCCGGCCAGCGACACGATCCGGTGCCCGATCCCCGCACCGCCCGCGGTGAACGCCGACGCGTCACCGGAGTCGTACACGAACACCGAAGGCCGCGCGACGCCCTTCAGCCGCTCCCGCACCGCGTCGATCCGCCGCTCCTGCTCCCGGACCAGCCGCTCACCCCGCTCCGGAACCCCGAAGGTCCGCGCCACCTCACCGATCTCGGTCCGCAACTGCTCGAGCCCGACCGGCCCTTCCGTGCAGTACTCGACGTTCAGCCGCGTCCGGATCCCCCGCTCCTCCAGCCCGCCGCGGTCACGCCCGGCGCCCTGGTCGAAGGCGCTTGCGTAGCCGCCGTACACGTAGTCGGGGTCGGCCGCGAGGAGCACCTCCTTCGACGGGTACTTCTCCGCCAGCACCTTCACCCCCGAGTACGCGTCCTGGAACCGCGGCAGCACCGCGTCGTCCAGATACGCGGTCCCCACCATCCGGTCCCGCAGGCCCAGCGCCAGCAGCACCTCCGTCGCGTGCTGGTTCATGGCGACGGCCCGCTCGGGCGGGGCCTGGAAGGTCGTGGTCACGCCACAGTTGGTGACGGTGTACGGGAACCCCGGCACCGGGGCGGCAACCGCAGGGGAGCCGGGGGAGTCACCGCCGCCCGCCACCCCGCAGGCGGCGACCGGGAGCACGAGAACAGCGGACAACAGAGCGCGCAGGGCGGCGCGAGAACGGGCCATCGCCGTACCTTTCAAAGGGATCACGCCAGCGCAGCAGAAGAACCGCCGACCGGCGTCCAGACATATGACCCGTGCGGCGGGCCGATGCGTCACCATCTCCATGGCTTTGACGGACAGCTGGCTTTGTTGGGAGCTGAGGGGCGGCGGATAGCGTGGGGGGCATGACGATGACGAGGAAGCGGCGAGTCCTTTACCGGCAGGGCACTGGGTTCTGGCGGATGACGGCGAAGTGGGTTCTGGTCTTCGGGGCCCTGTACCTGTTGGACGGCGGGCTGCTCCGGTCGTGGGGCGACGCTCTGGTCTGGCCGCTGATCGGGCTCCTGCTGTGGGTGCCGTTCGGGATCGGCGTCGTCTGGTATCCGAAGAAGGACCAGCGGGTCGCGCTGACGACGCGTGAACTGCGTATACGCCGCAAGCGGCTGCCGATGGAGGAGGTGAACCTGCTGCACGTGGCGCGGCTGTGGCTGGAGGGACGGTCGACCGCGGACGACCAGCCGGTGCTGGAATGGACACGGCTCGACCGGGTGGTGTGGGTGCCGCTGCGGGACGGCCGGGCGTTCGGCGTGGAGTTTCGCGACCCGGCCGCGTTCGCCAAGGTTTTCGGCGCCTTCGCGGTCACGGCGTGCGGCGGGCCGGAAATCGTCCGCGCGAGGGCCGCAGCGGCAAACTACCCGGAGCCGCGCCCGATGAGGGCCCGCCCCGCCGACGGCGGCTCCTGGCCGGACCTCTTGGACATCTTCAACTGAGAGCCGGAAACGCACGGTACTGGGCAGCGGTCCGCCAGGGGCGCGCACCGAGCATGCGCCTGACGAGCACCGGAACCCCTCGCCCTTCCTGACAGCGGAGGAGCCCCGGCTGGGTCAGGCCGCCGCGACAGTGCATGGGTGCCAGGAACGGTGGATGTGCCCAGGGAACACGCGCTCATCCAGGCTAAATCCGAGGATAAAGAATGGGGTAAAACCTGCTAGCCTGGCGCCGGAGGTGAAGCATGCCGACCGAGGACGAGCTGTTCGCGGCAGTAGACGCACTGCTGGAAGGCGAACCGCGACTGCCGCCCCCCGCCGAGCGAGCCCGGCTCCGCGAGGCCGCGGGCGTCACCCAGGCCCGCCTGGCGCAGGTACTCAAGTCGACGACGCAGACGGTCAAGAACTGGGAGAACGGCCGCTCCGAGCCGCGCCCCCCGCGCCTGCAGGCATATCTGCGTCTGCTGGAGGGCTGGGCCGAGAAGCACCCGCCCGAGCCCGAAGAGCCGGCGCCTGCCTCGCAGGCCGCCACCGCGCTTCCGCCACCCCCCACCCCCGCAGAAGCCCCCGCACCGGCACCCGCCCCCGTAAGCGCACCGGAGCAGGCCGGGCCCGCCGCCCCCCGGTCCCGCCGCCCGGCGCGGACGACATCCCCGTCCCGCCGTCCCGCAGCCCCGCCGAAGACCGTGCCCCCCGACCACCACTTCCCCCACGGCCCGCTCGCGGTCCTGGACGGTGACGGCACGGCGTACTGCGTCGGGGGCCTGGTCCTGGAGTGCCCGGCCAGTACGATCCCGCAGCTGGTCGAGTGGACGCTCGGCGAATCCGGCATCGGAGCCCCGCGCCTGCACCGGCACGGCAGGGACTCCGACCCGCTGATCGTGCTGACGGAGTCGGCGGCCGTACGCTTCGGGCTGCCGCCCCGCCTGGAGGGCCCGGAGGCCCGCCGGTCGCTGCGCCTGCCCCAGGACCACCCGGTCGTCCAGCAGATCACCAAGGCCGAGTGGCAACTGACCCAGCGAGGCTTCGGCCCCTGGCCACGGATCTTCCGCCGGGCGGAAGGCTCGCAACGGCGGTGCGTCCAACTGGCGATCCTTCCCTGGGACGCCCTGGACCCGCGAGCCTGGAGCGGTGTCGCGGAGCTGCCCCCGCCGCAGCTCGCCCGCGTCCTCGGCGTCTACGCCCAGCGCGTGATCACCCCGCGCGGCTCGACGGCGGTGTCGGGCCTCGAGCTGATGACGGCGCTCCGCCCGCCGACACGCGCGGTCAGAGACCCGGCGACCGGCGCCTGGGTACCGGGCGAGAACCCCGGCAGCCTGGGGGAGAGGGGCATCGACCCGGCACCGCCCGAGGCCCCGGCCGAGCACCCTGTCGCGCGGGGCTGGACTCTCGGCTCCCTGGACGAGGAGGCGTACCAGTGGGTCCGTGACCCGCGCCTCCTGTCCGACGAGGAGTGCTTCCTCCCCTGGGCGGTGGGCATCGACCTCAACACGGCCTTCCTCGCGGCCTCCGCCCGCCTGACGGTGGGCCTCGACGAACCGGTCGAGGTCGACCACCCGCGCTTCGACAAGAAGCTCCCCGGTTCATGGCTGGTGGACCTCTCCCACATCGACCTGGACCCCCGCCTCCCGTCGCCGTTCACGCCGTCGGGCCGTCGCCCCGAGGGACCGGCCTGGTACGCGACGCCCACGGTCGCGTACGCGGTCGAGCTCGGCCACGAGGTGGCACCGCTCAAGGCGTTCCTCCGGCGGGAGACCGGCGCCTACCTGGACCCCTGGCACGACCGCCTCAAGGACGCCTACACCACGACGCTCGCGGACATCGGCGTCACGAAGGACCTGGACGAGAAGGGCTTCCTGGCCCGTACGGCCTTGCACAACCTGCTCAGGACAGCCGACCGCACGGACCTCGACGCGATCAGGACCTTCGCCGCCGCGAAGGCTCCCCTGACGGACCCGCACACCCTCCGAGCGGCGGTCGCGGAGAACCAGCCCCGAGCGACGGCCCTGCTGCTGGCGGACGAGTCGGCCCTGACGGCACTGGCCCGTATGGACGACGAAACCCTCCTCCGCACCATCGAAAGACACCGCATGGTGGAGATGGCCCTGTCCGCCGTCAAGTCCACGGTCAAGGGTGGCATCGGCAAGCTGCGCGAACGCCCGCAGGGCCGCCACTACCGCGACGGGGAGCGCTGGCCCGCGCTGGACCGTCCGACGTGGCGCCCCGACATCCGGGCCGCGGTGATCTCCAAGGCCCGGGTGAACATGCACCGCAAGATGCTCAACACGGCGAGGACGACCGGCCAGTACCCCCTCGCCGTACTCTCCGACTGCGTGGTCTACCCCTCACCCGGCCCGGCACCGCTCGACTTTTTGCCCCGCACCCCCGACGGCGGCCCGGTCCCCGGCGCGTTCCGTCTCGGCCCGTCCCCCGGCCTGGCCAAGCACGAGGGCACGCAAGAAATGGCGTGGGCGGTCGACTTGATGGAGAGGCACTACAACCCGGCCCGTCACATCAAGGGCGGCGACGCCGTCATGGACGAAGGAGAGTAGGCCATGGGCGACATCGACGACGCCCTCCAGCGCGCCGACGAGGAGACGTTCACCCGCGAGCCACCGAAGTCGACGCAGGCCAGAGTCAACTTCCTCGTCAGCAGACTCAAGACGACACGGGCGGTCGCCGGACTGCTGGGCGTCACGCAGCGCTCGGTGGAGCGCTACCGCAAGGGAGAGCGGAAGAGCCCGCCCAAGGACATCGCCGACCGCATCGAGGCCGAGGTGAAGGCGAGGTGGCAGCCGCGCGTACGCGGGCAGCGCCGCCGACAGGCCGCCACGAGCACCGGCATCACGGTGGAGACCCGTGCGAGGTTCGGCTACACCGCGCCCATCGGCACCACCGACGACGGCCGGCTGCGCCGCCTGACCGTGCACCTTCCACCCGACTACGCGAGCCGCCTCTTCGACGCCCAGCAACAGGGGGCCACGGACCGCCAGCTGCGCGCGATCGTCGCGGAGGGCCTGCAGGAGATCTATTTCAAGGACGGCGGTCGCCGCGCCGACAACCTGGAGGTCGAGTTCACCGACATCGACTACGTCGACGTGTCGTTCTGAATCGTGTCGAAAACGCTGTTGCCGACCTAGGCGGCCGCCTAGGACCCTCCAGGCATGAACCTTCCACAGCCGGTGGTCCGGCGGGACGACCTGACGCTGCGTCGCTTCGACGGCGAGGCGGACCTTCCGGAGTTGTTCCGGGTCATCGAGGAATCGCTGGATCATCTGCGCCCGTGGATGCCGTGGGTCGCCGAGCACAGCCTGGCCAGGACCACCGACTTCCTGGCCGGCCGCGCGGAGAGCTGGGCGAGCGGTGAGGAGTTCACCTACGCGATCGTGCTGGACGGGGCGATCGTCGGCGCCTGCGGGCTGTACCGGCACGACGGCACCCCGGACGACGCCCGTGAGATCGGGTACTGGCTGCACCCGGCCGCCACCGGCCGGGGCGTGGCCACCCGGGCCGCCCGCGCCCTGGCCGAGCAGGCATTCCGCCTCCCCGGAGTCGACCACGTGGAGATCGTCCACGACCTGGCGAACCGGGCCAGCGCCGCCGTCCCGGCCCGACTCGGCTTCACCGAACACCGTCGCCGCCCCGCCGAGCGCCTCGCCCCGGCCGAGACCGGCGAGGTACAGGTCTGGCGGCTGACCCGCCGCGCGGGCGGGGACTCCGCCACCCCGGCTTCAGCCCGCGCAGCAGCGAATCGAGCTCACTCGGGGTAGGACCTTCCACCCGGTCACCGCCCACCGGGAGGTCTCCAGAGCGGCACGTGCCGCGGTGGGCCCGTCCGGCGCCCATGCCACGATCAGCGGCCGAACCGGGGCCGGCCCCGGTCGTGCGGCCAGAGGGCGACCGGGCGACGGCGCCCGTGGAACGCGGCCACCAGGTTCGGGCCCGACGGCACCGGGCACGTACGGGAGAAGCTCGCACGACGGCCGCTTCCACGGCGGGGGCGGCTCCGCCGGACCGGTCGACGGTCCGCCTGACGGCCCGCCGCTCGTGTCAGTTCTGTGCGGACGGCGACACGAGCATGTGGAATCCGGGCTGTTGAGGCAGGTCGGGCAGCTGGTACGCGGCCCAGCCACGGGCGTACGCGGGAACGGTCCCTCCCCGGGACAGCAGTACGGCGACCGGCTGCCGCTCGGCCGCACGTGCGAGGCCGGCCGGAGTGATGGCGGCGTCGTGTCCTGCGGGCTGCCGGGAGGCGCAGCCTGCCCGGTAGGCGATGCGGATCGCGTCCTTGCCGGTCACGACACAGGGTGGCCGTACGCCGTGGGCCCGGAGTTCCGCGGCGATCCGCGACAGCGTGACGGTGTCGGTGCGCACCCGCCGCGTCACCGAGTCGAGCACCTTGTACTGGACGGCCAGGTGTCCCAGCAGCGCCAGCGCGCACAGGCCGAGGAGAGCGGGCCGCCAGGAAGTGCCGATGCCCGCGAGCCGTACGAGGAGCACCGCGACCGGCAGGGAGAGCAGGGCGTACGCCGGGAACAGGAAGCGGGGCGCGGCGTAGTCGATGGTGAACAGATAGGGCAGTGCGAGCGCGCACCCGGTCACGGTGGCCATCACCGTGGCCGTGCGATGCCGCGTCCGGGCGGCCGCCCGGACGCCGCCGGCGACAGCCAGTGGCAGGGCGAGGAACCACAGAGCGGTGACCGGGTTCTCCCAGGGCACGTCGCACGGGCGGCACAGCGTACGCCCGCCCAGTGCCCGGACATGGTCGTCGACCGCGACGTACCAGCCGACATCGCCCTGGATCTCACTGGCCCGGTCGAGCCGCGCGACCAGGCCGCCGTAGCGGACATACGCCTCGATCACCCACTCGGCGCTGCCGACGAGGACCCCGGCGGCGAGTACGCACCACAGCACCGGTCGCCGCCAGGCGCGCACCAGCAGCGAAGCCGCTGCCAGAAGCAGCACGAGCGGCACGGCGTCCGGCGGTCGCATCAGCGCCACGAACGCCACGGCGGCCGCGAGCCCCACCAGGGACAGGGAGTCGCCGGGGTCGCGGGCCGTGCGCAGGAAGAAGCCGACCGCGGCCAGGGCGCCGTAGGCCACCCATAGGTTCGGCATCACCTGCGGTCCGTAGTAAAGCGTGATCCACAAGCTCGCGAACAAGGCACCCGCCAGGGCGATTACCGGCGCCGGAAGCAGCGGCCGCCAGACCCGCAGGGCCAGGAACAGGCCGAGGCCCGACAGCACTGCCAGCCAGATCCGCAGCGCAAGTACCGAGGTGGAGAGGGCCGCGACGGGGGCGGCGAGGAAGGAGACGCCCCGGGCGCGGGGCGCGCTCAGGAACGCGGCCGGCCCCTGTCGGCCGACCTGGCTGACGTACACCGTCTCGTCCCAGCCCAGGCCCAGGCCCGGCGCCACCAGCATCAGCTGAGCCAGCACGAACGACACGGCGACGGCGGCGGGCCACAGCGTCGCGCGGGCGGACCGGCCGTCCGTGCCGGCGGCGGGCGATGACCCGTCCGGTGCCGGGTCACCGGCGGGGCGCGGCTCGCCTCGGGAACCCGGCAGCAGGTGCGGTTCCTGCATGGGACCTCGTCGGTACGGGGCCGGGGCGGTCCCGGCCTGCCCGTTCCACGCTGGGCGCCACAGCGGCCGCCCGCCACACCGGCGCGGCGATAGGCGCAGCACCTGCGCCCGATGGTGTGACGTACGCGCACGGCATCGGCCGCGCCCTCAGCGGGGCGCCTCCCCTGACCGGCGGTCAGCCGGGGCCGCGGCGCCCGCTGGTGGCGGCGTAGTACTGGAGGTCCTGGACCTCGACCGTGTGCCGCACCCGGTACGGCAAGGTCACCGTGGCATCGACACGGTCGCCGCGCACCGCCCTCGCCGAGACCGCACCGGGCCGCAGCGGCAGCAGGACCGTGTTCATGCCCGCCGGGGCCTTGTGCGAGGACGTGGTCCGGCCGACGGTCGCGCGGACGGTCGCCGGGCGGGGCAGGAAGGCCAGCACCTCCACCGTGTCCCGGGCGTCCGCGCTGCCCTCCCGCAGCGACATCAGCCGGGACTGCGAGCTTGTGGGCACCGTGTCGGCGAACTGGGTGCGCGAGGTCACGTACAGGGTGTCCCGCACGATCTTGGGCCACGCCCCGGTCTTGAAGCGCGTGAGGTAGTACGACATCAGATCGAGGTAGGCGTGGCCGTTGTGCTGCGAGGGCGCGAAGTGGGTGCCCTCGGAGTAGTCGTTCCACGTGGTGAGCTGCACCCAGTCCGCCTCGCCCTCGATGGCCCGCGTCCAGGTGGCGCGCAGCGTGGCGGTGTTGCCCGCCTCGTGGTAGGTGCCCTGGTTCGGGCGGGCGTCCTGTACCGACACCGGCTGCATCCAGATCTTGCCCATGTCGTGTGCCCGCCGCGCGTCACGCGAGCCCTTCTCCCGCCCGGTGTAGCTTCGGCTGCCCCAGTCGGAGAAGCCGTGACTGATCGCGGCGAAAGAGCCGTCGTGGGAGCCGAAGTCCAGGAAGAGCGGGACGAACGCGGTGCGCACACCGTGCCGTGCCCGCAGATCGTCGATCACGCCGGACCACCAGCGGACGCTCTTCGCCTCCGCCTTGAACGGTGCGACGACCAGACGCCCGTCGTCGAGCCGGTGCGCCGACGGGTAACGGCCCAGTTCGGCGAGGGCGTCGGCGAGCTCCTTCGGATCGCCGGTCCGGAGGGAGGACATGTCCGGCATCAGCATGATCTTGAAGGTGGGGTCGACCGTACGGGCCGCCTTCAGCAGGAGTTCGCACCGCTCCCGGTTCTTCCCCGACAGCGACAGGATGTCCAGGGTGAAACCGTCCAGCCCGGCGTCCCGTGCCGTGCGCACCTCCTGCTGGAGGTTGGCCAGCTCCCAGTCGCCCACCTTCGGGCGCACGGGCAGCGGGCGGTCGCGCAGCAGACCGCCGTACGCCTGGTGCTTGCCGCGCTCGCCGTCCGGAGTGAGGTAGTTGCGGGCGTAGTAGTCGTCGGCGGCGGGCGCGTTGTCCAGGGAGAGCGGGAACGGCGTGAAGTAGTGGGCGAACACCAGTTTCCCGGAGGCTCGCAGGGTGGCCCGGTCGGGCATGTCGAAGGGGAGGGCGGCCGAGGCTTGGGAACGCCCGGCGCCCTTCCCGGCCGTGTCCGCGTCACCGGGGCTCTTCACCGGGGCGGGGGCCGACGGCACGCCGGAGCCCGCGCCGGACGGCTCGGCCGACGGCCTGGGAGGGCCCTCGCGCCGGAGGCCGCCCACACCGTGCGGTACGGGGGATGCGGCGGCCTGCGTGGCGTCGCCCGCCCCGGCACCGCTCGTACGACCTCCCCACGCGGTGGCCAGTGTCGCGCAGACACCGGTCAGCAGTAAGCCCGCCACGATCAGTGCCAGGGTCCCTCTGCGGTGGCGCGGCCCACGACCGCGACGCCGATGGGCCCCCTGACGTCCGCGCCGCCCTGTCCTCATCCCAGCCTCCCTCGTCGGACACGCCTGTGTGTGCGAGCCGCACAGCAGTAGAGCGGACCGCCGGGGTTCGGGCAACCGTTCCCCTCCTCGTGTCGCCTCCTCGTGTCGCCTCCTCGTGTCGCCTCCTCGTGTCGCCTCCTCGTGCGCTGGGCGTGCTCGCGGTCCCGGCGAGCCTCCCGCCGGTGAGATGAAAATCGATGGCCGGGCGGAAGGGGCCGGACTACGGTCAGGCCCGATGACTCTCACTCATGAGGTGACCGGCGACGGTCCGGCACTGCTCCTCCTGCACTCCTCCGTCTGCGACCGGCGGATGTGGGAACCCCAATGGCACGCCTTCGCGGAGGCCGGATACCGCGTCGTCCGCTGCGACTTCCGAGGCTTCGGCGACACACCGGTGGCGACGGCACCGTACAGCGACGCGCAGGACGTGGTCGACCTGCTGGACGCCCTCGGCATCGAACGCACAGCCGTGGTCGCCGCCTCTTACGGCGGCGGCGTGGCGCTGGAGCTGGCCGCGAGGTGGCCGGCCAGGGTCGACATGCTCGCCCTGCTGTGCACGGCCGCCGACGGATTCGAGCCCACCGCCTCCGTCGAGCAGTTCGCGTCACGGGAGGACGCACTGATCGAAGCCGGAGACCTCGCGGGCGCGGTCGAACTGAACGTGTCCACGTGGCTCGGGCCGGACGCCTCTGACGACGTGCGCGCCCTGGTGGGCGAGATGCAGCGCCGCGCCTTCGACGTACAGCTCGCCGCCGAGGAGGACATCTCCCCGAGCGAGACCGAGTTCGACCCCGCCGGTATCACCGCGCCGACGCTGGTGGTCTCCGGGGCGCACGACCTCGACCACTTCCGTACGATCGCCGCCGAACTGGCCGGGCGCGTCCCCCTCGCCCATCACACCGAGCTCCCTTGGGCCGGACATCTGCCCAGCCTGGAACGGCCCGCCCAGACGACGGCTCTGCTGCTCGAATTCCTGCGTCGTCGAGCAGAGAGCCATCAGTCGGCTGAGCACGGGGGTGCGGACGGGATGACATCCGAAGTCCCCTTCGTCGTCCGACCCGCCACCGTCGGCGACGCGCCCCTGGTATGCGCCCTGCTCAACGAGATCGACACCATCGAGACCGGTCGACCGGACACGGATCTGCACACGGTGGAAACCGAACTGGCCCACCCCGAGGTCATCCTCGCCGAGGACTCCTGGCTGGCCTTCCAGGGCGACCGGCTGGTCGCCTACGCGTTCGTGTGGGACGAGTCCGGCGGCGAACGCATCGACGCCGACCACTACGTGCTCCCGGGCTACGGGCACACCGGAGAGCACCTCCTGGCCCTGGTCGAGAGGCGCGCCCTGGAACGGGCACACGCCAACGGCGCGCCCCGGGCCGTCCTGCACCTGCAGCTCAACGCCCGGCCCACCACCGACCTGGACATGATCGGACGACGGGGCTGGGGGCGGGTGCGCGAGTACCACGTGATGACGCGCCGGCTGTCCGGGGACGACCTGACGGTCCCCGAACCGCCCGGGGGCATCGTGTTGCGTGACTGCGGCGACGAGGCCGACCGGCGCCGCGCCCACGCCCTGCTGCAGGAGACGTTCAGCGAGCACTTCGACCACCAGGCGCGTACGTACGACCAGTGGCTGGAGGACATCGGCGCGGCCCACGTCGACTGGTCGCTGGTCTGGATCGCCGCACTGGACGGCGACGACGTCGCCGTGCTGCTCTCCCGCAACGACCGGCGGAGCATGGCCTGGATCAGCAACATCGGCGTGCGCCGGTCCTGCCGTGGCCGCGGCATCGCCGGCCACCTGCTGCGGCATGCCTTCGCCGCGTACGCCGCACGGGGCCGCGACAGCATCGGCCTCGGCGTCGACACGCACAACGAGACGGGCGCCCTGCGGATCTACGAGGCGCACGGCATGCGGACCGACTACGCGGTGGACACCTGGGAGGTGGTCCTCCAGGCACCGGCACCGGCACCGGTCCCGGTCCCGGCGCCGCTTCCGACCGGACCTCGACCCGCACCGGGCCCGGGGCGATGAGGGAGGAGCCGATGCGCCGCAAAGCCCCCGGGATCACCGCACGCTGTTTGGTCGTCGCCCCGACGGTGGGGCCGCTCGGGCACGGGAGCCGCCCCGACGACGTGTCAGGACAGGCGACCGGGCTCCACAACCCTGGTGCGAGGTAACGGGACAGCGCGGGAGGAAGACGCCATGGACACAGCCGACCGAGCCCCTGCCCCCGTGCCCGCCCCGGCGCTGAACAGCCTCCGTGGTCTCGGCCTCGGTGACGCGTTCGGTGAACGCTGGTTCCCGCTCTTTCGGCAGCCGCGGCAGGCCATCGACGAGATCCGTGCCCGCCGCACTCCGCAGGAGCCACGGTGGCACTGGACCGACGACACCGCGATGGCCCTCGGCATCATGCACGTCCTCCAACGGCACGGCGAGATCCGTCCGGCCGAACTCGCCCTCGCGTTCGCCGCCGGATACCGGGCCGACCCCGGCCGGGGATACGGCGCCGGTATGCACGAACTGCTGCCCCGACTCCTCGAAGTGCCGGAGGACTGGCCCACCCTGTCCGCTGAACTGTTCGACGGACAGGGCAGCCTGGGCAACGGCGCCGCGATGCGGATCGCTCCGCTCGGTGCCTGGTACGCCGACGACCTCGGTCTCGCCGTCCGCCAGGCCGAGGCATCCGCACGGGTCACCCACGCCCACCCCGAGGCCGTCGCCGGTGCCGTGGCGGTCGCCGTCGCCGCCGCCCTGTCCGTCCATGACGGCCTCGACCTGCGCATGGTCGCCCGCCACACGCCCGACAGCGCGGTCAGGGCCGGCCTCGCACGCGCCGCCGACCTCCCCTTCACCACGGAGCCCTGGCGCGCCGCCGGCCTCCTCGGCAACGGTCAGCGCGTCCGGGCCGACGACACCGTTCCCTTCGCCCTCTGGTCGGCGGCCCGTCACCCGGACGACCTGACCGCTGCCCTGTGGACCACCGCGGAAGGACTCGGCGACGTCGACACCACGTGCGCCATCACCGGCGGAGTCGTCGCAGCCCGCACGGGCATCGACGACGTCCCCCGCACCTGGCTCGACAGGGTCGAACCGCTTCCGGGGCCCTACGGCACCGTGTCCGGGTGACGCTGACACGCTGACACGCCGACCGCCCATGCCCGCACCCCTCCCGGGCACGGAGGCGCACCTCCAGAAACCGGTGGCTCCCCGGAGGTGGCGTCGTCCGCGGGCGGCTCCCCACCTCGGCAGATCGGTGCCGACCGGACAGTGGGCCGTCGACCGGTACCGGCGTCAGCCCTGCCGCAGCCCCGGGGCCGGGTCGACCCGGCGTCACCGGCCCCGGGGGAGGGGAGGAACCGGGCCGGGGTGCCGAAGCTGCCGCCCCGGTCGTGGCCACCGAGTCCTGGCCGCCCAACGTCGACCCAGGCCACCCGGTTGCCGCATTCGCGCGGTGCGGTGGTCGTCGCGGACGAGGACGAGCCGCCGCTCCCGCTCGCCGACGAGGGGTTCGACGCAGGAGATGCGTCTCAGACGCCACCCCGACGATGCCCGGCGGGCGGCCGAGGCGGCCGGCCGGAGGCCCGTGAACCAGCGTCCGGAGTCCCCGCGCACCGAGTTCCTCGGCATCGGCGCGGTGAGCGACTTCCTGCGCAAGGTGATCTGGATGGTGCCCGGCTGCACCGTCGACCAGTACCGGGAACGCCGACGGCGACTTCACCACCGGAGCCGGAGCGAGGGCGCCTTCGTCGCCCACACCACGCGGTTCCTCATCAAGACCCGCAAGCAGGTCTGAGATCCTCCGATACCGCCGCGCCGGAAGGCCGTCGCCGATGTCACCCCCGGCCGTCCGACGGCGTACGGCGCCGAGCAGGTCGCGAGGCGCGCGGAGAGCCGCCTGCCGCCCCGGCGAGCCCCTGCACGACCGGCTGCGTGCAGGGCTCACCGAGATGGCCGGCCGCCGTCCGCCACGCGGCCGACACCGCCCGATGCGCCTGGGCCGTGCACTCGCCATGGTCGCCGGTCGATGTGAGTGGCGCACCCACATGGACGTGCAGGCGCGGGCGGCGCAGCGGCGCGGTGACCACCCCGGCGAGCTGCTTGGCGGCGTTGCCCGAGGCGATCCGGCGCGCACCGGCCTGGCCGACCGGGACGACGGGCGCACCCGTGCGCTCCACGAGGCGGGCCAGGCCGGTGCGGAAGGAGCGGGGCGGGGCTTCGCCGACGCCTCTGCGGAGCGGGAGCCCGCCCTCGGGGTAGATGAGGACCTGCCGCCCCTCCTTCACAGCGGCTACGGCGAGATCCAGCGCGTCGGCGGCACGCCGGTCCCCGCGATACACGGGGATGTGACCCTCGCGGGCGAGGGCCCGGCCGAGCACAGGTATGCGCCACAGGCCGGCGGCGGCCATGACGACCGGCCGCACACCGAGACACCGCAACGCGGCAAGCACGACGGCGGGGTCCGCGAGCGAGGTGTGGTTCGCCGCGATGATGCTGCCCGGCGCGCAGGCGGCCCCGACGTCCGTGGTGACCGTGAGACGTCCGACGGCGGGCACGAGAACGTCTGCAAGGCGGCTGAGCATGAGATTCTCCAGGGCGACGACGACGAAGATCCTCATCGTCGGCGGTGAGGCGGACCGCGGACCTGAGTGCCCGTACTCATTTCCGTACGCGGGGTGCCACCCCGAGGCGCTCACCGACGGCCAGGACCCGCGGGGGCTTGGGGTCGTACGGTAGAGGCATGGCCGAGTGGGTACGCCCCCGCGCGTACAGCGACTGCTCCGCGCCACCGTCGGCGACGCCCCTCAGGGACCGGCGGTCGCGTCCTGGGGCACGCCCGGCCGCGGTGGGTCCGCCCGGGACGGGGGCTGCCGCGGACGTCCGCTCGTCGGGGGGACTCGGTGCCTGGCAGCGGTGAGGACTCCGGAGACGCCGGCCTGCTGGACGAGGCGCTGGCCGACACGGTGCGGCGTACCGGTGCCTCCGCCGGCGGGATCTTCCTCCTCGACGAGTCGGAGCAGGTGCTCGACCTGGTGGTGATGTGCGGGGTGCCCGCAGAGGTGGCGTTGCCGTGGCGCCGGACACCGCTGGCCGCCCCGGTCCCGGTCAGCGAGGCGGCTCGCGAGGACCGCCTGGTGTGGGTCGGCTCCCAGGACGACATGGCCCGCGCCTACCCGCGCGCGGCCGCCGGCCTGCCCTACCGTTTCGCGCTCGCCGCCGCGCCCCTGCCCGGCCGCACCCGGTGCCGGGGCGCCCTGCTGCTGTTGTGGCCGGCCAGCCATCCCCATGAGGCCACCCGCCGCGAGCGGGCCCACATCACCTCCGCCGCACGCCGTATCGCCCGTGTGCTGGACGAGTCCGCATCGCCACCCGGCGTGCCCGACCAGCCCCGCTCCATTCCGATCGGCGGATCCCCTACGCACGGCCGTGAGCCCCCGCACGCCGCGGCCGACTACGCCGAGCGGCTGCCCGAAGGAGCACTCGCCCTGGACCTGCAGGGCCGGATCACCTTCCTGAACGCCGCGGCCGAGACCATGCTCGGCCGCGGCGCCGACCGGCTGCTCGGCACCCGGCCCTGGCAGTCGCTGCCCTGGCTGGACGACCCCGTCGTCGAGGACCACTACCGCACCGCTGTCATCAGTCGAGACCCGGTCGCCTTCACCGCCCTCCGCCCACCGGACAACTGGCTGCGTTTCCAGCTCTACCCGGATGCCAGCGGCATCAGCGTCCGCATCACCCGGGCCCCGGCAGCCGCCCGCGACGAGCCGCCGCCCGCGACGACACGGGGACGGACCGCCTCCGCGTCCGCCGGCCCCGCACAGACGGGACGGCTCTACCAGCTGGTCCACCTGGCGGCCGCGCTGACCGAGACCGTCGCCGTCCGCGACGTCGTCGAGCTGATCGGCGACCAGGTCCTGCCCGCCTTCGGCGCCGACAGCCTCGTCCTGTCCGCCGCCGACGCCGGCCGCCTGAAGATCACCGGCCATCGCGGATACGACCCCCAGGTCATCGACCGGCTCGACGGCCTGCCCCTGGACACCGGACTCACCCCCGCCGGGCAGGTGTTGTCCGACGGGATCCCAAGCTTCTTCTCCAGCCCCGAAGCGATGGCCCGCCGCTACCCCAGAGCCCCGCGCATCAGCGACAAGCAGGCGTGGGCGTTCCTGCCCCTGATCGTCTCAGGCCGGCCCGTCGGCTGCTGCGTCCTGTCCTACAACCGCCCCCGCACCTTCAGCGCCGACGAACGCGCCGTGCTCACCTCCCTGGCCGGCCTGATCGCCCAGGCCCTGGACCGTGCACGCCTGTACGACGCCAAACACGACCTCGCCCACGGCCTTCAGCAGACTCTCCTCCCGCGCAGCCTCCCCGCCGTACCCGGCCTCCAGGTCGCCGCCCGCTACCTCCCGTCCAGCCACGGCATGGACATCGGCGGCGACTTCTACGACCTCATCCGCCTCGACGAGACCGCAGCCGCGGCCGTCATCG
The DNA here is from genome assembly GCF_008271805.1 of Streptomyces sp. TRM49041. Classification (GTDB taxonomy): domain Bacteria; phylum Actinomycetota; class Actinomycetes; order Streptomycetales; family Streptomycetaceae; genus Streptomyces. The sequence continues at coordinate 45,618 of NZ_VSRY01000092.1, forward strand.
GCGACGTCCAGGGCCACAACGTCGCCGCCGCGGCCCTCATGGGCCAGGTCCGCACCGCCATCCACGCCGCCGCCGGAGCCCCACCCGACCAGGTCCTCGCCCGCACCGACCACGTCCTGGCCGACCTGGAAACCGACCTGCTCGTCTCGTGCCTCTACGCCCACCTCGACCTGGCCCGCCGTCAGGCCACCCTGGCCAGCGCGGGCCACCCGCCCCCACTCCTGCACCAGCCCGGCCGGCCGCCCGGCGTCCCGACGCTCGACCCCGCCCCCATGCTCGGCACCGACCTCGGCGTGTCCTACCCCCTGACGACCCTGCCGCTCACCCCCGGAACGACACTCGCCTTCTACACCGACGGCCTGATCGAAGTCCCCGGCACCGACGTCGACCGGACCACTGCGGACCTCGCCGCGCACCTCGCCGAGAACAGCGGCCAGAAGAACCTCGACGCGGTCATCGACGCCATCCTCCACCGCGCCTGGCCCAACGCCCGGCACACCGACGACATCGCCATCCTCCTGCTGCGCACGACTACCCTCACCTGACGACACCACGGTGACGGGCTCCCGCCACGCCGACGGCGCGACTCCGCGAAGCTGCACAGCCACCTGCCGACGCCTGACCTGATCGACATGCGGGCACTGGCCAACGAGGCATTTGGCGGATGCACGCCCCGCAGGTCCCGCGTACGCGCTCAAGGTGCTCACGCGGGCGTACGTACGCCGAGTACCAGCCCACTACCGCCAGGAACGGCGTCCGTAGGCCAACCGTGGAGACAACCCCTAGCTCTCCGGGACGTCCTTGACGAACACGATGCCGTCGCTGTCCGCCAAGTGGGCCGGGTCGAGCGGGGCGTAGCCGAACCAGGGGGATACGCGGGGCGCCGGCCGCATGTCGCCGAGGACGGTGGACAGCCGTGGGGCGTCGACGACGCAGCGGTCCTCCGGGAGCGCGTACAGGAGTCCTTCGACCGTGTCCGGCGGCGGCGCGTCCACTTCCCGGTGCCGTATCGTGCCGAGCGCCGTGGCCACGAAGGCGTACCCCTCACCGAGCCGGGCGCTCACCAGCGCACCGGCGCTCCACCACTCCAGCGGCATCCCGCCCATCCGCATAGTGCTCTTCTCCCGCTGGAGATGGGAGTTGTGGGCGTGGACGAGCGCCGGGCCCCGAGCGGCGACGGCGAGGAGGTTGTGGGCCATCATCTGGTCCCGCACCCCCACCAGCCGCGTCATGCGGGCCGGTGAGGTGTCGGCCATCCAGTAGTGGTAGCGCAGCAGGCCGGTCGCCGTGCGCCCGTACAGGCACGCCCGGTCCCAGTCGTCCCGCGAGGTCGCCGTGATCAAGTGCGGCATCTGCACGTCGAGCAGCGCCACCAGATCGTCGGCGAGCAGCCGCAGCTGACCCGCCTCAGCAGACCGCCCCACGGACTGGGCCGGTTCCATCATCGCGGCGGGATTGGTCCACCGGTCCTCGGCGCCGAGCAGGCGGTCGAGCGTTTCCCCGGTGCAGGGGAGCAGGTCCGCGTCCACCCGGGACGCGAGGTAGCCGTGGAGTGAGGTGAGGGCCTGCCGGGGGCTCGCGGCGCCGGTGATCTCCAGCGGTCCGTCGAAACCGGCGAAGCGGAGCCGCTCGGACCCGGGCCGGCCGTCGTTGTAGGCGCGCATCCAGCGCACCAGCTCGCGGTTGGCCGCGGACGCGCCCCAGCCGTGGCTGAATCCGCGCTCCATGACCTCGTCGAGAGTGCCCGTGCCCGAGGTGACGTAGTCGTCCACGACCAGGCCCATCATGCAGTCGCTCTCGATCGCGATCGTCCGGTAGCCCTCCTGCTCGACGAGCTGCCGGAAGAGCTCGTTGCGCAGTTCGAGCAGAGTCTCCTCGCCGTGGGTGGGCTCGCCCAGGGCGAGCAGCTGCGGCCGGGCAGGGAACAGCCGCATGACGGCGGCAGCCTCGACGGAATGGACGGTGTCCTTGATGTCGGTAGCCATGCCCTCAACGGTATCGTTGAACCCTCGGTTGAAACTTTCTCGCAATACCATCAGCTCCATGGGGCGAAACCTTCAAAACGCCGAGCGGCTCAGGCCGGTTGACCTGGCGCGCGGGCACGGTCTGTCCACGCAGGCGATCAGGAACTACGAGGAGTCCGGCATCCTTCCGGCCGCCGGGCGCACACCCCACGGCTACCGCACCTACACCTCGCTGCACGCGGGTGCTCTGCGCGCGTTTCTTGCCCTGGTGCCGGGCCACGGCCACCGGACGGCGACGTCGATCATGCGCGCCGTGAACCAGGGTGCGGTCGATGAGGCGTTCCGCCTCATCGACGTCGGCCACGCCCAGCTCCTCGACGACCGGCGGACCCTCCAGGCCGTGGAGAGCGCCCTCCGCGACCTGGTACCCGCCACGGTGCCCGAGCCCGGTGTGGGGACGGAGCCGGCCGCGGTGTCAGGACCCGGCGGCACGTTCATCGGGCCGCTGGCGGCGAAGCTCGGCATCCGACCCGCGACGCTGCGCAAATGGGAGCGCGCCGGGCTGGTGCACCCGCACCGCGACCCGCTCACCGGATACCGCGTCTACGACGAAGCCGACGTACGCGACGCCCGGCTCGCCCACCAGCTCAGGCGGGGCGGCTACCCACTGGAGCAGATCGCCCCGCTGATCACCCAGGTGCGGGCGGCCGGCGGGCTGAAGCCGCTGGAGGCCGCCCTGCGTGACTGGCACGGCCGGCTGTCCGCCCGCGGGCGGGCGATGCTGACCGGCGCCGCAGAACTGGAGGCGTACCTCCGCAAGCGCGGATGAGACCCGCACTGTCCCGGCGAGCTGCGCCGCAGGTTGCCAGGTATCAGCGAGAAGGTGCCGACTCAGGCACTCCGCGAGATGGAGACCGATGGACTGGTGCACCGGAAGGTGCACGACGTGCTTCCGCTGAAGACCGCGTACTTCCTGACACCGTTCGTTCGGTCGAGAACTCTCCGAAGCGTCGGCTCCTTCTCCGACCGGGGCCACCGCCGCCTGGAGAGGCGTCCTTGACGCCCAGTCGGCCTCCTGACCCATCGCATCGCCGCAGGTCTCACCGGCTCCGCCCTCCGGCCAACCCTCGAACAGCATCGACCCGTTGCCGCTCGTCGCCAAGTACCCACAAGAATGCGGCTACGCGGGCGAAGCCGGGGCCGAGGCCGGAGCCGGCTCCGGGGGCGGGGCGGGGCCGGAGAGATCATGGGCAGTCGGTCGGCTCGGGCGCGACGGCCCCGTCCCTCTCCAGCCGAGAGCGGCGTTCGGCGCACCCGATGCCCGCCTCAGGCGCGCCCCTCATGTGCCACGACCGTGAAGGAGTGCCCGGCGGGGTCCGCGTAGACACGTACGTCACCGTGGCCGACGTCATCCCGGGCCTCCATCGGCCGGGCCCCCAGGCTCACGGCCTCACGCTCCGCCGCGTCCATGTCGGCAGCGGCAACGAGGATGTGCAGGTGAGCCTGCTGGGAGTCGTCCGGCCGGGGCCAGCTGGGCGGTGCGTGGCAGTGGTCGCGGCGTATCGTCAGTCGCACGCCGTCCTGGCCCACGACATCGACGAAGTCGGGGTCGGCACAGCGCCGTACACGGGCGTCGAGCAACTGTGCGTAGAACTCGGCGAGCGTCTCGGGGTCGCTGCTGTCCAGCACCAGGACGCTTGTCTTCGATACGGTCATGACGCCCTAGTGCCCGCGTTGGGCACCGTCACGCCTCCCCGGCACGCATACGGCGCCCCTGCCACCCGAGTCGGCCTGCAGTCAAGTGGCGGTGGGGAGCAAGGCTTCGGCTACAGCCCCGACCTGTGCCGCCCTCGACCCATCACTACGGGACCGCACCCGCCCGCACGACCAGCTCATCGCCTTCGGCAGGGAACTCGAAACCGCTCACCCGACTCCGGACGGTTCTCTGGTCCACGAGGGTTTCGTGCTCCTGGCCGACGGCTCCCAGGTGCTCGTGGAGATCACCCGACCATGTCCCACGCCCGCCCGTCGCCGAACTGGAGCGCTACGACGCCCGCTGCTCCTCAGCGCGGGCGCGGGTGATGGCGAGGCGGTAGGGCTCGTAGCCGGTCGCGACGATGCTGCCGTTCGCCTGAGCGGCCAGGATTCACTCCACGCTGCCGAGCACCCCGAAGGCACGAGCCACCCACTGATCCAACCGGCTCCCGAAGTCTCCCGCTGAGGCGATGCCCGAGGCGGGGAGGGGGCCAGAGTCATCGAGCTCGGCAATAAAGTCCACGTCGGCCCAACCACCCCGGAACAGCACAACCGACAACACGGCTTCCGCCGGACCGGATACGACAACACCAACCGAGTCGGGGTCGTGCACCCGAGCCCGGTCGGTCTCCAGCGGCTGAGGCCACGACGCGGCTGCGTCCCTCCAGGTCATGTGGCCGACGTCGAGGCCGGCTGACCTCCAGCTCGCGCTCCGCTCGTCCAGAACGGCGGCGGCCTCATCGAGATCAACGACTCTGTCCATGGGGGCTCCTTCCTGCAGCCGTCGCTCCCCCAACGCATCGACAGAAGTCGCCGGTTGTGGGGGCTGCCGGCTGCAATCCTGTGCCCTGTGACGCAGCACCATGAACCGATGTCCAAGAGCCGGAGGGGGCACCGGACGTCGGGGGAAACAGTACTGTGCGCAGACGGTTGATTGTTGTGAGCCGTCGGCTTGTGTGCCAGGGGCGCCCCCAGTGTGCGGCCGGACCAGCAGGTGACGATCAGGTTCGAGAAGAGCATCGCCGAGTGATGGCCCGCTGCCTCCGCTGCTCAGCCCCGTAACATCGGGGTCGGGCGTCAGGAGGAGAACGGTGCGGCGGCGAAGGCCCGAGAAATCTCGGAAGCGGTGCGAGAACTGCCTTGAGGGCACGTCGGACAGCTGCACCATGTGCCACTCGTGCTGCCCCTGGATGTGGGTGGGGAGCCTGTTCCTGGCGCTGATCCGGCCCGCCGCAGGCCGGAAGGGCCAGCGCACCGGCGACCCCGCCGCCGCGCGCCCGGCCGGACGGGCCGCCCGCGCGCTCTACGACGCCGTCTGCCACTACCGGGTCGCCGTCAGCCCCACCCGCCCGCCCTGCTGCCCCTACACTCCGACCTGCTCCACGTACGCGGTCAAGGCCCTGGCCCGGCACGGTGCGCTGCGGGGCGGCTTCCTAGCCCTCCGCCGACTCCTCCGCTGCCGCCCGGCCACCGTCCGTCGCCACGGAATCCATGCCCCGGTGCCCGACTGACGTACACACGTACCGGACGTGTTCGGGGCCAGGTCGGGTGGGCGTCGTGCGTAGGCTGAGGGGGGGAGGTGATGGGGCGTTGGATGGGCTCCTTGCCGCAAGGAGGGCGTCGAGGCATGTCCAGGCCGCGTTCGGGGAACGTCACCGGGGCCGGTCCAGTACCAGTGGTCCTTTGGTCGCCTCCTGGGCGCTGTCCGGCGGATCATGCTTCGGGGGCGAGGGTCTGGAGGTCGTAGAGGTAGGAGCGGTCGCCTTTGAAGCTGCGCCAGACGGTGGCCGGGGGCTCGGGTTCGTCAGCGTGGCTGTTGAGGGGCTGGGCGGTGACGAGGCCGTCAGCGACCTCGCAGTGCCAGCCAGCGGTCGGAGACCAGACACACCACACGTTCCCGTCTGTTCGGCGGTAGGCCGGGCGGCCGTTGTGCTCGCCGTCACGTTTGAAGCGGTATCGGAGTCCGTCGATGTGGCGAACGAATGCGAAGGATGCAGGTGCCGGCATGTCTTCGGCACTGTAGGCGACGACGCTGCTGGCTGCGGGAAGTTCTGGGCGTGACCAGGTGCAAGGCGCATCTCGCGGTCGGAGCCGGAGCTGGATCGCGGCGGCGGCGACGGTGCCATGGACGCCGCCAGGGGTGTTCCGGCCGGGTGTGCGGCCGATCCGCCCTGCGGGCGGGCAGCGCGGATGACTTCGGCTGCTCGGCGATGCTGTGGCCGCGAGCGGGGACCAGGGTGCCGGCCACGATCAGCACGGTGTCCTTGCGGTACCGCCTGCGGGGCTGCAGCGCGAGCGACGGCCCGAGGTGGTTGATGCGGTCGGCCACGGACTACGAGACCCCGGCCACTGGCGCAAGCTGACGCAAGGTCAGGTTCGTGCGCCGGTACGCGGCGACCGGAAGTACCCGGCCCTCCAAGGGCGGGCTCCAGGGACGTCCCTTGCGGACCCTCTTCGCACCACCCCCTCCGCCGGGACGTGTCGACGAGCTTGGCCGACTGCCGTGGACCCAGCCCTGTGAACGGGGCTACCCACGAGGGCTCCGACGCCATGACCACACCAGCCACACCAGGCGTTCGTGGAGTACAGCGGGCCGCACGGCAAGATGCCGAGGTAGGAAGAATCCCCGTCGTGGCACAGCAACGATGCACGTAGGTCGGCGGGGAGGCGTACGTTCAATGCGCTTTCGAGTCGGTCGATCGCATGTGACGAAGCCGGAGGGCGAAGCTCAGCGAGTCGAGCGGGCGCATGACGGGCCAGCCAGGCGTCGATGCGTTGCCAGGAAGCGGCGACCGGCGGGATCACCGGCGAGATGCCGTTCAAAGGTGGCTCAATCATGACCCGAAGCATGACACCCGGGGGCGTCGGCAGGCCGTAGAGGTGCTTGCTAGAGATCTTTAACAGCTAAGGCTACGGCGATTGCAGGCCAGGTTCAGCCTGACTCGCGCTTGCGACTCAGTCGGCGGATCAGGGTTCGTGTCTCGTCGGGCAACGTCGTTGCGGGCCTGCGACCGCGTCCGTTGAAGCGTTCTGACGTCAGCGTCCGGCTGAGTGTCTTCGGATACCAGCCTTGACGGCACCCTGCCGATGCGACCGGATGACGTCGGCGCCTGGGACAGAGCTGTCACAAGACTCCAATATCGCTTGACCTTGCCCCGGAGGGACGGACAACAGTGTCTCCATAGATCACATCAGCGGGCGTTGTGTGCTCGCCGGCCACAGGGACGAAGAGGGGGAGTTCGCGTGACCGCGACCTGTGTCATTCTCGATATCGGTGGAGTGCTGGAGATCACCCCGAAGACGGGGTGGGTGCAACGGTGGGAACAACGGCTGCGACTGCCGCTGGGCACTGTGAATGAGCGGATGCGCGACGTGTGGCGTGCTGGGAGCATCGGCAGCGTGAGCGAGAGGGAGGTGCACGAGCAGGTGGCTGCCCGCCTGGGTCTCGACGCGCCCCAGGTCGAATCCCTCATGGCTGATCTGTGGGCGGAGTACCTGGGGACCCCGAACGAGGAACTCATCGCGTATGTGCGAGGGCTGCAGGGAATCTGCAGGCTGGGAATCCTGAGTAACAGCTTCGTCGGCGCCCGAGAGCGGGAGGCGGCGCTGTACCACTTCGACGACCTGGTGGAACAGATCGTCTACTCGCACGAGATCGGTATCGGCAAGCCCGACCTGCGAGCCTTCGAGGCCGCATGCGCCAGCTTGGACGTGCTTCCAGAGAACTGTCTCTTCGTCGACGATGTGGCAGTCAACGTCGAGGCGGCCCAGATGGCGGGCATGCAAGGGCACCTGTTCGAGGACAACGCCCGGACGATCGGGCGCATCGCAGCGCATCTGGACGCCGGGCCTCAGGTCTCGGGGCGTGTCCCACTCGCATGACGTCGGCCCTGGCCGGCATCCAGCGCTTGTAATACCACCGCGCCGCCGGGGGCGTCGGGCACCTGGCCGTGCAGACCCCAAGGCCGGTGAGCCGTCGCAGCCGTCGCAGCCGTCGTGGCCGGCACAGAAGGCCCCGCCGAGCACGCGCGAACCGGCGCAATCACCGCCCCGTGGGCCGCCGGCCGTGAGACCGCTGTCCCAGCTCGCGCTCGTCCCTCCGCCTTCGGCCGACCGGGCCCCGGCGCGGTGAACGCGTGACGCACCGTAAGAGCTCAGGGTGTTCAGGTCCCGGTGTGGTTCAGTTCCTCGTCCAGGGCGAGGGCGGCCAGGATGAGCGCCACATGGGTGAAGGCCTGCGGGAAGTTGCCCAGTTGCTCGCCGGTCGGGCCGATCTCCTCGGCGAAGAGGCCGACGTGGTTGGCGTAGGTGAGCATCTTGTCGAACGCGTAGCGGGCCAGGCCGCCCCGTCCCGCGCGGGCGAGGGCGCCGGCGTACAGGAAGCTGCACAGGGAGAAGGTGCCTTCGTCGCCGCTCAGTCCGTCAGGTGACGCGTCCGGGTCGTAGCGGTAGACGAAGCTGTCGACAACAAGGTCCGTCTCTATGGCGTCCAACGTCGACAGCCAGCGGCGGTCCCTCGGGGAGAGGAACCCCACCTCCGGCATCAGCAGAAGCGAGGCGTCGAGCACCTCGCCGCCGTAGTGCTGCACGAACGCCTCGCGACGGGTGCTGTATCCCCGCGTCATGACCTGATGGAAGATGGCGTCGCGTGCGGCGGTCCAGCCGGCCACGTCGGCGGGCCGGGCCAGCTCGGTGGCCAGGCGGATCCCGCGGTCGAAGGCAGCCCAGCACATCACCCGGCTGAAGGTGAAGTCCTTACGGCCCCCACGGGTCTCCCACACGCCTTCGTCCGGGCGGTCCCAGGAGTGCGCGAGCCAGTCGAGGAGCGAGCTCAGGTTGCGCCAGCCGTCGTATCCGGCGAGGTGGGCCAGGTCCCGTGCGTGGCTCATCGCGTAGGCGACCTCGCCGTAGATGTCGAGCTGGAGTTGGCCGGCGGCGTCGTTGCCGACCCGTACGGGAGCTGATCCCCGGTAGCCCTCCATGTGGTCGAGGACCTGCTCGGGCAGGTGGGGGTCGCCGTCCACCCGGTACATGATCTGGAGCGGCTCGCCGGTCACCGTGCTTCCGGCGGCCACGCGGGCGCCCAGCCAGCGTCGGAAGCCGTCCGCCTCCGCGGCGTACCCCAGGTCGAGCAGCGCCTTCACGGACAGGGAGGCGTCGCGTACCCAGGTGTAGCGGTAGTCCCAGTTGCGTTCCCCGCCCAACTGCTCCGGCAGTCCTGCGGTGACGGCGGCTACCGGGGCGCCGGTGGGGGCGTACGTCATCAGCTTGAGCGTGATGGCCGAGCGGTTGACCATCTGCTGCCATCTGCCCCGGTAGGTGCTGTGGCGGATCCAGCCGAGCCAGTGGTCGTAGGTGGAGCTGAAGGCGTGCCTGACACCTTCCTCGGTGAGTGGTTCGGGCGGCCGTGCGTCGGAGTTATGGCAGACGGTCAGGACGGCAGCCGCCCGCTCGCCCTGACGCAACGACAGGCTGGTCTGTACGTCATGGCCGTCTGCCCCCAGCTCGACGAGTCCGCCGGGACCTCCCACGTACAGGAAGGCGGTGGTGTCCGGGCCGGTGAACCGCGCCGTGCCCGCTGTCGTCTCCAGGCGGTGCTCCTGCCGCGCGTAGCCGAAGCGCGGCCTGCACTCCAGCCGGAAGCGGAGGGCCCCACGGGTGACCCGCATGACGCGGATGACACGGTGCTGGTCCGGTGGCGACTCGGCATCGCCCAGCGGCATGAAGTCGACCACCTCGCCGACGCCGTCCTCCGTCATGAACCGTGTGATGAGGATGGCGGTGTCCGCGAGGTAGAGCTGGCGCGTCGTGGCCACGGGCGCCTGAGCCGTGATGGTGAAGTGACCGCCGCGGTCATGGTCGAGCAGGGCGGCGAAGAGACTGGGCGAGTCGAAGCGCGGCGCGCAGAACCAGTCGAGCACCCCCTGGGAGGAGATCAGTGCTGCCGTGCGAAGGTCTCCGATGAGGCCATGGTCCGCGATCGGTGGATAACGGCGCATGACGGTCCCTTCACACAAGGTCCCCGTTCTCTCACGCTAAGCCGGTACGCGTGGTCGTGCACGCGCGATCACCCGTTCTGCGGCATGGACGTGCCGACCCGCCCCGGGGCTCCTTGAATGGCACCAGTCAGGTGTGCCGCCCGTCCCCGGGCGGCGGCGCGCGCCCCCAGCGCCCAGGATCGGCGCGGCCGCACCGGTGGTAACGGGAGGACGCATGGCAGCATCCCGGCTTCCGGCCGGCCACTCCGCGGAACGCACCCGCCCGGCACGGAGCAAGGGACGGCTGCGGCGCGTGGGGGAGTGGTGCGCCCGCCACTTCGTGACCGTCATCGTCCTGTGGCTGGCCGCCCTGGCAGGGCTTCAGGTGCTGGACCGGGCGTACGGTGGCGACTACTCGGACAACTTCGCCCTGCCCGGTTCCCAGGCGCAGGAGGGCCTGGACGTGCTGCGGGCTCATGAGCCGTCCGTCGGCGGCTACAGCGCCCAGATCGTCCTGCACGACCCGTCTGATCCCCTGACCGACGTCAGGGGTCCGATCGGGACCGCGGTGTCGAACCTGCAGGGGCTGCCGCATGTGCTCAGCGCGGAGAATCCGCTGCCACCGGCGGGCACGCCACCGCCCTCGCCGAGCGGTACGAATGTCGGCCCGCTCTCCTCCGACGGGAGGACCGCGTACATCACTGTACGGTTCGATGTGCTGCCCTCCACGCTCGCCTCGTCGTACCTCGACGGCGTCGACGCGGCGGTCCAGCCGGTGCGGGCGGCCGGCGTGGACGTGGAGTACGGCGGGACGCTCGGTGAACTGGCCCGGCCCAGACCCGATGACCGCACCAGTGAGGCCATCGGCTTCGGTGTGGCGATCCTCGTGCTGTTGATCGGTTTCGGCAGTGTCGTGGCGGCCGTGATGCCGCTGGTGACCGCGTTGGTCGCGGTCGTCTGCGGTGTGGCGCTGCTGGGGCTGCTGGCGGCGGCGTTCACGTTCGCGACCGTTTCGCCGACGCTCGCCACGATGATCGGTCTCGGCGTCGGAATCGACTACGCGCTGTTCCTGATCACCCGGCACCGGCAGAACCTCATGGACGGGCGCGATCCCGTGTTCGGCGCCGGTCTGGCGACGGCCACCAGCGGCCGGGCCGTCCTGGTCTCCGGCTGCACGGTGATCATCGCGCTGTCCGGGCTGTGGGTGTCCGGGATCAGCTTCATCGGCAAGCTGGGGCTCGCCGCGGCCGTCACCGTGGTCACCGCCGTCCTGGGCGCGATGACGCTGGTGCCGGCGATGCTGGGGCTGGCGGGCCGGCGGATCGACCGGCTCCGTGTGCGGCGGCCCGTGGCCGAGACGGACGCCGAGCCCGGCGAGGAGGCGCACGGCACGTGGCACCGCTACGCGCAGCGCGTCGAGCGCCACCCGTGGTGGTTCCTGATCTCCGGAGTCGTGGTTCTGGCCGTGCTGGCGGTGCCACTGCTGTTCATCCGGCTCGGGCACATCGGTGACGGGGCGGATCCCCCGTCGTTCACCGACCGGCGCGCCTTCGACCTCATGTCCTCCGCCTTCGGGCCGGGCTCAAACGGGCCGCTGACCCTGGTCGTCGACCAGACGGACGTGCCCCAGGCCGACCGTTCCTCGCTCGCCGACAGGGTGCGGAGCGCCCTGTCGAACGTCCCGGACGCGGCGGTGATCACTCCGCCTGCGCCGACCTCGGACGGCGATGCGCTGCTCGCGACCGCCTACTCCGTCGCCGCACCCCAGGACGAGAGGACGACCCGTCTGGTCAACCATCTCGTGGACGACGTCCTGCCCCAGGCGGTGTCCGGCACCGACGCCCGTACATACGTGACGGGCACGACCGCCGCCCAAGTGGACTTCCTGGACATCGTCTCCAGCAGGCTGCCGCTGATCATCGCCGTGGTCGTCGGGCTCGCCTTCATCGTGATCCTGATCGTCTTCCGGGGCGTTCTCGTCGCGGTCAAGGCGGCTGTGCTCAACGTCCTGTCGATCGCCGCGTCCTACGGCGTGGTGGTGGCGGTGTTCCAGTGGGGCTGGGGCGGCCCCGCGCTGGGTGTGTCGGGGGAGGTGCCCATCGAGAGCTATGTGCCGATGATGATGTTCGCCATCGTCTTCGGTCTCAGCATGGACTACGAGATCTTCCTGCTCTCCCGCGTTCATGAGGCGTGGCTGCGTACCGGTGATCCGAAGGCGAGCGTGGCGCACGCCTTGGAGATCACCGCCCGGGTCATCACCTGTGCGGCGCTCATCATGGTGAGCGTGTTCGCCGCCTTCATCGTGAGCGACAACATCGTGGTCAAGATGCTGGGACTGGGCCTGGCGGCGAGCGTGCTCATCGACGCGACCGTCGTCCGCCTGCTGCTGGTGCCGGCCGCCATGACCCTCCTCGGCCGGGCCGCCTGGTGGACGCCGCGCCTGCTGGACCGGCTGCTGCCACACGTCGATACCGAGGGCGAGGCCGAAAGAGCCGCCACCGCGCCGCCCCCTCCACGCCCCAAGGACCCGACGGGCGGGCACGGCCCGGCGCCACGCTAGGCGGCGGGTGGGGTGGCGCTCCCCGGTCCGCCGGCGAAGACGGCCGCCGGCACTCCACTCCGGTGAGCAGGCGCGCGTCGTCGTCCATGTCCGCCACCAAGGCGCGTACGGTGGCGTTGATCGCCCTGGGCGGCGGCCGCGCGGGCACAGCCCGGCATGGAGCGCGGTCGGGCACGCGCCTGGGAGCCCTCACCCGTCGGGCCTTCCACCTCCGCCGCCGGCCATCCCGCTTCGGAACCAGGTCCGGCAACAACGACTCGATCCGCCCCCACTTCGCGTCAGTCGACGGCACGGCGGACGATCAGACGATCCTTGAGGGAGTGGCTACTCGCTGACGGCACCACCGGCCGGACCGGCAGACGTCCACCAGGCGATCACTCGCGCGGCCATCGCGTCGGGCCGCAGGCCCAGCGGATCAAGACCGAAGTGATCCCCCAGTTCGTGCCGCAGGAACTCACCGATCTCCGTCTGGCCGGCGCTGCCGCGAAGCCGCCCGAGCAGAGGGGCGAGCATACAGTCGTACTCGTCCTGCATCAGGTCGGCGACGCCGATCGGATCCCACTCGTTGAGCAGGTGCCGCAGGTCTTTCTCGGTGGAAGTGCTCAAGGGTCTCATCGCCCCAGACTGCCAACGGGCAACGACCGCCATCACTCGCCCCCACCTTGATCCAGACGAAACTCAGCAACTCGGGCCGAGACGCGGCTGAACCGTCCTCGGCCGTGATGTTCCGGCCCGAGCGCCGCCCCCTGGGGCTTTCGCTCCCGGCCTTGCTGCCCGCGCGCCTTCCGGGCCGGTCGTGCTCGGTGTCCATCCTCCTTTCAGCGGGTGGTGTGGCAGCCGGGCGCTGCCGTCGAGGCCGTCGAGGCCGTCGAGGCCGTGGTGGCCGGGACTGTGGGGGTGTGGGGGAACAGTCTGCGCCGCAGTTCCGTGCGGAGATTGCTCGGGAGGTTTCCGGTGTGGGCCCAGTGCACCACCAACTCGGCGACGTGGCGGAGTTTGGTGTTGGTGCACATCGAGGTCTCGCGCAATACGTCCCACACCTTCGACGAGGAGCAGCCGCCGACTGCCATGAGTACTCCCATGGCCTGGTCGATGACGGCGTGCGATTCGACTGCCCGTTCCAGGTGCGCGATCTGGGTCTTGAGCTGTTCTATCAGGACTTCGCCGCTTGCCGGCTGGGCGTCACGGTGCGGGGTGTCCTGCCTCTCCACGTTCGCCTCCATGGTCATCAGCGGTACACCTCGGTACATGCCCGGTCGCGTCACCCACACGGCCCGCCTTCACCGCACCGACCCGGAACCCGCACACGTACACCTGTTCCTGCGGCGTCGAACTGCTGCGGCGTCATGGCGCCGCGGGAACACGTGCACTGCGGCTCACGGTCTGCGCGGGCGGTGGACGGTGAGGTCTCCGTGGGCGGACAGCGCGGTTTCGAGGGGGGTGGGGTGGCTGCGGAGGGTGGCGTCGAGGAAGGCGAGGGTGGCGGCGGCGGTGGTGCGGGGGCCTTCCGAACGGTCCAGCGATCCGGTGAGGGCGGGCAGGGGTGCCATGTAGAGGGGTGCGTCGGTGAAGGTGAGGTGGGCGGTGCCGGGGACGGTGAGCCGGTAACTGGTGGAGGCGCTGTTGTTCAGGGTCTTGGTGAGCCGGGGGACGTAGTCGGGGTCGGTGTCGGGGCCGATGGTCTGGGTGAGGGCGAGTACGGGCTGCGGATAGGGGCCGGGGTCGGGGTCGTGGGGGTAGCCGTCGATGTCGATGGCGGCGGTGAAGCGTGTGTCCTGGCGGGCGGCGAGCAGTGCGGCGGCGCCGCCGAGGGAGTGGCCGGTCGCCGCGGCGCGGGCGGTGTCCAGTCGGCCGGCCAGCGGGCCTGGGATATCGCCGCGGTCGAGGCGGGTGAGGTGGGCGAGGGCGGAGCGGAGGTCGGCCGCGCGGGTAGCGGTCCATTCGGCGGCGCGCTGCTCGTCGGTGTCGGGGTCTCCGGTGGCGGCGACCTTTGTGCGGATGGTGCGGCCGTCGGCCAGGACGACCGCGGCGGAGTCGTAGGGGTGGTCCAGGGCGGCGACGACATAGCCGTGGGAGGCGAGCTCTTCTGCCCAGGCGGTGTTCTGGGTGCGTACGCCTCCCAGGCCGGGGGAGAACAGCACCACGGGGAACCGGCCGCCGCGCTCGGCGACGGGGGCGTCGGGCGTGGCGTGGCTGCGAGCCTCGGGCAGTGCGTCGAGAGTGAAGGAGGGCAGGCCGGCGTAGTCGGCCAGGGCGTCGGCGACGGTACGGGCTTCGGCCGGGTCGCGGCCCAGGTACTGGGCGCGTTCGTCTCCGGCGGAGGCGCGGAGCGACGCGGGGTACCACAGCTGGGCGACGACGGTACGCCGGTCCTTCGGGTCGTCGGTGGCGGTCTCGGGACGGGCCGGGTCGGTCCACTGCACCACGGTGGTCCCCACCGGGTGGCGGCCGGAAGGCTCGGGGAACGCGGGCACCGGCAGGGCCCATGCCGCCGCGGGCCCGGTGGCGATCAGGGCGAGGCAGAGGGCCGAGCCCGGCAGCGCGAGCCACCAGGGTGCCCGGCGCGCACGGTGTCCCGCACGGCGGCGGAGTTCCGGGGCGAGGGCGAAGGGCAGGGCGAGGGCCGCGGCGGCGAGGACGGGCAGCATCTGCCAGCGCGGTCCGGCCACCGCCAGCGCCGCGCCCGACAACACGGCCCCGGTCGCGGCGGTGAGGGCGACGGCCCGGCGGGGTGAGGGAGGCAGCCATCGGGCCGATACCAGGGCGGCGGCGGCCGTCACCGTGAACAGTTCCAGGAGGGACATGTGCAGTCCCGTGATCAGTTCGGTCACGCCGTCATGATCCGTACCTGCCCCGCCTCGTCACATCGGTCCGGAGTCGCGCCCCTGTGCGACCTGAGGCGTACGAAAGCGCCGGCCCGGCTCCACCCGTACGGGTAGTCGCAAGCGGATCACCGTCGGGCGAAGTCATGTGCCGGCCGGCGTGCGCGACTGCGCCAGGGGCTTTCCGCGGGCTGGACGGCGGGAGGCGCGGGCCCGGTTGCCGCAGCCGATCGAGCACCATGCCTGGTCCTTGCGGCGGGCGAGGAAGAACATGCCGCAACTCGGCGCGGGGCAGCGCCGCAGTCTGACCTGCTCGTCCCCGGCCGCCAGTACGAGCGCCCGCCGGGCGGTCACGCCGTCGACCGGCCCGCCCTGCTCGCGCTGGCGGAGCTTCCCCGCTGTGTCGATGTGGAAGGTCACGGGGGCCTTGGCGGCGAGTTCGTTGAGCCGTTCCCGGGCGGCCCGGGGGAGGGCGGCCTGGCGGGACGCGGCGTCCAGGGCGGCGCGGACGGGACCGCGCAGTGTCAGCAGGTCGGGTTGTGACAGTGCGGCCAGGCGCGGGTCGGCGGCGCGGCCGCGCCAGGCGTCCAGCAGTGGTGGATCGGCCAGCAGGTCGAGGTCCTCTCCGGCCGGCCCACCGCCGCACAGGACGGTGTTGGCCAGATCGAAGACCAGGTCCTCGCCGATCCACGGCATCTCGTGCACGTTGCGGACGCTCATAGCCCCCAACCTACCGCCTCACGGATTCACCGAGATGAATCCGTGATACGTTCCGGTCATGGATTCAGAACATCGAATCCGTGACACGCATGCAGTGTGAACATGACACGGAGAGAGTGAGCATGAGCACGACCATCGAGTACGTACGCTTCGAGGCGACCGACCCCGCCGAACTGACCGCCCACCGCGAGCACCTCGTCACGCTCCTGCGCGACCGATACGGCGCTGCGTTCCTCGGCGCGCACCTCGCCCGCTTCGAGGACGGCTCCTTCCTGGACTTCATCGTCTGGGACTCCCCCGAGACCGCCGCCCGAGCGGCCCAGGAGATGCCCGGCGACCCGGCGGCGAAGGGCTTCTTCGGCGCGATCGGCACGGTCCACGAGATGCGCCACGCCGAGGTGCTCCACAGCACCCGGAGGTAGACGCCCGGCACCGCACACCACCGTCCCCGGCAGCCGGGAGCCGACCGCCGGGGGCGGCACGTCACCCCGCCCCGCCGACGGCACACCTGTGACGGAGCTGTGCTGTTGTCCCGTCCCGCCTTGGTGACCCAGGCATGGCTTCTCCAGGCCGTCATCACCACCGCCCAGGCCCGCGACCGCCGCAGGCGCCGGGGTGGGGCATGGCAGGGTTCCGGCCCGGGACTCCCAGCCGGCTCCGGTCGGCTGCAGCGCGTGATCACGAGGCTGGGGCGGCAGGACATCGAGCTGACCGCCGCGCCGGCCGTGGCTGATAGGGCTTCGGTGGCGCGCGTGGGGCCGGCCGTGTCCTGACCTCGGCCGGGCTCGGATTCGGCGCGGCTGACCTGTCGACTCCGGGTATCCGGTTCGGCGAAGGAGGGGTCGGCCGGCCCGGAGACCTCAGAGTGCCGGCGGGCGGGTCCGACTAGGCGGTCGTCGGATGCTGGGCGGAGGTGACGACGGCTGCGAGGTCTGCGCCCGCTCTGAGCAGCGCCACGGTCCTTGTGGCGATCTGGTCAAGACGCTGTTGCAGGATGTGCTGGGTCTCTCCCAGGCCGTCCACCCGGTGCAGGGAGCCCATGATGGCGCGTACTGCGGGGACGCTGTAACCGGTGCCGCGGAGGGCCGCGATGATTCGGGCCGCTCGGATCGCTGAAGGACCATAGCGACGTGCTCGTAGTGACGTCACCCGTTCCGGGTCGACCAGCCCTTCCTGTTCCCAGAACCGCAGGGTCGAGGGTCGTACACCGAGCGCTGCGGCGAGCTGCGTGATCGTCATGGCGTCGCTCTCTCGCTCGGACTCACTCGTGTTCGCTTCGGCCTGGATGGCGCGCAGCGCTTGCTGGGCGAGCAGAGCCTCGTCACGTTCCCGCGCGAGCCGAACATGCACCGCGTTGACGGCCGAGGCTGCCACAGCGATCGTCTCCGTCCGCAGTCGCGCGAGCATCTCGCGGGCCGCGACAGGGCCGACAGCGCCGGCAAGTCCTCGATAGGCGCGAAGAGCGTGCACGTGAACAGGTGTATAGGAGCGGTAGCCGTTGCTCGATCGAGCGGCTGCGGGAATCACTCCCAGCCGCTCCAGGTCGCGAACCTGTTGCACCGAGTATCCGGACTCTCTGGCGACATCGACCGTTCTGAGCAGTTCTCGTTGCGGGCCGCTCATGATCTCTCCCACCGGCCAACCCCACATAAGCACTTGAAGGTGATGCTTGAACCATGAGTATGGAACAGATCATCGCGACTGTGCGAAGCTTCGACGGCGCGCTCGTGCTCGTCCCGGAACAGGGAGAGGACTTCCCGGAGCTCGCGTGGGGGGACGCGTTCTTCTACTACGCCCCCGACGGCCGGGTCCCCAGGAACGTCCAGCCCTACGGGACGATCGTCACCAAGAACTACCCGGACGACTCGGCTTGCGACCTTGACCCTCCGGGCCGCTGGCGTGTGAACATCCACGTGGGCCGTGCGAAGTTCCAGGAGCTACTCGGGGAGGAGCCGCGAAGCTTCAGCCGCCCTCGCGACTACGCAGCCGCCGACCGCGTGATGCCGCACCCGGTCTACGGCGCGCTCGGCTGGATCTGTGTCGTCACCCCCGGCGAGAGGACGACGGACACCGTTCTGCGGCTTCTGCGTGGCGCCCACGACGCCGATCGTGCCCGCTCCGCGCGACGACACGAACCGGGACAGCCGCTGGAGAGTGACTGGGGCGATGCCAGGTGACCGGACTCGGCTGGCCCGAATCCTGGCCATCGCGGCGCGGTGACGCAGCGCTGCCGCCACATGCGTGAGGCACACGATGACGCCGCTCACACCGGCACCACTCTGCACGGCGTGGTCTCCGCGCCCCTCGTGTCACAGGGGGCATCCGCGCAGACCGCCATCGGCCGCGGCGGCCGGCGACACCCGGTGTGCCACGCGGGCGCGCGACGCGGGCAAGGGCCCCGCGAGCCGTGCGGGCCCTGCGTACAGAGCTGGGCTCCGCGCACGGGCCGGGTCCCTGCGAATACGGTGCCACACCTGTGCCACGTGGGCGGCGTAGCAGGGCGGCTCGACGCCGGGACTCTGGCTGCCCGCACCGCCCGCACATCCTCCCCCACACACCGCACTTCCTGAACATCTCCCCGCGACGACGGCGAAGGCGGCGACGTGCCCGGGCAACCGCGGCGCGACGGCGGCCACGTCATCCGGCCGGCGGTCCAGCACGCTGCGGCGCCGTGGGCGCCGGAGCGGTCGTCGGCGGAGGCCGCCTCGCCGTCAGTCGCCGGGGGTGGTGCCGGTATGGCGGGTGAAGAACTCGCGGAAGATTGGCGGGCATACGGCGGCTCTTCCTCATCGACATCGGCGAGCAGTACCTCTTCGGCACGCAGAGCGCCTGAACCTGGCTGTGTCGAGCGGTAGTTCTCAAACAGGCCCGCTCGGCAGGAGAGTTCACCCCGATTCACGATGCCTGGTGGACGCAGGCCATGAAGATTCACGGCAAGCGGGACGGCACCCGCGCGCTGATCGAGGTCGTACGAGCCCGGGCTGAGGAACCCGCCAAGGTCGGCTCAGAGCGATTGCCGCCGATCTTGACGTGAGCATGTGGGGGCTCCGAGGGGCTGAGGGGCATAGGCACGAAAACCGGCGCTGCAAGATTGTTGTATGTGGGTTCAGCGAGTGATCGAACTGACCGGGTGGGAACCGCTCGGGATCTCCGTCGACTGGGCGGCGATCGAGGGAGAGCTGGGGGTTCCGCTGCCGGCGGACTACAAGGAGCTCTACGAGGCCTTCGGCGGCGGCGTCTTCAGCGATTCCGTCTACTTTCTGGGGCGCGACGAGGGCCTCGCCTTCGACTTCCTTACAAAGTGGCGGGTCTCCCTGTCGGTGGACCGGGACAGCAAGCTCGGAGTCGTCTCCGCCGTCGAGCCCTATGCGATCTACGCGCCGGGCGGCAAGGGGCTGGTCCCCTGGGGCAGCACCGAATGGGCCGACGAGTACTTCTGGCTGATCGATGCCGAGCGTCCCGGCGACTACCCCGTCCTCGCGCAGGCCGAGGACGGCGGCACATGGCACCGGTACGACATGTCCACCTCGGAGTTCCTCTACCGCATCCTTGCCGATGCCGATTTCCACCCGTTCGGGGTCGCTAGGTACGCACTCAACCCGACCTTTGAGCCCAGCTCCGGCGACGATGAGTGACGGTGTGTCGAATCTGGAACCGAGCTGGGAGGGCCCCTCATCGCTGAGGAGCCGATCGACTTGACCCGGGCGATGTCACCGACGCCGAAACGGTCGCCGCCCCGGTCAAGCAGGCCGACACGGTGGTGCTGACTGGCGGCGCTCCCGAGGCGCGGCAGCCCACCGATGTAGTCCTCCACACGGGCGGCGGCGTGAGCCTGCCGAACGAAGACGGCGTACGCTTCTTCTACCCTCCGGTCTCCCCGGAGGACCAAAAGCCCTACGCCAGCGGTCAGTTTCAGGCACTTGACGCCTGTTTCAGGCTCTCGGCGACGACGTGACCTGGACCTACGTCTCCCCGCGGCCGGTGCACCTCGCGCCTGGCGAGCGTCGCACCGGCACCTACCGCACCGGCCTGGCAACGGCCCGGCGACGAGCCTGCGGCGAGCACGGCGGAGGCTCGTCCAGGACAGTACTGGGCGGCGCATACAGCCGGTCGCCGTCGAGGCTGTCCAGGGCCCCGTTCGGGGTGGGGGTCTTGCCCGCCCGCCCTGGTCCCGGGCGTACGGCTACCAAGTTGTCGCGGGCGTCTCCCAAGCTCGCACGCGGTGGACACGAGCGGTCTTCGGGTAAACGGCGCCGGTCTGTGAGCGTGGGCCGATCTCGAAGAGGTCGATCATCAAGAAGAGCGGGTAGCCGGGGAACGGCGGCATCCGTCTCACGACGACCCCGTCGCAGCCGATGACTGTGCCCGAGGGCCCCCATATGGCGGTCCACGTGTGAGGCTTGGACGCGTCCAGGGGGAGGGCGACGTCGGTCATGTCGGTGGTCAGCCGCTGGTCCGAATGTGCTTTGATCCCGCAGCGTGCGTGGCTGATCGCCTCACCGACGGCGTCCGCGTCGATCTCGAAGATGCAGATCTCGCCGCTGTCCTTCTCGGAAAGGTGTTCTGTCCCGACAAGCCAAGCCGCCAGCATGCACCGTTCGTCCACGCTCGCGCTCACGGTCACGTCCACACGTCCAGCGGTGGGGGCCCACAACAGGCGTTGTGGTGTCTCGGTGCGCACGACAAGTCCGTCCGGACGGTGCCGGTGCGTCCCGCGCTGAGAACCCGTCGGGCCGGAGAAGACCCCCGTCTGCAGGTTGGACACGCGCAACGGCGCGTCCTCCTCCCTCCAGTCCGGCTGGTCGGCGTCGATACGCAACCGCAGGCCGGAATCGTCGATGTCGTAACGTGCCCGAGATCGTTCCGGCGACGTCCAGTGCGGCAGGTAGTGACCGACCCACCGGTCTTCGGCGAGCTGGGGAGAGGGGAAACCGTCCTCGAAGTCGGGAACGCGTGCAGGGGGGTCGGGAAGGCGGTCGGGCTTGGAGTTCATGGCGTCATCATCTGTGATGAGAGGCTGCACCGACCAGCCCGACGGGCGGTTGCCGCTCTCCGGGTGGGCGCTCTAGACGGCCGCACAGCCTCTCGGGCCCGGATGGCGCCCGGAGGCAACCATCTGTAGTAGAGCTGATCTCCACCTAAGGTCCTGGCGCATTCTGCGGCTTCATCCGCATCTACCAGCCCTCCGGCATGACACAGCGGGCCGACCTCACCGGCAGCGACCCAACGTCCCACACGAGAAGGGTCGCATCGACGCGGCGGCGGTTCGCGGATGGGCCTGAAACGAGGACGTCTGAGTGCGCCCGCTTGCCGCGCACCCGATGCGGCGGCGCGCACCGACGGTGCATGGCACTCCACTTCTGTGGCTGGAGCCCGACTCGAGAGAGGATGGGACCAAGTGCGCCCACCCCCGGCGGCAGTGCGTCGACGCGCACAGGGCATCGGGCTGCCAGGGCGCTCCGGCATCTGGGTGAGGGCGCGCCCCGCCCTGCCTGGACCGAGCTCTTCGACGGTCACCGGCGGCTGCCCGTCCGCGGCCTCCCGGAGGCGTACGTCACCGGGCCGCCGTCGCCCGCCGCTACGGGCGGGCTTCCGGAGAGGTCGGCGGTGTACGCACATGGGCCGCGAGCTCGGCTTCGATCAACGAGGCGGGCAGACATGGGTGTGTCCCCGCCTGCCACGGTTCGCGCTCCGTGCCCGGTGGCACGGTGCTCCAGGGCCCGGCCACCCGTCCCTTGGACGGCTGGCCGGGCCCGCGCGCAGAGGGCGCTGCCGTCAGCAGGCGTCGACCCAGGTGTGGGAGGAGACGTTGTCGTTGACGAACTCGCCCTTACCAGTGCCGGGCCCGAAGAACCTCAGACCGGAGAGTCCCAGGTCGGGGATGGAGCGGCCGGGGTGGAGGCAGAGCCACGAGCCGGTGAAGCGACATCGCCTCCGATGAGTCGCTGTGCATCCACGGGCTCCAGCCGGCGCTCCCACCACGCGAGATCTTCCTGCTGTGGCAGGCAGGTCGCACCCACTCCCCACTCGCGGCACGAACCATCGAAATCGCCGTAGACGTCGCAGGTAAGATCGTCAGACCCGGGTGACCAGCCACTTCAAGAGCCGTCGCCGGGCTGGGGGTCGGCACCGCGCTCGTCCGTCCGGCCCGTCGATGACGGCAGTACGTCCGGCCCCGCCCGCCGCACGGTTGACGGGCGAGGGCCGAGTTCGGTGTCAGTCCTCGAATGCCTGGTAGAGCGTGGTCCAGAAGTCGTGCATGAGCCGCACCGGGTCTGGGACGGACGCCCCCACCTGGGTGACCAGGATACCGGTGACGTTGTTGACCGGGTCCGCGTAGGACGAGGCGCCGCTGCCGCCGTCCCAGCCGAACTGGCCGATGGGCGCGTAGTCGCCGCGGTAGGTGCGCACCGCCATCCCGAGGCCCCAGCCGCCATGCTGGCCCTGTCCGAAGGAGATGTGGACGTTGTTGACGGCCATCTCCTGGCGGGCCGACTGCTGGTTGGGCGTGAGGCGGTTGGTGGTCATCAGTTCCACGGCGGCGCGGGACAGGATTCGCTCGCCGCGGTGCATGCCGCCGTTCAGCAGCATGCGGAAGTAGGCGTGGTAGTCGTCGACCGTGGAGTTCAGGCCACCGCCACCGCCCTCGAACGCCGGCGGCGCGCTGTGGCGGCCGCCCGCGGCTTCGTCCCACACGTGGAAGGTGCCGGTCTGCGGGTCGGGGGCGTACAGCGGCGGCAGCCGGTGGATCTGGTCGGCGGGCACGTAGAAGCCGGTGTCCTTCATGCCCAGCGGGTCCAAGATGCGCTCACGCAGGAACTCCCCGAACGAATGGCCGGTGACCCGGGCGACGAGCACGCCGAGCAGGTCGCTGGCGATCTGGTACTGCCAGCGCTCTCCGGGCTGGTGCATCAGCGGAAGCTCGCCCAGGCGGCGCATCCACTCGTCCGGTTCGGGCATCGGCACCGGGAGGTTGGGCGTGATCCCCTTCTCGAAGACCGCGTCCATGATCGGGGTGCCGATCGACGTCATATCCATGCCGAGCCCGAACGTGGAGGTCAGCACGTCCCGTACGGTGATCGGTCGGCGCGCCGGCACGGTGTCGTCGATCGGGCCGTCGATGCGCTTGAGCACCTGCCGGTCGGCGAGTTCGGGCAGCCACTCCTGCACCGGGTCGTCAAGCCTCAGCCGGCACTCGTCGAGCAGCACCATGGCCGCCGCGACGGTAACCGGCTTGGACGTGGAGGCCATCCGGAAGATGGTGTCGCGGCATATGGGCGCGCCACCGTCGTGTCGCATCGTCCCGAGCACTTCGACATGGGTCTCCTCGCCCCGGCTGAACAGCGCGACAAGGCCTGGAACCTTCCCGGTATCGACATGCCGTGCCAGCACGTCGTGCACGCGTTGCAGCCCGGACTTGGCAAACCCGATGGTGCCTTGTCCCATGATGATCTCCTTACGCTTGTGGTGAGTCGGCTCTTCGCAGCCGCCCGGAAGCGTGCCTGCTCAGGGCTGATGGCGGTGATGTCGCCCTGGGCAGTGGTCGCGTGGATGGTCAGGCCAGGCGTGCCGTCGGTGTTCTTGAGCGCGTTGTGGTCATCAACGGATCAGAGCGGGAAAGGGAATTACTGAGGTTGAACTCGTGATGTCGCTGGGTCGTTCAGGTGGGTCTGATGGTCAGGCCGGTCTCGGCGAGGCAGCCGTCTATCAGGTGGCTGCGGTACTGGATGTGCCGGAGGCCGCGTCGGATGCGCTGGACGAGGTGTTCGGGGGTATTGAAGGCGACGTTGGAGAGCCAGCCCCGCCGCAGTAGTGACCAGATCCCTTCGACGGGGTTGAGGTCGGGTGCGTAGGGCGGCAAGTAGTAGATGGTCAGCCAGTCCCGGGCTTCGGCGAACTCCCGCAGCCCGGCGGCCTTGTGAACGTTCAGGTTGTCCCAGACGAGCACGATCGGGCCCCCGAGCTGCTGGTGGGCGGCGATCAGCAGGTCCCGGTAATCGCGCCAGGAGAAGCTCTTGCGTCCGTCGCGCTGACCGTCGTCCCTGCGCGGCCGGTAGATCAGCCGCGACCGGTGGCCGGGCTTGTAGCAGGTCAGCGCGGCGATGGATATCCGTCTGCGGGAACGGCCCCGCACCCGCACCACCGGGGTCCGGCCGCGCCGAGACCAAGTCTTCGCGTGCGGCGGCGTCATGGAGAAGCCGGCCTCGTCCTCGAAGACGAGCCAGGCCCCACGGGCCGCCGCTAACCTTCCGCGCGGGGCCACACCTCCTTGGCCCACCCCGCGACCGCATCGTCGTCCCGCTCCACGGCCCGACGGGCAGGCACCTGGCAGGACCAGCCATTGCGCACCAGCAGCTTCCGCACGCCCTGGACCGTGTAGGTCAGGTGGAAGCGCCGGCCGATCACCGTCTTCACACGGCTCAGGGTCCAGCGTTGGTCTTCCCAGCCGTGCGCGGCCGGACCCTTGGCCAGCTCCGCCTCCAGCTGCGTGAACTGCTTCTGACTCAGCCTCGGCAGCGACGCCGGCCCCTGCGACCGCAGAGCCCGGGGACCGCCCTCGTCCCACATCTGCCGCCATCGCTGCACCGAACGGACGCTGACCCGCAGGTCCTTCGCGATCACCGAGCTCGCCTCGCCCAGGGCGAACCTCTCGGCCGCCTTTAGCCGTAACTCCTCGCGGAACTGCTGCCGTTCGGCGGTCAGCCCGCCCCCTTGTGGATACCGCATGCCTTCGGTGATACCGCACAGGCGACGAGCCGTCAGCCCCTACGACACCACGAGTTCAACCTCAGTA
>NZ_VSRY01000093.1 GCF_008271805.1 Streptomyces sp. TRM49041
CACCGCCTCCGCCGCCGCCCGGGGGCGGCGGCGGTCCGGGCGGTTGTGCGGGTCCGCCGGGCCCGGGGCGCGAAACGGGGCCCGGCGGGGGCCCCGTGGGCCGGTCACGGCCCGCCGTGGGGTCGGATGCGGGGTCGGATGCGGGGTCGGAAGTCACATTCATCCCTTTCTTCCGTTCCGCGCCATTGTGTGCCCCGTCCGGGTGCCGCCCGCAAGCCGAGACACCCGTACCGCGCCTAGCGTGGAGACCGTGAGCAGCCAGAGAGCCGCCGAGCGCGGCATGTCGCCGGGCGGCCCGAGTCACGCCGTGCGCGACTGGCGTGACGCCCTCGTGGCGGTGGTCGCCGGGCTGGCGGCCATGGCGGTCACCGCCGCCCTCGGACTGTGGGCGGCGGGCGCGACCGATCTGCCCGGCGGCGCGTTCCCCCGGGTCGTCGCGGCCGTCGTCGTCATGGCCGCGGGCGGCGACATCGAGCTGTCCGGCGGCGCGGGCGCACTCGCCGAGACGGACGCCCACCTGACGGCCATGCCCCTTTCGGTGTCCCTCGCGGGCGCCCTGACCCTCGCTTTTCTGTTCCTGCGTCCGCTGCGGCACCGTGCCGTCGCCTCCACGGGCGAACTCCTCGCCAGGGTCGCCCGTACGGCCCTGCTGTGGCTCGCCGCGCTCGCCGCCCTCACGGCCCTGGCCCGCCACACCTTCACCGACCTCCTGCCGGCCGACTCGCCCGCCGACATCTTCGGTGACCTCCTGGACGCGTCGCCCACGCTCGGCTTCCGCGCCGACCTCGGCTCCACGCTCCTCTACGGCCTGCTGTGGGTGCTCGGCGTCCTCGCCCTGGCCCTGCTGGTCTCCCGCAGGGCGCCGCTCCCCGCCCGGCTGGTGCGCTATCAGGAACCCGTGCGCCCGGCCGCCTTCGCCATGCTGTTCCTGCTCCTCGCCTACGTCGTCGTCGGACTCGTGACCGGGCTCGTCGTCGCGGCCACGCGGGGGCACCCGGCTGAGACCTTCGCCGTACTGCTCCTCGGCCTGCCGAACCTGGTGTGGCTCGCCGCCGGCCTGGGCATCGGCGCCTCCTGGGAGGGCAGAGTGGACGGCCCCTTCGGCCTGCCCATGCCGCATGTGCTCGACCAGGTCCTGCGCGGCCCCGAGAACAGCACTCTCGACGTGCGCTCCCTCGCCGAGTACGACAGCCGCGCCTGGTGGCTCATCCCGGTGGCGGCGGTCCTGCTGCTCGCCGCCGCGTTCGTGATGGCGGTCCGCTCACCGGCCAGGACCCGGCTCTGGCAGCAGGCCCTGCATATGGGGGTGGCGTTCGCCCTCACGATGCTCGTGGTGGCGCCCTTGACCCGCCTCGACGCGCGCTACGGGCTGTCCCTGCTCGGCATCTTCGAGGTCGAGGCGCTCGGCGGCGAGGTCAGCCTGCACCCGCGGCTGTGGGCGGCGGTCGGACTGGCCCTGCTGTGGGGGCTCGTGGCCGGGTTCCTCGGCGGGCTGCTGGCGTACCGGGTACGCCGGCGCGGAGAGGTCGACGGCGGCTAGCGACACCCGGAGCCCCCGGGGCCGGAGTCCGACGGCGGTCAGCCGCCGCCCCGGAACACCGGCAGCGCCCAGAGCGGCGGCGCGGGCGGCGGGGGAAGCGGCCCGGGCGGCGGCGGCCGCGGGTCCCTCCGCTCGTCGCGCCGGTCGCGGCGCGGGTCGTCATGCCGGTCCTCGCCGGGCTGGTGGTGCCGGTCGCCGTCCGGTGGCGGCAGCGCGGCCCGCCGCAGCTCCGTCACGAACCGCAGACACGTCTCGTACCGGTCGTCCCGCGCCTTGGCGAGTGCCCTCGCCAGGACGGCGTCCACCCCGGCCGGCAGCCCCGGGCGTTCGGCGCTCAACGGCGGCGGGGGATCGTACTGGTGCGCCCAGAGCAGCGCCATGTCGTCGTCCCGCCGGAACGGCGGAGCCCCCGCCAGCGTCTCGTACACGACACACGCCAGGCTGTACACATCGCACCGGCCGTCCACCGGCCGCCCCGAGATCTGCTCGGGCGCCACGTAGTCGAGGGTCCCCACGAACTGGCCGACGGTCGTGAACCCGGTCAGGGACAGGGACTTCTTCGTCAGCCCGAAGTCCGTGAGGTAGACGTGCTCGGGGTGGTCGCTGTCCGTGCCCTCGGCGATCAGGATGTTGCCCGGCTTGACGTCCCGGTGCACCAGGTCGTTGGCGTGCGCCGCGTCCAGCGCCGAGGCCACCTGGACGGCGATCCGCACCGCCGTCCCGACCGGGAGGGGGCCGGCGCGGTCCAGCAGTGCCCGCAGGTCCTGCCCCGGGACGTACCGCATCGCGATGTACAGCAGCCCCTCGGTCTCGCCGGCCTCGAAGACGGGAACGATGTTCGGGTGGTCGATCGCCGCGGCGACCCGCGACTCGTGCGCGAACCGTTTCCGGAACATGTCGTTACGGGCCAGCTCCGGGGCGAGCAGCTTAAGCGCCACGGTCCGGCCGAGCCGCAGGTCCGTCGCCCGGTATACGACGGCCATGCCGCCGCGCCCGATCTCGGCCTCGATCCGGTACTCGGCGACCCGCTGGCCCACCAGCCCCGAAGGGCGCCCCGCGGGCAGGCCCACACCCTGCTCCATCACTCCTCACCCGCCCCGTCCGACGCCCCGGACTCGGACGTCCCGCTCGTCCCCGTCGTCCCCGTCGCGCCCGTCGTCCCTGGCGCGCCCGTCCCCGTCGTGCCGGGCATCCCTGGCACCCCGGGCGGTCCCACCGCGGTCGGCTGTGCCTCGCGCCCCGCACCTCCGGAGTCGTCCCCCAGTGGCACCACGCGGGTCGGCTCGGGGGGTGGCGCGGGGGGCGCCTCGGGGTTCACCAGGCGGGTCGGCTCGTGGTCCCGGGCGTCCGTGGCCGGTGTCGCCGGTGCCGCCTGCGCTGCCGGTGTCGCCTGCGCTGCCGGTGTCGCCTGCGCCGCCGGTGTCGCCGCGGACGGGGCCGCCGACGGCGCGTAGGCGGCCAGGTGGGCGCCGTCGCAGTACAGCCAGCGTTCGTGCTCGGCGTCGTACAGCCACACCGCCTCGCCCTCGACGACCATGCCCACCCGCAGCCCGCCGGTGCTCCGCCGGAAACCCTCGCCGTCCGACCGGCCGGCCGCCAGGTCCTCCGCGGCCCGCAGGTAGCGGCCCACCGACTCCTCGGCGCGGGCCAGCAGCGGCCTCGGGTCGGCGGTCCGCGCCATGTCCCGCGCCGCCGCCGGCGGGTCCGCGGGTACGGACACCAGCAGCCGCCCGTCGACCCAGGCCGACCAGCCGTTGGAGCAGAGGATCCGCGCCCAGTCGCCCAGCCGGTCCAGCAGCTGCACCGGCAGGAACGGGTCGAGCGGCACCGTCGGACGGGCGGTGCCGGGTGTCTCCCACGCGGGCAGCCCGTGACGCGGTACGACATGCGTCGGCTGGAACCCCTGCGCGACCGGATCGTCGGCGGGAACGGCGGGGAAGGCCATGGAGCGCCTACTTTCGCATGATCACCGGCTCGTGGCGGCGCAGCAGCCGGGCCACCACGAACCCGAGGACGACGGCGAGCACGACCAGCGCGCCCATGTCGAGCAGCCAGACCGGCACGGTGTGCTCGAACAGCGGGTCCTGGGACCGCTCGCCCGGCACCGTCGCCCCGAGGTCCACCGTCGAGGCCATCGCGGCGAACGCCCACCTGGACGGCACCAGCCACGCCAGCTGTTCCAGGACCGGCGCGCCCCGCACCGTGAGCAGCGCGCCGCAGAAGACGACCTGCACGATCGCGAGGAGCACCAGCAGCGGCATGGTGACCTCCTCCTTCCGCACCAGGGCGGACACGAACAGGCCCAGCATCATCGCCGTGAACGACAGCATCGCCACGGCCAGCGTGATCTCCACGAGCGGTGGCAGCAGCACACCCCGCCCGTCCGGCACGTTCATCGGCACCCCCACCAGGGCGACCAGCGTCAGCACGACCGCCTGCACGACGGTGACCACCCCCAGCACGGTCACCTTCGACATCAGGTACGCCGACCGGGACAGGCCGACCGCCCGTTCCCTCCGGTAGATCGTCCGCTCCTTCACCAGCTCCCGTACCGCGTTGGCCGCGCCCGTCAGCACGCCGCCCACGCAGAGGATCAGCAGCACGTTCAGCGTGGACTCGGGGCCCAGCTCCCCCTCCGACAGGGCGCGCGCCATGGCGCCCATGACGAAGGGCAGCGCCACCATGATCGCCAGGAAGGTCCGGTCGGCGCTGAGTGACGCCGTGTACCGCCGCACCAGCGTCCGCAGCTGGGTGCCCCAGCTCTGCGCCTTGGGCGGTGGCAGGGGCGGGGCGGCGACCGCGCCGGGGGCGGGCTCCACCGGGCGGCGCGTCGCGGCCTCGATGTACCGCTGCTGGAACTCCGAGCCGCGGAACCGGCCCGCCCAGTCACGCTCCCGGTCGTTCTCGAACGCCTCGAACGCCTCGGGCCACTGCGCGCAGCCGAAGAAGCCGAGCGCGTCGCCGGGCGGCCCGTAGTAGGCGATCCGCCCACCGGGGGCCAGCACCAGGAGCCGGTCGCAGACGTCCAGGCTGAGCACGCTGTGCGTGACGACGATGACGGTGCGCCCGTCGTCCGCGAGCCCGCGCAGCATGTGCATCACCGACCGGTCCATGCCGGGGTCGAGGCCGGACGTCGGCTCGTCGAGGAAGAGCAGCGACGGCTTCGTCAGCAGCTCAAGGGCGACGCTGACCCGCTTGCGCTGCCCGCCGGACAGGCTGTGCACCGGCTGCCCGGCCCGTTCGCCCAGGCCCAGTTCGCCGATCACCTCGTCCACCCGGGCCTGGCGCTCCGCCTTCCCGGTGTCCTCGGGGAACCGCAGCTCGGCGGCGTAACCGAGGGCGCGCCGCACGGTCAGCTGGTGGTGCAGGATGTCGTC
Organism: Streptomyces sp. TRM49041; assembly: GCF_008271805.1. Classification (GTDB taxonomy): domain Bacteria; phylum Actinomycetota; class Actinomycetes; order Streptomycetales; family Streptomycetaceae; genus Streptomyces. The sequence goes on from NZ_VSRY01000093.1 coordinate 4,918, forward strand.
CTGCGGCACGAGCCCGATGCGCTGGCGCAGCTCCGCGTACTCCCGGTACAGGTCCCGGCCGTCGTACAGCACCGTGCCGTGGTCGGCGGGCCGCAGTCCGGTCAGGGCGTTCAGAAGCGTCGACTTGCCCGCCCCGCTGGGCCCGACCACCCCGAGCAGGGTCTTCTCGCCGACCGGGAACGACACCCCGTCGAGGAGCGTCTTGCCGCCGCCGTCCACGGTGACGGCCAGCTCCTGCACGTCGAGGGAGACCTCGCCCGTGTCGGTGTACTCGACGAGGCGCCCGCCGACGACGCTGTACGCGCGGTGGCCGACGCCGATGATGTCGTCGGCCGTCACCCGGGCCACGTCCACCGGACGGCCGTTGAGGAACGTGCCGTTGTGGCTGCCCAGGTCGTGGATCCAGTGCGTGCCGTCCGCGTGCGTCCGCAGCTCCGCGTGGTGCCGCGACACCACCAGGTCGTCGATGACCACGTCGTTGTCGGCGCCGCGCCCGATGCGCACCGTCCTGGTCGGCAGCGGGCGCACCGAGGTGGGCCGCCGGAAGGTGCCGGTGGCGGCGGGCAGAGACACGGACGAGGGCCGGGGCTCCGGCGCGGGCGGCGGAGCGGCGGCGGGGGTGGACGCCGGAGCGGGAGCGGGAGCCGGGGTCGCCTCGGTGCCCGGGGCCGGGGCGGCCGGCGGGGGCGGCGGGGCCGGGGGTTCCGGTGCCGACAGGACGGCGCACGGCCCGTCGGCGGGGTGCCCGAAGCGCAGGACGGTGCCGGGGCCGACGTCGCGCACGGTGACGCGCCGGCCGTCGGCGAACGTGCCGTTGGTACTGTCCTCGTCCCGTACGGTCCACCGGCCGTCCTCCGGGCGGAACACCGCGTGGTGCCACGACACCCGGGCGTCGGCCAGCGCGATGTCGCTCGCGGGGTCACGCCCGACGCTGTAGGCGCGGCTCGGACGGATCACGGTGGAGTGCCCGCCGACATCGACGACAAGTTCCGGCGCGGTGGGCACGACGGGCCGCTCTCCCATGCGTTGATTTTATCTTTTCATCCTGGAATGCGCCTGATGCGCCTGACGCAACCTGACGTGCCGTGTGCGGTCCCGCGTCCGGGGAACGCGGAAACGGATCCCAGAGGAGGCCCCATGGCGCAGGAACACGCACCCCCGGACCCCACGACCGCCCGGCCCCGCCCCGACTTCCCCGAGCAGCACCAGGCCCACCCGGGCTGGACCGACCCCATGCGCCCGCGCCCCGACCACGGCGAGGACACCTACCGGGGCAGCGGACAGCTACGGGACCGCGTCACCGTCGTCACCGGCGGGGACTCCGGCATCGGCCGGGCCGTGAGCCTGGCCTACGCGCGCGAGGGCGCCGACGTGCTGTTCACCCTTCTGCCGGAGGAGGCCGACGAGGCCAGGGAGACCGCCCGGCTCGTCGAGGACGCGGGCCGCAGGGCCGTCGCCGTGCCGTGCGACATCCGCCACGAGGACGAGTGCCGCACCCTCGTCGACCGGGCCGTGGCCGAGTTCGGCCGCATCGACGTCCTGGTGAACAACGCCGCCTACCAGATGGCCCGGCCCGACGGCATCGAGGACATCACGACCGACCAGTTCGACCGGGTGATGAAGACCAACCTGTACGGCATGTTCTGGCTCACCAAGGGAGCGCTGCCGCACATCCCCCAGGGTGGCAGCGTCATCAACAGCACGTCCGTGCAGGCGTACAGGCCGAGCCCGGCGCTCCTCGACTACGCCATGACCAAGGGCGCCATCGTGACCTTCACACAGGGGCTCGCCCAGTCCCTCGCGCGGCGCGGCATCCGCGTCAACGCCGTCGCCCCCGGGCCCGTCTGGACACCGCTGATCCCGGCGACCATGCCGGAGACCGCGGAGTTCGGCAAGAAGTCGCCCCTCGGGCGGCCGGCCCAGCCCGCGGAGATGGCACCGGCGTACGTCTTCCTCGCCTCAGCGGGCGCGAGCTACATCACGGGCGAGATCGTCAACGCCACGGGCGGCACCCCGCTGCCGTGACCGTCCGGCCGCGTGACGGTCACCGTGAGCGTCACGCGGCCGTCACGGTGACGGCGCGTCCGTCACGCTCGCCCGTCGGTCCCGCCCGGCTTCTCGCCCTCCTCGCCGCGAGCAGGCTCCTCGCCGCGAGCGTCGCCGGGGCCGCCGGTACCGTCTCTGCCGTCGCCGGGCTTCCCGCCACGCGACTCCTCCCGCGCCGCTTCCCGGCGTGCCTTCTTCCGGGCGGCCATCCGCCTGCGGAGCGCCGGCGGCCACTTCCGCGTGTCTCGCGGCTCCACGTACGGCTCCTCCGAGGCGGGCATGCCCGCGCGGATCGCCCGCTGCCGTGCCAGCTCCGCGTCCAGCTCCAGGCCGAGCAGGATCGCCAGGTTCGACAGCCACAGCCAGATCAGGAAAACGATCACGCCCGCCAGCGTCCCGTACGTCTTGTTGTACGAGCCGAAGTTCGCCACGTACAGCGCGAAGGCCCCCGACGCCAGCAGCCACAGCAGCACCGACAGGACACTGCCCGGACTCAGCCAGCGGAAGCCGGGACCGCGCACATTGGGCGCGCTCCAGTACAGCAGGGCCACCATCACCACCACGAGCAGCACCAGCACCGGCCACTTCGCGATACCCCACACCGTCACGGCCGTGTCGCCCAGGCCGATCGCCTCGCCGGCGCGCCGCGCGAGCGGACCGGTGAACACCACGATCACCGCGCTCAGCGCCAGCAGCAGCATCAGGACCAGCGTCAGCCCGACCCGCAGCGGCGTCACCTTCCAGACCGGGCGGCCCTCGGGCAGGTCGTACACCACATTGGCCGACCGGATGAACGCGGCCACGTACCCGGAGGCCGACCACATCGCGCCGAGCAGGCCGATCACCGCCACGATGCCGCTCGCCGTGCCGCTGTCCTGCAACTGCCGCACCGCGTCGCCGAGCAGATCCCGCGCCGCACCGGGCGCGAGCTGTCCGAGGTTCTCCACCACGGCCTTGGTCGCCGACTCACCGACCACCCCCAGCATCGCCACGACGACGAGCAGCGCCGGAAAGATCGACAGGACGCCGTAGTACGTGAGCGCGGCAGCCCGGTCGGGAAGCTCGTCGTCCAGGAACTCCTTGCCCGTACGGCGCAGTACCGAGCGCCAGGAGCGGGCGGGCAGATCGGTCGGGCTCTCGTCAGGGTTTGCCATACGCGCACGGGTAACCCGGTACGGGCACCTCAACCCGGCCCGCGGACGCTGCCGGGCCCATCACCACGAGGAGGCCGGCCCATGCCCATCGCGACGGTGAACCCCGCGACCGGCGAGACGCTCAGGGTCTTCCGGCCGCTGCGCCCGGACGAGACCGAGGAGCGCCTGGCCGCCGCCGACACGGCGTTCCGGCGCTACCGTGCCACCGGCTTCGCCGAGCGGGCCGCACTGCTGCGGCGCGCCGCGGAACTGCTGGAGCAGGACAGCCCGGACATCGCCCGGACGGTGACCACCGAGATGGGCAAGCCTCTGACGGCGGCCCGCGCCGAGGCGGCCAAGTGCGTCAAGGCCATGCGCTGGTACGCCGACCACGGCGAGGGCCTCCTCGCCGACGAGCGCCCCGCCGACGCGGACGTCCGGGACGCCGGGGCGGCCACCGCCCGCGTCCACTACCGGCCGCTCGGCCCGGTACTGGCCGTCATGCCGTGGAACTTCCCGCTCTGGCAGGTCGTACGGTTCGCCGCGCCCGCGCTCATGGCCGGCAACACCGGTCTCCTCAAGCACGCGTCGAACGTTCCGCAGACCGCCCTCTACCTGGAAGACCTCTTCCACCGGGCCGGCTACCCGACCGGGGTCTTCCAGACCCTCCTGGTCGGCTCGGACGCCGTCGAGGGCATCCTGCGCGACCCGCGCGTCGCCGCGGCCACCCTCACCGGCAGCGAGGCCGCCGGGCGGTCCGTCGCCTCAGTGGCGGGCGACGAGGTCAAGAAGACCGTCCTGGAACTGGGCGGCAGCGACCCGTACCTCGTGCTGCCGTCCGCCGACATCGAGCGGGCCGCCGCGACCTCGGTCACCGCCCGCGCCCAGAACAACGGCCAGTCCTGCATCGCCGCCAAGCGGTTCATCGTCCACACGGACGTCTTCGACGCGTTCACCGAACGCTTCACGGCCGGGATGGCGGCGCTGAAGGTCGGCGACCCCATGGACGAGGCCACGGACGTCGGACCGCTCGCCAGCGAACGCGGGCGGGCGGACCTGGAGGAACTGGTCGACGACGCGACCGGCCGCGGGGCGGCCGCGCGGTGCGGCGGCGGCCGGCCCGCCGGGTTCGACCGCGGCTGGTACTACGAGCCGACCGTCCTCACCGGAGTCACGCCCGCCATGCGCATCCACCGTGAGGAGGCGTTCGGCCCCGTCGCCGCGGTGTACCGCGCGGTGAGCCTGGAAGAGGCGCTGGACATCGCCAACGACTCGCCGTTCGGGCTCAGCTCCAACGTCTGGACCCGGGACGACGCGGAGGTGGCGCGGTGCGTACGCGACCTGGAGGCGGGCGGGGTGTACGTCAACGGCATGACCGCGTCGCACCCGGCGCTGCCGTTCGGCGGGGTCAAGCGGTCCGGGTACGGACGTGAGCTCTCCGGCCACGGCATCAGGGAGTTCTGCAACGCGACGACGGTCTGGCAGGCAGCTGCCTGAGGACCTCGGTCCCCTCACAGACGCACGACTCACAGACGCACGACGACTCACAGAGGCACGACGACCTCGTCCTCGGGCGGCGGAGGCGGCGGCGTCCCGTCCCCGAAGGGCCGCCCGCCCAACTCCTCGCGGTGGTGCGGCGTCCGCCAGCCCCGCAGGTCGGGGCCGCGCGGCACGATCCGCGTCGGGTTAATGTGCTGGTGCACCTGGTAGTAGTGACGCTTTATATGGTCGAAGTCCACGGTGTCGCCGAACCCGGGCGTCTGGAACAGATCCCGCGCGTACGCCCACAACACGCTGTCCTCGGTCAGCTTGTTGCGATTGCACTTGAAGTGGCCGTGGTACACGGCGTCGAACCGCACCAGTGTGGTGAACAGCTGGATGTCGGCCTCCGTGATGGTGTCGCCCACCAGGTACCGCTGCCCGGCCAGTTGCTCCGACACCTGGTCGAACCGTGCGAACAGCCGCCCGTACGCCTCGTCGTACGCCTCCTGTGCGGTCGCGAAACCGGCCTCGTACACACCGTTGTTGATGTCCCGGTAGATACCGTCCATGCGTGCGTCGATCTCGTCGCGCAGGTGCTCCGGGTAGAGGTCGGGCGCACCGTCCCGGTGCAGCGCGCGCCACTCCGTGGCCAGGTCCAGCGTGATCCGCTGGTAGTCGTTGGTGACCAGCCGCCCGCTCGGCACGTCCACGACCGCCGGCACGCTGACCGCGTCATGCGGCCCGGGCTCCCGCGCCTCGTACGCCTCGTACAGAAAACCGATGCCCAGCACCGGGTCCCGCCCGTCCGGATCGAGTGTGAACCGCCAGCTCCGCTCGTCCTGGACCGGATCCGCCACGGCGACCGGCAGCGCCCGCTCCAGCCCGAGCAGCCGCCGCGACACCAGCGACCGGCCGGCCCAGGGGCAGGCCCGGCTCACCACCAGCCGGTACCGGCCGCTCTCCACCGGCCACCCGTCCCTTCCGTCGGCGGTGATCCGATCGGTGAACCGACTGGGACCCCGCCGAAATCGTCCGTCGTCCTTCATACGGCGCGGGTACCCGACCGGGTCCGGTCTACCGCGCGCGCAGCGGCCGCAACCTGCTGGCCCCCCGCCGCTCGCCCGCCCGGAACGGCAGGATCAGCAGCCGCGCCCGGGGCGCGGCCATCGGCTGTGCCGCGCACACGGTGATCCAGCCGTCCCCGTGCACGGCATGGCGCACCGGCCGTTCACCCCCGTCCGGGTGGACGTACGCACTCGCCGACTCGTAGATCCGCGAGGCCAGCGGATCGAGGAGCACCTCCTTCTCGATCCCGCACAGCGTCGGATCCCCGGGGTCCGCCGCGATCGCCGCCCGCAGCTGCGGCAGCACCAGCGGCGCCCACGCGGTCTCCCAGTGCCGCAGCACCGACCGGGCCTCCGGGTCGACCGTCATCCAGCGCATGGCGTTGCCGGGCACCCGGCCCCCCGGGAACATGGCGGCGAACGGCTCGTTGTGGGCGAGCAGTTTCCACGACCGGTCGCTGATGTACGCCATGTGGGAGATGCCGTCCAGGGCCTGCTGCCACACCCCCGGCACCGCCTCGCCCGCCCGCGCGTTCAGCGGGTGCGGCGGGTCCTGGCCGAGTGCGTACCGCCACAGGGCCACCCACTCGTGCTCGTTCATGCCGAGGAGCCGTGCCACGTCCTCCAGCAGGTCGACCGGCGGGTTGAGGTAGCGGCCCGACTCGAGGCGGCCGTACGTGTCGGGGGCCCGGTGCAGCAGCTGGTCGATCTGTGCCTGGGACAGTCCCGGCGCGCGCCTGCCCTGCCGGGTGGGGCGTGACAGCCCGTGGCTCTCGGGTGCGATCAGGGCGCGGCGCTCCCTCAGCAGGAAACGCAGGGCGGTCTTGTCCATGACGGTCCTCCCCCCGGAGGGACGGCCGGCCGGTGGTCGTCGTCGGCGGCCGTCGCGGTGAACGGTGCGGCGGTTCAGCGGTCCGTCGTGTGATCCGGTGCGCGGGCAGCCGGACCCCGGCCGGCTGCCGGGCCGGGGGCGGCCGGTGCGTGGCGGGCGACGGGAGCGGGGCGTTGCATCGGAGTGCGTCCGTTCATGGGCATGCGGAAGGAACGGCACCCACCGTCGCCCCGCCTCGGGGCGCCGACCGTGAGCAGCCGCACCGGTACGCTGACCCGTCGTGCGCCGGCGATCAAGTGCCCGCGTGGTGCGTACCTGCGCACGGCGCACACACGCAGTCGCGGACGGGGGCGGAGATGACGGAAAGGGACGGTTCGGTGTGGCGCGCGGCGGGCGTGCTGTCGGTGGCTGCCAGAGGGCTCTACGCCCGTATCACCCGAGGTGAACCCGTCGTACCGGAGGACGCCGACGCCCTCCGTGAACTGGTCGCCTGGCACCTCGTCATCGTCGACCCGGACAGCCCCGAGCTGCCGATCGCCCTCGACCCGCAGGAGGCGGGCCGCCGCCGGCTCGACGACGAACTGCGCGACATGGCGGCCCGGGCCGCAAGGATCGCCGCCATCCCCGACCTGAGCGACGAACTGGGCCTTCACTTCGAACGCGCCAAGTGGCGTGCCGGCTCCGGCAGTGAGTTCCTGGCCGGCCGCGAACAGATCGCCGCGCGTGTCGGCGAGGCCGTCGACCGGGCCGAGACCGAGGTGCTCACCGCCCTGCCCACCGGACCGGCCTGGCCGGAACTCCTCGACGACGTCACCGCCCGCGAGAGCCGCGCCCTGGCCCGCGGCGTACGGCTGCGCACGCTGTTCGGCGACGGCGTACGCGACGACGCGGCCGCCCGCGACAGAGTGACCGTCATGTCCGCGAAGGGCACCCGGTTCCGCACGCTCCTCGCCCCGTTCCAGCGGTGCGTGGTCGTCGACCGTCGCCAGGCGTTCATCTCCGACCACGTCGTGGGCGGCGACCCCGACAGGACCGCCTGGCACGTCATGGACCGCGCGTTCGTCGCCTTCGTCGCCGAGGGCTTCGAGGACGCCTGGCGCCGCGCCGACGTGTGGCACGGCGATCCGCGCCGCGCCGTACCCGCCGAGGCGGGCGACGGTCTGACCGACCGGCAGCGCGAGATACTGATCGACACGGCGGCCGGCGTCGACCAGCGCATCACCGCCCGCCGCCTGAACATCGGACTGCGCACCCTGACCAAGGAACTGGGCCGGCTCCGCGCCCGCTGGGGCGTGTCCACGCTCGCCGCGCTCGCCTACCAGTGGGCCCTCTCGCCGGAGCGACGGCAGACACGCTCGGAGGGGTCCTGAGCGTGCGCTCACCGCCGCGTCGCCGGAACCGGAACGACTACGTCGGCGTCTTTTCCACCGAAAAACCATCAGAAGAAAACCGCCACGGCCTGCTGCATCCTGGAGGAGGTCGGGAGGTCACCGGCCCTTCTCGGAGCGCCGACACTCCGCGAAGCCGCTATTACGGGGGTCGTTATCCGCGCCTCATGCCAGAACCGGGCAGCGCAGGGCACGGGCAGCGTGTCCTGCCGGGCATCGCGCGGATACCGCAAGGTCACTGCCAGGGCCTTCCGGACACAAAACCGATCCCTCGGTACGTCCCCCGTGATACGGCCCTCCCGCCCGCCGCTCACGCCGGTGCCGTACGTGTCCTCGTCCAGGTGAGCAGCTCGTCGGCCGACCAGGTGTTGATCACGCGCTCGGCCGGTACGCCGCACTCCTCCGCCCGAACGCAGCCGAGGATCTGCCAGTCCAGCTGGCCGGGAGCGTGGGCGTCCGTGTCGATCGCGAAGTACACCCCCGCCGCCACCGCCTCCCGCAGCAGCCGGCGGGGCGGGTCGAGCCGCTCGGGACGGCTGTTGATCTCCACGGCCGTACCGGACTCCGCGCACGCGGCGAAGACCCGCTCCGCGTCGAACTCCGACTCCGGCCGCCGCCCCGACACCAGCCGCCCCGTGCAGTGCCCCAGCACGTCCACCAGCGGGCTGCGGACTGCCCGCACCATCCGCCGGGTCATCGCGGGCGCGTCCATCCGCAGCTTGGAGTGGACCGACGCGACGACGACGTCCAGCCGGTCCAGCAGCTCCGGCTCCTGGTCCAGCGAACCGTCGAGCAGGATGTCGCACTCGATGCCCGTCAGCAGCCGGAACGGCGCCCACCGCTCGTTCAGCTCCGCCACCACGTCCAACTGCTCCCGCAGCCGCTCCGCCGACAGGCCCCGCGCCACGGTGAGCCGCGGCGAATGGTCGGTCAGCGCGGCCCAGTCGTGGCCCAGCGCAGCCGCCGTCCGGCCCATCTCGTCGATCGGGCTGCCGCCGTCCGACCAGTCCGAGTGCAGATGGCAGTCGCCCCGCAGCAGCGCCCGCAGGGCCGCGCCCGCACCCCCGCGCGGCTCGTCGGCCTCGTCCTCCAGCCGCCGCAGATAGGCCGGTACGTCCCCGGCCAGCGCCTCCCGCACGACCTGCGCCGTTCTGGGGCCGATACCCCGCAGCTCCTCCAGCGTCCCGGCCGCCGCCCGCGCCGCGGTCTCCTCCGCGCCCAGCGCGGCCAGTGCCTCCGCCGCGGTGCGGAACGCCCGTACCCGGTACGCCGGGGCCGACGCACGCTCCAGCAGGAACGCGATCCGGTCCAGCGCCTCCACCGGGTCCATCACGTGCCCGCCCGCCCGCACGCCGCCGTCATGGCCGCGCCCCCGGGCCGATCTCGCACCACACGGCCTTGCCCTCACCGCGCGGCTCCACTCCCCAGCGTGCCGCCAGCGCGTCCAGGAGCAGCAGCCCTCGTCCCGACGTGGCCGCCTCACCCGGTGTACGGCGCCGCGGCCACGCGCTCGACCGGTCCTGCACCGCCAGCCGGACCCGCCGCACCGGCTCCGGCAGCACCTCCAGCGTCATCACCGCGCCGCCCTCGGTGTGCAGCAGCACATTGCCCAGCAGCTCGCCGGTGAGCAGCTCCGCGTCGTCCGCGTAGTCCCGCATGCCCCAGTCGCGCAGCGCCCGCCGCACCGCCGCCCGTGCCTCGGAAAGGCCCTGCGGGTCTGCCTGGTGGATGTACTGGTGGATGCGCGGCGCCCGGACAGTGCCCGGGTCCGGGCTGCGCCGCAGCACCAGCAGCGCCACGTCGTCCCCCGCACCCCACCGCTCCCAGAACCGCCGCGACAGATGGTCGGCGAGCGCCTCCGCGCCGGGCGGCCCGCCGCTCACCGCCTCCGCCAGCGCGTCCATGCCCTGATCGATGTCCGTGCCCGGCTCCTCCACGAGGCCGTCCGTGCACATCACCAGCGTCTCGCCCGGCACCAGGTCCAGCCGGGTCTCCGGGTACTCCTCGTCCTCGAAGACCGACGCGATGCCGAGCGGCAGCCCACCGTGCAGCCTGGGCACGCCGACCCGCCCGTCCGTATGCCGGATCAGCGGCCCCAGATGCCCCGCCCGTACCGCCCGCGCCGTGCCCGTGCCCAGGTCTACCTGGGCGTACGTACAGGTCGCGAACCGTTCGGTGTCCAACTCGGCCAGGAACCGGGACGCCCGGGCGAGCACCGTCGACGGGGCGTGGCCCTCGCCCGCGTACGCCCGCAGCGCGATCCGCAGCTGCCCCATGATCGCCGCGGCGTGCGTGTCGTGCCCCTGGACGTCCCCCACTACGATCCCGACACGCCCCTTCGGCAGCGGGATCACGTCGTACCAGTCGCCGCCGACCTGCCGGCCACTCCACGCCGAGTGGTAGCGCACCGCGATCTCCCCGCCCTCGATCGCCGGGATCCGGCGCGGCAGCATCGTCGCCTGGAGGCCCGTGGCCAGCTCCCGCTCCTCGTCGAAGAGGATCGCCCGCTGCAGCGACTGCGCGACGATCGCCGCCAGACCCAGCGCCAGGTTCCGCTCGTCGGCGCTGAACGGGGTGTGTTGGCGGTAGAACAGCACCATCCCGCCCAGCGTGCGCGCCTGCGCGACCAGCGGCAGATACGCCGCGGCCCGGAACGGCAGCCGCCCCGCGTACGGTGCGAGCTCCGGATAGTCCTTGATCAGCTCCTGGAACGAGCTGGTGAACAGCGGCCGCCCGCTGAGCACCGTCTCGTGCAGGGGCAGCCCGCTCTCCAGCCGCCGCACCCGGAAGTCGTCCAGCACGTCCAGGGACTCGCCGCTCAGCGCGATGATGTTCAGCGACCCGCTCTCCACCAGACCCAGCGCCAGGCCGTCCGCGCCCAGCCGGGCCAGCCCGCCCGGTCCGGTGAGCGCCGCCGTCACGTCGTCCACCGTCACCGCCCGGGACATGGCCCGGGTCGACCGCTCCACCATGTCGGTCTGCCGCTGCCGACGCTTCTCCAGCTCCATGACGAACTCGGAGTGGGTGACCTCGGAGGTGGCGTCACGGACGATCCCGACGATCCGGTGCGCCCGGCTGTCCCGGTCACGCAGGATGCGCGCCTGCACATGCGTCCACTGCTCGGAGCCGTCCTCCCGCTCCAGCCGGAAATGCGCCGCGTACGAGGACCGCCCGCTGGTCAGCGCGTCCTTGATCACATTCTCGAGCCTGAGCCGCTCCCGCTCGTCGAGCCGCGCCACCAGCGTCGTCGGCCGGGCGTCGAACCCGTCGGGGTCCTGGCCGAACACCAGCAGCCCGGCCACGTCCACATCGATGGTGCCGGCGTCGAGGTCCCAGTCGAAGCTCCCTGTGCGGTTCATGGCGAGCCGCTCGGTCGGCCTGATCTCACCGCCGTGCTCCCGCTGCGCGCCGAGCGCCCGGTTCTCCGTCATCCCCCTCATTGTCGAGCCCGCCCCAGGGGAACGCCAAGGCATCGGAGGTACGGCCGCGCCGACCGGGGGTGCCTCTATGTCTTTCGTCAAGGCGCCCCTGTCGGGTTTGGGGTGGTTGGTGCTTGCTGAGGTTATGCGGCGAGTTCGACGTCGTCGGGTGTGCGGGGTTCGTAGAAGGTTCCGTCGCGGAGCATGGCGAACAGGACGCTGATGCGATGGCGGGCGAGGCGCAGAAGTGCCTGGGTGTGGGTCTTGCCACGGGCTCGGCAGCGGTCGTAGTAGGTGCGGGAGGCGGCATCATGCAGAGCGGCGAACGCGGAGAGGAACATCGCGCGTTTGAGCTGCCGGTTTCCGCTTCGGGGTGCGTGTTCGCCGTGGATCGAGGTCCCGGACGACTTGGTCGCCGGCGCGAGGCCGGCGTAGGAGGCCAGGTGGGCGGCGCTCGGGAACGAGCTGCCGTCGCCGACGGTGACCAGGAGGACTGCGGCGGTCCTGACGCCGACGCCGGGCAACGACGTCAGGACCGGGGAAAGAGGGTGAGCCTCCAGCAGTTCGTTGATCTGCGTTTCCAGGGCCCGGCGTTGTTCGTGGACCGCCGCGAGCGAGCGGGCCAGGGAGGGGACCACGATGTCGAGGGTGCCGGTGCCAGGGACGACGACGGTCTGTTCGTCGAGCGCGTCGAATACGTCGTCGATGAGCCGGGCGGCCATGCGCGGGGCCTTCGGGCGGATCAGTTCGACGAGTCTGCGGCGGCCTGCCTTGCGCAGGGCGGCCGGAGAGCCGTGGCGCTCCAGCAGCCAGGTGACGGCCTGGTGGTCGAGGCGGGGCCCGAGAACGCGCTCCAGGCTGGGGTGGAACTGGGTGAGCAGGCCGCGTATCCGGTTGGAGGTGCGGGTGGCCTCGGCTGCGAGGTCCTGGTCGAAGCCCGCGAGCACGGTCAGCTCGGCGGTGATCTCGTCGGTCAGTTCCAGCGAACGCAGGGTGTGGGGCATGGTGCGGGCGGCGTCCGCGATCACCGCGGCGTCCTTCGCGTCGGTCTTGGCCTCGCCCGGGTAGAGGTCAGCGATCCGCCGCATGGCCAGTCCGGGCAGGTAGGCCACCTGGCAGCCCGCGTCACGGGCCACCGCGAGCGGGAGGGCGCCGATCGAGGCGGGCTGGTCCACGACCACGAGGACAGTGCCGAACTTGTCGCGCAGCTTGTCAAAGACGGCCCGCAGTTTCGGTTCGCTGTTCGGCAGCGGCTTGTCGAAGACCTTCTTCCCGGCCGGGGTCAGCCCGTGCCCATGATGCGTGCTCTTGCCGACGTCCAAGCCGAGGAAGACGCCCACGCCGTCAGTGTCGATCACTGTGCCCCCACTCGTTCGTTACGTGCTGGCCTGGGCATCGGGGCCGTTCTCGCGCATCCACGTTATGCAGACCTGCCGCCCGCGGATGGCTGGGCATTGCGCCCGGCCAGGCGGTGGTCGGACCTCTCATCAGCGTCTCCGACGGCACCTCCCGGGCCCGGTGACACCACCCCCCCCGGTCATCCGTGCGACAGGGGGCAAAAGTCATGCCGGGCCCGGAGGCCAGCGGCCCTCTTGCAGGACCGCGAAAAACATAACGGGGC
>NZ_VSRY01000094.1 GCF_008271805.1 Streptomyces sp. TRM49041
CCCGCCGTGGCGGGCGGCGGTGGGGGCCCCGCCACTACGGCGACCGGGCGCCGTACGGGCGCCGTGCCCGGGGGCAGACGCCTGAGGGCCGCGCCGGACCTCGCCGAGGCCACGGAGCGGGCCGGGACGCTCGACCTGGTCGACACGGTCGCGGCGACCCTGCTGCGCGCCGCGCCCGGCGACCCCCGGCGGGCGCTGGAGGCGGCGGCGCGGGTTCTGCACGGCCGGTTCGCCGACTGGGTGATCGGCGACATGACCGGGGCCGAGGGGGCCCGGCCGGTGCGCCGCGCCGTGGTGCTGGGCCCGGCCGGCGACCAGCCGCTCGCCGGGGCGCTCATGGAGCAGGACCCGGCGGACTGCCCCCTCGTGGCCGAGGTGGCCGCGGGCGCCTCCGCTTCCCTCCAGGTACGGCCCGAGGACGCCCTGGCGCTGGGTACGGATCCGGCCGGGGCGGCCGTGCTCGTACGCGCGGAGGTCAGCTCGCTGCTGTGTCTGCCGATCGTGGGCGACACCGCCCCGGGCGCGGACGCCCCCGAGGTCCTGGGTGTGCTGACACTGCTGCGCTGCGGCGCGCGGCGGGCGTTCTCGATGGCCGAGGCGCAGGCCGCCGACGTGCTGTCCCGCCATGTGGGGCTGGCCATGCGGCGGCCGGGCTGACCGGCGCCGCCCCGGCGCCGCGCGGCGGTTCTGCCCGCGCGGCGCCCTGTCGGGCGGCGTCGTGGTCGGGCGGCGTCCTGGCAGGCGGTTCCCTGTCAGGCGGTTGTCTGGCAGGCGGTCCCCTGTCAGGCGGCGTCCCGCATGATGTCCTCCCGCAGCCGCGTGCAGCAGCGGCTTATGAGCCGGCTGACGTGCATCTGCGAGATGCCGAGGTCCTCGGCGATGCTGCTCTGCGTCATGTCCCGGAAGAACCGCATGTAGAGGATCTTCTGCTCGCGCTCGGGAAGCGAGCGGAGCCTCGGCTTGACCGCCTCGCGGTCGACGACCACGTCGAGGGCCGGGTCCGGCCCGCCGAGGGCGTCGACGAGGGTGTAGCCGTCCTCGGTGCCGGGCAGTTCGGCGTCCAGGGACAGGGCCGTGAAGCTGTCGAGGGCTTCGAGGCCCGCGACGGCCTCCTCCTCGGTCATGCCGGCCTTCTTGGCTATCTCGGAGACCGTGGGGGCGCGGCCGCCGACGGAGTGCGAGAGCTCCTGGTAGGCGACGCGGACGCGGCCGCGGAGGTCCTGCACGCGGCGCGGCACGTGAAGAGTCCACATGTGGTCGCGGAAGTGACGCTTGATCTCTCCGGTGATGGTGGGCACGGCGAAGCTCTCGAAGGCCGCGCCGCGCGACGGGTCGTACCGGTCCACGGCCTTGACCAGGCCGAGCGCGGCGACCTGCTTGAGGTCCTCGAGTGCCTCGCCACGATTCCGGAAACGGCCCGCGAGCCGGTCGGCCATGGGAAGCCAGGCGCGCACGATGTCCTGGCGCACGGCCTCCCGTTCCTCGCCGGGCGGTAGCGTCGCCAGACGCTGGAACGCCTCGGCGGTGTCGGGTGCGTCGTCGTGCGGATGCTTCGTGTGAGCGAGGGTACGCATGTGGTCTTCAGCTCCTTGAACGGCGCTGATGGGTTGCTGTCACCCCGGGGAGCGCCGCCTGGACCGGGCAAGGACACGCCCGGAGCGGGGGGCCGCTCCCACGGACGTGCCTCCGGTCCGAAGCACGAGGTGCATATGCCCGGGGGCCGCGGTGGCAAACGCCTTGATCCCACTGTCGGCGCGATTGCCCCGTTCGGCTTCCGCAGGTGGGCGCGGCAGGACCACTACTGGCCGGTTCTACCCTGCGGTCGCGGTTGAGCGCGGTGATATATCCGCAGATGGCCGCATCCGTGCCGGGCGCGGGCAAGAGGGCTGCGGAGATCTTCGGGGAGGCGGCGAAGTTCGGCTGTCCGGGTGACCGGGGCGACTACGCCGCGTCCGCGGGCGTCACCGGCTGATCGGTGACGGGGAGCGGTGCGGCCGGGGCGGTGAGCGGGGTGACCGGGGCATCGCCCTCGGCTTCGCCGGCGGACTCCACGGCCTCGGCGTCCTCCTCGGCCTCGGCCGGCACCACGGGCTCACCGGGCTCTCCGTGCTCACCGGGTTCCACGGTCAAGGCCGGCAGGACCAGGTCCTCGTAGCAGGCCATCGCCAGGATCACCCCGAGCATCAGGGGCGGCAGCAGCAAGGCGATCAGCATGGCCATGACGTCCATCGCCTCGTCCTTCCGTCCGTCGGGAGGCGGCGTGGGGAGCGGCCCCGGCGGGACCGCCGTCCACGCCCCGGGCCGCTCCGCCGCCCTTCACCCCTTGGCCGTTCGGCCGCTCAGGCACTCGGCCGCAGCGGCGAGTCCCCTGCACCGGAGCACTCAAACCAGCGGCAGACGCCGCCGGGGTTTGCTGCGGCCCGGCCGGGTACCCGCCCGGCGACCGACCCACGCGGACCGTGGAGGGCGCCATGCAGCGAGGCAGCGATCGGCTCAGCCGCCGTCAGGACGATGAGATGAAGCACCAGCTCAAGGGGCTGCTCCAGTCCGGCCACCCGACCAGGACCGAGGAGTGGCACGACCCCGAGCCGGTGGCCGACGACGACCCGGAGCTGGCCTCCGGAGGTCGCGTCCCGTCCGACGCGTTCGAGGCGTTGCGTCTGGAACTGGCCCGGCACCTCGCCCGGACGCCGTTCCCGGCGCACCGAGGGGACCTGTTGCGCGTCCTGCGTGAACGGCACGCACCTGATCCGCTCACGCACCGTGTGGAGGGCCTCCCCGGAGACCGGACATACCGCAGCGTGCAGGACGTCGCGGTCGCCCTGCACCGCCGGTGACCGGCAGCACGGAGGGAGTGACCGACAGCCATGGCGCAGCTCGTGAGAGAAGTCATGACGCCGGGCGTCGCCGCGGTCCGCCCGGACGCCTCGCTGGTCGAGGCGGCGCAGCTGATGCGTGCCCAGGACATCGGGGACGTACTGGTGGCCGACGGGGACCTGCTCGTCGGCGTGGTGACGGACCGGGACATCACCGTACGGGCGGTGGCCGAGGGCGCCGACCCGCTCACCGTGAACGCCCAGACCGTGTGCACGCCCGACCCCGTGTGCGTGGCACCGGACGACGACGTGTCCACCGCCGTACAGCTGATGCGGCGGCACGCCGTACGGCGGCTGCCGGTGATCGAGGACGGGCGGCCGCTGGGTGTGGTCAGCCTCGGGGACCTGGCGGTCTCGGAGGACTCGACGTCGGCACTCGCCGACATCAGCAGGGCCGAACCGAACACCGACACCGCATGAGGAAGGGGCGTTGATCGTGCGCATCGCGTTTCTCGTGGCGCCGGAGGGCGTCGAACAGGCCGAACTCACCAAGCCGTGGCAGGCGGTGACGGAGGCCGGGGACTCGCCCGTCCTCGTCTCGACCAAGCCGGGCCGGATCCAGGCGTTCGACCACCTGGACAAGGCGGACACGTTCCCCGTCGACCGGACGGTCGACGAGGCGTCGGCGGACGAGTACGACGGGCTGGTCCTGCCCGGCGGCGTCGCCAACCCGGACCTGCTGCGGACGGACCGGAAGGCGGTCGACTTCATCCGCGGCTTCTTCGAGACCGGCAAGCCGGTCGCGGCGATCTGCCATGCGCCGTGGACTCTGGTGGAGGCGGACGTCGTGCGGGGGCGGCGGCTGACGTCGTATCCGAGTGTGCGTACGGACGTGCGGAACGCGGGGGGCGAGTGGGTGGACGAGGAGGTCTGCGTCAGCGACACGGGCCCGAACACCCTGATCACCAGCCGCAGGCCCGCCGACCTGAAGGCGTTCTGCGCGGCCTTCATCGCCGAGTTCCGGAAGGCGGCGCGGAGCACCAGGGCGGCCTGAACGGAGCGGACCGGCCATCAGGACTTACGGCCCAGCATGGCCAGGAGCTTCGTCTGGGCGTCGGCGTCCGGGGGGACCGGGACGGCCTCGGCGAAGTAGCCGGTGCCCGACAGGGAATCCGCGTAGGGGGTGAACTCCTGGAGGGCGAAGTCCACCAGGGGCAGCGGCAGGCGGTCGTCCGCTCCGATCGCCCGCGACAGGTCCCACGAGTGGACGACCGCGTCGGCCACCATCTGCGAGCAGTAGGCGCGGGCCGGGGTGTCCCCGGACGACAGGTTCACCGTCCGGTCCAGCGCGCCCTCCTCGCGGAAGGCGTCCCGCGCGCCCGCCATGGCGCGGTCCCAGGCGGCGACCGGGGCGTCCCCCAGGACGTCGCCGTCGTACGCGTCACCGACCTCCGCGACGGTGCGCCCTGTGCCTACGAGGTCGACGACCCACAGCTGCTCACCGGTCAGGTGACTGACCAGGTCCCGTACGGACCATTCGGTGCACGGCGTGGGGTCGTCCCACTGGTCGTCCCGGACGGCGTGGACGCGCGACGAGAAGAGTTCGAGCGCCTCCGCGTGCCGGTCGAGGAGCGGGCTGCCGGACATGGGTCACCTCCACGTGGGGTTCGGGGTTCCACTCTGTGCGGGGACGCCGGTTCGCGCGACAGCAGAGGTCTGTGTGTCGGCCGAACGCACGGGTACTCGTCCGGCACGGACGTTCCGGCCCCGGGAGGGAAGCCATGCAACTCGCCTTTCTGACCAGTCTCTACGACCGTCCCGGACCGTGGGCCAGCGTGTATCTGGACACGTCCCGGATGGACGAGTCCGCCAGGTGGCGGCGGGAGCTGCAGGCGCGGAACGCCTGCGACGAGCTCGCCGCGCAGGGCGGCGACGACGCGACCGTGCAGGCCGTGTACCAGGCGCTGTCGGACTGGCCCCGCCCGGCGGGCGAGGCCGGGCGGGCGGTGTTCGCGACGCACGGCGAGGTCGTCCTGGACCCGCCGCTGGCCGTGCGGCCGATCGCCCCGTCCCAGGTGTTCTGGTCCGCGCTGCCTCGTCTGGGGCCGCTGCTGGACCTGGCGGCGCAGGAACCGGCGTGCCTGGTGGCGTACATCGACCGGACCGGCGCGGACCTGGAGCTGCGCAGTGCCATCGCGTCGATGCCGGCCGGGAAGGTGGAGGGCACGAAGCAGTGGCCCATGCACCGCACGGCGACGAACGCCTGGTCCGAGCGGCACTTCCAGCTGAGTGTGGAGAACACCTGGGATGAGAACGCCGCGGAGATCGCCGACGCGATCGCCGGCGCCGTGGAGGAGCTGGGCGCGGATCTGGTGGTGCTGTGCGGTGACACGCGTGAGCGGCGCTCGGTGCACGAGCGGCTGCCCGCGGGCCTCCGGGCGACGGTCGTCGAGACCGAGCACGGCGGCCGCGCCGCGGGCTCGTCCCGGCTGCTGCTGGACGAGGACGTACGGGCGGCCCGGGAGACGTATCTGCGGCGTACCGCCGAGGCCGAGCTGGACCGGTTCCGGGCGGCGCGCGCGCCGGAGGGCGCGAGCGCGGCCGGGTCGGGCGCGGCCGAGGGTGTGCCGGCACTGGTCGAGGCGGCCCGCGAGCACCGGATCGCCGAGCTGCTGATCCGCCCCGAGGGGCCGGACGCGCACCGCCAGGTGTGGGTGGGCGCCGAGCCGGACCAGGTGGCCGTGCGCCGCACGGAGACGCAGTACCTGGGCGACACCGAGCCGCTGCCGGCCCGGGCGGACGACGCGCTGCTGCGGTCGGCGCTGGCCACCGGGGCGGATGTGCTGCGCGTGCGGCCGGAGATCGAGGACGAACTGCCGGTCGGCGGGCTCGGCGCGCTGTTGCGGTGGCCGTACGACGAGCAGGAGACCGAGGCCGCGACCATGTGAGTACGCGGATGTGAGCACGCGGATGTGAGCACGCCGATGTGAGCGTGCGGCCGGGCGCCCGTCAGCCTTCCTCGCCGATGGGCGCCTCCGTGATGTCGAGGAACACCTGGTCCACCTCGGGCCACCGGCGCGCCACGGTCCGTTTGATGCGCTCGGACACCAGCTCCACCTCCTCGCTGTCCAGCCCGGGTACGAGGTCCACGCGCGCGGCGACCAGGGCCGAGTCCGGGCCGAGCCGCATCGTCAGCAGGGCGGCCACATTGTCGATCTCGGGCTGGGCCGCCAGGAGTTCCCGGATGCGGGACGCGAGAACGGGGTCCACGGCCTGGCCGATGAGCTGGTCGCGGGCCTCGCGGCCGAGCCGGTACGCCACGTACACGAGCAGCAGCCCGATCGCGAAGGACGCCCCCGCCTCCCAGACGGCCTCGCCGGTCGCCAGGTGCAGGCTCATCCCGGTCATCGCGAAGGCCACGCCGAGGACGGCGGCGCTGTCCTCTCCGAGGACGGTACGCAGCGCGGGGTCACGGCCGTCCTTGCCGTGGGTGCGGAACTGGTGCAGGGCGCGCAGTAGCGAGGTGCCCTCGGCGAGCAGGGCGACACCGAGGACGGCGAGGCCGACGGCGTAGCGGGACGAAGGTTCGCCGTGGTGTCCGGCGAGCGCCTGGTAGCCCTGGAAGAAGGAGAAACAGCCGCCCATGACGAAGATTCCGACGGCGGCGAGCAGCGACCAGAACCAGCGCTCCTTGCCGTACCCGAACGGGTGACGGCGGTCGGCCGGACGGCGGCTGCGGCGCAGGGACGCGAGCAGGAACACCTCGTTGAGCGTGTCGGCCACCGAGTGGGCCGCCTCCGACAGCAGGGCGGGCGACCCGGCGATGAGCCCGCCGGCGGTTTTGGCGGCGGCGATGACCAGGTTCGCCGAGAGCGCGACCCAGACCGTCAGCCGGGTCCTGTGGTCCGACCGGCGTGCTTTCGCGTCCCGCGTCGTCACGTCACCACCGTACGAGCCGTGTACGGGGCCGGATGCGGGGCACCCGGAGTTGCGGAGGTGCAGACCATGGTTCCCATCTTGCTGATTCTGCTGCTTGCCATCGTGCTCTTCGGTGTCGGGTTCCTCTGGGATGTCCTGTGGTGGATCGCGCTGGCCGTGCTGGTGATCTGGCTGCTCGGCTTCTTCATGAGGGGTTCGACGGCGGGGGGTGGACGGTCGCGCTGGTACCGGTGGTAGAAGCGCGCACACCGGAGCGCCGACGGGCTCGGAGCCGGTCGGCGCTCCCGTGTGTCGAGCCTGTCTGTCGTCAGTGCGCGATCACCCGTTCCACCAGCAGCTTCACCGCCGCGGCGATCGCCTCCGCGTCGATGCCGGAGGTGTGCAGCTGCTCCTCCGGGGTCGCCGACGCGGGCATTGCGCGCACCGCGAGGCGGGCCGTACGGGGTGCGGGGCGGCCGTCGGCGAAGGCTTCGGCGACCGCGTCGCCCAGTCCGCCCTCCGGGTGGTGGTCCTCGACGGTGAGGACGCAGCCGGTCTGGCCTCCGGCGTCGTTGAGCGTCTCGACGTCCACCGGCTTGACGGAGTAGAGGTCGATGACACGTACCGGGATGCCCTCGGCGTCGAGCAGGTCTGCCGCCTTGAGAGCCTCGTGGACGGTGACGCCCGCGGCCACGACGGTGGCCTTGTCGTGCTCGTGGTGGCGCAGCACCTTACTGCCGCCGACGGGGAAGTCCTCGTCGGGGCCGTAGATCACGGGTGTGTCGCCGCGCGTGGTGCGCAGGTAGCGGATGCCGTCCAGATCGGCCATGGCGCCGACGAGCCGGGCGGTCTGGTTGGCGTCGCACGGATAGAGGACGGTGCTGCCATGAACGGCGCGGAGCATCGCGATGTCCTCCAGGCCCATTTGGGACGGGCCGTCCTGCCCGATGGCGACACCCGCGTGGGAGCCGACCAGATTGACGCCGGCGCGGCTGACGGCGGCCATGCGGATGAAGTCGTGGGCGCGGGTGAGGAACGCTGCGAAGGTCGACGCGTACGGCACATAGCCGCGGGCGGCGAGGCCGACGGCCGCGGCGACCATCTGCTGTTCGGCGATGTAGCACTGGATGTACCGGTCGGGGTGGGCCTTGGCGAAGAACTCCGCGCGCGTGGAGTCGCCGACCTCGGCGTCGAGGGCGACGACCCGGCCGCGTGCCGCGCCGACCGCTTCGAGGGCGTGCCCGAACGCCGTACGGGTGGCGACCTCGTCGCCCACGTCGAAGCGGGGCAGCTCGGGCTCGGTGTCCTCCACGGCGGGCAGCACCTCGCCCTCGGACGGCCGCTGGACGGTGACCCGGATGCCGCGTACGCCGCCGAGTTCGGCGATCGCCTCCTCCGCGTCCGGCAGGGGCTTGCCGTGCATTCCCTCGCGGTCCTCGACGGCCTCGACACCGTGGCCCTTGCGGGTGCGGGCGAGGATCGCGGCGGGCTGCCGGACGGTGGAGCGGGCCTCGGCGAAGGCGGCGTCGACGGCCTGCACGTCATGGCCGTCGACCTCGATGGTGTGCCAGCCGAAGGCGTGCAGCCGCCGCGCGTACGCGTCGAGGTCGTGTTCGTGCCGGGTGGGGCCGCGCTGGCCGAGCCGGTTGACGTCCACGACGAGGGTCAGGTTGTCGAGGTGGTTGTACGCGGCGTGCTCGACGGCCTCCCAGACGGAGCCCTCGGCCATCTCACTGTCGCCGGACAGGACGTACACGCGGTACGGGATCCGGTCGAAGCGCTGCCCCGCGATGGCCATACCGACGGCGACGGGCAGTCCCTGGCCCAGGGAACCGGTGGCGACGTCCACCCAGGGCAGCCGCGGCGTGGGGTGCCCTTCGAGGCGGCTGCCGAGGGTGCGGTAGCCGAGGAGCTCTTCGTCGTCGACGGCGCCGGCCGCCCGGTACAGGGCGTAGAGGAGCGGTGAGGCGTGGCCCTTGGAGAGGACGAGCCGGTCGTTGCCGGGATGGTCGGGCCGGTCGAAGTCGTAGCGCAGATGGTGGGCGAGGAGGACCGCGGCGAGTTCGGCGGCCGACATGGAGGAGGTGGGGTGGCCGGAGCCTGCCGCGTCGGCTGCGCGTACCGCGTCGGCCCTCAGCTGCTGGGCCAGGTCGGCGAGTTCCTCGTACTGCATGGCGTCGTTCACTCCTTCCCGGTTCCACCGGTGACGCGGGCCGGCTCGGGCGCGTCGGTGTCGAGGGGGACCTGCCAGGAGCGGACCAGGCCCAGCTGGACGGCCTGTCGGGGCAGGGCGGCGTCGAGCAGCCAGTCGGCGGCGACACGGACCCGGTTGCCGGGCATGGCGGCCAGGTGGTAGCCGCGGGTGACGGCGCCGGCGAGCGGCCCGGACAGAGGGACTCCGAGCGGGTTGGCCGCGGCCTTGACGCCGCCGAGGTCCACGGCGAAGCCCAGGTCGTCGTGGCGGTACGGCACGGGGTGGCCGTGGCCGAGGGACGCGGCGACGTTCCGGGCCGCGGTCTTCCCCTGCCGGGAGGCGTGCTGCGCCGTCATGGGGGTGAGCCGGCCGGGACGGGCCAGGTCGGGCACGGCGGCGGCGTCGCCGCATGCGAAGACCTCGGGGTGACCGGGGACGTTGAGCTCTGGAGTGACGACGAGGCGGCCCTGTTCGAGGGGCAGGCCGAGCTCCTCGACGAGCGGGTCGGGGCGGACGCCGACGCACCAGATCAGCCCGCGTGTGGAGATGAACCGGCCGTCGTCGAGCCGGACGCCGTCGGCCGTGGACTCCTGCACGGAGGTGTTCGTGCACACCTCGACACCCCGGTCGCGCAGGACGCGGTCGGCGGTGTCGGCGAGCCGCTCGTCGAGGCCGGGCAGGACGCGCGGGGCGACGTCGACGAGCAGCCAGCGGGGCTTCAGGCCGCGGGGCCAGGCGGACTGCTCACGGACGAGGGCGTCGGTGAACATCTTGCCGTGGGCGGCGACCTCGGTCCCGGTGTAACCGGCCCCGACGACCACGAAGGTGCAGCGTGCGGCGGCGGTGTCGGGGTCGGTCTCGGTGGCGGCGAGCTCTATCTGCCGGGTGATGTGGTCGCGCAGGTAGAGCGCCTCGGGGAGATCGCGGAAGCCGGTTGCGTGCTGGGCGACGCCGGGGATGGGGAGGAGTTTGCTGACGCTGCCGGCGGCGAGGACGAGCCGGTCGTAGCGGATCTTCCCAGAGGTGCCCTCGGGGTCGGTGCAGTGGACGGTGCGGTCCTCGAGGTCGATGTGGTCGGCCTGGCCGAGGACGAGCCGTACGTGGCGGAGGGTCCCCGGCAGGGACACGGTGACGCGGCGGGGTTCGAGGATCCCGGCGGCGACCTGGGGGAGCAGCGGCAGATAGAGGAAGTAGTCGGTGGGATTGAGCAGCACGGTCTCGGCGCGTCCGCGCAGGAGCCGGGAGAGTCCGCGTGCGGTCTGGTAGCCGGCGAACCCGGCTCCGACGACCAGGACGCGCGGGCGGTTCCGGGTAGGGGTGGTCACAGGGCCTCCTGCTGAGGGGGTGGATGCGGTCAGGCGCGGTGGTGCGGGGTCTCCGGATCGACGGGCGGACCGGGGGGCTCGGACGGAGCATGCTCGGCGGGCGGAGCGTGCTCGGTCGGCGGTGCGGGCTCGTCGGGGCCGGAGGCCTGCGGGGTCTCGACCGGGTGGCGCTCGGCGGTACGCGCCGCGCGGCGGCGCACCACCTCGATCAGCGCGGCCAGCAGGGCACCCCCCAACGCCGCGGCCGTCGCCCGTACCGGCTTCCTCGACCGCGGGGACTTCGTTTCCATGCGGCGGCGGGTACCCGGGCGCCCCCGCGCGTAACACCGCACTCGTCGTCCATATATTGAGAAACACGTCTCGCTATTCGGCATAGCGGCGTACCGTTGCTGCCCTGCCCGATCACCCCGAGAGACGGAGTACGGCGATGACGGAAGCTGTCTACACGCACGGACACCACGAGTCGGTGCTGCGCTCGCACCGCTGGCGCACAGCCGAGAACTCGGCGGCGTACCTGCTGGGCGAGCTGCGCCCCGGCCTGGACGTGCTGGACGTGGGCTGCGGACCCGGCACGATCACGGCGGACCTGGCCGCGCTGGTCGCACCTGGCCGGGTCACGGCGGTCGACGCGGCCGCCGACGTCCTGGCGCAGGCCCGTGCGGTCGCCGCCGGGCGCGGACTGGACGACATCGAGTTCGCGGTGGCCGACGTCCACGCGCTGGACTTCCCCGACGACTCGTTCGACGTGGTCCACGCCCACCAGGTGCTCCAGCATGTGGGCGATCCGGTGGGGGCACTGCGCGAGATGCGGCGGGTGTGCCGCCCCGGCGGGGTCGTCGCCGTGCGGGACAGCGACTACGCGGCGTTCACCTGGTTCCCCGAGCCGCCGGTGCTGGACGAGTGGCGGGAGCTGTACCGCCGGGTGGCGCGGGCCAACGGCGGCGAGCCCGATGCGGGCCGACGGCTGCTGTCGTGGGCCCGGCGGGCCGGCTTCACCGACATCACCCCGAGCGCCGCCGTGTGGTGCTACGCCACACCCGAGGAGCGCACATGGTGGAGCGCGCTGTGGGCGGACCGTACGACGGAGTCGGTGTACGCACGACTGGCGGTCGACGGCGGCCATACGACGCCGGAGCGACTGGCGGCCATCTCCGCCGGCTGGCGGGAATGGGGGGCGGACGGCGACGGTTGGTTCGCGGTGCCGCACGGCGAGGTCCTCTGCCGGGTGTGATCCGCCCCAACTACCCTTTCCGGCATGGAGATCCTCGGCACCACTCTGCGTATCTGCGTCGACGACCTGGACACCTCGGTCGTCTTCTACGAACGGCTCACCGGCAGCCGGGCGCTGCGGTTCGAGCGCGGCGGCGTCCATGTCGCGGCCGTCGGCTGTTTCCTGCTGATGAGCGGGCCGGAGGCGGAGCTGGAGGTGCTGCGCAGGGTGACCGCGACGATCGCGGTGGATGACGTGGATGTGGCGCACACGGCACTGACCGAGGTGGGCGCCCGGGTGGTGGCGGGCCCGGTGCCCACACCGGTGGGCCGGAATCTGATCGCCGTCCACCCGGACGGATCGGTGTTCGAGTACGCGGACAGGCGGGCCGGCTAGGGAGTGTCCGGCGGGACCGGCGTCTCGGCGGTGACCGCCCAGCGTTCGTGGTCGCGCCACGCCCCGTCGATGAACAGCATCGCCGGGGAGAAGCCCTCCTTGCGGAACCCGGCGCGGCGCACCAGGGCGAGCGAGGCCGTGTTGCCCGGCTGGATGTTCGCTTCCAGGCGGTGGAGGCCGAGCGGGCCGAAGGCGTGCCGCACGACGAGGCCGAGCGCCTCGCCCATCAGACCCCGGCCCGCGGCGTGCGCGAAGGCGCCGTAGCCGAGGGCGCCGCTCTGGAAGGCGGCCCGCACGATGTTGTTGATGTTGATGAACCCGGCGACGGCGCCGTCGGCGCGCTCGCACACCAGGTACCCGGCGCGTGCCGGGTCCTCGATGAGCGCGCGGGCGTAGGCGGCGTACGCCTCCGCGGTGTCGGGCGGGAAGAGCCAGGGCCGGTGGAGGCCCCGGCTCTCCCGCGCCCGGGCGGTGAACTCGTCGGCGTCCCGGTACCGGAACGGCCGCAGGCCCACCCGCGGGCCTTCGGCGAGGTACGCGGGGGGCGGGCTGCGGTGATCGGCCATTCAGCCAGCGTACGAGGCGACGCCGGGGCCGCTCGGTGGCGGTGGCGTTCGGTGGCCGGTGACGCTCAGTGGTGGGAGAGGACCAGCGGCCGCTCGGCGTCCGTGCTCGTGGTCTCCTCCCGGGGGCGCTGGATGAGCAGCGACGTCAGCACACCCACGCCCAGGAGGGCGAGCGCGGTGTACATGGCGTGCTGGTAGCCGGCCTCGGTGACGCCGTGGGCGTCGCTGCCCGCCGTGATCATGGCGGAGGCGAGGGCGATACCGAGGGACGCGCCGATACCGAAGCAGGCGCCGTTCAGCCCGGAGAGCGAGCCCGGCTTGTCCTTGGGTGCGGTGGTGACGGCCAGGCCGTTGAGGCCGGTGAGCATGAAACCGCCGTAAGTGACGCCGAGCGCGGCCAGCGAGGCGACGAGGATCCACTCGCTGTGCAGGAAGAGCGTCGCGAAGAGGAAGATCACGAAGTTGGCGGCGGCGCCGGTCACGACGATCCTGCGCCAGCCGATCTTCGGGCCGAGGCGGCCGGTCAGCGGGGCGGAGATCACGCCGATGAGCTGGATCGGGGTGAGGAAGAGGATCGCCGAGGTCACCGCGGACAGGCCGAGGCCGACCCGGGCGTCCTGCGAGAACAGCGGGATGGTCAGGGCGATCGCACCGAACGCGCCGCCGAGGGTGCAGACCGTGGTGAGCAGCAGCGGCCAGGCGCGGCGCGAGGCGAGCACGTCGAGGTCGATGACCGGGTTGGGGGCGCTCTTCTGCGAGACGACGAAGAAGGCCAGCGATGCGAGGCCGCCGAGGAGGAAGCCGAGCGTGAGGGCGGACGTCCAGCCCCAGGCGGCGCCCTGGGCGAGCCCGACGAGGATGCCGGTGAGGCCGAGGGCCAAGGCGGTGATGCCACGCGAGTCGAAGCGGGCGCCGGGCTCGGTGGTGGGCGGCACGTCGGGTACGTAGCGGCGGACGCCGATCAGTCCGGCGACGGCGATGAGGGTGGAGCAGACGAAGATGCCTCGGAAGCCGATGGTGTCGGCGATCTGGCCGCCCGCGATGGCGTCGACGCCGGCGAGGCCGCCGTTGACGGCGGTGATGATGCCCGCCGCCTTGCCGAAGCCGGCCGGTGTGAGCAGCTGGTTCAGGGTGAGGAAGGCGAGGGTGAACATCGCGGCGGAGACGCCCTGGAGGACACGGCCCGCGATGAAGATCTCGATGTTGGGCGCGAAGACGCAGAGCAGGTTGCCGACGATGAGGACCACGGCGCAGACGAGCATCATGGGCTTGCGGCCGCGTTGGTCGCTCAGACGGGCCAGGGTGACCTGGCCGATGGCCGCCATGAGGAAGAACAGCGTCTGGGAGAGACCGGCGGCCGCCGTCGTGGTGCCGAGACGCTCGATCACATCCGGCAGCGCTGGGCTCAGCATGGTCGCGTTGATCTGGTAGCCGAGGACGGCGAGGACCATCGCGAGCAGCATGGGGCCGCGCCCCGAGAGGTCGGATTCGGCTCCGGAACGGGTCCGGCCGAGCGTGGTTGACATGTCGGCCCCTTTGCCTGGGATGTCATCTCGTGCAAGTGCTGTGGACGCCGTCGGCAAGTGTTGTCAGACAAGCGCCAGAGCACACCTTCTGTTCTACGCGCGTAAAACGTCAAGGGCCTCCTGGTTGTGACCTACGTCGTCCGCCCGTCCGGCCTGGTCGGAACGGATTGCCGGGCGGGCTGCGCGGGGCATACCGTGCGCCATGACCTGCTGACAGGTGAGCCCGGGAGGAACAGCGGTGGTCAGTGCGGAGCGGCGGCGCCCGGTCGTGGTGCTGTACGAGCGGATCGTCGACGCCATCCACGCCGGCGCGTACCCGCCCGGCTCGACCCTGCCGTCCGAGCCACGGCTCGCCGCCGAGCTGGGCGTGAGCCGGCCCGCGCTGCGCGAAGCGCTGCTGCTGCTCCAGGAGGACGGGCTGCTGTCGGTACGCCGGGGTGTGGGCCGCACGGTCAACGAGGGCCCGCCCCGCCGGGGCTTCGAGCATGTGCAGCCGCTGGAGGAGCTGCTCGGCGCGGGCGCCCCCGTCCGCGTACGGGCGCTGCTGCGGACCATGGAGGAGCCGACGGACTTCACCACCCAGCACCTGCTCGCCCCGGCGCGGGCGGAGCTGCGGTTCTGGGAGTCGCTGCTGGCGGCGGAGGGCACGGCGGCGTCGCTCAGCCAGGAGTGGGCGGCGCCCGACGCCGTACTGGAGCGCGCCCATCCCGCGTTCGCGGCGGCCCTGCGGGAGGTGGCGGCGCCGGAGCGCACGTCGATGCTGGCCGTGCTGGCCGGGGCGTCGCGCGGGGTGCCGCTGGGGGCGCACAGCGCGGTGACGGCGACGCTGCTGGGGGCGCGGCGGGGCGAGCAGCTGGGACGTCCCGCCGACACCCCGGCGGTCCTGGTCACGCAGGTGGTGCGGGCCGGGGAGACCCCGGTGCTCGCGGCGAAGCACATGCTGCCGACGGGAGCGCCCGCGCTGCCGGTGCTCCAGTCGAGCTGACGCCCGCCCGCACCGCGGACCGGCGGCGGGTGCGGTCGGTACCGGACAAGCCCCCGGCGGACCGAGGTCCGGCGTGCCCTACACTCCCCGCATGTACTTGTCTGACAACCTCGCCTCGAACGTCGCCGTAGCCGACTGGATCCGCCGGGCCCCCAAGGCCGTCCTGCACGACCACCTCGACGGTGGTCTGCGTCCCGCCACGATCATCGAGCTGGCCCGTGCCTGCGGGTACGCCGGGCTGCCGACCGAGGAGCCCGGCGAGCTCGCGGTGTGGTTCCGGGACGCCGCCGACTCGGGGTCGCTGGAGCGGTACCTGGAGACGTTCGCCCACACCTGCGCGGTCATGCAGACACGCGACGCGCTTTTCCGGGTCGCGGCCGAGTGCGCCGAGGACCTGGCGGCCGACGGGGTCGTCTACGCGGAGGTGCGGTACGCGCCCGAGCAGCACCTCGCGGGCGGCCTGACCCTGGACGAGGTCGTCGGGGCCGTGAACGAGGGCTTCCGGGAGGGCGAGCGGCGTACGGACGGGCGGATCACCGTCGGCACCCTCCTCACCGGCATGCGGCACACCGACCGCTCCCTGGAGATAGCGGAGCTGACCGTCGCGCACCGGGACCGGGGCGTCGCCGGGTTCGACATCGCGGGCGGCGAGATCGGCAACCCGCCGGCCCGCCACCTGCCCGCCTTCCAGCACCTGAAGCGGCACAACTGCCACTTCACCATCCACGCCGGCGAGGCCGTCGGCGCGGAGTCGATCCACGAGGCCGTGCAGGTGTGCGGCGCCGAGCGGATCGGCCACGGCGTGCGCATCACGGACGACATCGCCGCCGACGGCACGCCGGGCCACCTCGCCGCGTACATCCGCGACAACGGCATCGCCCTGGAGGTCTGCCCGACCTCGAACCTCCAGACGGGCGCCGCGAAGGACTACGCCTCGCACCCGATCGACCAGCTGCGCCGCCTCGGTTTCCGGATCACCCTGAACACCGACAACCGGCTGGTGTCCGGCACCACCATGAGCGAGGAGTTCCAGCACATGGCGGATGCCTTCGGCTACGGCCCCGAGGTGTTCGAGGAGTTCACGGTCGCCGCCGTCGAAGCCGCGTTCCTGCCGCTGCCGGAGCGCCGCCGGATCATCGACGAGGTCGTGCGCCCGGGGTACGCGGCTGTCCGAGCCGCCCGCTGACGACCGGCAGCGACCGTTCGGGCGCTTTCCGGAGCACTCGTCGTAGCGGGGGCCGCTCAGCCGAGCGCGGGCGCGTCCAGGGTCAGTGTCCCCGCGTCCGCGTCGAGTTCGGCGGCGGCCCCGAGCGGTACGGTCAGGGCGGGGGTGCCGTGCCCGAAGCCCAGCTCCTCGACCACCGGGACACCGAGTCCGCCGAGCCGGTCCCGCAGCACCTCGCGCACCGCGCCGTACGGCCCGCAGTCCTCCCAGGAGCCGAGCGCGACGCCCGCGACCCCGTCCAGCAGGCCGGCGCGCAGGAGTTGGGTCAGCATCCGGTCGATCCGGTACGGCTCCTCCCCCACGTCCTCCAGCAACAGCAGCCCGCCCCGCAGCGACGCCCGCCCGTCCGGTGTGCCGAGCCCGGCGGCCAGCAGGCTCAGACAGCCGCCCACGGTGACACCGCGCGCCCGCCCCGGCACAAGGGCCCGCGCGGTGTCCGCGCCCAGTGTGCGCACGGACCGGGGCTCGAACAGCGTGGCCCGCAGTACGTCCTGGGTGCCCGCGTCCTTGAGGAAGGCGACCGCCCCGGCCATCGGCCCGTGCAGCGTGGCCAGGCCCAGGCGGAGCGCGAACGCCTCGTGGAGCGCCGTGGCGTCGCTGAAGCCGACGAACACCTTCGGCCCGGCCGCCCGCATGGCCGTCCAGTCCAGCAGGTCGACGACGCGCTGGGCGCCGTACCCGCCGCGCGCGCAGATCACCGCGTCGACCGCCGGGTCGCACCACGCGGCCTGGAGGTCCCGGGCGCGGTCCTCGTCGGTGCCCGCCAGGTAACGGGCGACGGGGTGGCGGTCCAGGACGTGCGGCAGGGCCACGGGGTCGAGGTCCCAGCCGCGCAGGATGTCCAGACCGGCCTGGAGCCGCTCCTCGGGCACCGGGCCGCTGGGCGCGACGACCGCGACCCGGGCGCCCGGCCTCAGCCGCGCCGGCCGGGTCAGGGGCGGGAGAAGGGAACGGCTCACTTCCTCAGCTCCAGGAGCGGGACGTCGAACCGCTCGATCGCGAAGGTCTGTACGTACAGGGAGAGTTCGGACTCCAGGGCGCGGACGAGGGTCTCGGCGCGGCGGAAGCCGTGCGCCTCGCCCTCGAAGGCGATGTACGCGTGCGGGATGCCGCGGCCCGCCATCCGCGCCAGGAACCGTTCGCACTGCACGGGTGGGCAGATCAGGTCGTCGAGCCCCTGGAGCAGCAGGAACGGTGTGCTGATCCGCTCCACCCGGGTGATCGGCGAGCGTTCCCGGTAGCGGCCCGGCACCTCGGCGCGCGGCCCGATGAGCGACTCCAGATAGTGCGACTCGAAGTCGTGGGTCTCCCCCGCCCCCCAGCCGCTCAGGTCCAGGACCGGGTAGCGGATGGCGGCGCAGGCGTACACGTCGGTTCCGGCGAGGGAGGCGGCGGCGGTCCAGCCGCCGGCGCTGCCGCCGCGGATCGCGAGCCGCGCCCGGTCGGCGGTGCCCTCGGCGGCGAGCGCCTCGGCGACGGCGGCGCAGTCCTCGACGTCGACGACGCCCCACTGTTCGCGCAGCTGCTCGCGGTAGGCGCGGCCGTACCCGGTGGAGCCGCCGTAGTCGACCTCGGCGACGCCGATGCCCCGGGAGGTGAAGTAGGCGATCTCCAGGTCGAGGACGAGGGGTGCGCGGCCGGTGGGGCCACCGTGCGCCCACACCACATAGGGCGGCAGTTCGTCGTCGGGGGCGACCCGGTCGGGGTTGTGCGGCGGGTAGATATGGGCGTGGATCTCCCGGTTGTCCGGGCCGGTGAAGGTACGGATCTGCGGCTCCGGGTAGTACGCGGGGTCGACCGGGTCGCGGTGGGCGGCGCCGATGACACGCGCCCGGCCGGTGCCGGTGTCCAGCTCCACGACCTCGTACCCGCTGCGCGGGCTGGCGGCGACACCGAACACCCGGCTGCCGTGCGCGGTGAGCGTGGGTGCCCACTCGGTCCAGGGGCCCGCCGCGTCGACGAGTTCACCGGTCTCGGGGTCGAGGATGCCGAGCGCGGTGGTGCCCCTGCCGTGGAGGACGGCGACGAGCCCGCTGTCGAGCGGCTGGAACCAGTTGAGGCCGACCTTCCACAGCGGCCCGCCGAATTCCTCGTCCCGGCCAGGGCACAGGGCGGTCGCGGCCGTGCCGCCGGGTGCGATCCGGTGCAGTTCCCACCAGCCGCCCCGGTCGGAGGCGTACAGCAGGGAGCCGTCGGCCGCCCAGTCGGCCTGGCAGACCGACTCGTCGACGGCCCCGGCGACCGGCGCGACGGCGGTGAACGGGCCGCCGTCGACGACGTCGCCGGTCATCACGAGCGTGCCGTCCCACGGCATGAGCGGGTGGTCCCAGGCGAGCCAGGCCACGCGCCGACCGTCCGGGGAGAGCCGGGGGCCGGTGACGAACCGGTGCCGGTCGTCGGTGAGTTCGCGTACGGCGCTGCGGTCGTCGGCCGCCGACCCGTCGAGCGGTACGGCGGTGATGACCCGCCGCACGTCGCCGGGCCCGTCGCCGGTGTACTCCTCCAGGACGCACCACACCTCGTCGCCGTCCGGGTGGATGACGGGGTCGGCCCAGCGCAGCCCGCCGCCGGTGCCGGAGACCGGGGTGAGGGGCCGGGGCGGGGCGGTGCCTTCCGGTTCGTACGCGTACAGCCGCTGGTCGGGGAAGTGGCAGAAGACGACGAGCGGCCCGGCGGCACCGGCTCTGGGGGCGCCCGCCCAGGGCCGTCCGCCGTACTCGACGACCCGGCTGCGGATGTTCCACGGGGCGGGCAGGACGGGCTGTTCGGCGCCGTCGGCGGTCCGCCGCACCAGGGCGCGGCGGCCGCCCTCGGCGGGGCGGGGCTCGGTCCACCACACCTCGTCGCCGACCGTCCCGACGTACTCGGGAAGTCCCTCGTGCGCGGCGGCGAGCCGCGCGTCGATCGGTGACGGCCACGTTCCGTAGGCCCCCGTGGGCACCATGGACGACTCCCCCCTGTGGGCTATGCGGACTGCAGATAGTGGTCGAGGACGCGGACGCCGAAGTGCAGCGCGTCGACCGGGACACGCTCGTCGACACCGTGGAACAGCGCCTGGTAGTCGAAGCCGGCGGGCAGCTTCAGCGGGGTGAAGCCGTAGCCGACGATGCCGAGCCGGGAGAACTGCTTGGCGTCGGTGCCGCCGGACATGCAGAACGGCACGACGTGCGCGTCCGGATCGAACCGTTCGAGCGCGGCGCGGAGTCTGGCGTACGTGGGGGAGTCGACCGGCGCCTGGAGGGCGGTCTCCTTGTGGTGGAACTCCCAGTCGACGCCGGGCCCGGTCAGTTCGTCGAGGGTGGCGATGAACTCGTCCTCGCCGCCCGGCACGATCCGTCCGTCGATATGGGCGGTGGCGACGCCGGGGATGACGTTCACCTTGTAACCGGCTTCCAGCATGGTCGGGTTGGCGCTGTTGCGGATCGTCGCCTCGACGAGGGCCGCGGCGGGTCCCAGCTTGCCGAGGAGCCCCTCGATGTCGAAGTCCGGCCCGTCGAGGTCGGGCTGCTCGATGGCGTGCAGCGCGGCGAGTTCGGTGAGGGCGGCACGGACGGTGGGGGTGAGCCGGACCGGCCACTGGTGTTCGCCGATACGGGCGACGGCGGCGGCGATCCTGCTGACCGCGTTCTCCCGGTTGACCTTGGAGCCGTGCCCGGCTCTGCCCTGCGCGGAGAGTCTGAGCCAGGCCGTGCCGCGCTCCCCCGCGCCGATCGGGTAGAGCGGCATGCGCGGCCCGGCGTGGAAGGTGTACGCACCGGACTCGCTGATGCCCTCGGTGCAGCCCTCGAACAGGCCGGCGTGCCGGTCGGCGAGGAACCCGGCGCCGTCCTCGGCGCTCGCCTCCTCGTCGGCGGTGTACGCGAGGACGATGTCGCGGCGCGGCCGGATGCCGCGGCGGGCCCAGTCGCGGACGACGGCGAGGACCATCGCGTCCATGTTCTTCATGTCGACGGCGCCCCGGCCCCACACGACACCGTCCCGGACCTCGCCGGAGAACGGGTGCACGGTCCAGTCGGCGGGCTCGGCGGGCACGACGTCGAGGTGGCCGTGGACGAGGAGCGCGTCGGCGGACGGGTCGGTGCCCTCGATGCGGGCGACGACGTTCGTGCGGCCCTTGGTGCGCTCCAGCAGGACCGGTTCGAGCCCGGCGCCGGCGAGGTGTTCGGCGACGTACTCGGCGGCGGGGCGCTCCCGGCAGTCGCCGCCGCCGCGGTTGGTGGTGTCGATCCGGATGAGGTCGGAGGTGAATCTCACCACCTCCTCGAAGGCCGGCCCGGCCGGCGGGTCGTGCTCCTGGCCCTGCTCCTGCGGGGTCGGGTCAGCCATACTGCTCCTCCACTGCGGCCGAGACGATCGTGGTGACCGCCTTGAAGGTACGGATGGCCTCGTACATCGTGTCGCTGGTGTACGCGATGCGGCGCTCGCCGCTGACCGCCGCGCCCGGGACGACGGTGGCGGCCGCGGCCAGGTGCTCCGCGTCGAACTCCAGCTCCACGGTGAACGGCCCGCCGCGCACCGGTTCGTACCGTACGGCGAGACGCGTCGCGTCCTTCGCCGCGGCGCGGATGTCGGCGGCCGTACGGGTGGGTGTACGGCAGACCGCCGCGTACCGCGACACATGGTCCTTGACGGCGACCATACGCGCTTCGGGCGCGTAGCCGAGAGCGTCCCGGCATGTGAGGTCGTCGCCGGTGACGAGAATGACGGGAACGCCGTACTCGGCGACGACATGCGCGTTGAGGTAGCCCTCGCCGGCGCGGGTGCCGTTGAGCCAGACGCCGGTGATGGAGTTGGCCAGGTAGGTGTGGGCGAGGACCCCTTCGGCGCCGGCTCCGGTGTGGTAGCCGACGAAGGCGATGCCGTCGACGTCGCCGTGCTGGACGCCCTCCACCATGGAGAGCGACTTGTGCTTGCCGGTCAGCATCTGGGCGCGGGGGTCGAGTCGTTCGAGTAGCAGGTTCCGCATGGACCAGTGGGCTTCGTTGATGAGGACCTCGTCGGCGCCGCCTTCGAAGAAGCCGAGGACGGCCGCGTCGACGTCGGAGGTGAACATCGACCGGCAGCGCTCCCACTGGGGGGTGCCGGGCAGGACGTCGGCGGGCCAGGTGACCCCGGTCGCGCCCTCCATGTCGGCGCTGATGAGGATCTTCATGCCCACACGTTACGCGGCGGTGGGGAGCCGTACCAGGTGCGGACCCGGTCAGCGGGGCGGGGCCGGGCGGGGGTACGTACGGGACTGCTTGACGCTGCCGAACGCGAAGCTCGACTCGATCGACGCGATGCCCGGGATGGCGTGGATGCGGTGGCGGACGAGGTGCTCGTACGCCTCCAGGCTCTCGATGACGATGCGCAGCAGGTAGTCGCTGCTGCCGGCCATCAGATAGCAGTCCTGGATGTGTTCGATGAGCCCGACGTGCTCCTCGAAGACGGTGACGGCCTCCGCGGTGTGCCGCTCCAGGCGGACCCGGACGAAGACGGTGATCGGCAGCCCGAAGGCCACCTGGTCGACCATCGCGGTGTAGCCGCGGATGAGACCGGACTCCTCCAGGCGACGGACCCGCCGTAGACACGGTGACGGGGACAGCCGGACACGGTCGGCGAGGTCCTGGTTGGACAGCCGTCCGTCGGTCTGCAACTCGCGGACGATCTGCAGATCGGTGTCGTCCATGACCGCTCCCCGGCCTCTCTTCGACGTGTCCTCGACTTGCCTTCGGTCCTCTTTGGCAGATCCTGCCTCAAACATAGTTCCGAGCGGCAGAACTAGCAATCGGCTACCCCGGCGGAAGACCTAACGTTGCGGCGCAAGGGTGGGGAACGTATTTCGTGGAGGCACTTCTTGGTCGCGACGGACATCGTGGGGGCGGCACCGGCCGCGGGCGCGGCGGGCCGTGGGGCGCGCCCCCGCCTCTCCCCGCAGGCGGTGGGCATGGCGGCGCTGCTGCTGACCGTGTCCATCTGGGCGGCCTTCGCGCTCAGCGCGCGGGCGCTGAGCACGTCGACACTGCTGCCCGCGGACGCGGCGCTGCTGCGGTTCGGGGTGCCGCTGGTGGTGCTGGCGCCCGCGCTGTGGCGGCGCAGGCGCGCGCTGGCGGCGGTGCGGCCGGGCCCGGCGGCGAAGATCGTGTGCGGGGCGGGGGTGCCGTTCTTCCTCGCCGCCATGTACGGCGGCTCGCTGACGTCGGCGGCGTTCGTAGGGGCGATCGTGCCGGGCATGGTGCCGCTGTTCGTGTCCGCGCTGATGGTGGCGCGGGGGCGGGGTGTGCCGCGCGGCACTCAGGCGGCCGGGCTCGTACTGATCGCCGTGGGTGTCCTCGCCCTGGTGTGGCGGTACGTGGTGCCGTTCGACGGCGACGTGCTGCTGGGCTCCGGGACGCTGCTGGTGGCCAGCGGGCTGTGGGCGCTGTACACGGTGGGGCTGCGCGAGGTGGACCTCGACCCGGTGGGGTCGATCGGGCTGCTGTGTGTGCCGTCGTTCGCCGTGATCGCGCTGCTGGCCTCGGTGGGTGTCCTGCCGAGCGGCCTGGGCGACGCGGCGGTGGCCGACATCGCGCTGTTCCTGGTCGTCCAGGGCCTGGGCGTGGGCCTGTGCGCGGGGCTGCTGTACGCGTTCGCGATACGGCGGCTCGGCGCCGAGCGCAGCTCCGTGGTCGGCAGCCTGAGCCCCGTGGCGGTGGTGCTGCTGGCGATCCCGCTGCTCGACGAGCACCCGACGGTGGCGGTGCTGGCGGGCGTACCCCTCATCACGGCGGGCGTGGTCCTGGCGAACCGCCGCTCCCGTGTCTCACGTAACGCGAAGGATTCCCTCGATGCTTGAGCTGCTGCCTCCCCCGCCGGTCGACCCGCTGTGGGACCTGACCGCCGAATTCGGCGCCGACCCGCGGCCCGAGCGGCTGAACCTGGTGCTGGGCGTATACCGCGACCACACGGGCGTGACGCCGGTGATGCGGGCCGTGCGGGACGCCGAGATACGCCTGGCGGAGCGTTCCGCCTCCAAGGAGTACCGGGGCCTGTCGGGCAACACGACCTTCAACCGGGCGATGCTCGGCATGGTCCTGGGCACGGAGGACCTGGTCCGGCGGGCGACCGCCGTCCAGACCGTGGCCGGCACCGGCGCGCTGCGGCTGCTGGCCGACCTCGTACGGCAGACCCGTCCCGGTACGACCGTCTGGATCAGCGACCCCGCGTACGTCAACCACCGGCCGATCCTGGAGGCGGCCGGGCTGGCCGTGCGCACCTACCGGTGGACCGACCGGCAGGGCCTGCTGGACGACCTGCGGCAGGTGCGGCGCGACGACGTCGTCCTGGTGCAGGGCTGCTGCCACAACCCGACCGGCGTGGACCCGACGCGCGAGACATGGGAGGCGCTGGCCGGGCTGGCCGCCCGCACGGGGTGGGTGCCGTTCGTGGACCTGGCGTACCACGGCCTCGGCGACGGCCTGGAGGCCGACCTGTGGGCGACACGGATGCTGGCGGAACGGCTGCCGGAGGTGCTGGTCGCGGTGAGCTGCTCGAAGAACTTCGGGCTGTACGCCGACCGGACGGGCTGCGCGATGGTCCTGGGCGGCACCGGTTCCCCCCTGGCCCATGTGGAGACCGCTCTCCAGAACGCGGCCCGCACGCTGTACTCGATGCCACCCGAGCACGGCGCGGCGATCGTGGCCACGATCCTGGAGGACGAGGCGCTGCGGGGTGCGTGGCGCGCGGAGCTGGACCTGATGCGCGCCCGCATCACCGCGAACCGCACCGCCCTGGTGGCCCGCCTGGAGTCCCTGGGCTGCGGCGCCTGGGCGGAGCCCCTCTCCCACCAGAAGGGCATGTTCGCGGGCCTGCCCCTGTCCCCCGGCCAGATGCGGGCCCTCCGCCGTGACCACGCCGTCTACGGCACGACGGCCGGCCGCATCAACATCGCGGGCCTCCCCACCGACCGCACGGACCACCTGGCCGGGGCCATCGCCGCGGTCCTGACCCCGGTAGCGGTCTGACCCACCGGGTGCCGGCCCTGCCGCGCCCACATTCCGCAGCGCCCCCGGCCGGCCCGCCGCACCGATCCCGTCGCGGGAGACCGTGGGCCGGCCGGTCCGTTCGCGAGGTACCGGGTACGAGCGAGCGATGTACTGGTCACAGCGCTTGCGTGAGCGAGCGATGGCGCGCGGGCTCGCGAGGCGAGAGCCGGCCGGCTCCCGCCCCCGCCCCCGCCCTTCAGCGCAGCCGGAACACCGGGCCCCGAGGCGTGAACGGGAGCGAGGCGCCGTCCGGGATCAGGTAGGCGTGGTCGCGACGTACGCGCAGGACGTCGCAGTGGCCGTCGGTGATGATCAGCACGGGGGCCGACGGGGGGAAGCCGTCGGCGCGGTGGAGGAGGTCGAGTCCCGGCTGGAGGACCGTGCCGCCGCGGCCGTGGACGCGGATGCGGCCCGCGATCTCCGTGGGCAGCAGGTAGCCCACGTCGTACGGGGCGGCGTCGCAGAACACGACACGGGCCGCCGGCACGTCGCGGGCCTCGGCGTACGAGGCGATGGCGCCGAGCGCCTTGCCGAGGAGGCGGGCGTTCATGGAGCCCGAGGTGTCCAGGACGACGCCGAAGGTGCAGCGGGCGACCTCCTCGGGCGGGAAGTAGCGGCCGGCGCGGGGGATGTCGGGGGTGGACGCCTGGCGGCGGGCGGGCCGGGCGAAGCTGCGCACCGGTTCGGCCCGTGGCACGAACTCGTCGAACCAGCGGGCGAGTCGGGCGTCCCAAGGCACCGGCGGGTGGCTCAGCGCCCGGATCTCCTGGATCAGCCCGGCCGGCAGCAGCCCTCGCTCGCCGCTCATGTGCAGATCGAAGCCCTGGACGAGGCCGCGCCGGTAGAACTCGTCGAGGTCGACGTAGTCGCCGGGGCGGCCGGGAAGCGGTTCGCCGAGGATGTCGCCGGCACCCTTGCCGCGCAGGGTGGGGAGGCGCCGCATCCGGCGGGCGTCGCGGACGATCCGGTCGTACACCTCCTCCGCCGACAGGCCCTTCAGCTCGGGGTCGAACAGCAGCCCTTCGGGCATGCTGCCGACGCCCATCTCGACGAGCCAGCCGTTGATGACGTAGTCGGCGGCGACGTTGAAGAGGTACGGGTCGCGGGGGCCGCGCCGGTCGCCGTGGCGGAGCGCGGCGTGCAGCATCTCGTGGGCGAGGATGAACCGCCATTCCGCGTCGTCGTACCGGCACAGCGGGTTGACGTAGATCTCGCCGAGCGTCGCGTCCACGGCCGCGACGGAGATGTTGTGCGCGCGGGCCAGCTCGGCGTCGGCGACGAGCTTGATACCGGCCGCGATACCACCGAGCAGCGGGTAGGACGAGATGAACCAGCTCAGGGCCCGCTCCCAGGGCCGCCGGGGCACCAACTGGTCGGTCAGCTTGTCGCGCCGCCCGCCCGCCACGTCCATGGCGGCGGACATCGTGCGGGTCAGGGCGTGGGCGAAGGCCAGCTGCCAGTCCGGCGGGGTCGTCCACTCCCGCCAGGGCACGAGGACCTGGTCGGGGGCGTCCGCCCCGGTGCCGAGGTGTTCGTACGCGGCGGGGATGCCGCTCCGGCGCCAGCGGGTGGCCAGTTGCTCCTCGTCGCCGTCGGGATACGACTGCGGGAAGTCGACGGGGGCGCGGCCGACGTGCAGGGTGAGCATGAAGCGGTTGACGACGGCGCAGCGGGCGGCCCGTTCGAACCGGTCGGGCTGCGGGCGTCGGGCGTCCTTGTGGGCGGGGACGTGACCGAAGCCGAGGTGCAGCAGGCAGTGGGCGAGCGCCCAGGCCCAGTCGGCCGGGTCGGCGCGGCGGTCGGGATGGACGTGGATGCCGCCGTTGGAGTCGACGGCGGTGAGCCCGTGGCGGGGGCTCAGCGAGCAGTCGCGGTTACGGCAGATGTCGGCGTCGAGCGCGGCCAGGGCCGGGTTGCGCCTGACGAGGGCGAGTCCGGCGAGGAACGCCTCGGCGGCCGGGTCGCTGCGCTGGGCTTTGGTGGGCCGCGTGGTACGGCTCACCGGCGCGCCTCCACCAGGCGCGGCATGTCCCGCGCCGCCTCGACCAGGAACCAGGCGGGCAGCACGGGCTGTCCGTCCTCGTCGTCGCGGATGACCGTCTGGGCCACCTCGACGGAGATCTCGGCGAGCTGCACGAGCAGCGACTTGGCGCGGTAGGCGGTCTGCCGCAGCGCGGCCGGGATCTGGTCCTTGGTCGCGGGAAGGTCCTTGATGAGCCTGCCCCGGAACGCTTCGGCGAGGTAGTACAGCAGGTCGCGGTCCTCGACGCGGTTCGGCCAGGACGCGTCGCCCTTGATGATGGCCTCGATGCCGTAGGCGTGCCGCACGATCTTGGCGTATCCGCAGAAGGAGACGGCGTGCGCGGGGGTGAGCGTGCCATGCGCCACGATCTTGAGGGTCTCCTCGTCGAGCGTCGGCCCGAAGGAGTGCAGCGCGTCGGACAGCATGTGCCAGGAGCGCGGCGTGGAGAACGGCTCCTCTGACTTGGGCGGCTGCGACCACAGGTGGTCGGGGCGGTCGGTGAGGTAGTCGACGACCCAGGGATGAATGCCGTTCTCGCCGGCCCACACCAGCCAGTCGACGGCCGAGGCGCGCAGATGGATGTGGGTGAGGCGGTTGACCAGCGCGGAGGCGACGGGGCGGGCGAGGGCGTTGTCGGTGGCGCGGTTGCCGGCGCCGATGACGAGGGAACCGGCGGGCAGTTCGTAGCTGCCGACGCGGCGGTCGAGGATGAGGGAGTAGAACGCCTTCTGCACGTCGGGGGTGGCGGCGTTGAGCTCGTCGAGGAAGAGACAGTACGGCTCGTCGCGGGCGATGGTCTCGGGCGGGCAGAAGACGGACTTGCCGTCGCGGATCTGCGGTACGCCGATGAGGTCTTCGGGCGCGAGCTGGGTGCCGAGCAGGCTGACGCACTCCAGCCCCAGGGATTCGGCGAAGTTCCGTACGAGGGACGACTTGCCGATGCCGGGCGCGCCCCAAAGGAAGACGGGTCGTACGGTCGCGAGGCCGAGCAGCAGCTCGGGGACGCGGGCGGGCGTGACGGTGACGGCTGCCTGCAAGCGGGAACACTCCTGAAAGCGCACGATGTCCGGAGCATCCGGA
Organism: Streptomyces sp. TRM49041; assembly: GCF_008271805.1. Classification (GTDB taxonomy): domain Bacteria; phylum Actinomycetota; class Actinomycetes; order Streptomycetales; family Streptomycetaceae; genus Streptomyces. Next base: position 27,268 of record NZ_VSRY01000094.1, read on the forward strand.
CTGTTCGACGGTGTTCGCACAGTGTGGACGCGCAGGACATCACGGCGCAGCCGAATTAAGCCCATCGGCGCCCGACCGCCGGGGTCGTCGAAGGCTCCCCGGTCCTCGCCGGCGTGGGTGCGGGAATCTCCCTGCACGCCAAGGCCCCCCGGGCCGTGCTGCACCGGCTGCTGCGTGCGGCTCTGCCGGCCAAGTTCCTGGCCGTCGGGGCCGAGGCGACCTCCGCGGACCGCATTGGCCCCCTCCCGCACAACCGTCCGGTTCGCTGCACCGAGCCGGTGGGCTGCTGCCATCGGCGTCAGCGTCGGCGGCCAACGTCCCGTCGACGTCGACCTCCTCGGCGCCACTCCTTTGTGCTGATGGGGCACTACCTGGGGGCGGAGCGCCGCCGACCGGTCGCCGCGATAGATTGTGCCCTCGTGTCCACACCTGACAACGTCATGAAATTCCGCGCCCGGTACGAGCACATACACGGCTGGGGTCTCTTCCTGCTCTTCGTCGCGGCGGTGCTGTGGTTCTGGTTCGCCGTGCTGCTCTTCCTGCCGTACAGCATCGAAGGGAGTTACGGCACCTCGACCACCTGCGAATCGCGCTTCAGCGTCGAGGACTTGGATCGAGATCGTCTCATCTGTGTGGACGAGCGCAACTGGCCCGAACTCCTCGCCGTCCTCGGCAGCTCGGTGCCTGTCTCGGTGGTCGGTGCCTGCCTCTACGCCGTCGGCAAGACCAACGTCCAGATGAGCGAGCACGCCGAGAGCCTCGCCCGGCGAATCAAGGCCGATCTCAAGGACCAGGCCCAGGCCCACGTCAAGGACGAGAAGGACCCGGTCCAAGCCGTCGCTTCAGGAAGCGCGGACGGCACGAACGGCACGAACGGCACGAACGGCACGGACGGCACGGACGGCACGCCATCGCATACCGGCCTTTGAGGTCCTGGCCGATCGAAGCGGGCGGGCCCTCCAGAACACCCAAGAAACCCAGGTCACAGACACAATCACGAGCCTCTGACAGACCCGGAGCGGTTCAGTCCGGCTGGAGCGCTAAGACCGGAGCGTCGCGTCCCGCGGGCCCGGGATGGCCAGGAGGTCCAGGAGTTCCGGGCGGTGGAGGGCCGAGACCGGGGTCAGGAGGTCCGGGTGGCGCAGGAGCGCCGCCGCCCGCAGGTCCCGCTCGGTCGGGTTCAGCAGCCGCCGGCACTCCGGCGCCACACCGTGCCCGACGACCGCCGCCACCGCCGCCGACGCCAGCTCGGGCTCACCCAGCAGGCACGCGGCCCAGCTGGCCACGACCTCGTCCACCCATGTGCGCCACGGCGCCGGATCACCGTCCGCGCCGGTGATCCAGTCGAGCCGGTCCGCCCCGCCCGCCCCGGTGACGGCGACCAGCCCCGCGTCCAGCTCCGTCGGGTACCGGAGCGCCGCCGCCACGCCCACCGCCTGTCGTGCCTGGGCCTCCGCGAGGGCACGGTCGACGGCGCCGCCCCCGGCGGGGTAGGCGCTGGTCAGCCACCGTGCGGTGGCGGCGACGAGTGGGGAGAGGTCGGGGTGCACGCCTGCACGGTATGCCCGACCACCCCGATGGCGGAATGACGCATATCACTCGCATTCGGTGGTATCCGGCCGGTGCCCGGTCAGAGCTGTACCTACACGGAGGGAGCCGCACCATGGCCGATACCCGAGACATGATCATCGAACTGATGAACGATCACCAGGAAGTGGAAGAGCTGTTCGCCCGTATCGAGGAGCTGCCGGCCGGCGACGACCGGCGCAAGGCACTCGCCGACCAGATGACCATGGAACTGGTACGCCACTCGATCGCCGAGGAGGAGTATCTGTACCCGGCCGTGCGCGAACACATCCCGAACGGGGACGCGCTCGCCGACAAGGAACTGAAGGACCACAACTCCGCCGAGCGCACGATGAAGGACCTGGAGAGCTGCCGGGCCGACGACCCCCGGTTCGACACACTGATCACACAGCTGATGGCGGAGGTCCGGGAGCACGTCGCCGACGAGGAGGGGAACCTGTTCCCCCGGCTCCGCGCGTCCTGCCCGCAGGAGCGGCTGGACCGGCTCGGCAACAAGGTGCGGCAGGCCAAGAAGACGGCACCGACCCGCCCGCACCCGGCCGCCCCGGACAAGCCGCCGCTCAACAAGCTGCTCGCTCCGGGCGCGGGACTGGTCGACCGGGTGCGCGACATGATCTCGGGGCGCGGCAAGCACCGCTGACCGCCGCGCGCGGCACCCGTGGCCTCGGCCGGTCCCCGGACTCAGCCGCGGCCCACCACCAGCCACACCGACGGCAGCTCGACGGGGCTGCCGTCGGGTGCGTGCTCCGTGGTGGCGAGCGGTGCCTCGCCCGTCGCCAGGACGTCGAGCCCGGCCGCCCGGAAGTACGCGGGCACCGCGGCGTCGGTCACCCCGCCGGGCGTGATGCCGTGCTTCAGCACGGGCAGCAGCTTGACGGGCGGACCTTCGGGGCCCTGGGTCAGCGCGCCCAGGGTCTTTCCGGCCGCCTCGCCGGGCTCCACGACGAAGGCCCGGCCGCGGCGGCCGACAAGGGCGGCGATGGTGCCGGCGAGGGTGTGCCGGTCCTCGGGCGCGGTCTGGTGCAGGACGCCCCTCATGTAGACGTTGCTGTCGCCGAGCTCGGCGCTCAGGCCGGCCACGGCCCCGGTATCGACCGCGTCGAGTTCACGGAAGTGGAACCGTGACGCGTCGGGCCCCGCCTGAGTCCGGGCGTGCTCCAGCGCGGCCGCCGACACGTCGACGCCGAAGACCGGGCCGGGTATGCGGTCCGCGAGGTACCGGGTCTGCGTGCCGTTGCCGCAGCCGAGGTCCACGAGCGGCAGTTCCGGTGCCGCGAGGTGCGGGGCGAACAGCGAGAGGTGGACGGCCGCGGTGGTCGCGGGGTCGGCGTCCCAGAAGACGGCGCCCGGCTCGGGCGGCGCCTCCCGCCAGAAGCCCTCCCATGCCTCCCTGTATCGATTCGTCACGGTCATCTGCCGCCTCCCCACGCGGTACCGAAAGAACGTCAGCTTCTGGTCTTCCTCGGCAGCGGCACCTCGAACCACACGGATGTACCGTCGGCGGAGCGGCTCGCGCCCCACGCACGGGCGAGGGCGCCGACGACGCGCAGTCCGCGCCCGGCCTCGTCGTCGGGGCCCGCGGCGCGCAGCGTGGGCAGGGTGTGGCCGCCGTCCGCGACCTCGCACAGCAGGGCGTCCGTCCGCACCAGCCGTACCTCGATCGGCTGCCCCGCCCCGGCGTGCCGTACGGCGTTGGTGACGACCTCGCTGATCAGGAGCTCGACGGTGTCGGCGAGGGCGCCGAGGCCCCATTCGGACAGCCGCGCCCGGGCGAAGGCGCGGGCCCGGCGGGCGGCGAGCGGCTCCGGGTCGAGGCGCCGCCGGGCGACGTCTTCGGCGGCGATGCCGTTCAGCCGGGCCATGAGCAGCGCCACGTCGTCCCGGCGGCCGCCACGGCTGCCGAGGGCGCGGATGATGGTGTCGCAGGCGTCGTCCATGGAGGCGGCCGGGTGGGCGGCGGACTCGCAGAGCGTGGCGAGGCCGACGCCGATGTCCTGGCCGCGCATCTCGACGAGGCCGTCGGTGCACATGACGAGCCGGTCGCCGGGGGCCACGGGTACGCGGACGCTCTCGAAGGGGACGCCGCCGACGCCTATGGGAGCGCCGGACGGCAGGTCGAGGAGTTCGCTGCGGCCGTCGCGGGCACGGACGAGCACGGGCGGTACGTGCCCGGCGTTGGCGAGGGCCAGTTCGCCGCCGACCGGGTCGTACACGGCGTACAGACAGGTCGCGAGGTAGTGCTCGCCGAGCCGCTGGGCCAGGTCGTCGAGGTTCCGCAGGAGCTGCGCGGGCGGCACGTCCAGCGCGGCCATGGTCTGTACGGCGGTCCGCAGCTGGCCCATCATGGCGGCCGAGTTGATGCCGTGGCCCATGACGTCGCCGACGACGAGGGCGGTGCGGGAGCCAGGCAGTTTGATGGTGTCGAACCAGTCGCCGCCGACCCGGCCGAGGAGGGTGCCGGGCAGGTAGCGGGTGGCGGTGTCGCAGCCGGGCAGGCGGGCGGGGACCTGCGGGAGCATCGAGTCCTGGAGGGTCTCGGCGACGTTCTCCTGGTACGTGTACATGCGGGCGTTGTCGAGGACGAGCCCGGCGCGTGCGGCGAGTTCGGCGCCGGTGACGCGGTCCATGTCGTCGAACGGCGCCCGGGCCGGATGACGCAGCAGGATCATGAACCCGAGGACGACGTTCCGCGCCTTGAGCGGGACGACCAGCATGGAGCGGCCGTTGATGAGGGGCCGGATGTCCCGCTTCTCGAACTGGGCGGCGATGGCGGTGCCCGCCTGCTCGCTGATCCGGGGCACGAGGACGGGCTCGCCACTCGTCATGCACTGGAAGAACGGCGTGTGCACGGGGAACGGCATGGCCTCGCCGACCGGGATCACGTCGTCCCAGCGGCCGGGTGCGTCGACGTGCTCGACGGCGACGCGGTGCCACAGCGTGGTGGCGTCGGGCGGGCCGTCCGGGAAGCCCTCCCCGGCGACGACCTGTTCGCGGAGGTAGGTGCCGGCCACGTCCGTGAAACGGGGGACGACGGCGGCGCTGACCTCCTGGATCGTACGGGCGAGGTCGAGGGACGAGCCGATGCGTCCGCTGACCTCGTTGAGGAACTCCAGCCGCTCGCGCACCGCGGCGTACTCGAGGTCCTGCGCCTCCTCGTGCCGCGCCGGTGCCTGCGCGGCCGTCGCGGCCGGTCCGGCGGTGTGCGGGCGGGCCCCGCGATCGGCGCGGCGGCGCCGCGGCACGCCCCAGTCGGGCGTGACGGGGATGCGGGCGCGGCGGCTGAACTCGAGTACGGGATAGCCGAGTTCCAGGATCTGCGTGACGATCCGGGTGGCCTCGTGGACGCTCATGCTGGGGAGGATCTCGGGAAGCCGCCGCGCCAGGTCGTCGGCGCCCTCGAACTCGGTGTGGAGGGCGAAGCCGGGCGCGACCCGCTCGGGGTCGCGGCGGTCGGCGGCGGTGTCACCTTGGTAGCGGGCCGCGTCGGCGGCCAGGACGAGGAGCCGTTGCGGGCCGGGACCGGCCAGCGGATAGGCCCACCACAGGACGTCGGTCCGCTCCTGGCCCGGTCCGGTGAGGCGGGCGCGGCCGGCCGAGGGGTACGGCTCCGGCGGGGTGCCGTCCGGTTCGGGACAGTCGGGGCCGGGCCCGGCCTCGGCCTCGTACGCGCCGTCGTCGCGGAGCGCGCCCGAGATGGGCAGGAGGTCGACGGCGGACCGGCCCACGGCCTCCTCGCGCCCGGGGCCGAAGAGTCTCCTGGCGCCGGTCGACCAGTGCGAGACCCGTCCCTCGCGGTCGACGACGACCACGGCGAGTGGGATGCGGCCCTCCTCGGGGAACCGCTCCGGCACCGCCTGAGGCGCGCCACTGTCCATGGCCGGCTGCTCCTTCCCCGCCGCGACGATCTGCGGCTCCGTCACCACGGTACGGGCGTACGCCGGTTGTGCGCCGGGCATCGGCCGAATACTTCGTGCGGTTTTACGGAACTGATCGCTGATCAGTCACCGTGGCCGAGTCGGACATCGCGTTCGGTACGGTTGCCGCCCGCCACCTGCAGGGCGGTGGCGACCGGCGGGTAGCCGGAGGCGATGACCGTGTAGGCGCCGGACGAGAGGTCGATGAAGCGGAAGATGCCGTCGGGGCCGGTGGTGAGGGTGTCGACGACGTTGCCCGCCGCGTCGAGGAGAGTCACGCGCGCCTCTTCGACAGGACGGCCACCGGGGGCGCGGACGGTGCCGCGCAGGACGACGCCGCCCGCGAGCTCGATGTTCTGTCGGGTCTCGCGGGCGGTGTGCACGCTCACCGGCAGGGCGGTGGGGCGCAGGCCCGGCGCGCCGGCCGCCAGGGTGTACTCGCCGGCGACCAGACCCGTGAGGAGGTAGCCGCCGTCGCCGCCCGTGCGGGTGGTGGCGACGACGTCGCCGCGTACGTCGGTGAGGGTGACGGTGGCGTCGTACACGGGTGTTCCGTCGGCGGAGGCGACGGTGCCGGAGAGCCGGCCGGCGCCGCCGAGGACGATGTCGTGTTCGTCGGGGCGGTCGGGGCGGTCGGGGCGGTCGGGGCGGTCGGGGCGGTCGCCGACGGTGAGGGTGACGGCCTGCGGCTGGTGCCCGGCGGCGGACGCGATCATCACGTATGTGCCGGGGGCGGGGGTGCTGAGCGCGTACCGTCCGTCGGTGCCGCTCGCGCCGCGGCCGGTCTGGCGGCCGTGCCCGTCGATGAGGGTGAGGGCGGCGCCGGCCACGCCGGAGCCGTCGTGGCGGCGGACGGTGCCGCAGAGGGGCGCCCCTGGCCCGGCGGGCACGGAGGCGGGCCCGTACGCGGCCTCGGGCGGCGGGGGCGGCGGGGTCGGTGAGCCGGGCGTGTCCGGTGCCGGCGGGTTGACGGCCGCGGGGACGGGGGCGACCAGCGTGGGGGCGGGGACGGAGCCGGGGGGCGGTACGGGCTCCGGGCTGCGCGCCGCGGGGACGGAGCCGGCGGCGGGGTGCGGTTCGGCACCGGGGTCGAGGTCGGACACCAGCGGTTTCTCCTTGAGGAAGAAAGCGACCAGCAGACCCAGGGCGAGCACCGGCACCAGGTGGAGCAGGATCCGGGGCGCGGTGTCGGCGTACACCTGGACGTGTCCGTCCCGCAGGGCGGGGGGCAGGGCGTGCGGCTCCGCGAAGCGGGTGCCGAGGAGGGTGACGCCCGCGCAGGCGCCGATCTGCCGGAAGAGGGTGTGGGCGCCGGTGGCGGCGCCGAGGTCGGCGGCGGGTGCGGCGTTCTGCACGGCGAGCACGAGGACGGGCAGGACGAGGCCGATACCGGTGCCGAGGACGGTCTGCCACACGCTGTGGTCGAGGCGCGGTGTGCCGACGTCGAGCTGGGAGAGCGGCCACCTGCCGACGGCGGCGGCGACGGCGACGGCAACGGCAACGGCAACACCGACGACGGCGTACACGCCGTAGTGGCCGGTGCGGCTGACGAGGTGTCCGGAGAGGAGCGAGGCGGCGGTGAGCGAGCCGAGGAGCGGCAGGATCAGAAGCCCCGTGCGGAGGACGCCGGCCGTGCCGTACTGCTGCTGGAGGAGGGCCGGGAGGCAGACGGCGACACCGAGGAGGGCGACGCCGACGACGGCGCCGACGAGGCCGGAGACGAGGAACACCGGGTCGCGGAAGAACCGCAGGGGGATGACGGGCTCGGGTGCCCAGTAGGCGACGACGAGGTACAGCAGGGCGCAGCCCGTGGCCGCACAGGCGAGGCCGAGGGTGACGCGGGAGGTCCAGGCGTGCTGGGTGCCGCCCCAGGTGACGAGGAGGATGAGGCAGGTGGTCGCGGTGGTGAGGAGCAGCGCGCCGAGCACATCGGGGCGGGCCCTGCGCGGTCCGGCGGCGGAGCCGCGGCCGCGTGCCGGTGCGGCGGGGGGCTTGAGGGCGGCGCCGACGACGGCGAGGGCGACCAGACCGCCCGGCACGGCGAGGTGGAACGTCCAGCGCCAGGAGGCGAGTTCGGTGACGTACCCGCCGAGCAGCGGGCCGGCGACGGTGGCGACCGCGAAGGCCGCGCCGAGCAGTCCGAGGTGGCGGCCTCGGCGCCGGGCCGGGACGAGGTCCGCCGCGATGACCTGGACCCCGGTCAGGACGCCTCCGGCGCCGAGGCCCTGGACGGCGCGGAAGGCGACCAGCTCGTCGAGGGTGCGGGCCCAGCCGGCCAGCGCTGAGCCGGCGACGAAGAGCACGAGGGCGAACTGGAACATGCTCTTGCGGCCGTAGAGGTCGCCCAGCTTGCCGTGCAGGGGCAGGGACGCGGTCGCGGTGAGCAGATAGGCGGTGACGGCCCAGGAGGCGCGGTCCGCGCCGCCGGGCAGGTCGGCGGCGATGGCCGGGAGCACGGTGGCGACGCCGAGCTGCTGGAGCGCGGCGAGGAGCACGGCGACGACGAGCCCGGGCAGGACGAGCCCCGCGCGGCGCGGGGCCGGGCAGGGCGCGGCTCCGGTGGGTTCGGGGCGGGGCGGGGATCCTCCGCCGGGGGACGGCGGTGCGGTGCCGTCCGGTGCCGCCCGTACGGGCTGTTCGTCCTTCGCCAGCGTCGTCCCACCCACGAAACCCGCTCCCCTCGTCTCGCCGCGCTCGCGTGCGCGGCGCCATTGTCGGCATCACGCGCGGACCGTGATCAAGTTGGGTATCGCAGGGCGAGGGAGTGGGCAGAGGGGCACAGAGGGGGCGCTGCCACGGCATTCCCGGGCCCCCGGCGTCTCACGCACGCCAGGGGGCCCGGGGAAATCCACTCGAACCGGTGACGGGCCGGGCAACCCTTGAGTGCTACTTCTCCACTTCGGCAGCCAGGTTGGCGAGCACCGCGTCGTAGATCCGGGCGAGGCCCTTGGGGGCGAAGGCGCGCTCGAAGAAGCCGCCGATGCCGCCCGCGCCGTTCCAGACGGTGGTGACGACGGCCTTGGAGCGGCCCTCGCCGGCGGGGGTCACGGTCCAGGTGGTGACCATGGAGGAGTTGCGGTCCTTCTCGACGAGCTGCCCGTCGCTGGGCTCGGTGACCTCGAGCAGGCAGTCGCGGATGCGCTTGCTCGTGGCCTGGAGCTTCCAGTGGACGAGGGTGCCCTCGCCGTCGCCGCCCTGACGCACCTCGTAGGCGCTGAAGTGCTCGGGCAGGAGCTTCGCGCGGGTGTCCTTGTAGTCGGCGAGCGCGTCGAACACCGTCTCCGCGTCCGCCGCGATGACCCGCTCCGTCGTGGCCTCGACCTGCGCCATCGCCTTGTCCTCCAGCAGTCGTTCGTCAAAGGGGGCACCAGCCAACCACCTGCGGCGGTCGGGCCCAAATCCGGGCCGAGGCGATCATGGGAACAATTGTTCTATTCTAAGTTCGAGTACGCCCGTACGACCGAGGAGGCCGCCATGCGCTGGGACAACCTGGGGGACCGCCCCGACGGTGCCGCCGACCCGGCCACGGGCACGACCGCGGCGCTGTTCGGGACGGACGCGGTGACCACCCGGACGTTCGACACGCCCGAGTTCCGGGGCATCACCTTCCACGAGGTCCGGGCCCGCACGATCCTCAACCGGGTGCCCGGCGCGTCCCGCATGCCGTTCGAGTGGACGGTCAACCCGTACCGCGGCTGCACCCACGCCTGCGTGTACTTCACCGCCTGACCCTATTGAGCCCGGGAGGGCCGATGCTCAGCACTCCGAACGCGGACAAGGCCTGGAAAGGCATGACGAGGTCATTCCCGACCCCGGAGGCGCCAGGCCAGTATGCCGCCCCCAGCAAGGCGGAGAGGACGGCTTACGCCGTGCTGCTGCATGGACCGGCCGCGCGCTCAGGCGCCGCCGACGCGAGTCAGTGGCTGCTGCGCGACCGCGCAGCGAAGCGCCTATAACCGACGCACCAGCAGCAGCCACACTTCAGGAACACGTCAGTCGCCCAGGACGCCTCTGCATGCGATGCGCTGGCCGAATGAAGCCTGTGATCCGGCCGTCGTCGGACCGCCCAACGAGCCGAACGCTACGTCGCCCATCGTCTCCGAGGTAGAGCCGGGTGATCGTCACAGCGCTGGCGACCTCGGTGTGTCTACGCAGGCGGCCTTGGTGCGCCGCCGGGAGGACGGGCAGGCATGGGCAGGGCCACCCGCCCGAGCGCGACGGACAGCATGGTCTTGCCGACCCCGGGAGGTGAGCTCATGTTGGGAAGACAATGCTTATGAGCCGGGCTGAGTCCCCGTACATGCAGGCATTTCAGCATTCGAATGCCCAGTCCTGCTGCGGGTCGGCGTCGACCGCGGCAACATGGGCGGGTAGGAAGGCGTGGACGAGCTGGTTGTCGAAGGGCTCGATGGCCAGCAGGTCGGCGAGGGTGAGGTGGTCGCCGAGCTGGACGGGCCGCAGGGCGGTCTCGTTGATCAGGACGGCGTCGGCCCCAGCCCGGTGTGGAGCCGGGCGGTGATCTCGGCGAGGAGGTGCCCGCGGTCGAGTTCGGCGTTCCGGTAGGGCTCGTTGACGGTGCCGAGGAGCGCGGTGAGCATCCGCCCGGTAAAGCCGATCTCCTGGTGCAGGGCGGCGAGATCGTCCGGGACGTGGTCGGTCTGGGGGAAGTGGGTGGTGCGGGCGGCGGCCCAACCACCGGGGACGGCCTCGGCGAGCGCGTATCCGGCGCCGAGCTCGGTGCCTTTGAGGACGAGTGTGTCGCCGACGTTGATGGGCTCGTACGTGTCGCTGTGGCAGTGCCCGGCGAAGATGACGTCCGTGAACGGGCTCGCGGCGGCCAGTTTCAGGTCCTCGGTGAACCCGGAGTGCGACAGCACGATCCAGGCATCGACGTGGTGGTGGTGCTCCAGCATCAGCTGCCGCAGGGCGGCGGCGGGCTCGGTGACCTGGTGTCCGGTCCGCTGGTGGGCGGGGATGGCGTTGAACGCCTGCGGGCCCAGGACGGCGGTGACGGCAACCCGTCGGCCCCGGATGCGCACGATGCGCATCCGGTTGAACAGCGGCTTGCCGTCGGCTTCGGCGACCGCGTTCGCGCAAACGGTCATCGGGTGCAGGTCCGTCTCGAAGTAGTGGGGCCAGCCGTGGTTGCCGGGCGCCAGCACGTCGTACAGGCTCGTCAGCGTCTCGCGCTCGAGCTGTCCTTTGCCCAGGTGGTAGCCGGTGCCCTCAAAGAAGTCAGGCGGGCACGGGCGGTCCGCGTGCACCTTGCTGATCTCGACGGTCGCGGCGGTGAGCCGCCGAAGCGCCGCGGTATTGGCAATCCCCCTCGGCCGCCGCGAGCGCGCGGGCCTCCTGCTTGAGGGCGTTGCTACCAAAAGCACGCGGGTTCTCGGAATCCCGGAACCGAAGAACGTCGAACCCGGACGCCGGTTCCCTGTGTCCGGGGGCGGTCGTACGAGTTCAGCCTGCATGCCTGGGGCCGCCAGAGGGGGCACCCGTGCTCAGCCGGGACGTGTTGCGGCCCCTCCGGTGTCAGCTGGCGTGGCTGTTCACTTCGAAGCGTTGGAACAGGGCCGGCAGGAACTGCTGTAGGAGGGTCCTGGCGTCTTCCGCATGCCTGAGTTCGTCGTGGCCGAACCGGAAGACCTCGTAGCCTCTGAGCTTGAGGTCACGGTCGCCGGCCACTAGCTCCGCGTACTTGTGGCTGTCGGGTACCTGGCCGTCGTCTCGGGTGTAGTGCTGGGATCCGTCGACCTCAAGAACGACCCGCTGGCCGTGGGGCAGCAAGAGCAGGAAGTCCATGCGGGAGCGCAAGAGCGCTTCAGGGCCCCGCTCGCGGACTGTCTTGTGGTCCCAGTGAAGCCACACCTCGGGTAGGAGTGCCGGGAGGTCATAGACGGCGGGACCGAGGATGTGGTGATAGAGCTCGAAGAGGTTGCGCTGCCCGGGGGAGTTGCCGGGCAGGCTGCGGCGGAGCCGGTGGTAGAGGGTCTTCTTGGCTTCGGCTTCGTCGGCGATCTCTTGGGTGTCCTGCCACCAGGTTTGAAGGTCTCGCCAGCGGATGCCGTCGCCTGTGATCTCGCGGTCGTAGACGAGGACGTTGCCGGGGTCGCCGACGATCTCAATGTCGTTGTCCACTGCGGAGAGGAAGCGGATGTCCGGCTTGGTGAGCGAGGCGAAGATGACGTTCTTCGGCCGGCGGTTGTCGGCGAGCCGGGTGGAGACCATGGTGAAGCGCGGGTAGCCTCCGTCGGTCCCGGTCTCACGCAGCTCGATTCCCGCGCTGCGGATCTGCTCGTTGATCTGGGCCACGAGGTGACGCTGGGCGGGCTCATCGAGGAGCACGTCGGCAGAGGCGGCCGTTTCGAGGAAGCGGGCGAACCGCGCGTCGCCGGCCTCGAAGGCCCCCAGGTGTTCGAAGAGGTCCTCTGCCGACCAGTCCTCCGGGTTACGGAAGACGTGTTGCTCGATGTGCTCTCTCAGCCCCGGCAGGCGATTGGCGCTGGGAAGTAGCAGGTCAGCGAGGGATTCTTCGCGGTCGAGTACCCAGAAACGCTCCAGCAGCGCCATGAACCGGGCTTCGTGGCGTGCCAGGTCCGCAAGGTCCAGGGCCCGGGCGAGTTCACGCCGGACCCTCTTGGGTATCTCCGGAGGTGAAGACTCCGCCCAGAGCAGATCCTGTATCCCGTTGCGGGTCGCGGCGGTGAGGTTTCCTCGGGCCAGGATGCGCTGCGCGACTTGGGGGAGGTCGTTGTCGGAAACCTGGGCGTAGCTGCGCTCGATCCGTACGCGCAGCGATCCCTCTTCCTTGGGGACCTCCGGCATGGCCAGCTCCGCGAACGCTGCGTTGAGTGTGGCGTGCGTGTTTCCACTGAGGTGGCGCGAGACAACGCCGTCCAGCAGCTGCCGAAGTCCCGAGCGCTCCCTGCTGTTGGCCATCCACCGATGATCCCAGAGCTCCGCCGGGGAGTCAGCAGTTCGTACTGTCCAACCTGCGCGTTGAGTCAGCCGGTTCTCTTGGACAGAGGCTGCAGCCCGAGGCGAGCTGGGGTGAGTCCGTGCATTTCAGCGCCGGTGCTGTGGACGGTGTACTGCGCAGCAGGTGTGGCGTCATCATCCTGCGTGGTGACGCCACACCTACGGCGAGCGCACGGTGCAGGCCGCGATGGGGACCGGCCTTGCGGTTTCTCGGCCGGTACAACGCGGGTGACTACGGCAAGGGTCAGTTGCGGCCGGCCATGACGCCGCCGTCGACGTCCCAGACGGCGCCGGTGACCCAGTCGGTCTGGCCCGACAGCAGGAAGGCGACGGTGGCCGCGATGTCCTCGGGGGTGCCGGTCCGGCCGATCGGGTGGAAGTCGTTGAAGCCGTCGAGCGCGGAGTCGAGGTCCGCCTTGGGAATGAACTCCTCGTAGATCGAAGTACGCACGACGGCGGGGGCGACGGCATTGGCACGGATGCCATGCGGAGCGAGTTCCATCGCCAGGTGCCGTCTGCACAGCGCCCGCACACTGTCACTTTTCCCAGGGCTGTGCCGGGGACCGCTGGCCCGTCCGAATGCGTGAGACGAGGGCGCCCAAGCACAGGGACTGGATGAGTACGGAAGCCACCACGGAGGTGTAGAGGAACCAAGACGGCATGGCGTCGAAGAAGAGGCTTCCGGCCCCGGCGAGGGCCAAGCTCGTCGGCAAGGTGACGACGAACATCCAGAACCCGGCGAACGGGTCAGTCGGCTCAGCCACGCCGAGCAGCAACCAGAGGACGGCTGCGGCGGCGGCCAGCGCGAGATAGATCTGCGAGGCGCGGTTTCCGAAGGTCAGTCGTGCTATTGAGTGCAGCCGTTGAGAGTTCATGATCTTCCCCGGAAGATGGGTGCCTGTTCGGTCTTCTCTGGATGGTAGGTCGGCTGGCCGGATCCGCCTGAGTACCGGTACTCAGACGGGGCTGGGTAGTAGCCCATCCTCATAACCGCCGCCGGGCCGCACCGGCAGCCCCAGCACCCGTCGACCGCTCCTCATTCGTCAAGTCACCCGGCCCCACACTGGCCGTCCCCTGGTCGCCGTCCGGAGCCGGCTCATAGCCCACCAGCCGCCGACACCCAGCCCTCGACCGTGAACGAGATCCGCCGCCTGTACGACCGGCTCGTCCTCGCCCCCGCCCGCACCGCCCGGACCTGGCTCGTCATGCACTGGCACCGCTGGCGCACCCGCCATCAAACCCGAGCCCGCGCCAGCCACTACCGCACCCGAGCAGCCCGCGCTCACTCACCGTGAAACCACCGGCTGTAGTACTAATGGGGCTTCGCCCCAGCCCGACGAGCCATGTCCGGTGGTGCGCGTTCGTCACACGCGCCACTGCCGTGACAACTTGACTCGATCATGCACAGTTTCGGCGACCTAGCAGGCTAGCGCGGGCTGACGACGCGTCAGCTCTTTTTCTGGACGGCTCGGGTGTCGAGTGGGTCAGGGGCGGGCTGGGCAGGCAGGGGAACGAGTGGGCCCGGGGTGGTAGGGGGACGGCGCCAGGGGGCCCGGACAGCGCGGGTGAGGCGGACGAGGAGGTCGTCCGGCAAGAAGACGGCGTCGGCGATGATCATGGCGCCGGAGAAGACGGGCAGCCCCAGCAGGACGGCGATCCCGAGGTGCATGCCGAGCAGGAGAGCCAGGGTGACGTACTTGAGCCTGCTGAACAGGGCGAACGGGAAGGCCACCTGAACCAGCACGGTCACGTAGCCGGTGATCGCGAGGAGAAGAGCGTGACCGTCGGCCAGTTGGGAGAGCGCGGGCCAGGGCCGGAACAGGTCGAGGTGCAGGACATAGTGCAGCGCGGTGCCGTCGCGCCAGAGGCTGCCCTGCACCTTGTAGAGGCCGGCGGATCCGTAGAGAACGCAGACTTGGGCCGCGATGACGAACATGCCGCAGTTGTGAACGAGCGTGGCCAGTCGGCTGCGGACCAGTCCGGCCTGCTGCTGCCATCGGGGCGTCGGCCCAGCCCCGGTCGCCGCGCAACGCAGCCGTGCCCGACGGGCGTCGAGGGACCAGCGGCGGCCGCACGCCGTGAGGGTGAGATAGAGGGCCATCAGCACGATGAGGTTGTCCCCGCCGTCCGTCATGAAGACGGCGCGGCCGTGGAACGAGGTCACCATGACGGCGAACAGCACGGACACCGCCCTGGTGTGCCATCCCAGCGCGAACAGTGCGGACACCACGAGAGTCAGCGCGTAGCAGGCTTCGAACCAGGTGCCACTGTCCGAAAGAGTGAGAAGGCTGAACCCTCCCATCTGGCCCAGGAGTTCGCGCGCAAGATCCGGGGTCCATGGTGAGCCGGGGCCCCAGATCTCGTCCCGGTGCGGGAACTCGCGCAGCAGGAAGCCGAGATACAGCAACCCGTAGCCGATCCGCAGAACGGCTGCCGCGTGGAGCGAGACGGCACACTCGGTGAGGAAGGTGAACACCCTGGTGACGGGGTCAGGAGCCTGGTCAGCGGTCATGGGAATCCACCTGCCACCACGGGAGATACCTGGCGCTGGACAGCGCACCGCCAGAGGACACGTTGGTCGGCGCTGACGACCCCGGAGGTGCGATCGGCGTCCTGACCACGCGCAACTGGACTGCTTCGAAGCGGGGTTGGGTGCCGGCGACGGCGAGGCGCTCGGCGGCGATGTTCGCCAGGTACTCCTGGAGCATCCGCCCCCGTTCCGACGTGGACTGCTGGTCGTAGACGGCCCACGCCCGGCGCAGCATGTTCTGTGCCGTGTGGCTGGGGAAGGGCGTGTGCCGAACCGCGGCGGCGTCGACCGCTGTCAGGTCGAGCCACTCACCGACCTGCCGCGATCCGTCGGGAGCCACCGCCGCCGACCGGGCCGAGATCCGCCAGCGCACCGACTCCGGGTTCGGGGCGAAAAGCTGCCAGTTCTGCTCGAAGTAGGGGTAGATCCAGGCGTCGATCTGCTTTCCGTACCGCTGCGAGACTGTGTTGGACGGTGCGACGTACAAGAACACCAGGCAGACATGGGTGAGGGCCGCCAGGACACAGAGGACGGTCGCGAAGGCCACAGTCAACTCGGCCGGCAGCGACAGGGACGGAGGTGACGCTCCTCCGCCGCTCACCGGCTCCGTCTCTGGCGGGGGCGCGATGACGAGGATTCCCGGCGGCTTTTCGTTTTCCGAGCATTCGTGGTCGGCGTTGCTCATCGTTTCCTCTTCACCAGCCCGCACCCTCACAGTTCCGCCCGTCGTTCGGTGCTGTCGCGCTTGCTCACCGCTGTGTCCCCGCGTGGCTTCACCCACACGGGGACATCAGCACAGGTTTGTCGTGCGGTCAGGCGGACGCGGTACGTGCGCGTCGGCGGACGACGAAGACGGCGGCGCCGGTCAACGACAGCCCGATGAGAACGGCACCGACAGTGATCTCGGTGGCGTTCGGTCCCTGCGCGTAGCCGCCGAGCCCGGCGGCTACGCCGCCGACCGGGCGGTGGTGACCGCCGTGGTGATCGCCGCCACCGGTCGTGCCGCCGGTGTCGCCACCTGTGGTTCCGCCGGTTGTGCCACCGGTGGTTCCGCCCGTGGTTCCGCCCGTGTCGCCGCCGGTCGTGCCGCCGGTCGTGCCCCCGGTGTCGCCACCTGTGGTTCCGCCGGTTGTGCCACCGGTGGTTCCGCCCGTGGTTCCACCTGTCGTGCCGCCGGTGTCGCCACCTGTGGTTCCGCCGGTGGTTCCGCCCGTGGTTCCACCTGTCGTGCCGCCGGTGTCGCCACCTGTGGTTCCGCCCGTGGTTCCACCTGTCGAGCAGGGCCTCCGCGTGATGGTGTTGGTGTCCAGCGTGACCGACCCGTTCCGCGCCAGCGCCCGGCCGTCGATGGTCGCCCCGGTGGTGGCCGAGATCGACGTCAGCGCCAGGATGTTGCCCACGAACGTGGAGTTGGTCCCCAGCGTGGCGGAGCTGCCGATCTGCCAGAAGACGTTGCACGGCTGGGCACCGTTGACCAGGAGCACCTCGCTGGCGGAAGCCGTCGTCAGCGTCGACCCGACCTGGAAGATCCAGACGGCGTTGGGGTCGCCGTGGGCGTCGAGCGTGACAGTGCCGATGAGCCCGATCGACGACTCGCGGTGTAGACGCCCGGATCCAGCGTCTGGCCGCCAAGGTCTCCCGAGATGCTGGCGTCCGACGCCTGGACGGCCGCGTTGTTGTACGCCGTGGTCAGGTCGGTCTGCGCATTCTGCGCTTCGGCGTCGGCCGAGTGGATTACGCCGTTCACCGTGCCCGGAGGAAAGCCGGTCACCGAGGTCCCCGGGCTCACCCCGACATTCCCGGTGATGGTGCTGGGACCGGTGTTCGTGACGGACTGGCCGCCCAGAACGGCGAAGCTGTCCGCCTCGCCGAGCGGTACGGCAACGCCGATCGCGTGGGCGGGAATCGGCAGCACCGCCATCCCCGCGGCGACAGCCAGCATGAGGGTCCTGGTGACCCAGGAGGTGAATCCGCGCCGGTGAGGCGCGGCAGAGACATGCGAATTCATCGAGGCGCCGAGCTCCTTCAAGAGGGGCCGATGGAGTTGGATGCAATCGACCAGAACGTTTCGACCTCTCATCCTCGGGGCTGTGCAAAGAAAATGAGAGAAGGAGAATTCGTCTCGACCCAGCCCTCTTGAATGGAGATCGCTTTTGAATAAGATATGAAAAATCTCGCTCCCTGCCCTCATTGAGGCGGGCGCATACGAGTGATTCCGAGTAGGGCTGCCGGCCCCACCCGCGATGATGGTGACACCCCATCAGAAGGTCCCGCCGACCCCGACACCGGGATGGGCGAGCCAATGCGCACAATCACTCGTTCGGGCCGGTGGCGGTTGACGTCAGGACAGAGAGTCCGATGGCACTATGCACGAATCTCTGACAACCGGTCCCCGCACCGACAGTCCGAATTCGCCGTGGACCCCGCACTGTCCGCGGTCCCCCTTCGGACACCACGGCGAGCACAGCCGGAGCCAGAAGAGGAGACGACAGTGCACGGATTCTGGAAGCCGGGGCCGGAAGCCATCGGCGCCGTCCTGGTCCTGGCCATCGGTGTGTGGCTCGTACATGACGGCAGCCGAACGAGACTCCCACCGCTACCGACAGCTGCGGAACAGGTCACAAAGCCGCCCGCGATCCCCGGCACGGGCGCTTCGCCCCCGATCCGGATCCGTATCCGCGCCATCGGGGTCGAGGCGCGCGTCACCCCCATCGCGCTGGACGCCGAAGGCCACCTCGATCCGCCCCCGCCGGACGACGACAACCTGGTCGGCTGGTACCAGGGCGGCGTTGCGCCGGGCCAGAACGCCAACGCTGTGATGGCTGGACACGTGGACAGCAAGCGAGGGCCTTCCGTCTTCTACAACCTGGGTCGCCTGCGCCCGCAGGGCTTGATCAAGTTCCGTATGTGTCTGAGTTGTGGGTGATGCCCAGGATGGCGAGTGCTCGTTCTGGTTCGTCGCGGATTGTTCGGGTGGTCTTGGCGATATTGTCGGCGCCGAGGGCCTTCAAGGTGCCTGGCCAGGTTGCGGAGGGTGGCCATGGCGCGGGGTGCGATGCCAGTGTGGACGGTGGAGGCGTCCTCGGCGAAGGTGACATCTCGGATGTGGTGGCTGGAGTTTTCCACTCCCCAGTACCCTCGGATCGCGGTGGCCAGGTCGGCCGGGCCGGCCTGGTGGGTGTCAAGGCTGGTGACGGCGTAGACGCTTTCGCGGCTCTCGCGCCGCCAGCCGATTTCCTTGCGGCGGCGGTAGACACGGATGGCCAGGGCCGCGTGGAGGAAGGCAATGCCGCCGAGTTCGTCGGCGATGGCGCAGGTCTTGATCGAGCGCGACTCGCGGCGGCCCGAACCCGGCCGGACCGGCCCTGCTCAACTCCCCTGCATCCTGGGGCTCTTTCACATCAAGTATCGCAGCCGTCACCAGATCCCGATGAACAAGGTGATTGCAGCGATCACCCAAAAAGAGCCGCCTACACGAAAAAGGACTACCCAGGCAGGGGTGGCCGCCTTCCCCTGACTCTTGAAGTAGGCGTGATTAATAAGCCCCCTGTGGTTAGTCAGGACCAGAAGGCCAATTATCAGCATGAAGGGGGCAAAGCCCAGCCTGACAATGATGTCGTCACTGAATTTCGCTCCAAGGTTCATTTTCACCCATTTGTGAGGTCGTAAAATCGACAGGCGGCCTGCCGCACCCGCAGGATGCGGCAGGCCGCCCAGGATCATGGTTGAGGCGTCAGCTGCACAAGCCGCCGATGGCATCCTTGATCATACTGCTGGCATCGGTGAAATTGTATCCGATGGAGACTTCAAGCTCTGCACCGTATTCAACCCCTCCATTAGCCGATCAAACTTGCTTGCCCTTGGAATTTTCCGCGTCAATCCCGAACTCAATGCCCACGTTCACGCCGTCACCCCAGGCTGCGCTCGCCCCGAAGTCGATTCCGTGGCCGTGAAGCTGCGAAGGGTCATCGGCGTTACTGTACTGGCCAGCAGGTTGACTTCGGCGCTGCCGCCAACGGTGGAGAAGTCGACGCCAACCGACTCAGTCCGGTCAAGGACGAATTCCCCGCTCGGCAACTGCGCGACAGTCAGGCTGGTTGAGGCATTCCCTCCAACCACGAACCCAGGGCCGTTGTAAGTTCCGGGGTCGTGCGGGTGGTCGGGTGGTGACCGGTTGGGGTGCACAGCAGAGCAGGCACGGGCTTCGTGATCATTGTGGTGTCTAAGCCCGATGATCACGAGGTGGCCCGTGCCTGCTGCTGCATCTTCTCCCATCCCTGCCGTGCTGGTGAAGCTGGGGCCGCTGGACGCCGGCCGGGTCGCAGACCTGCGCCCCTACTTCGACTCGGTGCCCGACCCGCGCTCGCCGCGGGGCCGGTGGTACTCGCTGACAGCGATCCTGCTGGTCTGTGCCTGCGCGGCCGTCTCGGGAGCGAAGAGCATCGACGAGCTCGCGGAATGGGGCGAACGTGCCTCGAAGACACTGCTGGCGGTCATCGGCGTCCGTCGCCATCTGCTCACCTGGCGGCGGGCTCCGTCATCGGCCACGATCGGGCGTGTACTGGGGGCTGTTGACGGTGATTCCCTGGACCGGGCGGTGGGCGCCTACCTGGCCGACCGGCACCGCGCGGCCACCGAGCCCGCCGTGACGCCGCGGGTCTCCGCACCCGGGCCACGGCGCGTCATCGCAGTCGACGGCAAAGCGCTCAAGGGATCAGCCCGTTTCACCTCGGCGCGTCGGCACCTGCTCTCGGCGGTCACCCACGGCTGCGTCGTGACCCTTGCCCAGGCCGAGGTCGGAGCGAAGACGAACGAGACCACGCACTTCCGGCCGCTGCTGGCACCGCTGGATCTGGTCGGCACCGTGGTCACCTTCGACGCGCTGCACTCGGTCAAGGCGAACATCTCCTGGCTGGTCGAGACCAAGAAAGCCCACTACATCGCCGTGATCAAGACCAACCAGCCGACCGCCCACAGCCAGCTCGCGGCCCTGCCGTGGCGGGACATCCCCGTCCAGCACACCGCCTCCGGGGCCGGGCACGGCAGGCGGGAGTCCCGCTCGATCAAGACCTGCGGGATCGCTGAGGAACTCGGCGGAATCGCCTTTCCCTACGCCCGCCTGGCCATCCGCGTCCACCGCCGCCGTCGCCAGACCAGCAAGCGCGAGACCCGCGAGAGCGTCTACGCCGTCACCAGCCTCGACGCCCACCAGGTCGGCCCGGCCGATCTGGCCGCCGCGATCCGTGGGCACTGGGGAGTGGAGAACTCGTCGCACCACATCAGGGACGTCACCTTCGCCGAAGACGCCTCCACCGTCCACACCAGGACCGCACCTCGCGCCATGGCGACCTTCCGCAACCTCGCCATCGGCGCGCTGAAAACCCTCGGAGCCGGCAACATCGCCAAGGCCACCCGAGCCATCCGCGACGAACCCGAACGAGCACTCCCCATCCTGGGCATCACCCACAACCCGGACCTCTACGAAACTTGATCAAGCCCTGCCTGCTGGAGGACCTGCAGGACCTGTTGTACGAGCGCCTTCAGGCCCGTGGCCAGGAGATGGTCTCTGCTCGTGGGGTGTTCGCGGATCTTGCGGCCGCCGCCGAGTTCGCGTGGTTCTTGGCCACGCCGGACTTCCTGACCGGTGCCGATGCCGTGGTCGTGGAGCGCTTCGCCGTGTTCTCGCGCAGGTACCCGGCCGAGCCCGGCAGGAACCCGGGTCGCAAGGACCGGGCGGCCTACGATCCTCTGGTGCGGACTGCTTGCCTGCGCATCGCCTCCCAGATCGTGTTCAGCGCCGATCCGTGGAAGGCCGCTATGGACCTGGTGGACTTCGCAGCCAGGCCGATGCACCCGTCGGTGAAGCCCTTGCACCGGGCATAGCTGAAGCGGCCGCCGAGGGATACGACGCCGCGAATGGCGCGGATTGTCAGTACGGTGCGGGTGCCTGCTCCCTCGACGCGAGAAAACGTCAGCCGTGCCGTTCATGTCTCCGGCTGAGGCTGCTACCGCTTCGCTCTGCGGAACAAGCGATGCAGGAGGGACGGCGGGTCCTCGCCGCGGGGGCCGGGAACGGCTCGGTCGATGGGCCGAGAAGGTGCCGACGGTGCGGGCTGAGGGCTCGCGGGTGTTGGCCTGGGCAGGGCGATGCCGCGTTCGACGGCGATCCGGGCAGCAATCTCTCCCGGGTCGGTACGGGCGCGGGCAGGCCGCTGGGCGCCGCGTTCGGCAGCGAGGGTTGCTGCTGCGACTCCGGGGCGCTTCTCCGCGCTGGGCGGTCGTTTGAGGGTGATCCCGGCGTCGGTGAGGATGCTCAGGTCCAGTGTCCAGGTGGTGGCCGAGCGTACGTCCCACACCGTGAACGCCATGTCGATGTGCTGGCGGGCCTCGGCGCGGCTCATCCCGGTGACCTTGACCAGGTGGGCGAACGCCTTCGCTTCCAGGCCGCGGACCTGGGCGTATCCGTAGTGGGTGACGGTGTGGCAGTCGGTGCACAGGCAGATCAGTCGTTTCAGGCGCTGGACGCGGGCCGCATCGTCGTACACCCACCGCTCGTGAGCTTCCAGCCACCGCTTGGCGTCCCGGTCCTCCGCGGCGCCGCACGCCTCGCACCGCATCCCCGCACGGTGGGTGATCATCCGGCGGAGCCGTTCCCAGTCCCGCGGCGTCACGCAGGAGCGGACGTTGGTGAACCAGCAGCTGGAGGGCACCAGGTCGACGAACAGGCCCTCGCCCAGCGTGCGGTCCTCGCCGGGAAGCAGGTCGGGCACGTCCGGGGCCGCCGCCCACGACTCAAGGGCGGTCATGCCCTTGCGGGGTGCGTACCAGCGCTTGGCGGCCGGATCCCACCGGGCCCCGGCCGCCTTGGCTTGGTCCTTCTCCGCGTACGGAACATCCAGCCAGATCCGGTCGACCACCGCGCTCCCCTCCCGTGTCCGTCGTGGCGATATAAGGGCTACCCCCTCGGCGCAGAGCGACGCTACCGGCCACCTGCGAACCTCGCCGGACGAACAGTGATCTTCCGGCGCGTAATGTCCGGATTCAATGGCTGGCGGAGAGAGGCGGTGAGGGCGGTGCTGGAACTGGGTGAGCCGAGGGTGCTGGTGTGCGGAAGCCGCCGCTGGCCCTGGCCGCACGTGGTCGAAGCTGTCCTTGACCGGCTCACCGTTCGTTACGGCCAGGACCTGGTCGTCATCGAAGGGGCCGCGACCGGCGCGGACCGGGCCGCCCATGACTGGTGCAGGCGCCACGGCCTCGGCGAGGAGCGGCACCGCTGTCATCCGGTGGACTGGGCAGCCGAGAAGCGGGCCCGCCCCGATCGGTGGCGGATGGCCGGCCCGGAACGCAACACGCGCATGCTGCTGACCGAGCGCCCCCGTTTGGTCATCGCCTTCCACGACCACTTCACCCCCGCCAGCGGAGGCACCTCGGACATGGCCCTGCGGGCCGTGCTCCGCGACGTGCCGGTGTGGCTGGTACCGGGCTGGGATGTCACCGTGGGGACCTGGGTACGTCCCGGAGTCTTCCCGGCTGACCGGACCCGCAGGGTCGCCGTCGAACTGCGGGCGGCAGACGAGCGACAGAGCCGATGACCGGCCCGAGCCAACGTCAGACGCCGAGTGCTCCTCGGGCCACTCCTGCCTCCCACTCCTCACGGTCGGGCTGCGGCAGCGCCTCGATACGGTCGGTCAGCACCGACAGAGCCTCACTCAGGGCTGTGGTGGCGAGGTTCAGGACGTAGACGCCGTCGTCGCGGTAGGGGCGGAACCCCAGGCTGGACCAGGTGCGTTGCAGGGCGCTGACGGCGCGGTCGCGGGCGGCGTCGTCCGCAAGTCCGGTCCGGTCCAGCGGGGACGGGTAGCAGGCGGCCCCGCGGGCACCGGCTCCCAGCCGGGCGATGGCCTTGCCTGCCAGCACCGCTCCGATGCCGAACCCACGCCACGGGCGGGCCAACTGTGCGGAGTTGAGCAGGACCATGCCCGATCCGAACGGCTCGGCGTACTCGTCCAGGTCGTCACGGAAGTGCCCGGTGGCCGGGTTCAGGATCGACTCGGCGATCACGCCGGCGTCGCCGTCGTAGCCATCGAGGACGCCGAACAGGTCGCGGGTGGCATAGGGGTCGGCGCGGTAGAACTCGAAGTCGCCGACGTGCTCGACTCTGCGTTCGGTTTCCCAGTCGTACAGGTCAGCGGCCACGTGCCAGATCTCCGGCTCGTCCTCGCCGGTGTCCCACCAGCCCTGCTCGCAGGTGTAGGTGAGGCGGATCGCGCTGACCGGGCCGGGCAGTGCCCGCGGCTCGGGCGCCGTCACGCGTGCGCCTCCGGGACCCGGAGGGCTTGGCGTCCGGTGTCGGTGACCTCGACGAGGTCGCCGTGGCTGCCGTTGGCGGGCACCACCACGCGCACGAGGTTCTGCTTCCACAACTGGAGCGAGACGCCGTGCCAGGCGATCTGCCGCTCGGTCCACGCCTCGTGGCCTGGGTGGTTCTCGTCCATTCCCGGCTCGGCGGGGTTGAGGACGGGGAAGTAGTCAGACATCGCCACCGGCTTGGGCGAGTCGGCGATCATCTGCAGCAGGTCACGTTCATCGGTACTCAAAGCCATGCTCTCCACGCTACGGCAGCCCGCTGACAGGTCCGTCGGGTGCAGGTGTGGCGGGTTCTGTTCGCGCCGCGGGGTGGCGCTGCTTGTTCAGACGCCGATGGCTCACACGCCGCGCTGGGAGTCGGGACATCATCACCTCTCGCACGTACGCTCGGGAGTTGCGTCCTGGTGCTTGCGTGACCAGGGGTGCACGATGAACAAAGAATGTGGCGTGGTCCTCCCCACATCCCCTGGGGAGGACCACGCCACAATCCGTTGCGCAGATGATCAGTCGAGTACGCCGAAGTCGACGGCGCCGGACTTCACCGTGTCGATGAACGTGATGTAGGTGGACCGGGGCAGGGTCAGGGCCGGGCCGTTCTTCTCCTTGGAGTCACGGATGCCGACCAGGGCCTTGCGGACTGCGACCTCGACGCAGTTGCCACCGCCCTGGTCGCTGTATGACGACTTGAACCACGACCCTTCCGGTGCGGACTCGGTGGAGGGAACGGGCTTCGTGTGATCAGTCATTTCCACAGTTTCTCTTCGAGTTCCATCAGGAATGACGGCGTCTGGGAGGGCCCCGGCGCCGCCTTTACCATGGCATCGAACTGCCGCTGGTACTGCCCAACATCGGCGGGCTTCGACCACATGGTGATGGATCGGTAGCCGTCGCTCTGGACCACCGGGTCCAGCTCGTCGAACTCCAGCACCGTGAAGCAGAACCCCGCGCGGTAGGTGGACAGGTCTTCGGGGATGATCTGCACCTCTACGTTGTCTTGCTCGCAGAGGCGGATGATCTCCGCGTACTGGGCGCGCATCACCTCGGGGCTGCCGATCTTCGTGCGCAAAGTGTTCTCGGTCAGGATGATGTGGACCTCGCGGTCGCCGTCCAGCAGGGTCTTGCGTTCCATACGCGCCTGGACGCTGCGCTCGACGGCGTCGGTCGTTCGCTCCTCCACGATCTTGGCTGAACCCATGAGGGCGCTGGCGTACTGCTCGTCCTGGAGCAGTCCGTGCACCACGTTGTTCTCGAAGCCCCGGATCCGCACGGACTCACGTTCCAGACCCAGGTACCGCGGCATCCCGGAGGGGAGCACGTTCCTGAAGGTCGTCAGCGGCTCGCTCTTGAGGGAATCGCGCTGCATCTGCAGCAGGACATCGCGGTCGCTGGGCTCTATGACGTCGTACTCGTCCATCAGCGCTTCGAGGTCCGCCAGCTTGGGCAGCGGGATCTCGCCGGCCTCCACGCGGCTCAGTTTCGATCGGGAGAAGCCCAGCTTCGTGGAGACGGCCTCGGCGGTGTAGGAGCCCACCTCTTCATCCGGCCCAGCTGTCTCCTCGGCGTACTTCTTCTTCCGCTCGCGCAGCTCACGCAGCTCCTTGCCGAGCATGACCCGCAGGTACGTCGGTCCCCGTCGTGCCGCCAACTGTCCCCTCACTTCGGTGCGCTGTTCGCCAGATCGGAGCCTCTGTCTTCCGGACCGAGGTGCCTGTCCGTCAGAAAGAGGGTTGCGTCAGGAGTTTGGCACGACCCGTCCTCTCTGCAACACCCTCTGTCCACTCGATGGCACTTGCCAATTCGTGCTCGTCTGGGGATTCCCTTGAATGTTAACTAGCGTGCGCATCAAGCTGGTTGCGGAGGTCGAACCGGAGCCCGTCTCCGCTGGCCCCATGGGGGCGTGTGCCCCCGGATTCGTGCGCGATCCCGGCCTCTGTGAGGGCCGGACCAAGACCCTCGGGAACCGGGCCGACATCCCCATACTGCCCCCTGACGAGCCGAGGCCAGCAATGCGCCAGAGCATCACCGCCCTTAACACGGGCAGGGACTGGATGGACCGGGAGCGTGACTTCCACGCACGGTTCCACCCCGACGAGATCCGCGTTGAGATGGACCCGCTGGTCCGGCTGATGAACGACCGTCGCGACGTGCTCAACCGCTGCCTGACGCGCATAGAGGCAGCGGGGCGCCTCCCGCGGGTGTGCCTGTACCTGCTTGCGGCGCGCGGCATCGAGCCCGCGCACTCCTGCGACGCGGCGCGGGACTACGCCCTCAAGGAGGGCTGGCAGATCAGCACGCTGCAGGTGTTCACGGACCGTTTCGGTGTGACCGATCCGCTGCTGCGGCCCGGCTGGTCCGCCGTGCGTCACCAGATCCGGGCCGGGTTCGTCGACGGGGTCGTGACGCTCACGCATTCGGTCATCAGCCCGCACCTGGACGAGTACGAACTCCAGCTCGCCCTAGTCGAGAAGCACGGCGAGTTCGTCGCGCTCGTGACCCCGGAGACCGCGGGGACGACATCGTGAGGCCGGGCCGACACGCCGCCCACCGGGGAGGCCGCCGATGAGCCCGGCCACAGCCGTCGCACCGGTTGCTGCGAAGCGGCTGCCGCAGACGTCGCGCGCCTTCGAGGCGGCCTTCGAACCGGAGCCGGTGTGTGTCGGCCGCGCACGGCGGATCACCACCGCCTTCCTCGGGCTGTGGCACGTGAGCGGGCCGCTGGCCGACAACATCGTGCTCGTCGTCTCCGAGCTGGTCAGCAACGCCGTCGAGCACGGAGCAGGCGATGTCGTGCTGCGCGTGCGGTACCCCGACGACGAGATCCGCATCGAGGTCACCGACGGCAACCCGGCTCCGGCCACGAGGCGCTATGCCGGTGATGACGACGTATCGGGGCGCGGCCTGTTGCTCGTCACGGTGCTCGCGCGGAAGTGGGGCGTCATCAACGACGGCCGTACCACCTGGGCCACCTTCCGCGTTCCCTCAAGGAGGCCGTGATGGTAGCCGTCGACGACGTGACCGCCGCGGAGCTGCTGAGCCGGCCGGTTGGCGTCGAGGACGAGCTGAAGCGCCGGATCGCGCACCTTCTGTCCCGCTCGCTCGCTGACGAGGGCATCGGCGATGACCTGATCGACACCCTCGAAGAAGTCCTCAGCGACCGGCCGGGACCCGCCGCCCCCAGCCGGAAGATCGACGCCCTCCTACTGCGCTGGGGCCTGCCCGTCCCCCGGCGGCGGCCGCCCGAGGTGGCGCCGCTGACCGCCAAGGACGCGGCACGGATCACCGACCGGTTCCGCCGGGCCACCCGCCAGCTGACGCAGGTCGTCCCGCACCGCGTCGCGGTGTACCCGACCGAGGAACTGCGTGGCCTGCTCGCCCTGCGCGACGAACAGCCTACCCCCGCGCAGGCGTTGTCGTACCTGCGCCGGTACGCCCTGGCGATCCTCGCCGTCCTGGACTTGATGGGAGACGACGCATGACACCTCCCATCGCAGACGTCGGGCCGCGTCCCTCGCCGGCCCGACGCACCGCCCGGTGCTGGGAGAACACGGCTCCGTACGTCCCCCACGGGGAGCCGAAGCGCCCCAGCGCCGGGCGGGACCCCTGCCGCCTCGCCTTCGCACTCCTCTGCGCGCTCGCCCTCGCGGCCGTGTGCCGAGCACGGTCCCGACGGCGGCCGACACCCGTCATACACCGCCTGGTGGCCGCCGACGAGCTGCGATTCACCGCGCTGTGCCAGCAGATCACCGACGCACACCGAGGAGTTGAACAGTGAAGACCACGACCATCACGAAGGTCGTCCTCACGCCCCGTGAGCGGCAGGTCCTCGAGGGCCTGGCCACCGGCGACGCCCTGGCCGTGGTCGCACGGGACCTCAAGATCCGCGAGGGCACCGCTGCGGGCTACCTCAAGTTGACGAAGAACAAGCTGCACGGCGCGAGCGAGACCGCCGCTGCGGTCGCCGTCGGCTACGCCACCGAGGCCATCACCCGACCTGCGCTCCTGGACCCCGGGATGCTGTTCCTGCCGCGCGAACAGCGCGACCTCGTCCCGCTCATCGCACGCGGCATGGCGGCCGCGCAGATGGCCACGGAGCTTGACCGGCCGGTCACCGACGTTCGCGCGGACGGCCGTGAACTCCTGGCGACCCTCCAGGCCCGCAACCGATCGCACCTGGTCACCCGCGCGTGGCAGTTCCAGGTCCTCACCGCGGGCCAGGTGATCGCATGGCTGAGCTGACCCGCGGCCCAGCCCCCTGTACCGCCTGCCCGCCGCCCGGTGCGTGACGGTCCCGGACGGCGGGCGGGTGCACGACCCGGCAGCCGGGCCTGGAGCAAGGCTCGGTGCCGGAGGAAGCGTGTGGGGAGGAGTCCCCCTCCCACTGGCCCCTCCCCACACGCCCGACCTGAGCGAGCGGAGGAAGGGCGTGCAGTTCCAGCCGAACCCCAACAGCTATCCCGCCCACTGGCCCATAGCCACCCCCGAGGGGCAGTGGCCTGGCTAGCGTCACAGCCGACCAACCGGCCAGGCGCCCTCACGACCGCGCCCCGACACCTTCCGGCACGTGACCCAGGTTGCCGGGCCGAAGCGACACGGCACCGCCACCTGGCCCCCAAGCGCCGGGACCCGACCGGGCCCCGGAACCTGCACCACCCGTCAAGGAGGTATGCATGACCGCCGTCCACCTGGAGCAGCCGGTTGCCCCCGAGCAGCCGACCGCCGACGCCGTCGGCACGGCCGACGACCCGTTCCAGCTCGACATCACCTTCATCGAGAACACGCCGGCCACCGAGACGGTGCTGATGTGCAGCACCGGCGACAACTGCGGGAGCTCCTGCCCGAGCGCCTGCACCACCTCGTAACCCAGGCCAGTCCGGCGGCGCGGGCCGGACGGAGCTGTCCGTCCGGCCCGCGCCCTTTCTGCCAAGAACGGAGTGTGGGCGATGACGCGCTCACGACACAGCCTGTATCGGGGTGCCGGCGACGGGATGCTGCGCGCCGCGGTGAACCTCACCGGGCCTGACATGCCGCCCTGGCCGGGGCCCGCAGCTCCGCTCGAACACTGGCGTTCGTGGCTGACCGCGGTATGGGCCGATGACACCTTTCGGCAGGCCGTCTCCGGCGCCAGCCCCGACCTGGCCCGCCAGGTCCAGTCGATCCTCGACGGGGCGCGTTCACCGAAGGTGCGCCGGGTGAGGCGGGCGGCACTGGCCACCGCCCGGTACGCGATCAGATACACACGCCGCTCCACACCGTTCGGCCGGTTCGCGGGCGTCGCTCTGATCGGGTTCGGCGACAGGGCCGAGGTGCGCGTCGGGGACCGCCACGAGGCAGTTGCCCGGCCGGACTCGGTGGCGCTGGACGCGGCGATCAGCGACTGGGAGGCCGACGCCGAGCGGATGGCCGACGCCGAGGTCTGCGTCAACAACCTGGCACGTCAGCGGAGCGGGCGCGTCTACGTTCCCTCCGAGGGCGCCTCGGAGTTCTCGCTCGCGCTGACGCCCGCTCTCGCGCTGGTGATGGACATGGCACGCTCCCCGATCCGCTTCTCGGCCCTGGCGGACAAGCTCGCCGCCGAGTTCCCGGACACCACCGCACACCACCGTTCCCGGCTGCTCGTTCAGCTGCTCCGGGTTCGGCTGCTGCGGTCCTCACTGCGCGCTCCCGCCACCGTCATCGATCCGGCCAGCTCCTTGCCCCCCGCCCTGCTTGTGGACGCCTGGAGGCATTCGGCGGCGCCGGATCTGCGGCTGGACGCCGCGGTGCGGCTGCCGCAGGCGGTGATGACGGAGGCGGAGACCGCCGCGACAGCCCTGGCACGGCTCGCCGCGCATCCGACGGGCACCCCGGTATGGCGCCGCTACGCCGAGCAGTTCGCCGACCGCTTCGGTGAGGGCGTCGAGGTGCCGCTGGAGCTGGTGACGGACCCCGAGCGGGGCTTGGGCTTTCCCGACGGGTTCGGCCACGTGTCCGAGCCTCCCCGCCCGATGACCCGACGCGACCGGCTGCTGCTGGAGCTGGCCGGAACCGCGGCGGCCGAGGGCAACAGGGCGGTGACCCTGACCGCCGCGATGATAGAGGAACTGGAGGCCGCCGCAGGCACGTCCACGCTCCCCGCACCCCACCTCGAACTGGGCGTGCGCGTCCACGCCAACTCGACGCGTGCCCTGGACCGTGGGAACTTCCGCCTTCAGGTCCTAACCGTCTCCCGCGCGGCCGGCTCGATGACGGGCCGGTTCTGGCACCTGTTCCCGCAGACTGGTGCGTCGTACGCAGAAGTGCCCACGGTCGAGCCCGGCGCGGAGCTGGCCCAGCTCTCCTTCCACGCCGGCCGCATCCTGGCCGACCTGCTCACCCGTGCCCCGCACGTACTGCCCCGGCTGGTCAGCGTCGGCGAATTCCGGCACCGCACGAAAGAGGTGCTGTTCCCGTCCGACCTGGCCGTCGGCATCCGCGACGGCCGTCTCTACCTCACCGAGGCCGTCACCGGCACACGCCTGGAACTGCTCGCACCGACCGCGCTGAACTTCCTGTGGAACAACTACACCCCGCCGCTGGCCCGGTTCCTGGCCGAAATCAGCCGGGCCGCCACCCCGCAGGTGACATGGTTCGACTGGGGCGCGGCCTGGACCCTCCCGTTCACTCCGGCGCTGCACTACCGCCGTTCGATCCTGGTGTCCGCGCGATGGAAGGTGCGTGCTCGCGATCTGCCCGGCCGTACCGCGACGCTGGATGAATGGGGTGGGCAACTGCGGGCCTGGATGGGCCGCTTCCGCGTGCCGGACCGCGTGCTCCTGGCCGAGGACGACCAGCACCTCCCCCTCGACCTGTGCCAGGACATGCACCTGGCCCTGCTGCGCGCCCACCTTGACGCCAGCCCGACCAGAGTCGCGACCCTGCACGACGCGCCGCCGCCGGACGCCGACGGATGGATCGGCGGACGGGCCCACGACCTCGTCCTCCCGCTGAAGGCACGCCCATGACCGCGACACCGCCCCCGCCCCGGACGCAGGACCTCTCCGAAGGCGCGCTCGGGATGGCGCTGCTGCACATCGAGCGCGGTGACCTCGCCGCCGCACGAAGCAGCCTCACGCAGGCGGTTGCAGGCGGCGTCAGCGCCGGACGCAACGCCTCCCTGTTCCACGGCGCCCCTGCCCTGGAGTTCGTGCTCAACTGCGCCGGGCGCGTCGGCCGCGACGTCCGCGACGCCGTCGACCGCGTCGTGGACGCCCGACTGGCCGCAGCGTCTCGGCGGCAGGCCTCCGGGGCGCTGCCGCATCTGGCTGAGTTCGACCTGATCCGGGGCCTTGCCGGGCTGGGCGCGCTGCTGCTGACCTGCGGCGAGGCGTCGCCACGGCTGGAGAAGGTGCTGGCCTACCTGGTCTCCCTGTCGCGGCCGGTCCTCGTCGAGGGCCGACGGGTGCCGGGATGGTGGTCCACGGCCGGGCCCGCCGACGAGGAGATGCCGGGCGGACACGGCAACAACGGTGTCGCACACGGCATCGCCGGGGTTTCGGCGGCGCTGTCACTCGCCGTTAGGCACGGCGTCCAGGTGCCGGGACAGCACGAGGCCATCGAGATGTTCGCGCGCTGGCTGGACACCTACGGCTGCCGCTACTGGATCACCCGCGACCATTTGTCGGCCCCGGAGCCGCCCAGGCCGGAGCCCGCGCGTCCGTCCTGGTGCTACGGCCAAGTCGGCATCGCCCGCACCCAGCAACTGGCCGCGCTCGCCCTCAATGACCCGGCCCGCAGGCTCGCGGCAGAGGACACCGTCGCGCACACGCTCGCCGACCCGGCCCTGCTGGGGCGGATCACCGACGCCTCGCTGTGCCACGGCTGGGCCGGCCTTGTGACCGTGGCCCGCGCCGTCGCCGACGACAGCCCCACACCTGACCGGTTTACACCGCCGATCGAAGACCTCAACAAGCGCCTTGCCGCCGACATGGACCGGCTGACGAAGCCCGGATTCATGGAAGGCCGTACCGGCGCGCGACTGGCACTGGACGGCACGAACACCACGGGCTGGACCAGAGCCCTGCTGATCACCTGACCGTCAGTCCTTCGAGCCGAGCCCTATCGACGAGGAGCGCCCACGATCATGGACGTCGACGACGAGAACCTTCCGATCACCACGCAGACGGACTGGTGGCATGCCAGCGTGTCATTCCCCGGCAGCGCCGTGAGTCCCGAGGCCGCCCAGGCGCTGTCGTCCGCGTTGGGAGACCAGCGGTTCCACTTCCTGCGCAAGGACGGAGGCCTGCGCCTGCGCGTCGAGTACTGTGCGGCCGACCTGCTGGACCGCCTCGTCGCCGACCAGCAGGTCAGCGGCTGGGTCGGCGGCGTCTACGAGCCGGAGACCGAGGCGTTCGGCGGCCGAGAAGGCATGGACGTCGCGCACGACGTGTTCTGCGCGGACAGTCGCGCCGCCTTGGCCGAGACCGGCAGCCTGGGCGCCCGGGAGCGCAGTGTGCTGCTGCTGGCCACCATGATCCGGTCGGCCGGGCTGGACCCGTTCGAGGCCGGTGATGTGTGGGCGAAGCTCGGCGCCCTGCGACCGCCCGTCACCCCGCCCGTCGGCCCGGCGCGCGACCTGGCGGTCTCGGCCATGCGCCGTCTGATGAACGCCGATGCGGCCCTGCGGCCGGATGCCGAGCCCGGCTGGGCCGAGCGCGTCACCGCCTTCGATACGGCCGGCCGACAGCTGAGGCGGCTCGCCGCTGATGGGCGACTGATGCGGGGCTTGCGCGCGGTGCTCGCCCATCACGCGATCTTCGCGTTCAACCGCGCTGGAGTGCCGGTCGTTGAGCAGGCCGCTACCGCATGGCTGGGCCGCCAAGTCGCCTTCGCCGAAGACCAAGCAGCCGACGTGTCTACCCGCCGGTCCGCCTCACCGGACCCTAACCTCACTCGAATGGAGACCACCGTGACACCCGTCACCGACCCCGCTGAACTGCGCGAAGCGCTCGTGAACCGCCTCATCGACAGCGGCCACCTGCGCACCCCCGCCGCCATCGACGCCTTCCGCAGCACCGAACGCCACCGTTTCCTCCCCGGCGTCGACCTCCAGAAGGCGTACATCGAAGACGCGGTGCCCACCAAGCATGACAATCACGGCGAGATGATCTCCTGCATCTCCGCGCCCTCCATCGTCGCCACCCAGCTCGAACAGCTGGGTGCCCAGCCCGGCCACAAGGTCCTGGAAGCCGGTGCCGCCACCGGCTACAACGCCAGCCTCCTCGGGCGGCTCGTGGCCCCCGGCGGCCACGTGTGGACCGTGGACGTCGACCAGGACCTCGTCGACGGCGCGAACAAGAACCTCGCGCAGGCCGGTGCCTCGAACGTGACCGCGGTACTGGCCGACGGTGCCGCCGGTCTTCCCGAGCACGCGCCGTTCGACCGCATCCAGTTCACCGTCGGCGCGGGCGATGTGCCTGTGAAGATCCTCGACCAGCTCGCTCCCGGCGGCCGTCTCGTCCTTCCGATGCGGATCCGCGGCAGTATCTCCCGCAGCTTCGCTTTCGAGCGGGACGGCGACACCTGGAGGACCGTGTCCTGCGAGATGGCGACGTTCGTGCCCCTGCGCAAGGGCGTCTGCGACGACATCTACACGCTCGTGCGCATGGAGGGTGAGGGCAACGTCCGCCTGGAGACCTTCAGCGAGCAGGAGGTGGACCGCGACGCGATCCGCACCGTCCTGGACCAGAAGCAAGCCAAGATCTACACAGGGGTGAAGTTCCGCCAGGGCGACCCCTGGGAGTGGCTGTACCTGTACCTGGCCTCCGTGCTGCCCAACGGCCTGTCCCGCCTCCCCGGCCAGCGGCCCGGGTTCACCCCGCACTTCGGCTGGGGCTCCATGGCCGCCCTCGACGGCGACACCCTGGCCTACCTGACCATCCGCGAGGGCGAGGACGAGACCGGCAGGTTCTGGGAGATCGGCGTCATCGGCCACGGCTCCCGCGCCGCCGAACTCGCCGACCAGGTCGCCACCGAGATCCGCGAATGGGACGAAGGCTGGGGCAACACCGCGCCGGAACCCACCTTCCGCATGGCCGTCGGCGACGCCCGCGACCAGCTCACGGCCGCCGACCCGCGCTTCGTCATCGACAAGACCTACAGCCGTCTCATCGTCGACTGGAAGCGCAAGAGCTGAGCCGATGATCCCCGCGATAGCCAGCCGCATCCCGCTGGTCCGCCGCCCCAAGGCACCTGCGTTACCGCTGGACGAGCGCATCACCCACCTCACCGAGCTGACCGTCGCGCCCGCTGGCGCGAGCCACCCCGACCTGGTGGCCCGCGCCAGCGGGGTCCTCAACTACGCCGCGCTGATCGCCTCCGACGCCGGGATGCCCGACCTGGCGGCCGACCTGTGCTGGAAGCAGCACAAGGTCTTCGCCGGCGCCGGACACCTCACGGGAGACATCGCCGTGATGGCGCTCATGCCCCTGATCAACATCTCCCGGCTGCTGACCCGCGAGGGCGACGGCGAAGCCGCCTACGACGTACTCACACGGCTCTACCGCGCCGCCCAGAAACGCGGCACCACCGAGATCCGCGGCCACACCGTCGACCTGTCCACGCTGATCAACACCGACGCAGACCACCAGACCATCTGCAAAGAGCTGTGGGTCACCGTCCTCGTCGACGGCGCCAGGGCCCTGGCCCGCATCGGCCGCTGGACCGAAGCCGCCGACGCCATGACCGCACACCGCGGCATCGGCAACCGCCTCCTCGACGGACGCCAAATCAAGATCATGTCGCTGATGGAACGCGGCCTCACCCAGCAGGCCCGCGACACCATCGACTCCACCACCCCCACAGAACCGTGGGAAAACACCGTCGCGAGTCTTCTGCGCATCTGCTGCCGGCCCGCGACCTCACCCCCACGGCAGCCAGAGCTCGACCTTGCCCTGAAGGAAGCCCTCGCGCTGCTCACCCCGCCCGACCCCGAGACCGCCGCATTCCAGGCCCGCGTCGGACTGACCGCGCTCGAACTCGCCCGCGACCACACCAGCTACCACGACGCCCTCCTACCGCAAGCCGTCGCCGAGGTGGCGAGCCTCGACGCCTACGCCGCCCGCGACGTCCTGGACCACCTCGCCGCGCGCTCCTGCCTGAGCGGTGAGCAGAGACGGCAACTCGACGCCGTACTCACCGCGTCAGGGATCGGTGCAGGGAACCTCCCGCAAGCCCACATGCGCACCCTTACCGAAGCCGTGGACAAAGCCGAAGCCTCACTCCGCGGGCTTCTGTAGCCCCGCTCAGCATCGAGCAGGTTCACCGGATCACTGCAACCCCGGGGACTGTGCATTCGAAGGCTGAAATGCCTCCATGTCCCCACCGGCTGTCGGTGTGCTGGTGCCGGTCGTTAGTCTTTCGGTATGGCCGAGCGTGTTGCCCCGGGCCGGGCAGATCATCTGGTCACTCTGGCCGCCGCCGACAGTGTGTGGGCCAGCCTGACGGCCGGTAGCGCGGTACCGACGACTTCCGCAGTATTCACCTGCTTTCCTTCTGATGTCCGGCCGGGGCGGTACGTCTTGCTCGGTACGTGTGTGGTGGAGCTGGTGATGACGGAGGACGGCTGGTGGAGAGTTCCGGAGGCTGAGGTGCGCCGGGCGGCGGCGGCATGGAACGCGGTGGAGGTGGACGCCCTGGATCTGGTCCGTATCGGTCCGTTCCGTGGTGTGCCAGAGCAGGAGCGCCCGGGTGGAACGCTGCGTGGTTGGCGCCGGCGCATCAGCTGGGAACTGCAAGAGGCAGATCATCCCGGACGGCAGGCCGGCCATGAGCCCGGACCGTGGTCTCATCTGGCGGGGGTCGACTGGCGGCGGCTGCTGGTGCAGCGGTCCCGTGACGGGGTCGAGCGGTCGTGGTGGCTTCCGCGTGCCGTGGTCAGGCTGCTGGACACGGCCGAGCACACCGAAGCCGAGTGGCTGCACACCACGCGGGTCGGCAAGGCGGAGACAGCTGTCACCGAACAGCACCGCCGGGGTCCCCGAGCCACCGAC
The DNA here is from genome assembly GCF_008271805.1 of Streptomyces sp. TRM49041. Classification (GTDB taxonomy): domain Bacteria; phylum Actinomycetota; class Actinomycetes; order Streptomycetales; family Streptomycetaceae; genus Streptomyces. The sequence continues at coordinate 62,649 of NZ_VSRY01000094.1, forward strand.
AGCCAGTCCGCGACGGGCGTGAACGGTCCAGCCATCCCGCAGCGCCCGTATACGGGGGAGCTGCGGGGTCAGTTGTACTCGGTGCTGAGCCGCAAGCCGGGTATGTCCCGCCAGGTGGCCGGGTGGGTGTGTGCCGTCTGCAGTACGGCGCCGGCTGCTGTGCTGGATCACTGCCATGAACACGGCTACGTCCGCGCCCCGGTCTGCCTGTCCTGCAACACACTGGAGCGCCCCGACCACCTGTACGACAACGACATCCGCGTCGCCAGCCGCTACCACCGCCTCTTCGAGACCGACGCGGTCGGCTGGCTGCGCCACTGGCACCGCTGTCCGGGCTGCCGCACCCGCACCACTCTGCCTCTGCCTCACCTCGCCGCATGGACCGCCCACACCGCCACCCGCACCCTGCGCCCCACCCACCCTGACTCCCGCGGGCGGAAGCCTTGCGGAGTGCTGCGCGTCTCGTGGACGGGCAGTCAGAACACACCTCGCTCCTGCCTGCTCACCGTCTCCGTCGACTTCTGCCCCGCCGGTGAGCACCGCGTCCTGGCACGGGTGCCCTACCGGGAGGCTATCGAGCGGTTCGGTACCTGGCTGGCCGAGACCGCCCCTGCTGTGGCGGCCGAAGCCGGTCCCGACCGCCTGGACGGCCTCCCTGCCGAACCCCGGCCCGTCATAGCTGACACCAGCGGCGAAGGCCTGGCGCTCTTCTGACCGAACACCAGCAAACCGGCTTCACAGGCCGCGGACTTCGTCCGGCGGTCTGTGCGCCGAGCTCGGAAGGAACCGGCGGCTGTCAGGTGGAGCCGTTGATGCGGGTGTGGTGTGTGATGTCGTGGGCGGCGAGGGTGTTCCAGACAGTGGTGGTGCTCTGGCCGGTGCGTTCGGCGATCCGGCCGACCGGCTCGCCGTTCGCGTAGGCGTCCAGGACGGCCTCGGCCAGTTTTCGGCGGGCGGCGTGCAGCGCCTCCTGCGCCGACTGGTAGGCCTGGTGTGCTGCTTCTACTGAGGTTGAACTCGTGATGTCGCTGGGTCGTTCAGGTGGGTCTGATGGTCAGGCCGGTCTCGGCGAGGCAGCCGTCTATCAGGTGGCTGCGGTACTGGATGTGCCGGAGGCCGCGTCGGATGCGCTGGACGAGGTGTTCGGGGGTATTGAAGGCGACGTTGGAGAGCCAGCCCCGCCGCAGTAGTGACCAGATCCCTTCGACGGGGTTGAGGTCGGGTGCGTAGGGCGGCAAGTAGTAGATGGTCAGCCAGTCCCGGGCTTCGGCGAACTCCCGCAGCCCGGCGGCCTTGTGAACGTTCAGGTTGTCCCAGACGAGCACGATCGGGCCCCCGAGCTGCTGGTGGGCGGCGATCAGCAGGTCCCGGTAATCGCGCCAGGAGAAGCTCTTGCGTCCGTCGCGCTGACCGTCGTCCCTGCGCGGCCGGTAGATCAGCCGCGACCGGTGGCCGGGCTTGTAGCAGGTCAGCGCGGCGATGGATATCCGTCTGCGGGAACGGCCCCGCACCCGCACCACCGGGGTCCGGCCGCGCCGAGACCAAGTCTTCGCGTGCGGCGGCGTCATGGAGAAGCCGGCCTCGTCCTCGAAGACGAGCCAGGCCCCACGGGCCGCCGCTAACCTTCCGCGCGGGGCCACACCTCCTTGGCCCACCCCGCGACCGCATCGTCGTCCCGCTCCACGGCCCGACGGGCAGGCACCTGGCAGGACCAGCCATTGCGCACCAGCAGCTTCCGCACGCCCTGGACCGTGTAGGTCAGGTGGAAGCGCCGGCCGATCACCGTCTTCACACGGCTCAGGGTCCAGCGTTGGTCTTCCCAGCCGTGCGCGGCCGGACCCTTGGCCAGCTCCGCCTCCAGCTGCGTGAACTGCTTCTGACTCAGCCTCGGCAGCGACGCCGGCCCCTGCGACCGCAGAGCCCGGGGACCGCCCTCGTCCCACATCTGCCGCCATCGCTGCACCGAACGGACGCTGACCCGCAGGTCCTTCGCGATCACCGAGCTCGCCTCGCCCAGGGCGAACCTCTCGGCCGCCTTTAGCCGTAACTCCTCGCGGAACTGCTGCCGTTCGGCGGTCAGCCCGCCCCCTTGTGGATACCGCATGCCTTCGGTGATACCGCACAGGCGACGAGCCGTCAGCCCCTACGACACCACGAGTTCAACCTCAGTA
>NZ_VSRY01000095.1 GCF_008271805.1 Streptomyces sp. TRM49041
AGCCGCTGCCGGGCGCGGCGGGGTAGTGGGCGTGGGGGCGCCGGGACGCGGGGCGTGCGAGGGCGCGGAGGGCGGCGCCTGCGTGTCCGGGGCGGGGGCCGTCGTACCGGTGGCGGAGTCGGCCGGTGTCGCGGGCGTCGATGTCCTCGGGGTGGGCTGCCGGGGGACGTTGGGCGTGTGCGCGGGTGCCGGGGAGTCGCCGGACCCGTCGGGCCGACGTGCGGGACCCGGAGTGGTCGTCCGCGCGGGCGGGGCAGCGGGGCCTGCGGGACGCGTGGCCGGGGGCTGAGGGGCCTGGCGGGCCGGGCGGAGGCGGGTGGTGGTCTCCGTGTCCGCCTCGGGCTCCACGGCGGGGCGCGGGGCCGGTGTGCCGGGCGGCTCCGGGCGCCGTGCCTCGGTGCTCATCCGCCCCCCTCGTCGTCGTACCTGAACCGCCGCCGGGGCAGGCCCGTTCATCAGCGTGTAGCCGTCACTCTAAAGGCTGTCGGCGCGCCCGCGGGAACGAGGCCGCAGGTCGGGGCGGATCTGACCGGAACGTCCCCTCCATGTCCCCTACCCGCCGGTAGCGCCGTCTGGCACGCTCTGGCCATGACTCCCCGTGCCGCTGACCGTGCCCGGTACGACCGGGCGACCGCCCATCTCGACGCGCCCCTCGCCGTCGTCGATCTGGGCGCCTTCGACGCCAACGCCGACGACCTCGTGGCCCGTGCCGCGGGCAAGCCGGTCCGGGTCGCGAGCAAGTCGCTGCGCTGCCGTGCGCTGCTGGAGCGGGTACTGGCGCGCCCCGGGTTCGCGGGGGTGATGTCGTTCACGCTGGAGGAGTCTCTGTGGCTCGCCCGGGCCGGGTTCGAGGACATCCTCCTGGCGTATCCGTCCGCCGATCGCGCCCGGTTCGCCGAACTCGCAGCCGACCCCGAGCTCGCCCGGGCGGTCACGGTCATGGTGGACGATCCGGCGCAGCTGGACCTCGTGGACGCCACCCGGGCCGGGGGGCGGGAGGTCGTACGTGTCTGTCTCGAGCTCGACACCTCGCTGCGGTTGCTCGGTGGGCGTGTGCGGATCGGCGCCCTCCGGTCTCCGCTGCGTGAGCCCGCTCAACTCGCCGAGCTCGCCCGCTCGGTGGTGCGGCGGCCCGGGTTCCGGCTGGTGGGGCTGATGGCGTACGAGGGGCATGTCGCCGGGGTCGGGGACACGGTCGCGGGGCGGCCGGTGCGGTCGCGGGCGGTGCGGCTGATGCAGTCCATGGCGCGGCGGGAGCTGGCGGCACGGCGGGCGGCCGTGGTCGCGGCCGTGCGGGCGGTGGCACCGGACCTGGAGTTCGTCAACGGGGGAGGCACCGGCAGCGTCCAGTACACGGCCGGTGAGGACGCCGTGACGGAGGTCGCCGCCGGGTCCGGGCTGTACGTGCCGCGGCTGTTCGACGACTACTCGTCGTTCACCGGCCGCCCCGCCGCCCTGTTCGCGCAGCCCGTGGTGCGCAGGCCCGGCGTCGGCGTGGTGACCGTGCTGGGCGGCGGCTACCCCGCGTCGGGTGCGGCCGGCCGGGACCGGCTGCCGGTGCCGTATCTGCCGGAGGGGCTGCGCTACGACCCGCAGGAGGGGCCGGGTGAGGTGCAGACGCCGCTGCTGGGGTCGGCCGCCGACGATCTCCTCATCGGCGACAAGGTGTGGTTCCGGCACGCGAAGGCGGGCGAGCTGTGCGAGCGGTTCGACCGGCTCCATCTGATCGAGGGCGATCGCACCACAGCGACCGTGCCGACCTATCGCGGCGAAGGGCGCACTTTCCTCTAGCCGTTGCCCGCCTCTAGCCGTTGCCCGGCGCCAGGCTGCTGCCCACGCCGCCGCTGGTCGAGCTGCCGATGGGGCGGATGCCCTTGGTGATCTCGTCCATGAGGGTGAGCGGCGGCGCCTCCTGCCCGGCGTCGAACGCGAACCGTACGACAACGGGATGTTCGACGCCGTTCGGCGACGGGAACACCAGGGACTGGACGTAGCCGCCGGGGCCCTTGCCGGTGGTGACCTGCCAGCGGACGAGGTAGCCGGTGCGGCCCGCGACGACTGCCTGGCGGGCGGCGACCACCTTGTGGGAGCTGATCCCGCCGTACGGCCGGTTGCCGAGGCCGTCCTCGCCGTACAGCTGCTCGGCGGCCTCGGAGATGTCCTCCTTCGCCATGGCTTCGGGCGTGGTGGCGCTGGAGGTGAGCGTGCGGGACAGGACGCGGCCGCGCTTGCAGTACCGCGTGGTGTTGGGGCACTTGTAGTCGTCGGTCATGGCCATGCCCGGCGACCGGTCGATGCCGGTGTCGGGCTTCTCCCACCCCTGGGGTACGGGCAGGGTGATGCCGTTGAGCTGGTCGACGAGGACGGAGTCGTCCTCGGCCGTTGCGGACGGCTGCGGGTCCTGGGGTTCCTCGGACGGGCTCGGGGACGCCGGGGCCGAAGCGGGCGACGCGGCCGGCTGCTTGGCGACCGGGGTCCCGTCGCCGCCCGGGCGGAGGAGGACCACGGTGGTGACGACCGCCGCCACGGCGAGTGCCGCGGCGGCGATCTGGAGCACGCGTCCGGTGCGCGGCTTCGGGGGGACGACGACCGCCGTCGGCCGGCCGCCGTCCGCCGGGCGGGTGTGGCCGGTCCATGCGGTGCCGTCCCACCAGCGCTCGACGGTCGGTACGGCGGGGTCCGGGTACCAGCCCGGCGGTGTCGTCATGCTCATGCGGTCAGACTAGTCAGCGGTCAGAGCGGCGTGACGTACGCGCCGGCGATCCCGCCGTCCACCAGGAAGTCCGTCGCGTTCACGAAGGAGGCGTCGTCGCTGGCGAGGAACGCGACCGCCGCGGCGATCTCCTCCGCCTCCGCGAACCGGCCCACCGGGACGTGTACGAGGCGGCGCGCGGCCCGCTCGGGGTCCTTGGCGAACAGCTCCCGCAGGAGCGGGGTGTTGACGGGGCCGGGGCAGAGGGCGTTGACGCGGATGCCCTCGCGGGCGAACTGCACGCCCAGTTCGCGGGACATGGCGAGGACGCCGCCCTTGGAGGCGGTGTACGAGATCTGCGAGGTGGCCGCGCCCATGATGGCCACGAAGGACGCCGTGTTGATGATGGAGCCCCTGCCCTGGCGGCGCATGTAGGGGATGGCGGCCTTGCAGCACAGGTAGACGGAGGTGAGGTTGACCTCCTGGACGCGCTTCCACGCCTCCAGGCCGGTCTCCAGGATCGAGTCGTCGTCGGGCGGTGAGATGCCCGCGTTGTTGAAGGCGACGTCGACGCTGCCGTACGTGTCGTACGCGGTCTCGAAGAGAGCCTCGACCTGGTCGGGGTCGGTGACGTCGACACGTACGAAGAGGCCCCCGACCTCGTCGGCCGCGGCCTTGCCGGCCGTCTCGTCGATGTCGGCGCACACCACGTGGGCGCCCTCGGAGGCGAGGCGGCGCGCGGTGGCGAGGCCGATGCCGCTGCCGGCCCCGGTGATGACGGCCGTACGGCCGACGAGTCGGCGGCAGATGTTCTGGTTCTCGGTCATGCGTGCGTCAGCCTTCCGTGCTGCTCGTGCTGATGAAGACGTTCTTGGTCTCGGTGAAGGCGGTGAGGGCGTCGGGGCCCAGCTCGCGGCCGACGCCGGACTGCTTGTAGCCGCCGAACGGGGTCCAGTAGCGGACGCTGGAGTGGGAGTTGACGGAGAGGTTGCCCGCCTGGACGGCCTGGGAGACCCGCAGGGCGCGGCCCACGTCGCGGGTCCAGATGGAGCCGGACAGGCCGTAGTCGGTGGCGTTGGCGAGGCGTACGGCGTCGGCCTCGTCATCGAAGGGCAGTACGGCGGCGACGGGGCCGAAGACCTCGTCGGTGGCGGCCGGCGCGTCCGGGGCGAGGCCGGTGAGGAGGGTCGGCGGGTACCAGAAGCCGGGGCCCTCGGGGGCGGTGCCGCGTACGGCGTCGGCGTCGTCGGGGACGTAGGACCGTACGCGGTCGAGCTGGGCGCGGGAGATGAGGGGGCCCATCTGGGTCCGCTCGTCGGCCGGGTCGCCGACGACGACCTTCTCGACGGCGGGGGCGAGGAGCTCCATGAACCGGTCGTACGCCGTGCGCTGGACGAGGATGCGGGTGCGGGCGCAGCAGTCCTGGCCGGAGTTGTCGAGGAACGACATGGGCGCGGCGAGGGCGGCGGCCTCGATGTCGGCGTCGGCGAAGACGATGTTGGGGTTCTTGCCGCCGAGTTCCAGGGTGACACGCTTCACGCGGTCGGCGCAGGCGGCCATGATGCCCTTGCCGACGCGGGTGGAGCCGGTGAAGACGATCTTCGCGACGCCGGGGTGCTCGACGAGGGCGGAGCCGGCGACGGGGCCTTCGCCGGGGAGTACCTGGAAGAGGTACTCGGGAAGGCCCGCCTCCAGAGCCAGCTCGGCGAGGCGGAGGGCGGTGAGCGGGGTGGTCTCGGCGGGTTTGAGGATCACCGCGTTCCCCGCCGCGAGAGCCGGGGCGGTGCCCCAGGCGGCGATCGGCATGGGGAAGTTCCAGGGGGCGATGACGCCGATCACGCCGAGCGGTTCGAGGATCGTCAGGTCGATGCCGCCGGGTACGGGGATCTGGCGGCCGGTGAGCCGCTCCACTCCCCCGGCCGCGTAGTCCAGCAGGTCGCGGACGTTGCCGGCCTCCCAGCGGGCATTGCCGACGGTGTGGCCGGCCTCGCGGACCTCCAGGAGGGCGAGCTCCTCCAGGTGGTCGTCGACGGCGGCCGCGAAGCGGCGCAGCAGCCGGGCGCGGTCGGCGGGGGCGGCGGCCGCCCAGGCGCGGCGGGCGTGGGCGGCCCGGGTGACGGCGGTGTCCACATCGGCGGCGGTGGCGGCCGGGACGGTGGCGATGACCTCTTCGGTGGCGGGGTTCAGGATGTGGAGCTCGGTGGTCAACTTCATGCCTCACATGCGTTCGAAGGAGCGGCGCAGCTCCCAGTCGGTCACGGCGGCGTCGAAGGCGGCGAGCTCGACACGCGCCATGTTGGCGTAGTGCGCGACGACCTCGTCACCGAAGGCGGCTTTCGCGAGGGCGCTGTTCTCCCACAGCTCGGCGGCCTCGCGGAGGGTGGTCGGGACGTGTTCGTAGTCGCCGGAGTAGGCGTTGCCGGCGCACGGTTCGGGGAGTTCCAGCCGGTGCTCGATGCCGTACAGGCCGGCGGCGACCAGCCCGGCGACGGCGAGATACGGGTTGACGTCGCCGCCGGGGAGGCGGTTCTCGAAGCGCGTGGACCGGCCGTGGCCGACGATCCGCAGGGCGCAGGTCCGGTTGTCATGGCCCCAGGCGACGGCGGTGGGCGCGAAGGAGCCGGGCTGGAAACGCTTGTACGAGTTGATGTTCGGGGCGTAGAGAAGGGAGAACTCGCGGAGCGCGGCCAGCTGCCCGGCGAGGAAGTGGCGCATGACGGGCGACATGGCGGCGACGCTGCCCACCGGGCCGTCGCCGGCCATGACGTTACGGCCGTCGGCGTCCTGGAGGGAGAGGTGGATGTGGCAGGAGTTGCCCTCGCGCTCGTTGTACTTCGCCATGAAGGTGAGCGAGACGCCCTCCTGGGCGGCGATCTCCTTGGCGCCGGTCTTGTAGACGGCGTGGTGGTCGCAGGTGGTGAGGGCCTCGTCGTAGCGGAACGCGATCTCGTGCTGACCGGGGTTGCACTCGCCCTTGGCGGACTCGACGGTCAGACCGGCGCCGGCCATGTCGTTGCGGATGCGGCGCAGGAGGGGTTCGACGCGGCCGGTGCCGAGGATCGAGTAGTCGACGTTGTACTGGTTGGCCGGGGTGAGGCCGCGGTAGTCGGCGTCCCAGGCCTGCTCGTAGGTGTCCTTGAAGACGATGAACTCCAGCTCCGTGCCGACATGCGCCGTATAGCCGTGCTCGGCGAGCCGCTCCAGCTGGCGGCGGAGGATCTGGCGGGGCGCGGCGACGACGGGGGCACCGTCGTGCCAGGCGAGGTCGGCGATGAGCATGGCAGTGCCGGGGTGCCAGGGGACGCGGTGGAGCGTCCCCAGGTCGGGCTGGAGGCCGAAGTCGCCGTAGCCGGTGGACCAGGAGGACATGGCGTAGCCGTCGACGGTGTTCATGTCGGTGTCGACGGCGAGCAGGTAGTTGCAGCCCTCGGTGCCGTGCTCCAGGACCTCGTCGAGGAAGAAGGGCGCGGCGAACCGCTTGCCCTGGAGGCGCCCCTGCATGTCGGGGAAGGCCAGGACGACGGTGTCGATATCGCCGCTCACGACGAGGGCGCGGAGCTCCTCGACGGAGAGTGGGGGTGTGCGGTCTGCCACGGGGTGGGTCCTCCTTGGATCAGCCGGGAGTCATAAGGTATTGCCGAGAACCATTGATTGGGAAGAGGAGACGGCCACATGGTGAAGCAGGCGTCCGACCGGTTGACGCCCGTGCTGCGGCCGGTACGGGCGGGGAGCGGGTTCGAGGAGGCTCTGGAGCAGATCCTCCAGGTGGTGCGGCTCGGCCTGGTGCCGGCCGGGGAGCGGCTGCCGGCGGAGCGGGAGCTGGCCGAGCGGATGGGGATCAGCCGGGTGACGCTGCGCGAGGTGCTCAAGGTGCTCCAGGAGCAGGGCCTGCTGGAGAGCCGGCGCGGACGGTACGGCGGAACGTTCGTGCTGCGCCGGGACCGCGAGTCCGGCGAGGCCGAGCTGCGGCGCCGGATCGCTGCGGTGGACGTGGAGGACGCGCTGCGGTTCCGGGAGGTGCTGGAGACCGGCGCGGCCGGGCTGTGTGCGGGGCAGGGGCTGGCCGGCGAGGACGCGGAGCGGCTCCGTACGGCGCTGCGGGCCACGCACGACGCGCCGCTGGACGACTACCGGCGCCAGGACACGCTGCTGCACCTGACGCTCGCCGAGCTGTCCGGCTCACCGACGCTGACCGCGCAGTACGCGGCGGTACGAGCCACGGTGAACGACCTGCTGGACTGCATCCCGCTGCTCGTACGGAACCTGGAGCACGCCCAGCATCAGCACGACGCGCTGGTGGAGGCGGTCCTGGAGGGCGACGCGGACGGGGCACGCGAGGTGGCGCGTGAGCACTGCGCGGGGACGGCGGCACTGCTGCGTGGCTTCCTGGCGTGACGGCGGGCGGCCGGTGAGCACCGCGCGGGGACGGCGCGCGGGTGGCGCGCGTACCCCGAAAGTGACGCAGGGGTCTTGCGTAACCCCCGCCACCCCGCAAAGGTATGGCTCCATTCCATTGGGCTGGACCCGAGGCGGGGAGCTGACGCTGCCATGACGCTGGAAGACACCACGGGCACCACGGCGAGTGGTGCCGCACCGACCGACGACTATCTGAAGCGCCGCGCACTGCGGCAGGGCAGCGCCGGCTGGCTGCTGCTGACCGGGCTCGGCGTCGGGTACGTCGTCTCCGGCGACTACTCCGGCTGGAACATCGGCCTCGCCGAGGGCGGCTTCGGCGGGCTGGCCATCGCGATGGTCCTGATGGGCGCGATGTACGCGTGCCTCGTGTTCGCGCTCGCCGAGCTGTCCGCGATCCTGCCCGCGGCGGGCGGCGGCTACGGTTTCGCACGGCGGGCGCTCGGCACCTGGGGCGGCTTCCTCACCGGCACCGCCATCCTCATCGAGTACATCCTGGCCCCCGCCGCGATCTCCATCTTCATCGGCGACTACATCGAGTCGCTGAAGCTGTTCGGCCTGGAGTCCGGCTGGCCGGTGTACCTGGCCTGCTTCGCGATCTTCATCGGCATCCACCTGTGGGGCGTGGGCGAGGCCCTGCGCTTCAGCCTGATCGTGACCGCCGTCGCGGTGGCGGCGCTGCTGATCTTCGCGGTGGGCGCGTTCACCGAGTTCCGGGCGGACGGCCTCAACGACATCCCGGTGGACACGACGGCCTTCGGCGCCGGCTCCTGGCTGCCGTACGGGCTGCTCGGCATCTGGGCGGCGTTCCCGTTCGGGATGTGGTTCTTCCTGGGCGTGGAAGGCGTGCCGCTCGCCGCCGAGGAGGCCAAGGACCCGGTCAGGTCGATGCCCAGGGCGATGTCCCTGTCGATGGGCGTGCTGGTGCTGCTGGCCGTGGTGACGTTCTTCGCGGCGACCGGGGCGCGGGGCGCCGCCGCCATCCAGGACGCGGGCAATCCGCTGGTCGTGGCGCTGGAGGGGGACGGCGGGACGACGGCGCTGAGCAGGTTCGTCAACTACGCGGGACTGGCCGGCCTGGTGGCGTCGTTCTTCTCGCTGATCTACGCGGGCTCGCGGCAGCTGTTCGCGCTGTCCAGAGCCGGGTACCTGCCCCGGTTCCTGTCGCTGACGAGCCGCCGCAAGTCCCCGTACCTCGGGCTGCTGATCCCGGGTGCGATCGGCTTCGCGCTGGCCGCCGGGACCGGGGACGGGGCGCGGATGCTGAACATCGCGGTGTTCGGCGCGACCATCTCGTACGCCATGATGGCGCTCTCCCACATCGTGCTGCGGCGCCGCGAGCCGCACCTGGACCGCCCTTACCGTACGCCCGGCGGGGTGCTGACCTCGTCGGTCGCCTTCGTCCTCGCGCTGTCCGCGCTGGTGGCGACGTTCCTGGTGGACCAGGAGGCCGCGCTGATGGCACTCGGCGTCTATGTGATCGCCGTCGCGTACTTCGCGTTCTACAGTCGGCACCGTCTCGTCGCGAGCGCACCCGAGGAGGAGTTCGCGGCGCTGGCGGCGGCCGAGGCCGAGCTCGACCGCGCAGGAAAGGACCGTTCCGTATGAGCAAGCCCCTCGTCGGTGTGACGACCTACCTCGACCCCGCTCGGTGGGGCGTCTGGGATCTGCCCGCCGCGCTGCTGCCCGCCGCGTACCCGCGGCTGGTGCGGGCTGCGGGTGGTATCGCCGCCATGCTGCCGCCGGACGCGCCGGACGTGGCGGCGGAGACCGTCGCCCGGCTCGACGCGCTCGTCATCGCGGGCGGCGCGGATGTGGAGCCCCTACGGTACGGGGCCGAGCCCGACCCCAGGACGGGCCCGCCCGCGCGGGACCGGGACGCGTGGGAGCTGGCCCTGCTCGACGCGGCCCTCGCGGCGGGAACCCCGGTGCTGGGCATCTGCCGCGGCATGCAGCTCCTCAACGTCGCCCTCGGCGGCACGCTCGTCCAGCACCTGGACGGGCATGTGGTGGAGCCGGGCCGCTTCAGCCACCACACGGTCAAACCGGTCCCGGACACCCGCTACGGCTCCCTGGTCCCCGAGGCGGTCCAGGTCCCCACCCACCACCACCAGGCGGTCGACCGCCTGGGCACCGCCCTCCTCCCGTCCGCGTACGCCGAGGACGGCACGGTCGAGGCGGTGGAACTGCCGGAGGAGCGGGGGTGGGTGCTGGGAGTGCAGTGGCATCCGGAGATGGGAGAGGACGCGCGGGTGATGGCGGGCCTGGTGCGGGCGGCGTCCTCCTGACGTCCGGTCGGGGCGCGCTCACGCGCTGGGCGCGTCACCGCGCCCGCTGCCGCCCGGCGGGACCTCATGGCCGTCCGGAACGCCCCCGGTCCGGGCGCGGTCCGGGTGCGGTCCGGGCGCGGTCCGGGCGCGGTCCGGGCGCGGTCCGGGCGCGGTCCGGGTGCGGTCCGGGTGCGGTCCGGGTGCGCTGCGTGCGGCGAGGCCCCCGGTCGTATCCGTTGCGGACCACCGCGGCCTGCCCCGTCCACCTGCACGCCGGAGGCGGGACGGGTCCCATGCCAGAGGGAAGGCACGCCGGTGCGGTCAGCGGGCTCTGGACATGGAGAGGAGGTCGCGGGCCGGGCCCGTGGGGCGGGGGCCCTTGGGCCAGACGGCTCGGAGGGCGCGGCGGAGGTCGACGCCGTCGAGGGGCACCTCGGTCAGGCGGCGGGACGCCAGTTCCTCGGTGACCGCCAGTTCGCTGAGGACGGCGGGTCCGGCACCACTGACCGCCGCCCCCTTCACCGCGGTGGTCGACGCGAGCTCCATCAACGGCGCCGCGAGCCCCCCGTACCCGGCGAGCGCCGAGTCGAGGACCTGCCGGGTGCCCGACCCGTACTCGCGGAGCACCAGGGGCGTCGCCGCCAGCTCGGCGGGCGTGATCGGGGCGCGGCGGCGGGCCCAGCGATGGGACGGCGCGGCGACGACCACGAGCCGGTCGTGAGCGATGACCGCGCCGGTCAGCCCCTCCGGCACGGCGAGCCCCTCCACGTACCCGAGGTCCGCCTCGCCCTCCAGCAGCCGCGCGGCCACCGCCGCCGAGTTCCCGGCGTGCAGCGACACCGCGGTGTCCGGGCGCTCCGCGCGCAGGGCGATCAGCCAGCCGGGCAGCAGGTACTCGGCGATGGTCATCGACGCGGCCACCCGCAGCCGCGAGTCCCGCCGGTCCCGCAGCGCCTGCGCACCCGCGTCGAACGCCTCCGCCGCCTCCACGACCCGCCGCGCCCAGTCCGTGACGAGCGCGCCCGCGCCGGTGAGCCGGGAGCCGCGCGGCGAGCGGTCGACGAGGGCCACGCCGAGCTGTCGTTCCATGGAGCGGATCCGGCTGCTGGCGGCGGGCTGGGAGATGCCGACTTCGCGGGCGGCCCGGCCGAGGCTGCCGTGCCGGGCCACGGCGATGAGCAGCTCCAGGGCTCCGAGATCCGGTACACGATGCGAGAGGCTCATAATCCCAGCTTATGGGGCCATAGAGGGAAGGTCCCTGGTCGGGGGTGCGCCGCGCGGTCAGGGTGGCGGCATGGCCATCCTCGTCCAGCGGCTCCCCCGCACGCCCACCACGCCCACGGCCGCCGTCCGGCACCTCGGCCCCCAGTGGTACGCAGCCGTCATGGGCACCGCGATCGTGGGCAACGCGGGTGCGGCGCTGCCACTGGACGTGCCGGGGCTGCGGACGGCCTGTACGGCGGTGTGGGCCCTGTCGCTGCTGATGCTGTCGGCCCTGCTCGCCGCCCGGGCCGCGCACTGGGCGCACCACCGGGACCAGGCGCGGGCCCACCTGCTGGACGCGGCCGTCGCGCCGTTCCACGGCTGTGCGGCCATGGCACTGGTGTCCGTCGGCGGTGGCGCGCTGCTGGTGGGCCGGGACTGGATCGGCACGGGCGCGGCGGTGGCCCTGGGCGCGGTGCTGTTCACCGTGGGGACGGCGGTCGGCCTGGCGGCGGCGGTGGCCGTCCCGTACCTGATGGTGGTGCGGCACAGGATCGAGGAGGCGTCGCCGGTGTGGCTGCTGCCGGTGGTCGCGCCGATGGTGTCGGCCGCCGTCGGCCCGCTGCTGGTGCCGTACCTGCCGGAGGGTCAGTCGCGGGGGACGCTGCTGGCGGCCTGCCACGGCATGTTCGGGCTGAGCCTGCTGGCGGCGCTGCTGATCCTGCCGCTGGTCTTCGGGCGGCTGGTGACGGGCGGCCCGCCGCCGCCGGCACTGACGCCGGCGCTGCTGCTGGTGCTGGGACCGCTGGGCCAGTCGACGACGGCGGCGAACGCCTTCGCGGACGCGGCGTCGCCGGACGTGCCGTACGCGGGTGGCCTGGCCGTGCTGTACGGGGTGCCGGTGATGGGCTTCGCGCTGCTGTGGCTGGCGCTCGCCGGTGCGCTGGTGGTGCGGGCACGGCGGCGGGGCATGTGCTTCGGGATGACGTGGTGGGCGTTCACGTTCCCGGTGGGCACATGTGTGACGGGCCTGGAGGGACTGGCGCGGCACACGGGCCTGGTGGCGCTGAGCGGAGCGGCGGTGGCGCTGTACGCCGTGCTGGTGGCGGCGTGGCTGGTGGCCGCCTCGGGGACCGTACGGGGCCTGGTCAGCGGAACGCTGCTCGCAGGGCCCGGCGGAGGATCTCCGGAGCCCGGGCGAGGGACGGGCCGTACCAGGTGAGGTGCCGCCCGTCGACGAGCGCGGCGGGCAGTCCGTCGAACGCCTCGGGCCCGTCGTCGGCGGTGAACCGGTACGGCTCGTCGGGCAGGACGACGAGGTCGGCGCCGGCGGCGCGCAGCTCGTCCAGGGGGATGCGCGGATAGCGGTCGGCATGGTCCGCGTACACGTTGGTGACGCCGAGCCGGACGAGGAGGTCGCCGGCGAAGGTGTCGCGGCCGAGGACCATCCAGGGCCGCCGCCAGACCGGTACGACGGCCTTCCGGTACGGGCCGTCCAAGGTGACCTCCGCCCAGGCCGCCTCGGCGTCGTCGAGCCACCGCGGCCGGGCGGGTACGCCGCACGCGCGCAGTACGCGGTCCAGCTCGGCCAGCGCCTGGGGCAGGTCCCGGATCTCGGTGACCAGCACCTCCGGGCCGGCGGCGCGCAGGGCGGCGAGGTCGGGCGCGCGGTTCTCCTCCTCGTTCGCGATCACGAGGTCGGGGCGCAGTCCGACGATCGCGGGGACGTCCGGGTTCTTGGTGCCGCCGATCCGGGCCACGTCGAGGCCGGCGGGGTGGGTGCACCAGTCGGTGGCACCGACGAGCACCCCGGGGGCGGTCACGGCGACGGCCTCGGTGAGGGACGGCACCAGGGACACGACGCGGATCACTGGTCGGCCGCCTCCATGTGGGGCGCCACGGCGACCACGAGCACGCGCGTGCCTGGCCCGGAGGCGCGCCAGCGGTGCCGTACGCCGCCGGACAGGTACAGGGTGTCGCCGCGCTCCAGCCGGTACGCCCGGCCCTCGGCCTCCACCTCCACGGTGCCGTCGGCGACGTACAGCAGGGCGTCGTTGCGCAGGACCAGCTCGCGTCCGGCGTCGTGCTCGCCGGTGAACTCGTCGGCGTGCATCTGGTGCTCGCCGCGCACCAGGGCGCGTACGCCGGGTGGTGCGGCCGCGTCGTCGGCGCCGGCGGCCGCCCGGACGACATCGACCGTACGGGCAGCGTCGCCGGCGTCGAGCAGTTCGACGGCGGTGGTCTTCAGCGCGTCGGCGATGCACTCCAGAGAGCGCATGCTGGGGCGGGCGCGCTCGTTCTCGATCTGGCTGAGAAAGGGCACGGACAGGCCGCTGCGCTCGGCGACGGCGGCGAGGGTCAGCGACAGCGCCCTGCGCCTTCTGCGCACGGCGTTGCCGACCCGCGGCGTTTCCTTGTCGTCCATGTCTCCGGCTCCCTCCCTTCCCCTTCCTCTTCCTCTTCCGACCACCTTACGCAGCGGGAGTACCGCCGAGTAGCGCAAACGGCTGAAGCGCTTCGGCACCTGTCCTGTCCGTGCCGTACGGCATCATGCGAGGTGTGACGCGACGCCTGATGCTCCTCGACACCGCTTCCCTGTACTTCCGGGCCTACTTCGGGGTCCCCGACTCGGTGAAGGCCCCGGACGGCACGCCGGTGAACGCCGTGCGCGGACTGCTGGACTTCATCGCCCGGCTGGTGCAGGACCACCGGCCGGACGATCTGGTCGCGTGCATGGACGCCGACTGGCGGCCGGCCTGGCGGGTGGAGCTCATCCCGTCGTACAAGGCACACCGGGTGGCGGTGGAGACGGCGGCCGGCCTGCCGGACGAGGAGGAGGTCCCGGACACGCTGTCGCCGCAGGTCCCGGTGATCGAGGCGGTCCTCGACGCGGTGGGCGTCGCGCGGGTCGGTGTCGCCGGGTACGAGGCGGACGACGTGATCGGCACGCTCGCGGCGCGGGCCACCGGCCCGGTGGACATCGTGACGGGCGACCGGGACCTGTATCAGCTGGTGGACGACTCCCGGGGCGTGCGGGTGCTGTACCCGGTGAAGGGCGTCGGCACGCTGCAGGTGGCGGACGAGGAGTGGCTGCGCGGGAAGTACGGCGTGGACGGGCCGGGGTACGCGGATCTGGCCACGCTGCGGGGCGACCCTAGCGATGGGCTGCCGGGCGTTCCCGGCGTCGGCGAGAAGACGGCGGCGAAGCTGCTGGACGCGTTCGGGGACCTGGCGGGGATCATGGCGGCGCTGGAAGACCCGGCGGCGAAGCTGACCCCGGCCCAGCGCAAGCGGCTGGACGAGGCGCGCGACTACCTGGCGGTCGCGCCGAAGGTCGTACGGGTCGCCGACGATGTGCCGCTGCCGCCGTTCGACCCGGCGCTGCCCGCCGGGCCGGTGGATCCGGTGGCGCTGCGGGGACTGGCGGAAAAGTGGGGACTCGGGGGGTCGCTGGAGCGGCTGCTCGCCGTTCTGTCCCGATGAGGTGTTAGCTTAGGCATGCCTAAGCAACCACTTCCCTGGGAGATCGCCGTGGCGGAAGCGCCGTCCCGCAGGACACCGAAGGCCCATGAGGCTCAGGTGGTGCGCACCGAGCGGATCGCGCCCCACATGGTGCGGATCGTGCTCGGCGGCGAGGGACTGGACGCCTTTGCCACGAGCGGCTTCACGGACCACTACGTCAAGATCCTCTTCGCGCCGGAGGGCGTGACGTACCCGGAGCCGTTCGACCTGGAGCGCATCCGGGAGGAACTGCCGCGCGACCAGTGGCCGGCGCAGCGCACGTACACGGTGCGCGCGTGGGACGCGGTTCAGCGCGAGCTGACGGTCGACTTCGTCGTGCACGGCGACGAGGGGCTCGCGGGGCCGTGGGCGGCGCGGGCGCGGGCCGGCGACACGGTGCGGTTCCTCGGGCCGGGCGGTGGCTATGCGCCGGACCCGGACGCGGACTGGCATCTGCTGGTCGGCGACGAGAGCGCCCTGCCGGCCATCGCGGCGGCGCTGGAGCGGCTGCCGGAGGGCGCCGTGGCGTACGCCTTCATCGAGGTCGCGGAGCCGGACGACGAGCTGAAGATCGCCGCACCGGCCGGCGCCGAGATCCAGTGGCTCCCGCGGCGCGGCCGCCCGGTCGGCGAGGCCCTCGTCACGGCGGTACGGGACCTGGCCTTCCCGGCCGGCACGGTCCACGCGTTCGTCCACGGCGAGGCCGGCGCGATCAAGGAACTCCGCCGCCACCTCCGCGTCGACCGCGGCGTCCCGCTCGACCGCCTCTCCATCTCGGGCTACTGGCGCCTCGGCAAGACGGACGAGGCCTGGCGCGCCGTCAAGCGCGAGTGGAACGCCCAGGTGGAACGCGAGCAGGAAGCCGCGTAGGGCTGTTCCCACCGGGCGGTGGCCGACCGGCACAGCGCCTTGTCCAGGGCCTCCGAGGTCCGCGGGGCGCCACCCGGAGGGCGCGGGCGCCGAGGCCGCGAAGAGTGCCGCGTCGTGCCCCGCCCTCACACGCTCGGCGGCAGCGCCTCCCCGCCGTACGCACGGGCCGACGCGTCGACCTGGGCGAGGCGCCGCAGGGAGACGAGGAGGGCGTCGCCCAGCACCGTCCCGACCACCGCGCTCTCGACGACCTCCTCCCGCGCCACCTCACCCGTCACATAGGCCATATCCACCGCCGCCACCCGCTCGGCCGCCTCCGCGTATGTGTCGAGCGAGAGGTCCACGAGCCGCTCGTGCCCCAGCCGCCTCAGCGCGGCCAGCGTGTCGGCCAGCGAGCGGGCCGCCGGGTTGCCCGGATGGACCCGCCACCCCCGCCGGGCGATCAGCTCCGCGACCTGCTCCGCCGCCGCCTCCCGCGCCGCGTCGTCCTCGCCGCCCTCGCGCGGCGCGATGTGGTCGTGCGCCGCGCCCAGCACCTTGTGCACCGACCGCGACGGGTCCTCGATCGCCTCCAGCACGTCCCGGATGGCCGCCACTGACATCCCGCCCACGTCGATCAGCGCGCGGACGAGCCTCAGCCTTCGCACGTGCGACTCGTCGTAGCGGGCCTGGTTGGGGCTGCTCAGCTCCCCGGCCGGCAGCAGGCCCTCCCGTACGTAGTACTTGATCGTCGGCACCGAGACACCGGTCCTGCGACTCAACTCACCTACACGCACGCCACGTTCACCCGCCCTTTCGTGCCCTGACCTTGCCAAGGCCCACTCCATCATAGATAGTCTCACTATCGGATAGCGGAGAGTGTCGCTATCCATTCCATCTCTGGGGGGTGCCTCATGTCGTCGTCCTCGCTCCACCGACTGCCCGGCCTGCACCGGCCGCTGGTGGTCGCCGCCGCCGCCATGGCGGTCACGGCTGTCGCGGCCGCGGCCGGCCTGGTCCTGGACGACCGCCTGCTGAGCGGCGTGCCGATCTGGTCGAAGCCGTTCAAGTTCGGGGTGTCCTTCGCCGCCTACTGCCTGTCCTTCGCCTGGATGCTGTCCCTGCTGCCCCACCGCGGCCGGGCGGGGCGGCGCGCCGCGTACGGGGCCGGGACGGTCGTCGCGCTCGCCTGTGTGGTCGAGATGGTCCTGATCGCCGGCCAGGCCGTCCGCGGCGAGCGCAGCCACTTCAACTACGAGACGCCGTTCGACACCGCCGTCTACAACGCGATGGGCGCGACCGCCGCGGTCCTCTGGTTCGCCACTCTGGCCATCGCCGTACTCCTCTTCCGGGCCCGGCTCGCCGACCGCGCCACCGCCTGGACGATCCGGCTCGGCACGGTCCTCGCCCTCATCGGCGCGGCGTTCGGCTTCGTCATGGCGCAGCCCGCGCCCGGCCAGCGGCGAGGCGTCTCCGACACCGTCGGCGCGCACAGCGTCGGCGTCCAGGACGGCGGTGCCGGCATGGCGCTGACCGGCTGGTCCACGACCGGCGGCGATCTGCGCATCCCGCACTTCGTCGGCATGCACGCCCTGCAGGTGCTCCCGCTCCTCCTGCTCGTGCTCGTCGCCCTGGCGCCGCGCTTCCGGCGGCTCGGCGACGCGCGTGTACGGCTCCGCCTCATGCTCGTCGCCTCGGGCGCGTACGCGGCGGTGCTGGCCCTGGTCAGCGTGCAGGCCGTGCGGGGACAGCCGCTGCTCGGCCCGGACGCGGCCACGCTCGGCGCCGCCGCGGCCGTCGTGGTGCTCACGGCCGCAGGGGTCCTGGCGTCCCTCCGTACCGCCCCCGCCCCCACCGCCTCCCCCACCACCGCGAAGGACCGGGAGTCCGCACGGTGACCGTCCTCCTCTTCGAGCTGTCGTTCGCCCTGGCCGCGCCGGTCTGGCTGCTGATGATCCTGGCCCCGAAGTGGTCGTGGACGGCGCGCGTCGCCGCCTCACCGCTGACGGTCGTACCGATCCTGCTGGTCTACCTCGGCCTCGCCGCCCCGGTCGTGCCCGAGCTGTGGGCGGCCGTGCGGGAGCCGGACCTTGAGACGTTCCGCGCGCTGACCGCCCTGGCGGACGGGGCAGGGGCGATCTGGGCCCAGGTCATCGCCTGGGACCTGCTGATCGGCCAGTGGGTGTTCCTGGAGTCCCGCAGGCTCGGCCTCCACCCGCTGGTGAGCGGCCCGCTGCTGGTGCTGACCATCCTCCTGTCCCCCGTAGCCCTGCTGCTCTTCCTGCCCCTTCGGGCGGCTCTCGCCCACCGAACGGCGAAGGGCCCGTCGGGCAGACCGGGCCGGGACCTGACAGCCTCCGTCGGGCCGGACGGCCCTGGAACGGATGCGGCACACCCAGCATGGTGGAGATCGTAGGAAACGTGCGGGGACGGACCGGTCGCGTCAGCGGGGGTCCCGCGGCCGCACCACCGGATCGGAGGGAGTCGTGCCCTCAGGCAGGGACACCACACGCAGCACCGGCGGCCCGAGCCGCAGCCGCACGTACCCCGGCGCACCCACCACCCCCCGAGCCTCCGCCCACCACAGTCTGGCGTCCCACGAGGTCGTCCTGCTCCTCGGCACCGACCCCCGGCGCGGGCTGGAGTCCGAGGAGGCGACGCGGCGGCTGGAACGGTTCGGGCCCAACGCGCTGCCCACGGCCGCGCGCGGCGGTCCGCTCCGGGTGGCCCTGCGCCAGTTCCACCACCCGCTGATCCACATCCTCATCGCCGCCGGAGCGATCACCGCCGCCCTCGGCGAGTATGTCGACTCCGCCGTGATCTTCGGTGTGGTCCTCGTCAACGCCCTCGTCGGCTACCTCCAGGAGTCCAAGGCCGAGGCGGCCCTGGACAGTCTCCGTTCGATGGTGCACACCACCGCCCGCGTCGTCCGCGACGGCCTCGAACGGAACGTGCCGTCCGAGGAACTCGTGCCGGGCGACCTCGTACAGGTGGAAGCCGGCGACAAGATCCCCGCGGACCTCCGGCTGCTTCGCGTCACCGGACTGCGTGTGGACGAGTCCGCACTCACCGGGGAGTCCCTGCCGGTCGCCAAGGACGAGACCGTTCTGGACGCCCGCACCCCTGTGGCGGACCGCCTCAACATGGTGCACTCCGGGACCCTGGTCACAGCGGGCCAGGGCTCCGGCATCGCCGTGGCGACCGGCGCCGAGACAGAACTCGGCGAGATCCACCGTCTGGTCGGCGCCGCTGCGACGCTGGCCACACCTCTCACCGCCAAACTGACCGCCTTCAGCCGCGTCCTGACCGTGGTCATCCTCGCCCTGGCCGCCATCACCTTCGCCGTCGGCATCGCGCGCGGACAGGACGCGGTCGACACGTTCACCGCCGCCGTCGCCCTGGCCGTCGGAGCGATCCCGGAGGGCCTCCCCGCCGCCGTCACCATCACCCTCGCCATCGGTGTCGCACGCATGGCCAGGCGCCGGGCGCTGATCCGCCGGCTGCCCGCCGTCGAGACCCTGGGCAGCACCACGGACATCTGCTCGGACAAGACCGGCACACTCACCGAGAACCAGATGACGGTACGGGCGGTGTGGACGCCTGACGCCAGGTACGACGTGTCCGGCTCCGGGTACGACCCCGAGGGCGCCATCGAGCGCGCCGACGGCGGCGGAATCGCCACGGCCGACGACAGTGCCGCACTGCGCTGGTGCCTGCTCGCCGGCGCCTGCTGCAACGACGCCACACTGACCCGCGAAGGCCACGAATCGCACAAAGCCCACGAAGGCCCCCGAGCCGGCCGCTGGACCGTCATCGGGGACCCCACCGAGGGCGCGCTGCTCGTCTCCGCCCACAAGGGCGGAATCCCGGCCGCGGTACGCGAGCGGTACCCGCGCGTCGCCGCGATCCCGTTCAGCTCCGACCTTCGCTATATGGCCACCCTGCACCGCGACACCGGCACCGGCACCGGCGAGCACCTCCTCCTCGTCAAGGGGGCGGTGGAGCAGGTCGCCAGCCTGTGCTCGGGGCAGCTGGCCGCCGATGGCACCACGCGCCCGCTGGACCTGGCCGCCGTGCTCACGGCCGCCGAGTCCCTCGCCGCCGCCGGGCTGCGCGTCATCGCCACCGCCGTACAGACGCCCGCCGACCCCGATGCCTTCGGCGAGGACGACCTCCCCGGCAGACTCGTGCTCGCCGGACTGCAGGCCATGCTGGACCCGCCCCGCGCCGCGGCGGGCGCCGCCGTCGAGGCATGCCACAGCGCGGGCATCACCGTAAGGATGATCACCGGGGACCACGCGGCCACGGCCGGTGCGATCGCGAGCCGGCTCGGCCTCCTCCCCCCCTGGCACCGAGCAGCACCTCGTCCTCACCGGGACCGATCTCGCCGCCCTTCCCGCCGACGCCTACCCGGACGCCGTCGACCGTGCCCGCGTGTACGCCCGGGTCTCCCCCGAGCAGAAGCTCCGCCTGGTCGAAGCCCTCCAGGACCGCGGCAGGGTCGTGGCCATGACCGGTGACGGCGTCAACGACGCGCCCGCCCTGCGCCAGGCGGACATCGGCATCGCGATGGGCGCCGGTGGCACCGAAGTCGCCAAGGACGCGGCCGACATGGTCCTCACCGACGACGACTTCGCCACCATCGAGTCCGCCGTCGAAGAGGGGCGCGGCGTATTCGACAACCTCACCAAGTTCGTGGTGTGGACCCTGCCGACGAACATGGGTGAGGGCCTGGTCATCCTGGTGGCCATTCTCCTCGGCACGACCCTGCCGATCCTGCCCACGCAGATCCTGTGGATCAACATGACCACCGCGGTGGCCCTGGGCCTGATGCTCGCCTTCGAACCGAAGGAGAACGGCATCATGACCAGGCCGCCCCGTGACCCGGCACGCCCCCTTCTCACCGGGCCCCTGATCGTCCGCGTGGTGCTGGTCTCCGCCCTGCTGCTGGCCGGCAGCTGGTGGGTGTTCTCCTGGGAGCAGGGCCTCGGCGCCGACGTGGCCGAGGCACGCACCGCGGCCCTCAACGTGTTCGTCGCCGTGGAGCTGTTCTACCTCTTCAGCTGCCGCTCGCTCACCCGCTCGGTGTGGCGCGTCGGCCTGTTCTCCAACCGGTGGGTCGTCGGAGGCGTGCTGACCCAGATCGCGGGCCAACTCGCCCTGACCTACCTTCCGGTGATGAACAGGCTGTTCCACACGGCGCCCCTGTCCGCCGAGTCGTGGCTGCGCATCCTCGGCGTGGCGCTCGTCACCTCCGTCGCCGTCGCGGCCCACAAGCGCTACGGCAGCAGGCCGATGTGACGCCGAAGGGCCCGGCCGGAACAACCGGCCGGACCCTTCCGGACATACGCGCCGGGCCTCCCAGGTGCTACCGGGTGTCAGCCCACCGAGCTGTACGCGACCACACCCCGCAGCAGTCCGTCGACCGCCTTGCGGGCGCTCTTCGCCACCGTGCTGTCCTCGCGCGGCGCGGCCGCCGCGATCTGACCGAGCACATCGATGACCTGCTTGCACCAGCGGACGAAGTCACCGGCCGGCATCTCCGCCTCCCGCAGCACCTCGTCCAGGCTCTTGCCCGACGCCCACTGGTGCGCGGCCCAGGCGAACCCGAGGTCCGGCTCACGCTGCCCGACGCCCTCCGCCTGACTGACCCTGAACTCCTCCTCCAGGGCGTCCAGTCGGCCCCAGATCCGCACCATCTCGCCCAGCGCGGCCTTCGCCCTGCCCGACGGCACCTTGGGCACGACCGCGTCGTCCGACTGCCGCGCCTCGTACACGAGCGCCGACGCACACGCCGCGAGCTCGGCCGGGTCGAGGCCCTCCCATACGCGCTCGCGCAGACTCTCGCTCGCCAGCAGGTCCAGCTCGCCGTAGAGCCGGGCGAGCCGCTTGCCGTGTTCGGTGACGTCGTTGCCGCGCAGATAGTCCAGCTCGGTCAGCAGGGCCACGATCCGGTCGAAAGTGCGGGCGATGGTGTTCGTCCGGCCCTCGATGCGGCGCTCCAGCTGCCGTGTGTCCCGCTGCAGCCGGTGGTACCGCTCCGCCCAGCGCGCATGGTCCTCGCGCTCGTCACAGCCGTGGCAGGGGTGGGCGCGGAGGTCGGCGCGGAGCCGGGCGATCTCGCGGTCGTCGACGGCGGCGGACCGCTGCCTGCGGTGCCGCTCCGGCGCGATGTGCCCGGCCTTCGTGCGCAGCGCCGAGGCCAGGTCGCGGCGTGACTGGGGCGAACGCGGGTTGAAGGAGCGCGGGATACGCATCCGCTCCAGCGGCTCGACCGGCACCGGGAAGTCGATCGACGCGAGCCGCTTGACCTGGCGCTCCGCGGTGAGCACCAGCGGGCGCGGCCCGTCGTACTGCTCGAAGCCGCGGTGGCCGTTGGACCGCCCGGCCGACAGGCCCGGGTCCAGGACCAGCGCGAGCCCGGCGAACTTGCCGGTCGGCACGTGGATGACGTCACCTGGCTTGAGCCGCTCCAGGGACGTGGCCGCGGCGGCGCGCCGCTGGGCCGCCCCCTGTTTGGCCAGCTCGGTCTCGCGGTCCTTGAGGTCGCGGCGGAGCCGCGCGTACTCCTCGAAGTCGCCGAGGTGGCAGGTCATGCCCTCCCGGTAGCCCTCCAGGCCCTCTTCGTTGCGCTGCACCTGACGCGAGATGCCGACGACCGACCGGTCCGCCTGGAACTGGGCGAAGGAGGTCTCCAGCAGTTCGCGCGAGCGGTGCCGCCCGAACTGGTCGACCAGGTTCACCGCCATGTTGTACGACGGCTTGAAGCTGGACCGCAGCGGATACGTGCGCGTGCCTGCGAGGCCCGCCAGGTGCGTCGGGTCCATGCCGCGCTGCCAGAGCACCACGGCGTGGCCCTCGACGTCGATGCCGCGCCGCCCCGCTCGTCCGGTCAGCTGTGTGTACTCGCCGGGTGTGATGTCGGCGTGCTGCTCGCCGTTCCACTTGACGAGCTTCTCCAACACCACTGAACGGGCCGGCATGTTGATGCCGAGCGCCAGGGTCTCGGTGGCGAACACCGCCTTGACGAGGCCGCGGACGAACAGTTCCTCGACGACCTCCTTGAAGGTGGGGAGCATGCCCGCGTGGTGGGCCGCGATGCCCCGCTCCAGCCCTTCGAGCCACTCGTAGTAGCCCAGGACGTGCAGGTCCTCGGAGGGGATCGACGCCGTGCGCTCCTCGACGATCTCGCGGACGCGCCCGCGGGCCTCCTCGTCGTTGAGGCGCAGCCCGGCGACGAGGCACTGCTGGACGGCGGCCTCGCAGCCCGCGCGGCTGAAGATGAACGTGATCGCGGGCAGCAGTCCCTCTGCGTCGAGGCGCTCGATGACCTCGGGGCGGCCCGGGGTCCAGATCCGCGACCGCTGGCGGCGCTCCCGCTCGCGGTCGGCCTCGCGCACCATCTTGCCGCGGCGCCGGTCGCGGGGGTTGTACGTGCGCGAGTTCTCCATGCGGGCGAGGCGGACCAGGTCGGGGTTGACCTCGCGGCGGGCGACGCCGCGGCCGCCGTGGTCGGTCTCCTCCTCGAAGAGGTCGTAGATCCGGCGGCCGGCCAGGACGTGCTGCCACAGCGGCACGGGGCGGCTCTCGGAGACGATCACTTCGGTGTCGCCGCGGACCGTGTCGAGCCAGTCACCGAACTCCTCCGCGTTGGAAACGGTCGCGGAGAGCGACACGAGCGTCACCGACTCGGAGAGGTGGATGATCACCTCTTCCCACACGGCGCCGCGGAACCGGTCGGAGAGGTAGTGCACCTCGTCCATGACCACGTACCCGAGACCGCGGAGCGACTGGGAGCCCGCGTAGAGCATGTTGCGGAGCACCTCGGTGGTCATGACGATCACCGGCGCGTCGGAGTTGACGCTGTTGTCGCCGGTGAGCAGGCCGACCTTCTCGGGGCCGTAGCGCTTGACGAGGTCGGTGTACTTCTGGTTCGAGAGCGCCTTGATCGGCGTCGTGTAGAAGCACTTGCGGCCCTGTTCGAGGGCGAGGTGCACGGCGAACTCGCCGACGATGGTCTTGCCCGAGCCGGTCGGTGCGGCGACGAGCACGCCCTTGCCCGCCTCCAGGGCGTGGCATGCCTCGATCTGGAACGGGTCCAGCTCGAAGTCGTAGAGATCGCGGAAGGCGTGGAGCGCGGTGGCCTGCTCGGCGGCCCTGAGCCGGGCGGCCGCGTACGCTTCCGCTGGTGTGAGGTCGTCTGTCATCTTGCTATCGAGACTACCCGGCGGCGCCGACAGTCAGCTCAGCGTTTATTCGACCTTGTTCAGGGCTTCTTCCGGCGGCCGGCACCGGCGCCTTCCGGCGCGGCGCACAGTGAACGGCCGACCGCGCAGCGCGTGCGCGGCCGGCCGTCCGAATCCTTACGGCGGTGGCCGGGTCAGGTGATGTCGTCGTAGCCGTTGACGCGCCTGGCGGTGCTGTCCGCCTCGCCGCTCGCCTGCTCCGGCAGGGCGGGGGCGGTGCGGACCGGTTCGCCCGGGCCGACGTCCTCGGGGGTGAGGTCGAGCGTGGATGCCTCGTCGTCGCTCAGCTCGGGCCCCTCGCGGCGGCTCTTGCGGCGGTCGTTGAGAAGGGCGAACGCGACGGCGGCGAAGTACAGGGCGGTCATCGGGATCGCCAGGGCGACCATCGACAGCGGGTCCGTGGGCGTGACGATCGCGGAGAAGATCGCGATACCCATCACCATGCCGCGCCACCAGCCGAGCATCCGCCGGCCGCTGACCACGCCGCCCGCGTTGAGCAGGGCGAGCAGGAGCGGCATCTGGAAGGCGAGACCGAAGGCGAGGACCAGCTTGATGGTCATGCCAATCATGTCGTCGACGGTGATGTAGTTGACCGAGCCGTCGACGCTGAAGCTGAGGAGCAGCGGAACCGCGTGCGGGAGGATCCAGTACGCGAGGTAGCCGCCGAAGACGAAGAGCGGCGTACCGACCACGACGGTGGAGACCGCGTACTTCTTCTCGTTGCGGTGGAGGCCGGGCGCGATGAACGCCCACAGCTGGTAGAGCCAGACCGGGGCGGACGCGACGAGGGCGGCCATGATGGCCACCTTGACGTATGTGGTGAACGGGGACGTGATGCCGATCTGCGAGAGCACGGCGCACTTGCCGGCCTGCGCGGCCGGGTCCTGCTCGCTCAGGCAGCGGGGCACGGGGGCGCTCAGGAACTCGGCGATGTCCTTGGAGAAGAACAGCGCCACGATCATCAGCGGCAGGAAGGCAAGGAGCGACTTGAGCAGTCGGTTGCGCAGCTCGCGCAGGTGGTCGACCAGGGGCATCCGCCCCTCGGGGTCCTTGGGCTTCTTGCGGGCAGACTTGAGCAACCCACGTCCTTATCTCGGAGAGCGGCCGACTGTCCGGGCGGCCACCCGATTACCTGTGACGAACCGTGAAGCGTGTGACGGCCGTCTCAGCCCTGGGCGGTCCGCTTCGGCTCTTCGACGGGGCGGGCGGAGGCGACGTCCCCGGGGGCGGCCTGGATGGTCCTGGGCGCCGCGGTCTGTTCCGCCGTGCCGGCGGTCTGCTGCGCGTCGTCCTTGGGGCCGTCGTTCTTCATGGCGGCGGCCTCGCTCTTGAGGATGCGGGCGGACTTGCCCAGCGAACGGGCCACCTCCGGCAGCTTCTTGGCGCCGAAGAGCAGCACGACGATCCCCAGGATGATGGCCAGCTGCCAGATACCGACCTGACCCATGTTTGCCTACCTTCTGACCGAGGTCACCTGAACCGGAGCGGTGCGGACGCATGACTGTGCAGACCGCCCGCGCGGGTAGTCATCGTAACCCTCTGGGGTAAACACGGGGCAATCCCCCGACGTACCCGTGGTGTGCGGAGTCACGGGTATGACGTGCCGTTCCGCGGCCGGCCGGGTGGTGCGCCGTCACGGGCGGGGCAGTGTCTCGCCGGTCTTCGCGAGGTCCGCCGCGGACCGTTCCAGGTCTTCGGCGGCACGGCCGATCCGCTCTGTGGCGTAGGTCACTTGACGGCCGAGGCGCTGGGCCTCGGTGAACACACGGATGCCGAGGAGTCCGAGGACGGCGATCCCGAGGAACCCGAGGGCGACGGCGAGCATGGGCCAGAGCATGGGCAGAGCCTAGACGGTGTCAGACGGTGGAGTGGAGCCGCAGCGTCCGCACGCCGCCGCCGGTGAGGAGTTCGACGATCCGCTCACCGGCCGGCTTGCGCACGGCGGAACCGCACTCGGGGCAGGTGAAGGAGTAGAAGGTCGTACGGCGGCTGGCGCCGATGGCGAGGCGCAGCGAGCCGGCCGACAGCTCGAAGCGGCCCCGGCACTCGGGGCAGGCGGCCTTGAAGAGGACCGGTCCGCGTGGCGCCGGGATGCCGGGCAGAAGAGCCGTGTCTCCCGTGTCCCCCATGACTTTCATCTCCCCATCCGGTGGCGTGCTGGATGCCCGGTCAGTCCTGGCCGTCGTACGCGGCGAGCGCTTCCCGCGCCGCCCGCTGCGCACTCTCCGCAAGGGCGGGCGGCGAGACGATCCGCCCGTCGCGGCCCAGGCGCAGGGCGAGCCGCCGCAAGGAGGCCGGATCGGGGGTGCGCAGCGCGATGCGGAGGCCGCCGTCGGGCAGCTCCTCGGCGCTGTCGTGCGGGTAGTACTCGGCGACCCAGCGTCCGCCGGGACCCACCTCGACCACGACCTCGGGGTCGTCGGCCGACGGCTGGACGAGCCCTTCGGACAGGTCGCGCAGCTCGATCTCGGGGGGTGCGGACGGCTCGTCGAGGATCCGGATCTCCGCCACCCGGTCGAGCCGGAAGGTGCGCCGCGCCTCGGAGAGCCGGCACCACGCCTCCATGTACGTATGGCCGACGGCGAACAGCCGGATGGGGTCGACCTCGCGCTCGGTCAGCTCGTCGCGGGCCGGGGAGTAGTAGCGCAGCCAGAGCCTGCGCCGTTCCGAGATGGCCCGGTCGACCTCGGCGAAGACGCCTCCTTCGGACTCGAAGGTCACGGACAGGCGGGCGCTGGCGCCCGCAGCCTCCCCGGCCGCCGCCTCCAGCTTGGCGGTGGCGCGCAGCAGCGCCTCACGGTCGCTCTCGCGCAGCCCGGGCAGCGTGGCGACGGCGCGGGCGGCGACGAGCAGGGCCGTGGCCTCGTCGGCGGCGATGCGCAGGGGCGCGGCGACGTCGTCGGGGTTGTGCCACCAGATCTGCTCGCCGTCGGTGTCGATGTCGAGCAGGTCACCGCCGCGGAAGCTGGTGCCGCACATGGGCAGGACGTCGAGGTCGGCGATCAGCTCGGCCTCGGTGATGCCGAAGGCGCGGGCGACGTCGCCGACATGGGCGCCGGGGCGTTCCCGCAGGTAGGTCACCAGGGAGAGCATCCGCCTGGTCTGGTCGATCGCGTTGGGGGCCATCGCTCGCTCGTCCGTCCGTCCCGTCCGTGTTCCTCAGCAGCCCTGCTCAGCAGCCCTTGGCGACGGCGCGCAGCCGGTCCACCACGTCCGCGCGCAGGTCCGCGGGCTCCTGTACGACGACGTCGGGGCCGAACTCGACCAGCCAGGCGTCCAGACCGTGCCCGTACGGGATCTCCAGTTCGTCCCAGCCGTCGCCGCGGGGCCGTACGGTCAGGGCGCGGGCTCGCAGCGGGTAGCCGCAGTCGGCGCGCAGCCGGATGAGCGCCGTGCGGGTGGCGCTCTCGCCGGCCCAGCGTTCCACCGTCTCGCGGACGGTGGAGACGTCCGGCACGGGAGCGGTGAAGGCGCCGGCCCGCGAGCGGACCTTGCCGGTGATCCTGGAGAGCCGGAAGACCCGCTCGGCGCTCCGGTCGCGGTCCCAGCCCGCCAGGTACCAGTGGCCGCGCCAGCACTCCAGCGTCCAGGGCTCGACATGCCGGGGCTCCGCGCGGGCCGCGTTGGACTTGCGGTACTCGAAGACGACGGGCCGCCGGTCGCGGCAGGCCAGCATCAGCGGTTCGAAGGCGGTCTCGTGGACCGGGATGCGCGGTTCGAGGGCGCCGGGCCGGTCCTCGTACGGGTCCTCCGCCTCGGGCATACCGGCGGCGCGCAGCTTCTGCAGGGCGCCGCTGGCGGCGCCGGCGAGGCGGGCCTGCTGCCAGACCTTGGCGGCCAGGCCGAGTGCGGCGGCCTCCTCGGCGTCGAGGTGGACGGGCGGCAGGCGGTTGGAGTCACGGCGGGCGAGGTAGCCGGTCTCGCCTTCCAGGTTCTCGACGGTCTCGATGACCAGGCCGAGTTCACGCAGATCGTCCTTGTCCCGCTCGAACATGCGGTTGAACGAGTCGTCGGAGGTGGACGCGCCGCCGTCGCCGGGGCCGAACGCCTCGACATATGCCTCGATGGAGCCGCGCAGCTCGCGCTTGCTGAGCGGGCGCCGCGTCCCCAGCAGGCACAGCGCAAGATTCATCAGCCGCTCGGCCTTGGCAATGGCCATCGACGCCCAGCACCTCTTCTTATGGAGTCACTATCGCCCGATGACCGTACCGTCCCGGGGTGGCGTGACAAAAGTCGCCCCCGGATCACCTCGAACACCTGTCGCGGCCGGGGGAACGGGGGCCGGACGGTTGAGGGCCCGCGCCGGTCGGGCTCGGGCCCTCGGAGGCCGGTTCCGTCGCGCGCGTGGCGCGACGGACGGCGGATCAGACCGCGACGAGGTCGCAGACGAAGATCAGCGTCTCGCCCGGCGCGATCTTGCCGCCGGCGCCACGGTCGCCGTACGCCAGGTGCGGCGGGATGACCAGCTGGCGGCGGCCGCCGACCTTCATGCCCTGAACGCCCTTGTCCCAGCCCGGGATGACCTGGCCGACACCGAGCTGGAACTGCAGCGGGGTGCCACGGTTCCAGGAGGCGTCGAACTCCTCGCCGGAGGAGAAGGACACACCGACGTAGTGAACCTTCACCATGTCGCCGGCCTTGGCCTCGGCGCCGTCGCCGACCCAGATGTCCTTGATCTCCAGATCGGCCGGCGGCTCGCCACCCGGGAAGTCGACCTCGGGCTTGTCGATGCTCACGTCAGTGCTCCTGTTGATCGTTTGTGCACAACCCGCACAGTCTTACATCTTCGCGAGGATGTCGAGTGTGAAGACCAGGGTGGAGTTGGCCGGGATGCCCTCCGACGCCTGGTCGCCGTAGCCGAGGTCCGGCGGCACGACCAGCATGACGCGGCTGCCGACCTTCTTGCCGGCGAGGCCCTCCTGCCACCCCTTGATGAGCTGCTGGAGCGGGAAGGCGGCGAGCTGCTCGCGGGAGTAGGTGGAGTCGAACTCCTTGCCGCCGTCCCACAGGACGCCCTTGTACTGGAGCAGCAGCTTGTCCTCCGGCTTCACCTCCTCGCCGTCACCCTCGAGGATGTACTCGGCGACGAGCTTCTTCGGCGCGGCGGCCTTCGGGACGGTGATGCTCGGCGCCTTGCCGTCGGTGTTGGTGCCGACCTTGGGCAGGGCCGCGTCGTCCTGAGGGGCCTCCTTGCCCTTGGCGGAGCTCTTGCCGTTGAAGGTGTCCTGGACGTCGATGACGAACACCATCGTGTCGGTGCCCTTGATGTCGCCGCGGCCCTCGGAGCCGTAGCCCAGCGACGGCGGGACGGCCATCTCGACGCGGCTGTTCGTCTTCTTGCCGGCCAGCCCGATGCGCCAGCCGTCGATGACGGAGCCCTGCTGGAGCTGGATCACCAGCGGCTGCTTACGGTCGTAGGAGTTGTCGAAGACCTTCGCCGTGTCCCAGATCTGGCCCAGGTAGTGGGCCTGGACGTAGTCCCCCTCCGCGACGGTCGTGCCCGAGCCGGCGATGACCGTCTTCACGGCCAGGTCACCGGACGGCTTGCCCTCGCCCTTGGCGACGGTCGGCTTCTCACCGAACTTCGTGCCGGCCGTGATGGCGGGGACCGGACCGTCCACGACCTTCGCGGAGGCGCCGGGCTCCGGGGCCGACGGGCTCTCGGCGACCTGGTCCTTGTCCTTGTCTGCCGTGTCCTCACCGCAGGCCGAGAGCGTGATCAGGCCGGCGGGAACCGCGAGGAGGAGGGAGCGACGACGCACGGGAAGCCTCGTATCTGGTCGGGGGTCGATCTTGCGACTGGCGTGCGCGCCACTCTACGGCGTGCGCCGGGCACCGCACGAGGAACGTACGCACCTCCCGGCACGTTCCCCGCCCCGACTCCGCTCCCCCGCTTCCCCACTTCCCCTTCCGGACACGCCTCGGGCCCCGCACCGGTCGCCCGGTGCGGGGCCCGAGGCGCTGACACGCGCTCACATCCCGGCGATGAGCTTCTCCACCCGGTCGTCGACCGACCGGAACGGGTCCTTGCACAGCACCGTGCGCTGCGCCTGGTCGTTCAGCTTCAGATGCACCCAGTCCACCGTGAAGTCACGGCGCTGCTCCTGGGCACGGCGGATGAAGTCGCCACGCAGCCGGGCCCGGGTGGTCTGCGGCGGCACCGACTTGCCCTCGAAGATCTTCAGGTCGTTGCAGACCCGGGCGGCCTGCCCCTTCTTCTCCAGCAGGTAGTACAGCCCGCGGCGGCGGTGGATGTCGTGGTAGGCGAGGTCTATCTGGGCGATCCTCGGGTGCGACATGGTCATGTTGTGCTTGGTCCGGTACCGCTCCAGGAGCTTGTACTTCATCACCCAGTCGATCTCGGTGCCGATCCGGTCGAGATCCTCCGTCTCGATCGCGTCGAGGGTCCGCTCCCACAGCTCCAGCACCTGCGCCACCGTGCCCGTACGGATACCGCGCCGGTCCACGAAGTCGGCGGCCTTCTCGAAGTACTCCCGCTGGACCTCCAGCGCGGACGCCTCACGGCCGCTGGCCAGACGCACCTTGCGCTGGCCGGTGATGTCATGGCTGACCTCGCGGATCGCCCGGATCGGGTTCTCCAGGGTCAGGTCGCGCATCACCGTGCCGGCCTCGATCATCCGCAGCACCAGGTCGGTGGCGCCGACCTTCAGCAGCGTCGTGGTCTCGGACATGTTGGAGTCGCCGACGATGACGTGGAGGCGCCGGTATCGCTCGGCGTCCGCGTGCGGCTCGTCGCGGGTGTTGATGATGGGCCGGGACCGGGTCGTCGCGGAGCTGACGCCCTCCCAGATGTGCTCCGCGCGCTGGCTGACGCAGTAGACGGCGCCGCGCGGGGTCTGCAGCACCTTGCCCGCGCCGCAGAGCAGCTGGCGGGTGACGAGGAACGGAATGAGGATGTCCGCGAGCCGTGAGAACTCGCCGTGCCGGGCGACGAGGTAGTTCTCGTGGCAGCCGTAGGAGTTCCCCGCCGAGTCGGTGTTGTTCTTGAAGAGATAGACGTCGCCCGCGATTCCCTCCTCGTGCAGGCGGCGTTCGGCGTCCACGAGCAGACCTTCGAGAATGCGCTCACCGGCCTTGTCATGGGTGACCAGCTCGGTCACGCTGTCGCATTCGGGTGTTGCGTATTCCGGATGCGATCCCACGTCGAGGTAGAGGCGGGCGCCGTTCCGCAGAAAGACGTTGCTGCTGCGGCCCCATGACACGACACGGCGGAAGAGGTAGCGCGCCACTTCGTCAGGAGACAGTCGGCGCTGTCCCCTGAACGTGCACGTGACGCCGTACTCGTTCTCCAGCCCGAAAATGCGGCGGTCCATGACAGAACATTACGCCTGACGGCCCGCGCTGAAACCGGGTTCGACGGTACCGTTTCGATCATTTTCCGATACGCGCACCACGTGTTCGGCCGCCTGCGCCGCCTTTCGCGGAGAAACCGCCAGCACCCCGCGCGTGGCCAGCAGCACCAGCAGCGCGGCGAGCCCGCCCGCGCCGGCCACCGCGAACCCCGCGGTCACACCCGCCAGCTCCAGGGCCGGGCCCGCCACGGCCGCGCCCAGTGCGGCGCCCACACCGAACGTGGTCACCAGCCACGAGAACGCCTCCGTCACCGTGCCGCGCAGCGCGTGCCGGTCCACGACGATGAACGCGCACGCGATGGCCGGCGCCAGGAACACGCCCGAGACCGCGGCCAGGACCGTCATCGCCACCACGCCCGGGACGAGCATCAGCGGCAGGTACCCCAGCGCCAGCAGCCCGACCAGCACCCGCAGCCGGGCCTCGGGGGCGCCCGCCCAGGGCCGGGCCCCGTAGACGAGCCCGCCGACCAGCGCGCCCAGTCCCAGCGCGGCCATCAGCCCGCCGTACACGGCGTCGCCCCCGTGCCGGTCCGCGTAGGCCATCGCGGCCACCGTGATGGACCCGAGCGCCAGGCCGACGAAGAAGAACGAGCCGAGCAGCGCCAGCAGTCCGCCGGAGCGCAGCGCCCCCAGCCAGTGCGCCTCGCGCGGCTCCGAGCGCCACGCGCGCGAAGGGGCCGACACGACCACCGACAGTGCGCCGAGCAGCCCCGCCACATTGATCACGAGCAGCGCGGCGGCCGGCGACCAGAGCCAGACCAGCAGCGTCACCAGCAGCGGCCCAACCGTGAACATGACCTCCTGGGCGACCGCGTCCAGCGCGTACGCCCGGTGCACCCGGTCCTCCCTGCCCAGCACGCTCGGCCACAGGGCACGCAGGCCGCCTTCCAGGGGCGGCGTGAAGAAACCCGCCACGACCACGGCGGCGAAGGCCACCGGCAGCACCCCGATCCCCGCCGCCGCCAGCCACACCATGCCCAGCGCCGACACGACCGCCGCCGGGAACTGCACGCGCGGCTGCCCGTACAGGTCGACCGCCCGCCCCAGCAGCGGCTGCCCGGCCGCCGTGGCGAGCCCGTACACGGCGGCGAGCGCGCCCGCGAGGCTGTAGCCGCCGCCCTCCGCACGCGTGAACAGCACGATCGCGACATGCGCGGTGCCGTTGGGCAGACGGCCCACCAGCGTGCCCACGAGCAGCCGCATGGCGTGCGGTGCCCTGAGGATGTCGGCGTACCCGCCGCCTGTCACGCCCATGTCCTGCTCCCCTCCCCGGCGCACCACGCACGAGGTTTTACGTATAACCTGGATTCGTCATACGTACCATGTCGGCAGCCGCGGGTCCACCCCGCGCACCGCCACGCAGAAGCCGGCGGTCACGGACACCGATACGGAGGCGGACCAGTGAAGGCCCCGGAACCGCTCGGCGGGCCCCGCCCCACCAGCCGCGACGTCGCCCGCGCCGTCGGCGTCTCCCAGGCCACCGTCTCGCTCGTCCTCGGCGACAAGTGGCGCGGCCGCGTCTCCGAACGGACCGCCGGACTCGTCCGCGACACCGCCCGCGAACTCGGCTACCGGCCCAACCTCGCCGCCCGCAACCTGCGCCTCGGCCGCACCCGCACCGCGCTGCTCGTCGTCCCGGCGCTCACCAACGAGTTCTTCGCCCGCGTCTACACAGGCGCCGCCGGGGTGGCCGCCCGGCACGGCTTCGGCGTCGTCCTCTACCCGTCCCCCGAAGGCGTCGGCCCCGCCAAGGACCCGTTCGCCTCCGCCCGGGCCGCCCTCGACGGCGTCATCGCCAGCTCCATGGCCACCGGCGCCCTCACCGCCTTCCGGGGCACCGACCTGCCTCTCGTCATGCTGGACAGCGACCCCGCCGACCCCGGCTCCGCCGTGCAGGTCAACCTGGACATGGCGGACGGTGTGCGTCAGGTGACGGACCATCTCCTGGGCCTCGGGCACCGCCGCTTCGCACACCTGGCCTCGGCCGTCCCGTCCTGGACCTTCGACGTCCGCGCCAAGGCCCTCGCCGCACGCCTCGGCGGACGCCCCGACATCACCGTACGCACCGTCCCGGCGCCCCTCGACGTGGCCGGCGCCCGGGAGGCCGCCGAACGGGCCCTGACCGCGCCGGGGCCCCGCCCCACGGCCCTGGTCTGCGACGACGACATCGTCGCCGCCGGCGCCTGCAAGGCCGTACGGCGGCTGGGGCTGCGCGTCCCGGAGGACGTGTCGGTCACCGGATTCGACGACCTGGCGCTGGCGACCGCCCTGGAACCGGAGCTGACCACCGTGGGCCTGCCCGCCGAGCGGGTCGGCGAACGGGGCATGGAGGCCCTCCTCGCCGTCCTGGACGGCCGTACACCGGACAGCGCGGACCTGCCGGTCACCCTGCGGGTCCGCGGCTCCACCGCCCCACCACCGCAGGACTGACGGGCACAGAAATGCCCCGGCCCGCCCTTGGGGGCGGACCGGGGCGCTCAGCGCGTGAAATCTGGCCGGAAACTACGCCTCCGAGTCCTCCGGACCCTCGGCGATCTCCGACTCGTCATCGGCGTCGTCCGTCGGGGCGCTCGCGGGCTCCTCCGCCGCCAGCAGCCGCGCCAGCTGCCGCCCGACGATTCGCCTGAACTTCCGCGACTGCGGACGCGTACGGTCCAGCACGGCCACTTCGAGCCGCTCCGCGGGGATCTCCCGCTCGCTGCCGTTGGTGTCCCGCGACAGGGCCTGCACGGCCAGCTTCAGCGCCTCCGCCAGCGACATGCCGTCGCGGTGGCGCTGGTCCAGGAAGCTGCTGATCTGCTCGGCGTTGCCGCCGACCGCGACCGAGCCGTGCTCGTCGACGATGGACCCGTCGTGCGGCAGACGGTAGATCTGGTCACCGTCGGGCGAGACACCCACCTCGGCGACGACCAGCTCCACCTCGTACGGCTTCTCCCCCGCGCTCGAGAAGATGGTGCCCAGGGTCTGGGCGTAGACATTCGCCAGCCCACGCGCCGTCACATCGTCACGGTCATAGGTGTAACCGCGCAGATCGGCGTAGCGCACCCCGCCGATCCGCAGATTCTCGTACTCGTTGTACTTTCCGGCCGCGGCGAAGCCGATCCGGTCATAGATCTCGCTGAACTTGTGCAGCGCACGGGACGGGTTCTCACCGACGAAGACGATGCCGTCGGCATACTGCATCACAACAAGACTGCGCCCCCGGGCGATGCCCTTACGGGCGTACTCCGCCCGGTCGGCCATGGCCTGCTGGGGTGAGACATAGAACGGCGTCGACACCGGCTATCCGTCCCTTTCTGTCAGTGGCTGGGGGAACATCAGAGCAGCTCGGCGCGCGGGCCGTCCGGGTGTTCCATACGGCGCTCCAGGATCGAGCGGGCCACGTCGGAGGACTCCACCTCGTTCAGCCGCCGGAAACCGTCCTCCGTGATCACCGTGACGATCGGGTAGATCCGGCGCGCCACGTCCGGGCCGCCGGTCGCCGAGTCGTCGTCCGCCGCGTCGTACAGCGCCTGCACCACCAGGGTGACGGCCTGCTGCTCGGTGAGGTCCTCGCGGTAGAGCTTCTTCATCGACCCGCGCGCGAAGAGCGAGCCCGAGCCGGTCGCCGCGTAGCCCTGCTCCTCGGAGCGGCCGCCCGTGACGTCGTACGAGAAGATGCGGCCCTTCTCGCGGTCCACGTCCCAGCCGGCGAACAGCGGGATCACGGCGAGGCCCTGCATGGCCATGCCCAGGTTGCCGCGGATCATCGTGGAGAGCCGGTTCGCCTTGCCCTCCAGGGAGAGCTGGGCGCCCTCGACCTTCTCGAAGTGCTCCAGCTCCAGCTGGAAGAGCTTGACCATCTCCACGGCCAGACCGGCCGTGCCCGCGATACCCACGGCCGAGTACTCGTCGGCCGGGAAGACCTTCTCGATGTCGCGCTGCGCGATCATGTTGCCCATGGTGGCCCGCCGGTCACCGGCCAGGACCACGCCCCCGGGGAACGTGACCGCGACGATCGTCGTGCCGTGCGGCACCTCGATCGCCCCCTTCACGGCCGGCAGCGTCCGGCGCCCCGGCAACTGCTCGGGCGCGTGCTCGGCCAGGAAGTCCATGAAGGACGAGGACCCAGGCGTCAGGAAGGCAGCCGGCAGACGCCCGGTACTACGAGTGTTGGCTTCCACGAGTTCCCCTCCAGGTAGGCGGCAGCCCGACGACGGTGTCGGGATCGTCTCCCAACTTGCCGATGGCCGAATTGCAGTTGAAGCACAGTACGCCACGGACCTTACCCGTCCGGTGACGATGATCCACATGGGTGGCGGGCGGGTCCGCGCGGAAGCCCGCGGCGGGACGGCGTGCGCCGCCGTGTGAAGGCTGCTCGCGGCTCGTACACGCTCCACCGCGAGCAGCGCTCTTCACATCGTGCTCGATACCCAGCCCCCCATTACCTTAGTTTCGAAGGGAAGGGACCCTACTGGCCACCCTTTTGAACGAAGGACCGCACGAAGTCCTCTGCATTCTCTTCGAGTACGTCGTCGATCTCGTCCAGGACGGAGTCGACGTCGTCGCTCAGCTTCTCCTGGCGCTCCTTGAGGTCCTCCGAGGCCTGCGCCTCGGGTGCCTGCTCCTCGACCTCCTCGGTGGAGCGCGTGGCCTTCTGCTGCCCGCCGCCGGTGTCCTTGGTCGCCATATCCCTCACCCCGCTCGGATTGCCCGCTTGGTCAGGTGTCTCAAGATCAGACCCTACAAGCCCGGTCTGACATCGGCCCTGTCTTTCTCAACGTCCGGGGGCCACCTTCATGATTCCCTGCGGTGGCCCCGTGAAGCACCTCAGCCGCCGGAAAGGACCCGGACCAGCTCCTCCGCCGTGCGGCAGCGGTCCAGGAGCTCCTTGACGTGATCGCGTGTGCCCCGCAGCGGTTCCAGCGTGGGCACCCGCTGCAGGGAGTCACGGCCCGGCAGGTCGAAGATCACGGAGTCCCAGGAGGCCGCCGCGACGTCGTCCGCGTACTGCTCCAGGCAGCGGCCGCGGAAGTACGCCCTGGTGTCCTCAGGAGGCTGTTTCTCGGCCCGCTCCACGTCCGCCTCGTCCAGGAGACGCTTGATGCGCCCGCGGGCCGCCAGACGGTTGTACAGGCCCTTCTCGGGGCGTACGTCCGCGTACTGGAGGTCCACCAGGTGGAGGCGTGCCGCGTCCCAGTCGACCTGGTCCCGGCGCCGGTAGCCCTCCATGAGCTCCAGCTTCGCGACCCAGTCCAGCTCGCCGGCCAGGCTCATCGGGTCGTTCTCGAGCCGGCCCAGGGTGTCCTCCCAGCGGACCAGCACGTCCTTGGTCTGCTCGTCGGCGTCGGCGCCGTAGCGGTCCTCCACGTACTTCCGGGCCAGCTCGAAGTACTCCATCTGGAGCTGTACGGCGGTGAGTGTCCGGCCGCTGCGCAGCGTGATCAGGCGCTGGAGCGTCGGGTCGTGCGAGACCTGGTGAAGGGTCCGCACGGGCTGGTCCACGGCGAGGTCGACGGTGATGAAGCCGTCCTCGATCATGGAAAGCACCAGCGATGTCGTCCCGAGCTTCAGATACGTCGAGATCTCCGAGAGGTTCGCGTCTCCGATGATCACATGGAGGCGGCGGTACTTCTCGGCGTCGGCGTGCGGCTCGTCGCGGGTGTTGATGATGGGCCGTTTGAGGGTCGTCTCCAGCCCCACCTCGACCTCGAAGTAGTCCGCCCGCTGGCTGAGCTGGAAGCCGTGCTCCTGGCCGTCCTGGCCGATGCCGACACGGCCCGCGCCGGTGACGACCTGGCGGGAGACGAAGAACGGCGTGAGGTGCCGCACGATGTCCGAGAAGGGGGTCTCCCGCTTCATCAGGTAGTTCTCGTGCGTGCCGTAGGAGGCGCCCTTGTTGTCGGTGTTGTTCTTGTAGAGGTGGATGGGCTGGGCGCCGGGCAGCTGGGCGGCGCGCTCGGCCGCCTCGGCCATGATCCGCTCGCCGGCCTTGTCCCAGAGGACGGCGTCGCGGGGGTTGGTGACCTCCGGGGCGCTGTACTCGGGGTGCGCGTGGTCCACATAGAGCCTGGCGCCGTTGGTCAGGATGACGTTGGCGAGGCCGATGTCCTCGTCGGTGAGCTGGCTGGCGTCGGCGGCTTCGCGGGCGAGGTCGAAGCCGCGGGCGTCCCGCAGTGGGTTCTCCTCCTCGAAGTCCCAGCGGGCGCGGCGCGCCCGGTGCATCGCCGCCGCGTAGGCGTTGACGATCTGGGACGAGGTGAGCATGGCATTGGCGTTCGGGTGGCCGGGGACGGAGATCCCGTACTCCGTCTCGATGCCCATTACTCGCCGTACGGTCATGCGGCCCTCCTTGCCCGGCGGCGTCCCCGCGCGGGAACGGCGCTCGAGTACCGGTTCTCCGATGCGTGTGCGGTGCCCGACCCCGCACTGCGCGATTCGGCGGTACGGAAGAGCCTAGAGCGCCTTTGCGCTGAGGGGGAGATCAATTGCGTCATTGCTCCGGTGTGGTCCATACGTGGCGGTTCCCTGTGGAAAGCAGGCGGCTGCGGATGCCCTCCCCCTTTCGGGGCTCCCGGGACATCCGCAGCCGGTTCTGCGTGCTACTACAGGTACTGGCCGGTGTTCGCCACCGTGTCGATGGAGCGTCCGGTGTCGGCACCCTGCTTTCCGGTGACAAGGGTGCGGATGAAGACGATCCGCTCGCCCTTCTTACCGGAGATCCGGGCCCAGTCGTCCGGGTTGGTGGTGTTGGGCAGGTCCTCATTCTCCTTGAACTCGTCCACGCATGCCTGGAGGAGGTGGGAGACGCGAATGCCCTTCTGATTCTGGTCGAGGTAGGCCTTGATGGCCATTTTCTTCGCCCGGTCGACGATGTTCTGGATCATCGCACCGGAATTGAAGTCCTTGAAGTACAGGACTTCCTTGTCGCCGTTGGCGTACGTGACCTCGAGGAACCGGTTCTCCTCGGATTCCGCGTACATCTGCTCCACGACCGACTGGATCATGGCCTGGGCGGCGGCTTCCTTGGAGCCCCTGTGCTCGGCGAGGTCGTCCGCGTGGAGCGGCAGCGACGGTGTCAGGTACTTGCCGAAGATGTCCTTGGCGGCCTCGGCGTCCGGACGCTCGATCTTGATCTTCACATCGAGACGCCCGGGCCGCAGGATGGCCGGGTCGATCATGTCCTCGCGGTTGGAGGCACCGATGACGATGACGTTCTCAAGACCCTCCACACCGTCGATCTCGGCGAGGAGCTGCGGGACGATGGTGTTCTCCACGTCCGAGCTGACGCCGGAGCCCCGGGTGCGGAAGAGGGACTCCATCTCGTCGAAGAAGACGATGACGGGAGTGCCCTCACCGGCCTTCTCGCGGGCACGCTGGAAGACGAGGCGGATGTGCCGCTCGGTCTCACCGACGTACTTGTTGAGGAGCTCGGGGCCCTTGATGTTGAGGAAGTAGCTCTTCCCCGCGGGCTGCCCGGTGACCTCGGCGACCTTCTTCGCAAGGGAGTTGGCGACGGCCTTCGCGATGAGCGTCTTGCCGCAGCCGGGCGGGCCGTACAGCAGGATGCCCTTCGGGGGCCGGAGCTCGTGCTCCTGGAAGAGGTCGGGGTAGAGGTACGGGAGCTCGACGGCGTCGCGGATCAGCTCGATCTGGTTTCCCAGACCGCCGATCTTGGTGTAGTCGACGTCCGGCACCTCTTCGAGGACGAGTTCCTCGACCTCGCTCTTCGGGATGACCTCGTAGACATAGCCCGACCTGGGCTCGAGCAGCAGGGCGTCGCCGGGCCTGATCGTGACGTCCAGCAGGGGCTCGGCGAGGCGCACCACTCGTTCCTCGTCGGTGTGGCCGATGACCAGGGCGCGCTCGCCGTCCTCGAGGATCTCCTTGAGGGTGACGATGTCCCCGGCGCGCTCGAACTCCATGGCGTCGACCACGTTGAGCGCTTCGTTGAGCATGACCTCCTGGCCGCGCCTGAGCTCGTCGAGCTCGATGCTCGGGCTGACGTTCACCCGGAGCTTGCGGCCCCCGGTGAAGATGTCGCAGGTGCCGTCCTCGTTGGCCTGCAGGAAGACACCGAAGCCCGCCGGTGGCTGGGCGAGCCGGTCGACCTCCTCCTTGAGGGCCACGATCTGGTCGCGGGCCTCACGGAGCGTGTTGGCGAGCCGCTCGTTCTGCGCGGACACGCCGGCCAGGTTGGTCTGCAGCTCGACGATCCGCTCCTCGAGAATCCTCGTGTGCCGCGGAGAGTCGGCGAGCTTGCGTCGCAGGACGGCGATTTCCTGCTCGAGATAGGCGACCTGGCCGGCAGGGTCGTCAGACCCCCGCCCCGGCCGGATGCCGCGGTTGATGTCGTCGTCGTGGGCTGCCACGGTCCTCACCTCCTCCAAGGGGAGCTGGACGCTTCCAGACCCTACCTGCGTGGGTGGTGATTGAAACCCCTAGATCACAAAGACTCTCGGGGTGTGTCCGATCTTCACCCTTGCGCTCTCCCCCACGTCAAGGGAATACCCACCCATCAACATCGGAAAGCGGCCGGTTGTATCGTCGTCAGTGGCCAACACCCGCCAGGGAGGGCCCGACTTACTTCTGGACGCTTCACCCGACGCAGGAAACGGCAGGGCATATGACCGCGCAGCACGAGGCTCCCACCACGGCCGCCGGAGAGGCTCTGGAGGTCTGGATCGACCAGGATCTCTGCACCGGCGACGGGATCTGCGCGCAGTACGCGCCCGAGGTCTTCGAACTCGACATCGACGGGCTGGCGTATGTGAAGGGCTCCGACGACGAGCTGCTCCAGGAGGCCGGCGCGACGACGCCCGTACCGCTGCCGCTGCTCCAGGACGTCGTGGACTCCGCGAAGGAGTGCCCCGGCGACTGCATCCATGTACGGCGCGTTTCGGACAGGGTTGAAGTCTACGGCCCGGACTCCGAGTAGCGGCCTACTGACTCAGGGTCCCGGCGGTGCGGAGGAACGCGCCTCCGGTCCACCGCCAGTTGGCGGTTTCCCGCTCATCGGGGCAGCAGCGCGGCACGTCGGGCGACGAGTAGCCGAGCAGGGTCGCGGTGACGACTCCGTCACGGACTGCGAGGTGCCCGACGCCGACGCTGTCGGCGGGATAGACGAGGGTGGCGACGACGCGGGCGCCCGTGCCGCCCCCGCGACCGCGGGTGAGGACGTACAGGCCGTGCGGCGGGGTGCCGGAGCCGGCCTCGCAGTGGGCGGCGGCGACGGTCTCGGGCCGGCCGTCCCCGTCGAGGTCGCCGGTGGCGGTCCTGGCGACCGTCGTGGGCGCTCCCGCGCAGGCCAGCGGGTATGTCGCGGTGGCGGCGTCGGGGGCCGGGGCGTCCGGGGCGGGGGCCGCCGGCCGCGTACCGGCGAGTGAGGCGGTGGCGGGCTCGGGCTGGACGAGCCCGGCGAGGACGACGACGCCGGCCATGGCGGTGGCGGTCGCGAGCCAGTGCCGCGGTCGGGCGTGGGTGTGCGCGAGGTCCGGGACGGCGGAGGTCTGCACGCGGGGTGTCTCCTGTGGGCTGTGCGGCGGGGGTGGTGGAGGTGGCCAGCATCGTGCCACACGTCACAGACCGGGGGAACCAGGGGGTGGCAACGGGCGGGTGACGGTCGGACGGCTACGGGACGCTCACCACCCGGCCGAACGCGACAGCGCCGCCGCGGAGTTTCCCGGCGGGGTGCGGGAACTCGGCGGCGGCGCTGTGACGTTGCCCGGGTGTCAGCCCTTGTTCGGGCCTTCGTAGTCCTCGCCGTAGGCGCCCTTGGCCGGGCGGCGGCGGCGCATGGGCGGTTCGACACCGTCGGCCAGGCGGCGGGCGGTGACGAGGAATCCGGTGTGGCCGATCATCCGGTGGTCGGGGCGGACGGCCAGGCCCTCGACGTGCCAGTTGCGGATCATCGACTCCCAGGGCTGCGGCTCGGCGTAGCAGCCGATCTCGCGGATGGACTCCACGGTGCGGGCCAGCTGGGTCGTGGTCGCGACGTAGCAGCAGAGGATGCCGCCGGGGACGAGCGCCTTGGAGACGGCCTCGAGGCACTCCCAGGGGGCGAGCATGTCCAGGATGACGCGGTCGACGTCGGTGTCGGTCAGATTGTCCTGGAGGTCGCCCACGGTGAGCTGCCAGGCGGGGTGGGGGCCGCCGAAGTAGCGCTCCACATTGGCCTGGGCGATCTCGGCGAAGTCCGCGCGGCGCTCGTAGGAGTGGAGCATGCCGCTGTCGCCGATGGCGCGCAGCAGGAAGCTGCTGAGCGACCCGGAGCCGACGCCGGCCTCGACGACGCGTGCGCCGGGGAAGATGTCGGCGAAGGCGAGGATCTGCCCCGCGTCCTTGGGGTAGACGACTGCGGCCCCGCGGGGCATGGACAGGACGTAGTCGGGGAGCAGGGGGCGCAGCGCGAGGTAGGCGACGTTTCCCGTGGTACGGACAACACTGCCCTCGGGGGCGCCGATCAGCTCGTCGTGCGGGAAGGAACCCTTGTGGGTGTGGAAGTTCTTCCCGGCCTCGAGCGTGAACGTGTAGTGGCGTCCCTTGGGATCGGTGAGCTGGACCTGGTCCCCGACCTTGAAGGGCCCGCGACGGCGGGCGGCACCGGTCGGTTCGGACATGTGACCAGGGTACCTGCCGAGGCTGTGCACCCTGACCACACCGGTCCCTCGCGCCCCCGCGGCTCCTACGAGGACGCCTCGGGCCGTGCCATGGCCCGCACGAACGCCCGCTCCACATCGGCGGTGGAGAGCACCCCGTAGACCTCACCGGTCTCCTCGACGACCAGGTACTCGGTCGCGGGTGTCTCGCGCAGCCGGTCCAGCAGCGCCTCTCCGGCCAGCTCGGCCGGGACCCTCATGCCGTCGGTGAGTTCCTGCGCGAGGCCGCTCACCGCGACCCAGGGCCGCCGGTGCTGCGGGATGCCCACGATGGCCGTCTCCCGCACGAGCGCCGTCGGCTCGCCCTGGCCGTCGACGATGACGAGGGCACGCGCCCCCGCCTCGTTCGCGCGGCGCAGCGCCTCGGAGAGGGGCATGTCGGGCTGGACGGGGACGGCGCGCCGGGTGAGGGCGCGGGCGCGCAGGTCGGGGAGGTGCTCGCGGAGGCGGGCCATGCGCAGGCTGTTCCCGGCGCCGGTCCAGATGATGGCGGCCAGGATCGCGGCGAGCAGCGCGTCCATGACGGTGTCCATGCCGCTGATCTCGTCGGTGGCGTTGCCGAGGGCGCCGGTGTGGGTGAGCAGGGGCAGGCCGATGAGCACGGTCACGGCGAGCGCGCGGCCGACCCAGGCCGCGGCGATCGTGCCGGTCATGGGCTTGCCGGTGATCTTCCAGACGACGGCGCGCAGCATGCGCCCGCCGTCGAGGGGCAGCCCGGGCAGGAGGTTGAAGGCGGCGACGATGAGGTTGGAGATCATCAGACCGGCGAGGAGGACGCCGGGGACGGTGCCGGGTTCGACGGCCTGCATCCCGGCGTAGAAGACCCCGCCGAGTACGAGCGAGAGCAGCGGCCCCACGAAGGCCAGGACGAACTCGCGGCCGGGGCTCTCCGACTCCTTCTCGATCTCGGAGACCCCGCCGAAGAACTGCAGCTGGATGCGGCGCACCGGCAGTTTGAAGCGGAGCGCCGCGACGGTGTGGGCGAGTTCGTGGACGAGGACCGAGGCGTAGAAGGCGACGGCGAAGAAGAGCGAGACCAGGTAGCGGGCGTTGCCGAGTTCGGGCAGGACGCGGTCGAGCTGTCCGCCGAAGACCCAGGTGATGAGGGCGGCGACCAGGAACCAGCTGGGGGCGACGTAGACGGGCACACCGAAGATACGACCCATGAGCAGGCCGCCACCGGGTTCGTCGGTACGTCGCTGCTTGCCGGTGTCGCGGGTCGTGCCCTCTGTGTCGGACCGCGGGCGCGTGCTGTCGCCGCTCTCGTCGTCCTGGTTCACGGGGTCCCTTCGATGT
Source organism: Streptomyces sp. TRM49041 (assembly GCF_008271805.1). GTDB lineage: Bacteria > Actinomycetota > Actinomycetes > Streptomycetales > Streptomycetaceae > Streptomyces. The sequence continues at coordinate 42,481 of NZ_VSRY01000095.1, forward strand.
GGAGGGTGGGGTTGGGGGGTGTTTCTCGCTCGATCATGCAGTGTGTGGTGGTCTGCCGTCGATGGTATGCCGCTTGCTGTCGGTGGCGGGTCGTAGGGTCTGAGTCATGACTTCGAGCCCGCAGCCGCCCGCCTCGCTGTCGCCGTCCCGTGCGAGCGACTTCATGCAGTGCCCTCTGCTGTACCGGTTCCGGGTGATCGACCGGCTGCCGGAGAAGCCGAGCCCGGCGGCGACGCGGGGCACGCTGGTGCACGCGGTGCTGGAGCGGCTCTTCGACGATCCCGCCCTGGAGCGGACGGCGCCGAAGGCGCGGGCGATGATCCCGGGGCAGTGGAGCCGGCTGCTGGAGTCGCGGCCGGAGCTGGAGACGCTGTTCGAGGACGACACGGACGGGGAGCGGCTGGCGCGCTGGTTGCGGGAGGCGGAGGAGCTCGTCGAGCGGTGGTTCACGCTGGAGGACCCGACGCGGCTGGAGCCCGCGGAGCGGGAGATGTTCGTGGAGACGGAGCTGGAGTCGGGGCTGCGGCTGCGCGGCGTGATCGACCGGGTCGACGTGGCGCCGACGGGGGACGTGCGGATCGTCGACTACAAGACGGGCAAGGCGCCGCGTCCGGAGTACGGCGGGAGCGCGCTGTTCCAGATGACGTTCTACGCGCTGGTGGTGTGGCGGCTGAAGGGTGTGGTGCCGCGGCGGCTGCAGCTGGTGTATCTGGGCAGCGGCGATGTGGTGACGTACGACCCGGTGATGGCCGATCTGCGGCGCGTGGAGCGGAAGCTGCAGGCGCTGTGGGAGGCGATCCGGACGGCGACGGAGACGGGTGACTGGCGGCCCCGGCCGACGAAGCTGTGCGGCTGGTGCGACCACCAGGCGTTCTGTCCGGAGTTCGGCGGGACTCCCCCGGTCTACCCGTTGTCGGTGCGCCCGGCCGGGTCGGGGCAGAATGGGCCGGGTCCAGCGATCTCATAAGGAGTACCCGTGGCTATCCGCGTCCTACTGGTCGACGACCAGCCGCTGCTGCGCACCGGCTTCCGGATGATTCTGGAGGCGGAGCAGGACATCGCGGTGGTGGGGGAGGCCGGGGACGGCCTCCAGGCACTCGACCAGGTGCGGGCGCTGCAGCCCGATGTGGTGCTGATGGACATCCGGATGCCCCGGATGGACGGGGTGGAGGCGACCCGGCAGATCACGGGACCGGGGCGGGACGGGCCGGCGAAGGTCCTGGTGCTCACGACGTTCGACCTCGACGAGTATGTGGTGGAGGCGCTGCGGGCGGGGGCGAGCGGATTCCTGCTGAAGGACGCGCCGGCGAACGAGCTGGTGCAGGCGATCCGGGTGGTGGCGGCCGGTGAGGCGATGCTGGCGCCGAGCATCACGCGGCGGCTCCTCGACAAGTACGCGGGCCATCTCCCGTCGGGGGACGAGCCGGTGCCGGGCGCCCTGAACACGCTGACGGAGCGTGAGGTCGAGGTGCTGAAGCTGGTGGCGCGGGGGCTGTCGAACGCGGAGATCGCGGCGGACCTGTTCGTGTCGGAGACGACGGTCAAGACGCATGTGGGTCATGTGCTGACCAAGCTGGGCCTGCGGGACCGGGTGCAGGCGGCGGTGTACGCGTACGAGAGCGGGCTGGTGCGGCCGGGCGCGCAGTAGGCCGGAAAGCGCCGGGTGCCCCCGTGGAGTATCCACGGGGGCACCGGTGTTGTGGCGGCGTCAGCCCTTCTTGATCTCCCAGAAGCGGAAGACCGTCGACGCGTCCAGCGTCCACTCCAGGCCGGTGACCGTGTTGTAGGCGACCGCGTACTGCTTGGCCTGCCAGAGCGGGAGCAGCGGGACGTCGTCGGCCACCATGTTCTGGAGCTTGCCGAAGTCCTCCTGGGCGGAGCTCCGGTCGGCGGCCGCGGCGGTGTCCGGGATGATCTTTCCGGTGATCTTCTTGTTCTCGTAGTGGTTGCCGAGGACGTTGTCCTCGCCGAAGAACGGCTGCGTGAAGTTGTCCGGGTCCGGATAGTCGGGGACCCAGCCCTTGACGTACACGCCGTACTTGCCGGCCGCGATGTCCTTCTCGTACTGGTCGTACTCGACGGACTTCGCCTCGGCCTCGAACAGCCCGCTGTCGTTGAGCTGCTTGGCGATGGCCTTGATCTGCTCGTCCGTGCCGGGGCCGAAGCGGCTGGGCGTGGAGTAGAGGGTGATCTTGACCTTGTCCTTGATGCCGTCGTCCTGCAGGGCCTTCTTGGCCTTGTCGGGCTGCGGGCGGTCGCCGTAGCGGTCGAAGAAGGCCGTGTTGTGGCCGAGGATGCCCGCCGGGACGATCGAGTAGAGCGGGGTCGCCGTGGACTGGTAGATGTCCTGGACGAGGGCGTCGCGGTCGACGAGGTGGGCGATGGCCTTGCGGACACCGAGCTTGCCGGCGACCGGGTCCTTCATGTTGAAGACCAGGTGCTGGACCTCGGCGCTGGAGCCCTCGATGACCTCGATGCCCTTCTGGCCGGCCGTCGGAGAGCCGTTGAGCTCCTTGATGTCGGCGGAGGCGAGGCCGCGGTAGGCGACGTCGACGTCGCCGTTGGTCAGCGCTTCGGCGAGGGCCTTGCGGTCGCCCTGGTAGAGCCTCAGCGTGACGCCGCTGTTCTTGACCTTGGCGGTGCCCTTGTACTCCGGGTTGACGGCGAAGACGGCTTCCTCGTCGTCGAACGAGTCCAGCTTGTACGGGCCGGAGCCGATGGCCTTGCCGTCGGCGCGCAGCGAGTCGGCCGGGTACTCGCGGTGGTCGACGATGGAGCCGGCACCGGAGGCGATCTTGCTGGGGAAGGTGGCGTCGGGCACCTTCAGTGTGAAGACGACGGTCTTGTCGTCGGGCGTCTCGATCTTGTCGATCGTGGACAGGAGCGGTCCGGGCCCGTCCGGGTCGTCGATCTTCAGGGCGCGCTCGAAGGAGAACTTGACGTCCTCCGCGGTGAGCGGGTTGCCGTTGCTGAACTTCAGGCCCTCGCGCAGGGTGCAGCGGTAGACGGTGCTGGCGCCCTTGTCGAAGTCGCACTGCTCGGCGGCTTCCGGCTGGGGCACGGTGGCGCCCTTGGGGAAGCTGAGCAGCGACTGGAAGACGTTGTTGAACAGCAGCCAGGAGCCCGGGTCGTAGCCGGCGGCCGGGTCGGTGGCCAGGACTTCGTCGGACATGCCGACGACGACCGTCCCGCCGCCACCGGAACCGGCGTCCTTTTCGGTGCCGCAGCCGCTGAGTGTGGCGGCGGCGAGCCCCGCGGCGAGCGGGGCCGTCAGCCACTTGTTGTGTGCCTTCACTGGAACCTTTGCCTCTGGATCTCTTCGGTACAGCGGGGGTCAGGCGTTGCCTCGGCCGAGCTCCCAGAGCTGCAGGTCCGAGGAAGTGTTGAGCGCGCGTTCGACGCCGGTGAGGGTGTCGCGGGAGGCGACGTACTGCTTGCCCTGCCGAAGCGGAAGCACCGGGACGTCGTTGGCGACGATGTCCTGGAGCCGCTGGAAGACGGGGGCGGCGGCGCGGTCCACGGCGCGGCGGGAGGCCGGGACGAGCGAGTCGCGTGCCTCGTCGCCGGCGCAGGGGATTCGCCCTTGCAGCGGGGGTTCTTGGTGAAGACGACGTCGACGAGGTGGCCGTCCCGCACCTGGGGCGTCATCGTGTACGGGCCGGAGCCGTCGACCTGGAAGCCCTCGCGGAGCGCGGTGGCCTCGATGCTGTCGATATCGGGGCGGCCGCTGCCGCGCGGGGTGCGCATCAGGGTCTGGACGGTCTGGCGGAGCACGTTCCAGGTTCCCGTGTCGTACGCGTGGGCCGGGCCGAAGGGAGCGGGGGCGTCCGCGGTGGCGGTGAACCGGTCGGTGGTTCCGACGACGATGGCGTCGCCTCCGGCGGTGCCGGCCGTCTCGCCGCCGCAGGCGGCGAGAAGAGGGGCCGGCAGGCCCGCCAGGGCCGGCAGCGCCAAGGTCTTGCGGTTCATCTGGGACGTACTCCTGGTCCGGCACGGGGGTGGTTTGTGCGGAGCCTCCGCCGCTGCCGCCCTGTGGGGCGGGGCGATCGGACCGGGGTGCGAACGACCGACCATGTGTTCACGGCTGCTTTGTGGCGGCCGTGGCACATGGAATGCGCGGCGAAGTGCTCGCCGAAAAGATTAGTGGCATCGCCACCAATACCGGACCGCGGTCGAGTTGAGACGTCATCAGAAAGTGATCTTTGGGCACGGTCGACTGGCCGGGAAACGTCGGAATGATTCGTACAGGCACTGATGAATCCGGACACATGGACCAGCCCGAAGCGGCCAGATCCGGGCATGTGCGTTTTTGCGGCCACCAGGTCGGCACCACGCTGGGTGACCAAGGTCACGTCGAGGCGCCCACCGTCCCGTCACGGAAAATGCACGCTCCGGCGCCCAGAGTTTTCCCGATATTCAACGGCACACGCTCGGTGTGCGAGTCAGTCCATTCCTGTGATCAATGCACGGAGAAAACCGAGATCGACTTCTTCGAGCGAACCGACGACGACGCGGCCGTCGGCGGGTGCGATGGGCGAGAGGGACGGTACGGCGACGACGCGGCAGCCCGCCGCCTCGGCGGCCGCCACGCCGGTGGCGGTGTCCTCGACGACGGCGCATCTGGCGGGGTCGGCGCCGACCCGGCGGGCGGCGAGCAGATACGGGTCGGGGTGCGGCTTCGTACGGGGGACCTCGTCGCCGGCGACGCTGAGCGTGAAGTGGTCGGGGCCGAGCGAGCGCAGGACGCGATCGATGATGCGGCGGTGCGAGGCGGAGACCAGCGCGGTCGGGACGGCGTGGGCGGTCAGCTCGGCGAGGAGGCGGGCGGCGCCGGGCATGAGGGGCACACCGCCGTCGATACGCTCCTCGAACCGGTCGTTGAGGAGGGTGGTCAGCTCGGGGAGGGTGATGTCGGCGCCGGTGGCCTCGATGAGGTAGCCCGCGCTGCGGGTCATGGGACCGCCGACGACGATGTCGCGCCAGGACTCGTCCAGCCGGTGGCCGAGGTCGGCGAAGACCCCGACTTCCACGTCCCACCAGAAGCCCTCGGTGTCGACAAGGGTGCCGTCCATGTCGAGGAACACGGCCTGCAGGGCGGACCCGTCGGCCGTTCGGGTCAGGGACACGGGGACGGTGCTGGTCATCCGGCACACCTCCATGGGGGACGAGAAGGCCGGCCGCGGCCCCCCTGGAACTCCCGGCGGAGGTATGCGACCGGCCTGCACTGGATCGACCAGTGTACGTCGCCGTGCGCCGGAGTGCGCCCGCTGGGTGACGGCGCGCCGCCGCGCCGTCACCCACGGCACAGGGCCGCGCGCCGTCAGCGGCCCGCCCTGTGCCGTGCGTCAGCGGGCGTTGAAGTACTTCGCCTCCGGGTGGTGGATGACGATGGCGTCCGTGGACTGCTCCGGGTGGAGCTGGAACTCCTCGGAGAGCTGGACGCCGATCCGCTCGGGGCGCAGGAGGTCGGCGATCTTGGCGCGGTCCTCCAGGTCCGGACAGGCACCGTAGCCCAGGGAGAAGCGGGCGCCGCGGTACTTGAGGGCGAACATGTCCTCGACGTCGGCGGGGTCCTCGCCGGCGAAGCCGAGTTCGGCGCGGACGCGGGCGTGCCAGTACTCGGCGAGTGCCTCGGCCAGCTGGACGGAGAGACCGTGCAGTTCGAGGTAGTCGCGGTAGGAGTCGGAGGCGAACAGCTCGGCGGTGGCCTCGCCGATCCTGGAGCCGACCGTGACGACCTGGAGGCCGACCACGTCGGTCTCGCCGGAGTCCTCCGGGCGGAAGAAGTCGGCGAGGCACAGGCGGCGGCCGCGGCGCTGGCGCGGGAAGGTGAAGCGGGTGCGTTCGTTGCCCCGCTCGTCGAGGAGGATCAGGTCGTCGCCCTTGGACACACAGGGGAAGTAGCCGTAGACGACGGCCGCTTCCAGCATGTTCTGGGTGTGGAGCTGCTCCAGCCAGCCGCGCAGCCGGGGCCGGCCCTCGGTCTCGACGAGCTCCTCGTACGACGGCCCGTCGCCGGTGCGGGTCTGCTTGAGGCCCCACTGGCCCTTGAACAGGGCGCCCTCGTCGAGCCAGCTGGCGTACTCCTTGAGCTGGATGCCCTTGACGACGCGGGTGCCCCAGAACGGCGGCTCGGGTACGGAGTTGTCGGTGGCGACGTCGGAGCGGACGCCGCTCTCGGGCGCGCGCTCCTCGACGACGGCGGTCTCGGTGGCGCGTACCCGGCGCTGCTTGAGCTCGGGCAGGGTGGCGCCGGGGACGCCGCGCTTGACGGCGATGAGGGCGTCCATGAGGCGCAGGCCCTCGAAGGCGTCGCGGGCGTAGCGGACCTCGCCCTGGTAGATCTCGTGGAGGTCCTGCTCGACGTAGGCGCGGGTGAGGGCGGCGCCGCCGAGGATGACGGGATACCTGGCGGCGAGCTCACGCTGGTTGAGCTCCTCCAGGTTCTCCTTCATGATCACGGTGGACTTGACGAGGAGTCCGGACATGCCGATGACATCGGCCCGGTGTTCCTCGGCGGCTTCCAGGATCGCGGAGACCGGCTGCTTGATGCCGAGGTTGACGACGTTGTAGCCGTTGTTGGACAGGATGATGTCGACGAGGTTCTTGCCGATGTCGTGGACGTCACCGCGGACGGTGGCGAGGACGATGGTGCCCTTGCCGTCGGCGTCGGTCTTCTCCATGTGCGGTTCCAGGTGGGCGACCGCGGACTTCATGACCTCGGCGGACTGGAGGACGAACGGCAGCTGCATCTGGCCGGAGCCGAACAGCTCACCGACGACCTTCATGCCGTCCAGGAGGGTCTCATTGACGATGTCGAGGGCCTTGCGGGTCCGCAGGGCGTCGTCGAGGTCTGCTTCGAGTCCGTTCTTCTCGCCGTCGATGATGCGGCGCTTGAGGCGCTCCTCCAGCGGGAGGGCGGCGAGTTCCTCGGCCTTGCCCGCCTTGAGGGACTTGGCGGTGGCGCCCTCGAACAGCGCCATGAGCTTCTGGAGGGGGTCGTAGCCCTCGGAGCGCCGGTCGTAGATGAGGTCGAGGGCGGTGGTGACCTGCTCCTCGTCGAAGCGGGCGATCGGCAGGATCTTCGAGGCGTGCACGATCGCCGAGTCGAGTCCGGCCTTGGCGCACTCGTCGAGGAACACCGAGTTGAGCAGGATGCGGGCGGCCGGGTTGAGGCCGAAGGAGATGTTGGACAGGCCCAGTGTGGTCTGTACGTCGGGGTGGCGGCGCTTGAGTTCGCGGATCGCCTCGATGGTGGCGATGCCGTCCTTGCGGGACTCCTCCTGGCCGGTGCAGATGGTGAAGGTGAGGGTGTCGATGAGGATGTCGGACTCGTGGATGCCCCAGTTGCCCGTGAGGTCGGCGATCAGCCGCTCGGCGATCTCGACCTTCTTCTCCGGGGTGCGGGCCTGGCCCTCCTCGTCGATGGTCAGCGCGATGAGCGCGGCGCCGTGCTCCTGGGCGAGCGCGGTGACCTTGGCGAAACGGGACTCGGGGCCGTCGCCGTCCTCGTAGTTGACGGAGTTGATGACGGCCCGGCCGCCGAGCTTCTCCAGACCGGCGCGGATCACCTCGACCTCGGTGGAGTCGAGGACGATCGGCAGGGTCGACGCGGTGGCGAAGCGGCCGGCGAGCTCCTCCATGTCGGCGACGCCGTCGCGGCCCACGTAGTCGACGCACAGGTCGAGCATGTGGGCGCCTTCACGGATCTGGTCGCGGGCCATCTCGACACAGTCGTCCCAGCGGCCTTCCAGCATGGCCTCACGGAACTTCTTGGAGCCGTTGGCGTTGGTCCGCTCCCCGATCGCCAGGTAGGAGGTGTCCTGGCGGAACGGCACCGTCTGGTACAGCGAGGCGGCGCCGGGCTCGGGGCGCGGGTCGCGGACGGTCGGGGTGAGGTCGCGGACCCGCTCGACGACCTGGCGCAGGTGCTCGGGGGTCGTACCGCAGCAGCCGCCGACGAGGGACAGTCCGTACTCGCGGACGAAGGTCTCCTGGGCGTCGGCGAGCTCGGGGGCGGTGAGCGGGTAGTGGGCGCCGTCCTTGCCGAGGACCGGCAGGCCCGCGTTGGGCATACAGGACAGGGGGATGCGCGAGTGGCGGGCGAGGTAGCGGAGGTGCTCGCTCATCTCGGCGGGGCCGGTGGCGCAGTTCAGCCCGATCATGTCGATACCGAGGGGCTCCAGCGCGGTCAGCGCGGCGCCGATCTCGGAGCCGAGGAGCATCGTGCCGGTGGTCTCGACGGTGACGGAGACGATCAGCGGCAGGTCGGCGCCGAGGGCGTCCAGGGCGCGGCGGGCGCCGAGGACGGCGGCCTTGGTCTGGAGGAGGTCCTGGGTGGTCTCGACGAGGAGGGCGTCGGCGCCGCCGGCGATCATGCCCTCGGCGTTCTGCCGGTAGGCGTCGCGGAGGGTGGTGTACGGGGCGTGCCCGAGGGTCGGCAGCTTGGTGCCGGGGCCCATGGAGCCGAGGACCCACCGCTGCTGTCCGGTGGAGGCGGTGTACTCGTCGGCGACCTCGCGTGCGATCCGGGCGCCGGCCTCGGACAGCTCGTGGACGCGCCCGGCGATGTCGTACTCGGCGAGTGCGGCGTGGTTCGCGCCGAAGGTGTTCGTCTCGACGCAGTCGACGCCGACGGAGAAGTACTCCTCGTGGACGGAGCGGACGATGTCCGGCCGCGTGATGTTGAGGATCTCGTTGCAGCCCTCGAGGTTCTGGAAGTCGTCCAGAGTGGGGTCCTGCGCCTGGAGCATCGTGCCCATGGCTCCGTCGGCGACGACCACACGGGTCGCGAGGGCGTCGCGGAGGGCGGCGGCTCGGGCGCCGCTGTCGGCGGGCGGGGCGGAAGGGGTCGGCAGCGAGGCCATGGAAGTGCTCCCTGGAGTGCGACGGCTGTCGGCTTTGCGCCTCCGGGCAGGAGGCGCACCTCGTCAGCCTAACCGGCCGCACCCCGGGGTGGGCACGTCGTCCCACGTGGCGGACGGCATGCTTGGCGGGGGTCGAAGACCGGCCAGGTGGCCCGTTCCACGTTCACGATGTGGCCCGGGGTCGGCAACGACCGATAGTGTTCAGCATTGTCGAACTGCATGGAGAGAAGGAGCGGGGCGGGGATGGCGAAGAACATCCAGTCGCTTGAGCGGGCGGCGGCGATGCTGCGACTGCTCGCGGGCGGAGAGCGCCGGCTGGGTCTCTCCGACATCGCGTCGTCGCTCGGACTGGCGAAGGGCACCGCGCACGGCATTCTGCGCACCCTGCAGGCCGAGGGCTTCGTCGAGCAGGACAACGCGTCGGGGCGGTACCAGCTGGGCGCGGAGCTGCTGAGGCTCGGGAACAGCTACCTGGACGTGCACGAGCTGCGGGCCCGCGCCCTCGTCTGGACGGACGACCTGGCCCGGTCGAGCGGCGAGAGCGTGCACCTGGGCGTGCTGCACCAGCACGGGGTGCTGGTCATCCACCATGTGTTCCGCCCGGACGACAGCCGTCAAGTGCTGGAGGTCGGCGCGATGCAGCCGCTGCACTCCACGGCGCTGGGGAAGGTGCTGTCGGCGTACGACCCGGTCGCGCACAGCGAGGTCATGGAGATCGACCGCAAGGCGTTCACGCCGCGCACGGTCACCGCTCCGGACGACTTCGAGGAGCTGCTGGACCTGACCCGGGCACGCGGGTGGGCCGCGGACCTGGAGGAGACCTGGGAGGGCGTCGCCTCCGTGGCGGCGCCCATCCACGACCGGCGGAGGATGCCGGTGGGGGCCGTGGCGATCACCGGGGCCGTGGAGCGGGTCTGCGACCGCGGGGAGCTGCGGTCCGAGCTGGTCGCCGCCGTGCGCGAGACGGCGCGGGCCGTGTCCCGCGATCTGGGCGCGGGCCGCTTCTGAGGCTCGGCCGGCGCCGCCCGGGAACCGGGCGGCGGGAGCACCGGCGCCCTTGTGCACACGCACACGCGCAGGCACCGCTCGTGTGCTCTGCGCCCACCTTTCGGCCCCTGCGGCACGTCCGCGCGGAGCAACCCCGGTAACGATCGGGTCTCTCGGGCTCGAAGCCTTGACGTGGAATTAACCCGGGGGCAAAACTGCCGTCCATCGGTCGGCATTGTCGAACACCTACCGGGATTACACGCTAGAGTGTGACAACGCCAGGAGGCCGGCAAGGCCCTCACCCCGAGGGCACGGACCACCGGAGGGACCCGGGGTTCGCCTTTCCTGGACGAAGGACAAAGGAGTCGCGGGTGTCCAGCTCCGACATCTTCATCGGCGAGATCATTGGTACCGCCGTACTCATCCTCCTCGGCGGAGGCGTCGTCGCCGCCGTCGTGCTCAAGCGCTCGAAGGCGCAGAACGCCGGCTGGGTCGCCATCACCTTCGGGTGGGGCTTCGCGGTCATGACCGCCGTCTACATGACAGGCGCCCTCTCCGGCGCCCATCTGAATCCGGCGGTAACGGTCGGCATCGCCCTCAACAACGGGGACTGGAGCGACGTTCCGGTCTACATCGCCGGCCAGCTCCTCGGCGCCATGATCGGCGCCACGCTGGTCTGGATCGCCTACTACGGCCAGTTCCAGGCGCACCTCCGTGACCCGGAGATCGCCGACAAGCCGGCCGTCGAAGGCCCCGGGCCCGTCCTCGGTGTCTTCTCCACCGGGCCCGAGATCCGCAACGTGTGGCAGAACCTCGCCACCGAGACCATCGGCACCCTCGTGCTGGTCCTGGCCGTGCTCACGCAGGGCCTCAACAACGACGGCAAGGGACTGAACGTCCTCGGCGGTCTGATCGTCGCCTTCGTCGTCGTCTCCATCGGTCTGTCGCTCGGCGGCCCGACCGGTTACGCCATCAACCCCGCGCGTGACCTCGGCCCCCGCATCGTGCACGCCCTGCTCCCGCTGCCCAACAAGGGCGGCTCCGACTGGAGCTACTCCTGGATCCCCGTCGTGGGACCGCTGATCGGCTCCGCCGCGGCCGCGGGTATCTACTCCCTCGCGTTCGCCTGAGCCCAGCAGACCCGACCACTCCAAAGACTTCGAGGAGCACCCCCGTATGACCGCCACGACCTCCCACGGCACCGGCCCCTTCATCGCGGCCATCGACCAGGGCACGACCTCCAGCCGCTGCATCGTCTTCGACCGCGACGGGCGCATCGTCTCCGTCGACCAGAAGGAGCACGAGCAGATCTTCCCCAAGCCGGGCTGGGTGGAGCACAACGCCGCCGAGATCTGGACGAACGTCCAGGAAGTCGTCGCCGGCGCGATCGAGAAGGCCGGCATCACCGCCGCCGACGTCAAGGCCATCGGCATCACCAACCAGCGTGAGACCACGCTGCTCTGGGACAAGAACACCGGTGAGCCCGTCCACAACGCCATCGTGTGGCAGGACACCCGCACCGACGCCCTCTGCAAGGAGCTCGGCCGCAACGTCGGGCAGGATCGTTTCCGCCGTGAGACCGGCCTGCCCCTCGCCTCCTACTTCGCCGGCCCGAAGGTCCGCTGGCTGCTTGACAACGTCGAGGGCCTGCGCGAGCGCGCCGAGCGCGGCGACATCCTCTTCGGCACCATGGACTCCTGGGTCATCTGGAACCTGACCGGCGGAGTCGACGGCGGTCACCACGTCACCGACGTCACCAACGCCTCCCGCACCATGCTGATGAACCTCCACACCATGGAGTGGGACCAGAAGATCCTCGAGTCCATGGAGGTTCCGGCGGACGTGCTGCCGGAGATCCGCTCCTCCGCCGAGGTGTACGGCACCGTAAAGGGCGGCGTCCTGGACGGCGTCCCGGTCGCCTCCGCGCTGGGCGACCAGCAGGCGGCCCTGTTCGGCCAGACCTGCTTCTCCGAGGGCGAGGCCAAGTCGACCTACGGCACCGGCACCTTCCTGCTGCTGAACACCGGCGAGAAGATCATCAACTCCTACTCGGGCCTGATCACCACCGTGGGCTACAAGATCGGCGACGAGGCGCCGGTCTACGCCCTGGAAGGCTCGATCGCCGTCACCGGCTCGCTGGTCCAGTGGATGCGCGACCAGATGGGCCTGATCAACTCCGCCGCCGAGATCGAGACGCTCGCGTCCTCCGTCGAGGACAACGGCGGCGCCTACTTCGTACCGGCCTTCTCCGGCCTGTTCGCCCCGTACTGGCGCTCCGACGCCCGCGGTGTGATCGCCGGCCTCACCCGGTACGTCACCAAGGCGCACATCGCCCGCGCGGTCCTGGAGGCCACCGCCTGGCAGACCCGCGAGATCACCGACGCCATGACCAAGGACTCCGGCGTCGAGCTGACGGCGCTCAAGGTCGACGGCGGCATGACCTCCAACAACCTGCTGATGCAGACCCTCTCGGACGTCCTGGACGCACCCGTCGTGCGCCCGATGGTCGCCGAGACGACCTGCCTCGGCGCGGCCTACGCCGCCGGCCTGGCCGTCGGCTTCTGGCCCGACACCGACGCGCTGCGGTCCAACTGGCGCCGTGCCGCCGAATGGACCCCCCGCATGGACGCGGAAATCCGCGACCGCGAGTACAAGAGCTGGCTCAAGGCCGTCGAGCGGACCATGGGCTGGATCGAGGACGAGGAGTAATTCGACATGACCACCCTGCAGAGCGTCCCCACCACCCTCGGGACGCACCCGGCTGCCGGTTCACTGCCGAGCCGCGCCGAGACCCGGGAGCAGCTGTCCAAGGCGACCTACGACCTGTTGGTCATCGGCGGCGGCATCCTCGGAATCTCCACCGCCTGGCACGCCGCCCAGTCCGGGCTGCGGGTGGCCCTGGTGGACGCCGGCGACTTCGCCGGCGCCACCTCCTCCGCCTCCTCCAAGCTTCTCCACGGCGGTCTGCGCTACCTGCAGACCGGCGCGGTGAAGCTGGTCGCGGAGAACCACTTCGAGCGCCGTGCGGTCTCCCGGCAGGTCGCCCCTCACCTGGCGAACCCGCTCACCTTCTACCTCCCGGTGTACAAGGGAGGGCCGCACGGCGCCGCGAAGCTCGGCGCGGGCGTCTTCGCGTACTCGGCGCTCTCCGCCTTCGGTGACGGCGTCGGCCATCTCCTCAGCCCGGCGAAGGCCGCGCAGGACGTGCCGGAGCTGCGCACCGAAAACCTGAAGGCCGTGGCCGTCTACGGCGACGACCAGATGAACGACGCGCGCATGGCACTCATGACGGTCCGCGCCTCCGTCGAGGCGGGCGCCACCGTCCTCAACCACGCGGCCGTCACCGGACTGCGCTTCACCCAGGGCCGCGTCACCGGCGCCGAGCTGAAGGACACCGTCGACGGCACCGAGTTCGGTGTCGACGCCCGCCTGGTGCTCAACGCGACCGGTCCGTGGGTGGACCACCTGCGACGGATGGAGGACCCGAACGCGGCCCCGTCCATCCGCCTCTCCAAGGGCGCGCACCTCGTCCTGAAGCGGACCTCCCCGTGGAAGGCCGCGCTCGCCACCCCGATCGACAAGTACCGCATCACCTTCGCCCTCCCCTGGGAGGACATGCTGCTCCTCGGCACCACCGACGAGGAGTACGAGGGCGAGCCGGGCGATGTCGCGGTCAACGAGAAGGACATCGCCCAGATCCTGGACGAGGCCGCCTTCTCCATCCGCGACCAGCAGCTCGACCGCGACCTGATCACCTACGCGTTCGCCGGTCTGCGTGTCCTGCCGGGAGGCCCCGGCGACACGTCGAAGGCCAAGCGTGAGACGGTCGTCACCGAGGGCCGCGGCGGGATGCTGTCGGTGGCCGGCGGCAAGTGGACGACGTTCCGCCACATCGGCCGTACGGTGCTGAACAAGCTGGCGACCCTGCCCGGGCGCCCGCTCGCCGACGACATGGAGCCTCTCGACAGCCTGCCGAAGAAGCTCCCGCTGCCCGGCATCGCCAACCCGAACGCGGTCGCGCACCGGCTGCTCGTCGACGGCGGCACGCCCGGCCCGCGCATGGCCGCCGACACCGCCCGCCACCTGGCGACCCACTACGGCTCGCTCTCCTTCGACATCGCGCGCATGGCGTCGGAGAACCCGGAGCTGGGCGAGCGCATACACCCGGACGCCCCGGAGATCTGGGCGCAGGTCGCCTACGCCCGCGACCGGGAGTGGGCGGAGACGGCGGACGACGTGCTGCGCCGCCGTACCACGCTGACGATCCGCGGCCTGGCGACGGACGAGATCCGCGCCAAGGTCGAGGGGATGCTCGGCGAGAAGCGCTGACCGCTGAAACCTGACCCGCCCCCGAGCTCTCGGCTTTCGCTCAAGCAGGGGGGGACCCTCGGTCAGGGTCACGAGGGCGGCTCCCATCGGGGGCCGCCCTCTCGATTCTTGTACGCTCACACAGCTTATACATCGGATGTCTGAGACACATGGGGGACGACATCATGGCCGTGACCGACGAGGCGATCGAGAAGATCAAGGAAATGATCGTCTCGGGAAAGCTGCGACCCGGCGACCGGCTCCCGAAGGAGAGCGAGCTCGCCGCCGGGCTGGGCCTGTCCCGCAACTCGCTGCGCGAGGCCGTGCGCGCCCTGTCGCTGATCCGCATCCTCGACGTACGGCAGGGCGACGGCACGTATGTCACCAGCCTGGACCCGCAGCTGCTGCTGGAGGCCCTGAGCTTCGTCGTGGACTTCCACCGGGACGACACGGTCCTGGAGTTCCTCGCGGTACGCCGCATCCTGGAGCCGGCCGCGGCCGCGATGGCCGCGCACCGGATCAGCGTCCCGGAACTGGACGCCCTGGACGCCGCGTTGGACGCGCTGGGCAGCGAGCCTCCGGTGGACGAGCTGGTCGCCGCCGACCTGGACTTCCACCGGCGGATCGTGGGCGCCTCGGGCAACACGGTGCTGTGCTCGCTGCTGGACGGGCTGTCCGGGCCGACGACCCGGGCCCGGGTGTGGCGGGGGCTGACGCAGGAGGACGCGGTGGGCCGGACGCTGTACGAGCACCGGGCGATCCTGACGGCCCTGCGGGACCGCGACGCCGAGGCGGCCCGGTCGTGGGCGACGGTGCACATCGCGAGCGTGGAGCAGTGGCTGCGGGCGGTGCTCTGAGCACGGCTCTTGTCACGCGGCGGATTACGCGGCGGATTACGTGGCCGGGCGGAGCCGCAGGCCCCGCATGCCTCCGTCGACGGCGAGCGCGGTGCCGGTGACGGCCGCGGCGGCCGGGTCGAATCGCTCGGTCTCACGGCGGAGCATCGGCTCGACCTCGGATGAATCACCCCCGTCGCCCCTGGTCCGGCGCGCCCTGTGGCGGGCGGCCGATACAGCATCCGGACGTGTACAAGGGGCTGCGGGCAGGGGCCCCGCACGCCGTAAGGTTGGTTCGTACGCACGGAACTTCGGAAGGAGGCCTGGGTGATCGAGCTCGAGGGGGTTCCCGAGCTGATCGACCCGGTCATGGTGGCCGCGTTCGAGGGCTGGAACGACGCCGGCGACGCCGCTTCCACCGCGGTCGCACACCTGGAACGGGAGTGGAAGGGCGAGGTGTTCGCGGCGCTCGACGCCGAGGACTACTACGACTTCCAGGTCAACCGGCCCACGGTGTGGCTGGACGGCGGGGTGCGGAGGATCACCTGGCCCACCACCCGGCTGTCCGTGGTCCGCGTCGGCGGCGAAAAGCCCCGGGACCTGGTCCTGGTCCGCGGGATAGAGCCGTCGATGCGCTGGCGCTCGTTCTGCAACGAGATCCTGGGCTTCGCCCACGAGCTGGGCGTGGAGATGGTCGTGATCCTGGGCGCGCTGCTCGGCGACACCCCGCACACACGGCCCGTGCCGGTGAGCGGCGTGACGTCCGACCCGGACCTGGCGCGGCGGTTGGAGCTGGAGGAGACCCGGTACGAGGGTCCGACGGGCATCGTCGGCATCCTCCAGGAGGCGTGCACGCACGCGGGTGTCCCGGCGGTGAGCCTGTGGGCGGCGGTGCCGCACTACGTGTCGCAGCCGCCGAACCCGAAGGCGACGTTGGCGCTCCTCAACCGGCTCGAGGACCTGATCGACATGCGCATCCCGCTGGGCGAACTGGCCGAGGACGCCCGGGCCTGGCAGGTCGGCGTGGACCAACTCGCCTCGGAGGACAGCGAGGTGGCCGAGTACGTCCAGACGCTGGAGGAGGCGCGGGACACGGCCGAGCTGCCGGAGGCGTCGGGCGAGGCCATCGCGCGGGAGTTCGAGCGGTATCTGCGGCGGCGGGACGGCGGGCCCGGCACCGGCCCCGGTGCGCTGCCGGGAACGCCGGGGCATGCGACGGAGGGCGGCGACACCTCGTATCTGCGGGACCCGTCCAGCGGCCGTACGCGCCCGCCCAAGCCGCCGAAGCGTGAGCCGGACGGCGGGACGGACGGCGGGACGGACGGTACGCAGGACAGTGCGGCGGACGGCGAGACCGGCCCCGGGGACCGGGACGACTCCTCGGAGTAGGACGGCACGGCCCGCGACGGGGCGGCACCACGACAGCGGTGCCGCCCCGTCGCGCCGAGCACCGGGCCTCGCAGGCGGACCTCGGCTCGGACCCGGGTGACCGCCACCACGTCGGAGCGGGCGTGCGGCAGGTAGATCCGGCCGCCCCAGGCCGCGGCCGACGTCGGGACGCGGAAGAGCGGGTCGGCGCTCCGGGCGATCGGCCTGCCCCTTGTACCGGCGTCGTCCAGGCGGACCACGTCACGAGGGACAGCCGGTGGAGCTGCTGCTTGAACGAGTCGGTGAACCAGGCCGCGCCGGGCGTGAGGGCGCGACGGCCGCGCCCCGAGGTCCTCTGTGTGCGAAGGAACGTGACATGAGGCGACCGGAGGTGGCTGTCACTCCGCCTCCGTGCGTCGGCCGCCCCGGGACGTAGACGTCCCGGGGCGGCCGAGGTTTCGGTGGCGGGGCGCCTGGGCTAGAGCGCCACGCCCATCAGCGCGTCGACGGCGCGTGAGACGATGCCGGGCGCGCCCTCGTCCGTACCGCCCTCTGTCCGCTGCCGCTCGACCCAGCGGTCGACCGCGGCGAGTGCCGTGGGCGTGTCGAGGTCGTCGGCGAGCGCGTCGCGGATCTCCTCCACCAGTGCGTCCGCGGACGGCCCGTCCGGCCGGGAGACGGCGGCACGCCACCGGCCGACGCGGTCGACTGCGTCCTGGAGGACCTGGTCGGTCCACTCCCAGTCGGCGCGGTAGTGGTGGGCGAGCAGGGAGAGCCGGATCGCCGCCGGGTCGACGCCCTGGCGGCGGAGCGCGGAGACGAAGACCAGGTTCCCCTTGGACTTGGACATCTTCTGCCCGTGCAGGGCGACCATCCCCGCGTGCACATACGCCTTGGCGAAGGGGAACTCGCCGGTCAGCGCGTGTGCGTGCGAGGCGCCCATCTCGTGGTGCGGGAAGATCAGGTCGGAGCCGCCGCCCTGGACGTCGAAGCCCATGCCGAGGTGGTCGAGCGCGATGGCCACGCACTCGATGTGCCAGCCGGGCCGTCCGGGCCCGAGGGAGGCGCCGCCCCAGCTGGGCTCGCCCGCACGGGCGGCCATCCAGAGCATGGGGTCGAGCGGGTTCTTCTTGCCCGGGCGGTCGGGGTCGCCGCCGCGCTCGGCGGAGAGGGCCCGCATGGCCTCGGCGTCGTAGTGGGAGACCTCGCCGAAGTGCTGGTCGGACTCGACGGAGAAGTAGACGTCCCCTTCGAGCTCATAGGCGGCGCCCATGTCACGGAGGCGCTCGATGAGGGGAACGATGCCCGGTATCGCCTCGACGGCACCGATGTAGTGCTGCGGCGGCAGCATCCGCAGCGCCGTCATGTCCTCGCGGAACAGGGACGTTTCGCGCTCGGCGAGACTCGTCCAGTCGACACCGTCGCGGACGGCCCGCTCCAGGAGCGGATCGTCGACATCTGTGACGTTCTGCACGTAGTGGACCTGCCGCTTGGTGTCGAGCCACACGCGCTGAACGAGGTCGAACGCGTTGTAGGTCGCCGCGTGACCCATGTGGGTCGCGTCGTACGGCGTGATGCCGCAGACATAGATACGGGCGACGGGACCGGGGTCGAGGGTCACTCGTCCGCCGGTCGCGGTGTCGTGGATCCGGAGGTCGCGGCCCTTGCCGGGCAGGGCGGGGACCTCAGAAGCGGGCCAGGCATGCATGCTCCGAGCGTAACCGGACGCCTGTTCCGGATACGAACCGGATGCAGGATCATGTCCGGTTCCGCGCTCTTGCGCCCGACCTCCCCGGTGTGCTGGGGGATGGCGGCTCCGTGCGGCTCGGTCAGACCGGGGGCCAGGGGACGGCGGGCCAGTTGCCGGACGGCGCGGGGTGCCGGCCGGTGGTGTGGAGGGCGCTGACCCGGGCGCGCAGGGCGGTCACCTCCGCCGGGGTGATCAGTTGCCCCAGCCGGGTGGCCAGCGGCGCGCCCTGTGCCAGTTCCGCGTCCAGCCGGGACAGGACGTCCAGGGCCTCGTCCGGCAGCGGCTTCCCGGCCCAGCCCCAGAAGAGGGTCCGCAGCTTGTCGTCCACGTGGAACGTGACGCCGTGGTCGATGGCGTACAGCCTGCCGCCCCCCGCGGGCAGCAGGTGTCCGCCCTTGCGGTCGCCGTTGTTGATGACCGCGTCCAGCACCGCGAGGCGCCTCAGCCGTATGTCGTCGGCGTGGACCAGCAGCGCGGTGCGGCCCTCCCCGACCTCGGCATGGCCCACCGGTCGCCACCCGTCGCCGGGCTCGCCGTCCTCCACGAGCGCCAGGAGGGGCTCGGCCGCGGCGTCGGGCTCGATCCACTGCTGGACCATGCCCGGCCCGTACGGCCCGTCGCGCAGGACGGTCGGCGGGACGAGACCCCACCCGGTCGCCTCGGACACGGCGTACGCCGCGGCCTCCCGCTGGGCGAGCGTGCCGTCCGGGAAGTCCCACAGCGGCCGCTCACCCGCGACCGGCTTGTACACACAGTCGATCTCCTCGCCCTCGTACGAGACCGAGCAGAACAGCACCGCGTTGGACGCCTCACGGACCTGGCCGCGTACGGTCAGCTCGCCCTCGGCGAGCAGTTCCAGCACGTCGGGGACGGCCGTCAGGCCCCGCGGCGGTATCCGTTCTGGCGCGGACATACGTGTCCTTCCGGGTCGAGCGGCAGGCTGCACAGGGGGCACGGCGGGCGGCCGGCGTTGACGACGTCGAGGGCGCGTTTGGCGAAGGCCCTCGCCTGGGCGCCGGAGAGGCGGACGCGGAGCATCGGCGGGCCGTTCTCCTCGTCCTGGAGGAGCCGCTCCTCGGCCTCGGCGAGGTCCTCCTCGGAGTCGACGTCGAGCTCGACGAGCGCCTGCGCCTCGACGATCAGCCGCTGCTCCTCGCCGTCCCAGGCGAGTGCCATGGTGCCGACGCGGAACTCCTCCTCCACCGGCGTGTCGAGGGGCGCGCTGTCGGAGACGTCGGCGGGGGCCACGGCGGGGACCGGGGCGTTCCCGCCGGTGCGGCGCACGACCTCGTCGAGGAGTTCGTCCATGCGCTCGGCGAGCGCGGCCACCTGGGTCTTCTCCAGGGCGACGCTGGTGGTCCGCCCTCCGGCGGACGCCTGCAGGAAGAACGTACGGCGGCCAGGCAGCCCGACCGTACCGGCCACGAAGCGCTCCGGCGGGTCATAGAGGAACACCTGACGGGACACGTTCCCTCTCCCTTGATCTTGTTCTTGAGTTCGACGCCACGGCCGCCACGGCAGCGCATCCACCCTACTGTGCGGAGCGATCACGGTGCGCCCGCGCCGCCGCCCACCTCCGCGGCTCCGCCGCCGGTGTCTTCGCGGGGCGCGAGGGCGCCGAAGTCGCCCGTGTCGCCGAGGCGGACGAGGAACGGCCGGGTCCGGGTGTAGCGGATCGCGGTGACGGAGCACGGGTCGACGTGGACGCGCTGGAACAGGTCGAGATGCATGCCGAGGGCGTCCGCGACGAGCGACTTGATGATGTCACCGTGCGAGCACATCACATACGCGGCGTCGTCGCCGTGATCGGCCTCCACGCGCTCGTTCCACTCCCGTACGGCGTCGACGGCACGGGCCTGCATGGCGCGCATCGACTCGCCGCCGGGGAAGGCGGCCGCGGACGGGTGGTGCTGGACGACCTCCATGAGGGGCTCGTCGGCGAGCTCGGCGAGCTTCCGGCCGGACCAGTGGCCGTAGTCGCACTCGTTGATCCGCTCGTCGGTGTGCAGGACCAGCCCGGGCCGTGCGGCGAGCAGGGGCTCCAGCGTCTCGCGGCAGCGCTGGAGGGGGCTGCTGACCGCGAGGGCGAGCGGGACGCCGGCCAGCCGCCCGGGGAGCGCGGCGGCCTGGGCGGCACCACGCTCGTCGAGGGTGACGCCTGGGGTGCGGCCCGCGAGGACACCCGCGGTGTTGGCGGTGGAACGTCCGTGCCGTACGAGGATCAACGTCGCCATGACGGCCAGCCTAGGGCCCGTGGGGGCGTGCGTGGGACGGCGGTACGGGGAAGAATGCCGCCGTGATCGTGGACTGTGCCATCTACCGGGCCGGGCGCCGCCGTGAAGGCCCCACCGATGTCGTCGCCGCACTGGCGGAGGCGAGGGGGACGGTCGACGCGTTCCTGTGGATCGGGCTGCACGAGCCGACGGCCCAGGAGTTCGACCGGGTGTCCGAGGAGTTCGGGCTGCATCCGCTGGCCGTGGAGGACGCGCTGAAGGCGCACCAGCGGCCGAAGCTGGAGGTGTACGACGACTCGCTGTTCCTGGTGCTGAAGCCGGTGCGGTACGAGCCGCAGGGCGACAGGGTCTCCACGGGCGAGCTGATGGTGTTCATGGGCGATTCGTTCGTGGTGACCGTCCGGCACGGCGAGGGCGCGCCGCTGTCGGAGGTGCGGCGGCGGCTGGAGGCGGAGCCGGACGTGCTGCGGCACGGTCCGACGTCGGTGCTGTACGCGATAAGCGACGCCGTCGTCGACCTCTACATCGATGTGGCTGCCGAGCTGCAGGCGGACCTGGAGGAGCTGGAGGCGGATGTCTTCCAGCCGGCCGGGGGCGACGCGAAGAACACGGCGTCGCGGATCTACACGTTCAAGCGGCAGGTGCTGGAGTTCCGCCGGGCGGCGGGGCCGCTGGCCGCCCCGATGCAGCGGCTGGCGGGTGCGGGCGTGCCGTTCGTCAGCGAGGAGTCGCGGCCGTTCTTCCGGGACGTCAGTGACCATCTGACGCGGGCCAGCGAGCAGGTGGAGGGCCTGGACCGGCTGCTTTCGGACATCCTCTCCGCGCATCTCGCGCAGATGGGTGTGCGTCAGAACGACGACATGCGGAAGATCTCGGCATGGGCGGCGATGGCCGCGGTGCCCACGATGGTCGCGGGCGTCTACGGCATGAACTTCACGCACATGCCGGAGCTGCACTGGGTGTGGTCGTATCCGGCGGTGGTGGTGCTGATGGCGGTCGCGGTGGTCGGCCTGTACCGGACGTTCAAGCGCCGGGGCTGGATGTGACCGGACTCGCGGGCGCCCCTGTCGGCGTACGGGTCAGACGACGGGCGCCGTCTCGGCGGGGCCGCCGAGCGCGTCACGACGGTCGGGCATGGTGAGCGTGACCATGTGCCGCCAGCCGCCGGCCCGCTCGTACGCGTACATGGCGCGGATTCCCGCGGCGAGGGCCGCGGACTTGGCGCGGGGCCATTTCAGGATGCGGCCCATGTGGCCCATGACGGCCAGGCTGACGTCGCGGTAGATGGCGATCTCGACGAGGGTGCACTCGCGGAGGGTGCGCTGGATGGTGCGGCCGTGCCCGGCCCGGGCGAGGCGGAGCAGTTCCTCGTGGCAGTACGCGAGGTGGTTGTCCTCGTCCTGGGAGATCATGCGGATGGCCTTGCCGACCTCGGGGTGGTCCCCGAAGTTCTTGACGAGCATCTCCATCTGGTCGGCGGCGCGCTGCTCGGTGACCCGGCTGTGCGCCAGGTAGACGAGGATGTCGTGCTCGTCGAGCGGCTCGTCGCGGCGGAGCTTGTCGTGGGCGAGGCCGATGCCCGCGCGTTCCAGGAGCATGGTGTAGTCGGTCTCGGGTGGCACGGGGACCGGGTCCAGGCCGCGCTTCTTCAGCAGCGCCTGGAAGATCCGGCCGTGCTTGTCCTCGTCGGCGCCGTGCCGGGTGATCTTGGGGGCGAGATCGCTCATGCTCGGCGGTACCAGGGCGGCGATGCGGCTGTTCTCCCAGCCGCCCTGAGCCTCGCCGCTGGCCGCGATGGAACAGAACAGCTGGTAGGAGTTGTCGTTGTCGACAATTTCCTGGAACAGGCTGCGGGCCGAGAGCATCGCTGTCACCTCCACGTGTCGGCACGAGTCAAGTGCCGTCCGGGGGGCATGGCAACAGCTCAGCGCCGGTACTCCGCCGAACGGAGGAGCGCGCGGCCCGCGCGCCCGGCCGTCGGTGCGTAACCGTCGGGGCGGGTGGCGCGTTGTGCTGCGTGACGGCCGTGGCGGGGATGACCCCGAGCCCCCACCACGGCCGCAGGCTTGCCCGGACCTCGCGGACCCGCCCGGTCTCCCTCAGTCGACGAGACCGGCGCGCTCCAGCGCCTCGGTACCGGCCCGCAGGGCGGCGATCCGCTCGTCGAGGGTGAAGCCGGCCGGGGCGAGGGTGAGGGTGGTGACTCCGGCCGCCGCGTACGCGCGCATCCGGTCGGCGATCCGCTCGACGGAGCCGAGCAGGGTGGTCTCGTCGATGAGCCGGTGCGGTACGGCGGCCGCGGCTCCGTTCTTGTCTCCGGACAGGTACTTGTCCTGGATCTCGGCGGCTTCCTTCTCGTAGCCCATGCGCTGGGCGAGCCGGTTGTAGAAGTTCTGCCTGCGGCTGCCCATTCCGCCGACGTAGAGGGCGGTGTACGGGCGGAAGGTGTCGGCGAGCGCGGCGATGTCGTCGCCGACGGCGAGGGGCACGGTCGGGCACACGTCGAACCCGTCCATGGTCAGCCCGGCCTTCTCACGCCCGGCACGGATGTGCCGCAGAGCGGTCTCCTCCAGATGAGCGGCCGACGGGAAGATGAGCAGCGCCCCGTCGGCGATCTCGCCGGTCTGCTCGAGGTTCTTGGGCCCGATGGCGGCGATGTACAGCGGGATGTGCTCGCGCTGCGGGTGGACGGTCAGCTTGATGGGCTTGCCGGGGCCGCCGGGAAGGGGCAGCGTCCAGTGCTCCCCGTCGTAGCTGAGGCGTTCGCGGGACATGGCCTTGCGGACGATCTCCACGTACTCGCGGGTGCGGGAGAGCGGCTTGTCGAATGTGACGCCGTACCAGCCCTCGGAGACCTGCGGTCCCGAGACGCCGAGGCCGAGGCGGAAGCGGCCGCCGGAGAGGGAGTCGAGGGTGGCGGCCGTCATGGCTGTCATGGCGGGCTGGCGGGCCGGGATCTGCATGATGGCCGAGCCGACGTCGATGTTCTCGGTCTGCGCGGCCACCCACGAGAGCACGGTGGGCGCGTCGGAGCCGTACGCCTCGGCCGCCCAGCACACGTCGTAGCCGAGACGGTCCGCCTCCTGTGCGACGGCGAGGTTGTCGCCGTCCATGCCGGCGCCCCAGTAGCCGAGGTTGATGCCGAGCCGCATGCCGTCCCCTTTTACTGATCAGTAACGTCTGTGGTGAGCGGACTCTAGCGCGCGGGCGGCCGGTATGGCAGTGGGCCTGCCGGACGCGTTGTCCACAGGGTCTCTGCGCGTGGGCCCCCGGCCAGTAATCTCGCGGCCATGGAGCAGAGGCATCTCGGCCGTACCGGCCTGCGCGTGTCCCGGATCGGGCTGGGCACCCTCACCTGGGGGCGGGACACGGACGAGCACGCGGCCGCGGAGCAGTTGAAGGTGTTCTGGGAGGCCGGGGGGACGCTGGTCGACACGGCCGACGTGTACGGCGGCGGGGAGGCCGAGTATCTGCTCGGACAGCTGGTGGAGCGGCTGCTGCCGCGCCGCGAACTGGTCATCGCCACAAAGGCCGGCAGCGTGCCGGACCCGGACCCCGAGCGCCGCTTCGACGGCTCGCGGGGGCACCTCCTGTCCGCGCTGGACGCGTCACTGGCCCGGCTGGGCACGGACTATGTGGACCTGTGGCAGGTCCACGCCTACGACCCGTGGACACCGCTGGAGGAGACTCTCCAGGCCCTCGACATGGCCGTGACCAGCGGACGGGCCCGCTATGTGGGCGTGTCGAACTTCTGCGGCTGGCAGCTCGCCAAGGCGGCGACCTGGCAGCTGGCCATGCCCGGAACCCGCGCCCGCCTGGCCGGCACGCAGATGGAGTACTCCCTCCTCCAGCGCGGGGTGGAACGGGAGGTCCTCCCCGCGGCCCGCGACCTGGGCGTCGGCCTCCTGCCGTCCTCCCCGCTGGGGCGCGGTGTCCTGACGGGCAAGTACCGCACCGGCGTACCAGCCGGCTCCCGGGGGGCGTCCGAGCACATGGCGCCCTTCGTGGAGCCGTACCTCGACGAGTCGGCCCAGCGCGTCGTGGACGCCGTGACGACGGCGGCCGACGGTCTGGCGGTGACACCCTTGCAGGTGGCCCTGGCGTGGGTCAGGGACCGCCCGGGAGTGACGGCGCCGGTGATGGGCGCGCGCGACGCGCGTCAGCTCGCGGCGGCGCTGTCAGTGGAGAGCCTTAGTCTTCCTGACGAGATCCGCCGGGCCCTCGACGACGTGTCGGCGCCCGTGCACCGCTACCCCGACCAGGACTGGAGCACCCTGTGACCGCGCTTCCCCGGGGGGAGACCCCCGGCTCCCCGTCCGACAACGACCGGACCGCCCCCGAGCCGACCACCGGGGTGACGGATCCGCGTGGCGACACGACGGGCGACGCGAAGCCGACCGGACAGGCGGGGACGGAGTCCGGCCGCGACTCCGGCGCGGAGGCGGGCGCGGACACCGGGGCCGCCGCGGGGGCGGTCCCGGAGACCGATGCGGGCGGGCGCGCCGATGGCGCCTCCGACGTGGGGGCGACGAGCGCGCGGGGCCTTGCGGGGACGGGCGCCGAGCCGGACGCGGGTATGGGCACCGGCGCGGCAGCCGGAGCCGCGGCGGGCTCGCAGACCGACGACGCGGACGCGGACGCGGGTGCCGGGCCCGGCCGCGAGGGCGGCGAGGGGCCGTCCGGAGGCGGCGGAGGGAGCTCCGGTGCCGAGGCCGCGGCGGGCGGGGAGGCACTCGCGGCGGGTGGGCCCGATGGGGGCGAGGAGGGGAGCGCTTCGCCCTCCGGGCCCGAGGCCGAGCTGGCGGCACAGCGGGAGTTGCGGGAGCGGATCGAGCGGCGGAAGTCCGAGCGCGAGGCTCCGATCGAGAGCGGCGCCAAGCTGAGCGGCCGTGCGGCGGATCTGCTGGCGGCCGTGCGGGCGGTGGAGAGCGGCGAGAAGCCGAGCACCGCGTTCCAGGGCTCCCCCGTCCCGGAGCCCACGCCCCGGCGGATGGCTCCCGTGCCGGCCGGCGTATCCCCGCGGCCCCAGGCCGTGGCTCCCGTGGCGCCCGCGCCGCGGGTGGCGGCACCGGAGACCGTGGCCGCCGTACGGGCTGTGCTGACCGAGGGCGGCGCGCCCGAGGGGCTGGCGGTGCGGGTCGCGACGGTGCTCGGGGAGACGGCGGGCGAGCTGCTGCGCGAGGACCCGTGGCGGCTGCTGGCGGTGCCGGGCGTGCTGCCGGAGCAGGCCGACGGGTTCGCGCGGGCGCTCCTCGGCGCCGGGTGCGGGCCGGGGGACGAGCGGCGCGGCGACGCCCTCGTGACCTGGCTGCTGGAGCGCGCGGCCCGCCAGGGGCACACGGCCCTGGACGCGCCGGCTGTGCGGGCGGCGCTCGCCGAGCGGTCCGTGCCCGACCCGGAGGAGGCCGTGCGGCACGCAGTCGCCGAGGGTGCGGTGCTGGTGTTCCATGACGGGTCGGAGGACGTGGCGCAGGACGAGTCGGAGGACGAGGCGGAGGACAAGGCGGTCACCGAGGGGGGCGCGGAGCCCCTGCCCGTGCTGCTGGGGCTGGACCGGTACGCCTTGGCCGAGGAGAGCCTCGCGGACGGGCTGGCCCGCCTCGCGCGTTCCGGTCCCGACCCGCGCTGGGCGGCGGCCGAGCCGGCCGAGTTGGCCAGGGCGGTCGCCGCGCAGGGTCTGGTGGCACACACGGGCGGCGAGGCTTCGCGCGCGGAGCCGGTGGCGCTGGCCGGGGCGGCGCGCGGGCTGGGGCTGCGGGCGGCCGTGGCGGTGCACACCGAGAACGGCCGGCGGCGGCTGGGCCCCGACGTGGGGGCCGTGACGGTCGCCGCGCTGCTGTCGGGCGCGGCCGGGCCGGGACGGGACGAGGACGGGGCGCTCGCGCTGGACCTGCTGGTGGTGCTGGACGCGCCGCAGCTGGACGTGGAGACCGCGGCGATGCTCGTGGAGTCCGTACCGGACGGGTGCCGTCTGGTGCTGAGCGGCGATCCGCATGTGCTTCCGTCGGCGGGAGCGGGGCGGGTCTTCGCGGACCTGCTGGCCGCGCGGCTGTGTCCGCAGGTCGCGTCCCGTACGCCGGACCCCGGGCCCATCGGGGAGCTGGTGTCGGGCATCGGTGTCGGTGAGCTGAACCAGGTGGACGCGCCCGGCAAGGAGGTCGTGATCGTTCCGGTGCGGGACGCGGGCGAGGCGGTGCACCGGACGGTGCAGCTGGTCGCCGACTCGGTACCCCGGGCACTGGGCGTGCCTCCGGAGCGGACGCAGGTGATCACCGTGGGCCATGGAGGGTCGGCGGGGACACGGGCGTTGAACGCGGCGCTGAAGCAGCGGCTCAATCCGGGGCCCGGGCGTTTCGGCGGCTTCGATCCGGGTGATCGTGTCGCGTACGCGGTGGCGCCGGGGCGTACGGTGCAGGCGACTGTGGCTTCCGCCGACGCGGAGGGGCTGCACCTGGACTGCGAGGTCGGCGGCGGCGTGGGCGAGCGGGTGGTCGTGGCCAAGGACCGGGTGGAGTCCGTGGTGCGCCACGGCTGGGCGCTGACCGCCCACCAGGCGGCCGGGATGCGGTGGCCGGCGGCGGTCGTCGTGTTGCCGGGGGACGCGGCGCAGGGGCTGAGCCGGGCGTGGGTCTATACGGCCTTCGGCCGTGGCGAGCGGCACCTGTCGGTGGTCCACGGGGTGGACCAGGCGCTGGGGCGGGCGGTCGCGGAAGGGAGCGCGCGCGAGCGGGTGACTCGGCTGCGGGGGCTCTTGGAGACGGTGGAGGGGGCGCCCGCCGAGTAGCCGGGGTCGCCTCGGCCCCGCCGGCCGCCGACTGGCCCCGGCCGGCGGGCCGCCCGCCGGCCGGGGCGCCACACTGGGCGCCCCTCCGCACCGGCGGACGCCCCCGCCACCGGCGGACGGGTTCCGGGCGGGGAGCCGTCAGGGGAGTTCGTGGGATCTTCCTGTGGGATCTTCCTCGTAGAGTTCGTCCTCGTCGAAGACCGCGCTGACGTCGAAGCGGCAGATGACGCGGGTGGGGTCTGCCTGGTCGAAGGGGGTGCTGAGCCACTCCCCCGGTTCGGGGAGTTCGTCAGCGGCCGCCACCCACAGGGTGGAGTCGCCCTCCTCCAGGCCGAACTCCTTGTGGCGGGACGCGATCTCGTCCGGCTCGTACTCGCCGAACAGCACCCCGAGGGCCGCGTGGACGCCTGCGCCGACCGCCGCGGCGGTCCCGGACGTGGCGTCCTCGTCGGCGTCGCGGTCGGCGTCGGCGATGCGCTGTGCCTGGGCCAGCAGCCGCTGGGGTTCCGCCACGGCGTAGTCACGGCGGATCAGTACGCTCAGCGCGTTGGGCTGCCCGGGCCCCGCATACGGGGGCAGGGAGTCCTCGACACCGGGGATCTCGAAGGGGGTGACCTCGTCGTAGCGGTCGTACAGCCGCTCGTCGTACGCCTCGGCCGCGGCGGCCAGGTCGTTGAACGCGGCATAGACCTCGGGGTCGTCGTCACCGGAGCGGTTCTCGACCGCCGCCAGATGACGGTCCAGTGCGGCTTTGACCGCCTCGGCGGCGGCGCGTACCTCGGCAGCGGTGGGCTGCGCAGCATCAGACATACCGCAGACGCTATCCGTACCTGGGCCGTGCCCGCACAATAGATGCGATGCCGGAATACGAATTTGTCGACGTGTATGTGCCGCGAGGCGTCTCCCGCGGGGAGGCCACGCGGCTGCTGACCGACCAAGCCGAGTACGGGCACTGGGAGTTGGACCGTCTCACCCTGTTCCGTGACGGGAGCCGCCGGGTGCGGCTGCGGCGGCGCATCATTCGTCAGGTGCGCGCCACCTGGTAGGGGCGGAGAACGCGACGGAGCGGGGTCCGCCGCTGCGGACCCCGCTCCGTCGTGTGCGCGGACGGATGCTCTCCGGTTACGCGGACCGGCGAGCGCGGCGGTAGAGGACCGTGCCGCCGAGCAGCGCGGCCGCACCGGCCGGGGCGAGCATGCCGAGCGCGGCGGAGCCGGTCTGGGCCAGCTCGTCGTCGCTGCCGACGCCCTGCGGAGTGGCTGCGTTCGGCTCGAGCGGGGAGCCGGAGTCGCCGGGCGTACGGGACTCACCGGGGTTGGCCGGGTTGGCGGGCTCGCCCGGGTCGACGGGGGTAGCCGGGTCGACCGGAGTACCCGGGTCGACGGGGGTGCCCGGGTCGACCGGAGTACCCGGGTCGACCGGGTTGCCCGGGTCGACGGGGGTGCCCGGGTCGACGGGGGTGCCCGGGTCGACCGGGCTGCCCGGGGTGTTCGGGGTCGTCGAGCCGTTGGCGCAGCCGTTGCCGAAGGACGGGTTCAGACCGCCCACCACGTCCACGCTGTTGCCGCAGGCGTTCACCGGCACGTTGACCGGCGCCTGGACGTTGTTGCCGGACACGACACCCGGCGAGTCGCTGGTCGAGCTGCTCGCGTGTGCGCCGCTCGCGTTTGCGCCGCTCGACCCGTTGGCGCACGTGTTGCCGAACACGGGGTTGAGCACCCCGACCACGTTGACGGTGTTCCCGCACGCGTTCACCGGCACGCTGACCGGCACCTGCACCGAGTTGCCGGACACGACGCCGGGGGAGTTGGACGCGACCCCGTCCGCTCCCGCGCCGTTCGTCGCTTGTGCGTAGCCGCCGCCGAGGGCGAGCACGCCGCCCGCCGCCGCCACAATGGTCAGGCCTTTGCGCGTGACCTGTCGCATAGCTTGTTCCTGCCTTCTAGGCTTCCGAATGCCTCCGAGCACCTCGCGCGGAGGACGAACACCCACCGGCCCCGGAGCGCATGGCGCGCGCTCCGAGGCCGACCGGGCTCAGACCCTCACGGGTCGAGACTCAACGCCTCGGCGAGAGCTCAGGCGTTGGCGCAGGCATTGCCGAAGGCGGGGTTCAGCAGGCCGATGACGTCGACCGTGTTGCCGCAGGCGTTGATCGGTACGTGGACCGGCACCTGGACGACGTTGCCCGAGATGACACCAGGGGAGCCGACCGCCCCACCCTGGGCGCCCGCGTCGGCGACGGCCATGCCCGCGCCGGCCAGCACCAGACCGCCGGTGGCAGCCGCAGTCGCGACAACCTTCTTGATCATTGTTCCTCCTTGTTGGCAATGCGGTCCCAGCCGCGGACCGCACCACCTGTAACGAGAGGAAGCCAAGCGGGCTACGAGGCAGCGACCCCGTTCACCCTTTTCGGTCAGACGTGCACACGCGGGCGATTGTTGGAGCGTCGTTTCAGACGACTTTCAGCTCGCGTATCCCGGGGTCCCCTCAGCTGGCGTCGATGAACCGGTCCAGGACCCGCGCACCGAACTCCAGGCCCTCCACGGGCACGCGCTCGTCGACGCCGTGGAACATCCCGGCGAAGTCGAGCTCCGGCGGCAGCTTGAGCGGTGCGAAGCCGAAGCAGCGGATGCCCAGGTCGTCGAAGGACTTGGCGTCGGTACCGCCGGAGAGCATGTACGGCACGGCCCGGGCGATCGGGTCCTCGGCCCGCAGCGCCGACTGCATGGCGTCCACCAGGTCGCCGTCGAAGCTGGTCTCCAGCGCCTTGTCCGCGTGTACGTCCTCGCGCTTCACGCGCGGTCCGAGCAGCCGGTCGAGGTCGGCGAGGAACTCCTCCTCGTACCCGGGCAGGAACCTTCCGTCGACATGGGCGGTGGCCTGGCCTGGGATGACGTTCACCTTGTAGCCCGCGCCGAGCATGGTCGGGGCCGCGGAGTTACGGAGCGTGGCGCCGACCATCTTGGCGATACCGCCCAGCTTGGCGAGAGTGGCCTCCATGTCCTCCGGGTCGAGCGGTGTGCCGATCGCGTCGGACAGCTCGTCCAGGAACGACCGTACGGTCTTGGTGACCCTCACCGGCCACTGGTGCCGGCCGACGCGGCCCACCGCCTCGCACAGCTCCGTGATGGCGTTGTCGTCGTTGGTCATGGAGCCGTGCCCGGCGGTGCCCTCGACGGTCAGCCGCATCCAGTGCATGCCCTTCTGCGCCGTCTCGACGAGATACAGCCGCAGCTTCTCGTTGACCGTGAAGGAGAAGCCGCCGACCTCGCCGATCGCCTCCGAGACGCCGTCGAAGAGCTCGGGGTGCTTGTCGACCAGATAACGGGCGCCGTATGTGCCGCCCGCCTCCTCGTCCGCGAGGAACGCCAGGACGATGTCGCGCGGCGGCTTCCGGCCGCTGCGCATCCGGTCCCGTACGACCGCGAGGGTCATCGCGTCCATGTCCTTCATGTCGACCGCGCCGCGGCCCCAGACGCACCCGTCGGCGATCTCGCCGGAGAACGGGTCGTGCGTCCAGTCGGCGGCGTTGGCGGGGACGACGTCGGTGTGGCCGTGGATGAGGAGCGCGGGCCGCGATGGGTCCTCGCCCTCGATCCGGGCGACCGTGGAGGCGCGGCCCTTGTGGGACTCGAAGATCTTGGGCTCCAGGCCCACCTCCGCGAGCTTCTCCGCGACGTACTCGGCGGCGGCGCGCTCGCCGGGGCCGGAGTGGTCGCCGTAGTTGCTGGTGTCGATACGGATGAGCTCGCTGCAGAGGTCGACGACCTCGCTCTCGGCGGTGGCGCCGGGGCCGGTCCTGGCCTGGTTCGACACGCTCACGCTGGTTCCTCCCGCGTCGGTGCTGTCGGTGCTGGTGGTCTGGCGCCATCCTCCTCCCGACGGGGCGCCCGGCCCAAGGGCACCCGGGGGCGGGGGCGTGATCGGGCACGCCGAATGTTTGCTATGGTTTTCCACGTCGGAACGGCCCAGGGCCGCGAGACAGACACCTTGTCCGGGTGGCGGAATGGCAGACGCGCTAGCTTGAGGTGCTAGTGCCCTTTATCGGGCGTGGGGGTTCAAGTCCCCCCTCGGACACCACGCGAAGACCCCAGTCCTTCTGGGGTCTTTCTGCTGTTGCGCTGATGTGCTGGTGCGCTGCTGCTCTGCGAGAGGCGATGAAGAAGACACTGGATCCGCTGGAGCCCAAGGCCGACAAGGCCACCGTGCGGCGGCACAATCTGAGCCTCGTGCTGCGGGCCGTGCACGACGAGGGCGAGGCCACCCGGGCGGCGGTCGCGGCACGGGTGGGCCTGACGCGGGCGGCGGTGTCGTCGCTGGTCGAGCAATTGCTCGGCAGCGGTTTTCTGACCGAGTCGGGCAAGACCTTCAGCGGGCAGGCGGGGCGGCCGGGGACGGCGCTGCGGGTGGCGCGGACCGGGCCGGCCGGGCTCGGCGTCGAGATCAACGTCGATTACGTGTCGGTGTGCGTCGTCGACCTGGCCGGTACCGACCGTGTGCGCCTCACCGAGCATCTGGACAACCGGGATGTACCGCCCGGTGAGGTGCTGGCGCGGGCGGCCCGGATCGCGGCGCGGACGCTGGAGTCGGCGGGCGAGCAGGAGCTGCGCCCCGCCGGGGTACGGCTCGCGCTGCCCGGCCTCGTGTCCGGGGGCACCGTCCGGCAGGCGCCCAACCTGGGCTGGAACCAGGTCGCGGCGGAGGACCTGTTCGGGCAGGCCCTGGGCGCCCTGCGGCCGGGGCTCGGGGATCTGCCGGTCGGCTCCGAGAACGAGGCCAACGCGGCGGCGCTGGCCGAGCTGTGGTTCGGGGACGGGGACGGGGACGGGACCGCGGCGGGACGGACGCGGGCGCGGAGCTTTCTGTACCTGTCCGGTGAGATCGGCGTGGGCGGCGCCGTCGTCGTCGAGGGGGAGCTGCTGCGCGGGGCGCACGGGTTCGCCGGAGAGATCGGGCATGTGGTGGCGGAAGCGGAGGGCCCGGAGTGCCGGTGCGGTTCGCGGGGCTGCCTGGAGCAGTACGCCGGGCAGGCCGCGCTGCTGCGGGGCGCCGGGATCGACGAGGACGCGGGCGGGCCGGGGGTCGCGGAGCTGGAGCGGCGCGCGGCGGCCGGCGACGCCCTCGCGGTCGCGGCGCTGGAGCGGGCGGGGCGGATGCTGGGGCTCGTGGTGTCGGGCGCGGTGAACCTGCTGGACCCCGAGGCGGTGGTGCTGGGCGGCGTGTTCCGGCCGCTGATGCCGTGGCTGGGTCCGGCGGCGGACGGTGAGCTGAGCCGACGGGTCGTGTCGGGGCTGTGGCCGGCGGGCGGCGGGCGGCTGCGCGCGTCGTCCTCGTCGGGGGATGCGGCGCGGGGCGCTGCCGCGCTGGTGGTACGGGACGTGGTGACCGATCCGGTCGGGTATGTGGCGCGGGTGGGGTAGCCGGGGTCGTCCGTCTCCTGTCCCGCCCCTCCGTCTCCTGTCCCGCCCCTTCCCGAAACCGGGGGCTCCGCCTCCGGCCCCCCGTTTCGCGCCTGCCGGCGCTTGAACGGCGGAGGTCGGGGGCGGGCCGCTCAGCGGGTGGCCAGGAGGTGTTCCATCGCCAGCTGGTCGAGGCGTTCGAACGCCATGGAGCGCCGGGCGGCGGCCTCGACGTCGAAGCTCTCGTACGCCTTCGGGTCGGCGAGCAGGGCCGCCAGGCCGTCCTCGGCGGTGGGCCGTGCCAGCTCGGGGAGGCGGGAGGCGGCCAGCGCCTCCTGGACCTCCGGGTCGGCGCGGAAGGCGGCGGCGCGCTCCTTGAGGACGAGGTAGTTGCGCATGCAGGCGCGGGCGGACTCCCAGACGCCGTCGAAGCCGTCGGTGCGGACGGGCTTGAAGTCGAAGTGCCGGGGGCCCTCGTAGCCGGCGGTCTCCAGGAGGTCGACGAGCCAGAATGCCTGACGGAGGTCGCCGGCGCCGAAGCGGAAGTCCTGGTCGTACTTGATGCCGGACTGGCCGTTGAGGTCGATATGGAAGAGCTTGCCCGCCCACAGGGCCTGGGCGACGCCGTGCGGGAAGTTGAGGCCGGCCATCTGCTCATGGCCGGTCTCGGGGTTGACGCCGACGAGCTCGGGGCGCTCCAGGCGCTCGATGAAGGCGAGGGCGTGGCCGACGGTGGGCAGCAGGATGTCGCCGCGCGGCTCGTTGGGCTTGGGCTCGATGGCGAAGCGCAGATCGTAGCCCTGCTCGGTGACGTACTCGCCGAGCAGGTCGAACGCCTCCTTCATGCGGTCGAGGGCGACGCGGACGTCCTTCGCGGCGCCGGACTCGGCACCCTCGCGGCCGCCCCAGGCGACGTAGATCCCCGCGCCGAGCTCGACGGCGAGGTCGATGTTGCGGAGGGTCTTGCGGAGCGCGTAGCGGCGGACGTCGCGGTCGTTGGCGGTGAAGGCGCCGTCCTTGAAGACGGGGTGCGTGAAGAGGTTGGTGGTGGCCATGGGGACCTTCATGCCGGTGCGGTCGAGCGCGTCACGGAACCGCTTGGCGGCTGCGTCGCGCTCGGCCTCGGAGGAGCCGAACGGGATGAGGTCGTCGTCGTGGAAGGTCACGCCGTGGGCGCCGAGCGCGGCGAGGCGCTCCACGGACTCGACCGGGTCGAGGGCCGGGCGGGTCGCGGCGCCGAACGGGTCGGCACCCCGCCAGCCCACGGTCCACAGACCGAAGGTGAACCTGTCCTCGGGGGTGGGGGTGAAGCGGTCCGGCATGGTCACTCGTCCCTCGACTCGGATATTTGTTTGCTTTGATTACTAATAGCCCACACAGCGGCTCCCGCCAAGAGGGCGCGCCCGCCGCGGCTCTGGTGCCATGGAATTTGTTTTGTGTACGATCAAAAGATGGACTCCCTAGTCATCGGCGTGGACAGCTCCACGCAGTCGACCAAGGCGGCCGTCGTGGACGCCGCATCGGGCAGGCTCCTCGCCGTGGGCCGCGCTCCGCACACCGTGACCGGAGAGGGCGGCGCCCGGGAGAGCGACCCCGAGCAGTGGTGGGCCGCACTCGCGGAGGCCGTCGCAGCCGGTCTGAGGGAGGCCGGGGCCGAGCCAGCGGCGGTCACCGGGATCGCCGTCGCCGGGCAGCAGCACGGGCTCGTCGTACTGGGCTCGGACGGCCGTCCGTCGCGGCCCGCCCTGCTGTGGAACGACACCCGCTCCGCCCCGCAGGCCGTCGCCCTCACCGACGGACTCGGCGGCCCCGACGCCTGGCTGCGGCGGACCGGTTCCGTGCCCGTGGCCGCCATGACCGCCGCCAAGTGGCGGTGGCTGTGCGAGAACGAGCCCCGGGTCGCCGCGGCCGCCGCCGGCGTGCGGCTCCCCCATGACTTCCTGACCGAGAGGCTGTCCGGGGCCGCCGTCACCGACCCCGGCGACGCGTCCGGGACGTGCTGGTACTCCACCGCGACGGGCGCCTACGACGCCGAGTTGCTCGACCTGCTGGGCGTGGACGCCGCCCTGCTGCCCGAGGTCGCGCCCACGGGCGGCACCCGGGTCGGCACGCTGACCGCCTCGGCGGCCGACACGCTCGGGCTGCCCGCCGGGGTCGCCGTCGCGGCCGGGACCGGCGACAACATGGCCGCCGCCGTCGGGCTCGGCCTCGGCGCGGCCGGGCTGCTCGACCACCCTGCCTTCTCGCTCGGCACGTCCGGCACCGTGTTCGCGGCCACCCGGGTCCGCCCCGCGACCGCCGCGCTCGCCGGTTTCGCCGCCGCCGACGGCCACGGCACGTACCTGCCGCTGGGCTGCACCCTCAACTGCACGCTCGCCGTCGACAAGGTGGCCGCGCTGCTGGGCCTGGACCGCGAGGACGCCGCGCCCGGCGGCGAGGCCGTCCTCCTCCCGTACCTCGACGGCGAGCGCACCCCGGACCTGCCGGGCGCGTCGGGGCTGCTCACCGGGCTCCGCCACGCCACCACGCCGCAGCAGTTGCTCGGCGCCGCCTACGAGGGCGCCGTCTTCGCGCTGCTGCGCGCGCTGGACGAGCTGCCCACGGCCACCGGCGCCGGTGACGCGCCGCTGCGGCTCGTCGGGGGCGGCTCCCGGGGCCGCACCTGGGTGGAGACCGTGCGCCGGCTCTCCGGCCGGGCGGTCGTCCTGCCCCGTACGACCGAACTCGTCGCGCTCGGCGCCGCCGCGCTCGCCGCGAGCGCCGCGACCGGGGACGACCCGGTGGCCCTCGCGGGCGTCTGGCGGACCGGCGAGGGCGAGACGCTGCCGCCGGTCGAGCCCGACCGTGCCACCCTTGACCGGATCGCCGCCGTACTCGACCGGGCGACCCCCGCTCTCCTCACCACACAGGGACATCGATGAAGTTCACCGACGGCTTCTGGCTGACGCGTGACGGCGTCCGCGCCTCGTACGCCACCGAGGTGCGCGATCTGCACGTCGGCGACGACCACTTCACCGCGTACGCGGCGGTCGAGCGGGTCGAGCGGGTCGAGCGGGTCGAGCACCGGGAGCACACGCTCGACTCGCCGCTGCTCACCGTGGAGTGCTTCTCCCCCGCCGAGGGCGTGATCGGCATCCGCACCACGCACCACGCGGGGAAGGCGAACCACGGGCCGGAGTTCGTGCTGCCCGGCGACGACACGGGCGGCGGTGGCTTCGCCCGTACCCGGCGGGAGGGCCCTGTCACGGAGCTGACCAGCGGGCCGCTGACCGTACGTCTGGACCGGGACGGGCCGTGGGGGCTAACCTTCCTGGACGCGGACGGGCGGCGACTGACCGGGGTGGAGTCCAAGGGCACGGCCTTCGTCGTGGACGCCGACGGGGCGCACCACATGGTCGGGCAGCTGGCGCTGGCGGTGGGCGAGAACGTCTACGGGCTGGGCGAGCGGTTCACGCCGTACGTGAAGAACGGCCAGACCGTCGACATCTGGCAGGCGGACGGCGGCACGAGCAGCGAGCAGGCGTACAAGAACGTGCCCTTCCACCTGTCCTCGCGGGGCTATGGCCTCTTCGTCAACCACCCGGGGAAGGTGTCGTACGAGATCGGCTCCAAGTCGGTCGGCCAGGTGCGGTTCAGCGTCGAGGACCAGTCGCTGGAGTTCTACGTGGTGGCCGGGCCGAAGCCGAAGGAGGTGCTGGCCCGGTACACGGCGCTGACCGGGCGGCCCGCGCTGCCGCCGGCGTGGTCGTTCGGGCTGTGGCTGACGACGTCGTTCCGCACGTCGTACGACGAGGAGGCGGTCACGTCGTTCGTGGACGGGATGGCGGAGCGGAAGATCCCGCTGTCGGTGCTCCACTTCGACCGCTCCTGGATGCGCGAGTACCAGTGGTCGGACTTCCAGACGGACCCGGAGACGTTCCCGGACCCGGAGGGCATGCCGGCCCGGCTCAAGGAGCGCGGCCTGCGGATCGGCATGTGGATCAACCCGTACATCGGGCAGAGGTCCACGCTCTTCGCGGAGGGCGCGGCGCTGGGGTATCTGGTGAAGCGGCCGAACGGCGACATCTGGCAGCGGGACCTGTGGGAGGCCGGGACGGCGCTGGTGGACTTCACCAACCCCGACGCGCGCGCCTGGTTCCAGGCGAAGCTGAAGGTGCTGCTCGACCAGGGCGTCGACTGCTTCAAGACCGACTTCGGCGAGCGCGTCCCGACCGATGTGGTGTGGTGGGACGGCTCCGACCCGGAGCGGATGCACAACTACTACGCGCAGCTCTACAACCAGTGCGTCTTCGAACTCCTGGAGAAGGAGCGGGGGGAGGGCGAGGCCCTTCTCCTCGCCCGGTCGGCGACCGCCGGCGGTCAGCAGTTCCCCGTGCACTGGGGCGGAGACTGCTTCGCGTCGTTCGAGGCGATGGCCCAGTCGCTACGGGGCGGTCTCTCGCTGAGCCTCTCCGGGTTCGGGTTCTGGAGCCATGACATCGGCGGGTTCGAGGGCACGCCGGAGCCTGCGGTCTTCATGCGGTGGCTGGCGTTCGGGCTGCTGTCCTCGCACAGCGGGCTGCACGGCAACACGTCGTACCGGGTGCCGTGGGAGTTCGGGGACGAGGCGGTGGAGGTCGCCCGGCAGTTCACCGAGCTGAAGCACCGGCTGATGCCGTACCTGTACGGCGCTGCCGTGGAGGCGCATCGCATCGGGGTGCCGCTCATGCGGCCGATGCTGCTGGAGTTCCCGGACGATCCGGGGTGCCGGGCGCTGGACCGGCAGTACATGCTGGGCCCCGATCTGCTGGTCGCGCCGGTGTTCTCGGCGGACGGCGAGGTCGAGTTCTATGTGCCGGAGGGTGTGTGGACGCACCTGCTGACCGGCGAGACGGTGACCGGGCCGGTGTGGCGTCGCGAGACGCACGGGTTCGCGAGCCTGCCGCTGTATGTGCGGCCGGGGGCCGTGCTGCCGCTGGGCGCGGACGACCAGCGGCCGGACGGGGACTGGCTGGAGGGCCTGACCCTGCTGGTCCAGCCGGACGCGGACGGGGTCTCGGTGACGGTCCCGGACCTGGCGGGGGCGGAGGCGGCGGCGTTCGCGGTCGTACGGGACGGGGGCGCCGTGCGGGTCACGGCGAGCGGCACGGACCGGCCGTTCCGGGTGCGGGTGCCGGGGGCGGGGTCCGCCCGGGGTGCGGGGGAGGTTGTCGTGCCGCTGCGGTGAGGCGGCTGGAGGGTGCGCCGTGCCGACGGCGAGGGTGCTGGACGGGGGCACCGTGCCGGTGGCGCAGCCCCGCTGGACGGGGCACCGCGCCGGTTCCTTGTGCCCGCCCTCCCCCAAGCCCTCCCCCAAGCCGTCGGCTCCGCCCGAGCATGGGTACCCCCATCGCCCCATGGAACGCCTGCCCACAGGGAACCGGCGGGCGCGGCCCGCGACGGAACGGCGGGCGGACGGCCCCTGGCGGGAACCGGCGGTTACCGTTGGGGCGTGGGTCGTCGCGGGAAGAAGTCGCCTGGTGGGCCGTTGGCTCAGCGGGATGGGATCGATGCCGTGCGGGTGCGGTTGCCGGATGATCCCGGTGGGGTGTGGGGAACCGTTCGGGATCATCTGGTGGAGCGGTATGCGGGGGCCATCGGGGTCGAGCGGGTGGACGCGATGCTGGCCGAGGGCCTGTTCGTCGGGGTGGACGGCCGGCCGGTCGGGGCCGGGGAGCCCTACACCGCCGGGCGGTGTCTGTGGTTCCACCGGGAGTTCCCGCCCGAGGAGCGGGTGCCGTTCGAGGTGGGCGTCGTCCATCAAGACGAGCGGATCGTCGTCGCAGACAAGCCGCACTTCCTGGCCACCACTCCCCGTGGGCGGCATGTGACCGAGACCGCGCTCGCCCGGTTGCGGCGGGACCTGGGGCTGCCGGAGCTGCAGCCCGCGCACCGCCTGGACCGGCTCACCGCCGGGCTCGTGCTGTTCGTCGTGCGGGCCGAGGACCGGGGCGCGTACCAGACGCTGTTCCGGGACCGGCGGGTGCGCAAGGAGTACGAGGCGGTGGCGCCGTACGATCCCGGGCTCGCGCTGCCGGTGACCGTGCGCAGCCACATCGTGAAGGAGCGCGGGGTCGTCGCCGCGTACGAGGTGCCGGGCGCCGAGCCGAACAGCGAGAGCCGGATCGAGCTGGTGGAGCACGACGGCCGGACCGGGCGGTACCGGCTCGTGCCGGAGACCGGGCGTACCCATCAGTTGCGGGTCCATATGAACCGGGTGGGGATCCCCCTTCTCAACGATCCCCTTTACCCCGTCGTACGGGACGACGGGCCGGACGACCACCAGCGGCCGCTGCAACTGCTCGCGCGTGTGCTGGAGTTC
Organism: Streptomyces sp. TRM49041; assembly: GCF_008271805.1. Classification (GTDB taxonomy): domain Bacteria; phylum Actinomycetota; class Actinomycetes; order Streptomycetales; family Streptomycetaceae; genus Streptomyces. The sequence continues at coordinate 81,354 of NZ_VSRY01000095.1, forward strand.
TCCGACCCGTTCACCGGCACGCCCGTGCGGTTCGAGAGCCGGTTGAGGCTCAGCGGCCGCGGGTGACCGCCACAGGACAGCGAGGCACTTCTCATGGAGAATCCCCTGGTCGTCGTGGTGATGGGGGTCGCCGGGAGCGGTAAGACCACCATCGGACGTCTGGTCGCCGAGCGTCTTGGCGTGCCGTACGCGGAGGGCGACGACTTCCACCCCGGGACGAACATCGCCAAGATGTCGGCCGGTGTCCCGCTGGACGACGCGGACCGGTGGCCCTGGCTCGACGCGATCGGGCGGTGGGCCAGGGGCCGCGCGGGGCTCGGCGGGGTGGTGAGCGGTTCGGCGCTGAAGCGGTCGTACCGGGACCGGCTGCGGGCGGCCGCGCCCGGCGTGGTGTTCCTGCATCTGACCGGGGACCGGGCGATGATCGAGGAGCGGATGGCCGCGCGCCGCGATCACTTCATGCCCACGGCGCTGCTCGACTCGCAGTTCGCGACGCTCCAGCCGCTCGGCGACGACGAGGCGGGGGTCGCCGTAGACGTGTCCGGCAGGCCCGAGGAGATCGCCGACCGCGCCGTGTCCGCGCTGTCGTCACCGGCGCCGTAGCCGGGCGGCGGCTGTGGTGACGGGCCCGCGCCGGGCACGCCGGAAATCCGGAGCGCCCGGCACGGCACGTGTGTGACACTCGCGCGCATGACGGACCCCACACAGCTCGCGTCGTACGAACTGGCCTTTCCCGGGCCGCTCCGCGACCGGCTGGTCGCCGCCGTCCTGACCGGGACGAAGACCGCCACGACGAGTCTCCTCGCCGAGTACGAGACCGCGGGTGCGCCACTCCCGGTGCCCGGCGAGCGGTCGGCGCTGATCGATTCGGCGGGGCACGCGGTCGCGGTGGTGGAGGTGACCGGCGTACGGGTGCTGCCGCTCGGCGACGTGGACCTCCGGCACGCGGTCGACGAGGGCGAGGGCCATCGGACGGTGAACGCGTGGCGGGCCGCGCACGAACGGTTCTGGCGCGGCGACGCACTGCGGGACGCGCTCGGCGACGCGGAGTTCACGGTGGACGACACGACCCGGGTGGTGGCGGAGCGATTCCGCGTGGTGGAGGTGCTGGACCCGGTGGCCGCGGCGGTCGCGGGTGAGCTGCGGCTGATGGACCCGGCCGTGCGGGCGTCGCGGGCGGCGGCGGAGCGGCTGCTGGACCCCGGCTTCACGGAGGTCGGCGCGTCGGGGCGACTCTGGACCCGCGACAAGATGCTCGCGGAGCTGCCCGGCATGGACGGCGGTACGGACCGGGGCACGGGCGACGTGACACGCCACCAGTCGGCCGGGATGGCAGGCGTCCTGCTGGCCCCGGACCTGGTCCACCTGACGTACGAGACGGCGGTCTCCGGGCGCCGGGCGCGCCGCAGTTCCCTGTGGCGGCGGGCGGCGGACGGCTCGGGCACGCCGTGGCGGATCTACTACCACCAGGCGACACCCGTTCCGGAGGGGATGTAGCCGCACCCGGTGGGCGGCGACGACGTACGAGTCTGCTTTCAGGCCATCGGCAGGCGACATCCCGCCTTTGCGTCAGATTTGCGACACGTGGTGATCTTCGCCACAGACGAGCACCGAAAGGGCTGCCTAGGCTCCCTGATGACCACTCAACAGGCCCTATTTCAGGGGGAATTCATATGTGGAAGCGCAGCTCCACGAAGGGCAGGACCGCGGTCGTCGCGGCGGCGACCGCGATCGCCGTCGTCGTTCCCGCGTTCAGCGCGGTGGCCGGGGAGATCAACGGCAGCCGACTGCCGTTCTCCATAGCCACCGCCGGCAGCAAGGAGGACGGCGACCGCTGGGCGGGGCCGAGCAGCGGCCGCGCCCGCGCCTGCGGTGACGTGCCCACCAGCGACATCCAGACCTTCAGCGGGTCCGTCTGGCAGGACATCTCCTGGTCGCCGGACAGCAAGAAGGCGTCGGTGTCGAAGAACTACTCTTCGCCGTACGGCTGCGGCTCCTACGCCGGCACCGGCACGAACAAGAAGTACTACACGAAGGCGTCCTGGGCCGGTATCCCCGGCAGCCGCGCCTACGGGTACGTGAACGCGCAGAACTAGCAGCACGATCAGCTGAACTGACAGGAACACCGTGTCCCTTGGCAACGAACGCGCCGCGGTCGGCCCCGAGCCGGTCGCGGCCGTCGAGGCCGTGTCGGTCCGCTACGGGGCGCTCGTCGCGCTGGACGGGGTGTCGCTGACATTCCCGTCCGGCGTGACCGGCCTCCTCGGGCCCAACGGCGCCGGAAAGAGCACCCTGCTCTCCCTCCTCACCACCGCCCAGCCGCCCGCGCAGGGCGCCGTCACCCTCCTCGGCGAGCGGACGGCGGGCCGCGGGACCGTCCGCCGCGTACGGCAGCGCATCGGCGTGCTCCCCCAGTCCTTCGGCTTCTACCCGCGCTTCACCGCCCTGGAGTTCACCGAGTACGCCGCCTGGCTCCGCAAGGTCCCGGCGAAGGAACGGCGGGCGCGGGCCCGGGAGGCGCTCGCCCTCGTCGGCATGGACAAGTACGCGGGCCGGCGCATGGGTGAGCTGTCCGGCGGCATGCTGCGCCGTGTCGGTATCGCGCAGGCCGTCGTCAACCGGCCCGCGCTCGTGCTGCTCGACGAGCCGACCGTCGGCCTCGACCCCGCGCAGCGCGTCGGCTTCCGCGACCTGATCCGGGAGCTCGGCACACGCTCGGCGGTCGTGATGAGCACCCACCTCGCGGAGGACGTCGCCCACACCTGCGACCGGATCGCCGTACTCCTCGAAGGGCGCGTCCGCTTCACCGGGACCGTCGACGAGCTGTGCGCGCTGCCCGGCGACGGCGGGACGGTCGAGAGTGGCTACCTGCATGTGGTCGGGCCGGAAGGGGCCGCGCTGTGATCCGCGTGCTGTGGACCGAGATGCGGCGCGGCGAGTCCAGGTGGGTCGCCGCCGTCATCGCGGCTGTGGGCCTGTGGCACTTCGCCGGTGACGACGCGGCGACCAGCGACTGGGTCGGGTGGTGGGCGCAGACCGCCGTCGAGGTGCAGGTCTTCGCCGTGATGGTGATGGGCCCCATGACGGCTGCCGCCGCCGCGTGGACCGCGGGCCGTGTGCACCGGTTCCGTACGGTCGCCTGGGCGGAGGCCACCGCGCGCGGCGCCTGGAGCCAGGCGGTGGTGGTGTGGGCTTCGGCCATGGCGTGGACCGTGGCGGCGTACGCCCTCCTCGTCGCGGTCGCGTTCGGCCGGACCGCGGAGGTCAGCGCCGTCACGGCACCCGTCTGGACGCCGCTGCTGCTCGGAGCGTCCGTCGTCGGGCTGCAGGCCGCCGTCGGGGTCGCCGTCGGCAGCCTCGTACCGTCCCGGATCGTGGCGCCGCTGGTCGGTATCGGCTGGTACGGATGCCTGGTCGCCCTCGCGCTGACCGGCGCGGACGGTACCGGCTTCCCGTCCGCCCTCCTGCCCGCGATCGACGAGCACTGGGACATGTCCTTCCAGCCGCGTGCCGAACGGCTCCTGACGGCGACGGCGTGGTGCCTGTCGGCCGGGCTGTCGGTGCTGGCGCTGCCGGGGCTGCTGCGGAGGCGGGCGACGCGTCCGCGGGTGGCCCTGCTCCTCGCTCCGGTGCTGGTGGCGGCCGTGTCGGCCGGTCTGCTGCTCACGTACCGGCCCGCCGAGCCGGAGCTGGCCTGGGCGGTGCGCACTCCGCAGCCCGAGCGGCCGGTGTGTACGACGTCGGGCCGTACGACCGCGTGTCTGTGGCCCGAGGACCGGCATCTGCTGCCGGTCGCGCGGGGCGCGGCGAAGGCGGTCGACGCGGCGCTGGGGTCGGTGCCGGGCCTCAACCGCACGTTCTACGAGCGCGGGCTGCGGCCCGAGGACCCGGCGACGACGGGTGAGCTGCCCGTGATGTCGGCGGGGACGGGGCAGCAGGACATGACCGAGCAGATGATGTCGGCGTCGCTGCCGCTGCCGCCGTCCGGGTGCGATGTGCCGTTGATGAAGCAGGCCGGGGGCTACCCGGGCACCTTCTTCTTCGAGGCGGTCGTCCGCGGCCGCGCGGGGGCGCCCGCGCCGTACTGGGGTGATGAGTTCGACGCGGCGCTGGGGCGGTTCTCGGCGACGCCCCGGGCGACGCAGGACGGCTGGATCGAGACCGCGGCGGAGGCCATCCGGGCCTGCCGGCCGATGCCGCTGCTGCCGCAGGCCGCCGCGGCGCGGCAGGACGCGGAGGCGCCGCACGGGACGGCGGCCGGGTCGGCGGACGGGACGGCGGACGGGTCGGCGCCGTGACGGCCGGCGTGCTCGTCCCGTACTGCCGTAGCCGGAATGTGCCGCGTGCCGCGCTGATCTCGCTGGCGGTGGCCGTGGCGGCAGCGGTGTACGCGGGGAGCCAGGTGCCGCTGCCTCAGCTGCGGTACCTGGCGGACTACAGCGTTCCGCTGGCGGCGGTCGTGCCGGTCGTGCACGCGGTCGTCCTGGCCACGACGCTGTACTCGCCGATGGCGGACCTGGAGAGTACGGCGGCCCGGCCGATGCGGCTGATCCGTGCCGCCCACATGGCCGTGACACTGCTGTACGCGGCTGTGCTGGCCGCCCTGCCGCTGGTCGCGGGCGCCTCCCTGGACATGACGTCGGCGGCCGTCCGCAACGTCGCCGGCTATCTGGGCCTCGCCATGATCAGCGCACGGCTGTTCGGGAGCGGCCTGGCCTGGCTGCTGCCGCTGGCGATGTTCGGCCCCACCCTGCTGCTGGGGGTCCGCTGGGACAGCACCCCCGAGCCCTGGGCGTGGTCCATCCACGGCCCGGCCAGCGGGTCGGCCGCCGTGACCGCCGCGGTGCTGTGCGCGGCGGGCCTGGTGGCGGCGGCCACGGCGGCCCCACGCCGCGGCGAACGCGCGGAGCGCGCCTGAGCGGTGCGGGGTCGGCGCGGGGCGGTGCGGGGTGGCCGTTATGCGACCGCCTTCGCCGCCTCGCGGCCCGCCGCGCGGCCCGAGAAGAGGCAGCCGCCCAGGAACGTGCCCTCCAGTGCGCGGTAGCCGTGGACGCCGCCGCCGCCGAAGCCCGCGGCTTCGCCTGCCGCGTAGACGCCGGGGAGGGGGTCGCCGCCGGCGGTCAGGACGCGGGACGACAGGTCGGTCTCCAGGCCGCCGAGCGACTTGCGGGTGAGGATGTTGAGGCGTACGGCGATAAGCGGTCCCGCCTTAGGGTCGAGGATGCGGTGCGGGGCCGCCGTACGGATCAGGCGGTCGCCCAGGTACTTGCGGGCGCCGCGGACGGCCGTCACCTGGAGGTCCTTGGTGAACGGGTTGGCCATCTCGCGGTCGCGGGCGACGATCTCGCGGCGCAGCGCGGCCTCGTCGATCAGCGGCTCGTCGGTCAGCGCGTTCATACCGCGGACCAGCGCGGACAGGTCCCGTTCGACGACGAAGTCGACGCCCTTGTCCATGAACGCCTTCACGGGGGCCGGGACGTCGGTGCGGGCGCGGCCGAGGACGTCGCGGACCGACTTGCCGGTCAGGTCCGGGTTCTGTTCCGAGCCGCTGAGCGCGAACTCCTTGCCGATGATCTTCTGGTCGAGGATGAACCAGGTGTGGTCGTGGCCGGACCTCATGATGTGTTCGAGCGTGCCGAGCGTGTCGAAACCGGGGAAGAGCGGGACGGGGAGGCGGCGGCCGCGGGCGTCCAGCCAGAGGGACGACGGGCCGGGGAGGATGCGGATGCCGTGGCGGGCCCAGATGGGGTTCCAGTTCTCGACGCCCTCGGTGTAGTGCCACATACGGTCGCGGTTGATGAGGTGGGCGCCGGCCGATTCGGCGATGCCGAGCATCAGTCCGTCCACATGGGCGGGAACGCCCGAGAGCATGCGCTTCGGCGGGGTGCCGAGCCGCTCCGGCCACTGAGCGCGGACGAGGTCGTGGTTGCCGCCGATGCCGCCGGAGGTCACGATCACCGCCTGGGCGCGGTACTCGAACGCCCCGGCGACCTCCCGGCCGCTCGCCACGCCCCGCTCGGCGTCGGACGGCTCCAGGATCTCGCCGCTCACGGTGTCGACGAGGCCGCCGGTCCGGCCGAGACCGGTGACGCGGTGCCGGAACCTGGTCTGTACGAGCCCCCTCGCCACGCCCGCCCGGACGCGGCGCTCGAAGGGGGCGACGAGGCCCGGGCCCGTACCCCAGGTGATGTGGAAGCGCGGGACGGAGTTGCCGTGGCCCGTGGCGCCGTAGCCGCCGCGCTCCGCCCAGCCGACGACGGGGAAGAAGCGGACGCCCTGCCGGTGCAGCCAGGAGCGCTTCTCGCCGGACGCGAAGTCGACATACGCCTCGGCCCAGCGGCGCGGCCAGTGGTCCTCGGGCCGGTCGAAGCCGGCCGTGCCGAACCAGTCCTGGAGGGCCAGGTCGTGACTGTCCCGCACACGCATCCTGCGCTGTTCGGGCGAGTCGACGAGGAAGAGCCCGCCGAAGGACCAGTGGGCCTGGCCGCCGATGGACCGCTCCGGTTCCTGGTCGAGGAGAATCACGCTCCGCCCGGCGTCGACGAGCTCGGCGGTGGCGACCAGACCGGCGAGTCCCGCACCGATCACGATCACATCAGCGTCGTACGCCATGGGGTTCCGTCCTTCCGGGGATGCTCGGAGTGGTCCGATCTTCTGTACGCGGCAGTAACCACGTCAACCTCCCGGAACGCATGGAAGGGACTTGTCCATGAGCACATCCCCCGCCGAGGAACTCCTGGACGTCGTCGACGAGCACGACGAAGTGGCCGGACAACTGCCGCGCGGCGAGGTGTACGCACGCGGTCTGCGCCACCGCTGCGTGTTCGTCCTGGTGCGCGACGCCGACGACCGGATCTTCGTGCACCGCCGCACCGCGGCGAAGCTGGTCTTCCCGTCGCTGTACGACATGTTCGTGGGCGGCGTCGTCGGCGCGGGCGAGACGTACGACGCCGCGGCCCTGCGCGAGGCGGAGGAGGAACTCGGCGTGCGGGGCCTGCCGCGCCCGGTGCCGGTCCTGAAGTTCCTGTACGACGACGGCCCCGGCGGCCGCGGCTCCTGGTGGTCCCGGGTCTACGAGGTCCGCTGCACCCTCCCGGTCGCCCCGCAGCGGGAGGAGGTCGCCTGGCACTCCTTCGTCCCGGAGTGCGACCTGGCGGCGCTGCTCAGGGAACGGGAGTGGGTCCCGGACGGCCTGGCGGCGTGGGAGCGGCTGCGGATGGCGCGCGGTTAGGGTGCTCGGGTGGGTGACTTCGGGCGGAGTGTGCGGTTGTGGTTCTCGCCGCAGCGGGTTCGCGAGGAGGGCGAGACGCCCGACTACCGGTTCTCGCTCGCCAATGAGCGGACGTTTCTCGCATGGCTGCGGACCGGTCTCGCGCTGGTGGGCGGCGGGTTCGCCGTGGACCAGTTCCTGCCGGATCTGCGGTGGGGGGTGCGGGTCGGGATGGCACTCGCGCTGCTCGGGGCCGGGGCGCTGTGCGCGGTGCGGGCGGTGAACCACTGGGTGCGGTGCGAGCGGGCGATGCGGCGCGGTGACGACCTGCCGGTCAGCCGGTTCCCGGCGCTGCTGGGCCTGGCGGTGGGGCTGGTGGCCGTCGCCATGGTGCTGGTCGTGCTGTTCGGGTGGACGGGGTGACGGACGGCCCTCGCGACCCGGGCCTGCAGCCGGAACGGACGCGGCTGGCGTGGCGGCGTACGACGCTGTCGTGCACCGTCGCCGCCGTGCTCGCCGCGCGGCAGGCGGTGGACGGCGGCGGGGGCGAGGGCGAGGTGTCGGCGGCCGGAGTGCTGGGGGCGGCGCTGTCACTGCTGGTGTGGGTGGCGTTCCTGACGGTGGCCCAGCGGAGGATCCGGGGGCTGGAGCGTGGGCGGCCGCAGGCGCTGACCGTACGGGGCGCGGTCGCGGCCGCGGTGTGTACCGTCGCGCTGGCGGCGTTCGCCGTGGGGGTGGTGATGTGAGGGCGCCCGGTACGGGTTCAGTCCGCCCGGATCAGTCCGCCCGGATCAGTCCGCCCGGTCGACCGTGACGACCACCTTGCCCTGAAGGCCGCCCGCCATCGCCGCGCGCTGCGCCTCCGCGGCCTCCTCCAGCGGGTACGTGCGGGCCACCTTCACCGTCAGCACGCCCTGCTCGACGAGGTCGGCCAGCGCCGCCAGGTCGTCCGCGTCGGGGCGTACGAAGAGGTACCGGCCGCCCAGGCCGACGACCTCGCCGTCCGCGATGGACGCGAGACGGCCCTCCGGGGCCAGCAGGTTCGCCGAGGTCTTCAGGGCGTGGCCGCCCAGCGTGTCCAGCACCGCGTCGACCCCGTGCCGGGCCAGGGCGCGCACCCGGCGCGTGAACCCGTCGCCGTACACCACGGGCTCCGCGCCCAGCTCCCGTGCGCGGTCGACGCCCGTCTCGCGGACCCCGCCGATCACGCGTGCGCCCAGGTGGCGGGCGATCTGCACCGCCATCGCGCCGACGCCGCCCGCCGCGGCGTGCACCAGCAGTGTCTCGCCGTCCCGGAGACGCAGCGCACGGTGCAGCACCTGGTAGGCGGTGAGGCCCACCAGAGGCAGGGCCGCCGACTCCTCGAAGCCCAGGTTGCGGGGCTTGCAGGCCAGCGTGCGGACGGGTGCGGCGACGTACTCGGCGAAGGTGCCGTGGCACAGGACGTCCTCGCGTACGTACCCCATGACCTCGTCGCCCACCCCGAACTCCGGGACGGACGCCCCGGGCTGGACCACCACACCGGAGACGTCCCAGCCCGGTACGACCGGGAAGACCGCGTCCAGGACGGTGTCCAGGTAGCCGGCCTGGCACTTCCAGTCGACCGGGTTCACGGCCGCCGCGCGCACCTCGACCAGCACCTTGTCGGGGCCCACCTTCGGGTCCGGGCGCTCGCCGAACTCCAGGGCCTCGGGGCCGCCGTAGTGGCTGTAGCTGATCGCCTTCATGCGACGACCCTCCATCAAGGTGATCAATCAGGCAAACAGGGATAACCTGGGAGTGTTAGCGGCCCTCCACACAGAGGCTCTGCCATGACGGCCCTGCATCAGGAACACCCCGCACACGCGCACGTCCACGGCCCGGCCTGCGGCCACCCGTCCGTGGTCCACGGGGACCACGTCGACTACGCCCACGACGGGCATCTGCACCGGGAGCACTCCGGGCACTGGGACGAGTGCGAGCCGGGCGAGCACATCGCCCACAGCGGCCACGCGCATGAGCACAGCGACAGCTGCGGGCACCCGGCCGTGGCGCACGGCGACCACGTCGACTACCTGCACGACGGGCACCGGCACGCGGCGCACGAGGGACACTGGGACGACCACTGACCGTCCCGTCGACCCCTGTCGACCCCTGTCGACCCCCTTCGATCCGCCGTCGACCCCCTTCGATCCGCCGTCGACCTCGCGCCGACCTCCCGTCGGCGCTCCGGCGGCCTACCGCCGACGTTCCGTCACCCCCCTCCGGGGTGAACCCCGCCGTCTCCCCCGTCGGCGCCGACTGGCAGGCTCTGCCTGTCCAGTTCGGCCACGACTCGGGGGGACACCGGTGCCCGCTACCGACCCGTACACCGTCCAGCTCACACCTGATGTGCACGCCTACGTCCAGCCGGACGGCGGGTGGTGCCTGAACAACGCCGGGTTCGTCAGCGACGGAACCGACACCGTCCTGATCGACACCACCGCGACCGAGCGGCGGGCACGGAGCCTGCGCGACGCGCTGCTCGCGACGGGCGCCCCGGCGCCCCGGACGATCGTGAACACGCACCACCACGGCGACCACACATACGGCAACTCCGTGTTCCTGCCGGAGGCCACGGTGGTCGGACACGAGGCGTGCCGGCGGGAGGTGCTCGCGGCGGGGCGTCAGCTGCACCTGATCTGGCCCCGGACCGACTTCGGGGACATCCAGGTCACGGCGCCCTCGGTGACGTACAGCGACCGGATGACTCTGCACGCCGGCGGTACGGAGGTGCGGCTGATCCACCCGGGGGCCGCGCACACGGTGGGCGACACGATCGTGCACCTGCCGGAGCGGGGGGTCGTCTTCACCGGGGACCTGATCTTCCACGGGGGGACGCCGTTCCTCGCGACGGGCTCGCTGGGCGGGTCGCTCCGGGCACTGGAGGTGCTGCGCTCGCTGGACGCGGAGACGGTAGTGCCGGGGCACGGGCCGATCGCGGATCCGTCGGTGTACGACGCGACGGAGGCGTACCTGCGGTACGTGGCCGAGCTCGCGGAGGCGGGCCGCACCAAGGGGCTCACCCCCCTGGAGGTGGCCCGGACGGCGGACCTGGGCGAGTTCGGCGAGCTGCGCGAGAGCGAGCGCCTGGTCGCCAACATCCACCGCGCCTACGCCGAACTGAACGGCCTCCCTGAGGGCTCGCCGCTGGACGTGGCGGCGGTCTTCGGCGACATGGCCGCGATGAACGGCGGCATGCCGGTGGCCTGCCACGCCTGACCGCCGCGCCCGACCGGGCGCCTGACCGGGCACCCGACCGGCGCGTATGACCCGGGCGCCGGGCCGCCGCACCCGGCCGGGCGCCCGCTGAAGACCTGCACGTGGCGGGTTTCTCACGGGGCGGGGTGGACGACATACCGACTGGTCGGTCATGATGCCCGGGTACTCGTTCCCGCCCCCCCCGGAGGTGCGCACCATGAGCTCTGCCCCGCCGCCAGGCCTCGACCCCGAGCGGTTGCGCGGCCTACTGGACCGCGAACGGCCCGGGCTGGTGAACGGGCCGCTCAGTGGTCGGCTGATCGAGGGCGGCCGCTCCAACCTGACGTACATCGTCACGGACGGCACCCGCCGGTGGGTCGTCCGGCGCCCGCCGCTCGGCCACGTCCTGGCCACCGCGCACGACATGAAGCGCGAGCACCGGGTCATCAGCGCCCTGCACCCGACCGCCGTCCCGGTGCCCGAGCCGGTGCTGCTGTGCGAGGACGACTCCGTGCTGGGTGCGCCGTTCTACGTCATGGAGTTCGTGCCCGGGACCCCGTACCGCACCGCCGAGCAGCTCGCCCCGCTGGGCCCCGGGCGCACCCGGAGTGCCGTACTCGGCCTGGTCGACACACTGGTCGAGCTGCACGCGGTGGACCCGGAGGCCGTCGGCCTCGGCGACTTCGGACGGCCCGCCGGCTTCCTGGACCGGCAGCTGCGCCGCTGGGGCAAGCAACTGGCCGCCTCCCGGGGGCGTGAACTCGCCGGGATCGACGAGCTGCACGCCGCGCTCGGGCGGGAGCTGCCCACCTCCCCCGCCGCGACCGTCGTGCACGGGGACTTCCGGCTCGACAACGTCCTCATCGGGGACGACGACCGGATCACCGCCGTCCTCGACTGGGAGATGTCCACCCTCGGCGACCCCCTCACCGACCTCGGGCTGCTCGTCATGTACGGCACCCCGCTCGATGTGCCGGGCTCCGTCATCAGTACGACGGCCACGGCCGCCGGCCATCCCGATCCCCGTGAGCTGGTCGAGCGGTACGCCGCCCGCTCGGGGCGGGACGTCTCCTCACTCGCCTGGTACACGGCGTTCGCCTGGTTCAAGCTCGCCGTCATCCTCGAGGGCATCCACTACCGCTACACGCTGGGCCAGACCGTCGGCGCCGGCTTCGACCGGATCGGCGAGCTGGTCCCGGTCTTCATCGAGCACGGCCTCAACACCCTCCAGGAAGGCTGACATCCATGGACTTCGCGATGGACGCGCGCACCGAGGAGCTGCGGGCCCGGCTGCTCGCCTTCATGGACGAGCACGTGTACCCGGCCGAGCCGGTCGCCGAGGACCAGCGGGCGAAGCTCGCCTCCCCGTGGGACGTGCCGCCGGTGGTGGAGGAGCTGAAGGCGGAGGCGCGGCGGCAGGGACTGTGGAACCTCTTCCTGCCGGACGAGGAGTACGGCGCCGGTCTCACCAACCTCCAGTACGCGCCGCTCGCCGAGATCACCGGCCGGTCGCCGCACCTGGCGCCGACCGCGCTGAACTGCGCGGCCCCGGACACGGGGAACATGGAGGTGCTGACCGCGTTCGGCAGCGACGAGCAGAAGAAGCGGTGGCTGGAGCCGCTGCTCGCCGGGGAGATCCGGTCCGCGTTCGCGATGACCGAGCCGGAGGTCGCCTCGGCCGACGCGACGAACATCGAGACCCGTATCGAGCGGGACGGTGACGAGTATGTGATCACCGGCCGGAAGTGGTACATCTCCGGGGCCATGCACCCCGACTGCCGGATCTTCATCGTGATGGGGAAGACCGACCCGGACGGTGCCGACATCCGGCGTCAGCAGTCCATGGTGCTCGTGCCCCGCGACACCCCGGGCGTCGAGGTCCGGCGCGCGATGCGGGTGTACGGGTACGAGGACCACTCCCACGGCGGCCACGCCGAGGTGGTGTTCGACGGCGCCCGGGTGCCCGTCGGCAACCTCGTCGGCGAGGAGGGCGGCGGCTTCGCCATCGCTCAGGCGCGGCTGGGGCCCGGGCGGATCCACCACTGCATGCGGCTCATCGGCATGGCCGAGCGGGCCATCGAGCTGATGTGCCGCCGGGCCGTGTCCCGTACGGCCTTCGGGAAGCCGCTGGCCGCGCAGGGGCAGGTCCAGGCGTCCATCGCGGATGCCCGGGTGGCCGTGGAGCAGCTGCGGCTGCTGGTCCTGAAGACCGCCTGGCTGATGGACACGGTCGGCAACAGGGGCGCCCACACCGAGATCCAGGCCATCAAGATCGCCACGCCGCGCACGGTGGTGGACATCCTCGACCGGGCGGTGCAGCTGCACGGCGCGGGCGGGGTGAGCCAGGACTTCCCGCTGGCCGACCTGTGGGCGGCGGCGCGGACGCTGCGGATCGCGGACGGGCCGGACGAGGTGCACCAGCGGTCACTCGCCCGGCGCGAGCTGAAGCGGTACGCCTGACAGGGCGCCGACAGACCCCGGAGGGCAGGGGTGCCCCTACGGGCACAAAGGGCCCGCGGCGGGAAGCCGGCCGGAAGGCCGTCGACCCGCCGCGGGCCCTTTCGGTGTGCGGGGAGAGCGCTACGCGCGCAGCGCCCGCAGCAGGAGGTCGGCCAGGTGGTCGGCGACCTCCTGCGGGCTGAGCGGGCCCTCGGGGCGGTACCAGGTCGACAGATGGTGCACCGAGCCGAAGTGGTAGTCGACCACGAGGTCGGCGGGGGTCGCCGTGGAGAAGACACCGGCGCGCTGGCCCTCCTCGATGAGGGCGCGGAACCGCTCGTGGTAGCGGCGGCGCTCGGCGCGTACCTGCTTGTTCTTCTCCGGGCTCAGATGGTGCATGGAACGGAAGAAGATGGACGCGTCGTCGAGGTTCTCGATGGTGGTGACCACGACGTCGGCTGCGGCGTCGCGCAGCCGCTGCTCGATGGGGGCGTCGGCGCCCGCGAAGGCGTCGAGCCGCTCCTGCTGGAGGCGGAGCACACGCGCGTACACCTCGTGGAGCAGGTCTTCCTTGGAGCCGAAGTAGTGGTAGAGGGCACCCTTGGTGACGCCGGCCGCCTCGACGATCTCCTGCACGGAGGTGCGGTCGTAGCCCTGTTCGGCGAAGAGGCGGGTGGCGGCGGCCAGCAGCCTGCTCGGGACAGGTGTGGCGCCGCCCCCGTCCGTCGTCCTGCCCATGTGCCGCCACCTCTCTCTTCCGTCGTACGGTTCGCCGGGTCGTCGACCGATCTTCCCACTACCCCCCTCGCGGATCACCCTCCGGTGCCCTCCCAGGTGCGCTGGACGCGGTTCATGCCGCCCAGCCAGCGCTCCGGCTCGGCCGCGCGGGCCCGGTAGAAGTCGGCGACCTCGGGGTGCGGGAGGATCAGGAACCGGTCTTCCTCGATGCCCGCGAAGAGCGCTTCGGCGACGTCCTCGGGCTCGATGGCGGTGGGGACGAGCACGAGTTCGCCGGCCGATCCGGCGGCGGTGAGCATGTCCGTACGGACACCCTGCGGGCAGATGGCGTGGACCTTGAGGCCACGGTGGCGGTAGGTGAGCGAGAGCCACTCGGCGAAGGCGTACGCACCGTGTTTGGTCACGCTGTACGGGGCGGCGCCGAGCATGGTGAGCAGCCCGGCGGCCGAGACGGTGGAGACGAACCGGCCGCTGCCGCGCTCCAGCCAGTCCGGCAGCAGGGCCCGGGCGGCGCGGACGTGGGCCATGACGTTGACATCCCAGGCCGCGGACCAGACCGTCTCCTCGGCGAACGCGTCGCCGGGCGAGGCGAGGCCCGCGTTGGCGCAGTAGATGTCTACGGTGCCGCCGAGGACCTCGCGGGCCTCGTCCACGATCGTGGAGGCGTCGCCGGGCACGGCGGTGGCGCCGATCTCGTCGGCGACGGCCTTCGTACGGCCGGGGTCGAGGTCGTTGACGACGACACGGGCACCCTCCGCGGCGAACCTGCGCGCGAGGGCGGCACCGATACCGCCGCCCGCCCCGGTGACGACCACGCCTGCGCCCTGGACCGTACTCATCGTGAACCCCATCTCCGACGTTCGCTGCCTCGCCGACAGACTAACCGGTCGGTATGTACAGCGGGAAGGGGGCCCGCGCTAGCCTGCGAGGTCATGCCGGAGCGTGACGGGGCGATCACGGAGGTGGCCATGAGCGTGTCCAGACGGGGCCTGTTGGCCGCGGGCGGCGCCCTGGGAGCGGCCGGGGCCGTGGGCCTCGCGGCGGCACCCGCGGCGCCCGGGACCGACGAGGGCGGCGACGGCGGTCGCGGTGAAGGTGCCGGGCGGCGTGTACGGACGGGATTCGAGCGGCTCGCGGCGGACGGGTACGGGGTGCTGGCCGGACAGCGCGTCGGCGTGGTCACCAACCCGACCGGGGTGACGCCCGGGGCACGGCACATCGTGGACGTGATGCACGCCGACGACCGGGTGAACCTGGTGGCGGTGTTCGGCCCCGAGCACGGCTTCCGGGGCACGGCCCAGGCGGGCGGATCGGAGGGGCGGTACGACGACCCGGCGACGGGGCTGCCGGTGTACGACACATACCTCGAGAGCGGTCAGGCGCTGGCGGACATCTTCACGGCGTCCGGCGTGGACACGGTGGTGTTCGACATCCAGGACGCGGGCGCGCGCTTCTACACGTACATCTGGACCATGTACGACTGCATGGTCGCGGCGGAGCTGGCAGGGAAACGTTTCGTCGTACTGGACCGGCCGAACCCCATCGGCGGGCGCGCGGCGCTCGGGCCGGTGCTGGACAAGGAGTTCGCGACGTTCGTGGGGCGGGAGCCGATCGCGCAGGCGCACGGGATGACGGTGGCGGAGCTGGCTCGGCTGTTCAACGGGGAGTTCCTGGCGCGGCGGCCGGTCGAGCTGGAGACCGTACGGATGGCGGGGTGGCGACGGCGGGACTTCTTCGACGCGACGGGGCTGCCGTGGGTGCCGCCGAGCCCCAACATGCCCACACCGGACACCGCGCTGGTGTACCCGGGGACCTGCCTGTTCGAGGGCACGAACCTGTCGGAGGGGCGAGGCACGACGCGGCCGTTCGAACTGCTGGGCGCCGAGGGCATCGACCGGCGGTGGGCCGAGGCGGCGAACGGCCTCGGGCTGCCGGGGGTGCGGTTCCGTGAGGCGTACTTCGCACCGGTGTTCTCCAAGTTCCAGGGGAAGACGGTCGGCGGGGTGCAAGTGCACGTCCACGACCGGGCCGCGTTCGACCCCGTACGGACGGGCATCGGGCTGCTGGTGTCGGCGAAGCGGACGTGGAGCGGGTTCGCGTGGCGGGCCGACCACTGGATCGACAAGCTGACCGGGTCGGCGACCGTGCGGACGCTCGTCGACGCGGGCGCGGCGACGGACGAGGTGGTCGGCGCCTGGCAGCGGGATCTGGCGGCGTTCCGGGCGGTGCGGGCGGAGTATCTGCTGTACCGCTGACGACCCAACGGCGGTGAGTCTGCGTTGAGGGCGTTGGCGCCAAGGCGGGTGCCGGAGGTTACTGGCGGTAGGAATCGGTGAAGTGACTGGCCGTCACATTTTCCGGATCGCCGACACCGAACGTCACTCGGCGCCCTTCCGTATCAGTGAGGGGACGTACCGGTAATGGCGCCCATCGGTTTTTCGATGGAGCCGGAGCGGGCACCCGTACGTCTCTTCAACGACGCCGAAGTACCAGCGACGGAGGTGGCGGAGCGATGGCCGGTTTCCGGAGTCTCGCCAGACAGGTTCGTGATCCCGGGTGCGATGTGGCGCTGCGGCGCTACTCGCTGCGCAAATGCCTGGAGCGGTTCGCGCCGTACGGGCACCGGGCCACCTGGGATCACCTGTGCGGACGGCACGGGTTCGGGCCCGAGGACCGGGATCCCGATCCGGCGCGGCTGGTGGCCGCGCTGGAGGAGTTGGAGGAGGCGCGGGCCGTGTGGCTCGTGTACGAGCGGGAGTTCGCGGAGCGCCGTCGGCGGGAGAAGCACCTGGGGCTGCGGCGGCCGGCGGCGGTCGACGACTGGCACCGGCGCACCTGGGGCGGCAACGGGGTCGCCCGGTGCGTCGACCCGGCGGTGCACCCGGCGATGCCGTTGGGAGAGGCGCTGCGGCGGCTGATATCGGCCCTGGAGGCGGCGCCGGGCGCGCGCTGCCCGGTGTGCGACGGGGCGGGGTTCGTGTGGCGGCCGGGCGGCACGGGCGTGCCCGGGTGCGGGCCGGTGTGCACGGAGTGCGGGGTGGTGGTGCCCGCGCCCGTACTGACGGACGAGGCGCTGTCGGCGGCGCGGGGGCCGGCGGTGCACGGGGGCGCGGTGCGGGAGTTGGCGGCCGTGGGGTGAGCGGCGGATCGTACGGGGTGTGAGCGGGGGCGCGTGGAGGTGGGTACGGGCGCCGTCTCGCACCACACCCCCGCGCCGGCGCGCGGCCGGCCGGGGGTACGCGCGGACGGCACGGAGCACGAGCAGCCCGGCGCTACTCCTTCGAGCCCTTCGTGGTGCGCTCGGGCAGCAGGCGCGATCCGGCGATGCGCTCGCCGATCGCGTCGTCCGGGTTCGACAGCACGCAGGTGTCGAGGGACAGACAGCCGCAGCCGATGCAGTCGGTGAGGTGGTCGCGGAGCCGGCCGAGCTGCTGGATACGGGCGTCCAGCTCGGAGCGCCAGGCCCGGGAGAGCCGCGCCCAGTCCTCGCGGGTGGGCGTGCGCTCCTCGGGCAGCTCCGCGAGGGCCTGCCTGATGGTGGCCAGGGGGATACCGACGCGCTGCGCGGCCCGCACGAAGGCGACGCGGCGCAGCGCGTCCCTGCTGAAGCGGCGCTGGTTGCCGCTGGTGCGGCGGCTGCTGATCAGGCCCTTGGCCTCGTAGAAGTGCAGGGCGGAGACGGCCGCCCCGCTGCGTGCGGAGAGCTGGCCGACGGTGAGCTCATGGATCTTCTCTGGAATCTGCGGCACCCCTCGAACCCTACTGGTCCGTTGACAAGGGCAACCGGCCCCAGCATGCTAAGCAAGCGCTTGGACATGCGCGGTAAGCGGTAAACGATATGTGGTAATGGCCTGGGAGAGGGAGCAGGGATGGCAGAGCCGAGGATCTTCACCTCCGCCGACGAGCTGCGCGCCGCGGTGGGCGAGCAGCTGGGGCGAAGCGACTGGCTGGAGGTCGACCAGAAGCGGATCGACCTGTTCGCCGATGCCACCGGGGACCACCAGTGGATCCATGTGGACCAGGAGCGGGCCGCGGCCGGTCCGTTCGGGACGACCATCGCGCACGGCTATCTGACGCTGTCGCTGCTGCCCGCGCTCGTACCGCAGGTCCTGCGGGTCGAGGGCATGAAGATGGGCGTCAACTACGGCACGAACAAGGTGCGGTTCCCGGCGCCGGTGCCGGCGGGCTCCCGGGTGCGCGCGAGCGCGGTCCTCCAGGCCGTCGAGGACGCGGGCGGCGGCGGGGTGCAGGTGACCGCGCTGGTCACGGTGGAGCGTGAGGGCGGCGACAAGCCGGTGTGCGTCGCCGAGTCGCTGTCCCGCTACTACTTCTGAACCGCGCGGACCATGCGCAGGACGAGGTCGGCGTAGAGATCGCCGACCTCGTCCGGCGTACGGCGGCCCTGCGCGTTGAACCAGCGCGCCACGTCGATGCAGAGCGAGAGGACGGCCAGGGTGGTGCCGGGCACGTCCGGGACGTCGAACTCGCCCGCCTCGACGCCCTCGCTGATGATCCGGCGCACCACGGCGTCGGTCCCGCGGCGCAGCTCGATGATCTCGGCGCGGTGCTCGGGGGCGAGGGCGTCGAGCTCGTACTGGACCACGCGCGCGGTGGTGTGCCGCTCGGCGTGCCAGCGGACGAACTTGCGTACGGCGTCGGCGAGCCGCTCGGCGGCGGTGCCGGGGGCGGACGCCGCCGCCTCCAGGATCTCCAGGGCCTTGTCGTGGCCGATCCGGCTGATCCGATGGAGCAGCTCTTCCTTCGTCTTGTAGTGGATGTAGAGCGCGGCCGGGCTCATCCCGGCGCGGCCCGCGATGTCGCGCGTCGTGGTGGCGTGGTAACCCCGCTCGGCGAAGGCGTCCACGGCGGCGATGAGGAGCCGCCTGGCCGCGTCAGGGGTGACCTCTTCCCACGGCGTCTCGTCGCCGCCGGCTGTCTCCTCCGCCGTACTCATCGTTCGCCCCTTCCCATCACACAAGGAACGAACACCATACCGCGAAGCTGAGCAAGCGCTTAGAGCGCGGGTCCGGAGCAGGGCTCAGAGTTTCTGGAAGGGGTCGTGCTCGGCGAGCAGCTTCTCCAGGCGCGCCTGGTCGACGCGGCTGACGATCTGCCCCGCCTCCTGACGGTCGCGGACGACCTTGGCGAGCGTGAACGCGGAGGTGGTGAGGTAGAGCACGGCGATACCGAGGAAGGCGCGCACCCAGGCATCGGCGTCCAGGTTGGCGACTCCCAGGGCGACGGCCGCCAGGGCTATGCCGAAGGAGGCGACGGCCTGGCCGTAGTAGGCCGCGGTGTTCTGCTGCTTGACCGGTGTGTCACTCATGCCGTCGAGCATGCTCGGCTGTGGCGCGGGACACATCCGCGCACATACTCAGACCGCGTACTCAGACTCCGTATTCAGCCACCCCGCGCAGAGGCCGTACACAGCGGCCGTACGCAGCGGCCGCACCCGGGCCCGGCGCTCAGAACGCCGATACGCCGGTGAGCGCGCGGCCGATGATCAGCTTCTGGATCTGGCTGGTGCCCTCGTAGAGCGTCATGACGCGGGCGTCGCGGAGCAGTTTGCCCACCGGGTACTCGTCGATGTAGCCGTAGCCGCCGAACACCTGGAGGGCGTTGTTGGCGCAGTGCACTGCGGCCTCGGAGGCGAACAGCTTCGCCTGGGACGCGGCGGTGGCGAAGTCCTGGCCGCGGTCGACGAGGTCCGCGACCCGCCAGGTCAGCAGCCGGGCCGCGTCGACGTCCACGGCGATGTCACTGATCAGCTCCTGCACCAGCTGGTACGAGGCGATGGGCCTGCCGAACTGCTCGCGCTCCCCCGCGTAGCCGACGGCCGCGTCCAGCGCCGCCCGGGCTATACCCACACAGCCGGCGGCGACCGACATCCGGCCCTTGGCCAGGGCGGACATGGCGACGGCGAAGCCCCTGCCCTCGGGACCGAGGAGCGCCCCGGCGGGGACGCGGACGTCCTGGAGGACCAGCTCGGCGGTGGCCTGGCCGCGCAGGCCCAGCTTGCCGTGGACGGCGCGGCGGGTCAGGCCGGGGGTGTCGGCGGGGACCAGGAAGGCGGAGATGCCGCGATGGCCGGGGACGTCGCCGGTGCGGGCGAAGAGCAGGACGACGTCGGCCCAGGTGCCGTTGGTGATGAACATCTTGGAGCCGTTGATCACCCAGTCGCCGCGCCCCGTGTCGCGTACGGCACGAGTGGCCAGGCCGGCGGCGTCGGAGCCGGTGCCGGGCTCGGTGAGGCCGAAGCAGCCGAGGGTGTCGCCGGAGGTGAGCCCGGGCAGCCAGGCGCGCTTCTGCTCCTCGTCGCCCCAGGTGGCGATGGTCTTGGCGACCAGGCCCAGCGAGACGGAGACGATGCCGCGCACGGCGGAGTCACCGCGCCCCAGCTCCTCGGTGACCAGGCAGTACGCGAGGTGGTCGCCGCCGGAACCGCCGTACTCCTCCGGGACGGTGAGGCCGAGGAAGCCCAGCCTGCCGAGCTTCTTCACGATGGCCCGGTCGACGCTCTCGGCGCGGTCCCAGGCGGCGGCGTGCGGGGTCACCTCGCGGCGGACGAAGTCCTCGGCGAGCCGGCGGACGGCTTCCTGCTCCTCGCTGAGCTCCAGGTTCACGCGGGCCCCCTTTAATTATCAGTGCTAGTTTTTATGGGCAGCCCTACTATGAGCCGCATGGCCAGACCGCGCAAGCCCCTCCTCAGCCGAGCACGCATCGTCGCCGCGGCGGCCGCACTGGTCGACGCGGAGGGGCTGGAAGCGGTCTCGACCCGGCGTCTCGCCGGCGAACTCGGAGTCAGCGGGCCGTCCCTGTACAACCACTTCCGGACGAAGGACGAGATCCTGGAGGCGGTCGCGGACGCGGTGAGCGCCCAGGTCGATCTGTCGATGTTCGACGAGGGCGACGGCCGTGACTGGCGTACCGCACTGCACGACTGGGCGGTCTCCTACCGCGCCGCGCTCACCGACCACCCGAACATCGTCCCGGTCCTCGCCCGGGGCCCCGGGCGGCGCCCGGCCGGTCTGCGGGTCGCCGACGCGGTGTTCGGCGCGATGGTGCGGGCCGGCTGGCCGCCCGCCCAGGCGACGTACATCGGCGCGCTCATGCGGTACTTCATCACCGGCTCGGCGCTCGGCTCCTTCGCCCGCGGCTTCGTCGACGACGAGACGGCGTACGACCCGGCCGACTATCCCCACCTGGGCCAGGCGCACCTGCTCGCCGAGCGCCGCGAGAAGGTCGACGAGGGCGCCTTCGAGACGGGGCTCCGGGCCCTGCTGGACGGGCTGGCCCACCAGCACGCGGAGGTGGCGGCGGCGGGGGTCACGGGCCGTGACACTTCGGCGGCCGCCGAAGGATGAGCGGGCGATGCCGGACCGCAGCGGACGCTCGGGCGGCACAGCTGGTGGAGGACCTGGCCGCGCACACCGGGGGCGGTCCGCCTGGCGGGCGTGGCGGTGTCGCGCTCCCGGCCGCGAGGGCGGGCCGGGGCGGCCGGGAGCGCGGACGCCACGGTCAGTCCCGGGCGGCCGCCGGAGCCGTCTCCGCCTCCGGCGACTCCTGGCCCTCCCGCGCCTCCTTCGCGGCCCCGGCCGCACGGGAGGACAGGATCTTGATGGAGATCAGGGCGATCACCGCGAGACCGATGATGTAACCGGAGACGGACATCGACGTCCCGGTCGCCTCCAGGAGCAGCACCATCACGAACGGCGCCAGTCCGCCACCGAGCACGGCCGCGATCTGGTAGCCGAGCGAGGCCCCGGTGTACCGCATCTCCGCCGTGAACAGCTCGGCGAAGAGCGCCGCCTGCGGCCCGTACATGATGCTGAGGAAGCAGCTGCAGACGAAGGTGCCGACGGCCAGCCACAGCAGTGACGCGGTGTCGATGAGCAGGAACATCGGGACGGCCCACAGCAGCAGACCGACCGCGCCCGCGGCGTAGATGCGCAGACGTCCGACGCGGTCGGACAGGGACGCCGCCGCGGGTATCAGCACCAGCTGGGTGAGGCTGACTCCGAGGGACACCATCAGCACGGAGCTGCGGTCCATGGACAGGGTCCGCGTCGAGTAGTCCAGGACACCGGTGATGACGATGTAGAACGTCGCGGTGTTGACGGCGAAGGACCCGCCCGCCAGGAACACCGTGCCCATGTGGTGGCGGAGGATCGTGCCCAGCGGGGACCGGGCCTTGGTCTTCTCCTGCTCCGCCAGGGCACGCTCGGCCTCCTTGAAGGCGGGGGTCTCCTCGACCTTCGCGTGGATGTACCAGGCGAGGCCGAGCACCAGGAAGCCGACGAAGAACGGCACGCGCCAGCCCCAGGCGACGAACGACGCGTCGCTGGTGAGGGCGCCGGCGATCAGGAAGACGGTGTTGGCGGTCACGACGCCGATCGGGACGCCGAGCTGGACGAGGCTGCCGTACAGGCCGCGCTTGCCCTCGGGGGCGTACTCGGTGGCCATGAGCATCGCGCCGCCCCACTGGGCGCCGACGGCGATGCCCTGGAGGACGCGGAAGACGACGAGGAGCACCGGGGCGGCGATGCCGATCGTCGCGTACGTGGGAAGCAGGCCGATGCCGACTGTGGCGAAGCCCATCAGGGTGAGCGCGAGGACCAGCATGGGCTTACGGCCCCGCTTGTCACCGAGCTGACCTGCGATGACGCCACCGATGGGGCGGGCCAGGAAGCCGACGGCGAAGGTGGCGAAGGCGGCGAGGACACCGGCCGACGAACTGCCCGCCGGGAAGTAGAGATCACCGAGCACGAGGGCCGCGGCGATACCGAAGACGAAGTAGTCGTACCACTCGACGGCCGAGGCGAGCGCGGCCGCGGTGGCCACTCTTCGCCGGTTGCCGTCGGTTGGGGTGGGCGTGGTGGGAGCGGGTGCGGGTGCCGTGTCCATGCGGTGCACACTCCGATGGGTGCGGGGGACGAGAGGGGGCGGAGCGCCTTGATTGACGGGGACCGTACCGACCGGCTGGTATGTAGTCAACGCACTGAACGGCATCACTTTCCGGTCAGCTATTACCCTCGGTACGGTGCTGTCGGGGCGGCGTCCGGGCAGCACGAGCACCCCGGCCGCGCGAGGACGGCCGGGGTGGGTGCGGTGCCTGTGGTACGGGCCTAGAAGACGATCAGGGCGCGGCCCCCCTTGCCCGCCAGCATGTTGTCGAAGGCGGACGGGATGCCGTCGAGGGTGATGCGGTCCGTGACCAGGGCGCTCAGGTCGAGGCGCCCGGCGCGGACGTGCTCGGCCAGGACGGGCAGATCCCGGGCCGGGTCCGAGTTGCCGTACACGCAGCCGGAGAGGGTGCGGCCCCAGTGGAAGATCTCCAGGGCGTTGAACGTCACCTGCTGCTCCTTGCCGCCGATGCCGACGACCGTCGTGCGGCCGCCGCGCCGGGTGGAGTCCCAGGCGGTACGGATGGTGGCGGCCCGGCCGACGCACTCGACGGCCACGTCGGCGCCGTGACCGCCGGTCAGTTTCCGGATCTCCTTCGCCGTGGTGCCGGAGGCGACGAGGAAGTCCGTCGCACCCGCCGCCCGCGCCAGGGGCTCCTTCTCCGCCGACACGTCGACCGCGACGACCGGCCCCGCGCCCGCGATCCGGGCGGCCTGAAGGGCGGCCAGGCCCACCCCGCCGGCCCCGAACACGACGACCGACTCGCCTTGGCGGACCCGTGCGGAGTGGTGGACCGCGCCGTAGCCCGTGAGGACGGCGCAGCCGAGGAGCGCCGCGTCGGTGAGCGGTACGCCGTCGGGGACGGGCAGCACGCAGTCCGCGGCGACGACGGTCTCCTCGGCGAACGCGGCGACGTTCAGGCCCGGGTGGAGCTCCGTACCGTCCTCGGTGATGGCGTACACGCGGCCCACGCCGCTCAGCGCGTCGGCGCAGAGCCACACCTCGCCGAGCCCGCAGTGGTGGCAGGCGCCGCAGGACGGCGCCCAGTTGAGGACGACCCCGTCCCCGGGCGCGACCCGCGTGACACCCTCGCCGACGGCGACGACGGTGCCGGCGCCCTCGTGACCGAGGACGGCGGGGACGGGCACACGCATGGTGCCGTCGGACAGGGACAGGTCGGAGTGGCAGACCCCGGCGGCGGCGAGGCGGACCCGGACCTGGCCGGGGCCGGGCTCGGGGAGTTCGATGCCGGCTATCTCCAGCGGAGACCCGACGGACGGCAGGACGGCGGCGCGTACGACCACGATCGTTCTACTCCTGGCTCAGAGGTGTCAGAACTGGAGGGACTTGGTGTGCAGGTACTCGGTGAGTCCGTGGGCACCCAGCTCGCGGCCGACGCCCGACTGCTTGTAACCGCCGAAGGGCGCGAGCGGGTTGAACCGGCCGCCGTTGATGTCGACCTGGCCGGCCTCCATACGCCGGGCGAAGGCGACGGCCGCCCCGGGCTCGCCCCACACGGCGCCCGCGAGCCCGTACACGGTGCCGTTGGCCATCCGCAGCGCCTCCTCCTCGTCCTCGTACTTCAGGAGCGCGACGACCGGGCCGAAGATCTCCTCCTGAGCGATCGTCATGTCCGGCGTGACGTCCGCGAAGACGGTCGGCGCGACGTAGTAGCCGCGGTCCAGGGGCGCTTCGGGCCCGCCCGCGACGAGCCGGGCGCCTTCGGCGAGGCCCTTCTCGATGTAGCCGACGACCCGGTCCCGCTGGTCGGCGCTGACGAGCGGGCCGACGTCCTTGCCCGGCGTGTGCCCGGCGACGGCTTCGGCGGCGATGGCCACCGCCTCCTCGTACTGGTCCTTGTGAACGAGGACCCGGGTGAGGGCGTTGCACCGCTGGCCGGAGTTGAACATGGCGTTGGCGATTCCGAGGCCGACGGCCTCGGCCAGGTCGGCCCCGGGCAGGATGACACTGGCGGACTTGCCGCCGAGTTCCAGGGCGACCCGCTTGACTGCGCCGCCCGCCGCCGCGCCGACGCGCCTGCCGACCCCCGTGGAGCCGGTGAAGGAGATCAGGTCGACGCCGTCGTGCTCGACGAGGGCCTGACCGGCGACCGGGCCGAGGCCGGTGACCAGGTTGAAGACACCCGCCGGGAAGCCCGCCTCATGGACGGCCTCGGCGAACAGGCGCGCGGTGAGCGGGGTCTCCTCGGCGGGCTTGAGGACGACGGTGCAGCCCGCGGCGAGCGCCGGGGCGACCTTGGCGACGACCTGGTGGAGCGGGAAGTTCCAAGGCGTGATCGCGCCGACGACGCCGACCGGCTCCAGCAGCACGGTGGAGTTGCCGATCTTCTCCTCGAAGGGGTACGTCCCGAGCAGCTCGGCGTACGAGCCGGTGACCACGACCGGCAGCCCGGCGTGCACGGCGTGGGCGGGCTTCGGCGGGGCACCCAGCTCGGCGGTGACGGTCGCGGCGACCTCGTCCTGCCGGGCCACGAGGGCGTCGCGCAGGGCGGTGAGGCGGGCGGCGCGCTCGGCGGGCGGGGTGGCGGCCCAGGCGGGGAAGGCCGCCCGGGCGGCGCGTACGGCCGCGTCGACGTCCTCGGCCGAGCCTGCCGGCACCTGGGCGATGACCTGTTCGTCCGACGGGTTCACCACGGCGATGGTGCCGGTGCCGGCGGCGGGCCGCCACGCGCCGTCGATGTACATCCCCTCGTGGATCTTCATCCGCTCTGTCTCCTTCGGCCTGGCTCACTGTGTGGCTGTCGTCCCCCGACGACCCAAACTAGCGGCGGTAGTTTTCTATCGCCAGAGCCAGGCGCCACGGAATGGGGCGAACCTGCCGTACGGCCCCTCCCGGCCGGCCCCGGTCAGAAGTCGACGCGGACCCGGTCGTCGACCCGTCCGACGGACTCCTGGCCGAAGGCGCGCTTGTAGGCCTCGCGGATCTGCTCGATCCTGAGGCCGCCGACACGGGCGTCGGCGGTCGGGTAGAGCAGCATCAGCTCGTAGGACCGCTCCCGCTCGATCTTCCCTGCGGCGTCCCGCCACTGGCCGTGCCCCTCCTGCACGGTGAGCCCGTCCGGGAAGCGGGGGGTGACCTCGCGGTCCACGAAGGCCATGAACTGCCGGTCGGTCACGTCGGGGCCGCCGTCGGGGCGCTCGGTGCCGAAGAGGAGCCGGGTCTCGACAAACGGCTGGGACGCGGCGGACGCGGCGGCGGGAGCCGCTTCGTCGCCCAGGGTCGCGTACGCGGTGGGGGCGCCGACCGCGACGAGGGCGACGGCCGCGGCGGCGGAGAGGCGGGCGCGGGCGGTGAGGGCGCGGACGGGCATGCGGGGTCTCCTCTGCGACGACGGGCACCGGGAGGTGCGGCGGAGCGACGATCACTGTGGCAGGGAGACTCCGCGAAGGCGCGCGGAAACACTGGTTCCGGCCGGAATCACCCGGCGGGCCCACGCGGTACGGCGTGGGCCCGCCGCGAGCGCCGCACCGACGCCGGACTCCGAACCGTCGTCGGACGGGGTCTCCGCCATGCCGCCGCCGCCCGCGCCGACACCGCCGCGCGGACCCTGGCCGTTCCGGCCGCTGCCCGCCTTCGGGACAGCCGACGCGGAACACCTCCGTCTTCCCGGCACCGCCGGCCCCTCCGGAGGTCCAGGTGAACCTGTACCCGACGGCGTGCCGCGCCCGGTCGCCCGGTCAGCCCACCGGCGACACCTCCACCGGGAAGCCGTTGAGGACGGCGTTGCCGGAGAGGGGGTCGAGGCGGGTGCCGTCGAGGAGTTGGTTGACATTGACGCCGGGGCGGGCGGCGGCGACGGCCATGCGGGTGCCGGGGCGGTCGTGGCCCCAGCCGTGCGGGAGACTCACCACTCCCCTGCGGATCGCGTCCGTGACCTCGACCGGGGCCTCGAGTTCGCCGCCCTCGCCCTTGATTCGGGCCGGTGCGCCGTCGGCGAGGCCGAGGCGGGCCGCGTCGTCGGGGTGGACCTGGAGGGTGCAGGTGTTGGTGCCGCGGTTGAGGGCCGGGATGTTGTGCAGCCAGCTGTTGTTGGAGCGCAGATGGCGGCGGCCCACCAGGACCAGCCGGGCCGGGGTGCCGTCGAGGGCCTTACGCAGACGGGGCAGGTCGGCGGCTATCGGGGCCGGGAGCAGCTCGACGCGGCCGCTGCGGGTCTTCAGGCCCCGCGGAAGCCGCGGCTGGAGCGGCCCCAGGTCGATGCCGTGCGGGTTGGCGAGGAGCTGGTCGAGGGTCAGCTCGTACGGACCGAGGCGCAGCATCAGGTCGAGGCGCCGCTCGGCGGACGTGCCGCCGGTGAGCCGGGCCGCGAACTCGGCCGGGTCCTGGCCGTGGGCGGGCGAGTGGGGTTCGGTCACCGCCCTGGCGAGGGTGCGGTCGATTGCCAGGGCGTCCACGGCGTCCGCGGCGTCCACGGCGTCCACGGCGTCCACGGCGTCCACGGCGGAAGCGTGCCTCCCGGGGCTCTCGGGGCTCTCGGGGCTCTCGGCTTCGCCCGAGCGGAGGAGGCCCTGGTCCGTGACCGCGAGGATCAGCCGGGCGTGTATCTCGCACTCGCTCATCAGGCCCTCCTCCAGCGGGACGGCGGCCGGGGAGAAGCGGACCTGGTTGCGGATGGCGAAGTTGTTGAACGCGAAGTCGAAGTGGGCGCTCTGCGCGGGCGGCGGCGGGGGCAGGACCACGTCGGCGTGGCGGGTGGTCTCGTTGAGGTACGGGTCGATGGCGACCATGAACTCCAGACCGTCGGCGAGGGCGCGGTCCAGGCGGTCCCCGTCCGGGGCGGAGAGGACGGGGTTCGCGGCGATCGAGATCAGCGCGCGCATCCGGCCCTCGCCCGGGGTGTCGATCTCCTCGGCGATCACGGAGATCGGCAGTTCGCCCTTGGCCTCCGGGTGACCCGACACTCGGCTCGCCCAGCGGCCCAGGTCGAAGCCCCGGCCGGGCCCGGCGGGGCGGAGCGCGGGCGCGGTGGCGGAGAGCGGGAACAGGGCGCCGCCCGGCCGGTCGAGGTTGCCGGTCAGGACGTTCAGGACGTCCACGAGCCAGTTGGTGAGGGTGCCGTACGCGACGGTGCTGCCGCCCACGCGCGCGTAGACGGCCGCGGAGGGCGCCGCCGCCAGCTCGCGGGCCATCACGCGGATGAGGTCCGGCTCCAGGTCGCACGCTTCGGCGACCGCCTCGGGCGTGAAGTCCCGTACCGCCGCCGCGACGTCCTCGACGCCCTCCACATGGGGGCCGAGGTCGCCGAGGTCGGTGAGGTCCTCGGCGAACAGCACCTGGGCCAGCGCGGCCAGGAGCAGGGCGTCCGTACCGGGGCGGATCGCCACATGCCGGTCGGCGAGGCGGGCGGTGCGGGTGCGGCGCGGGTCGACGACCGTGAGGGTGCCGCCGCGCTTGCGCAGGGCCTTGAGGCGGCCGGGGAAGTCGGGTGCGGTGCACAGGCTGCCGTTCGACTCCAGCGGGTTGGCGCCGAGCATCAGCAGATGGGCCGTGCGGTCCAGGTCCGGGACCGGGATGGCGTGCGGGTCGCCGAAGAGCAGCCCGCTGGAGACATGCTTGGGCATCTGGTCGACGGTGGACGCGCTGAACACGTTCCTGGTGCGCAGCGCGCCGAGCAGCAGGGGCGGATAGAGGGCGCCGGCCATGGTGTGGACGTTCGGGTTGCCCAGGACGACGCCTACGGCGTTCGGGCCGTGGGCGGCCAGGAGCGGCGGGAGCCGGCGGGCGACGACATCGAACGCCTCGTCCCAGCCGGCCTCGCGCAGGGTGCCGTTCTCGCGGACGAGCGGGGTACGCAGCCGGTCGGGGTCGGCGTCCAGCTCGCCGAACGACGCCCCCTTGGGACAGATGAAGCCCCGGCTGAAGATGTCGTCGCGGTCCCCGCGGACACCGGTGACACGGGTGCCGCTGATGGTGAGGGTCAGCCCGCAGGTGGCTTCGCAGAGCGGGCAGATACGCGGTGCGGTGGTGGTGGACATCGGGTCTCCCCCGGCTCTACGGCGGACATCGGACGGCGGGCTGCTGATGCGAACGGAGCCGAGCATACCGACCGGTACGCACGTTGGCGACGGTCAGCGCAGAACCGGCCCGAGACAGGCGTGGAGCAGCTCCCTGGTCTCGGCGATCAGCGCCGGATCACCGTCCGGGTCCGCCCGGAACGCGAGCCGCAGCAGCGCGTCCGCCACCTCGACGCCGACGAGGACCTTGCGGCGCAGCACCTCGCCCGCGTCCGCGCGCTCCGCGAGGAGGGCGCAGATCCGGTCCGCCACGAGACGGTTCGGGTCGTCGTCCGGCGCCTCGGCGGGGCCCGGCACTCCGAAGTCCACCAGGGCGAAGCCGGGCACGGTGCGCTTCATCGCGAGGTACTCGTCGAGTACGACGTCGACGGCGGCGTGCGCGCCCAGGTCGGCGTGGTCCGCGAGGCGGGCGGTGATCCGTGTGGCGTAGCGGTCGAGGTTGCGGTGGGCGAGCGCGGTCGCCATGGCGCGCTTGCTGGAGAAGAACCGGTAGACGGAGCCGATCGGCACGCCGGCGCGCAGGGCGACGTCCCGGGTGCTGAGCTCTTCGTAACCGGTCCCGTCGAGGAGTTCGGCGCAGGCGTCGAGGATGCGGGCCAGACGCTCGGCGCTGCGCCGCTGGACGGGGGCCCGGCGCAGGGAGGGCGGGCGCCACCGCGACGGGACGTGGGGCCTGGACCACCGTGTTGAGGTGGGAGGGGGCCTGGGGCCGGGACGGGGACTTCGGCGGGGACTGCGGCGGGGACTGCCGCCGGGGCTGCGACTGTGGCACGGGTTCCATGATGCGGACGAGGGCGGCCGCCGCAGGGCCGTGCGGGGAACCCCTCGGGCGGCGGGACCGTCCCATCCTCACCCCCGCGGCCCAGCCCCCGTTGACGCGGGCCGCCTGGAATCCTACGGTCTTACATAGGATTCCATGAGCAGCAGGAGCACGCGATGAGCATGGGCGGCGCCGTACCGGCGAACGAGCAGACGCGAAAGACCGCCGAGAGCCTGGAGTACCTCTCCGGCTTCGGCAACGAGCACCATTCGGAGGCCGTCCCCGGCGCCCTGCCGCAGGGCCGGAACTCCCCGCAGCGCGCCCCGCTCGGGCTCTACGCGGAGCAGCTGAGCGGCAGCGCCTTCACCGAGCCACGCGCCCAGAACCGCCGCTCGTGGCTGTACCGCATCCGCCCGTCCGCCGCGCACCCGCCGTTCACGCGCACCGGCAACGGCGCCCTCCGCACGGCCCCGTTCACCGAGTCCGTGCCGGACCCGAACCGGCTGCGCTGGAACCCGCTCCCGGCCCCGGCGCCCGGCACGGACTGGCTGGCCGGCCTGTGGACCGTGGGCGGCAACGGCGACGCGGCAGAGCGCAACGGCATGGCCGTGCACCTGTACCACGCCGACAGCTCCATGGACCGGGTGTTCAGCGACGCCGACGGCGAGCTTCTGATCGTCCCCGAGCACGGCGGGCTGCTGCTCCGCACCGAGCTGGGCCTGCTCGCCGCCCGCCCCGGAGAGGTGGCGCTGATCCCGCGCGGTGTCCGCTTCCGCGTCGAGCTGCTGGACGCGACCGCGCGCGGATACGTGTGCGAGAACTACGGCCGCCCGTTCGAGCTGCCGGAACTCGGCCCGATCGGCGCCAACGGACTCGCCAACCCGCGTGACTTCCGGGCGCCCGCCGCCGCGTACGAGGACGTGGAGGGCCCCGTCGAGGTCGTCAACAAGTACTGCGGCAATCTGTGGCGGGCCACGTACGACCACTCGCCGCTGGACGTCGTCGCGTGGCACGGCACCCATCTGCCGTACGTCTACGACCTGCGGACCTTCAACGTCATCGGGACGATCAGCTACGACCACCCCGACCCGTCGGTCTTCACCGTCCTCACGTCCCCGTCGGACACCCCGGGTCTCGCGAGCGTCGACTTCGTCGTCTTCGCGCCGCGCTGGCTGGTCGGCGAGGACACGTTCCGGCCGCCGTACTTCCACCGCAACGTGATGAGCGAGTACATGGGCCTCATCGAGGGCGCGTACGACGCGAAGGCCGAGGGCTTCGTGCCCGGCGGCGGGTCGCTGCACAACATGATGTCCGCGCACGGCCCGGACCGGGAGACGTTCGACAAGGCGAGCGCCGTCGAGCTGAAGCCGCAGAAGGTCGACGACGGCCTGGCCTTCATGTTCGAGACCCGCTGGCCGGTCACGACCACGGCCCAGGCCGCGAACGCGGACCACCTGCAGCCGGGGTACGACGACGTGTGGCAGGGTCTGGAGCGCCACTTCCGCTCGTAGCACCGCCGCATGCAGCAGTACGGAGATGCCGTGTCCGCCTTCGCCCCCGACTCGCTGGTCCTGAACCGCAAGCTGCCGCTCTGGTACCAGGTCTCCCAGTCCCTGCGCGCCTCGATACTGGGCCGCTCCCCCGACGCGCCGCTCCGCCTGCCCACCGAGGAGCAGCTCGCGGCGCACTACGGGGTGAGCGTGCTCACCATGCGCCAGGCGCTCAAGGAGCTGGAGGAGGAGGGCCTGATCAGCAGGCACCGGCGGCGCGGCACCTTCATCGAGCCGGGCGCCCGGCGCAGTGCCCCGCGCCGGCTGCTCGGTTCGATCGACGCGATCGTGGCGCAGCAGTCGGGTGAGCGGACCACGATCCTCGGGAGCGGCGCGGTGAAGGTGCCCGGGGAGCTGGCCGAGCACTTCCCCGACGTGGCGGAGGTCGTCACATACAAGCGGCTGCGCCGGGACGTGGAGACCGGGGAGCCGACGAACTGGGCGGAGAACGCGGTCCGACCGGACGTCGCGGACCGGATCGACCTGGCGGATCTGGAGCGCTGGCCGATGACGAAGGTGCTGCGGGACACCGTCGGGGTGCGCATCAGCCGGATCACCGACACGGTGGAGGCCCGCCTCGCGGACCCGGCGACGGCCGAGCTGCTGGAGGTCCCGCTGCTCTCGCCGATCCTCCACTACACGGGCGTGACGTACGACGAGGACGGCCGGGTGGTGGACGTGGCGCGGATCCGGTACCGGGGTGACCGGTTCTCGTTCACGGTGACGGTCGAGGCGGACTGAGCGCGGTTACTACGATGCGGCCCGTGACCGATGAGATGCCGCTGCTCGACGAGCTCATGCCCTGGTCCGTGGCGCCGTTGCGGCTGGGGCGGGAGTGGGTGGTCGCCCCTGACGTACGGACGCTGCGGGCGCGCTGGGACGCGCTGACGGCGACCGAGGGCGCGGAGCGCGAGGCCCTGTTCCGCCCGAGCCGGGCGCGGACGCCGCGCAGTGCGGTCGCCGCGCTGCCGGGGCAGCGGACCGGGACCGGGCGGCTCGCGCGGGAGTGCGGACCGTGCCCGGAGCCGGTGCGGTTGGCGTACGGGCCGTTCGACGAGCAGTGGCTGCTGCCGGACCACCGGCTCATCGACATGGCGCGGCCGGAGCTCTGGCGGGTGGCGGACGGGCGGCAGCTGTTCGCCGTGGAGCAGGGGTACGTGCCGCAGGCGGCCGGCCCCGCGCTGCTGGTGACGGCCGTCCTCCCGGACGGCCGCTCACCGGCGGGGCGCCCGGGCCGCATCCGTCCGCTGTACCGGCGCCCGGGCGGGCGGGAGCCGAACGTCACGCCGGGGCTCCTGGCACTGCTCGGGTCGCGGTACGACCGGGACGTCACCGCCGAGGACCTGCTGGCCTGGGCGGCCGCAGCGGCGCTCCCCTCGCCCGGCGGGTGCCGGGTGCCGCTGCCCGCCGACCCGGAGGTGTGGGCGTCCGGCGTGGAGCTGGGCCACCGGCTCACGGACGTCCAGCTGCGCGGCGCGCGGGGCCGGGAGCGGCCACGCCTGCCCGGCGGGCGGCGCCCCTACGTACGGGCCGCGCTCCCGCCGCACCCCGGCACTCTGGAGTACGACGCCGAGGAGGAGGTGCTGCACGTGGGCGCGGGCCGCATCGCCCCGGTCCCGGCGGCGGCCTGGGAGTTCCACATGGGCGGCGTCCGTATGCTCCCGCTCTGGTTCGAGCGCCGCACCGCCGCGCCGGAGCCGGGCACCCTGGACGCGATCCGCCCGCCGGTCTGGCCCCAGGAGTGGACGTCCGAACTCCTGGAACTCATCACCGTCCTGGCCCTCCTGGGCACCCTCGCCGACGAGCGGACCGCCCTGGCGGAGGGGCTGTCCGACGGCCCCGCACTCGCCCGCACCGACCTGCGCGCGGCGGGCGTCCTGCCGCCACCGGAGGCCACCCGCCGCCCCGCCTCCGTACTGGACCACCACGAGGAGGGTCCGGAGGGCCAGTTCGCGCTCTTGTAGCGCCGGTTGACGAAGAACCGCTCGGCAGCCGACCCGGCGGGCGGCGGGTACGCCCACCCGAAGGGGTGACAAAGGTGGTACGTACACGATAAGCACGGCTTCATGAGCACCCAGCAGCAGCGCCAGCCACTCCCCCTGCCCCTGCCCCTGGACGGGGTCACCGTCGTCGCCGTCGAGCAGGCCGTCTCCGCGCCGTTCGCCACCCGCCAGCTCGCCGACCTCGGCGCCCGGGTGATCAAGATCGAGCGCCCGGACGGGGGTGATTTCGCGCGCGGCTACGACAGCGCCGCGCACGGGCTCGCCTCGCACTTCGTCTGGTGCAACCGCGGCAAGGAGTCCCTCGCCGTCGATCTGAAGGACCCGCGCGGCAACGCGCTCGTACGGCGGCTGGTCGCGGGCGCCGATGTGTTCGTACAGAACCTGGCGCAAGGTGCTGCGGTGCGCCTGGGGCTCGACGCGTCGACGCTGTGCGCGGCGGACCCCCGCCTGATCGCCGTGGACATCTCCGGCTACGGCGCGGGCGGCCCGTACGCGCACAAGCGGGCCTACGACATGCTCGTGCAGTGCGAGGCGGGGCTGGTGTCGGTGACGGGCACGCCGGAGCAGCCGGTCAAGGCGGGAGTCCCGGCGGCCGACATCGCGGCGGCGATGTACGCGTTCTCGGGGGTGCTGGCGGCGCTGCTGCGGCGGGCGACGACGGGGCTCGGCGGGCCGGTGGAGGTCTCCATGCTGGAGTCGCTGGCCGAGTGGATGGGGCATCCGCTGCACCACGGGATGCACGGGAGCGAGGCGCCGGCGCGTACGGGTGTCGCACACGCCGTCATCGCCCCGTACGACGCCTATCCGACGGCCGACGGCGGGCAGGTGCTGCTGTCGGTGCAGAACGACCGCGAGTGGCGACGGCTCGCGGAACAGGTTCTGGAGCGGGCCGAGTTGGGCCAGGACCCGGCGTTCGCGACGAACACGGCGCGGGTGGCGAACCGGGGCAAGACCGACGCGGTGGTCGCCGAGGCGCTGGCGCGGCTGGGCACGGCGGAGGCGATCGACCGGCTGGAGGCGGCGGGTATCGCGTGCGCCCGGCTCAACACGGTGGCGGATGTGGCGGCGCATCCGCAGTTGGCGGCGCGGGACCGGTGGCGGGAGATCGGCTCTCCCGTGGGCCCGCTGCGGGCGCTGCTGCCGCCGATCACGCTGCCGGGCGGGCCGGAGCCGCTGATGGGGGCGGTGCCGGAGCTCGGGGAGCACACGGATGCGGTGCTGCGGGAGCTCGGAGTGACCGCGGAGGAGTGTGCGGCGCTTCGCCGGGACGGCGTGGTCGCTTGAGGAGCGGTGACAGCGGCGGCGAGGGCGCGCCGGACCGGAGGGCACTGGACGTAGGGTGCTGGACCGGAGGCTGACGGGCGGGGACGTCCGATCAGGGGAGCGCGGAGGAGAAGGCGGGGAGAAGAGCGGGGGGTTGGGTCTTCTTCCGGGGATCGCTGGTGAGCGGAGGGCCGGCCGGCCGTCGGGCTGCGAGCGGGCGGGGTGCGCGTGACGCGGCACATGCGCCTTCGGAACCGGCCGGGCCTCGTCGCTCAGCCGTGGTTGCCGAAGAGCGAGCGGCGCAGTCGGCGCAGCGGCGCGAAGAGCGAGACGCGTGCGCTCTTGCTCTTGTGGCTGTGCGCAACATCACGGGTCGTCAGCTCGAGCATCAGCGACGTCGCCTCCGCCGTCTCGCACTGCGGGACGGCAGGTCCCGCGAGTACCGAGAGATGGCGGTCGAGCCGCGAACTGGCCGCGCTGCTCCCGCAGGTGATCGCAGGCACGCGTGGCCTGCTGCGCACTGTTATCTGTTCCATGTCACTCCCCACCCGTACAAGGGCACCCGGCCCGGGCCAACGTTAACCCTATCGTCCCCGCCTCGCAGTCAGGTATCCCGGTATCGGGATTCACCGCACAGATACAAGGGTTGACAGTAACTCTCCGAATATGTCTGATTCCAGGGTGAGTTGGACAGTGTCTTCGTAGCCGCGCGGAGATGCGAAGGGGGACCCGCTGTGAGCGAAGGGCCGGGAGCCGGACGACTGGTGGCGGGGCGCTACCGACTGGTGGGCCCGCTGGGCGAGGGCGGTATGGGCGCGGTCTGGCGCGCCCATGACGAGGTACTGGGCCGCGAGGTCGCGGTCAAGGAGGTGCGGGCGCCGGGCGGGTTCGGTGCGGCGGACGAACGGCGGCTGTACACAAGGCTGGAGCGGGAGGCGTGGGCGACCGCGCGGATCTCGCACCGCAATGTGGTGACGGTGCACGACGTGGCGACCGAGGACGGCCGGCCGTGGATCGTGATGGAACTGGTGCGCGGGCTGACGCTGGCCGAGACGCTGTACGCGGAGGGGCCGATGCCGCCGCGCCGGGCGGCACACGTCGGCGGCGAGGTGCTGGCGGCGCTGCGCGCGGCGCACGAGGCGGGGGTGCTGCACCGGGACGTGAAGCCGGGCAACGTACTGATGGGCAACGACGGGCGCGTGGTCCTGACGGACTTCGGCATCGCGACGGTGGCCGGCACCCCGCACCTGACGGTCACGGGCGAGCTGGTCGGCTCGCCCGAGTACCTGGCGCCGGAGCGGGCCCTCGGGCGGACGGCCGGGCCGGCGTCGGACCTCTGGTCGCTGGGGGTCCTGCTGTACGCGGCGGTGGAGGGCGGCTCGCCGTTCCGCCGCGACACCGCGCTGAGCACCCTGCGCGCCGTGGTGGACGACCCGTTGCCGCCACCGCGCCGCGCGGGCGGACTGGCCCCGGTCATCGAGGTTCTCCTCCACAAGGACCCGGACAACCGCCCGTCGGCGGAGGAGACGGCGCGCCTGCTGCGGGCGGTGGCCGCGGGCGGGACGGCGGACACGGGGACGGTACGGGGGCCCGGCGTGAGCCCGGTGCCGGGGACAGGGGCGGTGCCGGGCGCGGTGCCGGGCGCGGTGCCGGGCGGCGACCCGGAGGGCCCGCCCGACGCGGGGCCGCCGGACGGGACGGCGGCAGGACACACCGTCGCGCACCCGGCTCCCGGGGCGGGCCCCGGCACGGGGTGGCCGGGCACCGGTACGGGAGACTCGGCGCCGGGGTCCGCCGGCGCGCCCCCCGGCCCTGGTCCACATACCGACGGAGGGCGGACGGCCGCGGGCGGGGCCGCGTCCGGGCAGAGCGGGCAGTACGGTACGGGCGCCGGCGCGGGAGGCGCCACATCCGGGTTCACCGCCGCGCACCCGGGCCGTGCTACGGGCCCGGCTGGAGGGCACGACGGTGCGGACGCCCGCCGCCGTTCCGGCGCCGGGGCGTCGGCGGGGGGCGGCGCCGGGGACCCGGGCCCCGGGCGGAGGGCGGTGCTCGTCACGGGCACCGTGCTGCTCGTGCTGGTGCTCGGGGGGTTGGTGTACGTGGTGCTGCGGGGGCAGGACCGGGGCGGGGGCGGGAGCGACAGCCCGCGTGCGGGCCGCCAGGTCGTGGTCGACAGCCCGTCGCCCACACCCGCGGCGTCCGCGGCGGGGGCGACACCGAGTGGGGTGGTCACGTCGGACGCGTCACCCACGGCGGCCGGTTCGGCGTCCCGGCCGGGCACGGACGCGGGGGTCGGGATGGGCGGCGGCTCCTCGGAGCCGTACCCGCAGTCCGTCCAGGTGCAGGCGCAGGCGGTGCGCGGCAGCTACCGCGGTGGGTGTCCGCCGCCCCGGGAGCGGGCCCCGTCCTTCGTGGCGACGGTGACGGTGAGCCGGGCGCCGGCGACGGTCGTCTACCGGTGGGCGACCGAGGGCGGCGAAAGCTCCGGATCCGGTTGGCGGAGCGTCGAGATCGGCGGTGACGGTTCCGCGGGCGGGAAGCGGGCGCGGGTCCACCACACCGAGCTGACGTACCGGCAGAACGGCACGCACGAGGACCGGATCCGGCTCGAGGTCCGGAGCCCGGCCCACGCGCACTCCGCCTGGGTGGCGTTCTCGGTGACGTGCCGGTACGAGCCCCCGGGAGGCGGCGGCACGACCGACGGCGGTCCCACGGGCGGGGGCCCGACAGGCGGCGGCCCCACGGACGTCGAGTCGCCCGGCACGGGCCGCCCGCCCGGCGGAGACGGCTCCGACGAAGGCGCCTCCGGCTGGGGAACGGCACCGTCCCCCAGCGCCGCGCACCCGCGCCCGTCTCCCTAGGCGGCGCTCCTGAGGACCGGCAGGTAACCGCCGGACTGGCCGTTGGCCGTGGGGTGGTAGGACTCGCCTATGTTCAGCCAGTTGACGCTGTGCAGCCACGCCGAGCCGGAGCAGATCTCATGGCCGGTGAAGGTGGGGACGACGTCCCCGAAGGTGAACCCGTGGTCGGCGGCCCGCTTCGCGGTGGCCGCGTTGAGGTGGTCGGCGGCACCGTTTATGGCGCGCCGCTCGTTCTCGGTGAGACCGACGACGCAGGAGCCGCCCAGCTTGTAGAACCGGGGGTAGCCGAGGACGACGACGCGGGCCGACGGCGCCTTGCCGCGGATGGCCGAGTAGACGGTGTCGAGGCGGCCGGGCAGCGTCGTGTCGACGTAGTTCTTCGCCTGGTTGATGCGTGCGATGCACTTGGCCTCGGACTGCAGGACGCAGGTGGTCATGACGTCGGCGAAGCCCGCGTCGTTGCCGCCGACCGTGATCGACACGAGATCGGTCGCTCCGGAGAGCGGGCCGAGCTGGTTGGCCGTCACATCGGTTGTGCGCGCGCCGGAGCAGGCGGTGAAGGCGAACGACGAGGGTGAGTTGGCGGACGCCCAGAGGGCCGGATAGGCGCGGGGTGTGCGCTTGCAGGAGCCGCTGGAGCCGTCGTAGCCGCCGGCTCCGACCCCGGAGGAGTAAGAGTCGCCCAGAGCCACGTAGTCGACGGCGGCGGCCGAGGAGTCGGCCTGCGCGGCGCCGGCCCCGATGAGGGTGAGCGCCGCGCCGATGAGGAGTGAGGACGCGAGTGCCGCGATGCGGGACGTTTTCATGAAAACCCCCTTTGGCAGGATCTCCGCCTCAATGTTCGTAGCGCGCTGCCGTGTGCATGCCAATAGTCGCGGCACAAATCCGTTGAGGGTTCACCCGGTCGGCCCGGCGCGCGACCCCGCGTCCGAGCACCCCGATCACGTCGGTTGTGCGCCGGTGGAATGGAGAGCGCCGGTGCACCCCACCGCCCCGACAGCCCGCCGGAGACCGATCCGGAACGTACGCCGGCACCCCGCACCCCACCCGGCGCTACACGGTCACTCCCCGCCGCGAAGAAGCGGAATTCGATCAGACCGCAAAAAGGATCAAATACATGCGATCACAAGACTTCGCCCCACAACCGAAGAAGTGCAACAAAAAAGCAAAAACGTGAGTCCGCACCCAAGCTCTTGCCATACAGTCTGAATTATCAATACCGTCGTACATCCACCCGCAACGGACCATCACGCGAGGCGACTCCAGGGGAGGGGTCACACGTCTCGACAACGCCGTTGCGGTGCGCGGTAGGGGGGTACGTGCTCGGCGTGTGCCGAGGCGCGTGCCGCGCGAAGCAGTGCCAGTTCACCCATTGCGTACGGAGATCCGTTCCGTCGCGTCCAGGGTGAGAACCCCCCTTTCGAACCGGACACACTTCCGGGCTGCCCAGGGGCGGGCGGTCCACCGGACGAGAGGGAACGACTCATGAACTCTTTCCTGCGCCCGGCCACCGAAGTCGCCGAGGCCGAAACCGCCGAGGCGGAGGCCGGCCGGATTTCCGCGGAATACCGGGCGATCACTTCGCATCTGGCCATCACACCGCCGGTCAGCGTGGTCATCCCGGCCATGAACGAGGCGGAGAACCTTCCGTACGTCTTCAAGACACTGCCCGACTGGGTCCACGAAGTGGTGCTGGTCGACGGCAACT
This sequence comes from Streptomyces sp. TRM49041, assembly GCF_008271805.1. Lineage (GTDB taxonomy): Bacteria > Actinomycetota > Actinomycetes > Streptomycetales > Streptomycetaceae > Streptomyces. The sequence goes on from NZ_VSRY01000095.1 coordinate 120,047, forward strand.
CCACCGACGACACCGTCGCCGTGGCCCGTGCCCACTGGCCCGACGTCAAGGTCGTCAAGCAGGTCGGCAAGGGCAAGGGCGACGCGCTCATCAGCGGGTTCTCCGCCTGCACCGGCGACATCATCGTGATGGTCGACGCCGACGGCTCCGCCGACGGCCAGGAGATCGTCTCGTACGTCTCCGCGCTCGTCGGCGGCGCCGACTTCGCCAAGGGCTCCCGCTTCGCCAACGGCGGAGGCACCGACGACATGACGCCCGTCCGCCGGCTCGGCAACCGGCTGCTGTGCGCCATCGTCAACGCCAAGTTCGGCGCCCGCTACACCGACCTCTGCTACGGCTACAACGCGTTCTGGCGCCACTGCCTCGACTCGATCACCCTCGACTGCACCGGCTTCGAGATCGAGACCCTCATCAACATCCGCGTCGTCAAGGCGGGCCTGAAGGTCCAGGAGGTGCCCAGCCACGAGTACGTGCGCATCCACGGCGTGTCCAACCTCAACGCCGTACGCGACGGCATCCGCGTTCTCAAGGTCATCCTCGGCGAGAAGGGCGTCCGGCGCGCCGCCCGCCGCCGCCCCACCACCTTCTCGGTGAACGTGCCGCGGGGGGAGGTCTCTTGAGCGACCCGCGCGACTCCCGCGACCGCCACGACCGCAGGTTCTCCGTGGTGATCTGCGTCTACACCGAGGACCGCTGGGACGACATCCTGGCGGCGGTCGACTCCGTACGGCGCCAGTCACGGCCCGCCCTGGAGACGCTGCTCGTCGTGGACCACAACCCGGCGCTGCTGGAGAGGCTCGCCAAGGAGTACGGCGCCGACGTGGAGGAGGTGCGGGTGCTCGCCAACGCGGGCCCCCGCGGCCTCTCCGCCGGCCGCAACACCGGCATCGCCGCCTCCCGCGGCGACATCGTCGCCTTCCTCGACGACGACGCCGTCGCCGAACGGGACTGGCTGCGCCACTTCGACGCCGCGTACGACGACCCGGCGGTCGTCGCCGTGGGCGGCCGGACCGTCCCCGCGTGGGTGTCCGGCCGCCGCCCGGCCTGGTTCCCCGAGGAGTTCGACTGGATCGTCGGCTGTACGTACCGGGGCCTGCCGCCCGGCCGGGTGCGCGTGCGCAACGTACTGGGCGGCAACGCCTCCTTCCGCCGGGAGGCGTTCGACGCGGCGGGCGGCTTCGCCACCGGCATCGGGCGGGACGGCGACAGGCGGCCCCTCGGCTGCGAGGAGACCGAGCTCTGCGTCAGGCTCGGCACCGCCCTCCCCCACGCGGTCCTGCTCATCGACGACCGTGCCGTCATCCACCACAAGGTGCCCGCCGCCCGCGAGCGGTTCGGCTACTTCCGCACCCGTGCCTACGCCGAGGGCCTGTCCAAGGCACTCGTCGCACGGAGCGTCGGCGCCGGCAAGGGCCTGGAGACCGAGCGCCGCTACACCACCCGGGTCCTGCCCGCCGGAGTCGCACGCGGCCTGCGCGACTTCGTGCTCGGCAGGCCCGGCGGCGCCGGCCGCGCCGTCGCCATCGTCACCGGCGTCACGGCCGCGGCCGCCGGCTACGCGCGCGGCGCGCTGCGGGCGCGCCTCAAGGGTGGTGCGACGTTCTCGTCGGGCCCCATCCCGAAGGAGCCCACGTGAACAGGCCCGTACCGATCCTGATGTACCACGCCGTGGCGCACCGGCCGGCGAAGGCCGCGTACGGGCTGTCCGTGGCGCCCGAGGCGTTCGCCGCGCAGATGGCCGTACTGGCCGAGCAGGGCCGCACACCGCTCACCACCGCGGCGCTCGCCGAGGCGTGGCGGGCCGGGAAACCGCTGCCCGACCGGCCGGTGCTCATCACCTTCGACGACGGGTACGAGGGTGTGCACCGGCACGCCCTGCCGGTCCTCGCTGAACACGGCTTCGCCGCCACCCTGTTCGTGTCCACCGGGTGGCTGCGCGGCCCGTACGACGAGGGCGGCGCCCCGGACACCATGCTCGACTGGGGCCAGGCCCGGGAGCTCGCCGCGGCGGGCACCGAGATCGGCGGTCACACGCACACACATCCCCAGCTCGACCAGGTCGACGACGCCCGGCTGCGGTACGAGGCGGTGCGCTGCCGGGAGATCGTCGCGGCCGAGCTGGGCGCCGCGCCGGTCTCCTTCGCCTACCCGTACGGCTACTCCAGCCGGCGGGTACGGCACACGGTGCGCACCGCCGGGTTCACCCAGGCGCTGGCCGTGGGCAACGCGCTGGCGCGGCGCGCCCAGGGGCCGTACGCGCTGGAGCGGGTCACGGTGCGGCGCTCCACGGGCGTGGAGGAGTTCCGGCGGCTCGTGGAGGGGCGGGCGATCGGCCGGACGTTCGCGAGGGACCGGGCGCTGACGAAGGGGTACGCGGTGGTGCGCCGCACCCGCCGGGCGGCGGCCGTCCTCGCCGGGCAGCACCGCGGCGGCCGGGGCGGGACACATACGGAGCGGCGGGCCCAAAACCCGGTGCGTTGAGCGCGGGTGTGCCGGATCATGGGGCCCATGCCAGCCAACCCTCAGGACGCGCTGCCGATCCGGCTCACCGTCGACGACAGCGACTCTCCTTCCGATGTCGTCGACGCGCTGTTCCTCGGCCGGTTCGCGACAGGTGAGCAGCCGCACTCGCGCAGCCGCAGCCTCGACCGCGTCAAGTCCGCGTCGACGCTGCTCCCGCCGGGCGCCGAGGTGCTGCGGTCGGCCCGCGCGGACGACCGCAGCGCCGTCCTCGCGGAGGGCGACGGCTGGACCGTGCTTGTCTCCCGCTGGAACCGGGGTGCGGACGTCACGGTCACCGCGGTCGACACCGAACTGGCCGAACGGATCCTGAAGGAGGCCACGGACGGCGCCCAGGAGGAGCCCGAGCCGCGGCCCGAGAACGTCAGCATGGGCTTCTGGTACCTGTCGCCGCGGCGCGGCCCGCACCGTACGACACGGCAGATCGCCGCCGGGGAGTGGGACGAGGTGCGGCCCAACTACACCGCGCCCGTGGCGGACGCGCTGGACCGGCTGATGAAGGTCACCCCCGACGACATCGCGGGGCGGCTGCTGCTCCTGCACGGCCCGCCGGGCACCGGCAAGACGTCCGCGCTGCGCACGCTGGCCCGGTCGTGGCGCGACTGGTGCCAGGTGGACTGCGTCCTGGACCCGGAGCGGCTCTTCGGCGACATCGGGTACCTGATGGACATCGCGATCGGCGAGGACGACGGCACGGCGAAGGGCCGCTGGCGGCTGCTGCTCCTGGAGGACTGCGACGAGCTGATCCGCGGCGAGGCCAAGCACACGGCGGGCCAGGCTCTGTCGCGTCTCCTGAACCTGACGGACGGGCTGCTGGGGCAGGGCCGCAATGTCCTCGTCGGCGTCACCACCAACGAGGACCTCGAACGCCTCCACCCGGCGGTCGTCCGCCCCGGCCGCTGCCTGGCCCGCATCGAGGTCGGCCCGCTGACCCGCGCGGAGGCGGTGAGCTGGCTGGGCACCGAGGAGGGCGTCGGCCGCGACGGCGCGACGCTGGCGGAGCTGTACGCCCTGCGCCGCGGCACGAGCCCGGCATCGCTGCCGGAACCACGAGCCCGTGAGGCGGGCCTGTACTTGTAGGCGTGGCCGGCACCGGGTGGTCGCGGGGCCGTCGTGGCGGTGCGCCTCGGTGTCTAGGAGCCGTACGTCGCCCGCAGGGCGTCCGTCACCGCGGCCTGGGCCTGTGCCCGGGTGAGGCCCAGGCGGTGGGCCTCACGCGCGTACGCGGCGGCCGCGGCGGCGGCGTGGCGTTCCGCGGCGTCGCCTGCGGCGGCGACGAACGTGCCGGCGCGGCCGCGGGTCTCGATGACCCCGTCGGTCTCCAGCGCCCGGTACGCCTTGGCGACCGTGTTCGCGGCCAGGCCCAGGTCCTGGGCGAGGCCGCGCACGGTCGGCAGCTTGTAGCCGACGGGGAGCCGGCCGGTGCGGGCCTGCTCGGCGATCTGGGCGCGCAGCTGTTCGTACGGCGGGGTGGCCGCGTCCGGTTCAAGGGCGAGCTTCAAGGTCACGTGCCGATTCTCCCCCACGCGGCGAAGACGGGAGGCGACCGCGCGGAGAAGTGCGTAGCGTGCCGCTGGTCCGCTACGAGATCCGCGCCACGGAGGTACGGCATGTCCGCACGCCCGATCGACGTCGTCCTGGTCAAGGCGGGCCGCACGAAGATCCGGTATCCCGCCGAAGTCATCGCCGACGACGGGGTGTTGCTCACCGTCCGGGCCGCTTGGGCCGGAGGCGTGGTCCGGGACTTCGGGTTCGTGCGGTTCGAACCGGGTGATGTGTTCACGGAGCACTACTGGCGGGACCGCTGGTACTCCGTGAAGGAGGTGCGGGCCGCCGACGGCTCGCTGAAGGGCTGGTACTGCGACATCACCCGGCCCGCGTCCGTCACCGCCACCGAGGTGACCGTCGAGGACCTCGACCTGGACCTGTGGGTGTCGGCGGACCGCGGCCAGGTGCTTCGGCTGGACGAGGACGAGTTCGCGGCGAGCGGCCTCGCCGAGCGCGATCCGGACGCGGCGGCGCGTGCGGTGGAGACGCTGGACGCACTGGAGGCCCTGGCCCGTCGGGGAGGCGTCCTGCGGTAGGCGGCGGTCTCGGCCCGCGGTGCGCGCGCCGCAGCCGGTCGATCTTCCTGAGGGGCTGCTTAGTGCCACCTTAAGCGGAGCATAAGGATCGCCATCTACCGCCCTGAGCAGGCGAATTCGCGGATTCGAGGGGCTAGCGTGCTGGTCGCTGGGGCTGGTTCGGGCCATCGGTGCTGTCGGGGGGCCGCGCCGCTCGTCCGTCCGGTCCCATGGTCGCCGCCCGGGCGTCCCCCGGGCTCGGCACCACCCCCCACACCCGCTGTTCCCCCGAAGGAGAACCGTCCCCATGACCACTGCTCAGCGAACCGCAGCCACCGCGCTCACCCTCGCCGTCGTACCGCTCGTCCTGGCCGGACCGGCCGCCTCCCCCGCCGCCGCGCACGGGTCGATGACCGACCCGGTCAGCCGGGTGTCGGCGTGTCACGCCGAGGGGCCCGAGAGCCCGAAGTCGGCTGCCTGCAAGGCGGCCGTCACGGCCAGTGGCACGCAGGCGTTCTACGACTGGAACGAGGTCAACATCGGCGACGCGGCCGGCCGGCACCGCGAACTCATCCCGGACGGGAAGCTGTGCAGCGCGGGCCGTGACAAGTACAAGGGCCTCGATCTGGCGCGCGCCGACTGGCCGGCCAGCCCCATGAGCGCGGGCAGCCACACCTTCCGGTACCGGGCGACCGCACCGCACCGAGGCTCGTTCGAGCTGTATGTCACCAAGGAGGGATACGACCCGTCCAAGCCGCTGACCTGGGCGGACCTGGAGGAGAAGCCGTTCGCGAAGGTCACCGACCCGAAGCTGGAGAACGGCTCGTATGTCTTCGAGGGCACGGTCCCGGCCCGGTCCGGCCGCCACCTCGTCTACTCGATCTGGCAGCGGTCCGACTCCCCCGAGGCGTTCTACACCTGCTCCGACGTCGTCTTCGGCGGCGATGCCGGCGCGTCCGGCCCGACCGCTTCGGCGCCCAGTGAGCAGCAGATCGCGGACGACGCCGACAAGTCGACCGTCGACCACGGCGGCAAGGGCGACCACAGCGGCGAGGGCCACCAGGAGGGGGCGCCCGCCCCTGCCGGCAACGCTCCTGAGCCCAAGGGCGCAGGGGCCTCGCCCTCGCCGCTTGCCGACGCCGCGCCGGGCACCGGACCGAGCACCGCGCCGGGCACCGCACCGGGCAGCGGCGGCAGCCCCGCGCCCAACCTCGCCGCCACCGGCGGCGACGGCACGGCCCCGTACGTCGCCGTCGGCGGTGTCGCGGTCCTGGGCCTCGGCGCGGCCCTGCTGTTCGGCGCGGCCCGCCGCCGGGCTTCCTGACGCCGGGCGGCGGCGCGGCCGGTCAGCCGAAGACCGACGCGCAGGTGGTGGGCGTCGCGTGCGCGGGGTCGAGCGCGTTGGCGACCTCGTGGAAGGCGATCCGGCTGAACAGCCCGATCGACGCGTGCTCGGAGAAGTCGAGCGGGCAGAGGTCCTGCAGGAGCACGTTCCGTACTCCGGGCCCGTCGAGGTAGTTCGACCGGTACGGCGTGGCGACCTGGTCGTACTTGGTGGCGATGACCGTATACCGGACACCGGGCACGGTGTCGCCGCCCTCGTTGAGCTTCTGGAGGAAGGCGGAGCCCGGCACCTGGTCGGCGAGGGCGGGCGTCTTCTCGCTGATGAGGTCGGCCGCGCCCGGGAAGTAGGGCAGCAGCCTGGTGAGGCCCATCAGCGAGGCGCCGTGGTTGTCGGGGGCGAGGCCGACGAGGGCGTTCACCTTGGCGGCGCCGCCGAGGAACTTCAGGTAGTGACGGGGCATCATGCCGCCCTGGGAGTGTCCGACGATGTCGGCCTCGGGCGCGCCGGTGGCGGCCAGCACCTTGTCCACGAAGACGTCGAGCTGCTCGGCGGACTTGGCGATGGGGCCGAGGCCGTGGAAGAACGGCACGCCGGGCAGCTGCCCGTAGTCGAGGGAGTAGACACAGTAGCCCCGCCGCACCAGGTAGGGGGCGAGACCCAGCCAGTTGTCGACGGAGTTGCCGAGGGTGCCGTGGACCAGGACGACGGGGCGGGGGTGGGCGGCGGACGGCTTGCAGGAGTAGTCGTTCCAGCCCCGGCTGGGCGCCGTGGTCGCCTGTGCCGCGCTTGCCGGGGCGAGAACGGCGGCGACGATGAGGACGAGAGCGGTGGTCAGGGCTCTGAGCGCACGGCGGAGGCGTGCGGGCAGGCGTGGGGGCAGCATCGAGTGGTCTCCTCGCGGCTCAAGGAAAAGGGCGATGGCGGTACGCCCCAGCGGCCCGGACCACTGATGGGGGGTGGCGCGGCATGGGGGCCGCGCTCAGGCCAAGTTACGTACGGGTAGCCCCAAGAGGGAAGTTACGTGCTGGTAAAAAATGCCCGGATGTCTTCGTTCCGCGCTACGGAGTGTCCGGCGGATCACCGCGACACCGTGGCCGGGCGCCCTCGCGGCCCAGGCGTGGGCCGTCGGCTCCGGCTATGCCGCGAGTGCGCCGGGGATGACCGCGCCCGGTCCGAACCTGGCCCTGGCGCGGTCCGCGGCCGCTTCGAGGCGTCGCGCCTTCTCCTCGGCCGGGTCGAGGGAGAGCTGGTGCGCGGCCTGTTCGGCGGGCATGAGGCCCTCGGCGCGCAGGGCGAGACCGCGTACCCGGGCACGCTGCAGCCCGAGCCCGTCGTGCAGTGCGTACGCGACGGAGGTCAGCTCCGCGGAGTGCGCGGTCGGCTCGCGCAGGGTGCGCTCGCGGGTGGTGGTGGAGCGGTCGGCGTACCGGACGGTGAGGGTGAGCGCGCGGCACACCTGGCCGTCGGCCCGCATACGGGCGCCCAGTTCCTGGGCGAGGGAGAGCAGGGCCCGGCGGTGCCGGTCGTGGTCGAGTTCGTCACGCGGGAAGGAGCGTTCGGCGGCGACGGAGCAGGCCGCGGCGTTGGGGACGACCTGGGTGCGGTCGGTGCCCCGTGCCCGCTCCCACAGCTCGCGCCCGGCGCGTGCGCCGACGATCCGCTGGAGCACGGCGAGGGGTGCGTCGGCGACCCGGCCGACGGTGTCGAGCCCGTACGAGCGGAGGGTGCGGGCGGTGACCCGGCCGACCCCGTCGAGCGCGGAGACCGGCCGGTCGCGCAGGAAGCCGGCGGGGTCGGTCACCGCCAGGGTGGTGCCGGGCCCGGCCTGCCGGGCGGCCATGCGGGCGAGCATCGGGTTGGGCCCGGCGCCGATGACGCAGTCCACGCCGTACAGGGCGAGCGCCCGGACGCGGATCACAGCGGCCAGTTCGGCGGGGCCACGCCCGAAGTACCGTACGGCGCCGCGCAGATCGGCGAGCGCGGCGTCCGGCGGGTCGGCCTGCACGACCGGGGTGAACTCGCCTAGGAGCGCGAGGAGCTGCGGCAGCAGCGCCTCGGCCTCTCCCCTCTCGTGAGCGGCTTCGAGCGCGAAGCGTACGTAGAGGATCATCCCGGTCACCCCGCGCTCCCCTGGCTCTGGTGCCACAGCTTCCGGCCGGGCGCCGCGCCCTCGCCGGCGGGACGCAGGTCCGCCCAGGGGTGCATCTCGTATCCGGTGGGCATCGTGATCCGGCGGTCGTCGCCCGTCGGCTGCCCGGCGGCGGCCGGGCCCGTTTCCGCCAGCCGGGCGGCGACCGCGTCCAGGCCGCCGTCGCGGCGGAGCTCGACGAGTTCGGCGAGGTTCCAGGCGGCCGAGCCGACCACGCTGAGGCTGCGCGGGCCGCGCCGCTGGACGACCCCTCGCACCAGCAGCAGCCAGGAGTGGAAGACCGTGTGGGCGCACCGCTCGTGACTGTCGTCGAAGAAGGCGAGGTCGACCAGTCCGGTGCCGTCGTCGAGGGTGGTGAAGATGACGCGCTTGCCCGAGCGGACGGGCGGGGTCTGGGTGGCCGCCTTGGCGCCCGCGACGAGCACGGTCCTGCCGTGCCCGGCGGTGCGCAGCCGCTGGGCGGTGACGACGCCGAGCTCCTCCAGGAACGCCTGGTGGTCGCTCATCAGGTTGCGGGAGGCGTCCATGGAGAGGACGCCCAGTTCGGCGCTGAGCCGTTCGGCGTCGGTGAGGTCGGGCAGCCCGACGGGCGCGGACCTGCGGCCGCCGGCGAGCGGCAGCTGGTCGCCGTACGAGCCGGTGCCCCGCTGGACGCGGTGGAGTTCGGCGAGGTGGAGCAGCAGGTCGCGGCGGTTGCCGCCGAACGCGTCCAGTCCGCCGACCTGGGCGAGCCGTTCGGCGACGGGGCGGCTGGGGCGGGCCCGCTCCCAGAAGTCCAGGAGGGACGCGTACGGCTGGCCCGCCTCGATACGGGCGGCCTCCGCCTCGCTGATGCCGTGGACATCGGAGAGCGCGAGCCGCAATCCCCATGTACCGGGCGAACCGGGTGCATGACCTGACATGGAACCAGACACCAGTTCGATACGGTGTGCGACGCCCGACCGGTTCACATCCAGCGGCAGCACCGGCACCCCCTGCCGTCGCGCGTCCGCCAGCAGCAGCCGCTTCGGGTACATCCCCGGGTCGTGGGTGAGCAGCCCGGCGTAGAAGGCCGCCGGATGATGGGCCTTCAGCCAGGCCGACTGGTACGTCGGAACGGCGAAGGCCACCGCGTGCGCCTTGCAGAAGCCGTACGAGCCGAACGCCTCGACGATCTCCCAGGTGTGCGCGACGACGTCGTCCGCGTACCCCTTCTCCTTCGCCTTCTGCTCGAACCACACCCTGATGCGCCCCTGCGACTCGGGGTCGGACAGGCCGCGCCGTACCGCGTCGGCCTCGTCCCGGCCGCAGCCGGTCAGGATGTCCAGGATCTTGATGACCTGCTCGTGGAAGACCACGACGCCGTATGTCTCACGCAGCGCCTCCTCCAGGTCCGGGTGCGGGTAGCGGACCGGGGAGCGGCCGTGCCGGGCGGCGATGAACGGGCGGACCATGTCGGCCGCGACCGGGCCCGGCCGGAACAGCGAGATGTCGACGACCAGGTCGTGGAAGGTGGACGGCTGGAGCCGGCCGATCAGATCGCGCTGGCCCGGCGACTCGATCTGGAAGCAGCCGAGCGTCTCGGTGGACCTGATGAGCCGGTATGTCGCCGGGTCGCCCGGCCTGACCTGGGCCGGGTCGTCGATGTCGACCCGCTCCCCCGTCGTCCGCCCGATCTCGGCGACCGCGTGCGCCATCGCCGACTGCATCCGCACGCCGAGCACATCGAGCTTGAGCAGGCCCAGCTCCTCCACGTCGTCCTTGTCGAACTGGGACATGGGGAAGCTCTCGCCGCTGGTCGGCACCACCGGGGTGCGGGAGAGCAGCGAGGAGTCGGAGAGCAGCACCCCGCACGGGTGCATGGCGACACCGCGCGGCAGCGCGTCCAGTGCCTCGACCAGCTCCCACAGCCTCCCGTATCTGTCCCGCTCGCCGGCGAGTTCGCGCAGCTCGGGCAGTTCGTCCAGGGCGGCGCGGGCGTCGCGGGCGCGGATGTGCGGGAACGACTTGGCGATCCGGTCGATGTCGGCCGGGTCCATGGACAGGGCGGCGCCCACGTCCCGTACGGCGTGGCGGACGCGGTAGGTCTCGGGCATGGCGACGGCGGCGACCCGCTCGGGGCCGAAGCGGTCGAGGATCGCCCGGTAGACCTCCAGACGGCGGGCGGACTCCACGTCGATGTCGATGTCGGGCAGCGCGGGCCGCCGCACCGACAGGAACCGCTCCATCAGCAGGTCCTGTTCGACGGGGTCGGCGTGGGCGACACCGAGCAGGTGGTTGACGAGGGAGCCGGCGCCGGAGCCGCGCGCGGCGACCCGGACGCCCATGCCCCGTACGTCGTCGACGACCTGGGCGACGGTGAGGAAGTACGTGGCGAAGCCGAGCCGTTCGATGGTGCGCAGCTCGTCCTCGAGGCGGGTCCAGTAGGCGCGCTTGCGGTCGTGGCCGCGCAGCAGCATCCCGGCGGCGCAGCGCGAGCGCAGCACCCGCTCGGCGGTGCGGCGGCCGGCGCCGACGAGGTGGGGTTCGGGGAAGTGGACGGTGCCGATGCCGAGGTCGTCCTCGGGGTCGACGAGGCACTCGCCGGCCGTCTCCTCGGTGAGGGCGAGCAACCGGTGCGCGGAGTCGCGGCGCAGCCCGGCGGCCTCGGCGACACGCTCGGCGGCGCCGGCCATGGCGGCGGGGTCCTTGAGCCAGCGCTCTCCGCTGTCCAGGCCCTTGCGCGGGTCGACGGGGACGAGGCGGCGGGCCGCGTCGAGGACGTCGGCGACCGGGCCCTGGCCGGGGTCCGCGTACCGTACCGCGTTGCTCAGGACGGGGCGTACGCGCTGGTCGGCGGCGAAGCCGAGGGTGCGGGCGGCCTGCCGGAGGGAGCCGGGCCCGGTGCCGGTGCGGCCGTGGTGGACGACCTCAAGGCGCAGGGCGTCGCCGTACACCTCGCGCCAGGGGGCGAGGAGCCGGGCGGCGCGGTCGGGGCGGCCGGAGGTGAGGGCGCGGCCGACATCGGAGTCGGGGCCGAGGAGGACGGTCAGGTCGTCGCCGTGGTTGTCGGCCCAGGGCAGCAGCACGGGCGCGCCGGCCGTGTGCCCCGGGAGAGCCGCGTGGGCGGCGGTGATCATCCGGCACAGGGCGGCCCAGCCGTGCCGGGAGCGGGCCAGGAAGAGGGCGCGGGGCGCGGACTCGTCGACGAAGGCGCCACCGCGTACGGGGGTGCGGCGCCGCTCGGTGGGGCCCGTGGGCTCCTGTGCGGCGCGTCCGCCGATCGCGAGGTCCACGCCGAACAGGGGCCGTACGCCTTCCTTCGCGCAGGACCGGGCGAACCGTACGGCTCCGGCGACGGTGTCGCGGTCGGTGAGGGCGACGGCGTCCATACCGCGCTCGGCGGCGCGGGCGGCCAGCCGCTCCGGGTGCGAGGCCCCGTAGCGCAGGGAGAAGCCCGACACGGTGCGCAGATGCGTGAACCCTGGCATCCGCACCTCCTGGTCGTTCCGAACCTCACCACCCCCTACCGCACCACCATAGACCAAACTCGAACTAATGTACGACTTCGTTCGAGCTTACTGCTCCTCAACCATTCGGGCCCGTCCCACCTGCGGAAACGGGTCCCGGCCCGCAGCGTGGGGGCATGACGCTCGCCTCCGAGATGCGCAGTGCCGTCACGCCCAGGGCCGCGCTGCTGGTCATCGGCGTACTCGCGCTCCAGCTGCTGTTCATCGCCTCCTACGTGGGCGCCCTGCACGACCCCACGCCCAGGAACGTCCCCTTCGGGGTCGCCGCACCGGGGCTCGGCGGGGAACAGGCCGCCCAGCGGCTGAACCGGCTGCCCGGCGACCCGCTCGACGCGCGCTCGGTGACCGACGAGGCGGAGGCCCGGAAGCAGATCCTCGAACGGGAGATCTACGGTGCCCTCGTAGTGAACCCCGAGGGCACCACCGACACCCTGCTCGTCGCCTCCGGCAGCGGGACGGTCCTCGCCTCCTCCCTGGAGCGGATCATCACGGCGGCGGAGCTGCCCCAGCGACGCACGGTCCGCACCCTCGACGTGGCCCCGGCCTCCGACGAGGACTTCGACGGGCTGTCCGCGTTCTACCTCGTCGTGGGCTGGTGCGTGGGCGGCTATCTGCTCGCCTCGGTCCTGGCGATCAGCGCGGGCGCCCGGCCCATGAACATCCAGCGCGCGATCATCCGTCTCGCCGTACTGGCGCTGTCGGCGGTCCTCGGCGGCCTGGGCGGCGCGCTCATCGTCGGCCCCGTCCTCGGCGCCCTGCCCGGCAGCGTGGCGGCCCTGTGGGGCCTGGGCGCCCTGGTGGTCTTCGCGGTCGGCGCACTCACCCTCGCCCTCCAGGCGCTGACCGGGATCGTCGGCATCGGCCTGGCCGTTCTGATCATCGTGATCGCGGGCAATCCGAGCGCGGGCGGCGCCTTCCCGGGTCCGATGCTGCCCGACTTCTGGCGGGCGATCGGCCCGGCCCTGCCGCCGGGGGCGGGCACCTGGGCGGCGCGCTCGATCGCGTACTTCAAGGGCAACGCGATCTCGGGCTCACTCCTGGTGCTCGCGATCTGGGCTCTCGCCGGCACGGTGGTCGCCCTGACCGTGTCGTCGCTGCGCCGCGACAACGGCACGCCGGGCAAGCCGATCGGCACATGACGCGGCCGGACACGACGTGGGCCCGTACGGTGAACGTCGCACCGTACGGGCCCCTCGCCTCAGGACCGCGGGTCAGCCGATCCGGGCCCCGTACGCCTCCAGGGCCTCCGTGACGGGCTGGAAGAAGGTCGTGCCGCCGGAGGTGCAGTCGCCGCTGCCCCCGGAGGTGAGGCCGACGGCCGCGTTACCGGAGAAGAGCGAACCGCCGCTGTCGCCGGGCTCGGCGCAGACCGTGGTCTGGATGAGCCCCTCGACGATCTGGCCGTTGCCGTAGTTGACGGTGGCGTCGAGGCCGGTGACCTGGCCGTCGTGCACCTGGGTGGTGGAGCCGCTGCGGATCACCCGCATTCCCACGGTCGCCTCGGCGGCGCCGACGATCTCCTGGCCGTTGCCGTTGTAGAGGTTGACGGCGCTCGGGGCGTCGACGTTCACGTCGTACCTCACCAGCGCGAAGTCGTTGCCGGGGAACTGCGAGTCGACCATCGTGCCGATCGCGGGGCCGCCCTGGGTGTCGGACCACTGGGAGCCGGTGCCGCCGCAGTGGCCGGCGGTGAGGAAGTGCGGCTCGCCGTCCTTGACGACGTTGAAGCCCAGCGAGCAGCGGCCGCCGCCGGTGTGGATGGCGTCGCCACCGGCGACGAAGGGCCTGAACGCGCCGGCGGACCGCTTCAGTTCCGCCTTCGAGCCGAGCCGCTTCACCACCTGAGTGAGCTTCTCCCAGGACGCGCCCTTGACGGTGCTGTCCGCGGTGACGACCACCTTGTTGGTGACCGGGTCGACGGCCCATGACGTGCCGGGCATGGTCGCCCGGGTCTTCAGCGTCTGCCGGGCACCCTTCAGCTCGGCGAGGGAGTGCTCGACGACCCTGGCCTTGCCGCCGGCCTCACGGACCATGTCGGCGGCGGACTCGTCGACGACGTTCACCACGAGGGTGCGTGACCCGGTGTCGTAGTAGGCGCCTGCGGTGCCGGCGTCGCCCAGCCTCGCGTCGAGCGAGGAGGCGAGCTTTCCGGCCGCGTCGGCGGACAGGACCTTCACCTCGAACTGCCGTACATCGTCGCTGGCGTTCGCAGTCTGGAACGTGACCGCTGCTCCCAGCAGAGCCACGACGGCTCCGCCCGCTATGACCGCACTCCTCTTGGGCATGCGTCGGTGCTTCAACATCGACCTCCTGTGGGGGCCGTGCCCGGGCAAGTGGGGTGCCCTGGCACGGAGGATGGGTCCTCCACTATTCCGATGCCAACAGGCGGCGCACAAGGTCGACTTCAGGACGTGCACACGATCGGCACAACGCGCCCCTGAGACATCGGGCCATCCCGGTCACCACTGGTCGGTTCCGACTGCGAACACCGCGTGCGATGACCGGCTGGACAGCACGTAAGGTCTAGTCCTGTCTTGTTTTCTCTCCATTCCCCCGCAAGACCCCGATGAGACATCATCAAGGGGGACGGAAACCGAACGCGGGGCAACTCCGGGTCAGGAGGCGGGTCTTGAGACGTCGGGTGCGCACCGCGGACGGCAGGCGTCTGATGGTGGAACGTCTCGGGGATCCGCACGGCAGCCCCGTCTTCCTGCTGCACGGCACGCCCGGCAGCAGACTCGGCCCCGCACCCCGGGGCCTGGTGCTCTACCAGCGCGGCATGCAGCTCATCGCGTACGACCGCCCCGGCTACGGCGGTTCCGACCGGCTGCCCGGGCGCAGCGTCGCCGATGTCGTCCACGACGTGACGGCCATCGCCGACGCCCTCGGCCTGGAACGGTTCGCCGTGGTGGGCCGCTCGGGCGGGGCGCCGCACGCCCTGGCGTGCGCGGCGCTCCTCCCGGAGCGGGTGACCCGCACGGCCACGCTGGTGACCCTGGCCCCCCGGGACGCGGACGGCCTCGACTGGTTCGAGGGCATGACCGCGCACAACGTCCGCGAGTACGAGGCCGCCACGGTGGACCCGGACGGCGTGGCCGCCCGCCTCACCCCGCGTGCGGAGGCGATCCGCCGGAACCCCGTCCAGCTCCTCGACGACCTGCGCCGCGAACTGACGCTCCCGGACCGCCTGGTCGTCAAGGACGCGGGCGTCCGCTCCATGCTGCTCCGCAACTACCAGGAGGCGTTGCGCACCTCCCCGTACGGCTGGATCGACGACGCCCTGGCGTTCTGCAGCCCGTGGGGGTTCGACCCGGCGGACATCCCGGGCGAGGTCCTGCTCTGGCACGGTGAGCAGGACGTCTTCTCCCCGCCCGGGCACTCCCGGTGGCTCGCCGAACGCATCCCGGGGGCGACGGCCGTACTCGAACCGGCCGCCGCCCACTTCGACGCGCTGCACGCGCTGCCCCGCGTCCTCACCTGGCTGCTGTCCGCCGGCTGACGCCCGCACGTTCCTACACGGCCAGGGGCTCCAGGTCGCGGTGGACGCGGCGTTCGTCGCGGGAGAGACGGGTCAGGGCGTGGTCGTCGCCCAGGAGGCGGGAGAGTTCCTCGGCGGTCTCGGCGCGGAGCCTGCCCGCCTCGGCCTTGCGGCCCAGTGCGCCGAGGGTCACGGACATGTTGGAGGCGACCGCCAGGACCTCGGGGTGGCGGGCGCCCAGGACGTCGCGCAGCGTATCGACGGTGCTGCGTTCGATCGCCAGCGCCTCGTCCAGCTCGCCCAGGTCGGCCTTGGCGTTGGCCAGGTTGACCGTGCAGAACAGGGCGTGCGGGTGCCGCTCCCCCAGCACGTCCCGCATCGTCCGCAGCGCGGCCCGCAGCAGTTGCTCGGCGACGTCGGGGGCGCCGCAGCCCCACTGGTAGATGCCCAGGTTGTTGATGGCGGCCAGCGTGTAGGGGTGCCGTTCGCCCGGGACCTTCGTGTACTGGTCGACGACCTCCTGCGCCAGGTCCCGGGCGGCGACCGGCTCCCCCGCCGCGTACAGGTCGGCCGCCAGGTTCAGGTCGCAGGCCAGCGAGTCGGGGTTCGCCGACGTGTACTTGGCCCGGTAGCGGTTGCGGGTGGCCGTCGTGAGCCGCCGCGCGTCGTCGAGGAGGCCCGCCCTGCGCAGTGACACCGCGAGGCTCTTGCCCGCCGCGAGCGTGCCGGGGAACGCCCGGCCGAGGGTCTCCTTGTACGCGGCGTACGTCCGGCTGAGCAGCGCGACGGACTCCTCGTACCGGCCCACCTCACGCAGGTCCCGGGCGAGGGACGTGGCGGACGACAGGGTGTACGGATGGTCGGGGCCCAGCACCTCCGTACGCCGGTCGAAGACGTCCTGGTCGATCTCCCGCGCCCGGGCGTACTGCCCGACCATGCGCAGGTTCAGCGCCAGGTTGTTCGCGGCGGCCAGGGTACGCGGGTGGGACTCGTGGAAGATCTGCTGGAAGCCCTCGTGGGCCTCCGTCGCCAGCTCCATCGCCCTGCCGTAGTCGCCGAGGGTGCCGAGGTCCATGGCGAGACCGCTGGTCGTCATGTACGTGTGCGGGTGCGAGGGGCCGAGTACCGCGCGCTGCCGTTCCAGGGTCACCTGGTCGAGGTTCCGCGCCTCCACGTAACGGCCCTGGGAGCGCAGGATGTTGGAGAGGTGGAAGCGGAGGTAGAGGTACTGGAGGTCGTCGTCGCCCAGCATCTCGCGCCACGCGTCGCGCAGTTCGGTGCCCAGTGTCCACGCCGACTTCCAGTCGCCGCGCTTCCACAGATAGCGGACGCGGTCGATGAGGAGCCTGCGGGTCTCGGGGTCGCGGCAGTACCGCGCCTCCGACGTCGCCAGGTGCGGCCAGATCGTGGCGAAGGTCGGCCAGGTCGACGGGTTGTCGATCGGCTCGTCGTCGTCCGGCCGGGCCCCCGCCAGGACGCGGTGCACGGCGTGCCGGGCCTCCCGCTGCTCCTCCTCGGTGAGCTGGGCCCGGATCACCGCCTGGACCAGCCGGTGCACCTGGATCGAGTTGGACACCTGGTCGACCTTGGCCAGCGCGAACCGGCCGATCTCGCGGATGACCCGGCCCAGCACCAGCTTCTCCTGCAGGGAGGGGTCGTAGGGCTTCAGCGCCTCGATCATCTCCTTGCTGTACAGCAGGTTCGCGTGGATCGGCTCCGGGGCGAAGAACGCGCACAGCTGCAGCAGCCGTACCGCCGCCGGTGACCGCTCCTTGAGGCGTTCGATGGAGACGTTCCACGTCGCGGCGACCGGCTCCGGGTAGCCGGCCGGCTGGTTCAGGGAGAGGGTGCTGGCCGCGGTCCGCTCCAGCTGCTCCAGGTAGTCGGAGACCGGCGTCGCCGTCTCGGCGATCCAGGCCGCCGCCTGTTCGACGGCGAGCGGCAGGTCGCCGACCGCCTCGGCGACCCGGTCTGCGTCCTCGTCGCTGAGCCCTCTGGCCCGCCGCTGGAGGTGCTCGACGGACTCCTCGCGCAGGAACACGTCGACGGGCAGCGCGTCACCGTACTGCGACCAGGTCTGGTTGCGGGAGGTGACCAGGATGTGCCCGCCCGTCGGAAAGAACCGCTTGAGCTGGTCGGGGTCGTCGGCGTTGTCGAAGACGAGCAGCCAGCGGTGCGAGGGCACCCCGCGCCGCAGCAGGTCGACGGCCTCCCGCGATGCGGCGGCCATGTCCTCGCCGACCTGCGCGCCGAGCCGTACGGCCAGTTCGGCGAGCCCGGCGATCACGTCGTCGGGCTGCTCGGCGGACATCCACCACACCAGGTCGTAGTCGGCCATGAAGCGGTGCACGTACTCGAGGGCCACCTGTGTCTTGCCGACGCCGCCGAGCCCGTACAGGGTCTGCGGCTGCGGCAGTACGACGGTCATGCCGCCGCCGAGCTGGTCCCGCATCCGCTCCAGGACGAAGGAACGCCCGGTGAAGCCGGGGTTGCGGGGCGGAGCGTTCCAGATCTTCGGGACGGTCCCGGGGAACCGGGGCCCGGGCGGCACCCCGTCGGCGAGCTTGACGGGGCGGTCGAGGGCGCGCAGCAGCGTGGCGGTGGCGTGCACCTCGTCGAGGCGGAACAGGTCGACGGGGTCGCGGTCGATGTACGGCGCGGTGAGCCGTACATCGCCGACGCGCACCGGCAGCAGATGGCGGCGCCCGCCGCCGGGGTCCTCGGCGGTCGCCCGCCGCCAGAACTCGACGGCCCGCGCCGACTTCAGATACGCGCTGGACAGCAGCACCACCGTGCGGGCGGCGGTGTCGGCGGCCTCCGCGGCCGGGACGGGACCCGCGGCGACCGGTTCGGCGGAGACGTCGCGGGGCACGACGCGGAAGCCGGCACGGGTGAGGACGGACTCGATCCAGTCCGCCCACATGCGGTTCTCGGCGACGTACGACAGGAACAGGTCGGCGGGCTGGGCGGGGCGCCGGCGGGTGAACGCGTCGCGTATCCGCAGCCGTACCTCCTCGTCGACGGTCGGCATGGTGGTGATCCGCTGGTCGGTGATGACAGCGGTGAGCCGTTCGAAGGCGGACAGCAGCGAGTTGGTGATGCCGGCGTCGTCGCCGAAGGTGGCGAGGGTCTCCTCGTAGGCGTAGTAGGGCCGGTAGGGAATCTCCACCGCGCCCCAGTAGGCGGCGAGTTCCTCACCGACGAGCCCGGTGGGGAAACCGTCGAACTTGAGCCGGGCCAGCGCCCGTCCGGCGTCGGCCTTCTCCTTCTCGCCCTCGTCGATCCGCATCGGTACGGGGAAGATGCGGATGCCCCGGCCGCCGTACCGCTCGTCGATCTGCCGGGCCACGGCGGCGGCGCCGTCCATGGACTGGTCGCTGAGCGTGAAGCAGTCGACGAGTACGTCCGGGAGGTGGACGGTGCAGATGTCGGCGATGTCGCTGAGGCCGGTGCGGCTGTCGATGAGGACGAAGTCGTAGTTGGCCTTCATGTCGTCGCGCAGGGCGTCGAAGAAGTGGCCGCCGCCGAGCCGGTCGTAGAAGTTGTCCCAGTCGAAGGTGGAGACGGTCGCGGAGTACTCGCGGTTCTGTCTGCCGGCGGAGACGAAGTCGAGGGTGCCGCCGGCGGGGAACTCCCAGCCGAGCGCCTCGGGGGTGAGGGAGACGGCGTGCTGCTGGATGCGCGTGTAGTCGCGGTGCCAGTCGTCGGGCCGGTGGACGGGGTTGGTGGCGGCCCAGGCGTACTCGGTGATCAGGTCGATGACGCCGGTGGTGGCGCCGAGCGTGGACGGGTCGAGGAACGGGTGGAAGAAGCGGTGGAGGCCGGGGGCTTCCAGGTCCCAGTCGACGGCGAGCACCCGTCGGCCGTTGGCGGCGAGTATCCAGGCCGTGTTGGCCAGGGCCATCGTCCGTCCCGTTCCCCCTTTGTAGGAGTAGAAGGTGACGATGCGTCCATCACGACTGGCGGTCATCCGGGTCCTCCGCGTCGGGGGCGATCTCGTGCGTCTCGGGGACGAGGTGCGTGGTGGCGAACTCGCTGGGCAGGGGGCCGCGCAGCCGGGGCCGCTCGGTGGGGCGGCCGCCCGCGGGGGCCGGTGGGTAGACGGCGGCGTGCCGCAGATACTGCTGGGCGGCCGCCTCGACGACCTGGGGCAGGATCTGGCCGAACGCCTCCATGCTCGGGACCCCCCGGGCGGCGGCTCTGCCGGCGGCGCGGCCCTGTCCCATCATGACCGGCATGGTCTGTTCGAGCTTCTCGGACAGTTCGGATTCGGCCGCGCGGCTCTGCTGGTCCATGCGGTTCCAGGGGACGACGACGCTGACCCAGGGGCGGTGTTCGGCGTCGAACGCGGCGAGCCTGGCGCGGCGCTCCTCGTCCTGGAGGGCCCAGCGGTCGACGAGGAGGAGCTCGGGTCTGGTCGGCGGGACCTTGGCGTCCAGGGGGCCGGTGTCGTGGTCGAAGGAGGTAATGGTCGCCTGGTAGTTGAGGGAGCGGGCGAGATCCTCGGCGACGTAGGCGAGGGGCCGGGCGGCCTCCGGGTGGTACGGGTTCCAGTCCTGCGGCATGTCGCCGTAGTAGTCGGCTTCGCGGCCCTCGGGGAGGTCGTGCCGGGTGGGGGCGGCGACAGTGACCTGGAGGGGGCGGGAGCCGCTGCCGCGCGGGCCGAACGCGCTGGGGGCCTGCCGGTAGTCGACCGGGCGGCCGGGGTCCATGGCGGCGGTGTCGGCGACGGAGACGATGCGTTTGGCCAGTTCGTAGACGGCCCGCTCGTACTCCTCGGCGAATATCCGGAGTTTGATCAGTCCGTAGAGGCCGTCGGTGACATAGCGGTCGCCGAAGGCGCGGTGGTTGAACTGGAGCCGCTCGGCGGGGCCGGGGAGCTGTTCGGGCGGGACGGGGACCCAGAGGGCCGGGACGATGGCGTCGGCGGATCTGTTGTTCCTCGCCTGGTGGAAGATGGCCCGCTGGGCGAAGGCGTACCACTCCTTGCCGCACATCTCGCTGGCGAAGTAGCGGGGCGAGAAGAGCGGGACGAAGACCCGGCAGGTGGCGAGGGTCTCGGCGAGCCGCTCGGACCAGCCCTCGCCGGAGCGTATCTCGCGGTCCATGAACCCGGCCGGGGCACCGGCGGGCAGGTCGGTCATGGCCATCACATGGCCGCACAGGTCGCGGAAGAGCCGCTCGACCCACATGTCGGGGTCGGGTCCCGCGGCCTCGTAGCGAGGTGTGTGCGCGTAACTGAGAAAGAAGTACGGCCGATGGTCCGCCGCTCGTTGTGCTGGTGACGCGTGCACACGACCCCCGTCCTGCTGTGAACACGAACACCCGTATCTGGGATGTGGGAAGGAAGGATACGAGCTCATTCATCATTACGGAGCGGTGTTCGCGGGACCCCGTTGGCGTTCAGTCATTCACCAGCCCTTTTCGGTCATCGTCCGTTCTCCGCCTCTTTCCGCAGTCCGGAGACGAGGAGTTTGCCGCCCGCGGTGAGTTCGGCGGCGTTCTCCAGGGTGCCGAGGGCCCGGCCGAGGTGGTCGGCGTGGCCGGGTTCGTACGCCGCGAGGCCCACGCGTTGGTCCGTCTCGGCGAGGAGGACGGAGACCGGGACGGGCCGCTGGTGCCAGGGCGACGGGTGGGTCCAGGCGCCGTCCAGGGCGTACAGGTCGGTGATGTCGAGCAGGGCACGGAGCCGGGCACGGCGGTGGCCGCGCAGGAGGGCGCGGGCGAGGTCCTCGGGGGTGCCTTCGAACGGCACCCCCAGGGCGCCGAGTCCATGGCGGCCGACGGCCGGTCGGGTGCCGGTGAGGGGTGTGAGGGTGGTGAGGTGCTCCAGGCGCGGGATGCCGGCATGCCGCAGGAGGGCCAGGGCGCGGGTGAGGCGGTCGGCCCAGTCGGCGAACCGGCGGCCGTCGAGGGGGCCGTCCGTGGGGATGCCGTAGCAGCCGCGGCACCAGTCGTGGTCGTCGACCGTGAGTCCCTCGACGGCCCGGACGGGAAGCCAGCCGGTGCCGGGTTCGGCGGGGGCCGCGACATGCTTCTCGCCCGCCCCGCTCCGCACGAGGAATCCGCCGTCGCCGGTGGCCCGTACCTCGAGCCGCCCCGGGCTCTCGACGCGCACGGTGCCGAGGGTGGGCAGATTCATGAAGCGGCCGTTCCAGGTGATGCGCACGGGGGTGTCCAGCCCACCCCGTACGACGGCGGCGGCGACGTACCGGGCCAGCTGCCGTGCGAGACCGAGGCCGTCCGCCCGGTGGGCGCGGAGGGCGTCGAGGGCGGTGAGGAGCCAGGTACGGGTGTAGGGGTGGGCGACGACGTGGTCGAGCGCGTCGGGCCGGTCGCGTTCGACCAGGCCGGCCAGCTCCCATGCCTCGGTCCAGCGGTCGTCGCCGCCGTGCTCCGCGACCTCGCTGTTCAGCCGGGCGAGGAGGACGCGGGTCAGGTCGTGCTGTTCGGCGGTGAGCGCGTCGGGGTCGGTGACCGCGGGGGCCGCGAGGGCGGCGGCGGTGCGGTCCTCGATGCCGCGTACGAGGGCTTCCAGATCGGCGCAGTACACGGACGGGTTGTCGAAGCCGTTGTCGGCACGGTAGCGGTGGGGGTAGAGGCCGCCGCCGCAGGACCGTACGACGGGGCACCCGCGGCAGGTGTCGCCGACGCCGTCGAGGCCGAGCTGCCGGGCCCGTACGCCGGGGTGGGCGGCCACGTCGTCGAAGGAGTGGTGGAACACGTCGAAGCCGGTGGCGGCGGCGCCGTCATAGGCGCTCTTGAGGGAGTCGACCTGTTCGAGGGTGCCGTCGGTCTCGATGACGACGAGGTCGGTGGGCGCGAGGCCGAGCGACTCGGTGAGGCTGGGCCCTCCGGCGAGGGTGGAGAGGACGGACTCGAAGAGCCGTACGGGCACGGGCCTGCCCTGGCTGTTCCACCGGTCGAACGCGGCGAGGATCCAGGCGGCGTACGCGGTGGGCGAGCCGTCCGGCCGGGGCGGCGGATTCTCCCAGGTCGCGTGGGGCAGCAGGAAGTCGACACGCGGCGGGTCGAGCGCGGTGAGCGCGTCGTATACGGCGACGGGGTCGTTCTCGATGTCGATGGTGCAGAGCAGACCGAGGTCGAGGTGGCGGTAGCGGTCGCTGTGCAGCAGGTCGACGGCGCGGAGGACCTGGGGGTGGCTGCTGCGGCCGTCGGCGAAGCGACGGTGCCGGTCGTTGGCGGCCCTGTCGCCGTCGAGGGAGATGCCGACCTTGACGTCGTACGCCTCGAAGACATCGAGGTAGCGGGGGGAGAGCTGGACGCCGTTGGTGTGGATCCGCAGGTCGAGCGCGGTGACCGGGGCGAGGGCGCGGGTCAGTTCGGCGCAGACGCGGCGCAGTCGGTCGGGGCCCGCGAGCAGGGGCTCCCCTCCGTGCAGGATCACTGACACGGAGGGCAGGGAGTGGGTGGCGGCGTGCTCGGCCAGTCGCCGGGCCGTCCAGGCGATCGCCTCGTCGGAGATTGTCTTCGGGCGGGTGCGCCAGCTGTGATCGGCGTGCTCGTAGATATAGCAGTGGTCACAGGCGAGATCACATCGGCTGTGGACTTTGAGAACGACCTCGCGGAATGGGACCAGGGGTCCTGTCATTCCGCCAGTTTAGAGCGCGGAGTTGAACGTGGCGGTGCGTTGTGCACGGGCGTTCTCGGAGGGCAGGACGCGGCTGATCTTCTTCGCGGTGTCCGTGCCGCGCACATCGATCTCGGCGAGGGGCACCCGGTTCTTCTTCGCGACAGCGAAGGTCATGGAGGTCTGAGCGCTCACGGCGGCCGTCCTTGAGGGATATGTGTCGATCTGTGGGAAACCGCACCGTTGCGGTGTCGGCGGCACGACTTTACTCTCGTGGCCACCTGCAGCAAATCAAGCGCATACGGATGGAACGGAAGAGTTGCGCCAGTATTCCCCGACCGACCCGGAAGAAGCCATTCCACTGAAAGAGTGACAACAAAACCGCACACGGGGGGTGCGCATGACCGGCTATCACGGCCCGCTCCAGAGCATGGTCTTCCGCAACGCGGATCTGCCGATGCTGTTCCACCGCGCCGATGAGATCGCCGTCGCGCGTCAGCGGGAGGCCGTACAGGCCACGCGTCTACAACTGCTCCTGCTCGTGCTGGGGGCCTGTCTGGCGGCGCTGCCCGGCGGGTGGCGGATCGGCGAGGGATTCCGCCTGGCGGGGGCGCTGAGCGCGCTGGCGTACGCGGGTGTGCTGGTCGTCACGTACCGCGCGGCGCGGCGCCGGGCGAAGTCGCACTGGCAACTGAACAGGTCGGCGGCGGAGTTCATCAAGTCGATGTCGTGGCGGTACGCGGTGCACGGCACGCCCTTCGACTCGGACGCGCCGGAGGTCGACGGGACCTATCTGTCGCGCCTGGAGGAGGGCCTCGCGGAGTTGCGGAAGGTGGGCTGGCAGGACCCGCGCGACACGGACAAGGCGACGGGCGGCGGGCTCATCACTCCGGCGATGCGGATGCTGCGCGACAAGCCGTTCAGGGTGCGCAAGGAGACCTACGTCCGGGACCGGCTGATCGAGCAGCGCACCTGGTACCACCGGCGCCAGGTGGTGTCGCGCCACGCGACCGTCCTGTGGTCGGCGACGACCGCCGCGCTCACGGTGCTGGCCCTGCTGCTGGGTCTGCTCCAGGCGTTCTCCGCGGGCGGGTCGCCGACGGTGGCCGGGCTGCTGTCGGCCGCGGCGGCGTCGTCCGTGGCGTGGAGCGAGATCCGCCGGCACCAGCCGCTGATCGCCGCGCACTCGCTGGTGGAGGAGGATCTGGCGGCGATGCACACAGCGATGGAGACGGTGGTCACGGAGGAGGAGTGGGGGGCCGCGGTGTACGAGGCGGAGCGCCTGGTGTCTCCGCAGCACACGGACTGGCTGGTGCAGCACCGGAGGTAGCTGCCGGTCAGAGGCGTTCGACGCCGTCGCGCCAGATGACCGTGACCGGCCGGCCGAGCGCGCGGGCGTAGTGCACGATGTCCGCCGTCCCGCCCAGCCCCCGCGACGGCCGCCCGTCCCACACGGCGAGGAGGCGGTCGCAGTTGTCGGCGATGTACGCGCCGGCCGCGTAGTACGCCTCGTCGGTGGAGTGGGCGTACGAGAGCCGCACCTCCCGCGTGGCCCGTTCCTTCAGCGTGCGGTAGCGGGTGAGCTCCTCGGGGGCCGTGAAGCCCCGCTCGTAGTCGCCGCTGGGCACGACGACGGTCAGTTCGGCGCCGCTGGCGAGTGCGATGTCCGCGAAGAGCGTGTCGGCGCCGACGGCCAGGCTGGACAGCGCCTCCAGGGAGGACCCGCGGTGCCTGTCGAAGACGGCGGTCATCGCGGCGCGGACATGGGCGTGGAGCTCGGCGGGGATGTTCCTGTGGCCCGTCACTCCGATGCGCTTCATCCGTCCCCCGTGCTCGTCGGCCCCCGCCCGGCGCGCACGGGCGGGGGCTTTCCGCCGCCGTCAGTAAATACTGACGCGGTAGGCCTTCAGGGCCTCCTTGACGGGCTGGTAGAACGTCGTTCCTCCGGAGCGGCAGTTTCCGCTGCCGCCGGAGGTCAGCCCGATCGCGAGGCTGCCGGAGTACAGCGGTCCGCCGCTGTCGCCGGGCTCGGCGCACACATTCGTGCGGATCATGCCACGGACGATGTCGCCCCCGCCGTAGTTGACCGTGGCGTTGAGGCCGGTGACCGTGCCGCTGTGGGTGCCGGTGGTGGAGCCGCGGCGGGTGACGGACATGCCGACGGAGGCGTCCGCGGCGCCGGTGATGTCGGTGCCGCCGACCGAGCCCGGGTGGGACAGGGACGTGTTGTCGTACCGGACGAGGCCGTAGTCGTTGCCCGGGAAGCTGGAGCCGACGGTCGCGCCGATCGTCGTGGTGCGGCGCGAGTTGGTGTACCAGGTGCCGGCGCCGTCGGTGCAGTGCCCGGCGGTGAGCAGGTAGTACGTGCCGCCCCTGACGACGTTGAAGCCGAGTGAGCAGCGCCAGCTGTCGGCGTAGACCGCGTCGCCGCCGGAGAGGTACTTGGAGAACTTCCCGGACGTGCGCTCGACGCGCAGGGCGCCCGCGCCGGCCCCGGCCGTGCGCTTGATCCTGGCGATGTCGGCCTTGGAGACGGTGGAGTCCGCCGTCACGACCAGGGTGGCGGTCGCGGGGTCGACGTGCCAGGCCGTACCGGCGACGTCGGCCGCGAGGACGGCTTCACCGGCGGCGGACAGCTGGTCGGCGGTGAACGTCCCGGCCGTGTCCGCGTTGGCGTTGGTGGCCGGGACGGTGAGCGCGGCGGCGGCCGCCAGTCCGGCGCCGAGGGCGAGCAGACGGCTCCGTCTGGTCGCGCCGCTGCGGGGGGTGGTGCGCTTGATCCTCACTTCGCATTCCTCCCGAGGGGAATCGGGGGCCCGCCGTGGGGGGTGGTCGGGCCCGTGAGGCGCAGCCGGGCGCGGCCCGGCAAGCGCTGCTCGGGAAGTATTCGTGCGTAAAACCCCCTGCGCAAGAGGGCGTTGGGGGCGTCGCAGGTCAGCCCGCGACCACACGGAGTGGGCGCCGGCGCACGGTGGCAGCGGCCCTCGCGCTCCTCAGGCGAACCGCCCGCGGTCGGCCCTCAGGGCGGGCGGAGGCCGCAGAGGTGCGCCGTCCACTCGGTCCCGAGGCCGTCGGTGATCCGGTGCGCACATGGTCTGACGATTCCGAACACGGCGCTCCCCCGTGTGCTGTCCCGGTGTTCGCTGGGCATGGTATCGACGGTGGTCGTTCACCCGTACAGCCCGACGACTCGCCCATCCGATCCGAATTTCATATTTGAGTTACAAGAAGGCCGCTACGCAGCAAGAACCCTGACGAATCGCCATATCTTCTGCACCAGTACCGTCACGAAACGCTCGCGCGGCGACTATCCACTTGGCGCGCGATCCGCATCATGGACGACCATAGGGGTGCGGAACCACAAGTGACCGCGTTGAAAGGAGGCGTCGATGGGATCGGTGCGCAAGGCGAGTGCATGGCTGGGACTCGTCGAGGACAACGATGAGCGTTACTACGACGACGAGTACGCCGAGGGTGCTGAGACCGGCGACGCCTGGGTGACCGACCCGCGAGTGCGGGTCGCCTCCGAGACCGCCCAGGAGGAGGGACGCCGGATCGCCACGGTGTCCCCCGACGGGTTCCGCGACGCCCGGGCGATCGGTGAGCTGTTCCGGGACGGCGTCCCGGTCATCATGAACCTCACCTCGATGGAGCCCGACGACGCCAAGCGTGTGGTCGACTTCGCGGCCGGACTCACCTTCGGGCTCCGCGGCTCCATCGAACGGGTGGCGACCCGGGTCTTCCTGCTGACGCCCGCGGACACGCAGATCGTCAACGGGGAGCCCGGGGGCCGCTCCGAGGACGGCTTCTTCAACCAGAGCTGACGGGCGGGCCCGCTCACCGGAAGGCGTCGAGCCCGGTGAGCGCCTTGCCCAACACCAGCTGGTGCATCTCGACAGTGCCCTCGTAGGTGAGCACCGACTCCAGATTGGTGGCGTGCCGCATGACGGGATACTCCAGCGAGATCCCGTTGGCGCCGAGGATCGTACGCGCCGTACGGCAGATCTCGATCGCCTCCCGCACGTTGTTCAGCTTGCCGAAGCTGACCTGCTCGGGGCGGAGCCGCCCCGCGTCCATCCGCCGCCCCAGGTGGTGGGCGAGCAGGATGCCCTTGTGCAGCTCCACCGCCATGTCGGCGAGCTTCGCCTGGGTGAGCTGGAAGCCGCCGATGGGCCGGCCGAACTGCTCCCGGGTCCGCGCGTAGTCGACCGCCGTCTCGAACGACGCGCGGGCCGCGCCCATGGCGCCCCACACGATCCCGTATCTGGCGTGCGAGAGGCAGCTCAGCGGGCCCTTCAGTCCGGTGACACCCGGCAGGACCGCGTCCGCGGGCAGCCGTACGTCGTCCATCACCAGCTCACTGGTGACGCTCGCCCGCAGCGACCACTTGTGCTTGATCTCCGGCGCGGAGAAGCCCGGGGTGTCGGTCGGTACGGCGAAGCCGCGCATCCCCTCGTCGGTCTGCGCCCACACGACGGCGACCCCGGCCACCGAGCCGTTGGTGATCCACATCTTGCGGCCGTTGAGGACCCAGTCCGTGCCGTCCCTCTTGGCGTAGGTGCGCAGGGCGGCCGGGTCGGAGCCGTGGTCGGGCTCGGTCAACCCGAAGCAGCCGATCGTCTCGCCCGCCGCCATGGAGGGCAGCCAGCGCTGCTTCTGCTCCTCGGAGCCGTACTTCCAGATCGCGTACATGGCGAGCGAGCCCTGGACGGAGACGAGGGAGCGGATACCGGAGTCGGCGGCCTCCAGCTCCAGGCAGGCCAGTCCGTACTGGACGGCGGTCGCCCCCGCGCAGCCGTAGCCCTCCAGCGACATGCCGAGCGCGCCGATGGAGCCGAGCTCCCGGGCCAGCTCGCGGATGACGGGCAGCTCGCCCTTCTCGTACCACTCGGCGATGTGCGGCAGGACCCTGTCCGCGGCCCAGCCGCGCACGGTGTCGCGGACGGCGAGGTCCTCGGGGGCGAGGAGGTCGTCGACGCCGAGGGGGTCGTGCGGGTCGAACGGCGGGAGCTTCGAGGGTGCGGACATACGGGGCCTCCGGCGGCTGGCTCACCACAGAAACTTGGGGGAGCTTGAAACTACCGTTGATAGTCAAGCTGCGCGCTGACGTTACGGCTCAGCGCGCCGCGCGTCCAGAGGCGGCCGGCTCCGCCGGAGCGCGGCGGGCCGTGACCCGCGCGCCCTCGCAGGTCTCGTGCGTCCCCTGAGCCTCGCGCACCTCCTGTGACTCACGCGCCGCGGGGACGGGGGTGTCGGGCGTGGCGGACTTGGCCACGACACGCGGGGCGGCCGCCTGGGCCGGGACGGCCGGGTCGGCGTGGTGCGGCTGTCCGTCGCGGTCGGCGCTCTCGCAGGCCCCGGCCGACTGCGCCTCCATGACCCGCGGGAGCCGCAGCGCCATCACGGCCCCGGAGAGCAGCAGACCCGCGCTGACCAGCAGCGTGATGTGCAGGCCGTGGACGAAGGAGTGACGGGCGGCCGTGTGCAGGGCCTCGCCCGCCGCGCCGCCGAGCCGGGCCGCCACCTGGTACGCCTCGCCCAGCGAGTTGGCCGCCGCGGCGCTCGCCTCGGCGGGGACGCCCGGCACACCGGCGAGCCCCGGCGCGTACGCGGCGTTCATGACGCTGCCGAGCAGGGCGATGCCCATGCCCGCGCCCAGCTGGTAGGAGGTCTCACCGATGGCCGCCGCGCCGCCCGCGGAGTCCGCGGGGGCCTCGCTGAGCATCGACTCGTACGCCGCGAACAGAGTGGTCTGGAGCCCGAAGCCGAGCAGGACGAAGCCCACGGTGAGCAGCAGCGGCCGGTCGTGCTGGCCCATCAGGACCAGCAGCAGCACGGACCCGGCGGTGAGCACGAAGCCGAAGCCCACCATCCGGCGCGGGCCGAGCCGGGCGAGGGTGTACGAGCCGGTGGCGCCCGCGGCCATCGCGGCGAACGTCAGCGGCAGCAGGCGCAGCCCGGTCTCCAGGGGACTGAGGCCGAGGACCAGCTGGAGGTACTGGACGGCTATCAGCTCCAGGCCGACGAGCGCCAGCATGGCGAGCACGATGCAGCCGACGGCCGTGGTGAACGCGGCGCGCGAGAACATCCGCATGTCGATGAGCGGGTGCGCCCGGCGCCTCTGCCGCCGTACGAAGAGCATCAGCAGCGCGGCGCCGACGAGCAGCGGAACGAGCGTGGCCGGGCTCAGGGGGTCGCCGGCGCCGGCCCGCTTGACGCCGAGGACGACACCGAGCACACCGGCGGCGGCCATCAGCGCGCCGACGACGTCCCACGGGCCCTCGCCGCTGCCCCGTGACTCGGGGAGCAGCCAGCGGCCGGCCGGCAGGATCAGCGCCATCAGCGGGATGTTGATGAGGAAGACCGAGCCCCACCAGAAGTGCTCGACGAGGAACCCGCCGAGTACCGGCCCGGTGGCGGCGCCGACCGCGGCGACGGCGGTCCAGATGCCGATGGCCGTGGCCCGCTCACGCCGGTCGGGGAAGACGGCACGGAGGATCGAGAGCGTGGCCGGCATGATCATGGCGCCGCCGACGCCGAGCAGCGCGCGGGCGGCGACGAGGACGGCGGGCGTGTCGGCCATCGCCGCGACCGCGGACGCCACGCCGAAGAGCGCGTAACCGCCGAGCAGTATCCGGCGCCGCCCGACCCGGTCGCCGAGCGTGCCGAAGAGGATCAGCAGCGAGGCACAGACGAGGGGGTAGGCGTCGACGATCCACAGCAGGCCCGTGGAGCTGGGGCGGAGATCCTCGGTGACCGCGGGGACGGCGACGTGGAGGACGGTCGCGTCCAGCGCGACCAGCAGCAGGCTCACGCAGAGGACGACCAGGACGACCCAGCGGTTGGCACCGCCACCGGCGACACGCGGACGCGCTCCGGCCGTGGTCGTTCCCGACATGTAGGTACCTCCCGCGTGGGACTCTCGCGCTCGGCGGCCGCCGGCCGGGGAGGGGACGTTCCGCGGGGCGGCCCTGCATCTGGGGATCCCCCTGGTCGAGCGCAGTCGAACCTTGGGGAGGGCGAGCGAGTGGTCAGCCTACGTGACGTGGGGCGGGTGGCGCGTGGCCCACCTCTCACCAGGACTCGCCGGGGAGTGTGGCGTGCGCCACGTGCGGGGGTGGGCGGCGACACGCGGGCGGAGCGCGGGAGGCACCCCGCGACACGCCGTCGACGGTTCCGAACGGCGTACGAATTCCTTGCCAGCACTCCGCCGGACGCCCTTTCCTGCGGTACACAAACACACTTACGGAAGAACCTGGTCCGGCATTAGGGCGAGCACTCGGCCGACTTTATGGATAAGCCCCGGATAAACAGGCGTCGAGACCCACTCCACATCACATCGTCATCACAAAGAGACCGGAACGGCCGGGCCCGACGCTCACTCCCTGTAACGTCGATTGGGTGCGTACCGACATCTTTGCCCGACTGGACCGGGAGCCGGAACCGCCGAAGATTGAGATCCCGCGGATGAGCCGCACGCGTCTCGCCCTCTTCGGCGGGACGTCCGTGTTCTATCTGGCCATCGTCGTGGCCGTGCTGGCGTCGTCGTGGCTGGTGCTCATCGACTGGAAGGTCATGCTGTTCCGCCCGTACCAGCAGTGGCCGGAGCTGCACGCGCCGCTCGACTACTTCGTGGTGCTCGGCCAGCGCGGCCCGACCGCGGTGATGGTGGCGGCCTGGCTCGGCTGGCGGTCATGGCGCCAGCACACCCTGCGCCCGCTGCTCGTGCTCGGCACGGCACTGCTGCTGCTGAACGTGACGGTGGGCGCCGTCAAGATCGGCCTGGGCCGGCTCGGCCCGCACTACGCGACGCAGATCGGCTCGTCCGAACTCTTCGCGGGCGGCGATATATTTCCTTCGGGACATACCGCCAACGCCGTGGTGACCTGGGGCATTCTGTCCTATCTGGCAACGACGCCACGGGCACGCCGACACCTTTCCGCCCTGTCGGCCGTGGTGGCCCTGGGCGTCGGTCTGACCACCGTCTACCTCGGTACGCACTGGTTGAGCGATGTGCTGCTGGGCTGGGCCGCGGGGCTGCTGATCCTGCTGGGCCTGCCCTGGTGCGAGCCGCTGATCGCCCGCGCCGAGGTGCTGATCCTCGCCGCCCGCGACCAGGCGCGCGACCGGCTGCGGGAGCGCCGTACGGCGATGCCCGCGCTGCCCGTGGCGCCGGTGGCCCCGGGTGGGCCGCTGCCGGCCCTACAGCCGCAGCGACAGGTCGCGGAAGCCCAGGACGAGCCGCTGCGCGAGCCGGTGGCGGAGCCGGTGGGCACGGCCGCCGCGGGCGGTCACGCCACTGCCCCGTCGTCCATCCGGACGACGCTGGCACAGCCCCGTACGCACGCGGTGCTGCGCTCCGAGCGGACGCCGGTCACACCGGCGGGCACCCGAAGGCCACCCCGTTCCCGCCCACTGACGGGCGGCTGACGGGCGGCTGACGCGCCGACAGGCGCTGCGAACGCACAGGAAAGGCCCCGGCGGACGCGCCGGGGCCTTTCGCTCAGCCGACCCAGCAGCGGATGACGCTGTGGTCGCGTACCTCGAAGTTGATCCGGCCCACCACGTACTCCAGCGTGATGATGGAGCCGGGAGGCACCGACCGCACGGTCGTCCAGCCGCGGGAGCGGGCCCGGCGCTCGGCGACGCGGTCGTCGAGGCCGACATACGCCGCGGGGTCGTCGTCGGGCTGTACGGGGGGTGACGTCGGTATGGAAGCCATACCTTCACCGTAGGCGCCCTTACACAGGTATCGCCATCTTCCTGTACGCGGTGTGTCACACCTCTGTCACAGGAACTCGACACGCGATCACGGTGCGGTTTTTCACCCGCACGGGGCTGGTGAGCGGCGTTCCGGAGTAATTCCCAGGGGGCCTCCCAAGGGAATTCAGCGGCCTGGGAATTCAACTCGCACAGCCGTGTCGAACACCACCGCGCACGTTTGATTCACGGACCCTCCACAGAATTCCCGCATTTCCGGTCGGCGTGAACACGCGAGATGGGCGAGGGCGGCCGCGAGCATCGTGTGGCGAAGTCCCGGCGGACGCGGAGCCGATACGGAGGGGTACTCATGGGGACCGACACCGTGCGGGCCGCCGAGGAGCCGCCGCCGGTCCGGGGACACGGCAGGGCGGTGGTGGACTGGCTGACGACCACCGACCACAAGAGGGTCGGCCATCTCTAACTGATCACCTCGTTCGGGTTCTTTCTGATCGCCGGATCGATGGCCCTGGTGATGCGGGCGGAGCTGGCCCGCCCCGGGCTCCAGCTGATCAGCAACGACCAGTTCAACCAGGCGTTCACGCTGCACGGCACGATCATGCTGCTGCTGTTCGCGACGCCGACGTCTCACCGGACTGTCGGTGGTCGTGTGGGCGCACCACATCCACTACGTCGTCTTCGGCACGGTCGTCTTCGCCACCTTCGCCGGCTTCTCCTTCTGGTGGCCGAAGTTCACCGGAAAGATGCTGGACGAGCGGCTCGGAAAGATCCATTTCTGGACTCTGTTCATCGGCTTCCACCTCACCTTCCTGGTGCAACACTGGCTGGGCGCCGAGGGCATGCCCCGCCGGTACGCGGACTACCTCGCCGCCGACGGCTTCACCGCGCTCAACACGGTGTCGACCATCGGGCGCTCACTGGAGTGGGCGACGTCGTCCCCGCCGCTGCGGCACAACTTCCTGCGGATCCCGCTCATCCGCTCGGAGTCGCCCGCGTTCGATCTGCACCATCCGGACCACGCGGCGCTCCAGCGCCCGGAGCGGGCCGCTCACGACTCCGGTCGGGAGCCCGGGACAGGCGGTCCCGGACCGACCTGATGTGGTCGTCGAGCGCGCGCGGCTCCACCGCCTCGGACTCCGGGCCCATCAGCACCACATGGCTGACGAGGACGTGGAGGCCGGATCACGGCCCGGGCCGCGTACGCCACGGTGGACACGCCCCGGGCGAGCCTGGAGCAGGGACAGCGGACGCAGCAGGCGTGCCGAGGTCTCAAACGTGGGGGCGAGTCCGCCGGCCGGCCGTCGCGGACGGGTGCGGGCCGCGACGGCCGTCGTCGCGGCTACGGCCCTACGGGGTGATGCGTACGCAGAGCTCGTTGTCGGTGGTGTAGCAGGGCGCCGCCCGGTAGCCGCTGCCCTGGTGCTCCGGGTACACGAAGATGTTCCTGCGGTCCCAGATGTCGTCCAGGACGCGGCCGACGCGCACCGGTTCGGCGTCGGCGGCGGGCCGCAGCCACAGCTCCCACAGCCGCTGCTTCTCCAGGGGCGGCTCGGCGAGCGGGCCGTACGGCAGGGTGAAGGTGAACGTGTCCTTCTCGCCGTCCACCGGGACCTCCCTGACCTGGTCGCCCAACCGCGCCTCGGCCACGGCGCCTTCGCCGAGCTCCGTGCCGTACAGCATGCCCTCGACGGTGCAGTTGTCCTCGCCGAAGGTGATGTCGCCGGCCTCCGCGTGCCGGTCGCGGAGCCAGCTGCGGACGGCGAGCCGCCCGTCTGCCGTCGGGTAGGGCACGCGTGCCGCGACCGGCCCGGCCGGCTCGGGCAGGTGGTCGACGAGGGCCCGTACGTCGCGGATGCCCGGCTCGACGGCGCGGGCGCCGACGTACACGTCCCAGCGGCCCTCGGCGAGTTCGACCGTGCTGGGCAGGACGGCCCGCGAGTGGCCTTCGGCGGCCGGGGTGAGCGGCAGCCGGGTCTCGTCGGCCGGGTCGGAGCCGCGGCGGCGCAGGACGAGGGTCGGCTCGGCCGCGTCGTCGGCCGCTATGTCGAAGGTGATGCCGCCGGCGGAGTCCGCGACGCAGTCGGCGCGCGGAGCACGGTGGGGAGCGGCCGTGGGTTCGGTCATGCGCGCTTCCCCTTCCGGAGGACGTCGGCGGCCTGGTAACGGATGGTGTACGCGGCATCGAGAACGGCGCCACGGGCCCGGTGGAGGGTGTCGTGGACGCGGCCACGGGAGCGGGCGCCCGGGCCGCGGGCGACGAGTTCGGTGAAGAGCGCCTCGTGGCGCTCGGCGATCCGTACCGGGTCGAAGCGCCGGGACGCGGCGAGAGCTGCCTCTCCGGTACGGCGCCGCAGGTCGTCGTCCTGGATGAGACCGAGCAGCGCGTCGGCGATCGCGTCCACGTCGCCGACCGGTACGAGCCGTCCGTCGACGCCGTCCTCGATGATCTCGCCGGGGCCGTGCGGGCAGTCGGTGGAGACCACCGGCAGGCCGCAGCGCATGGCCTCGACGATGGTCATGCCGAAGGATTCGAGGCGGGAGGTGACGGCGGCGACGGAACCCTTGACCCACTCGGGTTCGAGGGGGTTGGCGGGGCCCATCAGATAGACGTGGTTGTGCAGACCGTGCCGTTCGACGAGGGCGCGCAGGGCGCTCTTCTCGTTGCCGGTGGCGTCGCCGGAGCCGTAGATCCGCAGCCGCCAGTCGGGCCGGGCGGCGACGACCTTCGCGAACGCCTCGATCAGCAGGTCGTACCGCTTGACCTTGGTGAGCCGGCCGGCCGCGACGACCCACTTGGCGGTGGAGTCGGCGGGGCCGACGGTGGGCGCTGGAACGCTGTTGGGGACGGTGTCGATGCGGACGCCGGGCAGTCTGAGACTGGTGCGGTAGGAGCGGGCGTCGGCCTCGGTGACGGTGGTGACCGCGTCGAGCAGCGGGTAGCGGAAGCCGATCTCGCGGCGCAGCCGGTAGCCGTGGCTGTCGAGGGTGAGGTGCTCCTGGCCGACACGGACGGGGCCGCGCCGGGTCTGGCGGGCGATGTGCACGTTGAGGCCGGGCCGGGTGCCGACGACGACGTCCGCCGCCAGCGACTTCAGATGGGCGGCGATGCGGATGTCGGTGAGGCGGCTGTACTGCTTCCAGCGGCCGTCGCCGCGCGGGAAGACCTTGGCGGGCCGCTTGTGGTCGGGGTGGTCGCCGTCGTAGCCGGCGCTGTGCTTGCGCAGGTCGACGAGGTGCTTCAGGGTCACGCCGACGGGTGCGCCGAGGGTGGGCTCGTCGCGGTGCCGGAAGACGGAGACGATCTCGACGTCGTGGCGTTCGGCGAGGGCCTGGGCGAGGTTGAAGGTCGTGCGGATGGTGCCGCCGATCCCGTACGCGTTGTGGAGCAGGAAGGAGATGTGCATCGCGTTCGCCGGGTCCCCCAGGTTGATAGGTCGTCAAAGGGGGACTGTACTTGGCTGTCACGGGCGGTAGCCAAGCTGGGGCACGGTGGCACAGTTCTCGTTCATGTCGCCCTGGGTGACCCAGTCGCCGCCGTCCCGCCAGCGCGCCACGGAGAGACAGGCACGGCGGGTCTCCGGGGGCTCGGCGAGGCGCTCGAACCGTACGGGGAGGAGGAGGCCGCGGGCGGTGTACGGCTCGGGCCGGTTGATGAACCGCTCGACGCACGCGCGCGTGAGGCTGCTCTCGCCGCCCTCCTCCAGGCAGGACCGGGCCGCGTCGGTGAACCACATGGCGGCGGCCCAGCCCTCCAGCTGCCACTGGGAGCGCAGGGCGGTGTCCTTCATATGGGCGTCCATGGCGGCGCGGAAGTCCCGTACGGCGGCGTGTGACGTCTCGTCGTAGTTGCGGCTGGCGCCGGTCACCCAGAGGGCGTTGCGGCAGCGCGGGGCGTTCCGGTAGTCGTCGGGGACCTTCGAGTTCCAGTTCTGGACGTTGGTGACCTTGGCGGTGAGGGTGACGCCGACCGCGTCCATGGCCTCGCAGAGGCGGGCGTTGCCGTGGCTGTCGAGCGCGTCGAAGACGATGTCGACGTCCTGGGCGCGCATGTCGGCGGCGACGGCGCGGAAGTTGGGCAGGGCGAAGTCGACCTGCTCGCTGACGACCCGGTAGCCCTCGGCGTTCAGGCCCTGGGTGACCAGTCGGGCGTAGGCGGCGGACGCGGCCTGGTTGTACGAGACGACGGCGGCGGTACGGGCGCCCTGGGCCTGCTTGAAGTAGCGGTACACCTCGGTGCCGCCGTACAGGACGCCGTCCCAGCCGGGTCTGCCGCCGGTGCGTGGCGCGGAGCTGCCGTAGATGCTGTACAGGTGCGGATAGGTGGCGTAGGCGAAGCCGATGGGCTGGCCGCCGATATCGGGGACGCCGGCCTCGGAGACGCGCGCGGCGCCGGCGTAGTCGAGGGTGGTGGTGGCGACGAGGGCGAACACCTCCCGCTCGGCGACGAGTTCGGTGACGCAGTCGTTGTTGCCGACGCCGCTGCCGCCGTCGTCGCAGGTGATGGCCTCGACGCGGCGGCCGTCGAGGCCCCCGCGCGCGTTGAGCTCGGCGAAGTACGCCAGCGCCCCGTCGCGCGGGCCCGTGAACGCGTCGCCGCCGACGGGGCTGGTGGCGCTGGTGATGATGCCGACGCGGAGCGGCGGTCCGCCGGCCTGCGGGGCTCGCCGTGACGCGAAGTCGCTCTCCGGCAGCCTGCTGCCGCAGGCGGCGCTCAGCGCGAACAGGAGCGCGAGCGTCGCCCTGAGGAGGAGTTCAGCAACCCTCGACATCCGGGTTGCCGCTGAGCTTCACCAGCGCGCAGAGCGTGTTCCGGGAGACCTTCCAGGTGCCGTCCTGGAGGACGGCCGTGCCCTGCACGTCGGGGAGGGCGGTCGCGCCGCCGGTCATCAGGTGGTAGGTGACCTCCGCCTGGGTGGCGGAGGTGAAGGTGATGTTCTGGACCTGGGCGGAGGTCTGGGCGGCGGTCGGGTCGCCGCTGTACGCCGTGAGGACGGACCGCATCTCCTCGCCGTCCTCCAGCACCCTGACCCTCTCGTCGGTGGCGGTTTCCGGTTCGAAGAACGTCTCCCAGTTCCTCTCGATCTCCTGCCTGGCCGCCGCGGGGTCGGCGGGCTGGTCCGTAGCAGGGGAGGAGGTCGTCCCGGTGACCGTCGCGGTGGGTGTGGGGACAGGGACCTGTTCGGGGACCTCGTCCCCGTTGTCGTCACCACAGGCCGTGGCCAGCGGTGCGAGGACGAGGATCGCCGCGGCCGCCAGCGCTGTGGTGCGCGGGCGCCTGCCGGGGCTCTTGTGGACCATCTGGCTCACCACCGGGGTCTGTTGCTTCGCGTACAGAGTGCGTTCACCGCATAGTGCAGGGAACTGGGACATATCGCCAGCTGAGTGCCGCGAAGGAGTTCGGATGCCGCGAGTGCTGTGGTGGGGCGGTATCGCCGCCCTCGCGGGGGGCGCGGTGCTGTGTGTGCTGGGGTGGTACGGCGTGTCGGGCGAGCGGTTCGCGGAGCGGCAACTGCCGTATCTGGCGTCGAGCACGGTGCCCGGCGCGGCGCTGATCGTGGCCGGGGCCGTCTGGGTGGCGACGGTGGCCCGGACGACGGCGGGGCGGGGCGCGTGGCCGGGCCGGACGGGGGCGGCGGAGGAGGGGGAGGAGGGGGAGGCAGCGGCATCGGACGGCGCGGCCTTCCGCCCGTCGTCGGACGAACCCCCCGTACGGGTGCCGGACGGGACGCTGGCGCACCGGCCGGACTGCCCTCTGGTGGCGGGCAAGGCGGGTGTGGTGCCGGTGGGTGACGCGGCCTTCGAGCCGTGCCCGGTGTGCGAGCCCGAGACGCCCGAGACGCCGGAGGCAGGTGGCGCGGCGGGGGCGGCCGGGGCCGGGCCGTGAGCTCACTGACCTACGAACTCTTCCTGGCCGGGCTGGCGATCGGCAGCGCGGCGGCGCTCACCGGGATCGGACTGATCGTCACGTACCGCGCGACGGGAGTGCTGAACCTGGCACACGGCGCGGTCGCGATGGTCTGCGCGTATGTACTGCGCCATCTGGTGGTCGAGTGGGGCTGGCCGCTCGCTTGGGCGGCGTGCGTGACGCTGCTCGTGGTGGCGCCGGGGATCGGGCTGGTCCTCGACCGGGTGGTGTTCCGTCCCGCGGCGGTGCTGGGCTCGGATCCGGCGCGGACGCTGGTCGCGTCGATCGGTGTGTTCGTGCTGCTGGTGGGGGGCGCGGCCCTGGTGTGGGGCGGCGGGGCGCGGGCGGACGTGCCGGTGCTGCTGGGTGACGACCCGTGGGTGCAGCTCGCGGCGGCCGTCGCGGTGGCGTGCGCGGTGGGCGCGGTGACCCGGTGGACGCGGCTGGGGCGGGAGCTGAGGGCGGTGGTGGACAACAGGGAGCTGGCGGCGCTGGGCGGGATCGCCGCGGACCGGGTGGCGGCGGTGGGGTGGGCGTTCGGGTCCTTCACGGCGGGGCTGACGGGGGTGCTGCTCGCGCCGTATGTGCGGCTGGACCCGTACGGGCTGCCGCTGCTGGTCGTCGAGGTCATCGGGGTGGCGGTGGCGGCGCGGATGCGGAGTCTGCCGGTGGCGGTGCTGGCCGCTCTGGCGATCGGGGTGAGCCAGGCGCAGCTGACGCGGCTGCACCCGGGCGGCTGGGCGGGGCCGCTGGTGCAGGCGGTCGGCGCGAACCTGTTCGTGGTGGCCCTGCTGGTGGCGGCGCTGGCCATGCCGACGGTGACGGCGGGTGCCCGGGACGTGCTGGCGCGGGGAACGACGGCGGGGGCCGGGGTACCGCCGGGCCTGTGGCTGGCCGTGGCGTTGCTGTTCCTGCTGCCGCTGGGCTTCGCCGGTCCGGACCTGCGGACGTCGGTCCAGGTGCCGGCCCTGGCGGTGATCCTGCTGTCGCTGGTGGTGGTGACGGGGCGGGGCGGCCAGATCTCCCTTGGGCAGGCGGCGTACGCGGGGCTGGGCGCGCTGTTCACGGCGTTGCTGGCGGCGGGCCGCATGCCGGGCTTCCCGCGGCTGCCCGAGCTGGTGGCCCTGGCGGTGGCGGTGGTGCTGGTGGCGCCGCTGGGTCTGCTGACCGGCTGGCCGGCGATCCGGCGGCGAGGGCTGGCCCTGGCGCTGGTGACGCTGGCGGTCGGGGTGGCGGTGAGCCGGTTCGTGCTGGCGCAGCCGTACGCGACGGCGGGCCTGGTGGTGCAGCGCCCGGCGGGCTTCGTCTCGGACCGCCGCTACTACCTGCTGGAGCTGCTGCTCCTGGCGGGCGCGCTGGCCGCGGTGGCGGCACTGCGGCGGGGCCGTACGGGCCGGGCCCTGGCGGCACTGCGGGACCACGAGGAGGGCGCGTCGGCGGCGGGCGTACCGGTGCCCGCGCTGAAGGTGCTGGCCTTCGTGGCGGGCGCCGCCCTCGCCGCGCTGGGCGGCAGCCTCCTGGGCATGGGCGTCCGCGCCTTCGACGCCGCGGCGTTCGACCCGGTGCGCGCCCTGCTGTGGTTCGCCGCGATCCTGGTGCTGGGCGCGGACAGCCTCCTGGCCCCGCTGATGGGCGCCGCGCTCCTGGTCGGCCTGGACGCCGGCGCCCGGGGCGGCGCGGCGGCCGCGGTCATCGGCCTGCTGGCGGCTCTGACGGCGAGGGTGCCTCCCCTGACGTCCCTGCCGGCGGCATGGCGACGGCGCGCGCGCCCGGGAGTCGCGGACCGGGCGGGCCCCGGGAAACGGCCGGGGCGTCGCGCCACCGACGCGCCGGAGCCGTCGCGGCTCGCTCCCGGCCCCGTGGCACGGACCGGCCCCTCACCGGGCGAGGCCCCCGAGCGGGGGAACGTGGAACCGGGAGACGGGCCCGCCACGCCCCCGTCCGGGACGCCTCCGGTCGCCCCGGAGCCCGGCTCGGCGCCCGCCGC
>NZ_VSRY01000096.1 GCF_008271805.1 Streptomyces sp. TRM49041
TCACGCCCGTACGTCGCCAAAAGCGCCTGCGCCTCGATCGGATCACCCAGCTTCGTACCCGTCCCATGACCCTCGACCGCGTCCACCTCGGCCGGCGAGAGACCGGCATTGGCCAATGCCTGGCGGATCACCCGCTCCTGCGACGGGCCATTCGGCGCGGTGATGCCGTTGCTGGCACCGTCCTGGTTGATGGCACTGCCGCGCAGCACCGCCAGCACCTTGTGGCCGTTGCGCTTGGCGTCGGACAGCCGCTCCACCACGAGCACACCGACACCGTCCGAGAACCCGGTGCCATCGGCGGACGCCGCGTAGGCGCGACAGCGCCCGTCCGGAGACAGGCCACGCTGACGGCTGAACTCCGTGAGCAGGAAGGGCCCGGACATGATGGTCACACCACCGATGAGCGCCATCTCGCACTCCCCCGCCCGCAGGGCCTGGGACGCGAAGTGCAGGGCGACGGCGGAGGAGGAGCAGGCCGTGTCCACCGACACCGCCGGGCCCTCGAGCCCGAGGATGTAGGCGATACGACCGGACACCACGCTGGTGCTGGAGCCCGTGAGGCGGAAGCCCTCGACCTGGGACTGCGAGCCGGTGACGCCGTAGTCGGAGGAGCTGACACCGCAGAAGACACCGGTGTTGCTCCCCTTGAGGGAGGTCGGGGCGATCCCGGCGTGCTCGAACGCCTGCCACGACGCCTCCAGCAGCAGACGCTGCTGCGGGTCCATCGCGGTGGCCTCACGCGGGCTGATCCCGAAGAAGTCCGCGTCGAAGAGACCGGCGCCGTCGACGAAACCGCCGCCACGCGTGGAGACCGTCCCGATCTGGTCGGGGTCCGGGTCGTAGAGCCGCTCCAGGTCCCAGCCGCGGTCGGTGGGGAAGGGGCCGATCGCATCCCGACCGGAGGCCACCAGCTCCCACAACTGCTCGGGCGAGGTTACCCCGCCCGGGTAGCGGCAGCTCATGCCGACGATCGCCAGCGGCTCGCCCGCGTCGACCTGCTGCGTCCGCGCCACGCCACGGCCGCCGCTCGCAGCCTCGGCACCCGTGCCCGTACCCGTACCCGTGGACACCTGGGTCGTCAGGAAGCGTGCCACCGCTCCCGGAGACGGGTGGTCGAAAACGAGCGTGGCGGGCAGGCGCACGCCGGTTGCCCGGGTGAGCCGGTTGCGCAGTTCGACGGCGCTGAGCGAGTCGAAGCCGAGCTCCTTGAACGCCCGCTCGGCCTCGACGGACGCGGCCGATGCATGTCCGAGTACGGACGCCACCTGGGCCTGGACCAGTTCGAGGACGATCCGCTCCCGGTCCGCCTCCGGCGCTCCGGCCAGCCGCTGGGCCAGCGCACCCGCGCTCGCCTCGGACCGGGCGGGGGTCCGCACCAGTCCGCGCAGCAGCGCCGGGAGCGTGCCGGCCCGCGCCTGGGCGCGCAGCGCAGCGGTGTCCAGCTGTGCCGGGACCACCACGGCCGCGTCCACGTCCAGGGAGCGGTCGAACAGCGGCAGACCGGTCTCGGCGGTGAGGGCACTCATACCCATCCGCTCCAGACGCGCCAACTCGGCCTCGTCCAGCCGCGCCCCCATGCCCGTGCCGTGCGACCAGACGCCCCAGGCCAGGGAGGTCGCCGGCAGGCCGGCGGCCCGGCGGGAGGCGGCGAGTGCGTCCAGGGCCGCGTTCGCGGCGGCGTAGTTCGCCTGGCCGGGGTTGCCCATCAGGGCGGCCATGGAGGAGAACACCACGAAAGCGGACAGGTCGGCGTCGGAGGTCAGCTCGTGCAGATGCCACGCGGCGTCCACCTTGGGCCGCATGACCCGCTCGACCTGCTCCGGCGACAGGGACTCCACCACACCGTCGTCAAGAACACCCGCCGCATGCACCACCGCGGTCACCGGACGCTCCACCGAGCCGAGCACCGAGGCCAGCTCGTCACGATCCGCGACGTCACACGCCACGACCCGCGCCTCACAGCCCAGGCCCTCCAGCTCGGCGACGAGTTCGGCGGCACCCTCGGCCCGCGCACCACGCCGACTGAGCAGCAGCAAATGGCGCACACCCCGGGTCGCGGCCAGGTGCCGGGCGAACATCGCACCCAGACCACCCGTACCACCGGTGATCAGGACGGTCCCCTCCTGATCGAGGACCGGCGACCGGTCGGCCGCGCCTGCGCCGGCGCGGGTGAGCCTGGGCGCCAGGACGCGACCCTCGCGGACGGCGAGCTGCGGTTCGTCGGTGTCGAGGAGGGCACCCCAGTCCGGCCCATCGCCCTCACCCTCACCATCACCGTCGCGGTCGAGGTCGAGGTCGACCAGGACGAACCGGCCCGGGTGCTCGGACTGCGCACTGCGCAGCAGACCCCA
>NZ_VSRY01000097.1 GCF_008271805.1 Streptomyces sp. TRM49041
CGGCCGTCCCGGCGGCGGTGGCGGCGGTCGTCCCGGCGGTCCCGGTGGCGGCGGCTTCGGCGGTCGTCCCGGCTTCGGTGGCCGTCCCGGCGGCCCCGGTGGCCGTGGTGGCACGCAGGGCGCCTTCGGCCGTCCCGGCGGTCCGGCCCGTCGTGGCCGTAAGTCGAAGCGGCAGAGGCGCCAGGAGTACGAGGCCATGCAGGCCCCGTCGGTCGGCGGCGTGATGCTGCCTCGCGGCAACGGCGAGACCGTTCGCCTGTCGCGCGGTGCGTCCCTCACCGACTTCGCGGAGAAGATCAACGCCAACCCGGCGTCGCTCGTCGCGGTCATGATGAACCTCGGCGAGATGGTCACGGCCACGCAGTCCGTCTCCGACGAGACGCTCCAGCTCCTCGGCGACGAGATGAACTACACGGTTCAGATCGTCTCCCCGGAGGAGGAGGACCGCGAGCTGCTCGAGTCCTTCGACCTGGAGTTCGGCGAGGACGAGGGCGGCGAGGACCACCTGGTCGCGCGTCCGCCGGTGGTGACCGTCATGGGTCACGTCGACCACGGTAAGACCCGACTGCTCGACGCGATCCGCAAGACCAACGTCGTCGCGGGCGAGGCCGGCGGTATCACGCAGCACATCGGCGCGTACCAGGTCTCGACCGAGGTCAACGACGAGGACCGCAAGATCACCTTCATCGACACCCCGGGTCACGAGGCGTTCACCGCCATGCGTGCCCGTGGTGCGAAGTCGACCGACATCGCGATCCTCGTGGTGGCGGCCAACGACGGTGTGATGCCCCAGACGATCGAGGCGCTCAACCACGCCAAGGCGGCCGACGTGCCGATCGTGGTCGCGGTCAACAAGATCGACGTCGAGGGCGCGGACCCGACCAAGGTCCGTGGCCAGCTGACCGAGTACGGCCTGGTGGCCGAGGAGTACGGCGGCGAGACGATGTTCGTCGACATCTCCGCCAAGCAGGGTCTGAACATCGACTCGCTGCTCGAGGCCGTGGTCCTCACCGCCGACGCCTCGCTCGACCTGCGGGCCAACCCCGACCAGGACGCGCAGGGCATCGCGATCGAGTCGCACCTCGACCGCGGCCGC
This sequence comes from Streptomyces sp. TRM49041, assembly GCF_008271805.1. GTDB lineage: Bacteria > Actinomycetota > Actinomycetes > Streptomycetales > Streptomycetaceae > Streptomyces. The sequence goes on from NZ_VSRY01000097.1 coordinate 1,097, forward strand.
GGTGCGGTCTCGACCGTCCTGGTCCAGCGCGGAACGCTGCGCATCGGCGACACCGTGGTGGTCGGCGACGCGTACGGCCGCGTCCGGGCGATGCTCGACGACAAGGGCAACAACGTCGAGGAGGCGGCGCCGTCGACTCCCGTCCTGGTGCTCGGTCTCACCAACGTCCCGGGTGCCGGCGACAACCTCCTGGTGGTCGACGAGGACCGCACGGCCCGCCAGATCGCCGAGAAGCGCGCCGCGCGTGAGCGCAACGCCGCCTTCGCCAAGCGCGTCCGCCGGGTGTCCCTCGAGGACCTCGACAAGGTGCTCAAGGCCGGTCAGATCCAGGAACTCAACCTCATCATCAAGGGCGACGCGTCCGGTTCGGTCGAGGCTCTCGAGTCCTCGCTGCTCCAGCTCGACGTCGGTGAAGAGGTCGACATCCGGGTCCTGCACCGCGGTGTGGGTGCGGTCACCGAGTCCGACATCGACCTGGCGATGGGCTCCGACGCCATCGTCATCGGCTTCAACGTCCGCGCGGCCGGCCGTGCCGCGCAGATGGCGGAGCGCGAGGGCGTCGACGTCCGCTACTACTCGGTGATCTACCAGGCCATCGAGGAGATCGAGGCGGCGCTCAAGGGCCTGCTCAAGCCGGAGTACGAAGAGGTCGAGCTCGGTACGGCGGAGATCCGCGAGGTCTTCCGCTCGTCCAAGCTGGGCAACATCGCGGGTGTCATCATCCGCTCCGGCGAGGTCAAGCGGAACACCAAGGCGCGCCTCGTCCGCGACGGCAAGGTCATCGCGGAGAACCTCAACATCGTGGGTCTGCGTCGCTTCAAGGACGACGTCACCGAGATCCGTGAAGGCTTCGAGGGCGGTATCAACCTCGGAAACTTCAACGACATCAAGGTCGACGACATCATCGCGACGTACGAGATGCGCGAGAAGCCGCGCGGCTGACCCAGCCGGCGCGACTGACGAGCGGAAGCCGGGGCCGGTCGGCGGAAGGATATTTCCGTCGATCGGCCCCGGCCGCTGCGTGTACGGTTCGGATGTCCCCGCCCGATGCAGGGCGGGGCCATCCGAACCCGAACCGGCGGGACATCCGGTCGATGCATGTATGTGGGGACACTGTCCTTCGATCTGCTCCTCGGCGACGTACGGTCGCTGAAGGAGAAGCGCTCCGTCGTCCGGCCGATCGTGGCCGAACTCCAGCGGAAGTTCGCGGTGAGTGTGGCGGAGACCGGCAACCAGAACCTCCATCGCAGGGCCGAGATCGGCATCGCGATGGTCTCCGGGGACGTCGGGCATCTCACGGGGGTACTGGACCGGTGTGAGCGCCTCGTCGCCGCCCGGCCCGAGGTGGAGCTGCTGTCCGTACGGCGGCGTATGCACACCGATGAAGAGTGAACGCAAGACGAAAGAGGAGACGGACCGGTGGCCGACAACGCGCGGGCCCGCAAGCTGGCCGATCGCATCCAGGTCGTGGTCGCGGAGACCCTGGATCGGCGAATCAAGGATCCGCGGCTGGGGTTCGTGACCATCACGGACGCCCGGGTCACCGGCGACCTGCGGGAGGCCACGGTCTTCTACACGGTCTACGGTGACGAGGAGGAGCGTGCCGCGTCCGCGGCCGCGCTGGAGTCCGCCAAGGGCATCCTGCGCTCCGAGGTCGGCAAGCAGACCGGTGTCCGCTTCACACCGACGCTGACGTTCGTCCCGGACGCCCTGCCCGACAACGCCCGCACCATCGACGCCCTTCTGGACAAGGCGCGGGCCAAGGACGCCGAAGTGCGGCAGGTGTCGACCGGCAAGACGTACGCCGGTGAGGCCGACCCGTACCGCAAGCCCGGCGAAGAGGACGCCGACGCCGACGAGGCGACCGCGGACGAGGACGGCGCCGGCGCCTGATGAGCAACACAGCACGTACTCCCCCGGCTACCGCTGGGAGGGGCCCACACGACGGCCTTGTCATCGTCGACAAGCCGTCGGGCTTCACTTCGCACGACGTCGTCGCCAAGATGCGCGGCATCGCCCGCACGCGCCGCGTCGGCCACGCGGGCACGCTCGACCCCATGGCGACGGGCGTCCTCGTCCTGGGCGTCGAGAAGGCCACGAAACTCCTCGGCCACCTCGCCCTGACCGAGAAGGAGTACCTCGGTACGATCCGGCTCGGCCAGACGACGATCACGGATGACGCCGAGGGCGAGGTCACCTCATCCACGGACGCGTCCGGGGTCGAGCGGGGGGCCGTCGACGCGGCGGTGGCCAAGCTGACCGGCGACATCATGCAGGTGCCGTCGAAGGTCAGCGCCATCAAGATCGACGGCAAGCGGTCGTACGCGCGGGTGCGCGGCGGCGAGGACTTCGACATCCCGGCCCGCCCGGTGACCGTCTCGCAGTTCACCGTCTACGACATGCGCGACGCGGTGGCCGAGGACGGCACACCGGTCGTCGACCTGGTCGTGTCGGTGGTCTGCTCGTCCGGCACGTACATCCGCGCCCTGGCGCGCGATGTCGGCGCCGACCTCGGTGTCGGCGGCCACCTGACGGCCCTGCGGCGCACCCGGGTGGGCCCGTACAAGCTGGACGCGGCCCGCACCCTGGACCAGCTCCAGGAGGACCTCACGGTCATGCCCATCGCGGAGGCCGCGGCCGCGGCGTTCCCCCGCTGGGACGTCGACGAACGCCGCGCGAAGCTGCTGCTGAACGGCGTCCGCATCGACATGCCCCCGTACGACACGGCCCCGGTCGCGGTCTTCGGCCCGGACAACCGCTTCCTGGCGCTGGTGGAGGAGCGCGGGGGAAGGGCGAAGAGCGTGGCGGTGTTCGGCTGAAGGGGCGGGTCGGCCTTGACGGCCTGCCTGCTCGGCCGGCCGCCGCCCCGCCCGGTGCCGCTGCTGGTCCTGCCTGCCTTGCTCGCCGGCGGGGCCGGGCCGTGGCGCTCGCTCTTACCGGGAGACCCACCGTGGAGCGGGCACGGGTGGCTGCCCGCTCCACGATCCCCCTCCTCCAGTCTCTATCCGCCCCAGGACCCGTATTCACCCACTTGGGCAGGCGCGCGGAGTGAATAGAGGGGGTACTCGGGGGCGCGTTCCAGTGGTGTCCTTCTCCTGTTGATCACGACGGACCTAACGTCGAGTCATGGGACGCGGGGACCGGGAGACACTGGTGCGGATCTGTGATCAGGCGGGCAGTTCACGGGGCACCGGCTTCGTCGCCGACGACCGCGGCACGGTCGTCACCAGCCATGAGACCGTCGACGGCCTCGAACGGGTCGTGGTCCGGGCGCCCGACGGGCGCACCTGCACAGCGGAGGCCGAAGCCGTCACCGCGCTGCCCGGCCAGGCACTCGCCCTGATCCACACCGAGGGCCTGGGAGTCCGCCCCCTGGCGATCGCCGACCGCGAGGCGGCCCCCGAGGCCGGAGCGTACGTCCGCGTCCACGCCCACGGCTGGCGCGAGGCACGCGTGCTCGGCACCGCGCGGGCCACCTACACCGCGACGGAGGGGCTCCACACGGTCGACGAGGCCCTGGAGCTGGCCATCGGCACGGACGGCAGCGAGGCGCTACGGCGGGGTGGGGAGGCCGCGGGAGGGCCCGTACTGGACGCCACAACGGGGACGGTGCTGGCGGTGCTGACCACCGCGCTGCACACGGACCACCGCGCGGCGGGGCTGGCGGTGCCGCTGGCGCGGGCGGCCGCGGGTGCCCCGGGCGTCGCCGAGGCGGGAGGCGGTGGCGGGGCGGCTGCCCGGGCCTCGGACGACGGCCGGGCTGTGGCCCCCGCCTCGGGCGGCTCCCTCGGAGTCGGGCACGCCTCGGACGGCGGCGCCCTGGCCGCGCTCCTCCGGCGGAACGCCGCCACGGTCCCGGCTCACGGCCCGGACCTCAATCTCGCCGGCACGCTGGAACTCACCAGGACCACGAGGCCACCCGTGAACGGCTCCGAGCCCGTCGCGCGGCTCGGGATCGCGCGGGAGCTCGACCGGTTCGTCGACGGTGACGGTGACGGGGCGGTCGCCGGCGCGGTGGTGTGCGGGCTCGTCGGGGCTCCGGGGAGCGGGCGTACGACCGAGCTGGGGGCGCTGGCCGATCGGCGGGGGAGTGGCGACGCGCCCGCGCCCACCGTGTGGCTGCGGGGAGCCGACCTGCGGCCAGGCGACGCGTCGGTGGGGGACGCGGTCGGGCGCGTGCTGGGGCGCGCAGGCCGGGTCGTCGCGGCCGCGGGCGGGGACTGGAGCGCCTACCCGGAGGCGCGGGACGGCGGGCTGGACGGCGTGGCGACGGGAGCCGCCCGGCTCGCGCGGGACGCCGGGCGACCCCTGGTCGTGCTGCTCGACGCGCCGGAGGAGATGCCACCGCCCCTCGCGCACCGGTTGCGCGAGTGGACCGCTGGAACGGTGCGGTGGCTGCGTACGCACGGGGTCCGGCTCGTCGTCGCGTGCCGCCCGGAGCACTGGGAGGTGGCCGGGGCCCTCTATCCGGAGGGCACGCTGTACCGCCCCGCCGAGCCCGCCGCGCCCGCCGCGCCCGCCGAGCCCGCTGAGCAGCTCCCCGACGCCGTGCCGATCGGCGACCTGTCCGCCGACGAGGCAGAGCTGGCCCGCCAGCGGTACGGGCTGCCGGAGCGGTCCATCGCGGCGGCCGACGCCCGCCATCCGCTGGCGCTGCGGCTGCTCGCCGAGGTGCGGGCCGCACTGCCCGGGGCGGTGCCGGGGCGTCCGGGGCGCGCCGATGTCTTCGCCGCCCACCTGGACCTGCTGTGTCTGCGCGTGGCGGCACGTATCGGAGCGGGGTGCCGGCCACCGCTGCCCGACCCGGCCGTGCGGCGGCTGGCGGCCCGCGTAGCCGGGCGCGCCCATGACGCGGCACGCCGCTGCCTGGTGCCCGGCCACGGCGAACTGGACCGGGAGGCTTTCGAGGAGCTGTTCCCGTGGGGTACCGGCTGGGCGTCCGCGGTGCTCACCGAGGGCCTGTTGGTCCCGGCGGGCGCCGGATACCGCTTTGCCCACGAGGAGTTCGCCGACTGGATCCAGGGCGCCCACATCGATGTCGACGCGGCACTGGAGGCCCTGGTCCAGGGGCGTGGGGGGAGCGGTGAACTCCCGGCCGCCCTGCCGTGCCGTGGCCCCGCCGAGCACCCGGAACACCTCGTCCCGGCGCAGCGCCCGGCTCCCGCCGCCCGCCCCGAGCACCTGGTCCCGGCCCAGCACCCCGCCCCGGCGGGCCCCGTGCCGCGCCACCGGATCGGCGCCGTGCTCCAGGCCCTGCTGCTCCTGGAGCGCGGCCACGGGACCGCGGCCCTGGCGCGGCGCCTGGAGCGGCTCGTGGGCACCGTGGCGGCGTCCTCGGAGGCCGCATGGTGGGGCGCCCGGCTCCTGCGCGAGGCTCTGCTGCGGGTGGCGGACGCCCGCCCGTACCTCGGCGTACTGCGCCTGCTGGCCGCCCGCGTCGCGGCCCGCCCGACGGCGACCGACCTCGACGAACACGGTCCCTGGTTCTGGGAGCACCTGCACCTCACCGAGGACGAACGCCTCGACCTCCTGCGCCGCCTCCTCCCGGCCGACGGCCCGCCGAACCCGCCGACCGCCCCCGACACGTCGGGCCGGGCGCCCGACCGGGGGAGTGCGCCCGGCCGACAGGTTGGCGCGGGGGCGCGTGGTGCCTCCAGCCCGGCCCGCTCATCGGGCGGCGCGGAGCCGACGGGCGAACCCGCCTCGTCCGGCAGTGCCCGGCCGACGTACGACCCCGGCTCGGGGACCACGTACGCCTTGCCGGGCGGCCACGGCTCGTCGGCCGACTCCGGCTGGAGGGGCCCGGGTTCGTCGGATGCTTCCGGTTCATGGAGCGCCGGTGCCCCCGGCCCGTCGAGCGCACGCCGCTCGCCGGGTGGCTCCGACGCGTCGCGTGCCCCGGCTCTGCCGGAGGGCGCGTGGGCGGCGGGTGGCCCTCCCTCGGAGAACGCGTCCGCCTTGTCGGGCGCCTCCGGTACGGCCGACGCCTCCGGTGCGGCCGGCGCCCCCGGTACGGCCGACGCCCCCGGCTTTGCGGGTGGTCCGGTGCCGGCCGGGGAGCCCGGCGGCCCTCGCCTGCCCTTGGAGGCTGGTTCCCCGGTGGCCGCCCGCTGGTCGGGCGGTCCCCGCTCGCCGAGGGCGTCGTGCGCGTCGTGCGCGTCGTGCGCGTCGGGCGGTCCTGGCTCCCCGGGCGCGGCCGACTCCTCGGAGGCAGCCCGTTCGCCGGACGCGTCCCGCGCGCCGGGCGGCCAGCAGCCGTCGGACGTGTCCCGGCTGTGCGATGACCCCGGGTGCTCCGGGGCGGTCGGCCTCTCCGGGGCCAGTCGCTCCTCGACCGGCCCCGGCGACCGGTCGCGGCCCCGCTACCTGGAGGCCGTCGTCCGGCGGCTGGTTGCCGATCCCCGGGGGGTACAGCCCCTGTTGTGCCGGTGGTTCGCCGACGAGCGGCCGCTTCCGGGCGAGGCCGGTGCGCGGGGGCGGCTGACCGTCGCCGGTGTCGCGCAGGCGCTGCTGCACGCCCACCGGGGGCCGGCCGTCGACGACCTGTGCGAGGTGCTCGTCACCACCGCCCACGCGCGTGCGGACGAGTTGCTCGGGGTCCTCGTGGACGACGAGCCGGGCGCGTTGTGCCGTGCGGTGGACCGGTGGGCGCACGACGACGCGCGGCCCACCCGGCGCGTGGCGGCGGCCACCTACGGGCGGCTCCTCGCCGAGCGCGTCAGCGGCGACGCCGACCGCGAGCTGCTCCGGTACGCCGCCCTCGCGCTCCTCGCCCGCCCCGGCGACCAGGCCCTCCACGGCGCCGCCCTCGCCATGCTCGTACGCGACCCGCACAGTCGCTCCAGGTACCTGCCGCGGGCCCTGGCCGCTTTCACGGCCGGTGACTGCGGACTGCCCGCCCGTACGTTCACCGCCGCGCTCACGACCCACCCCGAACCGGTCCTGGCCGCCTTTCACGCGCGGCTGCGCACCGGCGGCCTCGGTGCGGCCGCCGACGTACTGGACACCCTCGCCGACGTACGCACCCCGGCCCTCGCACGCCGCGCCGCCGCGCTGGTCCACGCCTACGTCGACCGTCACCCCGAGGGCGCCGCCCACGCCGCCGCGTACGTCGACCGGCGCCTGGAACAGGGCCCCGCCGCCCGCGCCGTACTGTTCCCGCTTGTCACCGACCTCCTGCGGGGCCACACCGTCGAGTTGCGCGGCGCCCTCGCGTCCGTCCTCGCGGCACCCGGCACAGGCGCGTCGCTGGCCCTGCGCGACGAACTCCTCGACGTACTCCTGGAGCACGAACAGCACGAGTGCCGCGACCTCGCCGTGCCGGACGTGCTCCTGCGGGCGGCCGCGCTCGGCGCGGCGGGGCGCCCGGAGGCACGCACCCGGGAGCTGGTCCTCCGCACGGGCCACCTGCTCATCCGTACACCCGAGGGCGCCACGTGCTTCGACCGGCGGCTGGCAGAGCTCGCGCGTGACGTGCCCGGTTTCGCCGTCCTGGTGAGCGGTTGGCTGGCCGGGGACCCGCAGCGGTGGGCGGCCGTCGTCGGCCCCAGCACACGCCGTACGGTCGAGCGGCTCGCCGCGCCCGGAACCGACCCCGGACCCGACGCCGGAACCGACCCCGGAACCGAGGCGGAGACCGGGGCTGTGGCCGTACCGGCACTGACTGCTATGCCGATGAGGGCCGAACCACGCGGGCATGGCACCCTTAGACCTGCGTAATCGGTCATTCGGTCATGACGTACTGACGTACACGGGTTCGGGCGAGGAGCGGGTCACAGTGCAGCGCTGGCGAGGCTTGGAGGAGATTCCCCAGGACTGGGGGCGCAGCGTCGTCACCATCGGGTCCTACGACGGGGTCCACCGCGGGCACCAGCTGATCATCGGCCGGGCTGTGGAGCGGGCCCGCGAGCTGGGCGTTCCGGCCGTCGTCGTCACGTTCGACCCGCATCCCTCTGAGGTCGTCCGCCCCGGCAGCCACCCGCCGCTGCTCGCGCCGCACCACCGGCGCGCCGAGCTGATGGCGGAGCTGGGCGTCGACGCGGTGCTGATCCTGCCCTTCACCGCCGAGTTCTCGAAGCTGTCCCCGGCGGACTTCATCGTGAAGGTCCTCGTCGACAAGCTCCACGCGCGCGTGGTCGTGGAGGGGCCGAACTTCCGTTTCGGCCACCGTGCCGCCGGAAACGTCGACTACCTCGCCGAGCTGGGCGCGACGTACGACTACGAGGTCGAGGTCGTCGACCTGTACGTGACGGGTGAGGCGGGCGGCGGGCAGCCGTTCTCCTCCACGCTGACCCGGCGCCTGGTCGCCGAGGGCGACGTCGCGGGTGCCGCCGAGATCCTCGGCCGCCCGCACCGCGTCGAGGGCATCGTCGTACGGGGTGCGCAGCGCGGCCGCGAACTCGGCTACCCAACGGCGAATGTGGAGACGCTCCCGCACACCGCCACCCCGGCCGACGGCGTGTACGCGGGCTGGCTCACCGCGGCCGGCGAGCGGATGCCGGCCGCTGTCTCGGTCGGTACGAACCCGCAGTTCGACGGGACGGAGCGGACGGTCGAGGCGTACGCGATCGACCGCGTCGGGCTCGACCTGTACGGACTGCACGTGGCCGTGGACTTCCTCGCGTATGTGCGGGGCCAGAAGAAGTTCGTCTCGATCGAGGCGCTGCTGCAGGCGATCGCCGACGACGTGAAGCGCTGCCGGGACCTGACCGAGGCGTACGACACGCAGGAGCGGTAGGCGACCGGAGTAACGGAGGAGGGCCCGCACCGACGGTGCGGGCCCTCCTTTCTGTCCGGCCGGCGACTTCCGGGCTGCGACCGCTACTGCTGGGGCGGGGCCTGCGGGGCCTGCGGCTGCTGCTGGGGCCAACCCTGGGGCGGCACGGGCGCGTTGGGGTCCGGCTGCTGCTGCCCGGGGTGGCCGGGCTGCCCCGGCTGCTGCCCCTGCTGGGCAGGCGGGCCCGCCGGGGGCTGCTGCGGCCACCCCTGCGGGGGTACGCCGGGCTGGCCGGGGGCGGGAGGCTGCGGCGCGTACTGCTGGTGGCCGGGGGCCGGCTGACCCGGTACGGGCGGCTGACCGCCGTACGGCGGCTGGGCGGCGTACGGCTGACCGGGCGGGGCCTGACCGGGGAAGGGCTGCCCCGGCATGGGCTGGCCCGGAGCGGCCTGACCGGGCATCGGCTGCCCCGGAGCGGCCTGCCCCGGCATAGGCTGCCCCGGCATGGGCTGGGCTGCGGGTGCCTGGCCCGGCATGGGCTGGCCCGGCATAGGCTGGCCGGGCATCGGCTGTCCCGGCTGTCCCGGCATCGGGGGCGCCATCTGCGGGGGCATGCTGCCCTGGTCCCCGGTCCACAGCCCCTGCGCCTGCTGCGCCCGGGCGAAATCCTCGGCGATCATGGCGGCGAGGTTGAAGTACGCCTCCCGCGTCTTCGGCCGCATCATGTCGAGGTCGACCTCGGCGCCCGCCGCCAGATGCTCGTCGAACGGCACGACGACAACACCACGGCAGCGCGTCTCGAAGTGCTGGACGATGTCCTCGACCTTGATCATCTTGCCGGTCTCGCGCACACCCGAGATCACCGTGATGGACCGCTGGACCAGTTCCGCGTAGCCGTGCGCGGAGAGCCAGTCGAGCGTCGTCGACGCGCTCGACGCGCCGTCCACGGACGGCGTGGAGATGATGATCAGCTGGTCGGCGAGGTCCAGCACGCCGCGCATGGCGCTGTACAGCAGGCCCGTGCCGGAGTCGGTCAGGATGACCGGGTACTGGCGGCCGAGCACGTCGATGGCACGCCGGTAGTCGGCGTCGTTGAACGTCGTCGAGACGGCCGGGTCGACGTCGTTGGCGATGATCTCCAGACCGGACGGCGCCTGCGACGTGAACCGGCGGATGTCCATGTACGAGTTGAGGTACGGGATCGCCTGGACGAGGTCGCGGATGGTGGCGCCGGTCTCGCGCCGCACGCGGCGGCCGAGCGTGCCGGCGTCCGGGTTGGCGTCGATCGCGAGGATCTTGTCCTGCCGCTCGCTGGCGAGGGTGGCGCCGAGCGCGGTCGTCGTCGTGGTCTTGCCGACGCCGCCCTTGAGGGAGATGACGGCGATCCGGTAGCAGGACAGGACCGGCGTGCGGATCAGATGGAGCTTGCGCTGCCGCTCGGCCTCCTCCTTCTTGCCGCCGAGCTTGAAGCGGGAACCGGCGGAGGGGTTGCGGCTGCTCTTGGGCTTCTGCTTGGCGTTGCGGAGAAGCCGGTCGGAGGAGAGCTCGACGGCCGCGGTGTACCCGAGCGGCGCGCCCGGCACGGACGGCTCGCGCTGATCGTGCGTCACGGCGGAGGGCCAGGCGGCGCCGGTACGCGGATCGGCGCCAGGCGCGGGGGCCGGGGCATGGGGTTCGTACTGGGCCTGGGCTGCCTGGGCGTTGGGCTGCGGGAAGCCGTAGCCGCCCTGGGGCTGGCCGGGCTGGCCGGGCTGGGCGCCGGGCTGGGCGGGGGCGCCCTGGGCCGGGCCCGCAGGGGCCTGCTGGTTGGGGAACCCGTACCCGCCCTGCGGCTGGCCGGGCTGGGCGCCGGGCTGGTACTGGGCCTGGGCTGCCTGGGCGTTGGGCTGCGGGAAGCCGTAGCCGCTCTGCGGCCGACCGGGCTGACCGGGCGCGGCCGGTGCGGGCGCAGGGGCCTGCGGGTGCGGGAAGCCGTAACCGCCTTGCGGCAGGCCGGGCTGCGCGGCGGGGGTGCCCTCGGCGGGCGTCGGAGCCGCGGCCTGCTGGTGCGGGAACCCGTACCCGCCCTGCGGCGTGGGCGAGTCGACGGCGGGCGGCTGCGGCGCACCCGGTGCGGGCGCCGCGGGTGTGTGCCCCGGCCACGCGGGTGCGGGGGCAGGCGGGGCCGACTGGTCGGCGCTCGGCGCCGGTACGGGCCACTGCGACGCCCCCGTGGGCGCGGCCGGCTGGAACGCGGGCGGCAGCGGCGGCAGCCCGGGCACTCCGGGCGTACCGCCCTGGGCGTCCGGCTGCGGCGGCTGAGGCGCCCACGGCTGCGCGGGCTGCGCGGCGGCCGGAGCGGCGTCCTGCGGGGCGGCGGCGGCGCCGTCGGGCGCGGCGCTCTGCTGGGCGGGAACGTGGGGCGCGGAGTCCTGCGGCGTAGGTACGGCATCCGACACAGCGGCGTCACCCGACGGCTCAGCGGCCTCGGGCGCTTCGTCGCGGTGACCGTCACGGTCGGCATCACCGGAGTCGACGGCGGACGCCACGACGCCGACGCCTTCGCCCTCGGCGCCCGCGTCGTCGCCCGGGGACGGGTCGCCCGCCGACAGGTCGGCGCCCGACCCGTCCCCGGACGCCTCGTCCGCGTCGGCGCCTTCTGGCGTAGCAGCGTCATCCTCCGCCGTACCGCCGCCCTCGGCGTCACCCTCCGCGCGATGCGCCTGCTCGGCGCGGTCCGCCCGCTCGGCCATCTCGCGCTTCAGCGCGGCGGGGGAGAATCGCATCGTGGCACCGCTCTCGATGTCCCCGCCGCCGAACGGCGCGGCGGGCACGGGAGCGGGCTCGGCGGCAGGCGGCGCGGGGGGCCCGGCCGCGGCAACGGCGGGTTCAGCGGCAGCGGGCTCTCCGACAGGCGGCGCGGGCGGGGCAGGCGGCGCGGGAGCCGCGACAGGCACGACAGGTGCAGCAGGCGCCACCGGCGGCCCCGGGGGCGTCGCCGGCTGCGCGGCCACCGCCGGCGTCTCAGGAGCCTCCGGAGCGACAATCGGCGGGGGCGGCGTCGGGTTCGGCTGAAAACCGCCGCTCTGGGGCAGCCCCGGAACGGCGATCGGCTGCCCGCTCGGCGGCGGGGGCGGCGGCGTCGCGCCGCCCGCCGAAGCATCCGAACCCCCGGCGCCGCCCCCGGCGTTCTGCGTGTACCAGGCCGGCGGGGTGTAGTCGATGGTGAACTCACCCGTCATCTCGGCGGCGTCCACGTCGGACTGATCGTCGACGGGAGGAGCGTTCCATCCCCTGTGGATCTCGTCCCGATCGCCGTTCACTTTGCCTCCTGGTGTGGTCGAGCACCCTTGTGCCCTCATGGGTGTGGGCGACCGTTCCTGTCGTTCGTCCAGCCGGCCGACTTCCCCGGATGTCCCGCAGGACCGCGGTGGGGGCAGAGGCCGACCCGTCCCACCCTAATCGCCGACCGCACCCCTGCGTCAGGCCCGTCGAACCGCCACCGGCCGACTCAGGAGGCCACGGCTGCCCTCGCTCACCCTCATGTGACCTGGCGGCGCCTGAGAGTGACGAACGAAGGCAAATGAAACCATCAAATCCATACCGGCGACCATGCGTTCGCGGGTCCCCAGCCGAGATACGTCGGCCCGTCAGTCCATCCGGCGAGCGGCGCCCAGCAACCCCGTCTCGGCGTCGGTCGCCTGAGTCATCACGAACCGCCGGTCGTGACCGGAGCACCACAGCGTGACGCCGTCGGAGAGGGTGGACAGCGTCTCCGCCTCGGCCCGCGGCAGGGCCAGGATCCGTCCGATCTGGGCCGCCTCGTCCGGTGACACCCGCTGGACGCCCACGAGCCCGGATTTCTCCATCAGCCGGGGCGCGACCGGGCTCAGGTACGGCAGCAGGGTGATGACCGACTGCCAAGGCCCGGCGACCACTCGGCCGCGCGGCGGCCGCATGCCGCAGTCCCGGACGATGACCACCGGGCTGCCGGCCGACGCACCCTGGGGAGGGACGCGCCCGACGTCGTGCAGCGTGATACAGGCCTGGCCGCCCCCGGCCGCCTGCGCGAGCGCGGTCCACGCCGGTGCCCGGCCGGTCTCCACGGCGACCCGTGCCCCCGTCGCGGCGGCTCTCAGCGCCATCACTTGGGCCGTCCACAGGCCGCCGATCAGCGTGATGTCGTACGGCGTCGGCCGGTTGACGCCCAGCACGGCGGGCCGCCCCTCGGCGTCCACACCGATCACCATGCCGTCGTCACCGACGGGAAGCCCCAATGACCCCAGGCGATCCAGGGAGAGAGCGTGACGGTCGCGGCGGGGACCGATAAGGCCGAACCCGATACGAGGCAGTCCGCCCCGCACCCCTCGGCCACGTCGCTCGCCCTGCCTGGCACGGCGGTGGCCACCGGAGGCAGTCCTGCCCGCAGCACCGGCGCGCCGGCGACCGCCCCCGGGAACCGTGCCGGGTGAAGACGACGGAGCACCGCCGACAGGACCGCTCACCAGACCACCCACCACACCGGGGCCAGGCGCCGCCGAGGGACCGCCGACCGAGCCGGTTGCCGCACCGACGACGGACGACGACCCCGAACCGGAAAGCTGAGTTGACATCAGCGAGCACCCCCGAGCGGAAGAGTGGCGAGCATCGCGGGCAGCTGCTCACGGTCGAGCCGGACCAGCCCGGTCTTCACACCGCGCGCGGCCCGCTCCAGTGCGTGGCGCCCCGTCACGAGCTCCTCGTCGCTGCGCCCGGTGATCCTCAGGTACCCGGTCACCGAGACCTCCTGCCGGTCGCCGGCGCTGAGCGTGAGGCTGAACGTCGAGGCGAGCGCGGGTATGGATGTGAGCAACGCCACCAGCTGCGGCAGTGAGGAACCGCCCGGCCCGAACTGAGGCCAGCGCCCCACCCAGTACGTGGTGTGGCGGCGGTCGTCGCAGCGCCAGGTGCGGGACGTCTCCTTGGTGCGGCGGCTGGGCGTCTGGGCCCGGCCCGCCTGCGCGAGGGCAAGCGGGTTGGCGCACGTCGAGGTCGCCAGGGCCGACGTCAGCTCCTGCTCGGTGAGTACGGTCGCCCGGAACCCGGCGCCGGCGAGACGGCTCGCCAGCTGGTCCGCGGCCCGAAGCACGGACTTCTGGGCGCCCTCCAACCCGCCCCCTCGCGCCGCCACGGCTTCCGCGCACAGCTCGGGGTCGAGCTTCAGCGCGATCCAGGTGATCCGTACCGCGGGAGAGCCCGTCTGCGCCTGCAGCGGGCCGTAGTTGCGGGCGGCCATGGACTGCTGCGGCAGGTGCGGGGCGGGCGCGGGCTGGGTGTGCTGGACGATCTGCGCCGACTCCAGGCATATGCCGTCCACCTCCAGCACGTCCCGTATCAGCCCCAGCGGCAGGGGTCGCTCCGTGCGGTCCAGGCGCAGCGCGGTCGCGTCCGACTCGACCTGTAGGACGACCGTGAGGAACGTGCCGTCGCCGATCATCCCCACCGGTCGCCGGTCCCGGTTGCTGTAGGTGTAGGTGCGGAGGGAGGGGTCGCACTCCACGACGGGCGCCAGGCCCGGCTCCGTACCGGGCGGAACGGCCAGTGACGCGGCCCGACGGGTCCGGGCACGCAGCGCGAACACCGTGGACAGCCACTCCGGCAGGGACCGTCGGTGCCGGCGTACCACCGCCAACAGCACCAGCAGCGCGGCCCCGATACCGGCCGGGACCAGGAGCAGCGGATCGACCACCCATGCCACCAGCAGCAGCGCCGCCGCCAGCTCGACCAGCACGAGTTGTCGCAGTCGAAACGCCCCCAGGTGCCCAGGGCGGCTCTTGAGGCGTGGCGCGCCGCCCGAGGCGGAGGACACACGGGACCGGGACGGCTCCGAAGCCGTCGTGGTGGCGGCCGTGTTCCGGGTCGTGGCCCCGGCGGTCGCGGGCGCCGCGGGCCGCGTCCGTGTCGCGGAAGCCATCATGGAGATCCCCCGATTCATCCCGATCAGCCTGGCCTGCCAGGGCATTGGCGGCTGGATCACCCTACCCGCCCCGTAGCGGTGTTCCGACAACAGGCATAGTAGGGGGCCGGTCCGACAACGCGGCCCCGGGTGCCACGCTCACCCAACGCATGAGGAACACCCGCGCAGCAGCGGGGGATCCGCGGGAAAGCGGGACGCTCACGGGAAGCGGAACATCGGACCCGCAGACGGCCTTTCGAAGACGGGGACCCATGGCATCACGGCGGGATGAGCTCAACGCATATACCTTTGCGAAGAAACGCACGGTAGCCGCATTCCTCCAACCCACGCCCACCGGTACGGAGGAGGGTGCGCCGAGGCCGCTGCGGGCCGTACTGCCCGGTATGGTCGTCGGCGCTCTGATCCTGGCAGGCTTCGGCGCGTGGGGCATGTTCAAGCCCAAGGCCCCCAAGGACTGGGCCGAGCCGGGCACCAAGGTGATCATCGGCAAGCAGTCCACGACCCGTTACGTGGTCCTGAAGACCGGCAAGGACGAGAAGACGCTGCTGCACCCGGTGCTGAACCTGGCGTCCGCCCGACTGCTGCTCAACCCGGACAAGTTCGACGTCATCCAGGTCAGTGACGACATACTCGACGCGGGCAAGCCCCCGCGGGGCCCCATCCTCGGCATCCCGTACGCCCCCGACCGCCTGCCCAGCGACACCGAGGCCGCCAAGGCGAAGCGGTGGGCGTTGTGCGTGCAGCCCGGCGGCGGCAAGGGGTCCAGCGTCCAGAAGGCCACCTTCGTCCTCGCCGACCGCGACTTCCACCGCACCGACGGCAAGGAACGGCTCAAGGGCGGCGAAGTCCTCTACGTCCAGGGGCAGAAGGGCGCCCGCTTCCTCGTCGACGCGAGCGGCACCAAGTACCAGGTGCGCGGCGGCGAGACCGACGCCACCGTCCTGACCCGCGCGCTCGTCGGTAGCGAGGAGCCGCAGCCCGTCACCGACGACTGGCTGGCCACGCTCCACGAGGGAAGCCCCGTCGAATTCCCGGTGATCCCGGGCACGGTCGGCGCACCCGCCGACGTCGGCGGGGGGCTCAGCCGGAAGCAGGACCGGGTCGGCATGGTTCTGCGAGCCGAGACCGGCTCGGGCCCACAGCACTACGTCGTCCTCCGGGGCAAGGTGCAGCCGGTCTCCGACTTCACCGCCTGGCTGCTGATCAACTCACCGCAGACCGACCGGCTCGACATGGCCGGCAAGGCGTCCGACGTCGACAACGCGTCCTTCCGCCCCGAGCCCACGATGTTCGGCGCGGAGCACCGCTGGCCTTCCCAGCGGGCCGTACAGGTCAACTCCACCAGCGGCGACAGCGCCCGCGACACGGTGTGCAGCGTACTGCGCAAGGTCGACGACAAGGGCCGCACCACGCTCTCCACCTGGGCGGGCACGAGGTACCCGGCGGACATCACGGTCGGCGGCGGCAGTACATATGTCACGCCCGGCACCGGCCTGCTCTACACCCAGATCCAGGGCAACCAGACCAAGCCCGACGGCTCCCTGTTCCTGGTCACGGACACCGGACTGCGCTACGCGGTCCAGTCGAACGGCGACAGCGACGCCAAGCGTTCGGACATCGGTGCCGGTGACCGGGCTTCACAGCCGTCGGACGGTCGACCGGAGCCCAGCCAGGCACAGAAGCGTCTGGGCTACGAGAAGGTCACCCCGTCCCTCGTTCCGATCACCTGGTCGGAGTTCCTGTCGAAGGGGCCGCGGCTGGACACCAACAGCGCGCGCCAGCCGCAGGGTTCGTAGGGGGGCGACGGATGCGCAAGGCAGCGACGCTGCTGGCCACGACAACGGCTCTGACGGCCTTCATCCTCCCACCACCCGCATCGGCGACCACGGTGACCGAGGTGGCGGAGGCGGCTGAGGCGACCGTGACCGAGACGGCCGAGATGACCGAGACGGCCGAGGCCCGCCCGAGCTCTCGCCTGAACGGCGGCGGCGAGTGCACCTTCCCGATGAAGAAGCAGTTCGAGGGCACCCCCTGGGCGCTTCAGCGGGTGCTGCTCGACGAGCTGTGGGAGGACACGAAGGGCAAGGGCGTACGGGTCGCAGTAATCGACACGGGCGTGGACACGGCCAACCCCCAACTGAAACCGGCTGTAGACGCGTCGGCGGGCGCCGACTTCCTCAAGGCCGGGAAGGACGCCCCCACGGACAGCAAGCGTGGCAAGACCAACGGCACGGTCGACGAGGTCGGCCACGGGACGAAGGTCGCCGGCATCATCGCGGCCCGCCCCCGCAAGGGCACGGGCTTCGTGGGCCTGGCACCGGAAGCCACAATCATCCCGATCCGCCAGAACGACGAGAAGAACAGCGGTACGTCGAAGACGATGGCTGACGCGATCGACCACGCGATCGCCAAGGACGCCCACGTCATCAACATCTCGCAGGACACCACACAGGCCCTGAGGGGGGATTCGGACCTGGCGAAGGCCGTGGCCCGCGCGCTGCGGAAGGAAATCGTCGTGGTGGCCTCTGCAGGCAACAACGGCCTGGACGGCAAGCTCAAGAACACCTACCCGGCGGCCTTCCCGGGCGTCCTGGCGGTCGGCTCCTCCGACCGCAACAACGAACGTGCCCCGTTCTCCCAGGCGGGCGAGTTCCTGGGCGTCGCGGCCCCCGGCGTGGACGTCGTCTCGACGGTCCCGGGCGGCGGCCAGTGCGTCGACAACGGAACCAGCTTCTCAGCCCCGTACGTGGCGGGGGTCGCCGCACTGCTGCGCGCGAAGTACCCGAAGTGGACCGCACGGCAGATTGTGGCGCAGATCGAGCAGACCGCGGAGCGTTCGGTCAACGGACGTGACGACTATGTAGGTTGGGGTGTGGTGGACCCGGTGCGCGCCCTGGACGGCGACGCGGGCCCGATCGAGTCCCCAAGGCCCGACCCGGCCCCGCCCAGGCCTCCGGCGCCGGAACCGGCGTTCGTGGCGATGTCGGAGACACCGGAGGAGCGCGACGAGCGCCTGGCCACATACGCGCTCGGGGTCACGGCGGTCCTGGTGTCGGTGGTGGCGGGCACGGCGACGGTGATCCGCGACGCGAGGCGGCGCCGCGGCAGGCGGACGTGAGTACGCGTACTCATAGCAGGTGAGTACGAACTGATGTTGGGTCAGTCGAAAGTATTGACTAGAGTGGCAATCCGATTCACGAGTGCGACGAGGGGGCACCGAAGTGGAAGCGCCGATCGGGGGCGGCGGCAAGGATCTGGACGTCAAGGGTGTGACGCTCCAGACCTTCAAGAACCGCATAGACGAAATCCTCAACTCGCTGGCGGAGTCGCCCGCCGGGCACCAGACGATCGGCGAGCAGACCGTCACGGCTGACGCGTACGGCAATGGCTTCGGCGCGGCGGGGGACCTGCACGCCGGGTACGAGAAGATCCGTGCCCGCCTGGAGGGCCTGTCCAAGATGTTCGGCGAGACCATCGAGGCCCTGGGTATCGCCGTACAGATGGCGGACAAGGGTTACGGGGGCGTCGACACGGGCGTCAAGGAGCGGTTCAAGGAGATCCACAAGCACAGCCGCGAGTTCTACGAGCCGCAGACGCCGCCGCAGACGCAGCAGACTCCGACGCAGACGCCCACGAGCAAGCCCAGTGAGACCACCGACTCCGGTGGATTCGCCTGACGGGGGAGTACACAGACATGCCGAGTGACTTCGAAGGCAAGTCCCTGGACGCCTTGTACGCCATGATCGCCTCGGCGAAGCCGGGGGACCTCACCAAGGTGGGCAATCTCCTGGACGCCGCCGCCCCGAAGATCATCCAGATTGCTGCGGACCTGCGTCTCTACTTCGACGCGGTGCAGTGGAAGGGCGAGGGCGGTGACGCCTTCCGCCTGTGGGGCGCCGACATGGTGTCCGAGACTCTGAAGCTGAGCGACTTCACCACGACGGTCGGCGCCGAGATGCAGCGCGCGGGCCAGGCCTTGAGTGAGACGCAGAAGTCGATGCCGAAGCCGGCGGGTATCTGCTACGCGGACCCGGAGAAGGAAGAGGCCCGCATCAAGGACGAGACCGGCCCGAAGCTCCAGGAGGCCATCCGGCTGATGGAGCGCCTGTCGTCGTACTACAAGACGTCGCAGAACCGGATGGAGGCGGAGCCGGAGCCGGAGTTCCCCATGCCGCCTGTGGATGGCGAAATCCGTCGAGAGCGCCCATACGCCACGAGTGGGTCGGGTGGTGGCGCAGGTTCGTCCTACGGGGGTGGCGGCTCGTACGGGGGCGGCGGTTACTACTCGGCCTCCGTGCCCTCGTCGCCCAGTGGCTTTGAATCGGCCTCCGTGCGACAGGCTTCGGAGCACACGGTGCGTCCGGTGGCTCCGTCATCTTCTTTGCCAGAGACGCCTGTCGGTACGAATCTCGACTCTGTTGCTCCTCCGGTCACGCAGGAACCGGGAGCCCGCTCCGTCACGCAGCCTGTGGTGCCTCAGTCTGTCGCAGGGGGGTCCGGTCCTAACCCGTTGCCGCCGATTGCTCCGGTGACCGGCCAGATGCCGGGTGGCAACGCCATGTCGCGGCTGCCCTCGGCTTCCGGTGTGCCGGGTGTGCCCCGGGGGACAGTTCCCAGCGGCCCCGGACCGCTCGGCGGTCTTCCCCGTGTCGGCGCCGGGGACGGCATCGTCGGCGGCAGGCCCATGCCCGGACGGGCAGGCGTCTCGCCTATGGGGCCGAGGCTGCCGATGGGTACCGTTGTGGGCGAGGAACGCGGCGCGTTCGGCCGCCCGATGGGCATGCCCGGACAGGGCATGGGGTCGCAAGGGGCTTCGGGGGCCGGTGCGGGTGCCGGGTCGGGCCGTCGGTTGGCGGCCCAGCCCGGTGGAACCGTGGGGGCTTCCGGGGCGTCCGGTCCCATCGGGCGAGGTGCGTTCACGCCCGGTGGCACGGGCCTGGTTCGGCCGCCCGCTTCGACGGCGCCCGGCAAGGAGGAACGGCGTCAGAACACAGGCCGTCCGGACTACCTGGCAGAGAACGAGGAAACCTGGACCATGGGCCAGCGCAAGATCGTCCCTCCCGTAATCGACTAGGAGTCCCGCTGATGTCCCCCCGTGCCCGCACGTTCCGCAGTCGCGCGGTCGGTTTGCTCGGCGCCGTGATCACCGTCGCCGCGACGGCGTTCGTCGGCGCCCCAGTCGCCCAGGCGGACGACGTGCGCTCGCGCCAGTGGTACTTGGACGCGATGAAGGCCGACGACATGTGGAAGGTGAGTACGGGTAAGGGGATCACCGTCGCGGTGCTCGACACCGGAGTGGACTCCACCGTGCCCGAGCTGCGGGGCAAGGTGCTGTCCGGTCCAGACTATGTCGACGGCGAGGGTGATGCTCGTACGGATGCGGCAGACACTGATCGGCATGGCACGAACATGGCCGCCTACATCGCGGGCACCGGCGCTAATGGGGGCATCAAGGGACTCGCCCCTGATGCGGAGATCCTGCCGGTCAGGGTGGGTGCGCGCGGAGGCAAGGACACCTTCGGCCTGGCGAAGCCGCTGAGCAAGGGCCTCCGTTACGCCGTAGACCACGGCAGTCGTGTCATCAACATCTCGATGAAGACCACCTCAGCAGGAAGACAAGAGGCCGAACTGCAAGAGGCCGTCGACTATGCCCTGCGCAAAGGGGCGCTGATCTTTGCTGGAACCGGCAACGAGGGCGAGGAGTTCGGCGTGTACCCTGCGGTCGTCCCGGGTGTGGTCGCCGTAGGAGCTGTGGATACCAAGGGCAAGGTGGCGGACTTCTCCAACTACGGTGACCACGTTGCCCTGGCTGCTCCCGGCGCCGACGTCCCCGGGCGCTGCAATGCTGACAAGAACCGCTTCTGCAATGGGGAGGGAACTAGCGGGGCCACGGCCCTCGCCTCAGCCTCTGCCGCGCTCATCTGGTCCGCCCACCCCGACTGGACGAACAATCAGGTCCTCCGCGTCATGCTGGAGACCGCCGGCCACAACGGCCCCGTCCCCAGCAAGTACATCGGCTACGGCACGGTCCGGCCCGCCCAGGTTCTCCTGGAGGGCAAGGGCGACCCGGGCCCGGCCGACGTGAACCCGCTGCTGGGAGCGCAGAAGAACAACTCACCAGCACCCCAGACCTCCCCGAACTCCCCCTCTCCTGAAAGCACGGGGGCAAGCGACGAGGGCGGCCGGTCCAAGGAGTCCCAGGCGGCCCCGGAAACGGCCGCCAGGTCCGAAGAGGGCGGCTTCCCGCTCTGGGCCGTCGTCGCGAGTGCCGTTGCCGTCGTCGCCCTCATCGGCGGCGCCGTCGCGGTGAGCGTACGCAGCAGGAGAGCGTAGCTACGCGTCAGCGGACGTACGGAGAACGGAAACGCACGACTGGATATCCGGCCCCGTCCGTCCACCATCCACGACAAGGAGCGTCCACATGACGGACAACTTCCAGCTAGTCAATCAGACGGTCAAGCAGGCTCAGGACGCCATCGAGGAGACCACGCGCCAGATCAGCCGCCAGGCCCGGGAGATGGCCGACATCCTGGAGACCTGTCGTGCGGGCTGGACCGGTGCGGGCGCTGAGGGTTTCAAGACGGCCCAGGTCCAGCTCAACCAGGACCACGACGAGATCCGCCGACTCCTCGACGTCCTGAGGAACGCCGTCAGCCAGACCAAGAACCTCAACAGCCAGAATGACTACGACGTCCGGGCGAGCTTCGCCGTCATCAACAAGTCGGGCCTGAACAACGTCTGATCGGCCGACCGGGCCTGAGTGCCCCACCGATCGCCCCAGCCGCAGACGAACGAGGAGACAGCATGTCCGAGGATCTCGGAACCAAGGTACGGTACAGCAGCGTCACGCTCATGGCGGAGCGTCTTCGCTTTCTGGCCAAGGACACCGCCGAGGACCTGACTCGCATGGAGCAGGCCATCAAGGTCGTGACCGACACCTGGGACGGTGAGGCACACCGCGAGTACCTGGCGCTCCAGAAGAAGTACAGGGCGCGTGCCGACCACATGAAGACCCAGCTGGACCAGATCGCCAGGATCATCGCGGAAGGCAAGGACAAGTACCAGACGACCGACCGCAAGGCGTCGCAGCTCTTCACCGAGGGGTACTGACACACACCTCGCGGGGGTGTGAGAAGGGGCATGCTCACCCGGAGCATGCCCCTTCTCGCGTTACGAGGCCCCGGGTCGGACCGCCCGTAGGTCAATCCTCCGCGCCCTCGGCCGGTGCCGACTGCTGCTCGGCGACGAAAGTACCGAGCCTCGGCACCGTGTAGACGGCGCCTTCGTCCCGCAGGTGGGCGATCACCTTGCGGGCGGTACCCCGTGCGATGCCGAACTCTCCAATGAGCTGACTCTCGGACGGCAGAGGCTGGCGAGGCTGGTACGTGCCATCTGCGATGCGTCTCCGCAGCTCTTCAGCGACCTGAACCCACCTGTAGCGGTCTGCAGCGAACTCCATATCCAGAACGTAAACGCCCATCCATGAATGCGCGCGTTCGGGTATCACCTTGCTTAAGCATGTACAAGCATGATGTAGACCAGCTACCGTGTGTCTACGACAAGACCCCGGCGACGGGTGGAGCCGTCCCGGGGCATGGCCAACGCTGAAAGCGAGCGCTGACGTGACCGACCTTATCCGCGCCTTAGTCCTGTGCGCGAGGCAAGCCCTGCACCACGCAAAGCCACCGCGCGGTCGGCACCGCCGTGGTGCGCCCGCCCACCGAGACCCCTCCCATCCGCGCCCCACACCCCACTCCCCGTACGACCTCGATGGACTGCTCGACGGGGCGGCGACGCCCCTGATGCGCCCGTACGTGCTCGCGTACGAGGGGGCGCGCTGGTGACCGGGCAGGACCCGCGACGCCCACTCCGCATGTGCGTCCACTGCCACGCGCTGACGGACGAACCGGTCGTCGTGTCGGAGGTACATGCCGCTTCGGGCCCCGGCTTCAACGTCTACGCCTGCTGCGCCTGCGCCCCGCACATCCCAAAGCCACCGGACGTGCTGGAGCTGCTGGCGACGGGCTGGCACGAGTGGCCGGACGATGAGCGGTGAGACGAGGCCCGGGTCACGGTCGCTCGCTTCCAGGGCTCTCCCGGATGACCGTACGGACGTACCGGACCGGTCCCACCGGCGGGCGTCTCGCTGAGACACCAACGCTCACCGTTGAGGCCGGCGACGCAGGCCTGATGGCCCCGCCGCTGGCCTGGCCGCCCTGCCGGTGCGCCAACTGCAAAGCGAGAGGCTGCTGACAAGGCAACGAGAAGTGGGGCCCGCTCGTCTCCCGAGCGGGCCCCACGGCGCTGACTGGATCAGATCAGCAGCCTCACTTCAGGTCGAACTCCCCGTCCTTCGCCCCCAGGACGAACGCTCGCCACTCGGCCTCGGTGTAGCGCAGTACGGTGTCCGGCTCCAGTGACGACCGCATGGCCACGGCCCCGCCCGGCAGGTAGGCGATCTCGACCCGCTCCTCGTCGGGGCTCGTCCCGGGGGCGCCGTGCCACTCCACCCCACTGATGTCGAGCGCGTACAGCTCGTCCTTCTCCTGCTGAGTGCCCATCAGGCGCGTTCCCTTCGAGGTGCTGGCGGTACAGCGTTACGGCGTTGCGCCTCAATTATCCGCAGATGGCAGGGAGACAGGAGGAGAAGAGCGGAAGTCGACCCGCCCGGTAGCCAGGCGACCAGGGCAACGCCTCGTGCGCCTCAAGTGCGAAGGGCCGCATGCAAGGACCGTATGGCTCCTTCGCTCTACCCCGTCCCAGGCCGGTCAGATAGTGTCCCGCCAAGTGGTGTAGGGGTGTTCAAGGCGAGAAGGCGCAGGCCACGGCCGGAATCTGAAATCCTGGGGCGCGAGATCAAGTGATGGTACGTCAGCTTGTGGGCGATGTATGGACTTGCGCGGTCGATCTTGGGTGTCCTACCTCCGAGGTCACGCCAACGCCCGCCGCGGCTGTGGCCGCGCGCCACAGCCGTGGCTGACGGTCAGTCAGGATCCTGGGTGCTGTCGATCGGCAAATCGCATGCGTGACCTGCAGATATCCACGTTGATCTCCTACACCACGACAAGGGACATGACCAGCGCCTGGCGGTGCGGACGAATAGCGGATGCCTCAGCCGGTGGTTTCCTCGGTCCCGCGCGCAGCCGATGTCATGTGCTCCGTGGATCGTCGTCAAACACTGTCTTTGAATCCGGTGCTCCTGGAGTACGCTTCTGCAGCCTTCGAGAGGAGACTGTCGAGTCGTTGTCTCCCCGCCGCCGTCTCTGCCGAGCCCAGAGCGACTGAGCGATCCTGAAAGAGCCTTCGGAGTCTTGGGAAGCCGTAATTTTCGTAGTCTTCAAGCAGTGCTTTCTCGGCTGCGGCCTTGTTGTTTTCGTGTTGTCTTGTCAAGGCATTGAGACGCGCCCTACGAAGCTCTCCCACGGTGGTTCCCGACGATATGGCAGCACCCAGGGCAGAATCGATAAATGCCTTTCCTGGTTCATTCATCGGCTCGTCGAGAAAGTCCTGTTCATCCAAGGCCTCGAGCTCTGATTCAACCTGGTCGAAGAGGGTCTCGCGGATAATCTTGAAAGAATCTCCGTCATCGGCCAGGGCGTCTAGGAAGTCACCCATGACAGGCGTGTCGATGTCGATGTCGTTGGGAGTTGTTGAGTACTGTGGATCTGAGTAGTCGACCTGCCCTGCAAGGATTTCGTAGGTGTCACCGGCGTAGTGGGATAGCGCATTCGCGAGATTGTGCTTGATCTCGGATGGGACTGGTGCCATTTCACCTGTATCCATCCGCTCTGTGTAAGTGGTGATAACCAGCTCAAGAGCTTCGCCGCTCTTCTCGGGAAGTCTCTGGGGTTTCCCTTCCGGAGGCTTATGTCCCGGAACTGCGCCGGTCATCGCCGTCTCCAGAGCGTTGCCGCAGGATGCGATGCCTCCCGAAGCCTCTATCTCGAGCTTCGACAGGATAGAGAAGCAGGCATCTGATTCCGGCGAGGCAGTGTCCTCTCTCGGCCAGAGCAGCACGGCTGCGGCAGTCGCAGTTGCGAGAGCTACGGTGAGGCCAATACGGCGTTTCCCTCTTTCGCGCATACCGGTGATCACTACTCCCCTGCTGAGCCCTGGGTGAGCTCGATACCATTTGTGTACGAGTTTCCCGCTGCGGTGCGCAAGGAGCCCATTCGGCCCCCCGTCGGTATCTTCTCTTCCTCGGGAATCATGAGGATGTCGGCGCGGTGATTGATAAGGTTTCTCAGCCTGGGGTATCCATGCTTGTTGTAATGCTCAATAAGCTGCTCCTTCGTCTTGTCTGCTACGGCATTGTTGAGTTCCTCGGCGTGCTTCCCTGTGAGGATGTCAATCGATCTTTGTATGGAGTCACCGAAGATGGGGAGGCTGGTTACAGGCGCGCCGTACATGTGGTAATTATAGGCCTTGTTCCAGTTGTTCTCCGAGGTTTGTCGATCGCGTTCGTCGATGAGCGCATCAGCGCGAACTTCGTCCAGGGTGCCGATGACCATCCCCGCGTCTATGACGACACCCATGGCGTGATCGTTATTGCCGGTTGCTCTTTGCGTCAGATCCTGCTCATCCAGTGAACTGATCCGTTCCGTTATATGACCCATCTGTGAGTCATGGATCATTCGGAATGCGCCACCATCCTCAGAGGCGGCGCGGATGAACTTCCGCATATCCTCTGTGCTGACACCGAGGCCATTGGGATCCGTTGATTCACTACCAACGGCGTAGTCGACCTGATCGACCAGGATCTGGTGGACATCACCCGGATAGTAAGCCAAGGCATTCGCCATGTTGACTCGAATGTTCGCCGGCATGGCGGTCTGGTCGATCTTGGCGATCTCTGCGTACGACGTGATGACGCTTTCCAGTACGCGCGTCTGTGCAGCTGTGTGTTTCGCAAACTCTTCCGGCGCGGGGGTACCGGGAACGTTACCCGTAGCGGCGGCTTCTAGGGCGGCGCCGAATCCGACACGGGCGTCGCCATCCTCGATGTCGCCCTTGTAGATCGTTGCCCCATCCTTCCGGGTGGTGGCGTACTCATCGACGACATCCCAGTCGCGCTTCGTCTGCAGATACTCCAGGCGCTCGGTGCCGAATTTGTCGACCTTCCACTCGCCGTCTTTCTGGAAAATTGGGGTATGGGAATCCGGATCAAAATAGGTGGTGGCGGCATCTGGATTCTTGCTCATCACGCCAAGAAGTCCGTCGAGGGGGTCATTCGCGAACCATCCCGCAGAAACGCAGGACTTTTTGCTGTCGAAATTATTGCTCAGATCCCAGATGTCCTTGTTTCCGCCCCTGGTGGGGTCCTCCGCTGCCCGCATGGAGTCTGCGAGCTCGTGCAGGAAGGGGGCGCTGTAGCTTTCGCTTCCACGTTGCATCAGAGTGACGAGGCTCTGATAACCGAGGGCCTTCTGGTCGATGCCGCTCGACCGATTGACCTCAGTGACCTTCGTGCTGAACTCCTCGGTGCCGTTCCTCTTGATGTCCTCCAGCCACGAGTTGTAGAAGTCTGCCTCGTCTGAGGTCTTCCGCCACTTGGCGAACTCCTCGGCGTACTCTTTTGAGCCGAGTTTAAGGACCCTTCCATCCTTCTCCATTTCGGGTACCTGGGTGGCAATGGCCATAGTGTTGGCCAAGCTCTTCTGCATCTCCGGGTAGGGCTTCTTCGCGCCCTTGTCATCGAAGTACGCCAGGTCATTAAGCCGGTTGGTGAGCTTCAGGGTGCCTTCGGCTCCCAGGCTCGACAGGAAGGTTCGGCTGAACTCCGTACGGTGTTTGAATGCCTCGTTGTTGTTGTCGCGCAGGATGCGTGCGGCACCCTCGATCTCAGCGTTCGAGACGGGCTTGCCCTCGTTGAGGCGTGTGGTGACGTCTTGTACGTATTCCAGCTCGTACTGCTCGATATCGCCCTTGGCGCCCGCGTTGAAGCCGTTGGCAGTGTCGTCCTTGCCTGTGAGGAAGTCCTTGTTGCTGTCCTTCACGGCGCCTTCGAGGGAGAGCTTCACGCCGGCGTCAGCGTCCTCGATTGCTTTGACATACTTCTGGATCTGCTTCGCCCAGCTTGCCGCCGCCTGGGTGTACGACTTCAGCAAGGCCTGGCCATCGGGGTCGTGGATGAACGCCCTGCGCTCGGTGTCGGTGAGATCGGGCCGGACGTTCCCCTCGTCGTCGACTTGCATGTTGTCCTTGCGGGCGTCCGCGACCAGCGACTCCAGCCGCTTCTTCAGCTCCGTGAACTGTCCGTGGGCGTCGCGCAGCAGGTCGGCGATGGCTTTCGCTTCTGTCTGGGCGGCCGCGTACTCGTACTGTGTGCCGGCGAAGTTCACGTACGCGGATCCGAATGCCTCGCCGCGCCAGTTCGGTTTGAGACCTCGCACCGTGGCTGCGTAGTTCGACTCGGCCTTCTTGAACTCGCCGGCCATGTCGTCCCATGCCTTCGCGGCGGCCGTGAGCTTGCCGTAGTCGGTCTCCATGACCTTCTTGTAGGTCAGCGCCATGTCTGATGCCTCCTCTCGGTCTTACGTGTTGTCCAGCCCGGAGGGCTTGCGCAGTGGTGCGAAGTCGTTGTACAGCTCGAAGTCGTTGTTCTGGATCAGGCGCCGCGTGGTGCGCAGGTTCGCCGACTCCTTGTCCAGGCGGCCCGTCAGCGTCTTGACCTGGCTCTCCCAGACCTTCTGGACCTTCTTCAGGCCGGCTGCCGTGCCCCAGCCGGAGAAGGTGCTGACGGCGGTGTTAGTCGCCTCGTCGGCGTGGTTGGACGCCTTGACGGTCTGGGTCCTCACTTCGCCCGCCAGCTTGCCCGCCGCCTCGTTCTTCTTCTTCGGGTCGGAGTCGAAGTCGGGCACACCGGCCCCGCCGCCCCCGCCCGGCGCGGCGTTCTGGTTCAAGCGCATGCTGGATGACTGGCGCGCGGCCGCCTCACCCCGCAGTCGGGCCCATTCCTCGTCGAATCCCAACGTTCCGCCCCCGTACGTCTGTGTGTGAGATGAGTGATTGAGTGAATGTCTGTTCTAGCACGGGGGTTGGGTACCAAGGGCAGCAGCCTCGTACCCAACTTCCCCTGAGTAGGAGTACCTACGCTCGCCTACATGTCCGGCATCCGCCCCAGCTGAACCAGCCCCGCGCCGCCCCGCCGTGACACGAAGTAGCCGCGGCCCGGCGGCAGGGGGCGCGGGCGCACCAGGCCGAGGAGGTCACCCTCC
>NZ_VSRY01000098.1 GCF_008271805.1 Streptomyces sp. TRM49041
GGAGGGTGACCTCCTCGGCCTGGTGCGCCCGCGCCCCCTGCCGCCGGGCCGCGGCTACTTCGTGTCACGGCGGGGCGGCGCGGGGCTGGTTCAGCTGGGGCGGATGCCGGACATGTAGGCGAGCGTAGGTACTCCTACTCAGGGGAAGTTGGGTACGAGGCTGCTGCCCTTGGTACCCAACCCCCGTGCTAGAACAGACATTCACTCAATCACTCATCTCACACACAGACGTACGGGGGCGGAACGTTGGGATTCGACGAGGAATGGGCCCGACTGCGGGGTGAGGCGGCCGCGCGCCAGTCATCCAGCATGCGCTTGAACCAGAACGCCGCGCCGGGCGGGGGCGGCGGGGCCGGTGTGCCCGACTTCGACTCCGACCCGAAGAAGAAGAACGAGGCGGCGGGCAAGCTGGCGGGCGAAGTGAGGACCCAGACCGTCAAGGCGTCCAACCACGCCGACGAGGCGACTAACACCGCCGTCAGCACCTTCTCCGGCTGGGGCACGGCAGCCGGCCTGAAGAAGGTCCAGAAGGTCTGGGAGAGCCAGGTCAAGACGCTGACGGGCCGCCTGGACAAGGAGTCGGCGAACCTGCGCACCACGCGGCGCCTGATCCAGAACAACGACTTCGAGCTGTACAACGACTTCGCACCACTGCGCAAGCCCTCCGGGCTGGACAACACGTAAGACCGAGAGGAGGCATCAGACATGGCGCTGACCTACAAGAAGGTCATGGAGACCGACTACGGCAAGCTCACGGCCGCCGCGAAGGCATGGGACGACATGGCCGGCGAGTTCAAGAAGGCCGAGTCGAACTACGCAGCCACGGTGCGAGGTCTCAAACCGAACTGGCGCGGCGAGGCATTCGGATCCGCGTACGTGAACTTCGCCGGCACACAGTACGAGTACGCGGCCGCCCAGACAGAAGCGAAAGCCATCGCCGACCTGCTGCGCGACGCCCACGGACAGTTCACGGAGCTGAAGAAGCGGCTGGAGTCGCTGGTCGCGGACGCCCGCAAGGACAACATGCAAGTCGACGACGAGGGGAACGTCCGGCCCGATCTCACCGACACCGAGCGCAGGGCGTTCATCCACGACCCCGATGGCCAGGCCTTGCTGAAGTCGTACACCCAGGCGGCGGCAAGCTGGGCGAAGCAGATCCAGAAGTATGTCAAAGCAATCGAGGACGCTGACGCCGGCGTGAAGCTCTCCCTCGAAGGCGCCGTGAAGGACAGCAACAAGGACTTCCTCACAGGCAAGGACGACACTGCCAACGGCTTCAACGCGGGCGCCAAGGGCGATATCGAGCAGTACGAGCTGGAATACGTACAAGACGTCACCACACGCCTCAACGAGGGCAAGCCCGTCTCGAACGCCGAGGTCGAGGGCGTCGCACGCATCCTGCGTGACAACAACAACGAGGCCTTCAAACACCGTACGGAGTTCAGCCGGACCTTCCTGTCCGGCCTGGGCGCGGACGGCACGATAAAGCTCGCCAACACGCTCAACGATGTGGCGCACTCGGGCGATTCCGGCAGGAGCCGCGTCTTCGGCGATACGAACAAGGCGCTGGCGGACACCCTGTCCACCGCGACGCAGGTGGTATTCGCCGAGGGGAAGAAGAACCCTCCGTACGGCTCCAAGGAGTACCAGGCGGCCTTCGAGAAGTGGTCGAAGACCGAGGACGCGAAGTTCTACAACGCCTTCATGGACGACCTGAAGAAGGCGGGCCTCGACAAGTTCGAGCTGGACGTCGCGGCTGACAAGGCTCCCATGACGCGGGGCCAAGGCCAGGAGATCCGCGGCTACCAGGGACTGGTCACCCTCATGCAGCAGGGCAACGGCTACTCACCGCAGTTCCTCGGCGACCTCACCGACCAGATGATCGACGCCGAGCAGAAGGACAAGGACGTCTGGGACCTGCACGGCAGGTTCGAGGGCAAGAACGACGGCTGGTTCGCCAACGACCCCGTCGACGGAGCGCTGGGGATCATGAGCCGTGACCCTGAGACGGCGACCGGATACCTCGACCCGAACGCCGACGGCGACAAGAACCGCCTGGAACACCTGCTGACGAAGCGCGACTGGGACATCGTCAACACCACGGACTGGCACGGCAACGTCGAGATTTCCGGCAACGACACCTTCGACAAGGACACCCGCGCCGGTCTTGGCCTCGCCCTCGAAGCCGCGACCACGGGCCGCCCCCCGGGCTCGCCGGGCGAAGAACTCGGCCGCCACAGCGAGGCCGAGGCCCGCATCATGCACGACACGATCAACCTGCTCGACTACAGCGACGCCGAGGGCAAGGAGGGCAAGGCGGACCGCGCGGGCAAGGCGGACGAGTTGCTCGCGAAGGACCACTTCGCCAACATGCGGGATCCGCTGGCGCGTGCTTTCGCCGCGTACACGCCGGATGTGGTGGACATCCTCGCCGGCGAGGGGCCCGGGGGGCGGGTCGGCCAGGCGAACGAACTCGCAGACGGCGACAAGTCCCAGATCCAGAACAGTCGGATCAGCCTGCTGCGCTTCATGCGGGGCGTCTCGGAGGTCCCCGACGGGTCGCAGCAGTCGGAGAACTTCAACCTGCTCTACCAGTCGCAGCTCGGATACATGTCCGAACAGCTCGCGACGGGCGACTTCTCCGACCCGAAGGCGCTGGAGAACCGGGCCCAGAGGATCGGCGAGGTCTACGGAACCGTCACCGCCGTCGGCGGCGATCTCGATCTCGACATCCGCGACGCGAAGAACAGCGACGCAACGAACAACCGCTTCTACGGGTACCACGTGCTAGGTGGCGCGATCACGGGAATCCCGGTGATCGGCGACATGGCGCAGCGGTCGGTCGACATCGTCCTCAATGAGCGCCTTTCAGTCATTCAGGCAGAGAACGGACTCCTGACGAAGGAGACGCTCGGCGCACAGAACGACAAGGCCCACGACACGTTGGACAAGTTCTTCGCCTCCATGAACGACGAGCGGCACTTCGTCGAGGGCAAGGACGCCCTCGGGGTGATCCAGAACGAGGCCAGGCAGAGCTACAACGGAGCCCGCAAGATCACGTTCGAGGCACTCCGGGGTGAAAGTTGACAGAGACACGAGCACCGAGTCCGGAACGACAGGGAGAGCCGCCGATGCCGGTCCGCTCCAAGCGCAACTGGCTGCTTTCCGCAGCAGGAATCTCGGCACTGGCGGTCTTCTCCGGATTGTTCCTCTGGTGGAACACCAACCTTCTGGGCGATGACGAGTTCTGCGACGGGGCCGTGACCTCCGCAGAATTGGCATCCGTACTGGACACCAAGGGACGCCTGTCGGCCACCTCGTCGGTCGGCGACAGCATGCCCGGCTTCTCGTGCTCCGTGCAGCGGACGAGCAAATTCCTCGGCGCTGCGCCCATGGAGATCCAAATGAAGACCGCGGCGCAGGAGCCGGACTTCCAGTTCCAGACCCACGTCTGGAAGAACCCGTCCGCGATGTCCTTCTTCTCGAACGGCGCCACAGGAGCCGTTTCCGGCGAGCGGGGTTGGGTGCTGCTTCCCGAGGCCTGCCGGGGGAAGGTGAGCACGTTCAGCCCGGGCGGCATGTCGCGGCAGACCGCGACTAATGTCAGGACCGTCGAAGCCGTGGTCAAACAAGGCACAGTCGACCGGGCTGAACTCGCGAAGACGCTCGTGAAGGCCGCTCAGCGGATCGCCGACGAGGCGGGTTGCGCGGCGGGCGGAGCGACCGAGGAGCCCCGGCTCCAGGCCGTGAGTGAGGCGCCCACCGACCCGGGCTCGGCCTGCGGTCTGGCTGGCTTCACCCTGCCTCCGGCTGCGCTGGTCAAGGACGAGGCGACGCTCGGGAAGGAGCAGGTCAGCGGCAGCATGCCGGGCACCTGGGCCTGCGGAATGCACCTTGCCGGAAACACCAAAGGGGTGATCTGGTTCGCCGCCAGCTCTGATCTGCGCCTCGTCGACCGGATCCTCCTCAAGGAGGGCGCTTTCGAGGACCTGCCCGGTGGCGCGGGAGTGATCGAGCGGCAGCAGCATGCCGCCGTACTCACGTGTGGGACCGGCAAGATCTACGTCAGCATGCGTTGGAGCACCGAGTACCAGAGGGCCCTCTACAAACGAGGCATCTCCGTCTCGCGCGAGATGTTCCAGTCCTTCGTCGACTCGGCAGGCAAGAAGTTCCAGTGCGGGGCTGTTCAACTTCCTCCGAGCTGAGGGTCTGCGGTCGGCGAATCCGTGAAGACTCCCTCGTCGGCCGTGGATACGATTCGAGGATCCAGAACAGTTGGACCGGTGTCCTGTGTTTCATGCGAGGGAGACCGCCTTAGAGGTCGCGCAGATAGGCGTGTGCTCATGGACGGCGGTGCGGGCGTTCGTCCCAGCGGTGAGTCGTCCATGCCTGTCGGATGAGGCTGCGCACGGTGAGGATCGTGTCGGCGAGGTCGAAGCAGGCGTCGATGACGGTGACCCGGCGCTCGTAGCAGCAGGCGAGGCGGTGGAAGGCGTTCTGCCAGGAGTGGGTGCGCTCCACGTGCCACCTCTGGCCCGCCTGAATCGGCGCCTTCTCGCCTTTGTGCGCGATCCGGCCCTGCAGGCCGCGCTCGCCGAGCAGGGTGCGGGTGGTGTCGGAGTCCTAGCCGGCGTCTAGTAGGTGGACGGTGATGTCGTCGGGTAGCGGTCCGAGGTCGTTCAGGCGGTCCAGGGTCGTGGCGAGCAGCGGGGAGTCGTGGCGGTTGGCTCCGGCCAGGACGCGGCCCAGCGGAATGCCGTAGCCCTCAGTGAGCATTTTCAGCGTGGCCACTGATCGGGTGACGCCGGTCAGGTCGAGGTGAGGGCCGCAACGCACAAAGCCCCCGTGCCGTTGAGGGAGGTGTTCGGCGTCTCAACCCACTGGCACAGGAGCCCTGTTGGTTCCCCATCCTGCCGCACTCAACGTCCCTCACGCCCTGGTCGAGTGGGTCACCATGCTCATCGTCATCCGCGAGGGTGACCGTCGCTGCAAGTCCCGCCGCACCAGCGTGCGCTCGTCGCTCTGGTGTACCTGCGCCGCCACGACACCCTTGCCCGGATCGCGGCCGGGTTCGGGATATCCGTCGGCACCGTCCACGCGTACGTCACCAGCGTGACCTGCCTGCTCGCCGAACGAGCCCCTGGCCTGCTCAAGACGCTGCGCGAGCACGATCCGGACTTCGTCCTGCCGGACGGGACCCTCGCCGAGTGCGACCGCGTCGGTGACAGCCGGGCGGACTACTCGGCCAAGCACCGCCGGCACGGAGTGAACGTCCAGGTCCTCACCGATCCGGCCGGCGAGCTGCTGTGGATCTCACCCGCCCTGCCGGGCCGCACTCATGACCCCACCGCGGCCCGTACCCACCGGATGATCCAGATCTGCGAACGCCAGAGTGTCCCCGTCCTCGCCGACCGTGCCTACACGGGCGCCGGCCCCTGGGTCACCACCGGACTCAAACGGCCACCGGGCGGCGAGCTCACCCTCACCCAGCGCACCGTCAACCGGGCCCTGGCCGCAGCCCGGGCACCGGTCGAACGCGGCATGGCACGGCTGAAGTCCTGCCAGATCTTCCGCAGATCCCGCATCAGCCCGAACCGCATGACCGTCATCGCCAAAGCTGTCCTCACCCTGGAGAGACAACGCTGAAAACGCTCAGTCGTGCGTTTCCGTTCTCCGTACGTCCGCTGACGCGTAGCTACGCTCTCCTGCTGCGTACGCTCACCGCGACGGCGCCGCCGATGAGGGCGACGACGGCGCACGGCACTCGCGACGACGGCCCAGAGCGGGAAGCCGCCCTCTTCGGACCTGGCGGCCGTTTCGGGGGCCGCCTGGGACTCCTTGGACCGGCCGTCCTCGTCGCTTGCCCCCGTGCTTTCAGGAGAGGGGAGTTCGGGGAGGTCTGGGGCGCTGGTGAGTTGTTCTGCGCTCCTAGCAGTGGGTTCACGTTAGCCGGGCCCGGGTCTCCCTTGCCCTCGAGGAGGACCTGGGCGGGCCGGACCGTGCCATAGCCGATGTACTTGCTGGGCCGACCGGCATCCGGCTCCGGCGCCCTGAGGCAGCAGCGACACACTGCCAGCAGCCGCACATCCTCTTGCACGTGCGGCGACCAGGTCCGCGCAACCCCAACCAGATCATTGACACACCATCAACGAGACCGAACCTAAAGCGCTTCAGATCAATCTGTCGGTCACAAATCCAGCCCCACACGCCCTACAGAGGGTCTCCACCATGAGTCCACACGACTCCCCCACGCCCCACTTCAGCAAACTGAAGGAAGAATGGATGAACTTGCCTACTCGGGCCACTCTTCGCTGGCTTGCCGTGTTCGCCCTCGCCGCCACTTGGCTCGTTGCCGGGTGCGGGGAGGGTGGGGACGCGCCAGGGGCTGGCGGGGCGGAGGGTTCGGCGGCGGAGGTGGCCGAGCGGGTGAACGACGTGATGCGGGGGACGTCGTTCCATTCCTCGGGGACGACGACCGCGTTCGTGGGGGCCGAGCAGGAGACGTGGTGGGACCCCGAGCAGGGGCTGCGGATGAAGACGTCCGGTCCTGGTGTGCCCGGGGAGACGTACTGCAAGGACGGGACCTCGTACATCAGCGCTCCGTTGTTCGCCGACATGCTGGAGGAGCGCGGGCAGTACATCACGGTGCCTGATCGGCTCGCCGACGTCTTCGTGACCACAGAGAGCGGGCAGGACTGCGACGTGTACTTCAAGATTGCCGATGGCGGGGAGTTCCTGCCCGAGGAGGACACGACGGTCGGCGGCAAGCCCGCGAAGGCGCTCAAGGTGTCCGCGGGCACCGCCTCCGACACCTACTTCATCGAGGACGGCGATACGGCACGGCTCCTCCGGCTGGACTCGCTCCGGAACGGGCGCGGGAGCTCGACGACGTACGACTCGTTCGGGGAGAAGTTCTCGATCTCGATACCTCCGGCGGAGAAGACCATGCCCCTGGACAAGTTCCGCAGTGAGGTCAACAGGGGCTGAGCCCCACTGTGGTCGCCTTCCACAACTGACGGATTTGAGTTCGGCACTTCTTGTGTCGTGGAGGGTGACCTCCTCGGCCTGGTGCGCCCGCGCCCCCTGCCGCCGGGCCGCGGCTACTTCGTGTCACGGCGGGGCGGCGCGGGGCTGGTTCAGCTGGGGCGGATGCCGGACATGTAGGCGAGCGTAGGTACTCCTACTCAGGGGAAGTTGGGTACGAGGCTGCTGCCCTTGGTACCCAACCCCCGTGCTAGAACAGACATTCACTCAATCACTCATCTCACACACAGACGTACGGGGGCGGAACGTTGGGATTCGACGAGGAATGGGCCCGACTGCGGGGTGAGGCGGCCGCGCGCCAGTCATCCAGCATGCGCTTGAACCAGAACGCCGCGCCGGGCGGGGGCGGCGGGGCCGGTGTGCCCGACTTCGACTCCGACCCGAAGAAGAAGAACGAGGCGGCGGGCAAGCTGGCGGGCGAAGTGAGGACCCAGACCGTCAAGGCGTCCAACCACGCCGACGAGGCGACTAACACCGCCGTCAGCACCTTCTCCGGCTGGGGCACGGCAGCCGGCCTGAAGAAGGTCCAGAAGGTCTGGGAGAGCCAGGTCAAGACGCTGACGGGCCGCCTGGACAAGGAGTCGGCGAACCTGCGCACCACGCGGCGCCTGATCCAGAACAACGACTTCGAGCTGTACAACGACTTCGCACCACTGCGCAAGCCCTCCGGGCTGGACAACACGTAAGACCGAGAGGAGGCATCAGACATGGCGCTGACCTACAAGAAGGTCATGGAGACCGACTACGGCAAGCTCACGGCCGCCGCGAAGGCATGGGACGACATGGCCGGCGAGTTCAAGAAGGCCGAGTCGAACTACGCAGCCACGGTGCGAGGTCTCAAACCGAACTGGCGCGGCGAGGCATTCGGATCCGCGTACGTGAACTTCGCCGGCACACAGTACGAGTACGCGGCCGCCCAGACAGAAGCGAAAGCCATCGCCGACCTGCTGCGCGACGCCCACGGACAGTTCACGGAGCTGAAGAAGCGGCTGGAGTCGCTGGTCGCGGACGCCCGCAAGGACAACATGCAAGTCGACGACGAGGGGAACGTCCGGCCCGATCTCACCGACACCGAGCGCAGGGCGTTCATCCACGACCCCGATGGCCAGGCCTTGCTGAAGTCGTACACCCAGGCGGCGGCAAGCTGGGCGAAGCAGATCCAGAAGTATGTCAAAGCAATCGAGGACGCTGACGCCGGCGTGAAGCTCTCCCTCGAAGGCGCCGTGAAGGACAGCAACAAGGACTTCCTCACAGGCAAGGACGACACTGCCAACGGCTTCAACGCGGGCGCCAAGGGCGATATCGAGCAGTACGAGCTGGAATACGTACAAGACGTCACCACACGCCTCAACGAGGGCAAGCCCGTCTCGAACGC
>NZ_VSRY01000099.1 GCF_008271805.1 Streptomyces sp. TRM49041
GCGTTCGAGACGGGCTTGCCCTCGTTGAGGCGTGTGGTGACGTCTTGTACGTATTCCAGCTCGTACTGCTCGATATCGCCCTTGGCGCCCGCGTTGAAGCCGTTGGCAGTGTCGTCCTTGCCTGTGAGGAAGTCCTTGTTGCTGTCCTTCACGGCGCCTTCGAGGGAGAGCTTCACGCCGGCGTCAGCGTCCTCGATTGCTTTGACATACTTCTGGATCTGCTTCGCCCAGCTTGCCGCCGCCTGGGTGTACGACTTCAGCAAGGCCTGGCCATCGGGGTCGTGGATGAACGCCCTGCGCTCGGTGTCGGTGAGATCGGGCCGGACGTTCCCCTCGTCGTCGACTTGCATGTTGTCCTTGCGGGCGTCCGCGACCAGCGACTCCAGCCGCTTCTTCAGCTCCGTGAACTGTCCGTGGGCGTCGCGCAGCAGGTCGGCGATGGCTTTCGCTTCTGTCTGGGCGGCCGCGTACTCGTACTGTGTGCCGGCGAAGTTCACGTACGCGGATCCGAATGCCTCGCCGCGCCAGTTCGGTTTGAGACCTCGCACCGTGGCTGCGTAGTTCGACTCGGCCTTCTTGAACTCGCCGGCCATGTCGTCCCATGCCTTCGCGGCGGCCGTGAGCTTGCCGTAGTCGGTCTCCATGACCTTCTTGTAGGTCAGCGCCATGTCTGATGCCTCCTCTCGGTCTTACGTGTTGTCCAGCCCGGAGGGCTTGCGCAGTGGTGCGAAGTCGTTGTACAGCTCGAAGTCGTTGTTCTGGATCAGGCGCCGCGTGGTGCGCAGGTTCGCCGACTCCTTGTCCAGGCGGCCCGTCAGCGTCTTGACCTGGCTCTCCCAGACCTTCTGGACCTTCTTCAGGCCGGCTGCCGTGCCCCAGCCGGAGAAGGTGCTGACGGCGGTGTTAGTCGCCTCGTCGGCGTGGTTGGACGCCTTGACGGTCTGGGTCCTCACTTCGCCCGCCAGCTTGCCCGCCGCCTCGTTCTTCTTCTTCGGGTCGGAGTCGAAGTCGGGCACACCGGCCCCGCCGCCCCCGCCCGGCGCGGCGTTCTGGTTCAAGCGCATGCTGGATGACTGGCGCGCGGCCGCCTCACCCCGCAGTCGGGCCCATTCCTCGTCGAATCCCAACGTTCCGCCCCCGTACGTCTGTGTGTGAGATGAGTGATTGAGTGAATGTCTGTTCTAGCACGGGGGTTGGGTACCAAGGGCAGCAGCCTCGTACCCAACTTCCCCTGAGTAGGAGTACCTACGCTCGCCTACATGTCCGGCATCCGCCCCAGCTGAACCAGCCCCGCGCCGCCCCGCCGTGACACGAAGTAGCCGCGGCCCGGCGGCAGGGGGCGCGGGCGCACCAGGCCGAGGAGGTCACCCTCCTGGGGGTCGCCCGACATGACGACGCCCTGCGCGCCCAGCTCCTTGACGCGCTGCATGAAGCTCTCGTACATGGCGCGCGAGGCGCCCGCTGTCGTACGCGCGATGATGAAGCGGATCCCGGTGTCGCGGGCGAACGGCAGGTACTCCGCCAGCGGGGCCAGCGGGTTGCCCGCGCTTGTCGAGACCAGGTCGTAGTCGTCGATCACGATGAAGATCTGCGGGCCGGACCACCAGCTGCGGTCGCGGAGCTGCTGCGGTGTCACGTCGTCCGGCGGCTGGCGGCGCTCGAACACACCGGCCAGCGCCTCCATGTGCATCTGCAGCGAGTTCGCCATCGGCGCGTACTCCAGGACGTACTCCTCCGGCAGCGAGCCGAGCAGCGAGCGCCGGTAGTCGCCGACGACCAGCTTGGCCTCGTCCGGCGAGTAGCGCTCGGTGATCTGCTTCGTCAGCAGCCGCAGCAGGTTCGTCTTGCCGGACTCGCTCTCGCCGAAGATGAGGAAGAACGGATCGGTCTCGAAGTCGACGAACACCGGCTCCAGGTTCGTCTCGTCGATGCCGATCGCCACACCGTGCTGCGGGAACTCGAAGCCCTTAGGCAGCCGGTCCGCCGGCACCGACCGCGGCAGCAGTCGCACCGCCGGCGCCCCCGGCCCGGCCCAGGCCGACCGCACCGTCCGGACGAACGCGGCCGTGCCCTCCGACAGGTCCCCCGGATTGCTGGAGTCGTCGACACGCGGCAGCGCGCCCATGAAGTGCAGTTTCTCCTGTACCTGACCGCGGCCCGGCACACCCCTCGGCACGTTCGCCGCGACCTTGCGGTCGAACTCCGAGTCCATCGTGTCGCCGAGACGCAGTTCCAGCCGCCCCAGGACCAGGTCCTTCACCGAGGCCCGGACCTCCATGTACCGGGTCGCGCTGATCACGACGTGGACGCCGTAGCCCAGACCGCGCGTCACGATGTCCGTGACTGTCTCGTCCAGGCCCTCGTGGTCGTTGCGGAACGTGCCCCAACCGTCGATCACCAGGAAGACATCACCCCACGCCTCGCCCGGAAGCTCACCCGCGGCTCGCTTCCGGCGGTACGTGGCGATCGAGTCGATGTTGTGGGCCCGGAAGAACTCCTCGCGGCGGTTCAGCACGCCCATCACCTCGGCGACCGTACGGCGCACCCGTTCCGGGTCCAGCCGCGACGCCATCCCGCCGACGTGCGGCAGGTCGGCCAGCGCCGACAGACCGCCACCGCCGAAGTCCAGCCCGTAGAACTGCACCTCCCACGGCGTGTGCGTCAGCGCGAACGACGAGATCAGCGCCCGCAGCAGCGTCGACTTACCGGACTGGGGACCACCTACGACCATCAGATGGCCGGCCGCACCCGAGAAGTCCTGGTACAGCACCTCACGCCGCTGCTCGAACGGCTTGTCGATCAGGCCGAGCGGCACGATCAGTCCACCGGGCAGCGTGTACTCGGTGGCGGTGAAACCGCGGTCCGCGGTCGGCGCGAGACCCGGCAGCAGCTGGTCCAGTGACGGCGCCCGGTCCAGCGGAGGCAGCCACACCTGGTGGGCCGGCACGCCCTGTCCCTCCAGTCGGCGCACGACCACGTCGAGCACCGTGTCCGCCAGTGCGTCGTCCTCCTCGTGAGCGGCCGAGGCGGCCGGCCGCGCCGGATCCGGCGCCGCGTACACCACTGGAACCGGGGCCGCCGTGAACACCGCCGGGCGCCGCTCGATCGGCAGCTGGTCCGCCGACAGCCGCGGGCCGCCCGAGCGGTACGTCCCCGACACGTACGCCGCCTTGAAACGCACCATCTCGTCCGTACCGAACTTCAGATAGCCCGAGCCCGGTACCGACGGCAGGTGGTACGCGTCCGGCACACCCAGCGCCGTACGCGACTCCGCCGCCGAGAACGTCCGCAGACCGATCCGGTACGAGAGATACGTGTCGAGCCCACGCAGTCGGCCCTCCTCCAGACGCTGCGAGGCCAGCAGCAGATGCACACCCAGCGAACGGCCGATACGGCCGATCTGGATGAACATGTCGATGAAGTCCGGCTTCGCCGTGAGGAGTTCCGAGAACTCGTCGATGACCAGGACCAGCGAGGCCAGCGGCTCCAGCGCTGCGCCCGCCGCCCGTGCCTTCTCGTAGTCGTGGATGCCGGCGTAGTTGCCCGCCGCCCGCAGCAGCTCCTGCCGCCGCTGCAGCTCACCGCGGATCGCGTCGCCCATGCGGTCGACGAGCGTCAGGTCGTCCGCGAGGTTGGTGATGACCGCGGCCACATGCGGCATCTGCGACATGCCGGCGAAGGTCGCACCACCCTTGAAGTCCGCCAGAACGAAGTTCAGCGTCTCGGAGGAGTGCGTGACCGCCAGGCC
Organism: Streptomyces sp. TRM49041; assembly: GCF_008271805.1. Lineage (GTDB taxonomy): Bacteria > Actinomycetota > Actinomycetes > Streptomycetales > Streptomycetaceae > Streptomyces. The sequence goes on from NZ_VSRY01000099.1 coordinate 3,749, forward strand.
GAGCACCAGGGTACGCAGCAGCTCCGACTTACCGGAGCCGGTCGCGCCCACGCACAGCCCGTGCGGGCCCATGCCCTCCTGCGCGGCCTCCTTCAGGTCCAGCATCACCGGCGAGCCGTCCTCGCCGACACCGATCGGCACGCGCAGCCGCTCCGCCGTCGACCGCGGCCGCCAGGTCCGCGCCACGTCCACCGCGGCCGCGTCGCCCAGGTTCAGCAGATCTGTGAAGTCCAGGTTCGCGAGCAGCGGCTCGTCGTCGTCGCCCCCGCCCATGCGCAGCGGCGCGAGCTGCCGCGCGAGCGCCTCGGCGGCCTGCGGCGACAGGACGTCGGGCAGGCCCTCGTACGCGTACCCCGCCCCCGACTGCAGCCGCAGCCGTCCGGGATGTACGACCACGGATAGCCCGCCCCGCTGCTCGTCCAGGTCACCGGGCACCACCTCGATGATGGTGACGCCCTGCAGGCCCTCGGCCGCCGCGAACAGCGACTCCGGCGGCACCAACCCGCCGTCCAGCACCACCACGATGTGCGGCTGGTCCAGCACCGGCTGACTCTCCCGGCTGAACCGCGGACGCCCCTCCAGGCGGCTGCGCAGCAGCTGCTCCAGCTCCCCGAGGTCGTCGCCGAACAGCCGCTTCGTACCGGCGCCGTCGACCTGGCCGGGCGCCTGCGCGTGGGGCAGCCACTTGGTCCAGTCCCAGCGCGCCACGGCGCCTGGCGCGGCGACCACCGCGACCATGAGATCGTCGGGGGAGTGCAGCGTCACGAGCTGCGCCACCATCGCACGCGCCGCGGCGCAGGCGGACTCCGGCTCACCCGACACGGTCACGTGGTAGAACGCCCGCAACGACACGGCCATCGGAAGCCCGTCCAGCGAGCCGTGCACCGCCAGGAACCGCTGCATCGCCCCCGCACACAGCGGCTCCAGCTCGTCCACCGGCGCGGTATCGGGCGCCACCAGCGGTGTGACCAACTGCTGCGCGCCGAGCCCGACGCGCACCTGGCAGAAGTCCTTGTCACCGACGCGTCGCTCCCACAGCCGTGAGCCCTCGGCCACGACCGACCACAACTGCTCGGGGGACGGGTGCAGATAGAGCTGCGCATCGCGCTGCGCACGGGCGGTCTTGCGGACCGTGCGGCGAGTCTGCGCGAGGTATTTGAGGTAGTCGCGCCGTACATCGGCCACCTGCCCCTGCGTACCGCGGCGGTGCCGCACGACCTGCGCGATCACCATGCCCACCGTCGAGACCAGCATCAGCATGCCCATGATCCGCATGAACGGCGGCATGTTCGGCATGAAGAAGAAGACGACGGACGACCCCATGCCGAGCATCGGAAGGACCTGCATGAGCATCCCCTCCTGCTGCCCGCGCGGCAGTTCGGGAGGAGACTCCAACCTCAGTTCTTCCGTGGGGACTTCCGGCGGAAGCGACCTCGGCGGGCGTTTGACGACGATCTGGCTCACCCGGGCATCATCCCTCGATACGAACGGAAGACCGCCGGCAGTACCCACACCGACGCCCCCGCGACAGTTCGACTCGCGACCACCCTCACATACGCGCACCCGACCCCCGCACAGGGGTCGGCCCTCACGCCTGGGCCCCGCAGGCGCCCTGCGTACGGCTCCGGCTCCGCATGCGCGGGAGCCGCGTCCGAGGATGAGCCCGCGTCAGCAGCGCCCCCGCCCAAGGAGACTCACGTCGGTGGCACCCCCTGCACCGCAGGCGACACCCGCGCCGCTGGACGCTCCGCGTAGGCCGAGACCCGTGCTGCGGAGATCCCGCGCCGTGGTGTGAAGTCACATGTGATGGACGGATACCGCGAGCGCGGACGGCCATCCACGACTGCGGAGTTCCCTCCGCCCGCCGCGAACGTCCCTCCGCGCGAAGGCGATCCTACTTGCAGCTTGTCGTGTCGCGTCCCGGTAGGGTGACGCGCGCACTGTGCGCAACCGCGAATCAGGGAAACCAGGGGGTCCAGACACGTGAGTACCAGCGCAGCGACCGGCTTCTGCCGCGTCACCGTCGTGGCGCCGGACAGCCGCATCGATGTGGCCCTTCCCGAGGACATCGCCGTCGCCGACGTCTACCCGGAGATCCTCCGGCTCACCGGCCAGGGCCAGGCGGCCGCCACCCCCACGGGCTACCACCTCGTACGCCGCGACGGCACCGTCCTCGACAGCGCCCGGACCCTCGTCGCCCAGCGGGTCCTCGACGGTGAGGTCCTCCTCCTCAGGCCCTTCGCGGAGTCACTGCCCCCCGCCGTCTTCGACGACGTCGCCGACGCCGTCGCCTCCGCCATCACCCGGAACCGCCGCCTGTGGAGCGACGACATGCTCCGCGGCGCCGGCCTCGTCGGCGGGGTTCTGCTGCTCCTCCTCATGGGCTTCGTCCTCTGGTACGCGGACCCCGTGCGCCATGACATGCACGGCCTCCCCGGAATCATCGCGGGGGCCGCCGGTGTCCTGCTCACCGCGTTCGCGGGCGTACGGGCCCGGGTGTACGGCGACCGGTACGGCGCCGTCGCCTTCGGTCTGGGCGCTCTGCCCCTCCTCCTCGTCGCGGGCTCCGGCATCATCGGCCCGGCCGACGGTCAGGGCCCCGGACGCCTGCAGTTCCTCCTCGGCTGTGTGACCGTCCTGGTCGCCTCCGTGGTCCTCGTCGCGCTGGCCCCCAGCGGCGACGCGCCTTTCGTGGCGGCCACCTTCCTCGCCGCCGTCGGCACGCTCGCGACCTTCGCCGCGATCCTCACCGAGGCGTCCGCCACCGCTGCCGCGTCCGTCTGCGCGCCCGTCGCCATCGGCCTGGTCGCTTTCCTGCCGGGCCTGTCCGCCCGCTTCGCCCGGCTGCCCATCGGATACGCAGCCCCGCGCACCCCGTCGATCGACGCCGTCGACTTCGACGGGGACGAGCAGCCCGACGCCCAGCCCGTGGAGGCGGAGCGCATCGCCCTCCAGGCCCGCCGCGGCCACGAGATGCTGCTCGGTCTGGTCGGCGGCTGTGCCGCAGTCGTCGTCGCGAGCGCGGCTGTCCTCGGTTTCGCCGGCAACGCATGGGGGCAGTGCCTCGCTCTGGCCGCCGGCCTCGCCATGCTGCTGCGCGCCCGCCTGTTCCGCTACACCTCCCAGGTCGCCTGCGCCCTGGTGGCCGGCCTCGCCGCGATCGGTCTGCTGATCCTGGGCCTCTCCCTCAACCCTCCGGCCGATCTGGTCCGGGAACTGCTCGTTCACGGTGACCGGGGCGGTCTCGACATCCGTACGATCTGGCTGAGCGCCGCCGTCGCCGCCGGCGTCGCACTGATCACCGCGATCGGCCTGATCATCCCGAAGAAGGGCCTGTCGCCGTTCTGGGGCCGGTTGCTCGACATCGTCGAGGGAGCGGTCCTGCTCTCGCTCGTCCCGCTCTGCCTCGCCGTCCTGGACGTCTACAGCGCGGCCCGCTCGCTCACCAGCTGATTCAGCCGGGAGCGGGCCGCGTATGCCCGGCACGGCAGCGAGTCGTACAGGACCACAGCCGGAGCCATGCTCCACGGCTGGTACGCTGTGTGACGGCCGTTTGTGTACGCGCCCCCGGATCATCTGGGAGCTGCGCTCATCGAGCCTTCGCCTCCGAGTCACGGAAGCTCCCCTGAGACCAAGACCAGGGGCACTCGCGGGCGCATCGAAACATCAAGAGGAGTACCGAGTGTCTCTCGACGCCGCCACGAAGAAGCAGATCATGGCCGAGTTCGGCACCAAGGAGGGCGACACCGGCTCCCCCGAGGTCCAGGTCGCGCTGCTCTCCCGCCGCATCTCGGACCTGACCGAGCACCTCAAGACGCACAAGCACGACCACCACTCCCGCCGTGGTCTGCTGATCCTCGTCGGCCAGCGCCGCCGCCTGCTGCAGTACCTGGCCAAGAAGGACATCCAGCGCTTCCGTGCGCTGGTCGACCGCCTCGGCATCCGTCGCGGTGCCGCCGGCGGTGCGAAGTAAGACGCTGTGAGGGGAGCGGTTCCCGACCGACCGGGGGCCGCTCCCTTTGCTGTACGCGCACATCGATTGCCGTACGCGCGGACGACCGGAATGCGCTTCTGGGCGCATGCTCAGTAATCTGGTCGCACAACGCCATAACGAAATCGCCATGAAGCGGATATAACGCCAGAATGGCAGTGTGAGGAGAGAGCGCCTCGCCGTCGCCGGTCCTCGGTAGTGGCCCCCGGGACATCACCCACAGGGGTGCACCCGGGTGCTTCGATCGAAGACCGGCCCGCACACAAGGCGCGATCTCTCCACCCGTCCCGCGTCATACGGGCGCAGGACCAAAGACGAACAAGACGACACGTAAACGGAGAAATCGCTAGTGGAGAACGAGACCCACTACGCCGAGGCCGTCATCGACAACGGCTCCTTCGGCACCCGCACCATCCGCTTCGAGACGGGCCGCCTGGCCAAGCAGGCCGCCGGCTCCGCCGTGGCGTATCTGGACGACGACACCATGGTGCTGTCGGCCACGACCGCCTCCAAGAAGCCCAAGGACCAGCTCGACTTCTTCCCCCTGACGGTGGACGTCGAGGAGCGGATGTACGCGGCCGGCAAGATCCCCGGCTCCTTCTTCCGCCGGGAGGGCCGGCCCTCCGAGGACGCCGTCCTCACCTGCCGCCTGATCGACCGCCCGCTGCGCCCCTCCTTCAAGAAGGGCCTGCGCAACGAGATCCAGATCGTTGAGACGATCATGGCGCTCAACCCCGACCACCTCTACGACGTGGTCGCCATCAACGCCGCCTCCTGCTCCACGCAGCTGGCCGGCCTGCCCTTCTCCGGCCCGATCGGCGGCACCCGCGTCGCCCTCATCAAGGGCCAGTGGGTCGCCTTCCCGACGCACACCGAGCTCGAGGACGCCGTCTTCGACATGGTCGTCGCGGGCCGCGTCCTGGAGGACGGCGACGTCGCGATCATGATGGTCGAGGCCGAGGCCACCGAGAAGACCGTCGAGCTCGTCAAGGGCGGCGTCGAGGCGCCGACCGAGGAGATCGTCGCCGCCGGTCTCGAGGCCGCGAAGCCCTTCATCAAGGTCCTCTGCAAGGCCCAGGCCGACCTCGCCGCCAAGGCCGCCAAGCCCACCGGCGAGTTCCCGGTCTTCCTCGACTACCAGGACGACGTCCTGGAGGCGCTGACCGCCGCCGTCAGGACGGAGCTCGCCCAGGCGCTCACCATCGCCGGCAAGCAGGAGCGCGAGACCGAGCTCGACCGCATCAAGGAGCTCGCCGCCGAGAAGCTTCTCCCGGCCTTCGAGGGCCGCGAGAAGGAGATCTCGGGTGCGTACCGCGCGCTGACCAAGAAGCTGGTCCGCGAGCGCATCATCAAGGACAAGGTGCGCATGGACGGCCGTGGCATCACGGACATCCGTACGCTCGCCGCCGAGGTCGAGGCCATCCCGCGCGTGCACGGTTCGGCGCTGTTCGAGCGTGGCGAGACCCAGATCCTGGGCGTCACCACCCTGAACATGCTCCGCATGGAGCAGCAGCTGGACACCCTCTCCCCGGTGACCCGCAAGCGCTACATGCACAACTACAACTTCCCGCCGTACTCCGTCGGTGAGACCGGCCGCGTCGGTTCGCCGAAGCGCCGCGAGATCGGCCACGGCGCCCTCGCCGAGCGCGCGCTCGTGCCGGTGCTGCCGACGCGTGAGGAGTTCCCCTACGCGATCCGCCAGGTGTCCGAGGCCCTCGGCTCCAACGGCTCGACGTCCATGGGCTCCGTCTGCGCCTCCACCATGTCGCTGCTGAACGCCGGTGTGCCGCTGAAGGCCCCCGTCGCCGGTATCGCGATGGGCCTGATCTCGCAGGAGATCGACGGCGAGACGCACTACGTCGCCCTCACCGACATCCTCGGTGCGGAGGACGCCTTCGGCGACATGGACTTCAAGGTCGCCGGTACGAAGGAGTTCGTCACCGCTCTCCAGCTCGACACCAAGCTGGACGGCATCCCGGCCTCCGTCCTGGCCGCGGCCCTCAAGCAGGCCCGCGACGCCCGCCTCCACATCCTCGACGTGATGATGGAGGCGATCGACCGCCCGGACGAGATGTCCCCCAACGCCCCGCGGATCATCACGGTCAAGATCCCCGTGGACAAGATCGGTGAGGTCATCGGCCCCAAGGGCAAGATGATCAACCAGATCCAGGAGGACACCGGCGCCGAGATCACCATCGAGGACGACGGCACCATCTACATCGGCGCCGCCGACGGCCCGGCCGCCGAGGCCGCCCGTGCCACGATCAACGGCATCGCCAACCCGACGATGCCCGAGGTCGGCGAGCGCTACCTGGGTACGGTCGTCAAGACCACCACCTTCGGCGCGTTCGTCTCGCTCCTCCCCGGCAAGGACGGTCTGCTGCACATCTCGCAGATCCGCAAGCTCGCCGGTGGCAAGCGCGTGGAGAACGTCGAGGACGTGGTCGCGGTCGGCTCCAAGGTGCAGGTCGAGATCGCCGAGATCGACCAGCGCGGCAAGCTCTCCCTCATCCCCGTCCTCGCGGACGACGAGGGCGCCGAGGGCTCTGACGACAAGAAGGACGACGCCGACAAGTGACGTCCCGTAGTCTCCGGACGACGGCCCGCACCTCTTCGGAGGCGCGGGCCGTCGCCCGTACCCAAACGCTTCTCAAGGGCAAGGACGGCATCGGTACGGTCCGTCGCACCACCCTCCCCGGTGGCCTCCGTATCGTCACCGAGACCCTGCCCTCCGTACGCTCCGCCACCTTCGGCATCTGGGCCCACGTCGGCTCCCGCGACGAGACGCCCGCCCTCAACGGCGCCACGCACTACCTGGAGCACCTCCTCTTCAAGGGCACGCACAAGCGCAGCGCCCTCGACATCTCCGCCGCCATCGACGCGGTCGGCGGCGAGATGAACGCCTTCACGGCGAAGGAGTACACCTGCTACTACGCGCGGGTCCTCGACACGGACCTGCCGCTCGCCATCGACGTCGTGTGCGACATGCTCACCGGCTCGCTGATCCTGGAGGAGGACATCGACGCCGAGCGCGGCGTGATCCTCGAAGAGATCGCGATGACCGAGGACGACCCGGGCGACGTCGTTCACGACCTGTTCGCCAAGACGATGTTCGGCGACACCCCGCTGGGCCGCCCCGTCCTCGGCACGGTCGACACGATCAACGCCCTCACCCGCGACCAGGTCGCCCGCTTCTACAAGAAGCACTACGACCCCACCCACCTGGTCGTCGCGGCCGCCGGCAACATCGACCACGCCACCGTCGTACGCCAGGTCCGCCGTGCCTTCGAGAAGGCCGGCGCCCTCACCCGTACCGACGCCGTCCCGGTCGCCCCGCGCGACGGCCGACGCGCCCTCCGCGCCGCCGGCCGTGTCGAGCTGGTCAACCGCAGGACCGAACAGGCACACGTCGTCCTCGGCATGCCCGGCTTCGCCCGCACCGACGACCGCCGCTGGGCCGTCGGCGTCCTGAACACCGCCCTCGGCGGCGGCATGTCCTCGCGCCTCTTCCAGGAGGTCCGCGAGAAGCGCGGTCTGGCCTACAGCGTCTACTCGTACACCTCGGGCTTCGCCGACTGCGGCCTGTTCGGCGTGTACGCGGGCTGCCGCCCCAACCAGGTCCACGACGTGCTGCGCATCTGCCGCGACGAACTCGACCGGGTCGCCTCCGACGGCCTCTCCGACGACGAGATCCGGCGGGCCGTCGGCCAGCTCAAGGGCTCCACCGTCCTCGGCCTGGAGGACACCGGCGCGCTGATGAACCGCATCGGCAAGAGCGAGCTGTGCTGGGGCGACCAGATGTCGGTCGACGACATGCTCGCCCATATCGCGGCCGTCACCCCCGACGACGTACGCGCGGTCGCGTCCGAGCTCCTCGGACAGCGGCCCTCGCTGTCCGTCATCGGGCCGCTCAAGGACAAGCAGGCGGACCGCCTCCACGAAGCGGTGTCCTGACAGCCCGTGCCCGTGGCCCGCCCCCGCGCGGGCCACGGACACGGACCGGAATCGAAGGAAGTACGAGCATGAGCAGCAAGCTGCGGGTCGCGGTCATCGGCGCCCGGGGACGCATCGGCTCCGAAGCCGTCCGCGCGGTCGAGGCCGCCGACGACATGGAGCTGGTCGCCGCCCTCGGCCGGGGCGACAAGCTGGAGACCCTCACCGAGGCCGGCGCCCAGGTCGCCGTCGAGCTGACCACCCCCGCCTCCGTGATGGACAACCTCGACTTCTGCGTACGCCATGGCATCCACGCCGTCGTCGGTACGACGGGCTGGACCGAGGACCGCCTCAGCCGGCTCACCACCTGGCTGGACGGCTCCCCGGAGACCGGCGTCCTCATCGCCCCGAACTTCTCCATCGGCGCCGTCCTCACCATGAAGTTCGCGCAGATCGCCGCGCCCTACTTCGAGTCCGTCGAGGTCGTCGAGCTGCACCACCCCAACAAGGTCGACGCCCCCTCCGGCACCGCCACCCGCACCGCCCAGCTCATCGCCGCCGCCCGCGCCGAGGCCGGCTGCGCGCCGCAGCCCGACGCCACCACCACGGCCCTGGACGGCGCGCGCGGCGCGAACGTCGACGGTGTCCCCGTCCACGCGGTGCGCCTCCGGGGCCTGCTGGCCCACCAGGAGGTGCTGCTCGGCGGCGAGGGCGAGACGCTCACCGTCCGCCACGACTCGCTGCACCACAGCAGCTTCATGCCGGGCATCCTGCTGGGCTGCCGCCGTGTCGTCACCACCCCGGGCCTCACCTTCGGCCTGGAAAACTTCCTCGACCTCGGCTGACTCCCATGGGCGCAAAGATCACGTACTTCGTCATGGCCGCCTTCCTGGTCGTCTGGTTCGTCCTGGCCGGCGGCCGCGGCGTGGCACTCATCCAGCAGGGCACCGCCGTCACGGTGACGCTCGGGGCCGCGGCCATGGTCCTGCCGGTCATCGGCGTGTGGTTCCTCTGGATGAACACCCGGTTCGTCACCAAGGCCAACCGCCTCGCGGCCGAGCTGGAGGCGGAGGGCGGCCTTCCCGTCGACGAACTGCGGCGCACGCCGGACGGGCTGGTCGACCGCGACTCGGCCGACGAGGTGTTCGCCAGGCGCCGCGCGGAGACCGAGGACGCCCCGGACGACTGGCGCTGCTGGTTCCGCCTCGCGGTCGCCTACCGGGACGCCCGCGACACCCCCAGGGCCCGCAAGGCGATGCAACGCGCGATCGCCCTGCACGACAACCGGCCGCTCGCGAACTGAGACGGCGCCCGGACGAGAATCCGGGCGCCGTGGCGGCTCACTCACGGGGAGCCTCAAGCCCTAGGAGGCGAAGCCGTACTCCGCGTTCCACGCCTCGACGGAGTCGGCGGCCCGGTCGAACGCCTCGACCCGGGCCAGGAAGTCCGCGTTGTGGTCGGTGAGCAGTGTCAGCGGCTCACCGCCACCGTGCCGTACGAGGACGAGCGCCTGCCCCTGCACGGTGCGCGGCAGCCCCAGCCACCGCACCGGCTGCTGCACCGTCCGCAGGGACGCGGCCCGCGCCCACGGAACGGTGACCGTCCTGAAGAACCGCACACGCCGTACGCCGTGCCGGCTCACCCATGTGCCCATGCGCAGCATCCGCAGCGCCACCAGAATCACCAGGAGCGCGGCCCCCAGGCACACGCCCCCGGCCGCGAGGTCCCCGGCCAGCGCGATGATCAGCGTCGCGAGCAGCATGAACGAGGCGACCAGCAGCGCGACCGCGGCGGCGCTGACCCGCCACGGCCCGGGCCGGTACGGGCGGCGCCACTGGTCGTGGTCGTCGAAGGGGAGCGCCATGTCGTCGCCTGTGGCTTCGAAAGCGCGGTCGGCCGTCAGAAAGGGCAGGGGCACGACTGATCCTTAACTCTTTGCACGCTCGTTCGGGCTGTGCCCGGTGAGGCTACCCAGCACGCCCGCGACCGGCCACAGCAGGGGGCGCGTACGGGTCAGCGGCCGTCGGAAGCCTCGGACTGCTGCGTGTGCCCGGCCGACGGCCCGGACTGCATCGCCGGCATCCCGAACAGCAGCGACCCGACCAGCCCGGCCACCACAGTCAGCCCGATCAGCGTACGACCAGCGACCTGCGACAGGCTGGGACGCTGCCGCGCCGGAGGGGTGACGTTGCTGCGGAAGCGGTCGGTCTCGGCGACGAACGCGAACGGGACTGCCTCTCGCCTCGGGGCACCGCCCAGCGGTGGCTGGGGGAGGATCATGGCGCTGCTCTCCTTCGATACGGCCGCTGGTTGCGGCTTCTACCGATACAGACGCGTGTACGAGCCGTTTGGTGCCCTGAAATCCGATGTCGGTCCCGGGCCGTAGAGTGGGCGCCGCCCGCGCGACGCGATTTTGGAAGGACCCGCCGGTGACCGACACCCCCGCCGAAACCCCCCAGGACTCCGAGGAGCTCAAGCCCGGCTTCCGCAGCGACGTGACGGTCGAGCTGGTCAAGCACAGCGCCGCGGACTCCGACGTGCTGTGGGCCGCCCGTGTCTCCACGGCCGGGGAGCAGTCCCTGGAGGAGCTTACGAAGGACCCGGAGCGTTCGAAGGGGCTCATCAACTATCTGATGCGGGACCGGCACGGCAGCCCCTTCGAGCACAACTCGATGACCTTCTTCATCAGCGCCCCGATCTTCGTCTTCCGCGAGTTCATGCGGCACCGCGTGGGCTGGTCGTACAACGAGGAGTCCGGCCGCTACCGGGAGCTCGAGCCCGTCTTCTACGTCCCGGACGCCTCCCGCAAGCTGGTCCAGGAGGGCCGCCCGGGCAAATACGTCTTCGTCGAGGGCACCGAGGAGCAGCACACGCTCGTCTCGCGCACGATGGAGCAGTCGTACGTCCAGGCGTACGAGGCGTACCAGGAGATGCTGGCCGCCGGCGTCGCCCGCGAGGTGGCCCGCTCGGTCCTCCCGGTCGGCCTCTACTCGTCCATGTACGCCACGTGCAACGCCCGCTCGCTGATGCACTTCCTCGGTCTGCGCACGCAGCACGAGCTGGCCAAGGTCCCGTCCTTCCCGCAGCGGGAGATCGAGATGGTCGGCGAGAAGATGGAGGCGGAGTGGGCCGAGCTCATGCCGCTCACGTACGCCGCGTTCAACAAGAACGGCCGCGTCGCGCCGTAGCCAGGAGCGACCGAAATCCAGGTCCGAGGCTTGTACAGATGTACGGGTCAGCCGCCCGAAGTGTCCACATTGCGGCGTTCTGAGAAGTTCATCTAGGCTGATCAAACGGACCCGGCACTGCTTGAACCCCCGAGCAGGCAGTGCCGGGCTCCACTTCCGGACGTCCCCTAGGGGCACCGCGCGTCAAGCAGCGAGTAGCGTGTTACCCATGGCTCCGATCTCCACTCCGCAGACCCCCTTCGGGCGGGTCCTCACCGCCATGGTCACGCCCTTCGCGGCGGACGGCGCACTCGACCTCGACGGCGCTCAGCGGCTCGCCAGCCACCTCGTGGACGCAGGCAACGACGGCCTGGTCGTCAACGGCACCACCGGCGAGTCCCCGACCACCAGCGACGCGGAGAAAGAGCAGCTCGTACGGGCGGTCCTGGAGGCCGTCGGCGACCGTGCCCACGTCGTCGCCGGCATCGGAACCAACGACACCCGCCACACGCTCGAGCTGGCCCGCGCCGCAGAGCGCGCCGGTGCCCACGGCCTGCTCGCCGTCACGCCGTACTACAACAAGCCCCCGCAGGAGGGCCTGTACCGGCACTTCACGGCCATCGCCGACGCCACCGAGCTCCCGGTGATGCTCTACGACATCCCCGGCCGCAGCGGCGTGCCCATCGACACCGAGACGATCGTCCGCCTCGCCGAGCACCCGCGCATCGTCGCCAACAAGGACGCCAAGGGCGACCTCGGCCGCGCCAGCTGGGCCATCGCCCGCTCCGGCCTCGCCTGGTACTCCGGCGACGACATGCTCAACCTGCCACTGCTCTCCGTCGGCGCCGTCGGCTTCGTCTCCGTCGTCGGCCATGTCGTCACCCCGGAGCTGCGCGCCCTCCTCGACGCCCACCTCGCCGGCGACGTCCAGAAGGCCACCGAGATCCACCAGCAGCTGCTCCCGGTCTACACCGGCATGTTCCGCAACCAGGGCGTGATCACCACCAAGGCCGCCCTCACCCTCCAGGGCCTCCCCGCGGGCCCGCTGCGCCTGCCGCTCGTGGGGCTCTCGCCTGCCGAGACCGCTCAGCTCAGGACCGACCTCGCCGCGGGCGGGGTAGAGCTGTGACAACAGACTTCATAACTGAATACGCAGCAACACAGTCCCTTGCACCTGCATGAAAGTCACGCGCGCCATGTGTCTCAGCGGCACGTGGCGCGCGTGGTGAGGAGAGTCTTTTGAGTCATCCGCATCCTGAACTCGGCACCCCACCGAAGTTGCCCAAGGGCGGCCTTCGCGTCACCCCGCTGGGCGGCCTCGGCGAGATCGGCCGCAACATGACGGTCTTCGAGTACGGCGGCCGACTGCTGATCGTCGACTGCGGCGTGCTGTTCCCCGAGGAGGAGCAGCCCGGCGTCGACCTGATCCTGCCGGACTTCACGACCCTGAGGGACCGCCTCGACGACATCGAGGCCATCGTCCTCACCCACGGTCACGAGGACCACATCGGTGGCGTGCCCTACCTGCTCCGCCTCAAGCCGGACATCCCCCTCATCGGCTCCAAGCTGACCCTCGCCCTGATCGAGGCCAAGCTCCAGGAGCACCGCATCCGCCCGTACACACTCGAAGTGGCGGAGGGGCACCGGGAACAGCTGGGTGCCTTCGACTGCGAGTTCATCGCGGTCAACCACTCCATCCCGGACGCCCTGGCCGTCGCCATCCGCACCCCCGCGGGCATGGTCGTGCACACCGGCGACTTCAAGATGGACCAGCTCCCGCTGGACAGCCGCCTCACGGACCTGCACGCGTTCGCCCGGCTGAGCGAGGAGGGCATCGACCTCCTCCTCAGCGACTCCACGAACGCCGAGGTCCCCGGCTTCACGGCGCCCGAGCGTGACATCTCCAACGTCATGCGCTCGGTGTTCGCCGGCGCCCAGCGGCGCATCATCGTGGCGAGCTTCGCCAGCCATGTGCACCGCATCCAGCAGGTCCTCGACGCCGCCCACGAGTACGGCCGCCGGGTCGCCTTCGTCGGCCGCTCGATGGTCCGCAACATGGGCATCGCCCGCGACCTGGGCTACCTGCGCGTCCCGGCCGGACTCGTCGTCGACGTCAAGACCCTCGACGACCTGCCGGACCACGAGGTCGTCCTGGTCTGTACGGGCTCCCAGGGCGAGCCGATGGCGGCCCTGTCCCGGATGGCCAACCGGGACCACCAGATCCGTATCGTCCAGGGCGACACGGTGATCCTGGCGTCGTCCCTGATCCCGGGCAACGAGAACGCGGTCTACCGCGTGATCAACGGCCTGACCCGCTGGGGCGCCAACGTCGTCCACAAGGGCAACGCCAAGGTGCACGTCTCCGGCCATGCCTCGGCCGGCGAGCTGCTCTACTTCTACAACATCTGCAAGCCGAAGAACCTGATGCCGGTGCACGGCGAGTGGCGCCATCTGCGCGCCAACGCGGAACTCGGCGCGCTCACGGGCGTACCGAAGGACCGCATCGTCATCGCGGAGGACGGCGTCGTCGTCGACCTGATCGACGGCAAAGCCAAGATCGTCGGCAAGGTCCAGGCGGGTTACGTGTACGTGGACGGCCTCTCGGTCGGCGACGTCACGGAGGTACACCTCAAGGACCGCCGCATCCTGGGCGAGGAGGGCATCGTCTCGGTCTTCGTCGTGGTCGACTCCACGTCCGGCAAGATCGTCGGCGGCCCGCACGTCCAGGCGCGCGGCTCCGGCATCGAGGACGGCGCGTTCGACGCCGTCATCCCGAAGATCGAGGACGCCCTGAACAAGTCGGCCCAGGACGGTGTGGTGGAGCCGCACCAGCTCCAGCAGCTGATCCGCCGGACGATCGGCAAGTGGGTCTCGGACTCGTACCGCCGCCGGCCGATGATCCTGCCTGTGGTGGTTGAGGTCTGACGCCTCGCCAGCTCCGACCGGAGCGGGGCAGCCTTGATTTGCATCCGGGCGCCCCGCTCCAGTACGTTTACGGCTCCGCCCGACCGGGAACCCGGAACCTTCGCGTGCCGAAGGGGAGCCAGGAGGGGCGGGAAATCCGACTCAGAATCTCTGATAAAGTCGGAATCCGCCGAAAGGTAAAGGCCCTCCAACGGCCATCGGAAACGAAATCCGAACCGGAAACGGAACGGAAAACGGATCTGGTAAGGTTGGAAACAC
>NZ_VSRY01000100.1 GCF_008271805.1 Streptomyces sp. TRM49041
CTGCTGGGACCGCCCGCCTGGGCCGGGGCGGGCGCCGCCCTCCTGGCGTTCGCCGCCGTCGTCGTCCTCGCGGTACGGGACTGGACCCGCGCCGTCGACGCGTGGTGGCGGAGCACCGACGCCGACCACGCGGCCCGCGTCGTCGCCGGTATCGACCGGCTGCTGGCCGAGACCGCCGTCCACGACTGGCTGTTCGCCGACGCCCGGCACCACTGCTCGGACGGCGCCCGCGCGGCCGGTCTGCTGCTGCGCGGCCTGGCCGCGACCGCCGACATGTACGGCGAGGGCGACACCCCCGCCAGGCCGTCGCCGGAAGCCCGGTCGGCTCCGGCCACGGCTACGGCCACTGCCCCGGCCGAGCCGGATGACGGCGCCGCCGAGACCTGGGACTGGGACACCTGGAGCGACAGCGCGGCCGACGACGGCTGGTACGCCGCCGCCCCGGCCGCGTCCGACCCGTACCCGACCGCCCCGCCTGTGGCCCTGGAGGCCGTCGCCGAGGACCTGGAAGACTGGGCCGCCGACGGCCGGGGCGACTGGACGGCCGGCACCCCGGCCGACGGCACGCCGTACGAGGCTGCCCACGGCACGGCCCACGGCACCGCCCACGGCACGGAGTACGAGACCGCCGACGAGGAGTGGCCGCCGTGGCAGCCGCCCGGCCACATCGAGGACCCGCCGTGGCTGGAGCGGGAGCGCGGCGACGGCGGACCCGACCTGGTCGACACCCTCGTCGCCGACCTCGCATCCGGGACGCGTCGCATCCTCACCCCCTGCTGGGCGCGGATCGAACGCGACCCGGCACGCGCGGGCCGCGCCCCGCTCGACGGGGCGATGCGCGACCTGCTGGACGAGGTGCACGGCCGCCTCCTGCGGGACGCGGCGACCTCACCGCCCCCGCACGCCCCGCATCCCGTACGGCGTCCCGACGCCGCCCGGCTGACCGGTGTCGCCCCGGACCGGGTCGCCGAACTGCTCGCCCCGGGCGGCGACACCGAGCCGACGGTGCCGCTCTGCGGGCCGCAGCACCGGCGGCTGCTGTCCGCCGACCCGCTGGCCGTGCGGCACGTCCGGTTCGTGCCGGAGGCCTTCCGGCGCGGCGCGGACGAGCACGACGACCACAGGACGGCCGCCGAACCGCGCGCCGAGTACGCCAAGTACGTCAAGTACGCCGAGTATCCCGAGTTCGCGGAGGACACGGTGTGGACGCCCGCGGGCCGCCACGCCGGCGTGCTCGGCCTCGTACCGCTGCGCGGCGACGCCGTCCGCACGGTCCGCGAGGACGCACCGGGCGACGCGGGGGAGCCGTCATGACCTACCCCGCGCACGGCGACGACGAACTGTCGTTCCTCACCCACAAGGGCAACCTGGTGCGCTTCGCCGCCCGGTTCGGCCCCGACCGCGACGCGCCGGGACGCCCCGGCCGGCTCGCCCGCACCGCCACACTCGGCCTCGACTGGACCGTCCTCCAGTACCGCATCGCCCCGGGCGACCCGCAGGCGCACAGCGCCCTGGAGCGGGAGGCCGCGGCGGCCGTCGCGCTGGAACGCCGCTACGGGCACGAGCGGTTCGGCGAGGTCTTCACCCGGATCGTCGGCTACGACCTGGAGGCGCCCGAGCCGTTCATCCTCTACCGGATCTCCGACGGCGAGCCCCTCGCCGCGCACTCCGGCGCCCTCGGCGTCGAGGACCAGCAGCAGGTCGCAGCCCAGCTCACCCTGGCCGTACGGCTCCTGGAGGCGGCCGGGCTCGTGCACCGCGCCATCGGCCCGGACACCGTCCGCTGGGACGGCAGGCACGTACGCCTCGCCGAGCCGTACGCGGCGCTGCGGGCCGGTGAGCCGCGCGAGGGGTTCGGCGTGGCCCCGTGGGCGTCGCCCGAGCAGCGTGAGGGCACCGGGGACGCCGACCCGCGCGACGACCTGTGGTCGGTCGCCCAGCTCATGTACTCCCTGCTCGCCGGCCGCCCCGACCGGGGCATGGGCCCGCCCGCGGACCTGGCCGACTTCCGCGGCCTCGCGGCGCTCGCCGACAGCGGCGCCTTCGCCCCGCGGGCCGCCGGGCGCCCGGCCCCCACCGAGCTGATGCGCCTGCTGAACGTCACCGACCCGCTCGCCGTGTCCGTCCGCGGCCCCGACCCGCTGAGCCGCGGCCGCGCCGACTACGACGCGCAGCTGGCCCGCAAACGCGCCCAGCTCGGCCTCGACCGGCCGGTGCACCCGCGGCCCCAGGAATATATGCCGGCCGCCCGCTCCCGGTGGTTCAACCGCCGTACGCCGGCCCGCCCTTCCGCACCGCCCGCCTCACCCGTCCCACCCGCACGCGCGGCGTCGCTGCCGCCGGGGCCGGAGGCGGCCACGGCGGAACGCCTCTGCCCCCACTGCCTGCTGCCCGTCGCGTACGACCCGACGCGGCTCGTGACCATCGACCCCAAGGGCGACCGCATCCCCCTCGACCTGAGCCGCGAACACCGGCCGGCGCACCTCCACGACGCACTGCGCACGGCCTTCCAGCTGTGCCCGTACGCCGACGAGGACAATCTGCACGAGCTGCCCGTCCCCTACCTCCTCAACGGCAGGCCGCTGTCCATCGCCCTCGTCGGCAGCTCCGGCGTGGGCAAGACCCATCTCCTCGCCGCGATGCTCGGCGAGGTCGAGCAGGGCGGCCTCGAACCGTACGGGCTCAAGTGCCTGCCGCTGAACCCGGACACCCACCGCACGTTCCTGCGCGAGCGGGTGCAGAGCCTCCAGCAGGGCAGGGAACTCGGCAGGACCGGGCAGCAGACGTTCGCCCGGTTCGCCGACGGGCTGCTCGTCACCGGCCGCGGCGCCACCCGGCCCGTCGTCTTCTTCGACCTGGCGGGCGAGGACCTGGCCCACGACGGGGACGTGACCAGGTTCCTGATGGGCGTCGACGCGTTCATCTTCGTCCTGGACCCGCTGCGGGCGCTGCGGCTGGCCTCTCTGGACCCGGTGCGCGCGCTGAACGGGCTGCGGCGGCGGGACCTGGGCGACGAGGCGTTCACGACCGTCCTCAACCGGATCCCGCGCAACGGCGGCCCCTACATCGCCGCACCGGCCGCGGTCGCCGTCAACAAGAGCGACCTCGTACGGGTGGAACCGGCCGTCGACCAGTGGCTCGGCCGCGCCCTGCCCCCGGCGTACCGGGCCGACGAGGTGCACGACGAGAGCCGGGACGTCCACGCGTTCGTGGCCCGGCACGCGACGCCCGCGTGGCTCAGGCCCTTCGACGACTGCGCCCGCTGCACGCTGCACTTCGTCGCGGCGACCGGCGGGCAGGCGCGGGACGACCGGTTCCCGCACGGCGTGCGGCCCCGCAGGGTGCTGGCGCCACTGCTGTCGATCTTCGCGATGTGCGGGCTCCTGCCCGGAGTGGACCACGGAGAGGTAGGGATCTGATGTCCCCTCAGGCCAGGCTGGTGGACCAGATCGTCTTCCGCTGGGACACCGACAATCTCTCGGGCACCACCGGCTTCGGTCCGGTCGCCTGCTCGTGCCCCCCGGAGCGGGCCGACGCCGTGTTCCGCAGGACGGGCGCGCTCCTCCGGGCCACCGGTGAGGCGACCGCGCCGGCCCTGCTGCGCCTGGAGAGCGGCGACACGGTGATGCTCGTGCACCGGGCGCCGTGGCGCGACGCGGGCGTGCGTGCGAGCACGGTCTGTCATGCCCTGATGGGCCCGTCGGCCGTGCTCGACCCCGCGACCTGCCTGGGCCTGCACACCTGGTCCTGGGACGGCGGCGGGCTGCCGCTCGCGGAGGTACGGGGCACCCTGCCGAAGGTCGACGAGGCCGCGCTGCTGCCCGCGGCCGACGACGGGCAGCGGCTCCTGACCGGTGGGCTCGCGCAGGTGCGCCGCGAACTGACCGGCGCGGTCGCGGAGTTCCTGCGCGACCCGAAGGCGGGGTTCACGCTGCTCGACCCGTCGGGCACGGCCGCCTGCCGGGTGTTGTGGGGCCTGCACGGCATCTTCGGCGGCCAGGTCGGCCGGCGGTGGACTTTCGCCACGCACGACACCGCCGAGACCGAGCAGCTGCGTTTCGTGTTCGTCAGCCGCTGGACCGGTGAGGCGTCCGGGCACAGCGCCCGGCGCCGTACGGACCCCGCCGAGCGGTGCGGCGACCGCGCCGAGGCCGTCGCGGACCGGCTGGTCCGCCACCAGCTGCGGGAGGAGTACGAGGTGGGGGCGGCCCTCCAGCGCGTGGCGGCCCGGCACCGCGCGAGTCGGGGCGGCCCGATGTCGCTGCTGGCCCTGGCGGAGGCGGCGCTGTCGGCCCTCGGGCCGCCGGACCAGGACGCCGCCCCGCCTCCGCTACCGCCCAGCCCGCCCTCCCCTCGGCCCCGGCCACGGCCTCCGGTCCCGGTGGCCGCCCCGGAGTGGCCCGCACCGTCGGAGGACCGGGACCGGCCGCGGATGCCCAGATGGCTGGGCGGCGCCGGCCCCGGGCCGCGCCGCAGGCCCGGGCGCGGGGACCTGCTGGCGGCCGTCCAGGACCCGTTCGGGGCGCACGCGGGCGAGGCGGTGTCCGCCGCCCCGGACGACGAACTGCTGGGGGCTCTGGGCATGGGCGCCGGATACGAGGCGCTCACGCTGCTGATGACCGAGGTGGCCGAGCGGTGGCCCTCCTGGGGCCGTGAACAGCGCACGGCGCTGGGCGCCGTACTGCTGGACCAGGAGCTGTACGTCACCGACCGGGCGGGTCACGGCCACCCCGGCGACGACGTGCGCGCCGCGAACGCCGCGTCGGTCTACCGCTGGGCGGTACGCCCGGTGCTGGACGACCCGGAGCTGGCCGCCCGTGTGACGTATCTGCTTCCTCGTCTGGTCACGGCCCCGCACCGCGCTGCCCGTGCCGCCGTCCGCCAGATCACCGACAGTCCCGCCCCCGGCCTCCCGGAAGCCACCTGGCAGGCTCTCCTCAAGGCCACCCGGGCCCGCCGCGGCGCCCATTCCCGCGATCGCGGGCCCCGCTCCGACGACGCCCCGGACAGCCGCCCCGCGCCCCCGCCACAGCAGACGTACGAGGGGGAGGGCCGACCGCGCTCCGGCCCTCCGAACGCCGCCCCGCCGGGCGCGCCCGGAGGGCCGGGGGACGCCCGCCGTCCGGACCGCTCCTGGGACGGACACCCCTCAGGCCCCACGACCGGCCTCGACGGTGGCCGGGCCCCCGACCCGCAGTCACCCCGGACGGCGCCCCGGACGCCGCCCCGGGGCGGTACCTGGGACGGCCCTGCCCAGAGCGCCGGTGGCGGCGCCGCCCGCACCGGGGACGACCGTCCCCCGCCCGGGCCGGGCGGGGGACGGGGCAGCCCGCACGTGGACCGGCTGGGTGGCCCCGGTTGGCAGGGTGCCGCCGAGCGCCGGACGCCCTCGGAGGGTTCGCGGGACGGCCGCCCACCGGATTCAGGGCATGGGCGGGGTGACCCCGGCGGGGCGGGGGACGGCCGTTCCCGGGGCGCTGGACCGGCCGTCTCCGGAGCAGGGCCCGACGGCGTCGTCCCGGCGGTGGACGGCCCGTCCGCGCTCCGGTCGGGCGTCCGCCAGGGCCCGTCGGACATGGACCAGCGCGGTGGCGACCAGCCGATGTCGCCGGACCGTTCGCCAGGCGGGTCGCGGGGTGCCGACCCGCCTGACGGACCCGGCCGCTCGTGGGACGGCGAGCCCGCGCCCAAGGCCGGTGGCCGGCACCGGATGGCGGCCACCGACGCGTCCGGCGAACCACGGCGCCAAGGGGACCCCGACCGGTCGGCGGACCCGCGCCGCCCCCGCGACGAGCCCGGGCCCGGGCGGCCGCCCCGGCAGCCGGACGAGCGGCCCGGAGGAGCCCTCGGGCAGCCGCCCCGGCCCGGCACCGAGCCCCGGACCGCCGTCCCGCCCCCCGTCCCGCCCGCCGGCCACCGGCCCACCGGGCACCGGCCGCCCGGCCGGGCCACCCCCCGCCCGCCGGGTGAGGCCCCCCGCCCGGAGGGTGCCGACCCGCCCGGCAGGGCGGCGGCGCGCTCACGGGCAGCCGACGACATCAGGCCGTACATCGTCATGGGCGTCCTTGTCGGCATCATCGTCGCCCTGCTCGTCACCGTCCTCGTGCTGCTGCTGGGGTCCTAGAAAGTGACCATGACGGTGCGTCGGGCGCTCGGCTCGGCCAGGATGGGGGAATGGGATTCCATGTCGATTCCGAGACCGGGCGGCTGCGCCGCGTCATCCTGCACCGCCCCGACCTGGAGCTGAAGCGCCTCACCCCGACCAACAAGGAGGAGCTGCTCTTCGACGACGTCCTCTGGGTACGCCGCGCCCGCCAGGAGCACGACGGCTTCGCCGACGTCCTCAACGACCGCGGTGTCGAGGTGTACCTCTTCGGCGACCTGCTGCGCGAGGCACTCGACCTGCCATCCGCGCGCAAGCTCGTCCTCGACCGGGTCTTCGACGAGAAGGAGTACGGCCCCCTCGCCACGGACCACCTCCGCTCCGTCTTCGAGGCGATGGACACCCCCGGCCTCGTGGAGGCCCTGGTCGGTGGCGTCACCAAGCGGGAGTACCTGGCCGGCCACCCCGAGCCGACCTCGGTCCGCTTCCACGTCATGGACCTGGACGACTTCCTTCTCCCGCCCCTCCCGAACCACCTCTTCACCCGCGACACCTCCACCTGGATCTACGACGGCGTGTCGATCAACGCCATGCGCTGGCCCGCGCGTCAGCGTGAGACGGTCCACTTCGAGGCGATCTACAAGCACCACCCGCTCTTCACGGGCCCCGAGGCCGGCGCCTTCCACCACTGGTCGGAGGGTCTGGAGGACTACCCGTCCACCATCGAGGGCGGCGACGTCCTGGTCCTCGGCAACGGCGCGGTGCTCATCGGTATGAGCGAGCGCACGACCCCGCAGGCCGTCGAGATGCTCGCGCGCGGGCTGTTCGCCGCCGGCTCGGCGCACACCATCATCGCCCTGGACATGCCGAAGAGCCGGGCGCTGATGCACCTGGACACGGTCATGACGATGGTCGCGGGCGACACGTTCACCAAGTACGCGGGCCTCGGCATGCTCCGCTCGTACACGATCGAACCCGGCGAGCGCGGCCAGGTCCTGAAGGTCACCGATCATCCGCCGGAGCACATGCACCGCGCCATAGCGGAGGCGCTGGGGCTGCCCTCCATCCGCGTGCTGACGGCCATCCAGGACGTGCACGCGGCGGAGCGCGAGCAGTGGGACGACGGCTGCAACGTCCTCGCGGTCGAGCCCGGTGTCGTCATCGCGTACGAGCGCAACGTCACCACCAACACCCATCTGCGCCGAGAGGGCATCGAGGTGATCGAGATCCCCGGCAGCGAACTGGGCCGGGGCCGCGGCGGCCCGCGCTGCATGAGCTGTCCCATCGAACGGGACGGGGTCTGACGAGCGACGCGAGCCGAGGAGCCGACGCGCCGCCGAACTGCCGAGCTGCCCGGGACGGGGCACCACCAGTCTGTATAAGAATGCCTAATGTCGTATAGACTTCCATAGCCCCGTCCGCAGACCCCAGGAGCCCCCCATGGCCACCGACCTCACCGGCCGCCACTTCCTCAAGGAGCTGGACTTCACCGCCGAAGAGTTCCGCGGCCTCGTCGACCTGGCCGCGGAGCTCAAGGCGGCCAAGAAGGCGGGTGCCGAGGTCCGGCGGCTGCGCGGCAGGAACATCGCGCTCATCTTCGAGAAGACCTCCACCCGCACCCGCTGCGCCTTCGAGGTCGCCGCCGCCGACCAGGGCGCCTCCACCACGTACCTCGACCCGAGCGGCTCCCAGATCGGCCACAAGGAGTCCGTCAAGGACACCGCGCGCGTCCTCGGTCGCATGTTCGACGCCATCGAGTACCGCGGCGACAGTCAGCCGGCCGTGGAGGAGCTCGCGGCACACGCCGGCGTCCCCGTCTACAACGGGCTGACCGACGACTGGCATCCCACGCAGATGCTCGCCGACGTGCTCACGGTCACCGAGCACACCGACAAGCCCCTCGACCGGGTCGCCTTCGCCTACCTGGGTGACGCCCGCTACAACATGGGCAACTCCTACCTCGTCACCGGCGCCCTCCTGGGCATGGACATCCGGGTCGTCGCCCCCAAGGCGTACTGGCCCGACGAGGGCGTTCTCGCCCAGGCCCGGAAAGCCGCCGAGGCGAGCGGCGCCCGCGTCACGCTCACCGAGGACGTCGCCGAGGGCGTCCAGGGAGCCGACTTCGTGGCCACCGACGTGTGGGTCTCCATGGGTGAGTCCAAGGAGGTGTGGGCCGAGCGGATCGCCGCTCTCGCCCCGTACGCGGTCACCATGGACGTCCTCCGTGCGACCGGAAACCCGCAGGTCAAGTTTCTGCACTGCCTGCCCGCCTTCCACGACCTGGGCACGGCCGTCGGCCGCGAGGTCCACGAGCGGTACGGCCTGGCCGAGCTGGAGGTGACCGACGAGGTCTTCGAGTCCGCGCACTCCGTCGTCTTCGACCAGGCCGAGAACCGGCTGCACACCATCAAGGCCGTCATGGTGGCGACACTCGCGGGGCCGGATATCGCGCAGTCGTGACGACAGTCACGCAGGAGTGATAGCGTCGACAGGGAGAGAGGCAGAGAAGCAGAGAAGCGGCAAGCAGCACGACGACGACGTCGAGGGAGGCCGCACCGCATGAGCCCGTTCACCGGTTCCGTGCCCCGCACCGAGGAGTGGCGGCATCTGAGGCTGACGGTCGACGACGGTGTCGCCACCGTCACCCTCGACCGCCCCGCGAAGCTCAACGCACTCACCTTCGGCGCCTACGCCGACCTCCGCGACCTCCTCGCCCAGCTGTCCCGCGACCGCTCTGTCCGGGCCCTCGTCCTCGGCGGCGAGGGCCGGGGCTTCTGCTCGGGCGGCGACGTCGACGACATCATCGGCGCCACCCTCGCCATGGACACCGCGCAGCTTCTCGACTTCAACCGGATGACCGGCCAGGTCGTCCGGGCGGTGCGCGAGTGCCCCTTCCCCGTGATCGCCGCGGTGCACGGTGTCGCCGCGGGCGCCGGGGCGGTGCTGGCACTCGCCGCGGACTTCCGGATCGCCGACCCGTCCGCCCGTTTCGCGTTCCTCTTCACCAAGGTGGGCCTGTCCGGCGGCGACATGGGCGCCGCCTACCTCCTCCCCCGCGTCGTCGGGCTCGGCCACGCCACCCGGCTCCTCATGCTCGGCGAACCGGTCCGCGCGCCCGAGGCCGAACGGATCGGCCTGATCAGCGAACTCACCGACGAGGGCCGGGCCGGCACCCGCGCCGCCGAGCTGGCCCGCCGTCTCGCCGACGGTCCGGCCCTCGCGTACGCGCAGACGAAGGCGCTGCTCACCGCCGAGCTCGACATGCCCCTCGCGGCGTCCGTCGAACTCGACGCGGCCACGCAGGCCCTCCTGATGAACGGCGACGACTACGCCGAGTTCCACGCCGCGTTCACCGAGAAGCGGCCCCCCAAGTGGCGGGGGCGGTGACCATGGCCCTGCGTGTGGCGGTCATCGGGGGCGGCCCCGGCGGCCTGTACGCCGCGGCCCTCCTCAAGCGCCTCGACCCCGAGCGGGACGTCACCGTCTGGGAGCGCGACGCCCCCGACGACACGTTCGGCTTCGGTGTCGTCCTGTCCGACGAGACCCTCGGCGGTATCGAGCACGCCGACCCGGACGTGTACCGGGCCCTCCGGCGGGAGTTCGTCCGCTGGGACGACATCGACATCGTCCACCGCGGCCGGCTCCTGACCTCCGGCGGCCACGGCTTCGCCGCGCTCGGCCGCCACCGGCTCCTGGAGATCCTGCACGCCCGCTGCACCGAGCTGGGCGTACGGCTCCGCTTCCGCGCCGAGGCCCCGCCGGCCGCCGAGCTGGCCATGGCGTACGACCTGGTCATCGCCGCCGACGGCATCCACAGCCGCACCCGCGACGCCCACGCGGACGTGTTCCGTCCGCGCCTCACCGCACACCGCTGCCGCTACATCTGGCTCGCCGCCGACTTCGCCTTCGACGCGTTCCGCTTCGACATCGCCGAGACCGAGCACGGCGTGCTGCAGCTCCACGGCTACCCCTACGCCCGCCCGTCGCCCGACCTTCGGCCGCGGAGTCATTCCGGCGCGTCGACCGTCATCGTCGAGACCCGGGAAGAGGTCTGGCGGGCCGCGGGCTTCGACGAGCTCAGCACGGACGAGTCCGTCGCCCGCTGCGCCAAGATCTTCTCGGAGGCGCTCCGCGGCCGTCCCCTCCGCTCGAACAACTCCACCTGGACGACCTTCCGCACGGTCGTCAACGACCGCTGGTCGCACGGCAACATCGTCCTCCTCGGCGACGCCGCGCACACCGCGCACTTCTCCATCGGCTCCGGCACGAAGCTCGCCGTCGAGGACGCGCTCGCCCTGGCCGCCTGCGTCGAGGAGCAGCCGAGCCTCGACCGGGCCCTCCAGGCGTACGAGACCGAGCGCCGCCCGGTCGTCGAGTCCACGCAGCGGGCGGCGGCGGCGAGCCTCCGCTGGTTCGAGGAGCTCGCCGGGTACGTCGACCAGCCGCCCCGCCGGTTCGCGTTCAACCTCCTCACGCGCAGCCGCCGCGTCACCCACGACAACCTGCGGCTCCGCGACCCGGGCTTCACCGGCGCGGTGGAACGCGACTTCGGCTGCCCGCCGGGCACACCGCCCATGTTCACGCCGTTCCGGCTGCGCGGGCTGACCCTGCGCAACCGGGTCGTGGTCTCACCCATGGACATGTACTCGGCCGTCGACGGCGTCCCCGGCGACTTCCACCTCGTCCACCTGGGAGCCCGGGCGCTGGGCGGCGCCGGACTGGTCATGACCGAGATGGTCTGCGTCAGCCCGGAGGGCCGCATCACCCCGGGCTGCGCGGGCCTCTACACCCGGGAGCAGGCCGCGGCGTGGCGCCGCATCACGGAGTTCACCCACACCCGGTCACCCTCGACGGCGATCGGTGTCCAACTGGGCCACTCCGGCCGCAAGGGCTCCACCAAGCTCATGTGGGAGGGCATGGACCAGCCACTGGACGAGGGCAACTGGCCCGTGGTCGCCGCGTCCCCGCTGCCGTACCGCCCGGGTGTCAACCAGACCCCGCACACCCTGGACCGAGCCGGTCTGCGTGCCGTCCGCGAGCAGTTCGTCAGGGCGGCCCGCCACGCCGCGGAGGCGGACTTCGACCTCCTGGAACTCCACTGTGCCCACGGCTACCTGCTCTCCGGCTTCCTCTCCCCGCTCACGAACCACCGCACCGACGCGTACGGCGGCCCCCTGCAGAACCGGCTCCGCTACCCCCTGGAGGTCTTCGACGCGGTCCGCGAGGTGTGGCCCGACGACCGCCCCATGACCGTCCGTGTGTCCGCCACCGACTGGGCCCCGGGCGGCACCACCGCCGACGACGCCGTCGAGATCGCCCGCGCCTTCACCGCGCACGGCGCCGACGCCCTCGACATCTCCACCGGCCAGGTCGTCGCCGACGAACAACCCGAGTACGGCCGCTCCTACCAGACTCCGTACGCCGACCGCATCCGCAACGCCCTCGGCGTCCCCGTCATCGCCGTAGGCGCGATCTCGTCCTGGGACGACGTCAACAGCCTCCTCCTGGCGGGCCGCGCCGACCTCTGCGCCCTGGCCCGCCCCCACCTGTACGACCCCCACTGGACCCTCCACGCCGCCGCCGACCAGTCCTACACGGGTCCGGCCGCCCCCTGGCCGTCCCCGTACCGGGCGGGCAGCCGCAAACCCCCTACGGGCCGCACGGACGCCCCGAAGCCCCGGCTGACGCTCAGGGGCCCGTGAGGCAGCCGGCGACACGGCCCGCGGCGCCCGGCCGGACGGTTGTCACGCCCCGTCGCGACGCCCCGCTGCCCCGTACGGCCGCACGAACTCCGCCCCCGCGTCCCGCAGCCGGGTGTGCAGCTCGCCGAAGACCTCCGCCGCCCTGCGGCCCGGCCAGCCCGCCGGAAGGAGCTCCTCCGGCAGGCCCGGGTCGGCGTACGGGAGGCGGCGCCAGGAGTCGAGGGCGAGCAGGTAGTCGCGGTACGCCTCCTCCGGCGGGCCCGGGGACTTCTGCCAGTGCCAGCGGCGCAGTACCGGCTCGTGGCGGTCCAGGAACTCCTCGTGCTGCTTGGCGATGGCGGCCAGGTCCCACCAGCGGGCCACCGCCTCCGCCGTCGCGGTGAAGCCCAGGTGCTCGCCGCGGAACAGGTCGACGTACGGGTCCAGGTGGAGTCGCCGGAGGGTGTGGCGGGTCTCCTCGTGGAGGGCCGCCGGGGCGATCCACACGCCGGGGGCCGCCGAGCCGAAGCCCAGCCGGGCGAGGCGGGAGCGCAGCAGATGACGCTTGTGGCGCTCCGCCTCCGGGACGGAGAACACCGCCAGCACCCAGCCGTCGCCCGGCCGGGGCTCTTCGCGCGCGTAGATGCGGCGGTCTCCGTCGTCCAGGAGCTGGCGGGCGTCCGCCGACAGGGCGTACCCGGCCGCCCCGTCGGCGGTGCGCTCCGGCACCAGCAGGCCGCGCCGTTTCAGGCGGGACACCGACGACCGTACGGACGGGGCGTCGACGCCCAGCGCACCCATGAGCCGGATCAGCTCGGCCACCGGCATGGGGGCGTTGTCGGGCGTCCTCCCGTACGCGCCGTACAGGGAGACGATCAGGGAACGCGGAGTGTGCTGCTCGGCCACGCGATCACTTTAGGCACGCAGCTTGAACCGCTGCAGCTTCCCCGTCGCCGTACGCGGCAGGGCGTCGAGGAACACGATATCGCGCGGGCACTTGTACGGCACGAGCCGCGACCGTACGAATGCGCGCAGTGCCTCGGCCGTGTCCTCGTCGCGCGGCAGCCCGTCCCGCAGGACCGTGTACGCCACGACCACCTGGCCGCGCAGTTCGTCCGCCCGGCCCACGACCGCCGCCTCCAGTACGTCGGGGTGGGCCAGCAGCGCCTCCTCGACCTGCGGGCCCGCGATGTTGTACCCGGCGGAGATGATCATGTCGTCGGCGCGCGCGACGTACCGCAGACAGCCGTCGGGCTCGCGGACATACGTGTCGCCGGTGAGGTTCCAGCCGTCGCGGACGTACTCCCGCTGCCGCTCGTCGGCCAGATAGCGGCATCCGACCGGGCCGCGCACCGCCAGCAGCCCCTCCTCGCCGTCCGGGACCGGCCGCCCCGCGGCGTCCACCACGCGGGCGTGCCACCCCGGCACGGGCACCCCGGTCGTGCCGGGCCTGAAGGCGTCCCCGGCGGCCGAGATGAAGATGTGCAGCAGTTCGGTCGCGCCGATGCCGTTGATCAGCCGCAGCCCGGTCCGCTCGCGCCAGGCGTGCCAGGTCGCCTCCGGCAGGTTCTCGCCCGCCGACACGCACAGCCGCAGCGAGGAGGTGTCGTACGCGTCGACGTCGTCCAGCATCGCCCGGTACGCGGTCGGCGCCGTGAACAGCACCGATACGCGGTGCTCGGCGACAGCCGGGAGCAAGTGCTTCGGGCCCGCCTGCTCAAGCAGCAGCGTGGACGCGCCCGCGCGCAGCGGGAAGACGACCAGCCCGCCGAGCCCGAATGTGAACCCGAGCGGCGGCGATCCCCCGAACAGGTCGTCCGGTTCCGGCTTCAGCACCTGCGCCGAGAACGTGTCCGCGACGGCCAGCACATCCCGGTGGAAGTGCATGCACCCCTTGGGCCGCCCGGTCGTCCCGGACGTGAAGGCGATGAGCGCGACATCGTCGGCGGCCGTGTCCACCCCCTCGTACGGGTCCGGCGGCCGTCGCGCCGCGAGCCGCAGCAGGTCGTCGGACGCGTCACCCCCGTACGCCGTGACGCGCAGCCCCGGCACCTCCGCCTTCACCAGGTCGTCGACCGACCGGATGTCGCACAGCGCGTGACCGACGGCCGCCATCTCGCACATCACGGCCAGCTCCCGCGGCCGCTGCTGCGCCAGCACCGTCACCGCCACGGCGCCGGCCTTCATCACCGCGAGCCAGCAGGCCGCCAGCCAGGGCGTGGTGGGGCCGCGCAGCAGCACCCGGTTGCCGGGCACGACGCCCAGGTCGGAGGTGAGGGTGCGGGCGATCCGGTCCACGCGCTCGCGCAGCTCGCCGTAGCTCCACACCGCGCCCGAGCCGTCCCGGAAGGCGGGCCGGCCCTCGCCGAACCGCTCGATCGTGCGGTCCAGCAGCTCCACGCCGCAGTTGACCCGTTCGGGGTACCGCGGCCCGGGCGGGCCGAAGAGGAGGTCCGGCCACTGCTCACGGGGCGGCAGATGGTCGCGGGGGAAGGTGTCCAGGTGCGCCGAAGGCGTCAGATCCATGGGTGCGCCCCCTTGTCAGTGGTGGGCTCGCTCCACGAGCGTATCGTGAAGGTGACGACAGTCAACGGTCCGCGATAGATGGGGGCCCAATGCCGGTATTCTCCCTCGAACCGTCACAGACCGCCTGGTGTGCGGAGCTGCGCGAACTGGCCGCCGAACGCCTGCGCCCCCTGGCGGAGAAGGCGGAGCCGGGCCGCGTGAACCGCCCGCTGGTCGCCGCGCTCGGCGAACTGGGCCTCACCGCCCGGATGTTCGACTCGGGTGCGCTGGACCTGTGCCTGATGCGCGAGTCCCTCGCCCACACCTGCACGGAGGCGGAGACCGCACTCGCCCTCCAGGGCCTGGGCGCCCACCCGGCAGCCGCCTTCGGCACACCGGACCAACGGGCCCGTGTCCTGCCCGGGGTGACGGCGGGCCGTACGGTCGCGGCCTTCGCACTGAGCGAGCCGGACGCGGGCTCGGACGCGGCGGCACTGTCGCTGACCGCGGCGCCCGGCGGCGACGGCACCTGGCATCTGACGGGCGAGAAGCGCTGGATCTCGAACGCCCCGGAGGCCGACTTCTACACGGTCTTCGCCCGTACGAAGGAGGGCGCCGGCGCCCGCGGAGTCACCGCGTTCCTGGTGCCCGCCGACCGCCCGGGACTGACGGGCGAGGCGCTGGAGATGCTCTCGCCGCACCCGATCGGAGCACTGACCTTCGACGGGGTACCGGTCACGAGGGACGACGTGCTGGGCGAAGTGCACGGAGGCTTCCGGGTGGCCATGCACACCCTGAACCTCTTCCGTCCCAGTGTCGGCGCGTTCGCCGTCGGCATGGCCCAGGCCGCCCTGGACGCCACCCTCGCCCACACGGCCGCACGCGCGGCCTTCGGCGGCGTCCTGAAAGACCTCCAGACGGTCTCCCACCAGGTCGCGGAGATGGCCACGCGTACGGAGGCGGCCCGCCTCCTGGTGTACGCGGCGGCAGCGGCCCACGACGCGGGCGCCCCCGATGTCCGCACCCGCGCGGCGATGGCGAAACTCCTGGCCACCGAGACCGCCCAGTACGTGGTCGACGCGGCCGTCCAGCTCCACGGCGCCCGCGCCCTGCACCGGGGCCACCTGCTGGAACACCTCTACCGGGAGGTCCGCGCCCCCCGCCTCTACGAGGGCGCGACCGAGGTCCAACGCGCGATCATCGCAAAGGAGCTGTACGCCACCCGGCAGGAGGAGCCCACGCCATGACCCTGCACCGCGTCAACCCGCCCGAGCTGTCCCCGCCCACGGGCTTCTCCCACGCGGTCACCGCCACCGGCACCCGTCTCGTCTTCCTCGCGGGCCAGACGGCCCTGGACGGCGACGGCAAGGTGCTGGGGGACACCCTCCCGGCCCAGTTCGAACGGGCCCTGACCAATCTCCTCACCGCCCTCGAAGCCGCCGGCGGCACCCCCGCCGCCCTGGCCCGCGTCACCGTCTACGCCACCGACGTGGCCGACTACCGCACCCACGCCCCCGAACTGGGCCGCATCTGGCGCCGCCTGGCCGGCCGCGATTACCCGGCGATGGCCCTGATCGGCACCACCCGCCTCTGGGACGACCAGGCCCTGGTCGAACTCGACGGCTTCGCCGTCCTACCGTAGGGCCGCCGCCACGGCCCGCCCCGTCTCCGCGGCCGTGAGATAGGGCCGTACGTCGTGCGCCCTGGCCCCGTTGTGCACCAGCACATCGGCCACCCGCCGGCCGAACACCGGGGCCAGCTCCTTGACCAGGGCGACGGCGTCACCCCGGTCGGCGATGTTGGTCCAGTGCGTCACCGGGGCGGGCCACCGCCCGAATCCCCCCGTCGGCTCGGGCACGAGCCGGTCGAGGATCAGCCGGGGTACGGCCAGCGGAGAGCCGAGCGTGACCAGTCGTAGGTCCGGCCAGGAGGGGCGGGCGCACAGCGTCTCGTAGGCCACGACGGACCCCAGCGAGTGGGCGACGATCACCCGTGTCTCCTCCGTCACGGCCTTCACCAGGCGTTCCTGGATCCGGGCCCGCAGTCCGGGCTCGGTGAAGTACCGCCTGACCTGCCGGGCGCTGGAGATCATGACCCGTTCGCTCATCCCGGCGAAGAAGGCGGAGTGGCTCAGGGCGTTGAGGGCCCGCTGGACGACGTGCGGTGTGCGCAGCCGCGTCACCGCGTCGGGCCCGGCGACGTGGTCCTCCTGCACGGCGGCGGACTCCCACCAGCCCATCAGGAGATCCCGTTCGAGGCCTTCCTCGACATCCGTGGCGTCGAGCTCGGGAACACCGAGCCCGCGGTGGCCCGGAGGGCGGAACAGGTCGCCGTAGAACGCCATGGACACCTCGCCGGACTCCAGCCGGCCGCCGTACAGGCCGACCCCGTCGCACAGGCCCGGCAGCCAGTCGGCGAGCAGGGTCTTCGCCCCCTTGAACTGCTGCCCGATCCCATGCACCAGCACGACACGGCTCACGGCACATCACCCTCCCTCTCCGACCGCGGTTCGACGGGCCTCGCGACGCCGTTGACGCCGAGCGCCACGGCTCCCATCTGCGTGGCCACACAGACCTGCCCGCCGCCGATCGAGAGGCCGGTGATGCCGCTGCCCACGTCGAGCTCGGCCGTCCACGCGGGGGACCTCATGTCCCACACGCGCATCAGGCCGAAGCTGTCGGCGGCCACCAGCACCGGTTCGCCGTCGATGTCGGCCACGCGTACCGCCCGTACGGGGGAGGGAAAACGCTCCAACTCGACGCCGTCCATGGGCGACCGGTCGTACAGACGCCAGAACCGGAGCCGTCCGTCGCCCGCGCCGGACACCACGACGGGCATGTCGTCGAGCCGGGCGAAGTCCACACAGAGCGCGCCCATGCCGTGGCCGTCGAGCGGCTTCCCCACGGGGTGGCCCGTCCGCACGTCCCACAGACGGACCGTCCCGTCCATCGAAGCGCTGGCGACGAGCGGCACACCGTCGGCGTCGCCGGCCCTCAGCGCCATCACGTCCGACGTGTGGCCGGTCATGGGCGGACCCAGCGGTGCCTGGGTGGACAACTCCCAGGCGTGCAGGGTGTGGTCCCTGGCGGACGAGACCGCGAACGCCCGGCCGTCGACAGCGCCCAGACAGGCCCGCCGGGACGTTCCGGCGCGGCCCAGCAGGCGGGGCCGGGTCCCCAGACTCCAGATGTCGGTCTCCTGCCAGTCGCTCCGCACCAGGTGGATGCGGCCGCCCACACGCGCGGCGGCCACGTCCACGAAGAGACGGGACGCGGTGATGTGCGGGCGTATCTGGCGCCCGTCTGCCAGATCGTGGAAGCGCACGGTCCCGTCGAGGTCGCCCGTGACGACGACCGGCGCATCGGCCCCGGCCGTGATGATCTCCGCGGACACGAGGCTGTTGCCGCCGCCGCAGAGCGGCTCCCCGAGCGGGCTCATGGTGGTGAGATCCCAGACCCTGACCTCACGGGAGAACGCGCTCACGGCCACGAGACGCCCGTCCACGCGCCCCACGGCGGGCGCCGGACAGTAGGGCAGCGTCCCGTTGTACGCCAGGCCGGTCAGCGGGTCGCCCAGCGACTCGCCGCTCTCCAGGTCCCACACGTGGGCCGAGTTGTCGGCGCCGATGGACGTCACCAGGGTGGTTCCCCGCGTACGGACCAGAGCGGCGTTCAGCACGAAGCCGGTGTGGCCGAGGAGGACGTCGCCGACCGCCGTGTGCGTGACGATGTCGTGCACATACACGCCGTTGCCCTCCCGGCTGGTCAGCACGACCGGCCTGCCCCCGTGGAACGCCACGCCCACCGCCCGGGTGGCGGGCGTCAGGTCCTCGACGTCGAAGTGCCCCACCTGCGTCGCCGCGGCCAGGTCCGCACCCGCCCCGGACACTGACCACACATACGCGTGGTCCAGCGACGTGGCGATGGCGATCTCCAGACCCCGGGCCGTGGTGCGGAGCGCCAGGTGGCGGACACCGCCGACATGACCCGACAGCGGGGGCGCCACCGGTTCCCCCGACGCGACGCGCCAGATCCGGACGGTGCCGTCCTCACCCCCGCTGACCACGACCGGTCGCCGCCCAGCGAGTCCAGTGCCAGGCAGCGCACCGCGTTGGTGTGCCCGGTCAGCGGCGCCCCGACCGGCGCCGAGCGGGCGACGTCCCAGATCCGGACGGTGGTGTCGTCACCGCCGGTCGCGACGACGGGGCGCCCGCCGACGACCTCGACGGCCGCCGCCAGGACGTGGCCCCGGTGCCCCTCCAGGGGCGAGCCGAACTGGCCGCGGGTGCAGAGGTCCCACAGCCGTGCCGTACCGTCCTCGCCTCCGGTGACGGCCAGGGGACGGCCCTCCACCTCGCACCGGTCCACGGCATACACCCGGCCCGTGTGGCCGGTCGCGGGCTGGTCGGCCGACAGATCCCAGATACGGGCGGTCCGGTCGTCGCTCACGGTCACCGCGAGCGACGCGTCACCCCGGTCGGTCAGCGCGGCGGCAGTGAAGTCATCCACATGGCCGCGCAGCGGATGGCCCAGCTGCCGGAGCGTACGCAGATCCCACAGCCGCGCCTCGTACACGCCGGCCGTCAGCGCGACGGTCCGCCCGTTGAACTCGCCGATCGCGGCCGAGGCGACGCCGCTGCGGAGGAAGTGCCGGTGGGCGCTGACGGATTCGCCGAGCTGCCGGCGCTCCGCCAGGTCCCACAGCCCGAGCATGCCCGACTCGTCGCCGACGAGCGCGACCGTGCGGTCCTCGACCTTCCCCAGACACACCGCCGACACGGACCCCGACGGGCCCACCAGCGGGCTGCCGTCGATCCGGGCGTCCCCGCCGTCCAGCACCTCGCTCAGGTCCCAGACATACACGGCCTTGTCCTCGCCGCCCGTCACGGCCACCGGCCGCCCGTCGAGCTCACCGAGGGCCGCGTCCCGCACGGTGCGCCGGTGCACGGCCAGGTCGCAGCCGAGCTGACGTCTGCCGACCAGGTCCCACAGCCGTGCCGTACCGTCCTGGCTGGCGGTCAGGACGACCGGGCGGCCGTCGATCGCGCCCACCTCGATGGCCTCGACGCTGTTCGTGTGGCCGGTCAGCGGCGGGCCGTACTGCTGGCCCGCCGACAGGTCCCAGACCCGTACCGTGCCGTCCTCCCCGCCGGTGAGCGCGACGGTGTAGTCGCCCAGTTCGCCGATCGCGACCGCGGTCACGGAGATGCCCACGGCCAGGGGTTCACCGATCTGCCGCTGCGTCGTCAGGTCCCAGACGCGTGCGGAGCCGTCCGCTCCGCCGGTCACCGCGATGGGCCGTCCGTCCAGATCCCCGATGGCGACACAGCGGACCGCCTTGGTGTGGCCGCTGAGCAGCCGGTGGGCGCCGCTGGCGGACCACCACGCCCACCGGGCGGTCCACGGCAGCGTCACCCCCAGCCGCTCGATGCGGTCCGCGAGTCCGCCGGCCTCGCAGCGGCGTGCCGAGAGCTGGAGGTCGGCGGCCCTGCTCCCGAGCGGGCGGTCGGGTGTGAGCCGGTGCGCCACCTGCTCGTACGCCGTGCGCACCCGCCGCGGCGCGTCCCCGTCGACCGACGCGAACGCGCTCAGCAGCCCGAGCGGTTCGCAGGCCAGCAGGAAGCCCGGATCCAGTACGAACCCGGCGAGCATGTCCGCCGCGCCCGCGTGCGTGGCGAGGTGCTGGCGTACGTACGGCGGCGCCGCGAACCAGTCGCGTCTGCCGTCCGGCGCGGGAACGACGGACACCAGGGCGTCGACCACGGACTTCTGGATCTCCACGGACGGCCGGTCCGCCGTTCTGCGCAGATGCTCCGCCAGCGCCTTGTGGTAGAGGCGGTAGACCGAGCGGCGGTCGTCGTCGATGACCTCGGCGATGTACGCCTCCGCGACGTCCAGCGCCCAGGACACGTCCTCCTCGGTGCAGTCGGTGCCCGACAACACCGAGCTGAGCCGGGTCCAGATCCGCCCGCGGGGGAGGCCCTTGCCCTCGGAGAACGCGAGGGCGAGCAGCATGCGCCGTACACGTGGCTCGTCCGGCCCGAACCGGGCGAGGTAGTCGTCGAACGCCTCCCCGACCTCGCTGGGCAGTTCCTCCTCCCAGCCGGGACGGCAGATGTCCACGGGGGCCCGGTCGGAGCGGAGCGTACGGGCGGTGGTGCGGGCGTAGAGGTAGACGCCGGCCGCCCTGGTGGCCACGGCGCGGGCGACGGTCTCCGCGAGCTCGGGGCGGCCGCGGTAGGGGGTCGGGACCTCCGGTTCCTCGGTGGCGAGCAGGACCCGGGTGACGTACCCGGTGACGTCGTCCTGTCCCGCGCGGTAGCGGGGCTGGTCCAGGTCCAGGCAGGTGAAGGTGGGGCCGAGCGGGGCGACCAGTTCGTGCCGGGTGCCGATGAGGAGCCGTACGCCGTGGATCTCCGACATGGGGCGGAGCAACTCGCGGGTGATGCGTCGCGGTTCGCCGTGGCCGCCCGCGTCGGCGGCGGTGTCGGAGCCCGCCTCGTCCACCGCGTCCACGACGATGACGACCGGCGGTCCCTGGCGGCCGCGCCGCGTCAGCTCCTGGAGGAGAGCCGCCGTGCCGTCCACCTCCGTGCCCAGGGCGGTGGCGACGCGTTCGACGATCTCTTCCAGCCGCTTGTGCCGGGCGTGCACGGCCGCGGTCACGCATCCCTCGGGCACCACGGTCGCCGGGTCGACCCCGGCCAGGTCGAAGCGCTCGCGGTACATCCCGTCGGACAGGGCCACGATCCGTCCCAGGACCGCCGACTTGCCGCATCCGGGGCTGCCCGTGACGACCCGGCCGCGGCCGTCGCCCTCGTCCGCCGTCAGCCACTCGACGAGTTCGGTGAGTACCCGCACGCGGCCGCTGAAGTACAGGCCCTGTTCGGACTCGAACTCCACCCCGCGCGACCGGGGCCCGAAGTGCTCAGTGAGGTCACGTGCGGCCACTCGCCGCTGGACCTCCAGGTCCGTGCCGAGCGGCGGGAGTTCCTCGCGGTAGCCGGAGTTCGGCAGAAACGGGGCCAGACCGGTGACCAGACCGCTGGCGAGTTCGGCGCGCTGCTCCCTCGCCCCGGCCTCGAAGAGTTCGTTGACCGCCTTCACCAGCTCGGTCAGGTCGAGGTACTGCTGCCGCTGCCCGGTACGGCCGGTGGTCACCTCCACCGCCGTGCGGAGCGCCGTCACGAACGCCCCGTCCTCGGCGACGTCCTTGCGCCGGGCGGACGCCAGGAACCACAGTCCGCCCGACGGGCCGGAACCGGCGTGCCGGTACGCGAGCGACTGCAGGGCGACGGCGGCCGCCTCCGCGCCGCCGGCGCCGCCCGCGCAGGTGTCGAGGACGAGCAGGAGGTGCCGTAACTCCCCCCGGCACAGGATGCGTACCAGGTCTTCGGTGGCCAGGGCCGTGGTGGCGGGGTCCTCCTCCTGGGTGTCCCAGCACAGGAGGTAGTGCCGGTCACGTTCCTGGACGAGGCCGTGACCGGCGAAGTACAGGACGACCACGTCGTCGGCGGTGAGCCCGGCGTCCGCCGACCAGTGGCGCAGCTTCTGCCGGATCTGTTCCGCGCCGTCGTACTCGCCGAGGCCCGGCAGCACCGCCTGGTAGCCGAAGGCGGTGAACAGCTC
This sequence comes from Streptomyces sp. TRM49041, assembly GCF_008271805.1. Taxonomy (GTDB): domain Bacteria; phylum Actinomycetota; class Actinomycetes; order Streptomycetales; family Streptomycetaceae; genus Streptomyces. The sequence continues at coordinate 21,918 of NZ_VSRY01000100.1, forward strand.
CGTCATCGCCCTTACGTCGCCGGGCACATGGTGGAGTTGCTCTTCGTCGGGCAGGTGCGCGTAACGACCGCTGCCCAGCGCTATGAAGAATCGCCGCCCCACCTGCCGCCCCACCGCCGTCCCAACAGCTCGCCACGACTGTAGCGGCAGGTGGGGACCTTGTCCGCCGAGTCCGCGATCTCGGGCCGTCGTCACGCGTCCAGCAGGCTGCCCATCCACTCCTCGACGGCGTCCGGCGTGCGCGGCAGCGCCGAGGACATCAGGTGGGCGCCGGCGGCGGTGACGACGAGGTCGTCCTCGATGCGGACGCCGATGCCGCGGAGTTCGGGCGGGAGGGTGAGGTCGTCGGGCTGGAGGTACAGGCCCGGTTCCACGGTGAGCACCTGGCCCTCCTCCAGGACGCCGTCCAGATAGGTGTCCGCACGGGCCTGGGCGCAGTCGTGGACGTCGAGGCCCAGCATGTGACCGCTGTTGCAGAGGGTGTAGCGGCGGTGCAGGTCGCCCTCCGCATCCTTGAGGACGCCCCACTCGGCGAGGCCCTCGGCGATGACCCGCATGGCGGCGCGGTGGAAGTCGCGGAACCGGGCGCCGGGGCGCAGGGCGGCGATGCCCGCCTCCTGGGCGGCGAGGACCAGTTCGTACACCCGGCGCTGGACGGGGGTGAAGCGGCCCGACAGCGGGAGTGTACGGGTGATGTCGGCGGTGTAGAGGGTGTCCGTCTCCACGCCGGCGTCGAGGAGGAGCAGGTGGGAGGGGTCCAGGGCGCCGTTGTTGCGGGTCCAGTGCAGTACGCACGCGTGCGCGCCGGACGCGGCGATCGTCTCGTAGCCGGTGCCGTTGCCCTCGGCGCGGGCGCGCAGCGCGAAGACGCCCTCGATCCAGCGCTCGCCGCGCGGGTGGGCGAGGGCGCGGGGGAGTGCCCGTACGACGTCCTCGAAGCCGGCCGTCGTGTGGTCGACGGCCAGTTGGAGCTGTTCCACCTCCCAGGAGTCCTTGACCAGGCGCAGTTCGGAGAGCGCCGCCGCCAGCTCGGGGTCCGTGGACGGCTCCCGGCCGGGCGGCGGGGAGCCCCCGAGGTCGTCGAGGTCGGCGCAGCGGATGCCCGTGAGGCGCTCGGCCTCGGCGAGGTCGGGGCGGCGGCCCACCCAGAACTCGCCGTAGCGGCGGTCCCGGTAGAAGGCGTCGCCGGACCGACCGGAGTCTCCCGTGCGGGGAGAGCGGGGCCGTACGTACAGCACCGCCTCGTGGTCGTGCGTGCCGGACGGTTCCATCACCAGGAGGTGGCCCGGCTGGTCCTCGCCGGTCAGGCCGGTCAGCCACGCGTAGGCGCTGTACGGGCGGAAGCGGTGGTCGCAGTCGTTGGAGCGGACCCGCAACTCCCCGGCCGGGATGACGAGTCGCTCGCCGGGGAAGCGGGCCGACAGCCGCGCGCGGCGGGCCGGGGTGACGGCCCGGGCGGTCACGCGCGCGTCGAGCGGCAGGGGTGACGGCGCCCAGTCCTCGCTCATGAAACGGGCCAACTCGGTGGAGACGGACAGGTCGTGACTGCCGGTCCGGGGGCGGTGGTGACGGTCGGACATCGGGCCTCCCGAGGATTCGCGGGAACAGAGGACAGCAGAGGGGTTGTCAGTGCAATTTCACATTACTATGTTACAGCTCACATTGCAGTGGCATGCACGCCTCAAGCACATGGGCAACCCGCCGCTGCGGCAAGGACGTTCGCGCCTGAAGAGGGGGCGCGGACGCACCCCCCATCACCTCCCACACACCCACAGGAGCCGCAAAGGTGTTCCCGAAACCACGTCTGTCCGCCCCCTCCGGGCGCAGACCCCTGCGAACCGCCCTCCTCGCCGCCGCTGTCACCGCGGCGCTGCTCGGCACGGCCGGCGGACCGGCCGTACCCACCGCCCAGGCGTACGAGGGCGGGACTTCCCCCGCTCCCCCCGCTCCCGTCGCGGCGGCCCAGAGCCCGCAGGGTCCCGAGGGCCGCGACCCGCACGACGAGGTGCTCCACCTCGGCAAGGCCCCCGCCCCCGTGACTCCCGCGGCCGACGCCCCCGGCGACCACCCGGCGGGGGGCCGCACCCCCGGCCGGCAGCCGACCGACGACAGCGCCCCCGGCCGCACCACGACCGACGGCGGCGCCGTCCCGGCAGCCCCGCGCACCGGCACCGCGGCCACCTCCTGCACCCTCGACAGCGTCACCCGCCTCGCCCCGGAGCCGTTCGCCGACTTCCTCGCCGACCCCGCCGTCACCGCGGACGGCTGCCTCCGCGGCCTCATCTGGACCTGGGACGCGCGCCTCGCGCCCGTCATGTCCGACGCCCATGTGCAGGCCGTCTCCCGGCGGATAACCGGCCTGGCCGGGCAGCACGACGGCCGCAACTCCAGCCACCTGCTGGAGATGTTCACCTACCTCCACGCCGTCGTGTACCACGACCACTCACGCGACGAGATCGACGTCACCGACGCCCCGACCGCCGAGACCATGCGGCGCGCCATCTACTACTTCGGGACCGCGCGCCGCACCTTCGACGTGACCCGGACCAACGCCGAGACCCTCCGCGAGGCCCTCTACACCGGCAGCGCCCCGGGCCTGCGCCACTCCCAGCTCGACCTGATCCGCAAGGTCCTGGCCACCATGGACCGGTACCACCCCGAGACGTACGGCGACTCCTCCTGGGGCGGCGCCGTCCTGGCCGCGCTCTCCGTCAACTACCTCGGCCTCTACTCCGGCAACGACGACCGGGCCTTCCGTACCCTCGTCGCCCGCAACGACGCGTACCGTGCCGCCTTCCGCGCGTTCGCGGACCGTACCCACCTCAAGGGCTCGCCCAACGAGTGGACCGTGCGTGACGCGCTCTCCGAGTACGCCCGCTTCGGCGAGATCGGCTCCCTCCGGAACCGGATCGTCACCGACATCGGCGCCCTCCTCGACCCGGTGACGGCCGCCTGGGGCCGGGGCAGCGCCCCGTGGGCGAAGCTCGCCTCCTGGCTCAACCACTACGAGGCGTGCAAGCCGTACGGCGTCTGCAAGGACGACATCGAGCGGCTGCTGTTCCCGCACACGTACACGTACGACAACGGCACCATCAAGGTCCGCACCGGCCTCGACCGCGCCACCGTCGACCAGCTGTACTACGCGAGCAAGCAGGTCAAGGCCCAGTTCCACCGCGTCGTCGGCACCGAGACGCCGCTCACCGGCGACACCAACAGCACCCTCAACATCGTGCTGTACGCCTCCCGCGCCGACTACGAGAACTACCACCCCCTCCTCACCGGCATGGGCACCGACAACGGCGGCATCTACATCGAGCGCGGCGCGACCTTCTACACGTACCAGCGGCGCGTCCCGCAGGACTCGCGGCTGACGCTGGAAGAGCTGTTCCGCCACGAGTACGTCCACTACCTGAACGGCCGGTGGGCCGTGCCGGGCTACTTCGGCGAGGGCCCCTGGTACCAGGACGACCGGACCACGGCCATGGACGAGGGCACCGCCGAGTTCTTCGACGGCGCCACCCGCGACGACGGCATCGCCGTCCGCAAGTCCCTCGTCGAGAGCGTCATCCGGGACACGGCCGGCGGCGGCCCGCGCATGACCGTCGACCAGATCCTGCACGCCACGTACGCCGGTGACGGCTTCCGCTTCTACAGCTACGCCGGCACGTTCTTCGAGTACCTGTGGACCGAGCGCCCCGCCCTCCTGAAGGAGATGTACCGGCACCTGCGCGCCGACGACCCGGCCGCGTTCGACGCGTGGCGTGACCGGCTGAGCCGTGACGCGGCGATCCAGAGCGGCTACGACACCTTCCTCGACCGGCAGATCGAGCGCGTCGCCGACCTGTTCGTCCCCGACACCTCGTACACCCCGAACGACGGGCTGCGCGAGACCACGGCCGACGCCGTACGTGCCGCCTTCGCCGCCGCGACGTCCGCCACCCCGAGCTGTGCGGGCAACGGCGACCCCGGGATGCCCCGCTTCGTCTGCACCGGCCGCGTCACCGCCCGCCTCGGCGACGCGGGCAGCGCCGACCAGGTGTTCAAGGACATGTCCGAGACCGTCGACTACTTCCTCCTCGACCGGGCGGCACCCGCGTCGCCCAACCTGGCCGACATGAACTGCGTGTTCGGCGAGGTGGCGATCTGGGCCGACCGGACCGGCGGGACGTCCGACTACACATGTGAGGGCCCGCTGCGCAGGTGAGTCGCGGATTCCGGGGTCTTGTGAGGCGTCAGTAGTATGTGAAATATTACTGACGTGCCCACGAGACACTCAGGACCGTCCTCACACCTCACCGCCGACGCCGTGATCGTCGGCGCCGGAGTCGTCGGAGCGGCGTGCGCGTACTACGCGGCCCGCTCCGGCCTCTCCGTCGCCGTCGTCGACCGCGGCCCGGTCGCCGGCGGCACCACGGGAGCCGGCGAAGGCAATCTCCTCGTCTCCGACAAGGAGGCGGGGCCCGAGCTCGACCTCGCACTGCTGTCCACGGGGCTGTGGCGCGAACTCGCCGAGGCCCTCCCACCGGAGGACGCCATCGAGTACGAGCTCAAGGGCGGTCTCGTCATCGCACCCGACGAGACCGCCCTCACCGCACTCCGCGGCTTCACCGAGGGCCAGCGAAGGGCGGGCGTCGAGGCGTACGAGATCCCCGCCACCGGACTCCACGACCTGGAGCCGCACCTCGCCCCCGGCCTCGCGGGCGGCGTCCACTACCCGCAGGACGCCCAGGTCCAGCCCGCCCGCGCCGCCGCCGCACTGCTGCGCGCCGCGCGCCGCACGGGCGCGGTGGTACGGCTCGGCGAGGAGGTAACCGCCGTCCTGACCGACTCCGCGGGCGCCGTACGCGGCGTACGCACCCCGAAAGGCGACCTCCACGCCCCGGCCGTCGTCAACGCCACGGGCACATGGGCGGCCGGCCTCGCGGCGCTGGCCGGCACCCACCTGCCGGTACTGCCCCGCCGAGGCTTCGTCCTGGTCACGGAACCGCTCCCGCCGGGGCTCATCCGCCACAAGGTCTACGCCGCGGACTACATCGCGGACGTGGCGAGCGGCGCGGCGGACCTCCAGTCCTCGGCCGTCGTCGAAGGCACCCCGGCGGGCCCGGTCCTCATCGGTTCGACGCGCGAACGGGTCGGCTTCGACCGCACGTTGTCGACGGAGGCACTCCGCCGCCTGGCGAGCCAGGCCACGGCCCTGTTCCCCGTCCTGGCGGACGCCCACGCCATCCGCACCTACTGCGGCTTCCGCCCGTACCTCCCCGACCACCTTCCGGCCATCGGCCCCGACCCCCGGGTCCCCGGCCTCCACCACGCCTGCGGCCACGAGGGCGCGGGCATCGGCCTGGCCCCCGCGACGGCCGTCCTCGTCACCGCCGCCCTGCGCGGCGAGCGTCCCTCCCTGCCCCTGACCGCGTTCCGCCCGGACCGCTTCCCCCAGGGGGACGCCGCATGAACCTCCGCGGCCACCGTGGCCGCCCGTCGCTCCCCGTACCCCCGCCACAGGACGACGCCCGGCGGGCACGGTCCGCCGCCCCCGTGGCGGCCCGCGGCACCGCCGACCCGCCATCCGCCGTGGGCGCTGCCCTCGCCGATCCGCCGCGCGGTGGTGCCGGCGGTGCCGGCGGCGCCGGCGGTGCTCCTTCCGGCTCGTTGCGAGTCGGGCCCTCGCGCCGCCTTCCGGGCCGCGCCGTCGCCGGTTCGGTGTGGCCGTGCCTTCCAGCATGGGCACATGAGACCGGCGCGGCGCTCCCCGTCCAGTTCGCCACCGCCCCGCGTTCCGTCGCCGCCCCCACGAGGAGCCCCGCATGAGCCGCGCGCCACGCGACACTCCGCTCGGCCTCGTACGAGCCGAGCCCACCGCCCCGTACACCTTCACCTTCGACGGCCGCCCCCTCCCCGCGCACCCCGGCCAGACCCTCGCCGCCGCCCTCTGGGCCGCCGGGGTCATGTCCTGGCGCACGACCCGCGACGGCGGCGCACCACGAGGCGCGTTCTGCGGCATCGGCACCTGCTACGACTGCCTCGCCACGGTCAACGGCCGCCCGAACCGACGCGCCTGCCTCATCCCCGTACGCCCCGGCGACAGCGTCACCACCCAGGAGGGCACCGGCCATGACGGAACCCGCTGACGTAGCCGTCGTCGGCGCGGGCCCCGCCGGGCTCGCCGCCGCCGTCACGGCCGCCGACCTCGGGCTGAGCGTCACCCTGCTGGACGCCGGGGAACGCCCGGGCGGGCAGTTCTACCGCCATCCGGCACCGGGCCTGCGCGCGGCCCGCCCGCAGGCCCTGCACCACGGCTGGCGCCACTTCGCCACCCGGGCCCGCCGCCTGGACGCCCACCGCGCCACCGGCCGTGTCACATACCTGCCCGCCCACCATGTCTGGACGGTCGTACAGGAGACCGGCCACTGGCGGCTGCACGCCGTGGCCGGCCCCGACGAGACCGCCGCCACCGTCCACGCCCGCACCGTCCTCCTCGCCACCGGCGCGTACGAACGCCAGCTCCCCTTCCCCGGCTGGACACTCCCCGGCGTCGTCGGGGCGGGCGGCGCGCAGGCCATGCTCAAGTCGGGCCTCGTCCTGCCGGGCCGGCGCGTCCTCGTCGCGGGCAGCGGCCCCCTGCTGCTCGCCGTCGCCGGATCGCTCGCCGCCGCCGGGGCGCGCGTACCCGCCGTCGTGGAGGCCGCCGACTACACGGCATACGCCCGCGAACTCCCCGTCCTCCTCCGCAACCCCGCCAAACTCACCGAAGGCGCGCTCCACGGCGGCGCCCTCCTCCGCCACCACACCCGCCTGCTCACCCGGCACGCCGTCACCGCCGCCCACGGCACGACCCGCGTCGAAGCGGTCACCGTCCAGCGCGTCGACCGCGACTGGCGGCCGGTCCCGGGCACCGCGCGCCGTATCCCGTGCGACGCGCTCGCGGTCGGCCACGGCCTGGTCCCCCAGCTGGAACTCGCCACCGCCCTCGGCTGCGCCACCCGCAGCACCCCGGACGACACACCCGCCCTCGCCCTCGACACCGACCAGGCCACCTCCGTGCCCGGTGTCTGGGCCGCGGGGGAGGCCGGTGGCGTCGGCGGCGCCGAACTCGCGCTCACGGAGGGCGAGATCGCCGCCCAGGCCATCGCCCACGCACTGCACGGCACCCCCCGCGACCCGCGCCGCACCGCCGCCCTCGACCGCCGCCGCGCCCGGCTACGGGCGTTCGCCGACGCGATGGCAGCCGCGCACCGGCCCGGGCCCGGCTGGGCCGACTGGCTGGACGACGCCACCGAGGTGTGCCGCTGTGAGGAGGTCACCGCCGACCGGATCCGGGAGGCAGTCTCCGAACTGGGCGCCCACGACGCCCGCACCGTCAAGCTGCTCACCCGCGCCGGAATGGGCTGGTGCCAGGGCCGTGTCTGCGGCCAGGCCGTGGCCCGCCTCGCCGGCGCCACCCCCGCCCCGGACCGCCGCCCCCTCTCCTGCCCCGTACCCCTGACCCATCTGACCGACCTGCCCGCCCCGCCCCCACCGGCACCCGACCCACCGGCAGCCGATCCACCGGCAGCCGATCCACCGGCAGCCGATCCACCGGCAGCCGATCCACCGGCAGCCGATCCACCGGCAGCCGATCCACCGGCAGCCGATCCACCGGCGCCGGACCCGCCCGCGCCTGCCCCGCCCGCCTCCGACGCACCCCCCTCCGACGCACCCCCCGCCCCGCACCCACCCGTCCGCCCCGCACCCACCCGAGGAGACACCGCATGACCGCCGCAGACACCCGACCCCGTCCCTGGCACGGCATCATGGTCGCCACCGCGCTGCCCCTTCGCGACGATCTGTCCGTCGACTACGACGCCTACGCCGAGCACGTCGCCCGGCTCATCGCCGACGGCTGCGACGGCGTCGTGCCCAACGGCTCCCTGGGCGAGTACCAGACACTCACCGACGACGAGCGCGCCCGCGTCGTACGCGTCGCCGTCGATGCGGCGGGCGACGGTGCGCGCGTCATGCCGGGTGTAGCGGCGTACGGCAGCGCCGAGTCCCGCCGCTGGGCCGAGCAGGCCGGCGAGGCGGGCTGCGGTTCCGTCCTGCTGCTGCCGCCCAACGCGTACCGCGCCGACGAGCCGACCGTACGCGCCCACTACGCCGAGGTCGCCAAGGCCGGCGTCCCGGTCGTCGCGTACAACAACCCGTACGACACCAAGGTCGACCTGACGCCCGAGCTGCTGGCCCGGCTGCACGCGGACGGGCACATCGTGGCCGTCAAGGAGTTCAGCGGCGACGTCCGCCGCGCCTACGAGCTGGCCGAACTCGCCCCGGACCTCGACCTGCTCGTCGGCGCCGACGACGTGCTCGTCGAACTCGCCCTCGCCGGCGCGGTCGGCTGGATCGCGGGCTACCCCAACGCCCTGCCCGGCGCCTGCGCCGCCCTCTACCGGGCGGCCGTCGCCCAGGACCTCGACCTGGCGCTGCCGCTGTACCGGGCGCTTCACCCACTGCTGCGCTGGGATTCGAAGACGGAGTTCGTCCAGGCCATCAAACTGTCCATGGACATCGCGGGCCGCCCGGGCGGCCCGACCCGCCCACCGCGCTCGCCCCTCACCGAGGCCCAGGCGGCCGCCGTGCGCGCCGCCACCGAGAAGGCCCTGGCCGAGGGCCTGGACTGACCGACCTCCGGAGGTTCTTGCCGATGCGCACCCGACACGTCTACCACGCCGTCGACTCGCACACCGAGGGCATGCCCACCCGGGTGATCACCGGCGGTGTCGGCGTCGTCCCCGGCGCCACCATGGCCGAACGCCGCCGCCACCTCATCGGCGAACTCGACCACATCCGCACCCTGCTGATGTACGAACCGCGTGGCCACTCCGCAATGAGCGGCGCCATCCTCCAGCCCCCCACCCGCCCGGACGCCGACTTCGGCGTGCTGTACATCGAGGTGTCCGGCGCGCTGCCCATGTGCGGCCACGGCACGATCGGCGTCGCCACCGTCCTGGTGGAGACGGGCATGGTGGAGGTCACCGAGCCGGTCACCACCGTCCGCCTGGACACCCCGGCGGGCCTGGTGTCGGTGGACGTACGGGTGGAGGACGGCGCGGCGAAGGCGGTCACTCTCACCAACGTCCCGGCGTTCAGCGTGGCCCTGGACCGCAAGGTCGAGGTCCCGGGCCACGGCACGGTCACCTACGACCTCGCGTACGGCGGCAACTTCTACGCCTTCGTACCGCTGGACGCGCTGGGCCTGCCCTTCGACCGCGCCCGCAAGGACGACCTGCTGGCGGCCGGCCTCGCCGTCATGGAGGCGGTCAACGCCACCGACCGGCCGGTCCACCCGGAGAACCCGGAGATCGGCGGCCTCAAGCACGTCTACCTGGCCGCTCCCGGCTCGGACGCCACGCACTCCCGGCACTCGATGGCCATCCACCCGGGCTGGTTCGACCGCTCGCCGTGCGGCACCGGCACGTCCGCGCGCATGGCGCAGCTCCACGCGCGCGGTGAACTCCCGCTCCACCAGGACTTCGTCAACGAGTCCTTCGTCGGCACCCGCTTCACGGGACGGCTCGTCGGCGAGACCACGGTCGCCGGCCTCCCGGCCGTCGTGCCCAACGTCACCGGACGCGCCTGGATCACCGGCACGGCCCAGTACTTCCTGGACCCGGACGATCCCTTCCCCGCCGGTTTCCTACTCTGAGGTGCCCGCGAAGTCCGTGCGCAGTACCGCAGCCCCGGAGGTAGGCCCATGGGTGGCCATTTGAAACAGCCCAACCTCATCACCGCGCAGGAACGCCTGCGCGACCAGGTCGCCCACGCCCTGCGCGCCGCCCTGATCTCCGGTGAGCTCCAGCCGGGCTGGGTCTACTCGGCCCCCGCCCTGGCCGCGGACTTCGGTATCTCCGCCACCCCCGTACGGGAGGCGATGCTCGACCTGGCCCGCGAGGGCCTGGTCGAGCCGGTACGCAACAAGGGCTTCAGGGTGACCGAGGTCAGCGAGCGGGACCTCGACCAGTACACGGAGCTGCGCGCGCTGATCGAGGTGCCGACGGTCGGCGCCATCACCGGATCGGCGAGCCGGGAGCAGTTGGAGGCGCTGCGGCCGGTCGCCGAGGAGATCGTCACCACGGCCCGCGGTCACGACCTCATCGGCTACCTGGACGCCGACCGCCGCTTCCACCTCTCGCTGCTGGCCCTGCACGGCAACGACCGCCTGGTCGAGACGGTCGGCGACCTGCGTAAACGCTCCCGCCTGTACGGCCTCACGGCCCTGGACGAACGCGGCATGCTGGTCGCCTCCGCCCAGGAGCACCATGAGCTGCTCGACCTGATGCTCGCGGGCGACGTGGCGGGGGCGGAGGCGTGCATGGCCCGCCACCTGGGCCATGTCCGCTCGCTCTGGGCGGCCGACGAGGGCTGATCCGGTCGTCGTCGGCTCCCGGGGCGGCGCGCCGTCGAATATCTGCGGCCGCGAAGTGAGAAATTACTGTAAAGCAGCGTGAGGGTATCTTGCACAACAGGCCGCGGGGAATTGTTCGCCGTACGCGGCCGATCTCGCCGTGCTACTGTTGGTCTCAGTTGCAGTTTTGGTTCCCAAAATCCAAGTGCCCCGACGGCTGGTTCTGTCGTTGTGAGCACTTATGTATTTCCGGTCATTTTCCGGACGGGCTAATCATTGCGGCGACACGGAGCCCGCACGGTGCGGATTCCGGGTACTGCCCCGAAGGAGATTTGACATGGCATCTGGCGTCGTGAAGTGGTTCAACGCGGAAAAGGGTTTCGGCTTCATCGAGCAGGACGGTGGCGGCCCCGATGTGTTCGCCCACTACTCGAACATCGCCGCCCAGGGCTTCCGTGAGCTGCTGGAAGGCCAGAAGGTGAACTTCGACATCGCGCAGGGCCAGAAGGGCCCGACGGCCGAGAACATCGTTCCCGCCTGACGCTGACGCGTGATACGAGCCGGGGCCCGCACCTTGGGGTGCGGGCCCCGGCTCGTATCGGTTCCGGGCGCAGGCCCGACGCCGCGGTCGTATTACCACCGTGGCGATGTCATCCGGAAGCGCCGTCTCATCGGGTGGCGGATGTCCACAGCTCCTGGCTCCGGCCTCGGTGCCCGCATCGAGCGCCCATCGCGATGACCTGCCGCTGATCCGTCGGGTTCGCTTTCGTTTTCGGTTTCCGTCTGGCTCGTTCTCGCGATTGTCCGTGCTGCTCGTTTGCTGCGGTAATTCCTTGATACGCGCCGCATCGAGGAAGGTTCCATATGAACCGCACACGCGCCAACGACCGATTTTCCCGCACCCGTGTCGGCGGTGTCTCAGGCCGGGGCAGCCGTTCCCTCCCGTCGGCCCCCGGCCGCTCCAGTGGGGCGGGCCGCTCGGGTGGCCGCGGCCGCCGACGCCCGGTGGTGCAAGGTGAGTTCGCGCTGCCCGTCACCGAGACCCCCGCCCTGCCGGCCGTCGAGGCGTTCGCCGACCTCGACATGCCCGAGCAACTGCTCGCGGCACTGGGCGCCGAGGGCGTGACCGTGCCGTTCCCCATCCAGGGGGCGACACTGCCGAACAGTCTCGCGGGCCGCGACGTACTCGGCCGCGGGCGCACCGGATCGGGCAAGACCCTCGCCTTCGGCCTGGCTCTGCTGGCCGGCACCGCAGGACAGCGTGCCGAGCCCCGCCGACCACTCGCCCTGGTCCTCGTGCCCACCCGTGAGCTGGCCCAGCAGGTCACCGACGCCCTCACCCCGTACGCCCGCGCGGTCAAGCTCCGGCTCGCCACCGTCGTCGGAGGGATGTCGATCGGCCGACAGGCCGGTGCGCTGCGCGGCGGCGCCGAAGTCGTCGTCGCCACTCCCGGACGGCTGAAGGACCTCATCGAGCGCGGCGAATGCAGGCTGGACCAGGTCGCCATCACCGTCCTCGACGAGGCCGACCAGATGGCCGACATGGGCTTCATGCCCCAGGTCACCGCCCTCCTCGACCAAGTCGGCCCGGACGGTCAGCGGATGCTGTTCTCCGCCACCCTCGACCGCAACGTCGATCTGCTGGTCCGCCGCTACCTGAGCGATCCGGTCGTACACTCCGTCGACCCGTCGGCAGCCGCCGTCACGACGATGGAGCACCACGTGCTGCACGTCGCCAGCACTGACAAGCACGCCACCACGACGCACATCGCCGCCCGCGACGGTCGCGTGATCATGTTCCTGGACACCAAGCACGCGGTGGACCGGCTGACCAGGGACCTGCTCAGCAGCGGTGTACGGGCCGCCGCGCTGCACGGCGGCAAATCCCAGCCGCAGCGCACCCGCACGCTGGCGCAGTTCAAGACCGGGCATGTCACCGTGCTCGTCGCCACGAACGTCGCCGCCCGCGGCATTCACGTCGACGACCTCGACCTCGTCGTCAACGTCGACCCGCCGACCGACCCCAAGGACTACCTGCACCGCGGCGGCCGTACCGCGCGCGCCGGCGAGTCCGGCAGTGTCGTCACCCTGGTCACGCCCAACCAGCGCCGCGACATGGTCCGCCTCCTGTCGATCGCCGGGATCCACCCGCGGACTACCCGGGTCAGGGCAGGCGAGGCCGAACTGAGCCGCATCACCGGGGCGCAGGCCCCCTCCGGTACGCCGGTCGTCATCACGGCACCGGCCACTGAACGTCCCAGGCGCAAGGCCACCCCCCGTCCCCGGCGCAGCGGCTCCTCCCGGACAGCGCGCCGATCCCTCGGTGGCGCCCTTTCCTAGACGCGGCGGCCCGGAACCTTCGTGATCAGGACTCCGACCCATCGTTGCAGGAGGCACATTTTGGCACTGGTTCAGATGCAGCCCCGCCCGGAGAACACGGGCTGCGGGAACGGGACGGTGGTCGATGCCCCGGCGTCCGCCGGACCGAAGGTCTGGGGCGATATGACCGTAGAGGTGGCGCTGTCCGTCATGGCCGGCGCTCGCGCCGGTCACCTGCTCGTCTGCGACGCGGACGACCAGTGCACCGGACTCGTCACCCTGGCGCAGCTCGTCGCCGTACGCGACAGCTCCGCGTGCACGGACCGGGTGCGGCTTCGCGATGTCGTCGGCGGAAGCGGTCTCCCCTCTGAAACGCCGCACCCCCTGAACCCCCGCACCCCTGCGGACTCCCCTCCCCTTCTCCTCTCTCTTCCCCTGTGAGGTCTCATGCGCTGCGTCATCGCTCGCTTCCCCTTCGACCTGACCAAGAGCGGCGTCCTGGAATCGATGAAGGGCGTCAAGCCCGAGGAGGTCACCGGTGACTCCGTGATCATCGGCCGCCGCCAGTACCCCGCCAAGCAAGTGGGCGCGATCATCACCCGACAGGACCGCCGTGACTTCAGCGCCGGCGAAGTCATTCGGGCGATGAGCAAGCTCGGCTTCACCTGCCGAACTCTCGCCCAAGCCGCACCCGCGCAGGTCCTCACTCCGTTCCAGAAGGCTTCCGCGTCGCTGGGCAGTCCCCTGTCGGGCTGACCGACGGGCCGGGGCGAACCGGCACCAGACCAGCGATGAGGGCCCGACCGGCGCACCGGTCGGGCCCTCATCGCTTCGTGGCTTCTGCCGCTGCTGATCTCACGTTACCTTTGCCTGGGGCAACCAAAAATCTATGCTCGCCAAGGTAGACACTCGCCAGTGGTGTCGTTATGGTTTCTGTCATAGCCGGAGTCAAGGAATAGCCCGGTAGAGACGAACTACCGGGAGCGATACCAGTGGTTCGGTGCGGCGGTGGAGCTTCGAAGCCGGGATTCGCCTGAAGGGCGGCGACGGGGCTGACGGCCGCACCGGGTGGCCCGCGGATTTCAGGGGCCGCCGCCAAGAGCAGTACTTCAGTGACAGGAAACGGAGGAGTAGACGCCATCAGGATCGCCCGGGTCGGGAAGGTTCCACCCGGGTACCGCAAGGCCCCGGAATGGAAGGTGGTCCCCGGTCATACATCCGCGATCCCCGCGTTCCCGCCCCACTTCGGGGCGAGGCCGCGGACACAGAAGGTCGGCGCAGCACTAGGGCCGACAGATGGTGTTCAATTTCCTTCGGGGCCCCGGTGCCGTATGGCACCAGGGCCCCTCGACGCGTTGTTCTGAGGAAGAGGTGCAGATGGCAGCGGATGGTGCGCTCGGTGGCCGGCTCGACGACGAGGACTACCCCGCCTACACGATGGGACGGGCAGCCGAGATGCTGGGCACCACGCCGGGCTTTCTCCGCGCGATCGGAGAGGCTCGGCTGATCACCCCGCTGCGCTCCGAGGGCGGTCACCGGCGGTACTCCCGTTACCAGCTTCGGATCGCCGCCCGTGCGCGTGAACTCGTCGACCAGGGCACCCCCGTCGAGGCCGCTTGCCGCATCATCATCCTGGAGGACCAGCTCGAGGAGGCGCGGCGCATCAACGCCGAATTCCGCCGAACCCAGGGCCGGCCGGACGAGAGCTCCGACTGAGCCGCTCGGCCCCGCTCCCCGCCTGCCCATGACATCCGGAAGCGACACCGGATGAGACCCCGGTCCCAGAGAAGTCCCACCGATGCCGCCGCATCTCGCCTGGCCCGCATTCCCGCAGGCCAGACAGAGTGCGGCGGCATTCGCCTGTCAGATGTCGCGGTACTGTGCAGAGTGGCGTCTGACCTGCGAGAACAGTCGTCACTCAAGATCATGTTGCACAAATTCTGCACGAGCGGCCACGTCTGCACATCAGGCTGCCTTCCCGTACATGCTGCGGACCGCCTGGCGGACCTTGGCGCCCGCCCCTGTCACGCGGTGAACGTACTTATGGAGAGTAAACGCCGGATCGGCGTGTCCGAGACGGTCCGCGAGGGTCAACTACCCCGTACTCGTCCGGATCGTGAGGAAGGGCGACGGCCATGGGTAGGCGGCGGTGGCGCGGCGGGCGCTGCGGTACGTGCCCGTGCTCGGGACCTCGGCGCGGAGGGAGTACGCGGAGGCGATCCTGGCCGAGCCTGCGTCGCCGTCGCCGACGGCTCCGTACAGCCTGGAGCCGCCCGCATGGATGATTACCCCTGTGCCGGTCCGGGACCCCACGACGGGAAGGCCCGTGTATTGGGCGGACGAGGCCCCCTTCGAAGCGTGGACGACACGCAGGGGCAAGGCTGCGTACGAGCTGGAGAAGGAGAGCGTCCTGGACCGGCTCCGGGGCCGTGAGACGACTGAGGACGAGGAGCGGCCCGACCGGGCGGGCCCGGCGCCCTTCAGCGTGCGGACGCCCATGAGCGTGATCAACCACCCCGCGAAGCGGTTGACGCTGACGGAGCCGGAATTGCCTGAGGCCGAATGCGGGTGGGCGCCGTGGTGGCTGGAGTAGGCCGTGACCGTGCCCCCTGCTCCTGACGGGAGGGGGCATGGGCGTGGCCGTCAGCTCTCCAGGTAGGCGATGGTCCCGGTACGCCGGGCGTCGTCTGTCGCCTTGAGCCGGGCGAAGCTGTACGGCGACATGATCCCCTTCCACTCCTCCAGAGTGTGCACCCTCAGCTCGGTGTGCTCGTTCGGGTCGAGGACGATGGCGTTGATCTGCTCGTCGGTGAGCCGGCCGCCGTCGAAGATGACGCCGAACTTGTTGAGTGGCCAGTTCGCTCCCTGGCTGATGAAGTGGAACGTGAGGAGCTTCTTCTCGCCGTCGAAGGCGATGCCGGTCTCCTCGCTGCACTCGCGTACCGCGCACTCCCACGGGGTCTCGCCCGGGTCCATGTTCCCGCCGGGCCACTGCCAGGTCTCCGCGCTGAGGGCAGAGCGGAGCTGGATGGGGCGGCCCGCGGTGTCGGTGAAGTAGAAGCCCGCGTACGAGGTCGCGTTGGCGATCGTCTTGACGTACTGCTCTGGCGGGAGCCAGGTTGAGCTCATGCGGGACCTTTCACTGCGAGGCGTCGTTGAAACGGTTCTGTCCGGCCTGCGAACTCGATATCTCTCGCTGTGCGGAAGAGCTCGGCGGAGTCCATCCCCGGCGGGAAGCGATCGACCACGCGGTGGTGTACGTGCTGCCGGTACACGACTTCGGCGAGCTTGCGGAAGACGTCCATGTCGAGTTGTTGCTGCGAGGCGAAGCACCTCAGAGCCCTTGCTTTGATGTTGAGGAGTTCCCGGGTGCCCACGAAGATCTTGGTGGGCTCGAACCCGATGCTGTAGGGGGAGCGGAAGTAGATCAGATTGTTGGCCGCGCGCAGGGCGACCGTCGTGACCTCCTGCGCGGTGACGCGGTGATCGAGGTGCTGGTCGTCGGGGAAGTGCGTGTAGACGACGTCCGGGCGGGTCTCGTCGAAGAGCTTGAAGAGGTCGCTGTTGATCTCGCCACGATTCTCGACGAACCGGGTGTCGGGGATGTTCGAGAAGCTGTAGTGCTTCACACCCAGGATCGCGCCGGCGGCCAGGCACTCGTCCCTGCGCTCCGCAGTGCCGTCCGGTCCGGGGGCACCGGTGGTGAGGCAGTGCACCCAGACTCGTGCTCCTTGCCTCGCGTACTCGTAGATGCGCATCCCCATGGCTATCTCGGCGTCGTCGGGATGTGCCACAACGATGAGGACAGTCGTCATCGGGCCCCTGCTATTCGTGCGTCAGGCGGCTGAGGACGAGGTGACCGCGTTCGACGAGCACCGGGTTCTGCTTGGAGAGGCCGGTGGCGAGGTAGGAGACGCCGAGCCTCGCGGTGAGGAGGCGAAGCGCCCTCTCCTCGCTGTCCGACAACGCGCGGCCGTAGCCGGTGAAGTATGCGGCCTTGAGGTCCGGGCGGGGCGCCCATACCGCTCCGCACAGCCATACGAACTCTTCGACGGCGACGCCGTGGGCGGACATCTCGAAGTCGATCACGCCGTAGCCGTGGTGGGGGTCCCACAGCCAGTTGCGGGTGGCGTAATCGCCGTGCCGGTACACGACGGGCAGGTTCTCGGCGAGCTGCGGCAGCTCGTGGGCAACGCACTGAATCAGAGCGCGCTGCTTGTCATCGAGGTGTCCGGCGGTGGTCTCCAGGCAGGCGGCGGCTTCGCTCGCCTGGTCGGCCATGGAGGCGCGGATGATGTCGCGGTCCTGCTTCGAGGCGGGAGTGGAGGAGTCGTGCCAGCGCCTGAGCAGGATTCCCGCCCGTTCGTGCACCCGCAGCTCCTCCTCCCTGCCGAGGGACAGCCCGCGTACGACGCGGCCCGGCTGGAGCGAGGTCATGATCGCCTGCATGCCGGGATCTGCGGCGAGGAGGCGGGGCGCCTCGTGCGGGGCGAGGGCACGCGCCGCGTACGCGTAGCCGGCGACCTCGCGCTCGTAGTCCTTCGGGCTCGGGCTGAGCTTCACGAAGACCTCGGCCTCGGCCGTGGGCACCCGCCAGACTCGGGAGTCTCCGCGGTCCCAGGAGACGTCCTCGGCCGTGTCCGTGTCCCAGTCCGGCAGGTTCTCGGCGATCCATTGGCGCAAGTCGGGCGGGATGGGGGTGTGCTGCGTCATATGATGGTTTCTCCGAATTGCGTGCAAGCAGCGGGAGCCCGTAGGCGTGAAGGGTACTGGCGCCTCGGGGCATACGGGTCAGAAGTGGTCAGCGAGCCACGGTTCACGGTCGGTGGTTGCGGCCAGGAGCTGGCCGACGGTGCGCGGAGGCGCGGCTACTCCGGCCAGGGTGGCGGCGGCCGTGCTGCGGTAGCCGCCGGCGTACCAGACGGCGAACTGGCCTCTGGTCAGTGTGATCTGTCCCGCGCAGGTAGTGGGTTCCAGATCGCCCTTCCCGTCGGTGACCCGGAGCGTGTAGCCCTCGGTGGCCTCGCCACCCTCGGTGACGATTTCGATCGGGAGGGTGAGGTTGACTTCCTCGGGCCAACCGCGCAGTCGCACCGCTTGACGCAGATCCAGGATGCGGAGCATCCACGGGTGCCAGGACCGCGCGGTCAGGGAGCCGGGGTGGTTCAGGCGGTGCAGCAGCAGTGGTGCGGGCGGCAGGCCGGTCCGCTGGAAGGCGACGGTGGGAATGCGGCTGTTGTGCCGGCCGAGGAAGGCGAACATGGCGGCGGCCGTGTCCTGGTCCACCGCCCAGAAGTCGTGCACGACGACCTGACGTCCCTCGATGGGGTGAGGCTCGTTGGCCACGGAAAGGACGCCGGTGGGCTCCTGCCCCGGCCGGTTGAACTGATAGGTGGCGAGGCCGGGGTGCTTGCCCTGCTGCCAGTCCACCCACCACTCCGGTCGCCGCCACGTCCCGTTCCACCAGGCGGCCAGGTCGTTCTGGAGCAGGCGGACCTTCGCGTTTGTGCCATGGGTGATCTCGAATCCGGTCTCGGTGAAGCGTTGTTTCAGTTCGTCGGTGGGGACGGTCCACGAGTACACCTGGGTGGGGGCCTCCCAGCCGAGGCGACGGGCGTAGCCGCTGGATGCGGTCCAGAGCGTGGAGATCACGGCTCCCTGGTCGCGCAGCGGGCGCAGGCGTTCGGAGATCATGCGGATGGAGAGGTGAGCTCCGCGTTCCTCCGGGGCGACGCATCCGGCGCCGAGGAGCGCGGACGGCACTGGGGCCCCGCCGAAGAACTGCGGCAGGAGGAGGCCGAGACCGCCGGCTACGACGTGACCGTCCCGGACCGCGACGCGGATGTCCGCGTGGGGGCGCAGGAGGGTGATGTCGTCCACGGGGTGGCCGTAGCTCCGGGTCGCGAGGCGGTCGTACTGCTGCCAGTGGTCGTCGTCGGCGACCTTGGTGAACAGGGTCGGATTGAGCATGTGACGTCCGCTTCTAGTAGTTGGTGCGGTCTCGGACCGTGGCGCTGTCGAGTGGGACGAGGAAGCTCCTGCTGAACGTCATGACGACTTCGTCGTCCTGGTTGCGGCCGGTCGTGCGGCAGGTGACGATCCCTGTCTCGGGCCGGCTCCTGGATATCCGGCGGCCGGTGACCTCGGTCTCCGCATAGAGGGTGTCGCCGACGAAGACCGGGTGGGTGAAGCGGATCTCCTCGAAGCCGAGGTTCGCCAGGGTGAGGCCGCTGGTGCTGCGTACGGTCATTCCGCCGACGATGTGGAGGGTGATGCTGCTGCACACCAGGGGGCGGCCCCACTCGGTGAGGCTGCTGTAGTGGGTGTCGGTGTGGAGGGGAGCGTCGTTCCCGCCGAGCGTCGTCATCAGAACGTTGTCGGCCTCGGTGAGGGTGCGTCCGGGGCGGTGCTCGATGACCAGCCCCACGGTCAGCTCGTCGAACCCGAGGCCGACGACTTCGCGGTAGCGGCCTTCGGCGATCCGCCGGTACCCCTGGGGGCCGCCGCGGCTCATGCGTGCACCTGGTGTGGCGTGTCGGCACGGGTGAGGAGTGAGCGGGCGGCGGCGACCATGGGGGGACCGATCATCTGGTGGCCGACACGGACGATACGTCCGCCGGCGGTCTCGGCGGCCTCGACGATGGCGCGGGCGGCGGCGATCTCCTCGTCCGTCGGACGGAATACCTCAGTCACCGTGGAGAGCTGCCGGGGGTGCACGCAGCTCTTCCCTGCGAAGCCGAGGGACTTGACCTGTTCGGCTTCACGACGCAGCCCGTCAAGGTCGTCCAGGCCGAAGAACGGGGAGTCGATGGCCGGGATGCCTGCGGCGGCGGCGCTGGTGACGAGCGCGGACCGAGCGTGCAGCATCGGCTCCCACTCCATGGCGCTTCCGGTGGCCGTCGCGTAGTCGGCCGTCCCGAACAGGACCCCGGCGATGCGATCGGCCCGCACGATCGACGGCAGCGCCTCCACGGCGCGCGGGGTCTCGATCAGTGCGTACAGCAAGGGGGTGTAGTCGGGGGTGTCGAGGACACCGGCGACGATCTCGAAGTCGCGCGGCGATTCCACCTTGGGGATCGAGACGATCTGCGGCTTCACAGGGAAGGTCGCGATGGCGGCGAGGTCGTGAACGCCGTCGAGGGCGGCGGGAGAGCTGATCCTGACACCGAGCGTGCAGTCGGTCACGGCGGAGGCGGCGAAGAAGCTGCGGGCGGCGGCACGGGCGGACGGCTTGACCACAGAGGGAACGGAGTCCTCCAGATCCACGAGTGCGACGTCCGCGCCGCACTGGTACGCGGTCGGGAAGCGCTCGGGCGCGTGGCCGGGGGTGATGAACCAGACCCCGGCCGGGGCCGTCATGGCGGTCACCGGTCCGCTCCCCGCGACGCGAGGCTGCGGGCGGCCTCCGGGATCACGTCTTCCTGCCCGGCGATCACCTGACGGCGGCCGAGTTCCTGGAACAGGTCCCAGGGGTGGACGCCTTCGCGTGCTGCGGCCTCCAGGACGGGCTTCTTGAACCCGGAGAAGACGCCGGCGAGCCCGGACGCAAGGCTGGTGGAGTCGATCGACGGCGGCGCGGGCATGAGGGTCTGTCCGGCGAGGTCGGCGGCGTCGGCCAGGCGTCGGACGTCGATCCCGGTGGCGTGGCCGTAGCGTTCCAGCACGGGCACGAGGACTTCCAGTTGGGTGTTGCCCGCGCCCGCGCCGAACCCCCGGGCGCACGCGTCGATGACGCGGGCACCGGCCTTGGCGGCGGCGACGGAGTTGGCCACGGCCATGCCGAGGTTGTTGTGCCCGTGGAAGATCACGGGCACCTCCACGGCGGAGGCGATGGAGCCGATGCGGGCGGTGACGTCCTCGGGCAGGTAGAAACCGGCGCTGTCCATGATGCCGACAGCCTGAGCCCCGGAACCGACCAGGAGCGCGCACTGCTCGGCGAGCTGCCCGGGGTCGGCCATGTGGCTCATCATGAGCACGGCCTGTGCTTCGGCGCCGATTTCTCGGATCACTCCGAGATGGCGTTCGGCGGCGGTGGCCTCGGTGCAGTGCACCGCGATACGGGCCACGTCCGCGCCGTGGCGTACGACGGCGTTGCGGACGTCGGCGGAGGTTCCCCAGGCGGGCGCCATCAGGACGGCCATCTTGCTGTGCGTGAGGGCCTCGCGGGCGGTGGACAGCATTTCGTCGTCGCTGATCTTGCTGTGCCCCACCTGGAACGAGGACGCGCCGAGTCCGTTGCCGTGGCCGATCTCGACGACGGGGACGCGGGCCGCGTTGGCGGCGGTGGCGTAGGCACGGATCTGGTCGCGGCCGAGCTGGTGGCGCACGGCGTGCTGGCCGTCGCGCAGGGTCGGATCGTGGACGATCAGGTGGCCCTGAGGGGTGGAGGTCATCGTGCGTTCTCCTTCACTGCCGAGGTCCGGGTCAGGGCGTGCTGTTCGGCGGCGTGGATGGCGGCGGCGCTGATCACTTCGAGATTCCCCGCGTGCACCGGCATGTTGGTGCGGGTGGCGGTGACCTCCACGGCCACGCGGATCGTGTCGTCGGCGACGGTGCACGAGGCCACGTGGAAGCCGGGGACGAAGGACCGCATGGTCTCGGCCGCGGAATCCACGATCTTGCGGACCGGCTCCGCCTCGGCGCCCGGGGCCAGGAGCGTCATCGCGCTGCGAAACCGTGGCGGCGGCGAGACGGGGCTGATGTTCAGCATGGTCTTGGCGGTGTCCGCCTGGGTGAACTGCTGGATCGCGGACTGGGTCGTCTCGACGTACTCGTCGAGGTTGAGGCGGCTGGCCCGGCCGACGCTCTTGGTGGCGGCCGTGGCCACCATCTCCACGTGGAGGGTCGCGTAGCGCTGGGCGATGGCGTGGAGGATGGGGATCGAGGTCTGGCCGCCGCACGAGGCGAGGCTGATGTGCTGGTGCGCGGCGGCCTGGTCGCCGTTGACGGCCGGAACGATCAGCGCCCCGGTGTTGGCGGGGGTCAGGTTGATGACCGTCGCTCCGGTGCCGGCGAGCCGGGCCGAGTGCTCGGGGTGTGCGAAGGCGTTGGTGACGTCGAAGACGATGTCGAACGTCTCCTCCGAGTCGGTAAGGGTGGCGATGCTGCCCGCCGCGGTGGCGCAGCCCATGTCGGCGGCCTTGCTCAGGCCGGTGCTGTCGGAGGTGCGGCCGACGACGAGACCGCAGTGCAGGTGCGGGGAGTTCTGGATGCGCTCGACCAGGTCGAGGGCGAGAAGACCGGTACCGAGGACGGCCGTGTTCAGCACGTGTACTCCACTCTTCATGGAAGCGGGCAGGACTCAGACGGCGTGCATACGGATGGCGGGGAGCCGGGTCGACGTGGCCCGGATGTCCATGTCGGCGGTGAGCGGGATGCTGGCGTGCACGGAACCGGCCAGGACGATGTCGCCCGCGCGCAGCGTGGTCTTGAGGGCAGGGAGGCGGTATGTCAGCCACATCAGCGCCTTGAACGGGTCACCGAGGATGTCGCGTCCTTCACCGGTCGCCACGGTCTTGCCGTTGACGCTCACCGTGATCCGCTCTGCGGAGACATCCCCGACGTCGTTGATGGGGACCGGGGTGCCGGTGATCACACGGGCGCACGCGGCGTTGTCGGCGATGCTGTCCACCAGCGTGATGTTCCAGTCGGTAAAGCAGGTGTCGAGGACTTCGAACGCGAGGAACACGTTCGCCACGGCGGCGCGGACAGTGCTCAGGTCCGCGGGGGCGTCCAGGTCGCGGCCGATACGGAAGGCGATCTCCGTCTCGATCCGGGGTGCCATGAAGTCCGCCACGCTCAATCGGCTTCCGCTGGGCGAGATCATGTCGTCGAGGACGAATCCGGAGTCGGGCTCGTGGATGCTCATCTGCTGCTGCATGGCGAGTGAGGTCAGCCCGATCTTGTGGCCGACTACTCGGCCGCCCGCCAGGACCCGGTGCCCCACGTTGAGCTGCTGAATGCGGTACGCGTCTTCGAGAGTCAGACCCGGGAAGCGGCCGGCCAGCGGCAGTACGGGAGTACGGCTGCGGGTCGCATCCGCCAGCTCCCCGGCCAGGGCGGCGAGGGGCGGTCGCTTCTCGCCGTGGGACACGTGGGAGTTCAGCAGCAGCTTGGCCATCCGTGCTTCTCCTTCGCTGACTGTGGCGGAAGACTGCGGCTGGGGGCGTTTCAGAAACTGGGCGTGCCGGCGATGGCCAGCGCGACTACGGCGAACGTGGCGACGACGACGAACGCGAGGACGGCGAGGTGCTGGCGCCAGCCGGGCCGGGGGCGTAACCGGGTAACAGGAGCTGGATGTTGTCCGCGGCCGTCGTCCACTCGATTCCGCCCTTGGGACGGATGTGAGCGATCCGTACGGTGCCGTTGCTGTGGAGCTCGTGCGTCACGGCGACGAGGACGCCCTCACCACGCGAGGCGATGTCTCGGACGATTCGGTTCAGGAGCGGGTGCTGCTCGTACCCGTCCGGATCGACGGGGTTCACGTCCCCGCCTCCGGCCGGCTCTCGGCGCGGCGCATGAACTTCTCCCAGCTGTCGGCCGCCCGCAGACGCAGGTCCCGGATCGGCGCACCCGGCTGGGGTTCCATCGGCGTGTACGTCCGGCCGCTCGCGCCGGGGGCCCTACGGGGCAGTTCGGAGGCGGTCACGCGGTCGCTCCTCTCGTGTGGGCAGCAGCGGGCCGCGGTTCGGGACGCAACGCGGCCCGCTGCCTCGGGGGCCGCCCGGAGTCCTCAATCTCCGAGCGGCTGCGTCAACAGGCTGAACCCTTCCGGGTGCTGTCGGTTTCCGCGTCTTGAACGTACGGTCGCTGTGAGCGCGGTAGGACTGACTGGCAGTACGGGTTGGGGGCAACGCGCACTCGGGGAGCAGGACATGGCGGCGAGACCGCCCGCACGGGGACGTGCGGCAAGAGGATCGGTTGCGGGGTTCGTGCTGCGGTTGGCGCGGGAAAGCATCCCCCGCACGCAGGCGGCGATGGCGGAGGCCCTGGACGTGGACCTGGGCACCTTGCAGGGCTGGGAGTCGGGGCGCCGCCCACTGGCCAACATGAAGGCGGGCGCGCTGCTCAGTCTGCGGCGCCGGCTGGGGCTGCTCGGCGCGGATCCGCGAGTGGTGGGCTTACTCGACCCGGCAATGGACGCGGACCAGATCATCGGGGCCGCGCTCGACGCACCGGAGGAGCTGGACCTGCACCCGCTGGCGTCGTGGGTGCACACGAGGGACACCGCGCACATGCTGGCGTGGGCCTTGACGGGGCTGGCACCCCCAGCTCTCGCAGGCCGGGTTCCGGCACCCAGGCGGGGGCCTTCGGCTCTTGCTCCCCAGCTCGGCACGGGAGAGCGGGCGCAGTTCTTCGAGCACCTGCGGGAGACCGCCGAAGCCGCGCGACGCCCGGCAGGCGGGGCTCTGCTGCACCGCCAGGCGCTCTATCTAGCCTCATACGACCGGGGACCCGCGGCGGCGTCCTGGACGGCGCAAGCCCTGCACGCACGGCGCGGGGTGCTGGCCCGACGGGGGTGGTCGGAGCACTGGGCGGAGGCGCGTTCGACGGCGACCGCGTTGGCCCGGCTGGGGGATCCCCAACCGCTTCTGGACTTCATCGAGCGTTCCCTGGCCGACGACGACACCGCCGAGGCCGCGAACCTGAACTACTGGGCCTACTGGCTCGGCGGCGTACGACTGCCACAGTCCGACGACCGGTTCATGCGGGACCGTGAACTGACCGCCTGGGACCCGGTCACGCTGCTGCGGGGCCTGGTGGGTGGGTTCCACTACGCCCCCGGGTATGTCGACCTGTACGCCCACACCCTCTGGGCTCTGCTGACCGCGCACCCATGGCTCCCGGCAGCGGCGAAGGGGTTGGCGGCGGAGCTTGAGGAACGTTCTGAGCGGGTGCTGGACGGCGGTGGGATCTCGGAAAGGTCCCGCCGCGAACTCAACGTCGTGCACTACGTTTTGCGTGATCGCACCTGAGAGCGGAGGTCAGCACATGGCGGACGAAACGGCGAAGGGCACGGCCGGCTTCATCTTCGAGATGGGCGTGATGAAGCAGGCCAAGAGGACCGGCTGGTGGTTCACCGGCAACAACAACCCCGAGTCGATCGCCGACCACTCGTTCCGCGTCGGGATCATCGGCGCCGTCCTCGCGATGATGGAAGGCGTGGACCCGGCGAAGGTCGCGCTGATGTGCCTCTTCCACGACACCCAGGAGACCCGGATCGGGGACATCCCTCATATCGGCCGCCGCTACATCAAGGCCGCGTCCAACGAGACCGTCACCGCCGACCAGGTCGCCCGCGCGCACCCGGCGGTGAAGGCTGGAGTTCAGCGCGTGGTCGAGGAATACGAGGCCAACGACAGCCCTGAAGCGATCGTGGCCAAGGACGCGGACAAGCTGGAGTGCTTGGTGCAGGCGATGGAGTACCGGGCGCAGGGAAACATGCTGGTGCAGGACTGGATCGACACGTCGTTGAGCAGCCTCAAGACGGCGTCCGCCCGAGAACTGGC
The DNA here is from genome assembly GCF_008271805.1 of Streptomyces sp. TRM49041. Lineage (GTDB taxonomy): Bacteria > Actinomycetota > Actinomycetes > Streptomycetales > Streptomycetaceae > Streptomyces. Next base: position 47,124 of record NZ_VSRY01000100.1, read on the forward strand.
CGAGGCGGCGCTCACGATGTCGCCGCTGGAGTGGCGTCAGACTTTCCTCGGCTGACCGCGAGAAACGACGAAGCCTCCGCTTCGGAGCGATCCGGCTCGGTGGGGGCTTCGTCGAGTTCAGATCATGCGGCGCTGGCTTGGGGGCCTTGACGAGGTGCACAGCGCGAACACCCCAGGCAGCGCAGGGGCTGGTGCCTTTCACCGTCCCTGCAGTGCCGCCCGTGCCCGAGTGGCGTGCATGGCCGCGTTGTCACGGGCGATGTGTGCCCTTTCTTGAACGCTTCTGCCGAACTCTCCCCACCCGAAGAGCAAGGCGAAGAAGGCGGCCATCGTCGCTGTCACCAAGGCTGCCGATGCCATGGCCTGAGTCAAGCCTGCGGACAGATACGCGAGGAGGCGCACACGGGTGTCGACCGCGAGGTCAGCACAGCGACCGGCCCACAGTTCGAAGCCCTGCGCGGCCCGTGCGAGGAACGCCGCGACGCACCCGACGAAGAGCAGGACGAAGAGAAGTCCCGTGGTTGATGGTCAGACCGCCGTGGTTGTCGCCGCCGATGAACACCCCGGTCCCAGTGTTGCTCTGGTTGAAGATGGTGGTTCCCCCGACAGCGAGGGTCTTGAACTCGTTGACAGCCATCGGGTAGGCGTCGAGGTGTGCCCGCAGGAACGGGGTCACGCGGGCCGCGAGCTCCTCCGCCGTAGCGCCCTGGTCGTCGAACACGGCTACGGCATGGTTCTGCTCGGCGACTGTTCCCCGGTGCATAAGCTCGCGCACCTTCGCCTTTGCCCACTCCCACCGACCCAAAGTGGCCTCGGTCGCCAGAGCGACAGCCGTACCGGTGGCAACCGCGCGTGGCTACGGAACGGGACCGTATGCCTGCATCTCAGCTACGTCAAACACTCCGTCAGGACTTTCGCGATACCTATGGCTTGGGCTTTCACAGTCAAACCGGGAAGAAAAGACTGAGGCCCCGTCACCCTGAGTGAGGGTTTCGGGGCCTCGTTCCAGCGCCTTCATGTCTGACACTTCGTCAGTGAATTCGGCTGACCTTGCACGGTCCCTGCACAGGGCGCTGGGAGATGCCGGAAGGTGTCGACAGATATTGGAAGGTGTTTCCGTAGGTCACAGCTCGATTTTGGGCCCCCGGAGACTTGTCCTGTTTGACCCCACTTTGTCCGCCTCCCTAGATGTCCCGGAAGATCTCGATCTGCGCGCCCACGGAGTTGAGGCGCTCCGCGAGGTCCTCGTAGCCGCGGTTGATGACGTAGACATTGCGCAGGACCGAGGTGCCCTCGGCGGCCATCATGGCCAGGAGGACCACCACGGCGGGGCGGAGGGCCGGGGGGCACATCATTTCGGCGGCGCGCCAGCGGGTCGGGCCCTCGACGAGGACGCGGTGCGGGTCGAGGAGCTGGAGGCGGCCGCCGAGGCGGTTGAGGTCTGTGAGGTAGATGGCGCGGTTGTCGTAGACCCAGTCGTGAATGAGGCTCTGGCCCTGGGCGGACGCGGCGATGGCGGCGAAGAACGGGACGTTGTCGATGTTCAGGCCGGGGAACGGCATGGGGTGGATCTTGTCGATGGGCGCCTCCAGTTTGGAGGGGCGCACGGTCAGGTCCACCAGCCGGGTGCGGCCGTTGTCGGCGTAGTACTCGGTGGTGCGGTCGTGGTCGAGGCCCATCTCCTCCAGCACCGCGAGCTCGATCTCCAGGAACTCGATCGGTACGCGACGGATCGTCAGTTCCGACTCGGTGACCACGGCGGCGGCCAGCAGGCTCATCGCCTCGACCGGGTCCTCGGAGGGTGAGTAGTCGACGTCCACGTCGATGTGCGGGACACCGTGGACGGTGAGCGTCGTCGTGCCGATGCCCTCCACGCGTACGCCGAGGGCCTCCAGGAAGAAGCAGAGGTCCTGGACCATGTAGTTGGAGGACGCGTTGCGGATGACGGTGACGCCGTTGTGGCGGGCGGCGGCCAGCAGGGCGTTCTCGGTGACGGTGTCGCCGCGCTCGGTCAGCACGATCGGGCGGCTGGGCGAGACGTCCGGGTCGACCTCGGCGTGGTAGAGGCCCTCGGTCGCGGTGATGTCCAGGCCGAACCGGCGCAGGGCGATCATGTGCGGTTCGATGGTGCGCGTACCGAGGTCGCAGCCGCCGGCGTACGGCAGCTTGAAGGACCGCATGCGGTGCAGCAGCGGCCCGAGGAACATGATGATCGAGCGGGTACGGCGAGCCGCGTCCGCGTCGATGGCCTCCATGTCGAGCTCGGCGGGCGGCGCGATCTCCAGATCGGTGCCGTCGTTGATCCAGCGGGTGCGTACGCCGATGGAGCTGAGGACCTCGAGCAGCCGGTAGACCTCTTCGATGCGGGCGACGCGGCGCAGGACGGTGCGGCCCTTGTTCAGCAGCGAGCCGCACAGCAGGGCCACGCACGCGTTCTTGCTCGTCTTGACGTCGATGGAGCCGGAGAGCCGGCGACCGCCGACCACGCGGAGATGCATGGGCCCGGCGTAACCGAGCGACACGATCTCGCTGTCGAGCGCCTCACCGATGCGGGCGATCATCTCAAGGCTGATGTTCTGGTTCCCGCGTTCGATGCGGTTGACGGCGCTCTGGCTGGTGGCCAGCGCCTCGGCGAGCTGCGTCTGTGTCCAGCCGCGGTGCTGGCGGGCGTCACGGATGAGCCTGCCGATGCGTACGAGGTAGTCGTCTGCCATGTGCCGCAGGCTATCTCAGATATGAGATGCAATTCGCGCTGGGGTGGGCTGTTCGGGTGATGTCCCGTCGGCCGTACGGCAGTTCTGGCCGTTTCCGGCCGACAGGCAGTCAGCTTGCCTTATTTTACCCTGGGTACACCACATCTAGCACATTTCTTACGAAACGGTCGAGATCCCCCAAACCGGAAGCGCTCCGAGTTCTGCGTCCCCTTGTCAGAAGGTGCGGGATGGCGCCGTGCAGTACCAGGGTCACCACGGCCGCGTGCTGACGGGTCACCGGCAGTCCGGCGCCCCGCTGCAACGACTCGAACGCGGCGAAGTCCGAGGCGGCGACGGGGTCCAGGATCTCCGCCAGCCACGATCTGCGCGCGGCCTCCGCTTGGAGTTCCAGGTACGCCAGCAGCCGGGTGTGTCCCGGTCCGTCGGCGATGTCCTCCAGCAGCCCCCGCAGCAGGGCGATCAGCCCCTCGCGGTCCGTCGGGCCGGGCCCCGCGGCCGCGAGCCGTACCGCGACCTCGCGGTACCGCTCCACGCAGCGCTCGGCCACTCCGCGCAGCAGGGCGTCCCGGCTCGGGAAGTAGTTCTTGGTGGTGTCCGACGGCATTCCGGCGGCGGCGTCCACCGCGCGATGCGTCAGCCCGCGCCCGCCCGCCTCCGCCAGGACCTCCATGGCGGCGTCGCGCAGCCGGTCGCGCCGATCGGGATTCACGCACTCTCCCCTCTCCGGAGGTCCCCATGATGACCTTGGCGAGGCTACCCCACCTGTGGTACCACAGGTGTGGTAGAGAGGAAGAGGGGCTCCACATGACAGGCACGGCAGTGGTGGTCGGCGCGGGCGTCGGCGGACTGGCGACGGCGATCGGCCTGCGGCGCGCGGGCTGGCAGGTCTCGGTGCTCGAACGCCGGACGGAGCTGGAGCGGTACGGCACCGCCTTCGGCATCCATCCGGCCGCGCAGTCCGCGCTCGACCATCTGGGTGTCGGGGAGGCGTTCCGCCGTAAGGCCCTGTCGTACCGGGGCGCCCGCGTCCGTACGCCGGACGGGCGCGTCCTGGCGAGCCTCCCGCTGGAGCGCGTCGAACGACGGACCGGCCGCCCCGTGCGCCTCATCTCCCGCCCCCACCTGCTGGACGCACTGCTCGCCGAGGTGGGACGCCTGGGGGACGTGCCGCTGCGCCTCGGCCGCCCCGTCACCGACGTGGCCGAGCTGGAGCGGTCGTACGACCTGGTCGTGGGCGCCGACGGCATCGGCAGCGCCGTACGCACGGCCCGGTTCGGTGCCGGCAGCGGCCCCCGGTCCATCGGTACCGTCGCCTGGATCGGCGTGGCCGGCTTCGAGGTGGACGGCGTGTACGGCGAGACCTGGGGCGACGGCCGCTTCTTCGGGCTGACGCCCATCGAGCCCGGACGCACCAACTGGTACGCAACGGTCCCCGGGCGCCGGGTCGCCGAGACGCCCGACGCCCTCCGTGCCTGCTTCACCGGCTGGCACGACCCGATCCCTCGCCTCCTGGCGGAGACCGATCCGGCGACGTGGATCCGCTACGACATGCGCCACCTCGCCCCGGCCCTGCCGTCCTTCGTCCATGACGGCCGTATCGCCCTCGTCGGCGACGCGGCCCACGCCATGACCCCGAACCTCGGCCAGGGCGCCTGCACCGCCCTCCAGGACGCGGAGGCCCTCGCCCGGGCCGTCGCCGCACGCGGCCCGTCCGCCCTGCCCGCGGCCCTCCGGGCGTACGACGCCGAACGTCGCCGTCCCGCGCAGCGCATCGCACTCGGCTCCCGCACCCTGCACCGCGTGATGAGCACCCGTCACACGCGGATGCGGAACACCTTGGTCGGCCTGTTGCCGTCGTCGTAGGCGGCGCGCCTGAGGTGTCCCGTCTCAGCGAAGTTAGCCGGCGGTGTCGCGTTGACCTGCGAGGGCTGGATTGGGTGAGACGGCTGCCAGCAGCCCCCGAGCGTCTGAAGGCGAACCACATCCCCTTCAGCGACGTCCCTGGCTACTCCCAGGCGCTCCGCCGCGTCCAGGGCCTCGGTGCCCGCCAGAAGGAACGCCTCCTCGAACTCTTCCTGCCGCGAGCGAACCTGACCAGCGGCGCCGCCGCCCGCTACAACGGCAGAGGACCCCGGTGATGCCGGGGTCCTCTTACTTCAAGATCAACTGCTGGTGTCAGCGAGGGTTGATCTCGACCTTGACGTGAAGGCACGTACCGGCGGTGATGAGCGGGCCGCCGACGAAGGGGAAGCCAGTGAAGCAAAGGGCGACCCCGGAACCAACGCAGAGAACGGAGAACCCGAACTGGCACCAGGCGAGTGCTCCCTCGGGGCGCCTCCTGCTCACGGAGACGAGGGGCTGGCGCTCTGTCGGATCTACTGGGGTACCGTCGGTGGTAGTCAGGAGGAATACCTCTTTCCTGTGCGTACAGGTACCAGGGCAGTTCTGCTTGCCGGCTCTCTGCCCTGGTCCTGTGGGACCTCAACGGCTGGGGTTCCAGCTCGTGAGATCCATGGTGCGGCGGACTTGACAGGGCCTGAGGTACACTGGTCGACGGATTGATCCGCATGGCGTCGAGTCGACAGTTAAAGTCGAAGATGACATTGAAACTGGATAGCGAAGCCATACGGATCAAACGGTAGCGGTGAAACCGTCAGACTTTTTGAGGACAGCTGTGGCGCAGGAGCGGGATGGCAAGGTCGAGATCCGCAAGGACCAGCTACAGGCTTTGATGGGGGGCGAGCTCCCCGATGCGATCAAGAAGGCCCGCGAGATCCACGCGCGAGGCAAGAAGCCGCAGGTTGTGCGCGTGCGGCGGTCCTTCGTGAGGCTGGAGAAGTTCGGCGGGACGGTCGAGACCGAGAGGAAGCCGCTGCCTCGGGCCGAGCGCCCGCTCTCCGCACAGATGATCACGCCGAAAGGGCTCACCCTGAAGCTGTACCTCCTGATGCTGTTCGCGGCGCAGTGCGAGGCGGCGGTCGGCAAGGAGTGGCCTCAGCCGTACCCGATCGAGCCGGACGCCCAGAAGACCGATTCCTGGGAAGGCTTGGTGGCGACCGTCGCCAAGTACGCCGGGCCCGGCGTACAGGCGTCCTCGGTCCGCACGAACAAGGTCAGGCAGATCGCCCAAGCGATGAAGGCACTTGAGGAGATGGGGCTGCTCAAGTCGGCAACCGGGATTAAGGGGCAGGTCCGCCGTGGCGTTCTGCTCCTGTGCGAGAACGGAAAGAGCAAGGACACCGGCGCCGCGAGCATCCCGTACACCGTGCCGGCCGATGACGAGAGCTTCCTTGAGATCCCCATCGGGTTCTTTACCAACGGCTGGGTCCACGTGCTCACCAATAGCGAGATCGCGGCCCTGCTGATGTGGTTCGACGTCATGAAGTTTGACGCCATGCACGTGACTCCCGAGGGCAGAGCCCCAATGACCGTCGGGTACGTGCTGAGCAACGTGCGCCACGGCTTCTACGGCCTCGGCCGCGACACCTACGAGACGCACAAGCCACTCGAAGCCTTCCAGCTCCTCGACGTACACCGGCCCTCCAAGCGGTACGACAGCGGGAAGTGGAAGGACTTCGAGGAGGACAGCAGCGGCATGGTCTGTCACCGCGTGGTGCTCCGGGACGGCGCATTCGACAGAGAGGCGGGCCCGGTCGTCGAGGAAGTACTCAAGAGGCGCGACGCCACCAACGAGTGGCGTCGGTCCTTCGGCGGATTTCTGCAGCCCCAGAGGTGGTGACCCGGGCCCGGGCCAGGAACCACCGACAAGACCACCACCCGGCTCCGCAACGAGACCGGCGGGACATGGAGCCGATGCGCCCCTGGGGATCACGCACGATCACCAGCAGGCTGGACTCCACGAGGAACTGGCGATAGCTGAATACGAGAGCTCACCAGTAGCCGACTGGAGCTATCCGAGGAGCAGAGACACGATCGAGGCGAGCGAACCCACGATTCCGAACCGGGTGGCGAACGGTTCGATGCGGAGCCTCCACATGGAGCTGCGCAGTTCCGGTGTGTCCTCTTCGGACGCTGCCTGGGCCTGGAGTTCGTCTATGAGCGCGTTCCCTCCGGGATACTCGCCCAGATCCTGCCGGAGCCGGTTGAGAATCGAGATCAGGTCGGCGTCTTCCAGGCCGGTGTTCTGCCGGTTGTGGCTTCCAGCAATGGCTCTGCCGCCCCGGGACGCTGCGGAGGCGGGGCCGCTGCCGAAACTTACGGCAGCGCCCGCCCCGATGTCACCGACGCTGATGTTGGCCTGGGGGGCCTGCGGGTGGTGCTGACTGTGGTCGGTCACGTTCCCTCGCACCGTCTGGGCGTTGCTTCCTCTGGCGGCCAGGCTGCTGTCGTGCACCGGCCCATACACGACATTACTGTCGACGATGATGGTGCCGTTTGAGACGGGCCGCTGCTGACGGGTAGTCAGGAAAAACCACAGAGTCTGCTTGGAGTGCACGAAGTCGATGCCGTCGGCGGTCAGCGTAATGCGTTGGGGCCGGGGGGCGCGGTCGGCCATAAGAAGGCCCTTGGCTTCCAGATAGGCGACGGCGGCGTCTACTTCGTGCCATGTGACCTCGGTGCCGCAGAACCACCACTCCTTGGCCGCGGCGAACTTCTGCAGGTCCGCCGAGCCCCCCGACGGGGAGTTGTTATACGCCCAGTGAGGCAGCACGTTGTTCAGATGTGCCTCGCGTTCGGCTCGTGGCTCCGAGTGGGCCCGCAACTCACGGGCCTTGGCCACGCCGGCCCAGGTCAAGCGGATGAGGGGAGAACGGCCGTTGGCCTGGTTGACCGCACGCCTCGCCCAACCACGCACTACGAGATGGGAGACCACGGCCTGCTCGTCGGCCGCGTCCAACCTGGCGGCTCCCACGATCCTTCCTGCATGGAGGATCTGTTCCGGGTCGTCGCCCATGGCGTCGAAAGCGCTCTGCAGGAACCGGTCGGCGTACACCTCGATTGTCACCCATCCATCGTACGGCGCGAGAACACCACGCCTCCGGGGATCACGCACGGTCACCAGCAGGCTGGACTCCTCGGGGAACTGGCGACAGTTGAATACGCGAGCCCACCAGTACCAAGGCCGCCGTCGCAGCGCAGGGCTCAGGACGCTCCCATAGCGCCCGGGGGTCTGGGTTCAATCGGCCTGCTGGGCGTCCCTCAGCAGCTTCTCGTACAGGGCCTCGGAGGCTTCGATGCTGGCACCGAGGGCTTCCATGCCGGGGGTGACGACTGCGACGGCGACGCGGTCGTTGAGAATGTAGAAGGTGTCGATGTCGTCGGCGAGTTCTGCGATCAGGCGCCCCCGAGGTCCGTCGGCCATCATCTCGGGGGCCTTGTCATACCAGAAGCTGTGGGCGAGGTAGTTGCGGCGCTTGACCGCGTTGGTGAGGTCGGCGGGCAGCTCGGGGTCGCTGCCGCACAGCGGAGTCACCTTGGCGACGAGATTCTGAAAGCTGGAGCTGGCCGCCTTGTTCCACGGGTCAGTACCCAGCACGCGCTTCTCCTGCCGAGCGAGGCCGATTCGGTGGTGCGCGAGCGCGTTGATCAGCCCGCGTTCCACAGTGGCGGCGGTGAACATGGCCAGACCGTAGGCCGCGTAGACAGTCGGATCCTCGTTGGGGAGATGACGTATGGGGTTCTCGTAGTCCGTCGCCATGCCTCTCATAGTGGACGCTCGGCCACCCTCGGTCACTCCCATTTTCGCAACGCCCCACGCGGATCTTCCGGGCCAGCCCTCTGGGGTCAGGGCGGTCGTCTTCGCGCACTGGCGGCTGTGGCCGGCGCGCTGGCGCAGGGATCCGCGGTGGTTGCTCCGTTGCCCCCCGCCGTACACGCACAGTCATCGGTGGGTGGTCATGGTCGTAGCCGTCGGCTGCGTGCAGTGCGGCGAGCAAGTCCACGTCCAGCCCAACCTTGACAATGTCCAAAATGGACGCTACGATGGCTTCATTGTCCAACTCAGGCGCGGATGGGGTGTCGATGATCACTTACGCCTTCTGGAACAATAAGGGCGGCACTGGCAAGACGAGTCTATGTTTCCAGACCTTGTCGCATTACGCTCACAAGAATCCCGATAAACGTATCCTCGTGCTGGATGTTTGCCCGCAGGCGAACCTCTCCGAGCTGCTGTATGGGGGGCTCGCCTTTCGAGGTAGCGAAGTGCTGCTTGCGCGACAGGGGGAGCCGGTGCGTCGCACGATCGGCGGCTACTTCGAGTTGCGCCTGTCTTCCCCCTTTGCCCCACCGACCATCGTGGCGGCTGACTATATCTCGAAGCCCAGTCAGTACAACCAGGCGATTCCAGAGAATATTGACCTCATTGCCGGTGACCCGTTGCTGGAGATGCAGGCAACTGCGATGTCAGCGCTGGCAAACACGTCGATCCCGACCACGAACTCGTGGCTGCGAATCATCGACTGGATTCGTGACCTCCTCGAAACGGTCTCAGATGACTACGACACCGTGTTCATCGACACGAACCCCTCGTTCTCGATGTACACGCAGGTGGCGCTTTCATCTTCCGACAGACTTATCTTGCCGGTGATGGCGGATGACTCATCGCGTCGTGCAATTCAGAATGCCTTCTCTCTGGTGTACGGTCTCAAGCTCCCGTCGGACATCTATACTCAGTACGCCTTCGCGACTCGGCTTCGCGAGGCGGGGCGGGATCTTCCGCAAGTGCATGTGATTGCTAAGAACCGGCTCACTCAGTACATGGGGGCCGCTTCCGCGTACGCTGCGGTGCTGCACTCCATTGACCGGGACGTCGTCGCGCTCATGGCGTCTACCCCCGAGATGTTCACCTTCGACAATATCGAGGACGGCGTCGTGGAGATCCGCGACTTCCAGACCGCAGGCGTGGTCGCTCAGGCGCGTGGATGCCCGCTCTACGCGCAGAGGCCCGGCAAACTGGACATCATGGGGCATCGTGTTCAGGTGAAAGCAGACTACCTGGAGAACTGCGTTGTCGACGCCAGAAAGCTTGTGGCCGCACTCTAAGCCTGGTGAGTGATGCGGGGCCCTGGTGCTATCTGCCAGGGCCCCCTTTGCAGCCTGGACGGATTCTCGGGTGCAAACCGCTTTCGTCCCGCGAATATGCGACACCTCAACATGTGGGCATGCCTCAAGCCTGTCTGAGGCGCTGCTGCCATGACCGGGTACGCCGGAGGTGATAGGCGAGTGCGCCGTAGGAGATCGAGTATTCGTGGTTGTCCAGGAGTTCGGCCCACATCTGTCTCGTGTTGAGGCCGGCGGCGATCATGCCTTCGAGGAGGTCGGAGATTTCGCTGCTGATCGGGTCGGCGCCTCGACGCGTCCCTGGCAGGAGCGGCTGAGCCGTGTCCAGCGCCCGGTGGACGACCCATCTCTGCACGCCATGGCGCTGTGTGAGCAGCCGCATCGGCACACCCCTGTAGGCGTCACGGGCTATGCGGTATCGGAGGTCGCGGCGGCCATGGAAAGGGAACCTCCTCGCATAGCGTGCTGTTGGTTTGAAGCGTCCCCGACGTGAGCTGGCATCGGCAAGAGCGCGGTCCAGGGAATCGGGGCTCCGGCCAGAAACCGCAGCGAGACGATCGAGAATCGGCTTCCCGAACCAGTAGGGCGGTCCGCAGAGGTATTCGTGCAGGTAGCTGGGCTTCAGATGGTTGGCACGGGCCATACGTCGAATGTAAGAGTCCGTGGTTTCCCCAAAGCGGGGCGAAACCTGGACGGGGAGTGGGCGCGGATGGTCGATGGTCCCTGTCAGCACGGGGATGCCTTTGCGTGAAGTGGCGCGGAGGCTTCTGCGGCGTGATCCAGGGGGATCGAGTCGATCCCCGCTTTTGTGACGCGTTCCGTGCCGTTGAGGATCGCGTCGATGGCAGCACCCCGGATCGCGTGGGAGAGCGCGCCGATCATCCCTCCAGTGCGTCTGTGGAGGTGCCGGTCCAGTTTGACCAGGCTGCCCTGTGGATGGTCGTGCAGGAGTAAGGTTTTCTCCAGCGTTGCGACCAATCCTTTCCATTCGTCGCCGTAGGGAAAGGGGCGGGTAGGGACGAGGGTGAAACGACCCGCGATCTGGGCGCCCCGTGTGCCGGCAAGCAGCTCGCTGGTTTCCAGGCTGATGCCCGCGTAGACGAATGTTGCAGGGATACGTTCAGAGAAGTACTTGAGGGTGTCGGAGACTTCGGCGCCCGCCCGGGTGACCTGCGAGATGTTGTGGACCTCGTCAACGAGCACGAGGCCGGTGCGGGTATCGGTGCATACGCCGACCACGGCCTCGATGATGTCCGTCATATTCGATCGGTGCCGCACCGGCAGGCCCAGGAAGCGACCAAACTCCGCGGCAACCATGCGAGCAGTCGCGGCGGGCGGGACCGTGATGTAGAGCACGGGAATGCGGTCCGAGACATTCGGGTGACGAGCCCGGTCGAGAAGCTCATGAGAACGTCCGAGCTGGGAGATAGCGCTCGTCTTTCCTGTGCCGGGTGGCCCGGAGACCATCAGTCCGCGGCGGGCACTGATCGCGTGGCGGTTGAGAAGGACCAGCCGACGGCCGCAGATCACCGTTCTCTCGACAAAAGACGTGGCGACCGTGAGCATGCGGGCGTGATGGTCGAGCCGGTCCTCGTCGTAGAGAATTCGGTCAGCCAGGGACAGTCGCTTTAGATCATCAGGGGCAAGCAACACTGGGGCTGCAGGAGGGCCATCGACGAACCTGCGCCATCCGTCCAAGGTGGTCAATTGTCGGTTGGCATCGGCATCGGCATCCTGCAACGTGGGGTGCTGGGCCGCTTCGGAGCGAGTCACGGGCGCCTCCAAGGGTTGGCGAGCGGGTCGAAGAGGCCCAGCGGGATGACTTCGGCGAGATGGATGTCCGTCCCGTCGTCGTGTGTGGGCTCGGTGGATGGCGTGTCGGGAACCGATCGGTCCCCGGCGGTCACCCGGGTGCGGGCGGCGGCCCGGCGGGCACGTCTGGAACGCGTGGCCGGGGGGTCCTCCTTGGCGCCGGGGCCGTCGTGGGCTCGCCGCAGCAGAGCACTGACGGCATCGGCGATCTGTTCCTCGGTGCCTCCGGAGACTTGCTCACAGGCCCGGTCCCAGGCCAGCTCGCCGAACGGTACGCCGACGCGGTGTAGCTGCTTCCAGAAGACGGTGATCCAACGTTCGCCTTGGCGGTCGCGTACCCAGATCCGGGAGACGTCGTAGGGGTCGTGGTGGATCTCCCACAGGCCCTTCTTCGCCGCCACTCCGGAGTGCTGGCGGCGAAAAGGATTCAACTCCGCGCTGTCGTAGATGCGGTGCTTGATGCGGATGCCATAGGCGTTGATCGCCTGCCAGCGCTCGGGCAGCAGCTCGACGTAGTCATCGGCGCCGAGCGGAACCGGAACGTAGCCGCAGGACTCAAGTAGAGTCGCGTACTTCTCGTTCGGAGAGAACGCCCGCGCCGGTGAATCCGGGTCGCGCAATGCGTCATGGGGCCTGGTCTGCCAGCAGGCGATGACCCACTCGTCGAGAAGGCTCTGAAGTTCGGGCAGCGACCACAGCGGCCCGTCTTCTAGTTTCCGGCCGCGCCGGTCCGTGGTCGAGCCGGTGTAACCGGCGACGAACTGGGCGAACAGCGTCGCCACCGAGCCAAGCGTCTTCTCGATCGTGCCCTTGTCGGTCGGCGTCGCCTTGTGGGCCGGTTGCAGGTTGATACCCAGATAGCGGCAGGACGCCCGGAAGTTGTGCGAGACGAACACCTTGCCGTGGTCGCAGACGATGGTCTCCGGAACAATCACCGGTCGGGCGGCCGCGTGCTCCAGGCGCTCGTCGATACTCAGCAGCCGCCGGTACGGCAGCACCGAGTGGGACATCCGCAGGGCCTCTGGCCAGCCCGGACGCATCGTCTCCGGTGTGACGCTTCGGGCCAGAACCGCGGAGGCATCCGCGGCCTTTGTGGTGGGCCGCAGCACCGCCGCGGTGATCGACCTCGTGGCGATGTCAACCATGGCCGTCAGCTCGACCTTCTCCGCAATCCCGTCATCCAACCGCACCAGCACATCCAGCGGCGTGGAGTCAATCTGCATCAGCTCGCCCGGGGCACTGGCCGGCAGCTCACCGAACGGTCCCGGCGGTCGCGCGTTAACCGAGCGGCGCGTGCGGGCCGACCCGGTGACGTGGGTGCCTGCGGCCAGCTTCTCGAACAGCCGGTAGAGCGTGGCCCGTGACGGCAGCTCAACTGCAGCAGTTTCCTCCCGGTCGGCGAGGATCTGCTTGGTCCGCCAGATGATGAACCCGATGGTTCTTGTCGATGCGTCGGCAGTCTCGATGATTGCCTGCCGCATCGCTTCCACCACTGCCCCGTCGACCTGCCCGAAGGTCGGCATCTGCTTAGCCGACCGGCCGTCCGCCAGCCCGACCAGCCCGTCCCGCTGGTAGCGTTGGCGCCGCTGCTTGATCCCACTGGTCGACACCTTGTGGCCGGCTGCCGTCAGCTCGACCGCCTTGGCCCGCTCCCGCTGGGCCAGCGAGTGCACTCTCGGGTCGAACTCCGGCCGCGGCTTCGCCCCTTTCGGAGCGTCCGGCGGCAGACCGTTCAGGACCTCCAGGATGTGCCTCTCCCACCAGCGGGCCTGGTCGGCGGCCGCTTTGGGGAACTCCGCAATTCGGGCCGTCGGTGGCACCCGCTTCTTCCCGGTCACCGGGCCCTCGCATCCGCCAGGCTCACGATCGTGCGGGGTCCCAGCAGCTGGGCCGCCATGTCCTCAGGGGTCAGCTCCTGGCGCCAGAGCAGGTGGAACAGCACGGGCAGCGTCGCCAGGCGTTCCCCGGCCGCATCCGCCCCGGCCATCAGCGGCCCCGGCGTCGCGAAGACCTCCCGGAGCCGAGCCGCGGCCAGGCCGTTCAGGCATCGGGGATGTCGGTATCGCGACAGCCACCGGGCATTTGCCAGCAGCACCTCGTCCGGCGTCCCCAGCCGCTCGAACCTCCACCCGGTTTGGGTGCAGGCCAGGCGCGTCACCTCGAACGCTTCGGCGTCCTTCGGCTCGATCCGCTCATCCACACGGACATCGATGACCACCGCCGAGCCGTCTCCACGGCGCACGAAGTAGTCCGGGGCGTGCCGACGCTCCCGTTCGCCGTCATGCCAGTGCAGCCAGAACGGCTGAGAAGCGATCCCCACCACCTTGGGATCGAAGTCCATCAGCAGGAGGCGGTCCCGTTCCAGCCACGACTCGAAGCCGACGTGCTGCCCATTCGTGGCCGCCCAGTACCAGCCAGCGAAGTGACGCTCACCACGTGACCACCGAAACGGCCGCACCGGAGCGACATCCTCGAAGCGGGCTGTCACGCAGTCCAGGATCGGCCGCCGCTGACGCTCGCGTACGGCATCCACGTACGACAGCTCGACGTACGGCCCTGCAAGATCCACCCCAGCCGGTACAGCCATCCAGCACCCCCAGTGCGATCACGCTCACGACTAGGTTCACTGAGACAGCAGCCCGAACGACTGAGTTCGCTGAGTAAACGCCTCGATTGGATGACAGCGGACA
>NZ_VSRY01000101.1 GCF_008271805.1 Streptomyces sp. TRM49041
CGGCTCGGCGCGGGCTCCGCCGCCACGGGGATCGGGCCGCCCTTCCGGCACGGCGTCCGCCGGGGCGTCGGGCTCCGCCCCGGCCCCGGGGCCGGGGCGGACGGCCGGGGGCTGTTCCACCGGCGGGGCCGTCGGAGGCGGGGGGCCGGGGAAGGTGCGCGGGCCCTCTCCGGGCCTGTGCTCCCAGGAGGCTCGGGGTGGTCTCGCGGGTGGTTGCGCGGGCGGGTGCGCGGGCGGGTGCGCGGGCGGTGGGTCCCCGGCCTCCGGGGTGAGCGTGTCGGAGGCGGAGTGGTAGCGGTCGTCGAGGGTGTCGCCCGTGGCGGTCGGGACCGTGTCCGAAGCCGTGTCGTCGTACAGCCTGTCCCACCAGTCGCCATCGCCGGTGGTGGGCCTGTCCCCCTGTGGGTTCATGCCCTTAATTGTCCACAGCGGGGGCCGCCCGAAAACGGGGCTTCGGGAAAAAGTGGTCATCATGAAAGGCCCGCTGGACACACCCTCCTCCTCCGGTAGGGGCGCTCAGAAGGCGTGTGTCCGGCGGGGGTTGGTGCTGCGGTGGCGTCACCTTGGCAGAGCGGCGGATGGTGTGGTGATGATGGGCGCGGCGGGTTCGCGCCGTGGCCGTTCTCCGCCACGGACGGAGCGGAGGGGTGGGTTGAGGTGCTGGGGGCGATAGGGCTCGACGAGCGTCAGGAGTGCGCGTACCGGGCGCTGGTCGTGCTCGGCGCGGCCGAGGTGACGGACCTCGCGCACCGGCTGGCGCTGCCGGAGCCGGAGACGGAGCGGACGCTCAAGCGGCTGGAGGCGCAGGGCCTGGCCGCGCAGTCCTCGTACCGGACGGGCCGGTGGGTGGCGGCGCCGCCCACGGTGGCGCTGGGTGCGCTGCTGACGCGGCAGCGGCACGAGCTGGAGCGGGCGGAGCTGGCGGCGGCGCTGCTCGCGGAGGAGTTCCGGGCCGAGGCGGCCGAGCCGGCGGTGCACGACCTGGTGGAGGTGGTGACCGGGGCGAGCGCGGTGGCGCACCGGTTCCGGCAGCTCCAGCTGGGCGCGGCGAAGGAGGTCTGCGCGCTGATGACGGGCCGTGCGGTGGTGCCGGCGCCGACGGGGGTGACCGGTGCGGAGAACGACGCCGGGGAGCGCGCGGAGGGCCGGGGGGTCACGTACCGGCTCGTGGTGGAGCGGGACGTTCTGGAGCTGCCGCACGGGATCAGGGAGCTGTCGTCCGCGCTGGGCCGGGACGAGCGGGTCCGGGTGGTGGACCGGGTGCCGACGAAGCTGGTCGTCGCGGACCGGTCGCTGGCGATGGTGCCGCTGACCGGCCGGGGCGCGGAGTCGGCCGCGCTGGTGGTGCACGCCAGCGGGCTGCTGGAGTGCCTGATGGGGCTCTTCGAGGCGGTGTGGCGGGGGGCCGTGCCGCTCCGGCTCGGGGCGGGCGGAGCCGGCGAGGCGGGCGCAGCCTGTGGAGCGGGAGCGGGAGCGAGCGGCTGCGGGCTCGGGGAGGCACCGGCACCGGGTCCGGACGCGACGGACCTGGAGATCCTCTCGCTGCTGCTGGCGGGCATGACCGACGCGAGCGTGGCGAAGCAGCTGGACCTGGGGCTGCGGACGGTGCAGCGGCGGGTGAAGGGCCTGATGGAGCTGGCGGGCGTGACGACCCGGCTCCAGCTGGGCTGGCACGCCTACGAGCGGGGCTGGGTCACCCGCTGACCTGCGTGTACAGCCCGTGTCCGGCACGCTGGACAGATGGGTGTATGGCAACAGCTCCTGGTCGCTCTGGTGCTGCTGCTCGGTCTGTTCGGGGTGCTGGTGCCGGGTGTTCCGGGGTCGTGGCTGGTGTGGGCCGGAGTGCTGTGGTGGTCCCTGCAGGACACGACGGCGCCCGCGTGGTGGCTGCTCGTCGGGGCGACGGTACTGCTCCTGATCACGCAGGTCGTGCTCTGGCAGCTCCCGGCCAGGCGGCTGCGCGGGGTGGCGGTGACCCGGCGGATGGTGGTGTACGCCGGGGTGGGGGCGCTGCTGGGGTTCGTGCTGATACCGGTGGTGGGCGGGGTGATCGGGTACGTGGGCGGGATCTACCTGTCGGAGCGGTTCCGGCTCGGCGGGCACGGCCAGGCGATGACGGCGACGCGCATGGTGATGCGGGCGGTCGGCACGAGCGTGCTGGTGGAGCTGTACGCGTGCCTGCTGATCGTGGCGGCGTGGCTGGGCGTGATGGTCGGCAGCACGTAGCCGGGCGGGCGGCAGCAGCGGGTCACGAGTGCCGTGGCTCCGGCGAACCGGCCGTCGGTGCTGCCCGCCGACGAGCCGGCGGGCGAGCTGGACTCCCGGAGTGCCGAGGACGTCTTCGCCGCGTTCCGCCGCCCCGAGCCCTGACGGGGCCGGCCCACGACGGGTGGACCGGCCCCACGGCGGGTGAGCCGTCAGTGCAGGGGCGCACCGCCCCGTTTGGCGTGGAGGGCGGCGCGGCCCTCCGCGTGCTTGCGCTTCCAGTCGCGGCGGAGCTCCGCCCGCAGCCGGGCGTCGGTCTTGGCGACGATGTACCGGTTCTCGCGGAGGAGCTTGCGGTAGCTGTCGAGGCGCCGCTCCGGCAGGGTGCCGTCCTCGACGGCGGCGAGTACGGCGCAGCCTGGTTCGGCGTGGTGGGCGCAGTCGTGGAAGCGGCAGGAGGCGGCCAGCTCCTCGATCTCGGCGAAGACCTGGCCGACGCCCGTCCCGGCGTCCCACAGCCCGACACCACGCAGCCCCGGCGTGTCGATGAGGACGCCGCCGCCGGGCAGCGCGAGCAGGTTGCGGGTCGTGGTGGTGTGGCGGCCCTTCCCGTCGACGTCCCGGATCGCCTGGACGGCCATGGCCTCCGCGCCGAGCAGGGTGTTGGCGAGGGTGGACTTGCCGGTGCCGGACACGCCGAGCAACACGCTGGTGCCGCCCGTGACGACCTCGCGGAGTGCGTCGATGCCCTCCCCGGTGGTGGAGCTGACGGGCAGCACCGGCGCACCGGGGGCGGTGGCCTCGACGTCCTGGACGAGGTAGGAGAGCCCGGCCGGGTCGGGCACGAGGTCGGCCTTGGTGAGCACGACAAGCGGCTGGGCGCCCGATTCCCAGGCGAGCGCCAGGAACCGTTCGACCCGGCCGAGGTCGAGCTCGGCGGCGAGGGAGACCGCGATGATCGCGTGGTCGACGTTGGCCGCGAGGATCTGCCCGTCGGACCGCTTGGACGAGGTGGACCGTACGAAGGCGGTGCGGCGCGGCAGATACGCGCGGACGTAGCGGGGGTTGCCGCCCGCCGGGTCGACGGCCGCCCAGTCGCCGGTGCAGATGACGCGGACGGGGTCGTGCGGCGTCACGAACGCGGTGTCGGCGCGGATGACGCCGTCCGCGGTGACGATGTCGCACTGGCCGCGGTCGACCCGTACGACCCGGCCGGGCAGCAGGCCCTGCGCGGCGTACGGCGTGAACTCCGCCTCCCAGTGGGTGTCCCAGCCGTAGGAGGCGAGCGGGGAGGCGGAGGGAGAGGTGGTGGACGAGGAAGACAAGGGGTGCCCTTCGCGAAGGCGGCCCCGGCGGCGCGCCGACCGCGCGCGGGAGAGTGAGAAGGTCAGCCGGAGACCACGGAAGCGGGAATGATGATCTTCTGAAGCCGGGCAGGGCCCGAAACAGGGACAGACACCATGTCCTCACCTCCCTCGCTCGTCGTCTCACGTCGCTCTTGTCGTCGTGTGCGCCCCACGCTAGCCCGGGCCTGTACGCCCGTGCCACCGGTTTTTCCGCAGCAACTCGCATACGGCATTCGGCGTATCCGCACACCCCCCATTTCGCCGTATTCAGGTGCAACACACGGCACCGCACCGTCCATCACTTCATACGTCCATCGCATGAGGTGGTCGTCCGCGGCAGGCCCATGAGCGGGGCGTCCACGCGGGGGCGCCTGAACGGCGCACCCCAGCCAGCCTGCGGAGTTACACATTCCACTTGCGTGGATCCCATGGCGAACCACCGGATCGCTTATGACAACCATTCTCATTTGATGGCATGCTCGTCCTCCGTCCGTCCCACGGCCACACTCGGCCCATCACGCAGGCACCAGCGCAGTCCCTTCGGACAGTCCACTCGAGCAGTCCCTCCGAGAAGACCTCCAGACCCTTCGAGAGGACCAGGAACTGACCCGCATGAGCGAACCGCTGTATCTCGCACCACGCCTGGAGTCCCGGCCGGCGGCGCTGCTGGACTCCCCCGCCTTCCTGCACCCCTTGATCACCGCCCTGGGCTCGCCCCTCAACGTGGTACTGCCGGACCAGCTCGCCGACAACGTCCGCCGCTTCCGCGACGTATACGCCCGGCACCGGCTCACGGGACGGATCTGCTTCGCACACAAGGCGAACCGTTCGAGCGCCCTCGTGCGCCGACTCGCCGCCACCGCCCCCGCCACCGCCACCGCCACCACCACCGGTATCGACGTGGCCTCGCTCGGCGAGCTCCAGCACGCGCTCGGCGGCGGCTTCACCCCCGACCGGATCGTCGCGACCGGCCCCAAGGACCCCGACTTCCTGTGGCTCGCCGCCCGCACGGGCGTCACCGTCGCCGTCGACTCGCCCGCCGAACTCGCCGCGCTCGCCGCGCTGGTCGAGCGGTTCGGGCTGCCGCGCGTGCCCGTCCTGCCGAGGCTCTCCGAGTTCACCGCTCCCGGTACGCGCATCCTCACCCGGCGCAGCCGCTTCGGCACCCCGGCGGCAGAGGCCGACACCCTGCTCGACCTCGTCGAGAAGCACCACGGCAGCGTCGAGTTCACCGGTGTCTCGTACCACCTCGACACCATGGCCCTGGCCGAGAAGGCCGTCGCTCTCGAAGCGTGCCTGAAGGTGCTGGACGAGAGCCGCCGCCGAGGGCTGCGGCCCCGGGCCGTCGACATCGGCGGCGGGTACGGCGCCGACTACCTGGCGGACGGCGACCAGTGGGAGCGGTACACCACCGAGCTGACCCGTGCCCTCCTCGGCAGGCGGGAGCCCATCACCTGGGAGGGCCACGGCTACGGGCTGCGCGGCGAGAACGGCACCCTGCGCGGCGCCCTCGGCGTCTACCCCGGCCACCGGCCCGTCGCCGGGCCCCGCTACCTGGACGAACTCCTGACCCAGACCGCCCCGTCGCTGGCCCGCCCGCTGGCGACCCTGCTCCTGGAGAACCTGTACGACCTGCACACCGAGCCCGGGCGCGCCCTCGTCGACCAGTGCGGCATCACCCTCGCCCGGGTCGTGGAGGTCCGGGAGACGGCGGCCGGCGAGCCGCTGGTGCGGCTCGCGGCGAACGCCCGGGACGTCGGCCTGGAGGACCACGGACTGCTGGTCGACCCCGTCCTGGTACCGCGTGAGCCGCGCGGCGAGGGTCCGCCCGTCGGCGTGTATCTGCTCGGCAACCTCTGTCTGGAGTCCGACCTGATCAGCCGCCGCACGGTGTTCCTGCCGAGCGCCCCGCGCCCCGGGGACCTGCTCGCCTTCGCCAACACCGCCGGCTACTTCATGGACTTCACCGCCGACCACGCTCTGCACCAGCCGATCGCCCGCAAGGTCGCCGTGTACCGGGACGGCGACGGCGGCCCGTGGGCATGGTGCCTCGACGAACAGTACTGGCCCCACCTCAACGCGGGGGACGACCAATGAGGTACGACCACATCACCGACGCCATCGGCGACACTCCCCTCGTCCGTATCGACCCCGAGGTCCACGGACTGCGCCATATCGACCTGTACGCCAAGCTGGAGATGCTCAACCCGTTCGGCTCGGTCAAGGACCGCGCCGCCTGGCACATGGCCCGCCCGCACCTGGAGGACGCCCGCCGGCAGGGCCGTACCGTCGTGGAGCTGTCCAGTGGCAACACCGCCAAGGCCCTCGCCGTGATCGCGGGCATGCACGGGCTGCCGTTCAAGAGCGTGACCAACCGGATGAAGGTCCCCGAGATCAAGGACCTGTTGCTGCTGCTCGGCGCCGAGATCGAGGAGCTGCCCGGCCAGGCCGAGTGCCTCGACCCGACCGCCACCGAGGACCCGCTCACCCGGATACACCGGATGCTCACCGAGGACGACGGCCAGTACCTCCACACCGACCAGTACTACAACCCGGCCAACGCCGAGGCGCACGCGTCGGGCACGGGGCCGGAGATCATCAAGGACCTCGGCGGGGCGGCCCCCGACTGGTTCGTCGCCTGCGTCGGCACCGCCGGGTCCTCCACCGGGGCCGCCCGCGCCCTGCGCGCCCACGACCCGGCCACCGGGATCATCGGGCTCGTCGCGCAGAAGGGCGACTTCGTCCCCGGTATCCGCAACATCGACGAGGTCCACGAGGTGGGCCTGTTCGACCCGGAGACGTACGACGCGCTGGAGGCGGTCAGCGCCGACGAGGCCATCGACGGCATGCTGACGCTGGTACGCCGCTGCGGCATCCTCGCCGGGCCGACCGGCGGCGCCGCCTACCTGGGAGCCGTACGCCATCTCAGGGCGGCCGACGCGGAGCTGGCGGCGAGCGGGGACGGCAGGCGCGGGACGGCCGTCTTCATCGTCTGCGACCGTGTCGAGAGCTATATGAGCTACGTACGGCAGCGCCGCCCCGAACTGCTGCGGCGCCCGCCCCGCCCCAACTCCCCCGCCACCCTCACCCCGGCGGAGCTGGAGGCGGTGCACAGCATCGGGGTCGAGGAGGCCCGGGCGTGGATCGCCACCGAGCGGCCCGTCGTGGTCGACCTGCGCGGGGCGTTCGCGTTCGCCGCCCTCCACATCGAGGGCTCGGTCAACATCGTCGACGAGCTGTTCGCCGAACTCCTCCACGGCGGCCTGCCGTTCGGGCGGTCGCAGCCGGTGCTGCTGGTCTGCCCGGTCGGCGAGCAGTCCGTGACGTACGCGGCGCTGCTCACCCGCTTGGGCCACCGGAACGTGCGCAGCCTGGCGGGCGGAGTCATCGCCTGGCGGGACGCCGACGCGCCGATGGTGCGGGACTGAGGGGGCTGCCGCGATGCGTGACACGATCTCTCCGCCGACGAAGAATCCGCCGCCGTCCGCGCCGCCGGCCGGGCTGCGCGAGTGGCAGCGCCCGCTGCGCGAACAGTTCCCCATCGTCACCGGGAACCCCGGGCTCGCCTATCTCGACAGCGCTGCCACGGCCCAGAAGCCGAAGGCGGTCCTCGACGCCGTGCAGACGTATCTGACGAGCTGCAACGCCAACGCCGGGCGCGGCACGTACACCTGGGCCAACCGCACCACGGCGCTCATCGAGGAGACCCGGGAGCGGGTCAAGGCGTTCCTCGGCGACCCGGACCCGGACCGGTCGACGGTCTGGTTCACCAGCGGGGCCACGGACGGGCTGCGGACGGTCGCCCGGGACTGGCTGGTACGGGAGCTGGCGGACGGCGACGAGATCGTCGTGCCGTTCGCCGACCACGAGGCCAACCACCTGCCGTGGCTGGAGGCGCGGGAACTGCTCGCCGAGCGCGGCGTCCGCATCACCGTCCACCCCATGCCGTACCAGCAGGACTCCCGCGACTACGACCTGGAAGCGCTGGCCGCGCTGGTCGGGGAGCGCACCCGGTTCGTGGCGGTCACGCACGTCCACCACGTGTACGGCGCCGACATGAACGTCCACCGGGTACGCGAGGTGGTCGGGCCCGAGGTGCCGATCTGCCTGGACGCGGCACAGAGCGTCGGCCATCTGCCCCTGGACCTGGGCGCCCTGGACGTGGACTTCCTGGTGTTCTCCGGGCACAAGGCGATGGCCTTGCCGGGCACCGGCGTGGTCTGGGCGCGCGGGCGGCGCGGCGGTGCCTTCCGGCCGGGCGGCTGGCAGGGCACACCCAACACGACCGGCATCCTCAGCCTGCGGGCCGCGCTGGACTGGCTGGACGCGGCCGGCGTGGCCCGGATCGAGGAGTGGACGGTCGGGCTCGGCATACGCCTCACGGACGGCCTGAGCGGGCTCGACGCTTACGAGGTGCTGGGCTGCCCGCTCAGTCTGACGGCGGCGTCGGAGGTGCAGCGGCGCCAGGGCCTGGTGACGTTCCGGCACCGCGCGATCGGCGCCAACGACCTGGGTTTCATCCTCGCCGCGCACGGGCTGCTGGTGCGGGCCGACGGGCTGTGCCAGGCCCGGGCCGGCGAGAGCGACAGCTCGGTGCGGGTGAGCCTGCACGTCCACAACACTCCCGAGGAGATCGACCGGCTCCTCGGGGTGCTGTCCGGCCTGGCCGACGACCGTCCGGGCGGCGGGCAGCGATAGGCACCGGAAGAGAACAAGGAGCACAAGGGGACGATGTCTCAGGGGTCGATGTCGCGACGGCTGACGGCCGAGCGGGCGGGCGAGTGGATCCGAAGGTGGGAGCTGCAGCAGCAGCGTTACGCATGTGACCGCGAGGCCCGCTTCACGGTGATCGCAGACGTCGTGGAGACAGCGACGGCGACGGTGGCGCGCCCGCTGATCGCCGACCTCGGCTGCGGCCCCGGCTCGCTGGCCGCGCGGCTGGCCGAGCGGCTCCCGAACGCCGAGGTCGTCGGCGTGGACACCGATCCGCTGCTCCTGGCGCTGGGCCGGGCACACCACGGCACGGCGGTGCGGTTCGCCGATGTGACGATCGGCGCCCCCGGGTGGCTGGCCGCGCTGGACCTGGGCCGGCCGCTGGACGCGGTGGTGTCGGCGACGGCACTGCACTATCTGCCGGAGCCGGCGCTGCTGGCGGTGTACGAGCAGGTACGGAAGTCCCTGCCGCCCCGCGGCGTCCTCGTCAACGGCGACCACCTTTTCCAGGAGGACCCGGCGGTCGCCACGCTCGCCGAGGTGGTCGCCCGCCGCCACGCGGAGCGGCACGGCGCGGACGCGCACGAGGACTGGAGCGGCTGGTGGGCGGCGGCGGCCTCCGCCCCGGAGCTGGCCGCGCCCCTGGCCGAGCGCGCCCGCCGCGGCCCGGGCGCGGGCGGCGACAACGGCCTGACCCTCCAACGGCACGTCGACCTCCTCCACAAGGCCGGCTTCGCCGCGGCGGGCCCGGTCTGGCAGTACGGCCCCAGCTGCGTCCTGGTCGCGGTACGTGGCACATAGCGGGGCGCGCTCGGACGGGGCACCGTCGGGCAGGGGGTCAACCGGACGCCGGCGCCTCGGTGGTCTCGGTGATCTCATCGTGGCCCGGCGGCGCCGCCTTCCGGCGGCGCCCGACACGGTTGACCAGGTCGCGCACCCCGTACAGCACCGGCTGCGTCCAACGCGCGGTGAACGGCCCCAGCATGACCAGGATCAGGACGTACGCCGTGGCGAACGGGCCGATCCTCGGCTCGGTTCCGACGGCCAGCCCCGCGATGACGATGGAGAACTCGCCCCGCGCCACCAGCGCCCCGCCCGCCCGGAACCGCCCGCGGCGGCCGACGAGGGCGCGCCCGGCCGCGTACCAGCCGGTGAAGATCTTGGTGAGGGCGGTGACAAAGGCCAGGAGCAGCGCGGGCAGCAGCACGGGTGGAATGTCGGCCGGGACGGTGGACAGGCCGAAGAAGAGGAAGAAGACCGCCGCGAACAGGTCCCGCAGCGGGGAGAGGATCCTGCGTGCGCCCTCCGCGACCTCGCCGGAGAGCGCGATGCCGACGAGGAACGCGCCGACGGCCGCCGACACCTGGAGTCGCTGGGCGATCCCCGCGACCAGCACGGTCAGGCCGAGCACGACGAGGAGCAGCATCTCGGGGTTCTCGGAGGAGACGGCGCGGCTGATGTGGCGGCCGTGGCGCAGGGCGACGTAGAGGACGACACCGACCGTGCCGAGGGAGATGAGCAGGGTGATACTGCCGCCCGCCAGGCCGACGCCGGCGAGTAGGACGGTGAGGATCGGCAGGTAGACGGCCATCGACAGGTCCTCGATGACGAGGATGCCGAGGACCACGGGGGTCTCACGGTTGCCGAGGCGGCCGAGGTCGGTGAGGACCTTGGCGATGACTCCGGAGGAGGAGATCCAGGTGATCCCGGCGAGGGCCACAGCGGCGACGGGCCCCCAGCCGAGGAGGAGCGCGGCGGCCGCGCCGGGCAGGGCGTTGAGGACGAAGTCGACGAGACCGGCGGGGTACTGGGTGCGGAGGCTGGCGACGAGTTCGCCGGCGCTGTACTCGAGGCCGAGGAGGAGCAGAAGGAGGATGACTCCGATCTCGGCGCCGACGGCGACGAAGTCCTCGCTGGCGTCGAGCGGGAGGACGCCGCCCTCGCCGAAGGCAAGCCCGGCGAGGAGGTAGAGGGGGATCGGGGAGAGCCCGATCCGTTCGGCGAACCGGCCGATCAGTCCGAGGGCGAGGATGACCGTCCCGAGTTCGATGAGCAGCGCGGTGGTGTCATGCATCGGTCACTCTCCGCCGATGATCGCGGCGAGTGCGTCGACGCCGTCGCGGGTGCCGACGACGACGAGGGTGTCCCCGATGGCGAGCCGGAAGTCGGGGCCGGGCGAGGGGTGGGCGCTGGTGCGCCGCAGTACGGCGACGATGGACGCGCCGGTGCGGGTGCGGGCCCTGGTGTCACCGAGCAGCCGCCCCCCGTACGGGGAGCGGCTGGTGAGGGGGATGTGCTCGGTGACCAGATCGAGGCCGTCGGTGCGGACGCCGTCGACGGGGACGGGGTCGATCAGCTGGGCGAGGGCGGTGGCGTCCTCCGGACTGAGCGGCACCGTGGCTTCGCAGGTGTCGGGGTCGTCCGCCCGGTAGAAGCCGAGGAAGCGGCGGCCGTTCTGGTGGACGACGACGGAGAGGTGCCGGCCTTCCTCGGTGGTGAAGTCGTACTGCGTGCCGACGCCGGGCAGCGGGGTGCGACGTGTACCCATGACCGCACCTCCGGGGATGGCGCATGACGGGTCGAAAGGGGAATTTTTACCTTACCAACACATGTCCCCTTTTACGCCCTTCATGTGCATCCGTCATGCCTGCTTGAGTTCGGCCGCGCCGAACGACACGTCGAAGCGGTCGCACCAGATGCTGACGCTGCCGTACTTGTTCAGGTCGAGACCGGCGGGCAGTGCGTAGTTCTGGTCGCCCTTGTTGCCCTTGAGCTTGCCGAGGCTGACGTAGGCGCCGTCGTCGAAGACGTGCCAGCCGGCCTTGCCCTCGATGACCGGGGCGTCCGTGATCCAGACGCGAAGGTCGGGGCCGTTGCTCGTGTCGAGGCCCTCGAAGCGGAGGACCTGCGAGCCGTCGGGCAGCCGGATGACACGTACGGAGCCGGTGGTCGTGTGCTCATGGCTGATGAGCGTGCCGGTGGCGACCGTCCGGGGCTCCGCGTCGGTGGGGGCGGAGGCCGACGGGACCGCGGGCTTCTCCGGGGCCGCCGGGGTCTCCGGGGCGGAGGGCGCGGACGGGTCCACGGGGGCGGCCGCCTCGGGGAGGGCCTCCTGGACGGTGTCGTCCGTCCACAGCTTCCACGGCTGGAACCAGTACAGCCCGAAGCCCAGCGCCGTCACCGCCAGTACCAGCACGCCGATCACCATGGGTCGGGTCACCAGCTGTCGTACGCCGGCCATCGCCACCGCCTCCTCGCATTCGTAGGTCTTGTCCCCCATTCAACCCGGGGAATCGACTGTTGAGGGCCGTGATCCGGTGACGAAATCCTTACGTCCGATTCGTACAAGACGCGTGCGGGCGCGGGCTCCTACGGTGCCGGTATGACTGTGACGCCACGACTCGACGCGATCGGCCTCGTCGTCTCCGACATGGCCGCCTCCCTCGCCTTCTACCGCCGCCTCGGCCTGGACGTCCCGGACGGCGCCGAATCCGCCCCGCACGTGGAGGCGGTGCTGCCCGGCGGGATGCGGCTCCTGTGGGACACCGAGGAGGTGGTCCGTACGTTCGACCCCGGCTGGACCCGCCCGAGCGGGGGTGGCCGGATCGGCCTCGCGTTCCGCTGCGCGAGCCCCGCGGAGGTGGACTCCGTGTACGGGGCGCTGGTCGCGGCCGGGTACCAGGGGCATCTGGAACCGTGGGACGCGGTGTGGGGGCAGCGTTACGCGGTGGTGCTCGACCCGGACGGCTCCGGTGTCGAGTTGTACGCCGACACGGAGGCCGATGCCGACGCGCGCACGGACGCCGGCGCCGGTGGCGGTGGCGGTGGCGGTGGCGGTGGCGATACGGCGTAGGCCGTCAGTGTCATCCCGGTCAGGGCGCGCATCTCGCGGGCCAGGTGCGCCTGGTCGGTGCAGCCCGCCGCCGGTGCCGCCGCCGCGTACGGCACTCCTCGGCGTACGAGGGCGAGCGCCCGCTGGAGGCGCAGGATCCGCGCGAGGGTCTTCGGGCCGTACCCGAACGCGTCCAGCGAGCGGCGGTGCAGCTGCCGGGCACCGAGCCCCGACGCTTCGGCGGTCGCGGCCACGGTCCAGCCGGCGTCCAGGCGGGTGACCACGGCACGGAGCAGCGGGTCCGGGCGGGGCGCGGCGGCGGCCAGGCGCAGGGCCAGCTCCTCCAGCGCGCTGCCCGGGGACGTGGTGGCGGCCCGGGCCACCCGCGCGGCCAGTGGCCGTACCCGGGTGGCGGGCCACAGGTCCGCGAGGGGGACGCGCCGGTCGCTGACCTCGTGGGCGGGTACCCCGAGGACGGCGGGGGCGTCGCCCGGCGCGAACCGCACCCCGGCCCAGCCGGCGTCCGCGCGCTCGGGGACGAACGCGTGGGTGTCCGGGCCGGCGACGAGGAGCCGTCCGTCGGTCCACAGCAGGTCGACGCACCCGTCGGGCAGCACGGGCCGGACGTCCCGGGCCGGCGCTCCGCCCGGCAGGGTCCACACGACGGCGCCGTCCAGCCTGGAGGCCCGCTCCCGGTAGCCGTGACTCAGCGCACTCCCCCGTCGTCGCCCCCGCCGTCGCCCTGATTCTCGCCCCGGTTCTTGCCCTGGTCCCCGTTCCTGCCCTTGGGCTGCCTGTCCTTGGAGGGCTTGTCCTTCTCCGGCTTCTCCCACTGGAGGCGGGCCTTCACGTCGTCCGGCGGCAGGAAGCGGGACCAGCGCTCGGGGAACTCCGACGGCATGTCCGGGTCGTCGGGGTCCCGGTTCTGCTCCTTCGACGACCGGGAGCGGGCCACCGGGGCGGCGGCCTCCGACGCCCGGACGCGCTCGCTCTCGGCGCGGGCGGCCGCGGTGGCGACGGAGGGCCAGACACGGTCGATCGCGGCGTTGACGGCGGCTCCGACGAGGACGGCGAAGGCGGAGATGCCGATCCACAGCAGCACGGCGATGGGCGCGGAGAGGGAGCCGTAGATGGTGGGACCCTCGACCGTGTTCGTCAGATAGAGACGGAGCAGGAAGCTGCCCAGCACCCACATGCCGAGCGCCACGAGAGCCCCGGGCACGTCCTCGATCCACGGCGACCTGACCGGTACGGACACGTGGTACAGGGTCGTGAGGAACGCGATGGACAGCAGGATGACCACCGGCCAGTACAGGACGGAGACCACCTCCGTGCCCCACGGGATCACTTCGACGACCCGGTCCGGGCCGACCACCGCGAGCGGCAGGACGACCGCGCCGATCAGCAGGGCGACGATGTAGAGGAGGAAGGCGAGCAGCCGTGTGGCGACGATGCCGCGGTGCCCGTCCAGCCCGTACATGACGGTGATGGTGTCGATGAAGACGTTCACCGCGCGGGAGCCCGACCAGAGCGCGATGGCGAAGCCGATCGAGATGACGTCGGGCCTGCCCCCCTGGGTCACGTCCTCGAGCAGCGGTCTGGCGATCTCGTTGACGCCCCGGTCCGACAGGACCGTGCCGACCGCCGCGAGGATGTTCTCCTCGATGGACGCGACGGTGGTCGTGTCGGTCCAGTCGTCGATGTAGCCGAGGAGACCGAGCAGACCGAGCATAAGCGGCGGCAGGGACAGCAGGGTGAAGAACGCGGCCTCGGCGGCGAGGCCGAGGATCCGGTACTCGATGCACGAGTTGACGGTGTCCTTCAGGAGGAGCCAGGCCATCTTCCGCTTCGACACATTGCGGTAGAGGACCCTGGCGCGGTGGAGCCGGCCCGTGGACGTCTCGGGTCCTGCGGGACCCGGGGACCCTACGGGACCCATGGCCGACTCGGGTGTTTCCTTTGCTGCCTGCACCTCTTTACCGTATCCGCATGGCAGCCACCACCCACACCGTGACCAACCAGCCTCCGCCCCTGGTGGGATACGACGTCTTCACCACCGACCGAGCCCTGACCGAAGCCGTGGAGCGTCACCTTCCGCCCGAGCTCCGCGAGGAGGCCCGGCAGGAACTCGCCACGCTGGGCACCACTGCCGGGTCGGCGCCCGCGCAGTCCTGGGGCACCCTCGCCAACGAGAACCCGCCGAAACTGCGCACCCACGACCGGTACGGCCACCGGATCGACGAGGTCGACTTCCACCCGGCGTGGCACCGGCTGCTGGGGCACGCCGTGACGTCCGGGCTGACCGCCGCCTGGGGCAGACCGGGCGGCCATGTGCGGCGCGCGGCCGGGTTCCTGGTGTGGACGCAGGTGGAGGCGGGGCACGGCTGCCCGCTGTCGATGACGCACGCCGCGGTCCCCGCGCTGCGCGTGGACCCGGAGCTGGCCGCCGAGTGGGAGCCGAAGCTGACCTCTCGGGTGTACGAGGGCGAGGAGCTGCGGCCGCCCGCCGAGAAGGCCGGGGTGCTCTTCGGGATGGGCATGACGGAGAAGCAGGGCGGCAGCGACGTACGGGCCAACACGACGAGGGCGACCCCGCTGGAGGCGTCCGGGGAGTACGTCCTGACGGGCCACAAGTGGTTCTGCTCGGCGCCGATGTCGGACGGCTTCCTGGTGCTGGCGCAGACGGCCGCCTCCGGGGGACGGGACAGCCTGACGTGCTTCCTGGTGCCACGGGTGCTGCCGGACGGCTCGCGCAACGTGTTCCGGATCCAGCGGCTGAAGGACAAGCTGGGCAACCGTTCGAACGCCTCGAGCGAGGTCGAGTTCGACGGGACGTGGGCGCGCCGGGTCGGCGAGGAGGGGCGCGGAGTGCGCACCATCATCGAGATGGTGGCGGCGACGCGCCTGGACTGTGTGGTCGGGTCGGCGGCGCAGATGCGGCAGGCGGTGGTCCAGGCGGTGCACCACGCCTCGTACCGCAGCGCGTTCGGCGGACCGCTGATCGACAAGCCGCTGATGCGCAACGTCCTGGCGGATCTGGCGCTGGAGTCGGAGGCGGCGACGGTCCTCGGGATGCGGCTCGCGGCGGCGTACGACGCGGTGGAGTCGGGCGCCGCGGGCGCGGAGACCGAGCGGGCACTGCTGCGTCTCGCGGTGCCGACGGCGAAGTACTGGGTGACGAAGCGGTGCACACCGACGGTGGCGGAGGCCCTGGAGTGCCTGGGCGGCAACGGGTACGTGGAGGAGTCCGGGATGCCGCGGCTGCTGCGTGAGGCGCCGCTCAACTCCATCTGGGAGGGCTCCGGCAACGTCCAGGCGCTGGATGTGCTGCGGGCGCTGCAGCGGGAGCCGGAGGCGCTGAACGCCTTCCTGCAGGAGGTCGGCGCGGCGCGCGGCGCGGACCACCGGCTGGACGGGGCCGTCAAGGGCCTGCTGACCGAGCTGTCCGACCTGGACGGTATCGAGGCGCGGGCGCGGCGGCTGGTGGAGCGGATGGCGCTGGTGCTGCAGGGTTCGCTGCTGGTGCGGTGGGCGCCGCCGGAGGTCGCGGACGCGTTCTGCGGGTCGCGGCTGGGCGGCGACTGGGGGACGGCGTTCGGGACGCTGCCGCACACGCTGGACCTGGAGGCGGTCGTGGAACGGGCGCGGGTGGCCGTGTAGGCCCCCGCGCCCGGAGCGCGGCTGGGATGGTGCTGCGCCGACACGGCACCATCCCGTCGCGTACCGGGAGACCGGTACGCGGCCCACTTTCGTACAGGCGCACGGCTCCGCGCGAGAGTTGCAGGGGGTTGCAGCAGGGTGGCGGGTTCTGTTCGGCGGCGGCCCGAGCCGGTGCGGGGGCGGGGGATGATGGGGGCTGAAACGGGGACGGGGAGGCCCGGTGCGGAACGCCACAGTCGAGATGACGCGGCTCGCTTCGATGGACTCGCGTGAGGCGGCGCTGCTGCTCAAGGGCATCAGGGACGCCGCCCTGCGCGGCGCGCGGGCCCCGCTGGCGCCGCGCGCCGACATCCAGGCGTCGTGGCAGCGGATGCTGCGCGAGGGGGTGGATCCGGACAGGGACCGCCGGTCGGGTCTGCTGTCCGCCGGTGAGCTGGAGGAGCGGAGGGGCGGCCCGCTGGGCGAGCTGCTGCCGGTGCTGCGCGAGGGGCTGATGTCGGTGCCGGGGTCGGTGGCCGATCCGGTGCGGCACATCATGGTCGTCGCGGACGCCGAGGGCCGGGTGCTGTGGCGCGAGGGCCACGCCTCGGTGCTGCGGATGGCCGACGGGCACGGTTTCGAGCCGGGTGCGGACTGGCGGGAGTCGACGGTCGGCACGAACGGCGTGGGTACGGCGCTGGTGATGCGGCGCCCGGTGCAGGTCCACTCGGCGGAGCACTTCGTGGCGACGCACCACGCGTGGACGTGCGCGGGCGCGCCCATCACGGACCCCCGGAACGGCCGGCTCATGGGTGTGGTCGATGTGAGCGGTCCGGTCACGACGATGCACCCGGCGACGCTGCTGCTGGTGGGCTCGGTGGCCCGGCTGGCGGAGGCCGAGCTGCGCAATCGGCACCTCTCGGAGCTGGCCCGGCTGCGGGCGGTCGCGGCGCCGCTGCTGCACCGGGTGGGCGGCCGCGCGGTGGCGGTGGACCGGCACGGGTGGACGGCGGCGGTGACGGGGATGGCTCCGGTGGACCGGCTGCCGCTGCCGAGGGCGTTCGGGCCGGGCCGGGTGTGGCTGCCGGCGCTGGGCGAGTGCGTGGTGGAGCCGCTGCCGGGCGGCTGGCTGCTGCGGCCGGCCGGCGACGAGGCGGGCGCGCGGGCGTCGGCGGGCGAGGTGACCCGGCTGGTGCTGGACGTGAGCCGGACGCGCGACTGGACGGTGCGGGTGTCGGGCGGGACGGGCGGCTGGACGCGCGAGCTGAGCCCGCGCCACGCGGAGCTGCTGTACGTCCTGGCGGTGCACCGGGAGGGACGTACGGCGGCGCAGCTGGCGGCGGACGTGTTCGGGGACCGTACGCGGACGGTGACGGTGCGGGCGGAGATGTCCCGGATCCGGCGCACTCTGGGCGGCGTGCTGGCGCATCGCCCGTACCGGTTCCGCGAGGAGGTGCGGGTCGAGGTGACCGGCCCGGCCGACCCGCGCGACCTGCTGCCGTACTCGACGGCCCCGGCGGTGGTGGCAGCCCGCGGGGCGGACGCCCCGGCCTGACTCCTGGGGACTCGGCGGACGTCCGGCGACCCGGCTGCCCGGCTGCCCGGCGGGGCGGTACGTCAGGGTGCCGGACGCCCGGGCGTGGTGCACGGCGGGCCCCTCTTGTACCCCGCCCCCGGCCGGCGGCGGCTGACGGCGCTGGCCAGAGCGCGACCCCCCGTGATTCCCTGGCTCCCATGAGCGTCACCGTCACCACCTGGTACCTGGAGCAGACCTCGCGGGACGACCTGCGGCCCGCCGCCGAGCCCGGCGGTGACGTCGAGGTGGTCCGCGCCGAGGTGCCCTCGCCCGAGTTCAGTCGGTTCCTCTACTGCTCGGTGGGCGGCGATCTGTGCTGGGTGGACCGGCTCGGGCTGACCTACGGCCAGTGGCGGGAGATCCTGGAGCGGCCGGGGGCCGAGACCTGGGTCGCGTACGAGAAGGGGACGCCCGCCGGGTACATCGAGCTGGACGCGCGGGACGAGGGCGTCGTCGAGATCATGTACTTCGGGCTCGTCCCGGCCTTCCGGGGCCGGCGCATCGGCGGACATCTGCTGTCCTACGGCACCGCCCGCGCCTGGGACCTGGCCGACCGCTGGCCCGGACGGGCGGCGACCGAGCGGGTGCTGCTGAACACCTGCTCCCTGGACGGCGAGCACGCGATGGCCAACTACCAGCGGCGCGGCTTCCGGCTCTACGACACCAAGGTCGCCCGGAAGGCCGAGGCGGCCGCCGCGCCGGGGCCGTGGCCGGGCGCCCACGAGTGAAGTGGGGCCCGGAGTGACCCGGGCCACACCCATCCACCATGCGGGACACCTTTGTCCACATCGCGGACAAAGGTGGACTGAGTCCAAACTCCCGTGCCACGCTTCCGTCATGTCTCGAGCTGGAATTGCCTTGGTGAGTCGGCGGCACGTCGACCTCGGCCGCATGTCCAGCGCCATGTGTCCGGCGAGCTGAGCGAACCCCAGCACACCAGCAACGCCGTGATCCCGATCTTCTGACACCCATCGCGCAATGTCGCGCAGGGACCCTAGCCCTGCGCGACATTGCGCAGGTCAGAGCCGCCCTCCTGCAGTCCCGAAGGACGTATTTGCCATGGCCGCCACCCCGGAAAAGCCCGCACCCGCCACGCCCCGCCGCAAGCCGGGGCGCCACCGTGGCGAGGGCCAGTGGGCCAGGGGCCACTTCACGCCCCTCAACGGCAATGAGCAGTTCAAGAAGGACGATGACGGTCTCAATGTGCGGACACGCATTGAGACGATCTACTCGAAGGCCGGTTTCGACTCCATCGACCCCAACGACCTGCGCGGCCGGATGCGCTGGTGGGGCCTCTACACCCAGCGCAAGCCCGGGATCGACGGCGGCAAGACCGCCGTCCTGGAGCCGGAGGAGCTGGACGACGAGTACTTCATGCTCCGCGTCCGGATCGACGGCGGCCGGCTGACCACCCGGCAGCTGCGGGTCATCGGTGAGATCTCCCAGGAGTTCGCCCGGGGCACCGCCGACATCACCGACCGGCAGAACGTCCAGTACCACTGGATCCGGATCGAGGACGTCCCCGAGATCTGGCGCCGCCTCGAAGAGGTCGGCCTGTCCACCACCGAGGCATGCGGTGACACGCCGCGTGTCATCATCGGCTCCCCCGTCGCCGGGATCGCCGAGGACGAGATCATCGACGGCACCCCCGCCATCGAGGAGATCCACCGCCGCATCATCGGCAACAAGGACTTCTCCAACCTGCCCCGCAAGTTCAAGTCCGCGGTCTCCGGCTCCCCGCTGCTCGACGTGGCGCACGAGATCAACGACATCGCCTTCGTCGGGGTCGAGCACCCCGAGCACGGACCCGGGTTCGATCTGTGGGTCGGGGGCGGGCTGTCCACCAACCCCAAGATCGGTGTCCGGCTCGGCGCGTGGGTCCCGCTCGACGAGGTCCCGGACGTCTACACCGGTGTGATCTCGATCTTCCGTGACTACGGGTACCGGCGGCTGCGCACCCGCGCCCGGCTGAAGTTCCTCGTCGCCGACTGGGGCGCCGAGAAGTTCCGCCAGGTCCTGGAGGACGAGTACCTGAAGCGCAAGCTGGTCGACGGCCCGGCGCCCGCACAGCCCGTCCAGCAGTGGCGCGACCACGTCGGTGTCCACCGGCAGCAGGACGGCCGCTACTACGTCGGCTTCGCCCCGCGCGTCGGCCGCGTGGACGGTGCGACCCTCACCAAGATCGCCGAGGTGGCGGAGGCACACGGCTCCGGCCGCGTCCGTACCACCGTCGAGCAGAAGATGATCATCCTCGATGTGGAGGAGAGCCAGGTCGAGCCGCTCAGCGCGGCACTGGAGGCGCTCGACCTGCGGGTCAGGCCGTCCACGTTCCGGCGCGGCACGATGGCCTGCACCGGCATCGAGTTCTGCAAGCTGGCCATCGTCGAGACGAAGGCCCGCGGCGCCTCGCTGATCGACGAGCTGGAGCGGCGCATGCCCGAGTTCGACCAGCCGATCACCATCAACATCAACGGCTGCCCCAACGCCTGCGCCCGTATCCAGGTGGCGGACATCGGTCTCAAGGGCCAGCTCGTGCTGAACGACGAGGGCGAGCAGGTCGAGGGCTACCAGGTCCACCTGGGCGGCGCCCTCGGCCTGGAGGCCGGCTTCGGCCGCAAGGTGCGCGGCCTGAAGGTCACCTCCGCCGAGCTGCCCGACTACATCGAGCGCGTCCTCACCCGCTACCAGACGGAGCGCGAGGACGGCGAGCGGTTCGCCACCTGGGCCGCCCGGGCGAGTGAGGAGGCGCTGTCATGAGCGAACGCGCGGCGCCCTTCTACTGCCCGTACTGCGGCGACGAGGATCTGCGCCCCGGGGAGCAGGGCGGGGCATGGGAGTGCGCGGCCTGCAACAGAGCCTTCCAGCTGAAGTTCCTGGGCCTGCTGGCCCGGGGCCTCCAGCGCCACGACAGCGGAGGGGAACAGACGTGACCGTGACGGAGACGACGACGGACGAGGATCTCAAGGCGCTCGCCGAGCGCGCCGGCCGCGAGCTCGAGGACGCCTCGGCGCTCGACATCCTGAAGTGGGCCGCCGACACCTTCGGCAAGCGCTTCTGCGTCACCTCCTCCATGGAGGACGCGGTGGTCGCCCACCTCGCCTCGCGCGCCTTCCCCGGCGTGGACGTGGTGTTCCTCGACACCGGCTACCACTTCCCCGAGACCATCGGGACCCGCGACGCGGTGGAGGCCGTGATGGACGTCAACGTCATCACGCTGACGCCGCGCCAGACCGTGGCCGAGCAGGACGCCCGGTACGGGCCCCGGCTGCACGACCGCGACCCGGACCTGTGCTGCGCGCTGCGCAAGGTCAAGCCGCTGGAAGAGGGCCTGACCGGGTACGACGCCTGGGCGACCGGGCTGCGCCGCGACGAGTCCGCGACCCGGGCGAACACCCCGGTCGTCGGCTGGGACGAGAAGCGCCGCAAGGTCAAGGTCTCGCCGATCGCCCGCTGGACGCAGGACGACGTCGACGCGTACGTCGCCGAGCACGGGGTCCTCACCAACCCGCTGCTGATGGACGGTTACGCCTCCGTCGGCTGCGCCCCCTGCACGCGCCGCGTGCAGGACGGCGAGGACGCGCGCGCCGGCCGCTGGGCGGGCCGCACCAAGACGGAGTGCGGGCTGCACGGATGACGAACCACCAGAACCTTCAGGAGAACCACGTGACTGCGGCTGCGGCCAGCGGGGCCACCATCTGGCTCACCGGTCTGCCGAGCGCCGGCAAGACCACCATCGCGTACGAGCTCGCGGGCCGGCTGCGTGACGAGGGCCACCGGGTGGAGGTGCTCGACGGTGACGAGATCCGCGAGTTCCTCTCGGCGGGCCTCGGCTTCAGCCGCGAGGACCGGCACACCAACGTGCAGCGCATCGGCTTCGTCGCCGAACTGCTCGCGTCGAACGGCGTGAAGGTCCTCGTCCCGGTCATCGCGCCGTACGCGGACAGCCGCGAGGCGGTCCGCAAGCGCCACCAGCAGGCAGGCACCGCGTATCTGGAGGTGCATGTCGCCACGCCGCTCGACGTGTGCTCCGTACGCGATGTGAAGGGGCTGTACGCCAGGCAGGCAGCCGGCGAGATCAGCGGGCTGACCGGCGTCGACGACCCGTACGAGGCCCCGGAGACGCCCGACCTGCGGATCGAGTCGCAGGACCAGACCGTGCAGGAGTCCGCGGCGGCGCTGAACGCGCTGCTCACCGAAAGGGGTCTGGCATGACGACCACCGTCAACACGGTCCAGGAAGACACCGACAGCCCGTTCGCGCTGTCGCACCTCGACGCGCTGGAGTCCGAGGCCGTCCACATCTTCCGCGAGGTGGCGGGTGAGTTCGAGCGGCCGGTGATCCTTTTCTCCGGCGGCAAGGACTCCATCGTCATGCTGCACCTGGCGCTGAAGGCGTTCGCGCCCGCGCCGGTCCCGTTCTCGCTGCTGCACGTGGACACCGGGCACAACTTCCCCGAGGTCATCGAGTACCGCGACCGGACCGTGGCCCGGCACGGCCTGCGGCTGCACGTCGCGTCGGTGCAGGAGTACATCGACGCCGGCAAGCTCCGTGAGCGCCCCGACGGCACCCGCAACCCGCTGCAGACCGTGCCGCTGACCGAGGCCATCCAGCAGCACCGCTTCGACGCGGTGTTCGGCGGCGGGCGGCGCGACGAGGAGAAGGCCCGTGCCAAGGAGCGGGTGTTCTCCCTGCGCGACGAGTTCTCGCAGTGGGACCCGCGCCGCCAGCGGCCCGAGCTGTGGCAGCTGTACAACGGCCGGCACGCCCCCGGTGAGCACGTCCGCGTGTTCCCGCTGTCCAACTGGACCGAGCTGGACGTGTGGCAGTACATCGCCCGCGAGGGCATCGAGCTGCCCCAGATCTACTTCGCGCACGAGCGGGACGTCTTCTCCCGCAACGGCATGTGGCTGACCGCCGGCGAGTGGGGCGGCCCGAAGGACGACGAGCCGGTGGAGAAGCGGCTGATCCGCTACCGCACGGTCGGTGACATGTCCTGCACGGGCGCCGTCGACTCCGACGCCACCACGCTCGACGCCGTGATCGCCGAGATCGCCGCGTCCCGGCTGACCGAGCGGGGAGCCACCCGCGCCGACGACAAGCTGTCCGAGGCCGCGATGGAAGACCGCAAGCGCGAAGGGTACTTCTAGAGATGTCCAGCACGTCCAGCACCACCGCCGCCGAGCAGCTCTCGGCCACCACCCTGCTGCGTTTCGCGACCGCCGGGTCCGTCGACGACGGCAAGTCCACCCTGGTCGGGCGGCTGCTGCACGACTCCAAGTCGGTCCTCACCGACCAGCTGGAGGCCGTCGAGCACGCCTCCCGCTCCCGTGGCCAGGAGGCCCCGGACCTGGCGCTGCTGACGGACGGTCTGCGGGCCGAGCGCGAGCAGGGCATCACGATCGACGTGGCGTACCGCTACTTCGCCACCGCCCGGCGCCGGTTCATCCTCGCCGACACACCCGGCCATGTGCAGTACACCCGGAACATGGTGACCGGCGCGTCGACCGCCGAGCTGACCGTGATCCTCGTCGACGCGCGCAACGGCGTGGTCGAGCAGACCCGTCGGCACGCCGCGATCGCCGCGCTGCTCCGCGTCCCCCATGTCGTCCTGGCCGTCAACAAGATGGACCTCGTCGGCTACGAGGAGACCGTCTTCGCGAAGATCGCCGAGGAGTTCACCGCGTACGCCTCCGAGCTGGGCGTCCCGGAGATCACCGCGATCCCGATCTCGGCGCTCGCCGGTGACAACGTCGTGGAGCCGTCCGCGAACATGGACTGGTACGGCGGCCCGACGGTGCTGGAGCACCTGGAGACCGTCCCGGTCAGCCACGACCTGACCGGCTGCCACGCCCGGCTGCCCGTCCAGTACGTGATCCGCCCGCAGACCGCCGAGCACCCGGACTACCGGGGCTACGCGGGGCAGATCGCCGCCGGTACGTTCCGGGTCGGCCAGGACGTGACCGTGCTGCCCTCGGGCCGTACGTCCAAGGTCGCCGGGATCGACCTGCTGGGCACGCCGGTGGACATCGCCTGGACCCCGCAGTCCGTCACCCTCCTGCTGGAGGACGACATCGACATCTCGCGCGGCGACCTGATCGTGCCTTCCGGCGACGCCCCGGCCACCAGCCAGGACGTCGAGGCGACCGTCTGCCATGTGGCCGACCAGCCGCTGACGGTGGGCCAGCGGGTGCTGCTGAAGCACACCACCCGCACGGTCAAGGCGATCGTCAAGGAGATCCCGTCGCGGCTCACGCTGGACGATCTGTCCCAGCATCCGGACCCAGGGCAGCTCGTCGCCAACGACATCGGCACTGTCAAGGTCCGCACGGCCGAGCCGCTCGCGCTCGACGCGTACGTGGACTCGCGCCGTACGGGCTCGTTCCTGCTGATCGACCCGGCGGACGGCACCACCCTGGCGGCCGGAATGGCGGGCGAGTCGTTCGCCACCGAGAAGGCCGCGGCCGCCGACGACGAGGGCTGGGACTTCTGATGGCCCTCGACGCCTTCGCGACCTTCGCGAAGGAGGGCGGCCGCGTAGGGAGCGGCTGCGTGGGCGCGGGATCGGGGGGCGTCGCGCGATGTGCCCGATGACCCCGCGCCGGCGGCTCACCCGCCGCAGCCGAAGACGACCAGCCACCGCCGACCGCCCGACCGCTCAGCCCCTCCCGCACGGGAGGTAGCGGCCGGGCCGACGAGAGGAACCCCTCCCGTGCCTGCCACCCCCCGTTCCCGGCCCGCGCCGCGCCGCGGCCTCGCCGTCGCCGCGGTTCTGCCGCTGCTGCTGATGGCGCTGGCGTCCTGCGGCTACGGCTCGCAGGCCGTCAAGGAGCAGGCGAAGGTGGTGGCCCAGGGCCCGAAGCTGTCGGCGGACACGGTCCGCGTCGGGTACTTCGCGAACCTGACGCACGGCACAGCCCTGGTGGGCGACCGGGAGGGCTTCTTCCAGAAGGAGCTGCGGGGCACCCGGCTGCGTACGGCGGTCTTCAACGCGGGACCGTCGGCCGTGGAGGCGCTGAACGCCGAGTCGGTCGACATCGCCTTCCTCGGCCCCTCCCCCGCGATCAACGGGTACGTCCGGTCGGGCGGGAGGAACCTGCGCGTCATCGGCGGCGCCGCGTCGGGCGGTGTCCGCCTGGTGGTGGACCCGGACAAGATCAAGAGCCTTGCCGACGTCAAGGGCAAGCGGATCGCCACGCCGCAGCTCGGCAACACCCAGGACGTGGCGTTCCTCAACTGGATCGCCGAGCAGGGCTGGAAGGCCGACCCGCAGAGCGGCAAGGGCGACGTCTCGGTCCTCCGGATCGACAACAAGATCGTCCCGGACGCCTACCGGTCCGGGTCGGTCGACGGCGCGTGGGTGCCCGAACCGACCGCTTCGAAGCTGATCGCCGAGGGCGCGAAGGTCCTCCTCGACGAGGCGTCGCTGTGGCCGGACGGGAAGTTCGTGATCACGAACATCGTCGTGTCGCAGAAGTTCCTCGACCGGCACCCGGACGTGGTGGAGGCCGTGCTGCGCGGCGCGCTCAAGTCGAACACGTGGATAAACGCCCATCCGGCGGAGGCGAAGGCCGCCGCCAACGCCCAGCTGCGGGTGCTCACCGGCAAGCCGCTGCCGGACGAGGTGGTCGACTCCGCCTGGCCGACGCTCCGGTTCCTCGACGACCCCCTGGCCGCCACCCTCCGGGAGCAGGCCGGGCACGCGGTCACGTCCGGGCTCCTCGAAGAGCCCGACCTGGCCGGGATCTACGACCTGAGACCCCTCAACAAGGTCCTCGCGGCCGCGGGCCGGCCGCGGGTCTCCGACGCGGGGCTGGGCGTCGAGTGAGCCCGCACCGGACGAGTTCCCGAGTTCCCCTTCCCAGGAGGTGACGACCATGGCCATCACGCTCAGCACCGCGACCCCGGCCGAGGACCGCACGGCGGTCGAGTACGCCGCGCGCATCGAGCATGTCTCGAAGTCCTTCGCCGGGCCCGCCGGGCAGCAGCTCGTCCTGGACGACATCAGCCTCGATGTCGCGCCGGGCGAGTTCGTCACCCTCCTCGGGGCCTCCGGCTGCGGCAAGTCGACGCTGCTCAACCTGGTCGCCGGCCTCGACCGGCCGTCCTCCGGGGCCATCTCCACGGACGGCCGCCCCGCCCTGATGTTCCAGGAGCACGCGCTCTTCCCGTGGCTGACGGCCGGCAAGAACATCGAACTGGCGCTGAAGCTGCGCGGCGTGCCGAAGAGCGAGCGGCGCGGTGAGGCGGAGCGGCTCCTGGAACTCGTACGGCTGGGCGGGGCGTACGGGAAGCGGGTGCACGAGCTTTCCGGCGGTATGCGGCAGCGCGTCGCGATGGCGCGGGCCCTGGCGCAGGACAGCCGGCTGCTGCTGATGGACGAGCCGTTCGCCGCGCTCGACGCGATCACCCGGGACGTGCTGCACGGCGAGCTGACCCGGATCTGGCGTGAGACGGGGCTGTCGGTGCTGTTCGTCACCCACAACGTACGGGAGGCCGTCCGGCTCGCGCAGCGCGTGGTGCTGCTGTCGTCCCGTCCGGGCCGGATCGCCCGGGAGTGGACGGTCGGCATCCCGCAGCCGCGCCGCATCGAGGACGCCGCGGTGGCGGAGCTGTCCCTGGAGATCACCGAACAACTGCGGGGGGAGATCCGCCGACATGGCCAGCACTGATACCGAGGCCGGCACCACCACTGCCGGCAAGACGGACGACCTCGAGGACCTGGAGGCCGGTCTGGACGCGCTCGACACGGTCGAGACGCGCCGGACTCCGCTGCGCGAGACGCTTGTGAAGAAGGTCCTGCCGCCGGTCGTGGCGGTGGCCCTCGTGCTGGTGGTCTGGCAGCTGCTGGTGTGGGCGGAGGTCACCGAGGCGTACAAGCTGCCCGCTCCGTCCGCGGTGTGGGACAGCCTGTCCGAGATGTGGCTGCAGGGCACGTTGTTCGACGTGATGTGGACGAGCGTGTCCCGGGCCCTGTTCGGCTTCCTGCTGGCGCTTGCGATCGGCACGCCGCTGGGGCTGCTGGTCGCCCGCGTGAAGTTCGTACGGGCGGCGATCGGCCCGATCCTGTCCGGCCTCCAGTCCCTGCCGTCGGTCGCCTGGGTGCCCCCGGCGGTGCTGTGGCTGGGCCTGAACGACCAGATGATGTTCGCGGTGATCCTGCTGGGCGCCGTGCCGTCCATCGCCAACGGTCTGGTCGCCGGGGTCGACCAGGTGCCGCCGCTGTTCCTGCGGGCGGGCCGTACGCTCGGCGCGACCGGGCTGCGGGGCGCCTTCCACATCGTGATGCCTGCCGCGCTGCCCGGCTATCTGGCGGGCCTGAAGCAGGGCTGGGCGTTCTCGTGGCGCTCCCTGATGGCCGCCGAGATCATCGCGTCGTCCCCGGACCTCGGCCTCGGGCTCGGCCAGCTCCTGGACAACGGCCGCAACAACTCCGACATGCCGGGCATCTTCCTGGCGATCTTCCTGATCCTCCTGGTGGGCATCGCGATCGACCTGCTGGTCTTCAGCCCGCTGGAGCGTCGGGTGCTGCGCCGCCGCGGCCTGCTGGGCAGGAGCTGAGCACGCCATGACCGCTCCGGTACTCCTCGTCGTCGCTCACGGCAGCCGCGATCCGCGGCACGCCGCGACGGTCCACGCGCTGGTACGCGAGTCGACGGCCCTCCGCCCCGGCCTGCGGGTGGAGGTGGCCTTCCTGGACTTCAACGTCCCGGCGGTCCCGGCGGTCCTGGAGTCCCTGGCGGCGGACGGCGTACGGGACGTGGTGGCCCTGCCCCTCCTCCTGACCCGCGCGTTCCATGCGAAGGCCGACATCCCGTCGGTCCTCCGCCAGGCCCCGCCGTCGCTGCGCATCCGCCAGGCGGAGGTCCTCGGCCCGTCGCCCCTGCTGGTGTCGGCGCTGGAGCGGCGCCTGTACGAGGCGGGGCTGACACCCGCCGACCGGCACTCGACCGGGGTCGTCCTGGCCTCGGCGGGCTCCACGGACCCGGAGGCGATCGCAGTGATCGCAGATATGGCGCGGGAGCTGCGGCGCACCGGTTGGTGCACCGTGCGGCCTGCGTTCGCCTCCGCATCTCTTCCCCGTACCGAGGACGCGGTACGGGCGCTGCGCGCCGACGGGGTACGGCGGGTGGCCGTCGCCCCGTATGTGATCGCCCCCGGCCGCCTCCCGGACCGCATCGCGGCGGGCGCGGCCGACGCGGACATCATGGCGGACGTCCTGGGCCCGGCCCCGGAACTGGCCCGGCTGCTGCTGCGACGGTACGACGAGGCGCGGGCGGCGGGGGCGTCTCGGACGGCGGTTCTGCCGACGGCGGTCTAGGCCGTACGGCCCGCGGGGATGCGTTCTGGTGTACGCCCGGCAGAGCTTGAGGCGCTGCCTGTCCCGATCATGATGACCACCCCTTTCGGGAGGGGTGGCCTTGCCGGGGCAGTGTCTCAGCCGAGGCTCTCGTACTCAGCGCGGCGAATCGCGCGAGTCTCCTGAGCCCACTTCAAGTAAGCCAGCTCGTCCTCGACGAAGACACCGCACTTCAGACAGCCGTACAGGTTGACACCAGCACCGGACGCTGCCGAGCGCGTGCCGACCAAGTGAACATCCTCCCCTGTACCGCAGCGCGAGCACATGCGGGCTTCGGCGGTCACCCGCTCCTCAGGGTCCTCGGCCATGGGCGCTGCCTCATCTCGTGAGCTCATCGCATCTGCTCCCCTGCGCGGCAGCGTGAACAGGAGCAGCGCGGGTAGGCCAAGGTAGCCGGGGCTTGATCGGCGGGCCGTACCTCGCGGGCGGGGCGAACAGTGCGGGTGCTGCCATCCGGGCGCACCTTGTACACCTTGATCCTCATGGTCATGTCTTCTCCGACGAAACTCGGTGTGGACGTCACCTCATCGTGAGTCCCATGCACCCTCGGTCTCATACGGGTTCGGCAGCAGCGGGCGTATATTTCGACCGTGGGCGGACAGGCACCGTGGAAAGACATCAGGCTTCGCGCCGCGTGGGCACGTGGTGACTGGGCTGCCATCCTCCGCGAATACCGGCGCGCCACAGGGCTCACCCAGCAGGCCCTCGAACCGCTCGTCGGCATGCCTCAGCCCCATATCTCCGCGATCGAATCAGGCCGACGGCGCGTAAAGACCGCCGAGGTACGGAACCGCATCAGCGAAGGCCTGCACGTGCCTCAGGAGTTGATCGAGGCGGGGCAAGGCGCTGTTCACGGGGAGTGGGAACCGAATCCCGAGCTGCGCGAGCGACTGGCTCACGGACACAGGACGGGCCGACCGGATCTGCGCACGGCCGAGTGGATCGGAGAGGTCCTGGCCACCCAGCGCCGCACCGAAGACCAGGTCGGCGGACTCGTCCTGTGGCCGGTCGTGCGATCCCAGCTCGACGCGATCACACGACTCATCCCCCAGACCTCAGGGACGACCGCAGACCGACTCCTGCTGCTCGCCGCCGGACACGCGCACTGGTTGTCCTGGGTGGCATGGCAAGAAGGCAGACGCGGAACGGCACTGGTGTGGATGGACCTGGCCCAGGGCTGGGCAGCCGACAGCGGTGCGGCGGACATGGTGTCGTGGACGAACCGAGTCCGCGCCTGGTACAGCCTGCGACACGGTGACCCCGTACGAGCTCTGCGTACGGCGGAGCTGGCGCGGCGGCAGTTCGGTCTCTCTCCAGCCGCAGCCGCCGCAGCTTCTCATACGGCTGCCCAGGCGGCGGCCGCGCTGGGTGAGCGAGACAGAGCACGGCGCCTGGCGGAGGAAGCGCTACGACGTGCGCTGTCAGCCCCGAACGAGGCGGACAGGCCTGCGTGGCTGTACTGGCTCACGCCGGCTCGTGCGCGACTCCAGGCAGCCGATACAGCCTACGCGTGCCGGGACTGGGCCACCGCGGCAGCGGCGTTCCGTGACGCGCTGCCTGCACTCGGAGAGGGGTATGGGCGGGACCGGGCGCACTACGAAGCCCGGTTGGAAGATGCAGCACGCCGCGCATAGAACTGTGCTCGCTCAGACGAAGCTGAGGCTGCCGGTGCGGGTGCGCTTCAGTTCGAAGAAGTCGCGGTGTCCGGCGAGGGTGCGGAAGGCGTCGAAGAGGCGGGCGGCCTCCTCGCCGCGCGGGATGGGGTTGAGGACGGGCCCGAACCAGACCGCGCCGTCGACGTGAAGGGTCGGCGTCCCCACGTAGGCCCCGGCGGCCGGGTCCCGGCCCGCGTCGTGGCTGCGGCGGACCGCGGCGTCGTACGCCGGGTTGTGCGCGGCTGCCGCCAGGTCGGCGGGCAGGTCGAGCGCGGCCAGGGCCTCGGTGACGACCTCGTCGAAGTCCTGGTTCTCGTCCTGGTGGATACGGCTGCCGACGGACGTGTAGAGGTCGCGCAGGACGCCCTCGCCGTGGCGTTCGGCGGCGGCCGCCGCGACTCGTACGGGGCCTGTCGACCGGTCGACCAGGTCCCGGTACCGGTCGGGCAGTTCGTTGCCGGTGTTGTGCAGGTACAGACTCATGATGTGGAAGCGGACGTCGAGGTCGCGGTGGCGTTCGACCTCCAGGAGCCGGCGGGAGGTGATCCAGGCGAAGGGGCAGGCGGGGTCGGCCCAGAGGTCGACGGTGGTTCTGTCGGGTCGGGTGGTCATGCCGTCGAGGCCAGTGAGGGGATGGCCGGGACGAGCGGGCCGTTCATGGAGCGT
This sequence comes from Streptomyces sp. TRM49041, assembly GCF_008271805.1. GTDB lineage: Bacteria > Actinomycetota > Actinomycetes > Streptomycetales > Streptomycetaceae > Streptomyces. Next base: position 29,990 of record NZ_VSRY01000101.1, read on the forward strand.
CGAGCTGGGCCATTTCCGCCAGCTTCAGCACGGTGTTCCAGTTGCGGGTGGTGGTGACGCCTTTGAAGAGGGCGGGGCGGGCGAGGGCCTCGGCGAGTTTGGAACGGCCGATGCCGTCGGGTAGGTAGAGGTACAGCACCCGGTCGCCCAGGCGGAACTCCTCCGGGAGGTAGGCCCCTTGGTCGACACCGGCGAACCGGTCGGCCGTGACGGGGGCGGAGAGGTAGGTGACGTGAAGCTGCTTGGGCTGCAGTTCCGCGGCGGGGTACGGGCAGGCTTCGACGACGGCACGCAGATACTGGCCGCTGCGGACGAGGCAGTCGACATGGAATCCGAAGTGCTGCTCCACGGCCTTTTCGAGCGCTGTGGCGAGGGCGCTCTCGTCGGCGCCGGACGCGGTGGTGAAGAAGGCGTTGCCGGACTGGAGGTAGGTCTGTACGTCGCGGTGTCCGAGTCCGGTCAGGACGGCGCGGAGTTCGGCCATGGGGACCTTCTTGGCCCCGCCCACGTTGATCCCGCGCATGAGGGCGGCGTATCGGGTCGTCGTCATGGTCACCAACCCTAGGCCGCCCTTCCCCGTGGGGTGGGGCTGCAGGCCATCCGGACGGTCCCGGCGTCGACGCGCGGCACCGGCCGGAACGCGCGGCGTCCGATCGTTCCGAGCAGCCGCCACTCGTACCGGTCGCCGGTGCGCTTGCGGGCGTACTCCGGCCGGGTGATCAGGATGGCGTCTTGAGCGCCGAGGCGCGCAGGCACCGGTCGACGATCGCGGCGGTGCGGGAGAAGGGCAGCTCCCCGACGACGGCGAACGGCTCGCGGGGCGGCCGTGCACCGAGGAAGTCGCGGCCTCGACACGGACGTGCGGCGCGTCGGCGAACCGGGCGCGCAGCCCCGGCAGCAGCCGGGCGTCGATCTCGTACGCGCGCAGGGCACGGACGCGCGGCGCGAGGGCCGCCGTCAGCGCACCCTCGCCGGGTCCCACTTCGAGGAGCAGCCGGCGGGCCTCTCGCCGGGCCGACCGGTTTTTGCCCGGTGGCACGGCGGCGCCGCGGGCCCGGGTGCGAGACTCCCTGATGGGAGCCGTACGGAGAGAGGGAGCGCGAGGCCGGTATGCATGAGGCGCGGGCGCGGGACATCCTGGACGCCGCCGGGTTCGCGGCGGACCGCGGGGACGCGACGCTGCTGGCGCTGGGCGAGAACGCGGTGTTCGCCGTCGGCGGCGGACGGGTGGTGAAGGTGGGCCGTGACGCCGCGTTGCTGGACCGCGCCCGGCGGGAGGTGGCCGTCGCGTCCTGGCTGGCGGAGGTGGGCGTTCCGGTGGTGCTGCCGGCGGAGCCCGGGGCCCGGCTGGTGGAGGAGCACCCGGTGACCGTGTGGCACCGGCTGCCCGAAGCGGTACGGCCGGCCGAGCCCCGCGATCTGGCCGCGCTGCTGCGGCGGGTGCACGAGCTGCCCGCGCCGCCGTTCCCCCTCCCCCACCGCGATCTGCTGGGTGGTGTGGAGCGGTGGCTGCGGCTCGCCGGTGACGCGATCGACCCTGCGGACGCGGCATATCTACGGGCGCGCCGGGACGGGTTCACCGAGGCGGCCGCCGCTCTCGCGCCGCGTCTGAAGCCGGGCCCGATCCACGGCGACGCACTGCCGCGGAACGTCCACGTCGGCCCGGACGGCCCGGTCCTCGTCGATCTGGAGACGTTCGCCGTGGACCTGCGCGAGCACGACCTGGTGGTACTGGCCCTGGCCCGTGACCGCTACGGCCTGGACCCGGCGGCCTACGACGCGTTCACCGGCGCGTACGGCTGGGACGTCCGGGAGTGGGAGGGGTGCGCCGTGCTGCGCGGGGCGCGGGAGACGGCGAGCTGCGCCTGGGTCGCCCAGCACGCTCCGGCCGACCCGAAGGCGCTGGCCGAGTTCCGCCGCCGGGTGGCCTCGCTGCGGGACGGCGACCCGGAGGTCCGCTGGTACCCGTTCTGACGGGCCGGCATCAGGGTGGGCCGCCTCGCCCGGGCACCTGTGACGGAGCGGCCGCTCAGCCGGCCACCGGCGCCGACTCCGCCACCGGTCCGCGCTCGGGCTCCGGCGCGCGCACCGGCCAGACCGGGTCGACCACGGCGTCCGGCGTGCCCTTGCGGCGCAGGAAGCTCTGGAAGTCCGCGGCCCACGCGGCGTACCACTCCACCTGGCGTGCGTGCAGCTCCCCCGGCGTCAGCGCGGCCACCACGGCGTGCCGCTCGGCTATCGCGCAGGCCACCAGCACGGCGGCCAGCGCGTCGGCTGCCGCCTCGTGGGCGCCGTCGAGCACCACGCCGTACTCGGCGCAGACCGCTTCCAGGTTGCGCTTTCCGCGCCGGTAGCGGTCGACGGCCCGGTCGATGGTGTACGGGTCGACGACCGGGCCTATGGGCGCGCCGCCCAGCCGCTCGCTCAGCGACGGCAGCCCGTGCCGCCGCAATTCGGCGGTGAGCAGGGTCAGGTCGAACGCGGCGTTGTACGCGACGACCGGGACACCGCGTGTCCAGTACCCGGCGAGGGTGTCCGCGATCTCGTCGGCGACCTCGTGGGCCGGGCGGCCCTCGGCGGTGGCGCGTTCGCTGCTGATGCCGTGGATCGCGGACGCCTGGGCGGGGATACGGACGCCGGGGTCGGCGAGCCACTCGCGGCGCGCCAGCGTGCGCCCGTCCCGTACCTCCACGACCGCGGCCGTCACGATCCTCGCTTCGAGCGGCTCCGTGCCCGTCGTCTCCAGGTCGAAACCGACGAGCGTCTCCCCGTGCCAGCGCATGCCGAACCTCCTTCGCGGCGCCGCATTCCGCGCGGCGCCCTCCCCCAGTGGGTCTTCACCCTCGCACGGGGCACTGACAACGCGACGTCCGGCCCCACATCAGGACACTGGCCGTGAATCCACCCAGAACGACTCGAATTCCTCGCGGTATGTCTCGAACAGCCCGTGGTCGTTCTCCCGGCCGGAGGTGACGACCGGCCGCCGCGCGCCGCCGCGCAGCACGAGCACGGGCGCCTCCATGCCGCGGGCACGGCGCAGATACGACTGGACGATGCCGACGCCGTCCGGGCCGTCCCCGTCGACCAGGTACGCGGTGAAGCGCGGCGTCTCGTCGAACACCTGGATCTCGAAGGCGCCCGGGTCGCGCAGCTTGGAGCGGACACGCCGCATGTGCAGGATGTTCATCTCCACGGACCGGCTGAGCTCGCCCTTCTTGATGCCGAGCTCCCGCTCGCGCCGTTTGACGGCGCTGCTGGCGGGGTTGAGGAACAGCAGCCGGATCCGGCAGCCGGACTCGGCGAGCCGCACCAGCCGCCGACCGGAGAAGTTCTGCACCAGCAGGTTGAGCCCTATGCCGATGGCGTCGACGCGCCGGGCCCCGCCGAAGAGGTCCTCGGCGGGCAGCTGCCGCTGCAGCCGCACCCGGTCGGGGTGGACGGAGACGACGTCGGCGTACCGGTCGCCCACCAGGTCCTCGACCGCGTCGACGGGCAGTCGGTGCGTGGAGGGCACGCCCGCGCCGCTTCCGAGGATCTCCAGGAGCCGGGCCGAGGCGCGCTCGGACTGGTCGAGGACGGTCCGGGACAGGGCGCGGTTGCGGGAGACGACGTTGCGGGTGACCTCCAGCTCGTCGAGGACCAGCTCGAGCTCACGGCGGTCGTCGAAGTAGGGTTCGAAGCAGGGCCAGTGCTGCACCATCAGCTCCCGCAGCTGCGGCAGTGTGAGGAAGCTGAGGACGTTGTCGTCGGCGGGGTCCAGGAGGTATCCCTTGCGGCGGGAGACCTCGCGGACGGCGACGGCCCGCTGCACCCACTCCTGCCCGGCGGGGCCGGCGGCGGACACGACCCACTCGTCGCCGTGCATGGGTTCGTAGATGGGCCGCAGGACGGCGGCGACCACGGCCCGCAGCCGCTGTTCGACCAGATTCAGCCAGATATAGGCGCGTCCGGCCCGCTGGGCGCGGGTACGTACCTCGCTCCAGTCCTCGGCGTCCCAGTCCAGTTCCGCACCGATCTCCATGGGCCGGGCGAGTGAGACCGCGCCGGGCGGGACATCAGCGGAGTCAGTGGAGTCCCCCTCATGACCTGAGTCACCTGGGGGCAGCTCCAGCCCTCCCGAGCTCACCCGCGCACCGCCTTCTGCTCCTGAACGCCCATCTCCAACGATCAAGGAAGGGTACTCCGGGAGGGGGAGACAGTGCAGCCGGATGCACAGGCTCCTTTCCCAACCTCCCTGACTCCGGCGGCGGTTCCCGATCACCGGGGCGGGCCCAGTGAGCTGATTCATAGTGGTGAGCCGCACGCATTGAGCCCCGGCGCGAGACCGGCGGACACGGCGGGCGCGCGCGGCGCCCGTTCCGCGCTCGGGGGGACACCGCGGAACGCGAGGTTGACCCGGGCAACCGGACACCCTTCCGGCGTAGTCGTCCTATGAATTCGGGACAGCGGCGGACGGCACGTCACCAGCGGGCCATGAGCCGCCAAGAGGTGGATTTCCGGCCATCCCCTCGCGACCGCGGCGGATTCCCGGTCACCCGGTAGGACCGTCCGGCGTGCTAGGCGGTCGCGCGAGTTTCGTGGAGGATCGGGCGAAGTGACCCCAGCAGCCGGATCAGAATGGAAGAGTCTTATCTATGCAGGTCTGGCCGGGACAGGCGTATCCCCTCGGCGCCACCTACGACGGCGCCGGCACGAACTTCGCGGTCTTCTCCGAGGCCGCCGACCGTATCGAGCTGTGTCTGCTGCACGAGGACGGCTCGGAGACCGCGGTGGAGCTCCGCGAGACCGACGCGTTCGTACGGCACGCGTACCTGCCCGGTGTGATGCCGGGACAGCGGTACGGATTCCGGGTGCACGGGCCGTACGCGCCGGAGCGCGGGCTGCGCTGCAACTCCGCGAAGCTGCTCCTCGACCCGTACGCGCGGGCGGTCGCCGGGAGGATCGACTGGGGCGAGGCGGTGTACGGCTACCACTTCGGCAGACCGGACTCCCGCAACGACCTGGACTCCGCCCCGCACACCATGTCGTCGGTGGTCGTCAACCCGTACTTCGACTGGGGCGACGACCGGCCGCCGCGCACCGACTACCACCGGACGGTCATCTACGAGGCCCATGTGAAAGGCCTGACGATGCTGCATCCGGCGCTGCCGAAGGAGCTGCGCGGCACCTACGCGGGGCTGGCCCACCCGGCGATCGTCGAGCACCTCACCGAGCTGGGCGTGACGGCCATCGAGCTGATGCCGGTCCACCAGTTCGTCAACGACCACCGGCTGGTGGACGCCGGGATGGCCAACTACTGGGGCTACAACACCATCGGCTACTTCGCCCCGCACAACTCCTACGCCTCCTGGGGCGACCGGGGCCAGCAGGTGCTGGAGTTCAAGTCGGCGGTCCGGGCCCTGCACAAGGCGGGCATCGAGATCATCCTGGATGTGGTGTACAACCACACTGCTGAGGGCAACCACCTGGGGCCGACGCTCTCCTTCCGGGGCCTGGACAACCACTCGTACTACCGGCTGGCCGACAACCCCCGGTACTACATGGACACCACCGGCACCGGGAACTCGCTGCTCATGCGGTCCCCGCACGTCCTCCAGCTGATCATGGACTCGCTGCGGTACTGGGTGACCGAGATGCACGTCGACGGCTTCCGCTTCGACCTGGCGGCGACGCTGGCCCGCCAGTTCCACGAGGTGGACCGGCTGTCGTCGTTCTTCGACCTGGTGCAGCAGGACCCCGTGGTCAGCCAGGTGAAGCTGATCGCCGAACCGTGGGACGTGGGCGAGGGCGGCTACCAGGTGGGCAACTTCCCGCCGCTCTGGACCGAGTGGAACGGCATGTACCGGGACACCGTCCGCGACCTGTGGCGGGGCGAGCCGAGGACGCTCGCCGAGTTCGCGTCCCGGCTGACCGGCTCGTCCGACCTGTACCAGGACGACGGGCGGCGCCCGCTGGCCTCGGTGAACTTCGTGACCTGCCACGACGGGTTCACCCTGCGGGACCTCGTCTCGTACAACGACAAGCACAACGACGCCAACGGCGAGAACAACCGGGACGGCGAGAACCACAACCGCTCCTGGAACTGCGGCGCGGAGGGCGAGACGGACGACCCGGGCGTCCGCGCGCTGCGGCTGCGCCAGATGCGCAACTTCATCGCCACGCTCATGCTGTCCCAGGGCGTGCCGATGCTCAGCCACGGCGACGAGTTCGGCCGCACCCAGCACGGCAACAACAACGCGTACTGCCAGGACGGCGAACTGGCCTGGGTGCACTGGCCGGAGCCCGAGCAGGACGGCCGGGACGACGACGGCAAGGACCGGGACGACAAGGACGACGAGGCGCGGTCGCTGCTGGAGTTCACCCGGTCGATGGTGTGGCTCCGCCGCGACCACCCGGTCTTCCGGCGACGCCGCTTCTTCCACGGACGGCCGGTGGAGGGCACGCACGACGACCTGTCGGACATCGCCTGGTTCACCCCGGAGGGCGAGGAGATGAAGGCACGGGACTGGCAGGCCGCCCACGCCAGGGCACTGTCGGTGTTCCTGAACGGCCGCGCAATCTCGGAGCCGGGGCCGCGCGGCGAGCGGATCTCCGACGACTCGTTCCTGCTGATGTTCAACGCCAGCGCGGACGATCTGGACTTCGTGGTGCCGGTCAACCACGGCCGCCAGTGGCAGGTGGTCGTGGACACCGGCCGTCCGGAGGGCGTCCCGCCCGGCCAGGGCGACAAGGTGGCGGCCGGCGACCGGCTCACCCTCCTGGGCCGGAGCCTGACGGTACTGCGCCGCCCGGCGTAGGCATGTCCGGCGGATCACGCCTGGGCCACGCTGTCGCCGTGACCCGCCGGACACTCCCCGGCGGCGGACGCGGCGGTCGGGTGGCGGGTGGCGGGCCGACGCGCCGCCGACGCGGGCGTCCACCGATCGAGGTGATCCGATGAGGTGATGAGAGACGCGCCGCCCGGGCGGGTACGTACGTTCGCATGACGCCCCTCTCCACGTACCGGCTCCAGATCCAGCCGGACTACCCGTTCTCGGCCGCCGCCGAGGCGGTGCCGTACCTCGCCTCGCTCGGGGTCACGCATCTGCATCTGTCGCCGGTCCTGGAGGCCGTCCCCGGCTCGGCGCACGGCTACGACGTCACCGACCACGGCCGGGTGCGGGAGGAGCTGGGCGGCGAGGCCGGGCTGCGCGCCCTCGCCCGCACCGCCCGGGAGCACGGCCTGGGCCTGGTCGTGGACCTGGTGCCCAACCACATGGCCGCCGCGCTGCCCCACAACCGCCCGCTGTGGGAGGTTCTGCGGGACGGGCCGGCGTCGCCGTACGCGCGCTGGTTCGACATCGACTGGGAGGCGGGTGGCGGCAGGGTGCTGCTGCCGGTGCTCCCGGCCCGGATCGGGGAGGTGCTCGGTGACCTCCGCGTGGACGCGGACGCGGGCGTGCTGCGGTACGGCGCTCAGGTCTTCCCGCTCCGCGACGGCACGGCCGCGCTGCCGCTGCCCGAGCTGCTGGACGCCCAGTGGTACCGGCCGACGTGGTGGCGGCTGGCCCGCACCGAGCTGAACTACCGCCGCTTCTTCACCATCTCCGACCTCATCGGGGTGCGGGTCGAGGACCCGGAGGTGTTCGAGGCCACGCACGCCAAGATCGTGGAGCTGGTCGGGGACGGCGTGATCGAGGGCCTGCGGATCGACCACCCCGACGGACTCGCCGACCCCCAGGGGTATCTGCACGCGCTCGACCGGGCGACGGGCGGGGCCTGCTGGACGGTCGTGGAGAAGATCCTCACCGGCGACGAGTGGCTCCCGGCCGGCTGGCCGGTGGCCGGCACCACCGGCTACGACGCGCTGCGCCGGGTCGACGGGCTGTTCGTGGACGAGGGGGGCGCGGCGGAACTCGCCGAGCTGTACCGGACGTTCGCCGCCCCGCCCGGCGACCGGGGCGGCCACTGGGAGGCGACGGCGCGCCGGGCCGCCTACAAGGTGGTGACGCACGAGCTGGCGGCGGAGGTGGCGTTCCTGACCCGGACGGCCGTGCGGATCTGCGCCGCCGTGCCCGGCCTGCGCGACCACGCCCCGTGGGCGCTGCGGGCCGCCCTGCGGGAGCTTCTCATCCGGGTGCCGGTCTACCGACCGTACGGCTCCGGCGCGGAGGACGTCCTGACGGCGGAGGCGGCGCTGAGCGCGAAGGGGACGTTCGCGGTGCCGGAGGAGGCGACCGCCGTCGACGTCGTACGGGATCTGGCGCTCGGGCGGCTCGGGGACGGGCCCGACCACACGGCGTTCCGGGTGCGGTTCGCCCAGACGGCCTCGGCGCTGCGGGCGAAGTCGGTGGAGGACACGGCGTTCTACCGGTACGTGCCGCTGCTGTCGGCGAACGAGGTGGGCGGCGACCCGGGCAGGCCGGCCGTGGCTCCGGAGGAGTTCCACGCGTACTGCGCCCGGATCGCCCGGGACTGGCCGGCTACGGGGACGGTGCTGTCGACGCACGACACCAAGCGGAGCGCGGACGTACGGGCCCGGATCGCGGTCCTCTCGGAGTGCCCTGGCCGGTGGGCGAAGCTGCTGGGTGACGTGGCGCGGGTACCGGCCCCGGACGGGCAGCTGGCGTGGGCGGCGTGGCAGACGGCGCTGGGGCTGGCCCCTGGGGTCCGGGGGACGGCGTCCCCCGGGGAACACGGCCCGTCGGAGGAGCGGCTGGGCGGGGCGCTGCTGAAGGCGGTCCGAGAGGCCGGGCTGCACACCGGCTGGACGGAGCAGGACGCGGCGTACGAGCGGGCGGTGACGGACTTCGTGGCCGCCGGGCCCGCGGGGCCGCCGCTGTACACGGTGGCTGAGCTGGCGCGCGAGCTGGCGCCGCACGTACGGGCCAATGTGCTGGGCGCGGCACTGCTGCACCTCACCATGCCGGGCGTACCGGACCTCTACCAGGGCACGGAGGCGGTGTACGAGGCGCTGGTGGACCCGGACAACCGGGCGCCGTTCCGGGAGGCGCCGCCGGACGAGAAGACGGCCGTGACGCGGGCGGCGCTGGGGCTGCGGCGGCGGCACCCCGACGTCTTCGGCGAGCCCGGCACGTACGAGCCGCTGTCGGCGGACGGCCCGGCGGCCGCGCACTGTGTGGCGTTCCACCGCTCGGGGCCGTCGGGGCGGGTGCTCATGGCGGTGACCCGGCTGTCGCTGCGGCTGGCGGAGGCGGGCGGCTGGAACGGCACGTCGCTGACGCTGCCGGAGGGCCGGTGGCGGGACGCCCTGGCCGAGGAGGGCGGGTATGTCGAGGGCGGGCGTCGGCCGGTTCCGCTGGCGGAGCTGTTCGCGCGGCGCCCCGTGGCGCTGCTGGCCTGTGCGGCGGGGTGAGGGCGGCCGAGCTGTTCTTCCCCTGCCCCGCCCCTTACCGAACCGGGGCTGGATTTCGGCCCGTCCGGCGCTTGAGGACGAGCGCCGCCCGGCGCGGAAGCGGGGGTCAGGCCGGCGCGCGCCGGTCGTCGAGGAGGAAGGCCATCCGGCCGAAGGAGACCATGTCGCCGGGCTGGACGACGACCGTGCCGGTCACGCGGCGCCCGTTGACAGTGGTGCCGTTGGTGGAGTTGAGGTCACGGAGCATCCACAGCCCGCCCTGCAGGCTGAGTTCGGCGTGCAGCCGGGACACCGTCTCGTGGCTGAGCCGCAGCCCGTTCACCGGGTCGCGGCCGATGCGCAGCGGGTACGGGCCCGGCTGGGGCAGGAGCAGCTTCGGCAGCCGCTCGGCCTGCCAGGCGCGGCCGAGCCGTGCGGTGAACGAGGACATCCGTCCGACCGCGCCGAACAGCCGCTTCGACCAGCCGCCGTGCTCGCGCAGATCGTCGGTGAGCGCCGCCAGCTCGTCGGAGCGGCGGGCGACCAGTGCGAGTTCCATGCGGCGCAGGAACGTGTCATGGGACAGCTTTCCCTGCACCGCGCCCTCGCGGAGTATCTCCAGCGCGCGGTCCCGCTCGGCGTCCGACAGCCGGGCGGGATGCGTCTGGGACTCAAAAGGCGACGTCACAGACGTGATTGTCGGTCGCCGGGACCCGAAGTGTCCAGACGGGAGCCCTCCCCGGCCGTCTCCCCCACCCTCTCCCCCGCCCTCTCCCCCGCCCTCTCACCTGCCATCTCACCTGCCATCTCTCCGGCCGGATATCCGTCCGTCCCGCCCGCCGGCCTCCCCCGGCCTCCCCCGGCCTCCCGCCGACTCTCCCTCCTTCGCCGGCCGTCCGATCGGCGAAGTGCCGTGCTTCCCGATCTCGATCTTGCCAGGATGAGTGCGCGGTACCGAGGACCTGGCCGACGACGAGGGGATCGCCAGTGTTGTTCGAGGTGTGGGCGCCGAACGCGCGCGAGCGGGTGGAACTGGAACTGGAGGGTGCCCGGCACCCCTTGGAGCCCGATCCGCTGCGCGAGGGCTGGTGGATGGCGGCGGTCGGCGGCGAGAACGGCGTCCCGGACGGGGCGCGGTACGGATTCGCCCTCGACGGCGGGCCGGTGCTGCCCGACCCCCGGTCGCGCCGCCAGCCCGACGGGCCCGACGGGCCGAGCGCGGTCGTCGACCACACCGCGTACACCTGGCGCCACGAGCCGCCGGGGCGTGGGCTGCGCGGCGCCGTCCTGTACGAGCTGCACATCGGCACGTACACGCCGGAGGGCACGCTCGACGCGGCGGCCGGGCGGCTGGACCATCTCGTCCGGCTGGGCGTGACGCATGTGGAGCTGATGCCGCTGTGCCCGTTCCCCGGGCGGCACGGGTGGGGGTACGAGGGGGTGTCGCTGTGGGCGGTGCACGAGCCGTACGGCGGGCCGGAGGCGCTGAAGCGCTTCGTCGACACCGCGCACGGGCTCGGCCTGGGCGTGGTCCTGGACGTGGTCCACAACCACCTGGGGCCGTCCGGCAACTACCTGCCGGCGTTCGGCCCGTACTTCACGGACACGCACCACACCCCGTGGGGCGCCGCCGTGAACCTGGACGCGCCGGACTCGGACGAGGTGCGGGCGTTCCTGCTCGGCAGCGCGCTGGCCTGGCTGCAGGACTACCGGATCGACGGACTGCGCCTCGACGCGGTGCACGCGCTGGCGGACACGCGGGCGCTGACGTTCCTCGAGGAGCTGTCGGCGGCGGTCGACGAGCTGGCCGCCGAGCAGGGCCGTGAGCACTTCCTGATCGCCGAGTCGGACCGGTGCGACCCGCGTACCACGACACCGCGCGAGACGGGCGGCATCGGGCTGCACGCGCAGTGGAACGACGACTTCCACCATGCGCTGCACACCGCGCTGACCGGGGAGGCGCAGGGGTACTACGCGGACTTCGCGCGGGAGCCGCTGGGCGCGCTGGCGAAGACCCTGGGGCAGGTCTTCTTCCACAACGGCACGTACTCGACGTTCCGGCGCCGTACGCACGGCCGTCCGGTGGACCTGGAGACCACGCCCGCGCACCGGTTCCTGGCGTATGCGCAGACCCACGACCAGATCGGCAACCGGGCGCAGGGCGACCGCCTTTCGGCGTCCCTGTCCCCCGGCCTGCTGGCGTGCGCGGCGACGCTGGTGCTGACGGGGCCCTTCACCCCGATGCTCTTCATGGGTGAGGAGTGGGGTGCGGGGACGCCGTGGCAGTTCTTCACTGACCACACGGACCCGGAGCTGGCGGACGCGGTACGGCGAGGGCGGCGGCGGGAGTTCGCGGCGCACGGCTGGAAGGAGGAGGAGGTCCCGGACCCGCAGGACCCGGTGACGCGGGACCGCTCGTGCCTGGACTGGTCGGAGCCGGAGCGTGAGCCGCACGCCCGGCTGCTGGCCTGGCACCAGCGCCTGATCGCTCTGCGGGCCGGCCTCCCGGACCTGACCGACCCGGACCTGGCGGCGATCCGGGTCGCGTACGACGAGGAGGCCCGCTGGCTCGCGTACCGGCGCGGGGACGTGCGGATCGCGGTGAACCTGGCGGACCGGCCGGCGCGGATCCCGCTGGGCCGGGACGGGGTGCGGGTACTGGCGGCGTGGGAGCCGGTGCGGGTGCCGGAGGGGACCGGCGGGGAGCTGGTGGTGCCGGCGGAGTCGTGCGTGCTGCTGCTGGACGAGTGACCGCGCGTGACCGACTGACCGACTGACCGGCTGACCGGCTGACGGCTGACGGCTGACGGCTGACGGCTGACCGGCTGACGGCTGACGGCTGACGGCTGACCGCCGGTCACGTGACCGGCCGGTCGCCGAGGCGGGCGGCCAGCTCCGCCGCAGGGCCGGTCGGTTCGCCGCCGTGGAGGAGTTCGACGTGGTGGACGAGTCGGGGTTCCACGAGAGGGACGGCGGTGGCGCCGGGGGCGGCGGGGACGGTGACCGGAAGGAGAAGCAGGCCGTGTCCCGCGGCGGCGAGGGCGCTCAAGGTCCGGACGTCGGTGCCGTCGTAGCGGAGGGCGGCGGGGCGGAAGCCGTACGTGCCGTGGGCGGCGCGCAACTGGTCGAGCGGCAGCCCGGCGGCCGGGGCGTCCAGCCAGCGAGCGCCGGTCAGGTCGCCGAGACGCAGCCCGGGGCGGTCGGTGAGGGCGTGCCCGGCGGGGAGGTGCACGGCGAGCGGTTCCTCGGCGACCCGGATGCCGCCCGGCGGGCCGCCCGGCGCGGCCACGCGGTCCACGAGGCCGAGGTCGGCGGCGCCGTCGGCGAGGGCGGCGGGCACCGCGTCGCGGGGCTCGACGCGCAGGGTGACGCGGGCGGTGCCGGGCAGCGCGGCGAGCAGCCGGGGTAGGGCGGCGAGCGGGGCGGTGACGACGGTGAGGTGCGCGGCGGGAGATCCGGCCATCCGGGCGAGTTCCGCGCGCGCCGCGTCGAGGCGCAGTAACAGGGGACCGGCGTACTCGAGCAGCCGCGCCCCGGCCCGGGTCGGAACGACGGGGCGCCGCGTCACCAACGGCAGGCCGAGGTCGCGCTCCAGGGCGGCGATGTCCTGGGCCACGGCGGCCTGGCCGCGGCCCAGTTCACGCGCGGCCGCCGAGAACGACCCGAGCCGGGTCACCGTCACGAACGTACGCAGGAGGTGGGGGTCCATACCCACAGTCTGAACGGCGACCGCGGCACACCGACGCGGGGAGCCGGTCGCGAGGCCGGGGACTTGGCCGAGGGCCGTGCGGCAGCCCATCGCCGGTGCCGGGCCGACCGGGCGTCAGTCGAGTGGTACGACGAGGTCGGCACGGGCGCGGCCGGGGGCGATGAGGCGGGCGTTGGGCTCGTCGGAGTCGTGGACCCAGCGCTCGGCTCGGGCCCGGGTCCTGCCGTGGCGGACGTGGCGTTCGACGAGTCGGCGGACACGGCAGCGGTCGTCCAGGTCCAGGAACCACACCTCGTCGAGGAGGGCGCGGACCGGCGCCCAGGCGGGGTCGTCGTACAGGAGGTAGTTGCCCTCGGTGACCACGAGGGGTACGTCGGGCGGGACCGGGACGCTGCCCGCGACGGGTTCCTCCAACGCCCGGTCGAAGGCGGGCGCGTAGACCGTGACGCCCGGTTCCGCGGCGCGCAGCCGGGCGAGCAGCGCGGCGTACCCGGCGGCGTCGAACGTGTCGGGGGCGCCCTTGCGTCCGGCGCGGCCGAGGCGGTCCAGCTCGGCCTGCGCGAGGTGGAAGCCGTCCATGGGGACGAGGGCGGCGAGCCCGTCGAGCCGTTCGACCAGGCGGGCGGCGAGCGTGGACTTGCCCGCGCCGGGCGGCCCGGCCAGGCCCAGGATGCGCCGGGTGCCGGGTACGGCGAGGCGACGGGCGCGGTCGGTGAGTCCGGCGAGCTGCTGCGCGTCCATGCGGCACATTGTGCCGCCTCTCAACTAGTGGCTACCAGGCGGTAGCTGGAGCGCCGCATTCCGTCCACCATGTGACGTGAGCATGTCGAGGCGTACGTACCTCTCCCCCCACTGGACACGACCGAGGAGCGAACCTCATGCATCGACGAAGCGGCACACGGCGCTGGAGCCTCACCCTGGCCGCCACGGCGACCCTGGCCCTCGCCTGGCCGGCCCAGGTGACCGCCGCGGCCCCCGCACAGCCGCCCGCCCTCACCGCGACGCACGGCGGCCTGGCCCAGCTCAAGGGCGTCGACTACGCGACCTGGCAGCGCGACGTGGCGGCGGTCGTCGACACCGCCCGCCCCTACCTGGAGCAGCGCATCGCGAACGGGTCCGGCGAGAAGCTGGCGCTCGTCCTGGACATCGACAACACATCCCTGGAGACGGACTTCCACTACTTCTGGGAGTACCCCACCCCCGCCGTCCGCCCGGTCCTCGACCTGGCACGCTACGCCCACGCACACGGCGTGGCCGTCTTCTTCGTCACCGCCCGTCCCGGCATCATCCACGACCTCACCGCCCACAACCTGAAGGCCGTGGGCTACCCGGTGGCCGGCCTGTACGTCCGCGACCTGCCCGATCTGTTCGAGGAGGTGGCCGCGTACAAGACCGGAAAGCGCGCCGAGATCGAGGCGAAGGGCTACACCGTCATCGCGAACATCGGCAACCGCCCCAGCGATCTGACGGGGGGCCACGCCGAGCGCACCTTCAAGCTCCCGGACTACGACGGCAAGCTGTCCTGACCGCCCGGCCCGGCCCGGCCGCGCTCCGGCCCGGTGCCCGTCCGCGCGGGCCGGGCTGCCCGGACTCAGTCCTCGTCGGCGACGAGCCGCAGCGAGACGGGGGTGTGAGATGGGCAAGCGTCGATGATCCTGAGTGCTGTATTGGGTAGTTCGACGCGACCGCTCTTCACGCTCCGTGACCATGAAATATGGTGGGGCGTACACGGACTGTGCTCATAGGATGCGCAGGAACTGCATCGACTACCTGCGGGGGACATGTCGAGAGAGCGGTGGCGGAGGCACCTCGCGGGTGTTCCGCTGCTTGCGGCGTGACTCTGGTGCCCCGGTGTGGCTGAAGCTCACGCCGGAGCCAGTGATTGCCCGCGAGGAGGCCGAAGCCCTGCGAGCCTGGGCAGATATGCCGTTGGTCGTCACTCTGCTGGCAGCGGACCGCGCCGCTGGGGCCCTGCTGCTGGCGAATGTGGAACCGAGTGCCGGTGCGGCAGCTCGCTTGGAATCTGCCCGAGGTCGCGGCCCTGCTTCGAGCACTGCACTCGGTACTGCGGCCGCTCTCACACCGGATCGACTTCCTGTTCGACTTGACTGAACGCAGGATGACGGCCGGCCCGCGCGAACGGCGTGGTTGCCCCGACGGCGCCGGGACTGCGGCGTGTCTGTCGTCGACAGCAAAGGCGTGAACGGTCCTGTCTCGCAGCCGGGTTGCAGCCATGGCCCGGCGTGGGGGCCCTGTTGTCAGTGTTCTGCGTGATCGCCATGGTCGGAGGTCTGGGCCGCGCCCCACTGGTGGAGGGCGTCCACGAGCGTCGGGTCCGCGGTGCGGAACTGGAGGGCTGCGCCGTCGGATCGTTCGGTGTAGGTGATATCAATGCGCCTGGCCCCGGTGGCGAGTTGCTGAAGGCCGGGCATCGCGGTTCCGTGGATCGCCGCGGGATCGGCGTAGTCCCCTGTGCGGAAGCGTTCGGCTTCGTGCGTGAGGTGTTCACGGATGAGGCGCACCTGTTCCGCGTCCACGGGGGCGTCGCTGACGACTTCCTCCCGCAGGCCGTCGGCCGTCGGGATGAACCGGTGTGTCGTCCGGTCGAGGTCGAACGGCATCACTGAGGCGCCGTTCCGGGCGACTTGTTCTTGACGGGACTCACCGTTCGATGACCCGCATCCGGCAAGCAGCGCGGCGCCAAGGGAACCGGCGGCGAACGCGGCAGCGCAGCGCCGTCGCCACGAGGCGCGAGTCTGCCGTCGGGACGGGGCCTTAGGTGCCGGTCGGGTGGTCGAGGTCATGGCTTGCTTCCTCCAGCAGGTGCAGGGTGCGTATGACTGTGCGGCGTTGCGCCTTGGGGACGCGGTCCAGCAACTCGGTGAGCCGCTCGGCGCGCCGTCGGGAGACGTCGGCGGCCACTCGTTCGCCCTGGTCGGTGAGCCCCACGAGCTGCACGCGGCCGTCCCCGGGATCCGCGACCCGGTCGACCCACCCGCGTGCCCTCAACTGGTCCACGAGTCGGCTCGTCGTGGACTTGGTCAGGTGCAGCCGTTCACCCAACACCCGTTGGGGCATGCGCCCGGCGCGCAGGGTGGTGACTGCGTGCGCTTCGGCCGTGGACATCGCCGCGCCGCATGGCGTGCGGTCGGCGTCCAGCAGGCCGAACGCGCGGACGAAGTGAACGAAGGCATCGGCGAAATCCTCCGCCGAGTCGCCGCTACCGAGATCAGACATGGTTGCAATCTAGAACTATCTAGTCCCGACTTGCAACTATCCCTAGCTATCTCCGGTTGTCTGCACAGTCCCTTGTCGTGCCGCCTGACGAAGGCCTCCTGCGGTCAGCTGCGGCCGTAGGCTCGTGCTCACCGTGAGTGGTTGCCAGCGGCATAGTGGTGCCAGGTTTCCTCCGGCTTCGGCTGCGAGTTGGGCGGTGGTGTCGTCGTGGTAGCCGAGCATTCGGGCGACCACCGGTGCGGGGGCCTGGAGCACGAGGTGGCGGATCGCCGCCGTGAGTCCCCGCTGGGTGGGGAAGCCCAGGTGAAGGAGCCGGAGTTCCAGAGTGTCCGGGGTCATGGGTTGTCCGGCCCGGCGGCCGGGGAAGAGCCATCGGGCGTCGGGGTTAGCTGCGGTCCTGGTGTTCGGTCACTGGCCCAGGTAGTCCAGCAGCATCCCGGCGAAGGGGACGGGGACGGGCGACGGCGGGCCCCCGAGCCGGACGAGGATCTCGCTGTCCTTGTACTGGACGTCGTCGGTGCCGAGCCGGGCGATCCGGGTGATCGGCTGCGCGTAGAGAAGGACGAGTACTGCGGCGACGCGGTCCTGGAGCGGCACGTCGTCGCGGGTCACGAGCTGTCGCAGCAGCGCGAGCCACTGGTGCTGGGCGAGCGGGGCGGGGTTGCTCGTGGAGCGGTGCCCCCGGGCCCGGGCCCTCATTGCGTTCGGCAGCGGAACTCGCGACGCTCAAGCAGAACCGAGCTGAGTGCATTCGCCGTTGGTCTCGAAGAGCTTCAGCGAGGCGTGAATGCTCTTCAGGTCAGCTGCGGCACCGCTGAGTTCCAGAGCAACGGCTGCCGTGAGGTTGTCCCTGAGCAGTGGCTGCTGAATCTGTTCTATGAGGTCTAGAGCCCGCACTGCCCGAGCATTCTGCTCTGCGTCCTCACGAAGGTCAGCCAGTACCTGAATCATCATCCTCCGCTCTTCGGCACGGTTACGGAAGAAGAAGAACGACAAGACCTGGGAAAAGGCTCCAGCAGCGGTCACGACCACGGCCAGCACCAGGTCATCCGCACGATAGATTCCGACCAGAATCCCTGCCGCGATGATCACATATCCCAGGACCGCAGCTGCGATCGCGGCGAAGAAGCTCACGTCGGCTCGTCGGCCGACCTTGGTGTAGTAGGCCTTGAGAAGCTGAGAGAGGGCCACCTGCGCCGGGGCCTGTGTCCCCTCGGGGGGGGGGAGCCTCAACTGCTCTTGCGGCAGGCTGCTGTGGCCGGACAAGGCAGAGCTTGACGCAACCGGACGCCGATGCTCTGCCTGCGACTAGTACGCACACAGAGTAACGGTCAGCGCGATTCGGCCGGAGAACACGCGACACCTGAACATGCGGTCCTACCAGTCTCAACCCCCGAGACGGAGTTGATGCAGTAGCGCTGGTCCGTCGGGGTCGAGTAACCCTCGCCCTCGAAGACGTGACCCAGGTGGGAGCCGCAGAGGGCGCAGCGGACCTCCGTACGGACCGTACGAGCGGTCCTCGATGAATTCGACAGCGTCGGAGTCCTTCGGGTCGTAGAAGGACAGCCAGCCGTCATGGTTCGCATATTCACACAACTCACGGTCGGGGCCCTGTCCCTCGGTTCGGCGTGGGTCCTCGGCTGTGCAAGGGCCCGGAGTCACGCGGACCCGACAGAGTCGGTGTCAGTGGCACCGCATACGGTCTGCGCATGGTTGGCCAGACCCCTTCGACACACGACTTCGCGACCTGGGAGCCTCTGATGCGGCTCGTGCGAGCCGCCCATGGGGAGCGCCTTGCTGTCCCCGGCGGTCGCGTCGCGGGAGACATCGGCCAGGGCGGTTGGAGTGTGCCCCTCCCACGACGGATGCCGCCGCTGGGCCGAGCAGCCCAGGTTGAGGACATGCAGGACGAGTACGACGCGGTGGAGCGGGTGCGCAACGCGCTCTTCAAGGACGGCATCGATGCCGTCTCGTTCACTGTGGAGATCTCACGCACCGGGAAGACCGTGCTTCGTCTACTCAAGCCCAGCCCTGCTGTGGAGCCTGGCATCGGCCCGCACCCGGGGGCGCTCATCCTGGTCGAGGGCTCCCTTCCCGAGCCCTGGCACCGTCTCCCCGATCCGGTGCCTTCGGCGGTGCCGGCGCCGTCGGCGGACCCGGCGCTGCTGGAGCAGACGCTGCGAGAACGTCTACCCGACGCCGTCGGTGCCACCAAGGCCGAGATCGCTGCCGCGGAGGCACGCCTCGGCATCGTGCTGCCCGACGAGCTCAAGGCGCTCTACCAAGTGACACAGGCCGACTGGGAGGATTGGGGTGACGACTACGAGGCGGCGCAGCACCACTCCAAAGAGGTCCGCTGCGAGCTCTCCGGGCTGGAGGACCTGTACGTCGCCGAGGCAGCGACTCGCTACTGCCCCTGGCAGTTCGCGGCGATGGAAGCGGTCGACACCCGGCCCGACGCCGTCGTGCAGCAGGTGGTCGGCTCACCTGGCTGGATCGTCTTCGGCGACAACGGCGGCGGCGACCGGCTGGCCGTCGATCTGACGCCCGGCCCGCGCGGACACACGGGGCAGGTCATCATGCTCTCCCACGAGGAGAGCGTCGGCGCCGCGCTGGTCGCCGACTCCCTCACCGACCTGATCCTGGACCGGCCCAGCGCGGAACCCGCCCGCCGGGAAGAACGGCAGCCGCCGACCGTGGCCTGGGTCAACACATCGAGCCTGGGCAGCATTGAGGCGGCCGTCCATCCGGGCTTGGAAGTCCTGTCCATCGGCGTGTGGGACGGTGCGCCGCTCAGCCTCGCTCCCCTGGCCGGCCTGCCGCGACTGCGAACCCTCACCGCATACGTCGGCACACTCGCCGACCCCCTGGAAATCGCCGAACTCACCGGGCTGGAGTTCCTGGAGCTCGGGCCCAAGGAGTGGCGCGTCCTCATCGACGCCGGAGCCGTTCCGCGCAGCCTGTCGGCAGCCGCCATCGAGGTGCGTCACGGCGAGGATCCCCTGGCCGTCGCGGACCTCGCCAACGAGCTCCTCGCCCTCTGGGACCGGCCCCCGATCATCCAGACCGTCATCGAAGGCGACCTCGGTCCAGTGGCGTAGGCGGTGGTTATCCGGCGTCCCACTCGCCGGAGCGCCGTGGTTGGCCTCACAGCACCCGCGCCTCACAGGGCACTCGGCCACGCCACGGTTACGAAACCCGTCCGCAGCCGCCTGCGCGGAGGGGTCACTCCACAGACGTGGGCGTCATCCTCGGCTGCGGTGCCGCCGCCGTGCAGCAGTCTCCCGTGCCAGCAAGCAGAGGCTGCCTATCGCCGAAGGCCCTGACGATCGTTCGATGAGCCCGGCGCCGACCGCGCGTACGGCCTCAAGACGGAACTGCTGCACGCCGATCAGCGCGCGAATGAAGGGCTTGTTCGCGGGGCTCACCGTATGCTCCAGCGGCCTCGCTGACTCCAGTGCGGTCGCGGCGGCGTCGGCCTGGGTCTGGATCAGACGGTTGACTGCCGGGCTCTGCGGTCTGCCCGGCAGCAGGTCGTCCGGGCTGATGCCGCAGTCTTCGAGGGCCTCCACAGGGATGCCAAGTCGCCCTGTGCGGAGATCCGCCGCGAGGTCTTCCAGGAAGTCGAGACGCTGCATCGCCGAGATCAGCCTCTCGCAGCAGCTGATGAACTCGTCCAGGCCGGGAGACCCGGCAGGAGCCAGAAGGCCCGCCGTGAGCATGAGGGCGGGCAGTGAGTAGCCGGTGACGTACCGGTCGAACTCCGCCTCGGTGGCGAACTCCTCCCAAGCGACTTCCAGCGCGGCCCCGTCGAGAAAGTCCCCGACACGGGCCCGCATGTCCGGGTGCCGCTCTGCGGTGTGAGCGAGCACACGCAGCACCGGAAGATCGGCGACTCCGGTGGTACAGGCCTTCTCTACCAGCCCGGTCCACTCGGCCAGGGCCGCCTTCCGCTCGGCTGCCCCGCCCTGGTCGACACGGTTGTCGGTCTCGTGCATGAAGGCGACGGCCGCGACGACGTCGGGTTGGAGAGCCGACGGCAGCAGAAGCCGTACGGCCAGGTACTCGGCTCGCGCGAAGCGGGCAACCACACGCCGCTGAAGCGCGTAGTCGCGCCGCAGCGACGGGTCCGCTATGCCCGCCTGCCGCAGGACGCGCCCCCACATGCGTTCCCCCTGTGCTCAGTCCTCGTCGGCGACGAGCCGCAGGGAGACCGAGTTGATGCAGTAGCGCTGGTCCGTCGGGGTCGGGTAACCCTCGCCCTCGAAGACATGGCCCAGGTGGGAGCCGCAGCGGGCGCAGCGGACCTCCGTACGGACCATCCCGTGTGATGTGTCGACCAGAAGTTCGACCGCATCCGAGTCGTGTGCATCGTAGAAGGACGGCCAGCCGCAGTGGGAGGCGAACTTCGTGCCCGAGGTGAAGAGTTCGGCGCCGCAGGCGCGGCAGGAGTAGACGCCCTTGGTCTTCGTGTCGGTGTACTCGCCGGTGAAGGCGGGCTCCGTGCCGGCCTCGCGCAGGACGTGGTACTCCTGCGGGGACAGCTCGGCGCGCCACTGCTCGTCCGGCTTCTCGACGTCGTACGGCATGGTCTGCTCAGCTCCCTCGGCTCGGGTCAGTCCGCCAGGCGGTCCAGGATCCTCGGGCCGAGGTCCGTGACATCGCCGGCGCCCATGGTCAGAACGAGGTCACCGGGCCGTGTCATTCCCGCGATCACGTCCGGGACCGTGTCCTTGGCGGGGACCGGCGTCACGTCGGCGCCCGCCGCGGCGGCCGCGTCGGTGATCAGGGTGCTGGTGACACCCGGGATCGGGTCCTCGCGGGCCGGGTAGATGTCGAGGACCAGCGACCGGTCGGCGAGGGCCAGGGCCTGGCCCATCTCGGTGCCCAGCTCCTGGGTGCGGGAGAACAGGTGCGGCTGGAAGACCACCAGGAGGCGGCGGTCGGCGCCGGCCGCGGCGCGCATCGCCTCGAGGTCGGCGGTCATCTCGGTGGGGTGGTGCGCGTACGAGTCGATGACCTGGACGCCCGCGGCCTCGCCCTTGAGCTGGAGGCGGCGGCCGACGCCGGTGTACGCGGTGAGGGCCTGGGCCAGGGCGGCCGGGTCGATGCCCGTGCGGACGCCGGCGGCGAGGGCGGCGGCGGCGTTGTGGGCGTAGTGGCGCCCGGGCACGGAGACCGTGAAGGTGTGCTCGGTGCCGTCCAGGGCGACCGTGACCTCGCTGGTCATGCCCTTGGGGGTGATCTTCAGGATGCGGGCGTCGGAGTCTGCCGACTCGCCCACCGTCAGGATGTTCAGGCCCTCGCGGCCGCGGACGCGGGCCGCCAGCTCCCGCGCGCCCGCGTGCTCGCCGACGATCAGCGTGCCACCCGGGCGGATCTTGGCGACGAACGCCTCGAAGGACTCGTAGATCTCGTCCATGGAGGCGTAGTTGGCGTGATGGTCCAGCTCGACGTTGAGGACGAGGGCGACCTCGGGGTCGTACTTCTGGAAGCTGCGGTCGCTCTCGTCCGCCTCGGCGACGAAGAGCTCCCCCTCGCCGTGGCGGGCGTTGGTGCCGGGGCCCGCGAGGTCGCCGCCGATGGCGTACGACGGGTCCAGGCCCAGCTCGGTGAGGGCGACGGCCAGCATCGACGTGGTCGTGGTCTTGCCGTGGGTGCCCGCGACGGCGATGGCGCGCAGGTCGTTCATGCAGGCGGCCAGCGCGTCGGAGCGGTGCACGACCGGGATGCCGAGCTCGCGCGCGCGGGTCAGCTCGGGATTGTCGGCACGGATGGCGCTGGAGACGACGACACAGCTGGCGTCGTCGGCCAGGTGGTGCGCGGCGTGGCCGATGTGGACGGTCGCGCCGAGCGCGCGCAGCGACGCGGCGGTCTCGGACTCGCGCGCATCGCTGCCGGCGACCTTGGCCCCGCGCTGGGCGAGGATCTTCGCGATGCCCGACATACCGGCGCCGCCGATGCCGATGAAGTGCGGCCGTTCCATGGCGGCAGGGATGGCGGGTGCCATGCGTGATCTCCCCGGGGGTGTGTCGTACGTGCGGGGGCCCAGCCTATTCCTTGTGCGCGAACAGCTTGAGCACCGGTACGCCGACCTTGTGCCGGGCGCGGGAGGCCCAGTCGCGGTGGAAGAACTCCTCCACGTAGTGGGGGGCGGTCAGCACGATCACCTCGTCGGCCTCGGCCTCCTCCACGACGGCCTTCATCTTGTCCAGCGGGTGGTCCTCGACGACCTGGCCGACGGCCTGGCAGCCGGCCTCGCGCAGGGCCAGCACCGATCGCTCCAGGGCGATCTCGACGGGGCGCTGCCCGTCCTTGGCGGACAGCTCGTCGCCTTCCTTGGTGACGTCCTTGAGCCTGCCGATGGCGACGTCGTCGATGGCGCGCAGCAGGGCGTCGGCCTGGTCACCGCGGGGCTGCATGAGCACGATGAAGGAGACACTCTCGTCTCCGTGCAGAGTCGTGACGAATTCCACGTCAACGGACGACAGCGGTTTCTCGATCATCAGAACGCTTGTGAACACCTTCGGAGCCCTTCTGCGGAAACCATCCTTCCCCGTGCCCGCACGGGGTCTGCGAAGTTAAGTGTGCCCACCGCGAGGTAACCGGAACGGTAAATTCCGCTCGATTGTCGGATCGGTGTCAGATCCGCCGGTACCGGGTGAAGAGAAAACCGTCCTCCTCCAGCACGGACGCCAGTGCGAACCGCGCCGGTACGGCGACGGACGGCCCGCCCGCGATCCGCTGAGCGCCCCCCGCCGTGAGCAGGGGAGCGACGGTCAGGCACAGCTCGTCCAGCACCCCGGCCGCCACGAACTGGCCCAGCAGTCGCGGTCCGCCCTCGGTGAGCTGCCGGTTCAGCCCGCGCCCGGCCAGTGCCCGCACGGCCTGCTCCGGTTCCACCCCGGGCCCGTCGCCCGCGACGATCACCTCGGCGCCCGCCTTCTCCGCCGCGCGCACCCGGTCGGGTGGCGCCGCCGCACCCGTCAGGACCAGCGTCGGGACGAGCGGCGCGGTGAACAGCGGCAGCGAGAAGTCCAGGTTCAGCGAGGCGCTCACCACCGCGATGGCGGGCGCGGGCCCCTGTCCGGCCTTCCTGCGCCGCGCGGCGAACGCCTCACGCGCGCGTGCCGGGCGGTATCCCTCCTGCCGTACGGTCTCGGCGCCCACCACGATCACATCGGCCAGGGCCCTGAGCGTGCCGAAGATCCGCATGTCGGCGGCGGACGAGATGGGCTCCGAGCGGCCTTCGTGCTGGGCGGCGCCGTCCAGGGACGACACCATGTTCGCGCGCAGCCAGGGGCGGTCGTGCGGGTGCGCGTAGGCATCCGCGAGCTCGTCGAGGGACCATTCGTGATCTCCCGGCACGGGAGCCCCGGCGGAAACGGGCGGTGTCTGGTCGGTCACAGGGAACAGGCGTCGCATGTCGAGCAGTCTGGCACGGCGCTTACAGTGGGGAGCGTGTCGACGAGTGCCCTGACCGAAGCGGTCCCGCTGTCCCTGTGCGCCCGTGAGCCGCACGTCCCCGCCGACCGTCTGGTCGCCGAGATGGTGCCTCCGCCGCGCTTCGACGCGGTGCGCTTCGACACGTACATCCCGGACCCGAACCAGCCCAGCCAGTCCGAGGCCGTCAAGGTGCTCGGCTCCTTCGCCGACGGGCTCGGCGGCGCGCACGCGACGGGGGCCGGGAAGCGCCGCTGGTTCGCCCGGAAGCCCGCCGCACCGACGGGGCCGCGCGGGGTGTACCTGGACGGCGGGTACGGCGTCGGCAAGACGCACCTGCTGGCGTCACTGTGGCACGCCACTCCGGCGGAGCCCGCGCTCAAGGCGTTCGGGACGTTCGTGGAGCTGACCAACCTGGTCGGCGCGCTCGGCTTCCAGCAGACCGTGCGGACGCTCAGCGGGCACCGGCTGCTCTGCATCGACGAGTTCGAGCTGGACGACCCGGGCGACACGGTGCTGGTCTCCACGCTGCTCGGCAAGCTCGTCGACGCGGGCGTGGCCCTGGCCGCCACCTCCAACACACTGCCGGGCAAGCTCGGTGAGGGCCGGTTCGCCGCCGCCGACTTCCTGCGCGAGATCCAGGGCCTGTCCGCGCACTTCCGGCCACTGCGGATCGACGGTGAGGACTACCGCCACCGCGGGCTGCCCGAGGCACCGGCGCCGTACTCCGACGAGCAGGTGACGAAGGCGGCGTACGCGACATCCGGCGCCTCCCTCGACGACTTCCCGCACCTGCTGGAGCACCTGGCCCGGGTGCACCCGAGCCGGTACGGGGCGCTGACCGACGACCTGACGGCGGTCTGCCTCACCGATGTGACGGCCGTGCCCGACCAGTCGACCGCGCTGCGGCTCGTGGTCCTCGCGGACCGGCTGTACGACCGGGAGATACCCGTGCTCGCCTCCGGGCTCGCCTTCGACCGGCTGTTCAGCGACGAGATGCTGAACGGCGGGTACCGGAAGAAGTACTTCCGGGCGATCTCCCGGCTCACCGCCCTGGCGCGGGACGCGAAGGGGCTGGTCACGCAGTAAGTTGGGGGGCCGTAAGCCTCAACCGTCCGTCCACGTCCTGGCGTCGTACGGCGTCCGAAGGGATCCGGCATGGCCACCACGCGTCACGCGCACACCGTCTGGGAGGGCAACCTCACCGAGGGCACGGGCACCGTGACCCTCGACTCCTCCGGCATCGGCTCCTACCCGGTCTCCTGGCCGGCGCGCGCCGAGGAGCCGAACGGCATGACGAGCCCGGAGGAGCTCATCGGGGCCGCCCACTCCAGCTGCTTCTCGATGGCGTTCTCCGGCGCCCTCGCCCGGAACGGCACCCCGCCGACCCGGCTCACCACGAAGGCCGACGTCACCTTCCAGCCCGGCACCGGCATCACGGGCGTGCACCTCACCGTGGAGGGCGAGGTCCCGGGCATCGACGAGGCCACCTTCGCCAAGGTCGCGGAGGATGCCAAGGTGAACTGCCCGGTGAGCCAGGCGCTCACGGGTACGAAGATCACGCTCACCGCGTCGCTCGCGGGCTGAGCGAGGGGCGTTCTCCGACGGTCCGGCCGCCGCCCCCGGGGAGGGGCGGCGGCCGGTTCCGTGTGTACGGGCAGGTGGCCACGGGCCGGACGCAGCCCGGCGTGTACGGGCACGTCAGGGCCGTCGGGGACATCAGGGCACGTCGGGGCACGTCGGGGCACGCACGGGTGTGCATGGGTGCGTGCGGCCGAGTACGGGCCTGTACGGATGCGCGTGACTGCGTACGACTGCGTACCGGTGCGCACCCGTGCGTGCAGGCATGTACCGGCGGCCTCGGAAGCAACTCCGTTCGTATGGTTCACCTGCCGCCACACAGCGTGATACATGTGTGCGGATCCGTCACGTCAGTCATTCCTGTCCGCCAACAGGGAGTTGCCATGTCCGCAACACGACGTCACGTCCTCGCCCGCACCGGCTCCGCACTCGCCGGTATCGCCTTCAGCGGCGCGGTCTCCGAGCTCTTCGCCGGAACCGCCTCCGCCGCCACCCACACCGGGACCCGCGGGTACGGCCCGCTGGTGCCCGATCCGGCCGGCCTCCTCGACCTCCCGCGCGGCTTCCGCTACCGGGTGCTGTCCCGGGAGGGCCACCCCCTCCGTTCCGGCGAGGGCAAGGTGCCCGGCCGGCACGACGGCATGGCCGCCTTCGCGGGCCGCCACGGCCGTGTGCATCTGGTCCGCAACCACGAGAACAGGGCCACGGCCGCCCTCGGCGTCCCGGCCGTCGCCGGTCTGACGTACGACCCGGCCGCCAGAGGCGGCTGCACCGCCCTCACCCTCGACGCCTGGGGCGGCGTCCTGGAAGAACGGGTCGCCCTCGCCGGCACCGCGGTCAACTGCGCGGGCGGCAGCACGCCCTGGAACACCTGGCTCACCTGCGAGGAGACCGAGGATCTGGCCGGCACCGACGGCTACACCGAGGACCACGGCTACGTCTTCGAGGTCGACCCCGCCGACCCTCGCCGCGGCGGAGCCTTACCGCTCACCGCCATGGGACGTTTCCAGCACGAGGCCGTCGCCGTCGACCCGCTCCGCGGGGTCGTGTACGAGACGGAGGACGCCTTCGACCGGCCGTTCGGGCTGTTCTACCGCTTCCTGCCGGACCGGCCGCTCGGCGGCCCCGGATCGCTGCGCGCGGGCGGCGCCCTGGAGGCGATGCGCGTACCGGGTGTACCCGACCTGTCCGCCGTACAGGAGCCGGGCGCCTGCTTCGACGGCGTCGCGTGGGTCCCGGTACCCGACAGCCAGGCCCGGCGGACACCCATCCGGCTCCAGGACTTCGGCCCGAAGGGCATCACTCACGCGCAGAAGCTGGAGGGCTGCTACTGGGGCGGGCTGTCCGTGTACTTCGTCTCCAGCTTCGCCCGCGCCTCCGCCGGCTCGGCGGCCGACCACTACGGCCAGGTGTGGCGGTACGACCCGTACCGGTGCCGCCTCACCCTGGTCGTCGTGTTCGGGCCGGACACCGACGTCCAGCTGCCCGGCGAGTCGCCCGACAACATCTGCCTCGCACCCGGCGGCGGCCTGATGGTGTGCGAGGACGGCGGCGGCGCCCAGCACGTGTACGGGCTGACGCGCAGCGGCGAGGTGTTCCCGATGGCCCGCAACGCCCAGAACACAGGGACGGAGGACGCCCCGGAGTGGGGCGAGTTCGCGGGCGTCGCCTTCTCCCCCGACGGCCGGACGATGTACCTGAACTGCTACGCGCCCGGTACGACGTTCGCGGTCACGGGCCCCTGGCGCTGAGGCAGCCGGTCGGCCGGGCCGCCGACGGGTGGCCGGCGTCGCGGACGCCGGCCGGTCGGCCCGGCCCTCGCGGGAGGGGGCCGCCGACACGAGCGGGCGCGTCGCCGACGCCGGGCGACTGATCGACTACTTTCCGATTGTGACATTTTCTGTACGACGTATTTCGACACTGGCGGTGCTGTGCACGCTTCTGGCCGGCTGCGGCACGACTCCCGCGGCGGACACGGCGGTGAGCCGCCCGGGCGCGGGGGGCGGGTCGCCGACGCCGCTGTCCCCCGCGGCGTCCGCCGAGGCATCCCCCCACACATCCCCCAGCGCATCCCCCGGACGCACGCCACCGCCCGAGGCACCGACCATGGCGGCGGGCCCGAACGGCCTGACCCCGGTGTTCGAGCGGGCGGCCTCGGCGGCCGACAAGACGGTGGCCCTGACCTTCGACGCCGATATGACGGCGGATCAGGGGCCGCGGGCGGCGCGGGGTGAGCGGTTCGACAACCCCGGGCTCATCGCGACGCTCCGCCGCCTCGACGTCGACGCGACGGTGTTCATGACCGGCCGGTGGGCGGAGGAGTACCCGGACCAGGCGCGGTCGATCGGCGACGACCCGCGCTTCGAGATCGCCAACCACTCGTACAGTCACCACGCCTTCAAGTCGCCGTGCTACGGCCTGCCGACCGTCGCACGCGACGACATGGCGGCGGACGTGCGACGTGCCTTCGACGCGTTCCGCACCGTGGGGGCCCGCAACGTCGTGCCGTACTTCCGCTTCCCCGGCGGCTGCTACGACGACGCGGCGCTGCGCGCGCTGGCGCCCACGAAGGTGACGGCCGTGCAGTGGGACGTGGTCAGCGGCGACGCCTTCGCGAAGGACGCGGACGCGGTGGCCGAGCAGGTGCTGGCCGGGGTGCGGCCGGGTTCGGTGGTGGTGCTGCACTGCACGCTGAGCGCGGCGCCGGTCACGGAGGAGGCGATCCGCCGGATCGTCCCGGAGCTACGGAAGCGCGGCTACCGCTTCGTCAAGGTCTCGGACCTGATGGGCTCGGCATAGCCAGGGCCCGTCCGGTCGATCACGTCGCAGGAAAGCGACGGTGCCTCGGCATGATCGGCCGGGACAGGTCCTAGCCGGAGCAGGCGGTCCGCTGAGCCTCCTGCCACTCGCACACCGGGCAGAGCGTGACGCCCCTGGTGGACTCGGGGTACTCGCTCGGCTCCCCGCACAGGACGCAGTCGGCGTAGGGCCCCCCGCTGTCGTCACCGGCGGGGCCGGGCGCGCCGTCCGCCGTGTCGCAGTAGGCGCTCTGACCGGTCTCGTCCATACGTACGACTCTAGCGAGCTCAGCCCTGCCCCGCCTGCGGCGTCACCTCGCTGGGGCGTACGACGACGAAGCCGTCGCCCTGGAGCATCATCTGGACCGCCTCTCCGGAGCCGCCGCGGATCATCGAGCCGAAGGACTGCGAGCGGTGCAGGGACGTGGCGAGGTGGGCGCTCCAGCCGACCACGGCGTCGGTGTCGACGTAGACGGGCTGGTGCTGGGCCACCGGGATGACGACGGGGGAACCGTCGCAGACGAGGGCGAGCTTGCCGGAGCCGGTGAAGACGCTGTTGAAGAGCCCGCCGCCGACCATGCCGGCGCCCTTCACCGTCCTTATCTCGTACGAGAGGGACGCGTCGAAGCAGAGGACGTTGCGGCCGTTTATGGTGAGCGCGTCGCCGGGCTCCAGCTCCACGACGAAGCAGTTCTGCGCCTCGTGCGCGAACCACGCCTCTCCCTGCCCGCGCACCGCCATCAGCGGCAGGCCCTCACCCGTGACGGCCCGCTTCAGCATGCCGCCGATGCCCTGTCCCTTGCGCTCGAACTGGAGGTTGCCCCGGAAGGCGATCATCGACCCCTGCCGGGCGTGCATCTCGCCGTTGACGGCGTACTTGACGCACTTCCCGTTCTGCAGGGTCATCCCGGGGACGGTCGCCTGCTGCGCCAGGTTCTCGGACGCGAAAAGATCGCTCTTCATGCCCCGCATCGTCGCCCGGAACCACCCCGTCCGCCAAGAAGCGGGACCGGGCGCCTCCCGGGCGAGCCCACGGAGCCCGCGGCGGCCGCC
Source organism: Streptomyces sp. TRM49041 (assembly GCF_008271805.1). GTDB lineage: Bacteria > Actinomycetota > Actinomycetes > Streptomycetales > Streptomycetaceae > Streptomyces. The sequence continues at coordinate 59,145 of NZ_VSRY01000101.1, forward strand.
GCCCGCACCGGGCTGCGCCGCCCCTCCACAAGGGTGTGTCCCTCCACACATCCCATACACATGTCATCGACTATTCGTTCATCGAACGTAAGATCGCCTTTGGCATCCCTTGCGTCACACCAGCCGCTCGCGTGCCGTTCTGTCACATTCTCGGCGCGCCGGGCGACCGCCCGCCGGCTTCCACGGAGGGCCTCCTCGATGCCACAGGTGTCACGTCGTGCTGCTCTGGGACTGTTCGGCCTCGGCGCCGCCGCAGTCGCGGGGTGCTCCACACAAGAGGAGACGGTCGAGCCCGCTCCGGTCCGCCGGGCCGCACGTACCGGTGACAACCCGGTGGTCCGGGAGAACGGGCTCGCGGGCTCAGACGATTGGAAGGTCGGCCGCGACGGCATCCGTAGCACGGACGACATGGCCGGGCACATACACGGCTACACCTCGGCCACCTCGGCGAGCCCCGGCGAATCGCTCGACTTTCACATATCGGTCCGCCCGGCCGGGAAGTACAACGTGTCCATCTACCGACTGGGCCACTACGGAGGAGCGGGCGCCCGGCGGATGACCATCAGTCCGCAGCTCGACGGCACGCCCAGGCCCACACCGAAGCCCGCGCCCGGCTCCCGGGTCATCGCATGCAAGTGGCCGGCGTCGTGGACGTTCGAGATACCCGAACAGTGGATATCCGGTCTGTACCTCGCCGTATTCACGAGTGCCGACGGCCGTCGCAGCTACTCGCCGTTCGTCGTACGCGACTTGAAGCGCTCCTCGGACATCCTGATGGTCGCGCCGTTCACCACATACCAGGCGTACAACATGTGGCCCCGCGACGGGCACACCGGCAAGAACCTCTACCGCGGCTACACGTCCAACGGCAAGACCGGCGGCAATCCCGAGCGGTCCTTCGAGGTCTCCTTCGACCGGCCCTACTCCAATCTCGGCCTGCCGACCGTTTTCGAAATGGACAGCAGCTTCACACAGTGGGCGGAGCAAGAGGGCTACGACATCACCTACGCGACCAGCGTCGACCTGCACGAGGGACGAATAGACCCGTCCCGGCACAGCGTGATCGTCTTCCCCGGGCATGACGAGTACTGGTCCAAGGAGATGCGCGACCACACCGAGGAGGCTCTGCGGGCCGGTACCCACCTGGCCTTCCTGGGAGCCAACAACATCTACTTCAATGTGCGGCTCGAACCCTCCACGCAGGGCAGGGCGAGCCGGGTGGTCGCCTGCTACAAGGAAGACCCGGACCCCAACCCGGGACCCGGCGGCCCCACCATCCGCTGGCGCCATCTGGACAAGGACCACAGCAGAGCCGAGCAGGGGCTCTTGGGCGTTCAGTACAACGGCATGCTGAAGGAGCCCGCTCCACTGGTGGTGCGGGAGAGCGGCCACTGGCTGTGGGAAGGAACAGGCCTGAGGGACGGCGACAAGATCCCGGGTCTCGTCGCGATCGAGGCCGACGGCTTCGACCGCAAGATGCCCAAGCCGACGGACGCCGACCAGACGCTGCTCTCCCACTCGCCGTACGAGGACAGCATGGGGCGAGGCAAGAGGATCCAGAACACCAGCCTGTGCGTGAACCGACGAGGCACCGTGGTCTTCTCGGCCGGGACCTTCCAGTGGCCCATCGCGCTCGCCAAACCCGGCCAGATCGACCAGCGCATCCAGACGGCGACGACCAACCTCTTCACACATCTGCTCAAGCCCCGGGGCTGATCCTCGCACCGACCCGGCCGGCTCTCCCCCCGCGGGCGTGCGCCGCAATCCCGTGGCCGAGGGCGCTCACGAGCCGCTGCGCGGAATCCGGTCCCGAGCGCCGGTAACTCCAGCACCCGCGCGCGCGTCGCGGCACGGCTGGCAGACTGGCACCGTGACCAGCAATGACACCGAAGCCCCCGGGCGCGACGATCGGGACGTCGCGCCGCAGTTCGTTCTTCCCCTGGTGGTGCGGATCGAGAAGGGGGACCCGCCGAAGCGGACCGATGCGTTGGAGACGGCCGCGCGGGCGGTGCTGGTGATGCTCACGGACGAGCGGTCCGTGGGTGACGGGGAGTGGGCGCGGGCCGTGCGGGACTGGCAGGACGCCCGGATCCGGAAGGTCGTGCGGCGGGCCCGGGGGGCGGAGTGGCGGCGGGCCGAGCGGCTGCCGGGGATCACGGTCGCCGGGGCGGGGGCGGAGGTACGGGTCTTCCCGCCGGTCCCCCTGGACGGCTGGCCCAAGGACCTGGCCCGCCTCCAGGTGTCCGGTACGGAACTCGACGACCCCGAGCCGCCCCCGCCCGCCTCCGCGCCGGGGCAGGCCGTGCTGTGGCTCAACCCCGAACTGCGGATGTCGACCGGCAAGGAGATGGCCCAGGTCGGTCACGGGGCCCAGCTGCTGTGGTGGGCCATGGACGACGCGACCCGGAAGAGCTGGCAGGAGGCCGGCTTCCCGCTCGCCGTCCGCACCGCACCGCCCGCGCGCTGGCCCGCCCTGACCACGAGCGGTCGGCCGGTTGTCCGTGACGCCGGGTTCACGGAGATCGCGCCCGGCAGCGCCACGGTGGTGTCCGACTTCCCTCTGCCGGCGGGCTGAACACTTCGGCGCCCACATTCGTATCTCCCAGCACCGTCATGCGGGTTCTGGTTCCGGGAGGCACATTGCTGCGGCGCATCAACGGCACGGCACTCATCATCGCGGCGCTCGTCGCCACGGTCGGGGCGCTCGCCTTTCCCGTCTGGTCGTACGCCGACCGGTCCGGCACCGGTCAGGCCAATCTGAACGCGTCGGCCGTCGCCACACAGTGGGGGCCGCTGTCGGCGACCGACCGTGACTTCCTGGTGAAGGTGCGGCTGGCCGGACTCTGGGAGCTGCCCGCCGGGCAGCAGGCCATCGAGCGCGCCCCCACGCAGGCCATCAGGGACGCGGGCGACCACCTCATCGTCGGCCACGCCGACCTCGACCAACGGGCCCGCGACGTCGCCGCGAAGCTGGGCGTGGAGCTGCCGAACCAGCCGACCGAGGAACAGCAGGGCTGGCTGCGCGAGCTGTCGGCGGCGAGCGGTGTCGAGTACGAGCAGAAGTTCGCGAACCTGCTGCGCAACGCGCACGGCAAGGTCTTCTCCCTCATCGCCCAGGTTCGGCACACCACCCGCAACAGCCTGATCCGGCAGTTGGCCAGCGACGCCAACCAGACCGTTCTCGACCACATCACCATGCTGGAGGCCACCGGCCGGGTCGACTTCGACGCCATCGCCAACGAGGCCGCCGGCCAGAGCACCGCGAGCCCCACCGGCCCGCCCGCCCCCAACGGCAACCTGCCGCCCGCGCCCACCCCGGTCGCACCGAACGGCGACGTCACGTCCCTGCCGTCGACCCAGCCCGGCCCGCCGACCGCCATCAACACGAACCGGCCGTGACCGAAGCTCAAATGAAGCTCTGAAAGCGGCGCCCCGGGGGTTCGGCCGTCCCCGGCCGGGCCATGACCCTTCCAGCGGCACGCAGGAGGGGGAGACATGACGGAGCTCGGCATCGGCATCGGCTGGCGGCCGGAGATCGCGGACGCGGTGGCGCGCCTGCCCGGTGTGGACTGGGTCGAGGTCGTCGCGGAGAACATCTGTACCGGGCACCTCCCCGACCCCCTGCTGCGGCTCCGCGAGCGGGGGGTCACCGTCGTCCCGCACGGTGTCTCCCTCGGGCTCGGCGGGGCCGACCGGCCCGACGAGCGGCGGCTGGCCGAGCTCGCGGCGAAGGCGACCGCGCTGGGCGCGCCGCTGGTGACCGAACACATCGCGTTCGTACGGGCCGGCGGGCCGCTCACCGGGGCGCCGGCCCTGGAGGCCGGGCACCTGCTGCCGGTCCCGCGCACCCGGGAGGCCCTGGACGTGCTCTGCGAGAACGTCCGCATCGCCCAGGACGCGCTCCCCGTTCCGCTCGCCCTGGAGAACGTGGCCGCGCTGTTCTCCTGGCCGGACGAGGAGCTGACCGAGGGCCGGTTCCTGGCGGAGCTCGTCGACCGTACGGGCGTCCGGCTCCTCATCGACGTGGCCAACCTCCACACCAACCACCTCAACCGCGGCGACGACCCGTCGAAGGCCCTCGCCGAACTCCCGGCCGAGGCCATCGCGTACGTCCATGTCGCGGGCGGCGTCGAACGCGACGGCGTCTGGCACGACACCCATGCCCACCCCGTGCCCCCGGCGGTCCTGGACCTGCTGGGCGAACTGGCCTCCCGCGCCGCCCCGCCCGGGGTACTGCTGGAACGCGACGACGACTTCCCGCCGACGGCCGAACTGGCGGCGGAACTGACCGCGATCCGGGCCAGGGTGACGACGGGCACGCCGGGCGTACCGGCCCCCGTGGCGGTCCGCGCCGGTGCGACGACGCCCGTGCCGGACCGGGTGCGCGAGAGGCTGAGGCTCGCTCAGGCGGCGCTGCTGTCGGCGCTCGTCGCGGGGGCGCCCGCACCCGAGGGGTTCGACCGGGGCCGGTTGCGGGTGCAGAGCCGTGCGTTGGGCCGAAAGCGGGCCGGGATCGTGGCGAAGGTCGCCCCCGAGCTGCCGGAGATCCTCGGCGACGGGTACCGGGGCGCGTTCCTGGCGTACGCCGGGGTCATGCCCTTGCCGGGCGGCTACCGGCGGGACGCCCTCGACTTCGCGCGGTATGTACTCGACGCCGGCCGGCCCGAGGATGTGCGGGCGAGGCGGCGGCTGTACCGGTGGTGGGCGGAGCGCTCAGGGCCGCGCCCGCCGGGCCGGGCGGCCCGGATGGTGCACGCGGCGCGGGCCGCGCTGATGAGGTGACGCCGGTGCGGCGCGCAGGACTGCGCGCCGCACCCGGAGCCGGACCCGGTGTCGCTGGAGCGGCGGACGGTTCGCGTCCGCCGTCTGATCTTCCGGGTCGGGGATGGCGGTCCGGTCGTGCCGGTCCGCCACCCAAGCCGTCAGACCGTCAGGCCAGACCCGCCACCAGGTCCGCGACCGCCTTGCGGCGCCCCGTGTAGAACGGGACCTCCTCGCGGACGTGCATACGTGCCTCGCTGGCGCGCAGGTGGCGCATGAGGTCCACGATGCGGTAGAGCTCGTCCGCCTCGAAGGCGAGGATCCACTCGTAGTCGCCGAGCGAGAACGACGCGACCGTGTTGGCGCGGACATCGGGGAAGCCCCGCGCCATCTTGCCGTGGTCGGCGAGCATCCGGCGGCGGTCCTCGTCGGGCAGCAGGTACCAGTCGTAAGACCGCACGAAGGGGTACACGCTGATGTAGTCGCGCGGCGTCTCGTCCGCGAGGAACGCCGGGATGTGCGACTTGTTGAACTCGGCGGGGCGGTGCAGCGCCATGTTGGACCACACCGGCTCCAGCGCACGCCCGAGCTTCGTGCGGCGGAACAGGTTGTACGCGTCCTGGAGCTGGTCCGAGGTCTCGGCGTGCCACCAGATCATCAGGTCGGCGTCGGCCCGCAGCCCGGACAGGTCGTACGTGCCGCGCACGGTGACGTCCTTGGCGGCGAGCTGGTCGAACAGCTCCTGGACCTCGTCGGCGTAGCCGCTCCGGTCCTCGGGCAGAGCCTCGCGCAGCTTGAAGACGGACCACAGGGTGTAGCGGATGACCTCGTTGAGGTCCTTCGCCTTCTTACCGGCGTTCGGGATCTTTTCGGGCGCACTCATACGGCTATTCTCACTCGTCACTCTCGGTGCTCCGCGCCAGGGTCGGCGTGGCGAGCATCTCGTCGATCTCGTCCGCCGCCCGCCACGCGTCCGCGACGACCGCCGGAATCCCCACCCCGTCGTACGCGGCGCCGCACACCCGCAGCGCGGGCAGCTTCGCGACGGCGTCGCGGATCCGGGCGACCCGGGCGTGGTGGCCCACCGGGTACTGCGGCAGGCCGCCGATCCACCGTGTGACCTCGGTGGCGACCGGCTTCGCGGCCAGCCCGACGGCCTCGCCGAGGTCCCGCAGGGACACCGCGACGAGGTCGGCGTCGTCCCACGCCAGGTGCTCCTCGTCGCCGTACCGGCCGACCGACGTCCGCAGGACGAAGAGATCGTCGGCACCGTCGGCGACCCACTGCCACTTCTGACTGGAGAACGTGGACGCCTTGATCGTGCGGCCGTCGACGGGCGGCACCAGGAAGCCGGAGCCGGCGGGCATCGTCCCCGCGAGGTCGGCGCGCCGGAAGGCGAGCGTGACCAGGGCCATCGAGGCGTACTCGACCGTGGCCAGGTCGGCGGACGCGGCCGGGGACTCGGCGGCGAGCAGCGCGGACGCGGACCAGGCGGGGGTCGCGAGGATCACCGCGTCGGCGTGGACGGCCTCCTTGTCCGTACGGATCTCCCATCCGTGGGTACGGCGGGTCAGCCCGTGGACAGGCGTCTCGGTACGGATCTCACCGCCCCGCGCGGTGATCGCGTCGGCGACGGCGAGCGGGAGCCTCCCGACACCGCCCTCGACGCCCATGAACGCGGGCCCGGCCGGGGCCTGGGCCGCGGCGCTCTGGAGCGCGTGCACGGCCCCGGTGAGGGTGCCGTGCGCGTGGACCGCGTCGAACAGCTTCGGTACGGCGGCCCGCATCGAGATCCGGTACGAGTCGCCGGCGTACACCCCGCCGAGCAGGGGTTCGACGAGCCGGTCCACGATCTCGCGGCCCATGCGCCCGGCCACGTACGCGCCGATCGCGACGTCGTCGCCGAGTGCGGCGGCCGGCAGTTCACGCTCCCGGTCGACCGCGCGGAGGCCCTCGGCGGAGAGCAGGTCGCCCAGGCTCCGCGCGTCGCCGGGGACGCCCATGACGTGGCCCTTGGGCATGGGGCGCAGGGCGTCGCGGGTCCAGATCGAGGCCGTGGCGGTGGCGGGTGGCCGGAGGCGGTCGTCGAGGCCGACGGCGCGGGCGAGGTCGAGGGCCTCGGGGCGGCGGGCGAGCATCGACTCGGCGCCGAGGTCGACGGGGGCCCCGGCGATCTCCCCGGCGTGGAGCTTGCCGCCGAGGCGGTCGGTGGCCTCCAGCAGGGTCACGCCCCGGCCGGACCGCAGTACGCGATGGGCGGCGGCGAGTCCGGCGATGCCGCCGCCGATGACGACGACACGTCCGTGGGAGGTGTCCGCGTGGTCCACGTTCATGCGTCCACTGTCTCAAACGCCGTTACGAGTCCTGACCGTGACCCTTTCGGAACCACGGAGCGGCAACCGGATGGCGGGCCGCGAACGTCGAACCGGCATCACGGATCACGGAACACCACTACGCGGTATCACGCACTCCTGGGGGGACACACCTATGCCAACCCGATCCCGGCTCACGGTCGCGGCCGTCCTGCTCGGAACCTCACTGGCTCTGGCCGGGTGCGGGGGTTCCGACAGCGGCGTCCGGTCCAGCGCCGACCGCGGAGCGGCCGCCGCGCCGGAAGCGGCGAGCGGAAAGCAGGGCCCCGACTCGGCCTACGACACGCGGGCGCCGGAGGCGTCGAAGCCGAACAGGCCCGCCGCGCCGCGGCAGCACATCATCCGTACCGCCGAACTGACCGTGGAGGTGAAGGACGCCGACAAGGCGCTGGCCCGGGCCCGTGAGGTCGCCGCGAACGCCGGCGGACACGTCTCCACCGAGTCGACGCAGCGGCACGGCAAGGGCCGGATCTCCTCCCGGATCGTGCTGCGGGTCCCGCAGGCGGAGTACGAGGAGGTACTGAAGGAGCTGACCGGTACCGGGAAGCTGCTGTCGCGCAAGGCGGACGCCAAGGACGTCACCGACCAGGTCGTCGACGTGGAGAGCCGCATCGCCACACAGCGGGCCAGCGTCGACCGGGTGCGGAAGCTGATGGACCAGGCGGACGAGCTGAGCGATGTCGTGACCCTGGAGCGGGAGTTGAGCTCGCGTCAGGCGGAACTGGAGTCGCTGCTCGCCCGGCAGGCGGCGCTGAAGGACCGTACGACGCTGGCGACGATCACCCTGGAGCTGACCGAGCCCGCACCCCCGGCCGACGAGCGGACGAACGACGACGACCCGACGGTCCTGGAGGCCCTGAAGGGGGGCTGGAGCGCCCTGGCGGGCGCCGCGACCTGGCTGGTGATCATCCTGGCGGCCCTGGCCCCGTGGCTGGCGGTACTGGCGTTGGCGTACGCGGTCTGGCACCGGGTCGTACGCCCGCGGCGCGCCCGCCGCGCACGCAGCGCCTCCGGTGCCCCGGCCCCCGACTGGGGCCCGGCGACGGTCCCGGCCCCGGCGTCGGCACCGGAGCCGCCGTCCGCACCTGCTCCGACACCGGCACCGGCACCGGCACCGGCACCGGCACCCGACTCGGATGCGCACTCGGGCCCGGGCTCCGGCTCCGGCTCGGGCTCCGGCTCCGGCTCGGGCTCCGGCTCGGGCTCCGGCTCGGGCTCCGCCAAGGGCTCGGCCTAGCCAGGGCAGTCGGCCGGACCCCGGGCCTCGCGAAGCGCCGCCCGGAGGAGCCTCTCGCCCGTAGCGTGTGCCGTATGGCGGATGCGGGACGGCGGCAGCGGTTGGTGGTGGTCGGGGGCGACGCGGCGGGGATGTCCGCCGCGTCGCAGGCCCGGCGGCTGATGGGGACGGACGAGCTGGAGATCGTCGCGTTCGAGCGGGGGCGGTTCACGTCGTACTCGGCGTGCGGGATTCCGTACTGGGTCGGCGGGGCCGTCGTCGAGCGTGACCGGCTCATCGCACGGACGGCCGAGGAGCACCGGGCGCGTGGCATCGATCTGCGGCTGCGGACCGAGGTGACCGAGCTGGACCTCGCCCGGCAGCGGGTACGCGCCCGGGACCTGGAGTCCGGGGAGGAGTACTGGACCGGCTTCGACCGGCTCGTCCTCGCGACCGGCGCCCGGCCGGTGCGGCCGCCGCTGCCGGGGATCGACGCTCCGGGTGTGCACGGGGTGCAGACGCTCGGCGACGGGCAGGCCCTGCTGGACACTCTGGCCGTGACGCCGGGGCGGCGGGCGGTCGTCGTGGGCGCCGGGTATATCGGCGTGGAGATGGCCGAGGCGCTGATGAACCGCGGCTACGAGGTCACCGTCCTGAACCGGGGCGAGCAGCCGATGGCCACCCTCGATCCGGACATGGGGCGGATCGTGCACGCCTCGATGGACGGGCTGGGCATCACCACGGTCGGACGGGCCGACGTGACGGAGATCCGGACCGGTCCCGACGGGCGGGTCCGGGCCGTGGTCGCCGGGGACCTCGAGTACCCGGCCGATGTCGTCGTCCTCGGTGTCGGCGTCGAGCCGGAGACCTCGCTGGCCCGGGCCGCGGGCCTGCCGCTCGGGGCGTACGGCGGGCTGCTCACCGATCTGTCGATGCGGGTGCGCGGCCAGGAGAACGTATGGGCGGGCGGCGACTGCGTGGAGGTGCTGGACCTGGTGTCCGGCCGCGAGCGGCACATTCCGCTGGGCACGCACGCAAACAAGCACGGCCAGGTCATCGGGGCGAACGTGGGCGGCGGGTACGGCACGTTCCCGGGTGTCGTGGGGACGGCGGTCAGCAAGGTCTGCTCGCTGGAGATCGCCCGCACCGGCCTGCGGGAGCGGGACGCGCGCGCCGTCGGACTGCGGTTCGTGACGGTGACCGTCGAGTCGACGAGCCGGGCGGGGTACTACCCGGGCGCAGCGCCGATGACCGTCAAGATGCTGGCCGAGCGGCGTACGGGCCGGCTCCTCGGCGTGCAGATCGTGGGCCGGGAGGGCGCGGCGAAACGCGTGGACATCGCCGCGGTGGCTCTGACGGCCGGTATGACCGTCGAGCAGGTCACCGCCCTGGACCTCGGCTACGCCCCGCCGTTCTCACCGGTGTGGGACCCGGTCCAGGTCGCGGCCCGCAAGGCGGTCGCCGCCGTACGGGAGGCGGGCTGACGTGGCCGTGCGGACCGGCCCGGATGGGCGTTCGACGCCGGTGGTTCCGCGTTCTAGGGTCGGTGCATGATCAGTTCTTTCGGTGAGAGCTTCGTCCGGGCGACGGAGCCGCATGCCGCGTGGGGCGCGGAACAGCTCGAGGCGTTCAGCGATTTCCTGCCCTCCGGGCCGTGGACGGCGGATCTGGCCGCGTGCGTGTACCGGCAGGGCGGGCTGGACCTGGCGGTCGGCCTGCTGGGTACGTTCGACGAGTCGGACGGCTCGTGGCTGTGGGCGTGGGCCAACCCGGGCTTCGGGGGTACGCCGGTGGTCGCCCTCGCGGAGCGGCTGCGCCGGTACGGGGCCGAGCACGGTGTGCCGGAGTTCGCGGAGGAGCTGGTGGAGCTGTCGGGCTTCGCCGATCCGCAGATGGCGGTGGAGCAGCTGGCGTTCGCCGCTATGGGTGTACTGGGCTCTCCCGGCTACCTCGGCGTGGAGGCGGCGCCCGGCACTCGTGCGTACCTGGTGCCGGACGACCCGCGGGTGCCGCGCACGGCGCCGGACCCGGTCACGCTGCCGCGGGTGCTGCTGACCGGCATGGGCCTGGTCCCGGGCGCGGACGCCCGCGCCGTGGTGACCGGCTACTTCGCGCGGCACGGGCTGGCCCGGCACCCGGCCCCGGACGGTATCCGCGCCGTCCTGCCGAACGGCACGCCGGTGGAGGTGACGTTCGACGAGGCCGGGCGCATCACGCGGGTGAACGTGGGTCCCCTGGGGCCGGGCACGGCCGGCTGACTTGGCCTGCCGCCCGGCCGTCGGCCGGGCGGCGGGGGGCTTCAGCGCGCCGTCTCCGTGTGGACGTACTCCACGAGCCGCGTCAGCGCGTCCGGGTCCGTCGTGGGCAGCACGCCGTGGCCCAGGTTGAAGATGTGGCCCTCCAGTCCGGACGCGGCCTCCAGGACCTGGCGGGTCTGGGTCTCGACGGCCTCGCGGGGAGCGAACAGGACGGCCGGGTCGAGGTTGCCCTGGAGCGCCTTGCCGGGGCCCACGCGGCGGGACGCCTCGTCGAGGGGGACGCGCCAGTCGACGCCCACCACGTCCGCGCCCGCCTCGCCCATGAGGCCGAGCAGCTCGCCCGTACCGACGCCGAAGTGGATGCGCGGGACGCCGTAGGAGGCGACCGCGTCGAAGACCTTCGCCGACGCGGGCATGACCGCGCGTCGGTAGTCGGCCGGGGCCAGGGCGCCGACCCAGGAGTCGAAGAGCTGCACGGCGGACGCGCCGGCCTCGATCTGCACCTTCAGGAAGGCGGCGGTGATGTCGGCGAGCCGGTCCAGCAGGTCGGCCCAGAGCTCGGGGTCGCCGTACATCAGTGCCTTGGTGTTCTCGTGATTGCGGGACGGGCCGCCCTCGACGAGGTAGCTCGCGAGAGTGAAGGGCGCACCCGCGAAGCCGATCAGCGGGGTGCCGCCGAGCTCGCCGGTGAGCATGCCGATGGCCTCGGTGACGTACGCGACGTCGTCCGGGGTCAGGTCGCGCAGCCGCTCCAGGTCCGCACGGCGGCGGATCGGCTCGGCGACGACCGGGCCGACGCCCGGCTTGATGTCGAGGTCGACACCGATGGCCTTGAGGGGCACGACGATGTCGCTGAAGTAGATCGCCGCGTCGACCCTGTGGCGCCGTACCGGCTGGAGCGTGATCTCCGTGACCAGCTCGGGCCGCATGCAGGACTCCAGCATCGGGATGCCCTCGCGGACCTTCAGGTACTCGGGGAGCGAGCGCCCCGCCTGACGCATGAACCAGACCGGCGTGTGCGGCACCGGTTCGCGCCTGCACGCCTTGAGGAAGGCGGAGTCGTACGTCTGCGTCGCGTGGCCCGAGGGGCGGGTGTTGGCACTCACGTCCTGAATCTTCGCATGTGCGGGCCCGCGCCCTCGCGGGGCGGCTGACGTCGTGCGGGTGTCCCTCCCTGCGCGCGGGCCGTGTTCCGCCTACTCTTCCCCGCATGGCTGCGGCTCAGGAACAGTTTTCCGATCACTCCGACGGTATCGAGGGCGGGGGCGGCAGGGAGGACGGCCCCGTTCCGCCCCCTTTCCGGCTCGCGGTCGACGAGCTCCGGGCGGCGCGCGTCCGCCCGGAGCTCGAACTGGACCCGACGCGGCCGCCGCGGCGGCTCGCCCCGTACGCGTACGCACTGGAGGCGGCGGCCGTCGAGGACGGTGAGGATCTGGCGGACGGGCGGCTGGTGCTGCTGCACGACCCGGCCGGCCACGAGGCGTGGCAGGGCATCTTCCGGCTGGTGACGCTGGTGCGGGCGGAACTGGAGCCGGAGATGGCGGCGGACCCGCTGCTGCCGGAGGTGTGCTGGTCGTGGCTGACGGGCGCGCTGGAGGCGCGGGGGCTGTCGTACGGGGAACCGAGCGGGACCGTCACCCGGGCGGGGTCGTACTACTTCGGGGGGCTGGCCGAGCGCAAGCCGGCGACGCAGATCGAGATCCGGGCGTCCTGGACACCGGCGGAGGGCCGGGGCGGGGTGCCGGACACGGCGGCGCATCTGACGGCGTGGGGCGATCTGCTCTGCCAGGTGGCGGGGCTGCCGCCGTCGGGCCCCGGCCCGCTGGACGGGGGCGGCGGGGCGGCGGGGGTCGTTTCACTGCCGCAGCGCCGCGGCCCGCACCAGCCTTAGGCCACTTCTGCGCGGCGCTGCTGCGGCGGTGCTGCTGCGGCCACTTCTGCGCGGCGCTGCTACGGCGGTGCTTCTACGGCGGTGCTGCGCGGCGCTGCCGGGTGGGCAGGGGAGCGTCCGGCCGCCCCGGTGGGACCGGGGCGGCGGCCCGGCGCGGTGACCCGGATGGCGTACGTGAGGCGGCTCGCTCGCAGGTGATCGGTCACGCGTCCGAATTGCCCCAATTGTTACTCACCAAATCGCGATCTTCCTCTAAAGGCGGACGGGATTGCTGCCGAAGAGGTCTGTGACCCTTCAAGCACGGTTCGCCCCGGCCACTTCCCCGGGCCGGCAGTGTCCGTACCTTCCCAGGAGGCCTGGTGTCCGTTCTCCTCGAGCAGCCCGCAAGCCTGGTCGCCTACCGCCCGAACAAGCCGACGGCCATGGTCGTCGTGGCCGACCCGCGCGTCCGCTCCACCGTGACCCGCCACCTGTGGGCCCTCGGAGTACGTGACGTCATCGAGGCGTCGTCCATCGCGGAGGCCCGCCCCCGTATCGGCAACCCGCGCGACATCTGCGTCGCCGACGTCCACCTCCCCGACGGCTCCGGTCTCACCCTGCTGTCCGAGACCCGCGCCGCCGGCTGGCCCAACGGCCTGGCCCTCTCCGCCGCCGACGACATCGGCGCCGTACGCAACGCCCTCGCGGGCGGCGTCAAGGGCTATGTCGTCACCGGCACCCGTACGAACATCGGGCACCCGACCCGGCCGGGTGCCGCACCCATCGGCTCCGCCGCCGCCCGCCTCCACCGTCGCCCCCCGGGAGCCCCGAGCCACCCGGGTGGCTACCGCGAACTGTCCGGCCGCGAGGTCGAGGTCCTCCGACTGGTGGCGGAGGGCCAGTCGAACAAGGCCATCGGCGTCTCCATGGGCCTGTCCGCACTGACCGTGAAGTCCCACCTCGCCCGTATCGCCCGCAAGCTCGGCACCGGCGACCGGGCGGGCATGGTCGCCGTCGCCCTCCGCACCGGCATCATCCACTGAACGTAGACAATCCACCCCCGCCCGCCGACGGAACGTTCCGTCGGCGGGCGCCTTCCGTTCACAGATACTCTTGACAGGTGACCGACGCCCAAGACACCGCAGCAGACAGACCACTGCGAACCACCGGGGGCGGCCCTCCGGACGACGGCGTCGCAGCCGACGGGGCACCGAGCCCGGAGCCGACCCCCTTGCTGGAGCCCCGCGAGGGCATCCCGCCCGTGGTGGCCGACGCCGATGCCCTGGCCCGGGTGATCGACGCCTTCGCCGCCGGCACCGGCCCCGTCGCCGTCGACGCCGAACGGGCGTCCGGCTACCGCTACGGCCAGCGCGCCTACCTGGTGCAGCTGCGCCGCGAGGGAGCGGGCACCGCGCTCGTCGACCCGGTGGGCTGCCCCGACCTGTCCGCCCTCGGCGAGGCCCTCGAAGGCACGGAGTGGATCCTCCACGCCGCCACGCAGGACCTGCCGTGCCTCCGCGAAATAGGCATGGCGCCCGCCCAGCTGTTCGACACGGAGCTGGCCGGCCGGCTCGCGGGCTTCCCCCGCGTCGGCCTCGGCGCGATGGTCGAGTCCGTCCTCGGCTACGCCCTGGAGAAGGGGCACTCCGCCGTGGACTGGTCGACCCGCCCGCTGCCCGAGCCCTGGCTCCGGTACGCCGCGCTGGACGTCGAGCTCCTCGTCGACCTGCGGGACGCACTGGAGAAGGAGCTCGACCGGCAGGGCAAGCTGGAGTGGGCCCATCAGGAGTTCGACGCCATCGCCTCGGCCCCGCCCCCGCCGCCCCGCAAGGACCCCTGGCGCCGCACCTCCGGGATGCACAAGGTGCGGCGGCGCCGCCAGATGGCCGTCGTACGGGAGATGTGGACCGCCCGCGACCGGATCGCCCAGCGCCGTGACGTGTCGCCCGGCAAGGTCCTCAGCGACGCCGCGATCGTCGAGGCCGCGCTCGCGCTGCCTCCCGACGTACAGGCGCTGACCGCGCTGCCCGGGTTCGGCCCGCGCATGGGGCGGCGCCAGCTGGAGCAGTGGCAGGCGGCCGTCGACCGGGCCAAGGCGCTGCCCGACGCCCAGCTGCCCCAGCCCGGCCAGCCCCTCGCGGGCCCGCCCCCGCCGCGCGCCTGGGCGGACAAGGACCCGGTCGCCGCGGCCCGGCTCTCGGCGGCCCGCGCCTCGGTCTCGGCGCTGGCCGAGACCCTGAACCTGCCGCAGGAGAACCTGATCACGCCCGACACGGTCCGCCGGGTCTGCTGGGAGCCCCCGGACGACCCCACACCGGAGACGGTCGGCGAGGCCCTCGCCGGGCACGGGGCGCGGCCCTGGCAGATCGAGCAGGTCACCCTGGACCTGGTGAAGGCGCTGCGCATCACCACGGCCTGATCCACGCGTGTACCTGAGGGGCGCCCCCGTCCGTACGGAGCCGGGGGCGCCCCTCAGCACGTCCTGCGGGTGGCGTATGCGCCGACCGCGTTCCGGGGTGCCCGGCGCCGGGTACGGAGTGTGACGTTCGACGCTCCGGGTGGGGGGACTGTGCAGGTCGGTTACTCGTAAGTAGCATGGGGGGAGCAAGCGCGCGCTTAGCCGCGTGCCGCAGCAGTGCCATCCCGCACCCTGGAGGAGAGCCATCGTGCCTCGTACCGTCAGGGACGTCGTCTTCGTCGACGGCGTCCGCACCCCGTTCGGCAAGGCGGGCCCGAAGGGCATCTACCACGAGACCCGCGCCGACGATCTCGTCGTGAAGGCCATCCGGGAGCTGCTGCGCCGCAACCCCGGCCTCGACCCGAAGAAGATCGACGAGGTCGCCATCGCGGCGACCACGCAGATCGGCGACCAGGGCCTGACCATCGGCCGTACCGCGGGCATCCTCGCGGGCCTGCCGCAGTCCGTACCCGGCTACTCCATCGACCGGATGTGCGCGGGAGCCCTGACCGCGGTCACCACGACCGCCGGTTCCATCGCCTTCGGCGCGTACGACGCGGTGATCGCCGGTGGCGTGGAGCACATGGGCCGCCACCCGATGGGTGAGGGCGTCGACCCCAACCCGCGGTTCGTGTCGGAGAAGCTGGTCGATGAGTCCGCCCTGTTCATGGGCATGACCGCGGAGAACCTGCACGACCGCTACCCGCACATCACCAAGCAGCGCGCCGACGAGTTCGCCGTGCGCTCCCAGGAGAAGGCCGCCAAGGCGTACGCCAACGGCAAGATCCAGCAGGACCTGGTGCCGGTCTCGGTGCGCCGTACCAGCCCCGAGGCCGGTGAGACGGGCTGGGGCCTGGTCACCGCCGACGAGCCGATGCGCCCGGGCACCACGCTGGAGAACCTGGCCGGCCTGAAGACGCCGTTCCGTGTGCACGGCCGCGTCACCGCCGGTAACGCCGCGGGCCTCAACGACGGCGCCACCGCGTCGATCATCGCGTCCGAGGACTTCGCCCGCGAGAACGGCCTCCCGGTCAAGATGCGCCTCGTGTCGTACGCCTTCGCGGGCGTCGAGCCGGAGGTCATGGGTTACGGCCCGATCCCGGCGACCGAGAAGGCTCTCGCCCAGGCGGGCCTGACCATCGACGACATCGGCCTGTTCGAGATCAACGAGGCGTTCGCCGTCCAGGTGCTCGCACTCCTGGACCACTACGGCATCGCCGACGACGACGCACGCGTCAACCAGTACGGCGGCGCCATCGCCTACGGTCACCCGCTGGCCTCCTCCGGTGTCCGTCTGATGACCCAGCTGGCCCGGCAGTTCGAGGAGCAGCCGGAGGTCCGTTACGGCCTCACCACCATGTGCGTCGGCTTCGGCATGGGCGCCACGGTCATCTGGGAGAACCCGAACCACAAGGACGCCGGAGGCAGCAAGTGAGCACCACCGCTGAGCTTTTGAAGGGCGCGGCCGAGCTGTTCCCGGACGAGGTCGTGACCCAGGCGCACGTACGCCACTTCGACCTGCCGTTCGGCGCGGGCAGGTTCGCGCTGATCACCCTGGACAACGGCTTCGACCACACCAAGCCGACCACCTTCGGGCCGCAGTCGCTCGCCAACCTGAACACGGCGATCGACCAGGTCGAGAAGGAGGCCGCCGACGGTGACATCGTCGGTGTCGGCCTGACCGGCAAGCCGTTCATCTTCGCCGTCGGCGCCGACCTCAAGGGTGTCGAGCTGCTGAAGAAGCACGAGGACGCCCTGGCCATCGGCAAGGGCGGCCACGACGTCTTCAAGCGGCTCTCCGCGCTGGCCGTGCCCACGTTCGCGTACTACAACGGCGCGGCGATGGGCGGCGGTGTCGAGGCCGGTCTGCACTGCACCTACCGGACCGTGTCGCAGGCCGTGCCGGCCTTCTCGCTGCCCGAGGTGTTCCTGGGCCTGGTCCCGGGCTGGGGCGGCTGCACCGTCCTGCCGAACCTGATCGGCGCCGACCGCGCGGTCTCGGTGATCATCGAGAATTCGCTCAACCAGAACAAGCAGCTCAAGGGCGAGCAGGTCTTCGAGCTCGGCATCGCGGACGCGATCTTCGAGGGCGCGGACTTCCTGGAGCAGTCGCTGCTCTGGACGGCGCAGGTCCTCAAGGGCGACCTCACCGTCGAGCGTCCCGAGGTGGACCGCGGTGAGGCGTGGGACGCCGCCGTGGCCCGCGGCCGGTTCATCGCCGACGGCAAGGTCCACGGCGCCGCCCCGGCCGCGTACCGGGCCCTCGACATCATCGAGGCGGCCAAGGACGGCGATCTGCAGAAGGGCTTCGACGCCGAGGACAACGCCCTCGCCGACCTGATCATGGGTGGCGAGCTGCGCTCCGGTATCTATGCCTTCAACCTGGTGCAGAAGCGCGCCAAGCGCCCGGCCGGCGCCCCGGACAAGAGCCTGGCCCGCCCGGTCACCAAGGTCGGTGTCGTCGGCGCCGGTCTGATGGCCTCGCAGCTGGCGCTGCTGTTCCTGCGCCGCCTGGAGGTCCCGGTCGTCCTCACGGACATCGACCAGGAGCGCGTCGACAAGGGGGTGGGCTACGTCCACGCCGAGATCGACAAGCTGCTCGGCAAGGGCCGGATCAACCAGGACAAGGCCAACCGCCTCAAGGCCCTGGTCACCGGTGTCCTCGACAAGGCCGAGGGCTTCGCGGACGCGGACTTCATCATCGAGGCCGTGTTCGAGGAGATGTCGGTCAAGCAGAAGGTGTTCGCCGAGGTCGAGGCCGTCGCCCCGGCCCACGCGATCCTCGCGACCAACACCTCGTCGCTGTCCGTCTCCGAGATGGCGTCGAAGCTCCAGCACCCGGAGCGGGTCGTCGGCTTCCACTTCTTCAACCCGGTCGCGATCCTCCCGCTGCTGGAGATCGTCCGCGGTGAGAAGACGGACGACGCGTCCCTCGCCACGGCCTTCGGTGTCGCGAAGAAGCTGAAGAAGACCGCGGTGCTGGTGAAGGACGCCCCGGCGTTCGTCGTCAACCGCATCCTGACGCGCTTCATGGGCGAGATCCAGAACGTCATCGACGAGGGCACCCCGGTCGACGTGGCGGAGGAGGCCGTCGAGCCGCTCGGCCTGCCGATGTCGCCGCTGGTGCTGCTGGAGCTGGTCGGCCCCGCGATCGGTCTGCACGTGTCGGAGACCCTGAACCGGGCCTTCCCGGAGCGCTTCAAGGTGTCCCCGAACCTGAAGGCGGTCGTGGAGGCGGGCAAGCGCGGCTTCTACGTCTACGACAGCGGCAAGCCGGAGCTGGACCCCGAGGTCGCCGCGCTGCTGAAGCAGGGCGATGCCGTCCTGACCGAGGAGCAGGTCCGCGACCGCGTCCTGGACGCGGTCGCGCAGGAGATCGGCCTCATGCTGGACGAGGGCGTCGTCGCCGAGGCGCAGGACATCGACCTGTGCCTGATCACCGGTGCCGGCTGGCCCTTCCACCTGGGCGGCATCACGCCGTACCTGGACCGTGAGGGCGTCTCGGAGCGCGTGAACGGCAAGCGGTTCCTGGAGCAGGGTGTGGCGAGCGTCCCGGCGTAACAGCCGGCCGCCGAAGCGACGGGCCGTACGGGATCAGCTCCCGTACGGCCCGTCGGCTGTTCCCCCGCCCCGCCCCTTCCCGCGACCAGGGGGCTGAGACTCAGCCCCCTGGGGAGAGTCCGAGGAGCGGGGGTTCGGGGGCCGAGCCCCGACTCGGGAGGGGCGAGGCGGGGAAGGTCACCCCTCCTGGGCCAGCGCGTCCAGGATCTGCTGACCGTACTTGGCCAGCTTGTTCTCACCGACCCCGCTCACGCCGCCGAGATCCGCGAGGCTGCTCGGCGGAGCCGCCGCGATCTCGCGGAGGGTCGCGTCGTGGAAGATGACATACGCCGGGATGCCCTGCTCCTTGGCCGTGGCGGTCCGCCAGGCACGCAGCCGCTCAAAGACGGGGAGCGCCTCCTCCGGCAGGTCCACCGGCGCGGCCTTCTTCTTCCCGGACGCGCCCCTGGCGGACGCGCGGGCGGGCTTCTCGGGCTCGCTGCGCAGCAGGACCTGGCGGCGGCCGCCCAGCACGTCGGCCGCCTCGTCGGTGAGGAACAGGGTGTTGAACTCGCCCTGGACGGCCAGCAGCCGCTGGGCGAGCAACTGACGGACCACCCCGCGCCACTGGACCTCCGTCAGGTCCGTACCGATCCCGAAGACGCTCAGCGCGTCATGGTCGAAGCGGATGACCTTGGCGGTCCTGCGGCCGAGGAGGATGTCGACGATCTGGCCGACGCCGAAGCTCTGGTTCCGCTCGCGCTTGAGCCGTACGACGGTCGAGAGGACCTTCTGCGCGGCGATCGTGCCGTCCCACGACTTGGGCGGGGTCAGGCATGTGTCGCAGTTGCCGCACGCGGTGCTCTCCTGGCCGAAGTAGGCGAGAAGCTGGACGCGGCGGCATTCGACGGTCTCGCAGAGGGCGAGCATGGCGTCGAGGTGGGCGGCGAGCCGGCGGCGGTGGTCCTCGTCGCCCTCGCTTGTGTCGATCATGCGTCGCTGCTGGACGACGTCGTTCAGCCCGTAGGCCAGCCAGGCGGTCGACGGCAGACCGTCACGGCCCGCCCGGCCGGTCTCCTGGTAGTAGCCCTCGACGGACTTCGGCAGGTCGAGGTGGGCGACGAACCGGACGTCCGGCTTGTCGATGCCCATGCCGAACGCGATGGTCGCGACGACCACCAGGCCGTCCTCGCGGAGGAACCGCGACTGGTTCTCGGCGCGTGTGCGGGCGTCGAGCCCCGCGTGGTACGGGACCGCCTCGATGCCGTTCTCCACGAGGAACGCGGCGGTCTTCTCGACGGACGCCCGGGACAGGCAGTAGACGATGCCCGCGTCGCCCTCGTGCTCGCCCTTCAGGAGGGCGAGAAGCTGCTTCTTCGGTTCGTTCTTGGGCGCGATGCGGTACTGGATGTTCGGCCGGTCGAAGCTGGCGACGAAGTGGCGGGCGTCCTGGAGGTTCAGCCGGGCGGCGATCTCCGTATGCGTGGCCCGGGTCGCGGTCGCCGTGAGGGCGATGCGGGGCACGTCGGGCCAGCGCTCGTGGAGCTGGGACAGCTGGAGGTAGTCCGGCCGGAAGTCGTGGCCCCACTGGGCCACGCAGTGCGCCTCGTCGATCGCGAACAGCGAGATCTTCCCGCGCTCCAGGAGCCGCAGCGTCGACTCGACCCGCAGCCGCTCGGGCGCGAGATAGAGCAGGTCCAGCTCCCCCGCCGCGAACTCGGCCTCCACCAGCCGCCGCTCGTCCAGCCCCTGCGTGGAGTTGAGGAATCCGGCCCGCACCCCGAGCGCGCGCAGGGCGTCCACCTGGTCCTGCATGAGCGCGATGAGCGGCGAGACGACGACACCGACACCGGGGCGTACGAGCGCGGGGATCTGGTAGCAGAGCGACTTGCCGCCGCCGGTCGGCATGAGGACCAGCGCGTCACCGCCGCCTGTCACATGCTCGATGATCTCCCGCTGCTCTCCACGGAACGAGTCATAGCCGAAGACCCGGCCGAGGACCTGCAGGGCCGCCGTGTCGGAGTCGGATGCATGCGGTGGCGAAGTCATTCGGCAATACTACGAGCGCGCCACGAGGCCCGGGGAAATCCGGCCGAGCCTGTGGATAACGTGGGCGCCATGACCTCCCCCCTCCTGATCGTCGACGCCGCGAACGTCGTCGGCTCCGTGCCGGACGGCTGGTGGCGCGACCGCCGGGCCGCGGCGGAGCGGCTGCGCGACCACCTGGTCTCGTACGCCGCGGACGGCCTGCCCGGGCTGCTGCCCGGCCCCGTCGACATCGTCCTGGTCGTCGAGGGGCGGGCCCGGGGGGTCGAGCCGGTACCGGGTGTCCGGGTCGTGGCGGCGCCCGGCAGCGGTGACGACACGATCGCCGGACTCGCCCGTGCGGCGGCGGGGCGGCCGTGCCTGGTCGTGACGGCCGACCGGGAGCTGCGGCGCCGTGTCACGGCCCACGGCGCGGACTGCGCGGGCCCCCGCTCGGTGCGCCCCGCCTAGCCAGGCGGCCGTGTCCAGCGGTTCCTCCCCCAACCCGCGCCATCCCGAACCGGGGGCTTCGCCCGCCGGACTCCCGTGTCGCGCCCGGACGGCGCTCGTCCTCGGAGATGACGGCGCTCGTCCTGGGAGATGAGGGAGCGGGGGCGGGTGGCAGTGGGCTCAGTCGTGGACCGGTTCCACGGCGCGCTCGTCCCCGTCCTCGAAGGGGGTGCCCCCGGTCGAGCGAAGTCGAGGCTGGGGGAGGCCGTCCAGCCTGGCGACGAGGCCCGTCACCTGGCGCGCGATGTCGGGGGCGGTCAGGCCGATCTCGGCGAGGACCTCCTTGCGGGAGGCGTGGTCGAGGAACCGGGGCGGGATGCCGAAGTCCCGCAACGGTACGTCGACGCCCGCGTCGCGCAGGGCCTGGGCGACGGCGCTGCCGACGCCGCCGGCGCGGCCGTTGTCCTCGACGGTGACGACGACGCGGTGGCGCTCGGCGAGCGGGGCCATGGCCTCGTCGACGGGCTTGACCCAGCGCGGGTCGACGACCGTCGTGGAGATGCCCTGCTTGTCGAGGAGGCCGGCGATCTCCAGGCACATGGGTGCGAGGGCGCCGACCGAGACGAGGAGGACGTCGGGCGTGTCCGTACCGGGCTCGCGCAGGACGTCCATGCCGCCGACACGGCCGACGGCCTCGACGGCGGGGCCGACGGCGCCCTTCGAGTAGCGGACGACGGTCGGGGCGTCCTTGACCTGGACGGCCTCGCGCAGCTGGGCGCGGACCTGGTCGGCGTCGCGGGGCGCGGCGATCCGCAGGCCGGGGACGACCTGGAGGATCGACATGTCCCACATGCCGTTGTGGGACGCGCCGTCGGTGCCGGTGACGCCGGCCCGGTCCAGCACGAACGTCACTCCGCAGTTGTGCAGGGCGACGTCCATCAGGACCTGGTCGAAGGCGCGGTTGAGGAAGGTCGCGTAGACGGCGACGACCGGGTGGAGGCCGCCGGTGGCGAGCCCGGCCGCCGACACGGCGGCATGCTGCTCGGCGATGCCGACGTCGTACACCCGCTCGGGGAACGCCTTGGCGAACTTGTCGAGGCCGACGGGCTGGAGCATGGCGGCCGTGATCGCGACGATGTCGTCGCGCTCCTTGCCGAGCTCGACCATCTCGTCGGCGAAGACGGACGTCCAGTCGGCGCCGGAGGAGGCGATCGGCAGACCGGTGTCCGGGTGGATCTTGCCGACTGCGTGGAAGCGGTCGGCCTCGTCCTGGAGGGCGGGCTGGTAGCCGCGGCCCTTCTCGGTGAGGCAGTGGACGATGACCGGCCCGTTGAACTGCTTGGCGCGCTGGAGGGCGGACTCGACGGCGGCGAGGTCGTGGCCGTCGATGGGGCCGACGTACTTCAGGCCGAGGTCCTCGAAGAGGCCCTGCGGGGCGATGAAGTCCTTCAGGCCCTTCTTGGCGCCGTGCAGCGTCTCGTACAGCGGCTTCCCGACGACCGGGGTGCGGTCGAGGATGTCCTTGGTACGGGCGAGGAACCGCTCGTAGCCGTCGGTGGTGCGGAGGGTGGCCAGGTGGTTGGCGAGGCCGCCGATGGTGGGCGAGTAGGAGCGCTCGTTGTCGTTGACGACGATGACGAGCGGGCGGTCCTTGGCGTCGGCGATGTTGTTGAGCGCCTCCCAGGCCATGCCGCCGGTGAGGGCGCCGTCACCGATGACGGCGACGACGTGGTCGTCCTTCCCGAGGACCTCGTTCGCCTTGGCGAGGCCGTCGGCCCAGCCGAGGACGGTGGAGGCGTGCGAGTTCTCGATGACGTCGTGCTCGGACTCCGCCCGGGCCGGGTAGCCGGACAGGCCGCCCTTCATCTTGAGCTTGGAGAAGTCCTGCCGGCCGGTGAGCAGCTTGTGCACATACGACTGGTGGCCGGTGTCCCAGAGGATCCTGTCCTTCGGCGACTCGAAGACGCGGTGCAGGGCGATGGTCAGCTCGACCACGCCGAGGTTGGGGCCGAGGTGGCCACCGGTCTTGGAGACCGCGTCGACGAGGAAGGTGCGGATCTCCGATGCCAGCCGGTCCAGCTGCTCCGGGGAGAGCCGGTCGAGATCGCGCGGTCCCCTGATACGGGTCAGCAATGCCACCCGTGCCTCCTTGCGTGTTGGGCTGGTCGAGGTTGAGCCGGCCGAGCGTGCCGATTCCGCCGAGTCTAATGTTCCGTTCCGGACTGTGGACATCGGGCCGTACCTCGTCGGACACACCGATGATCACACCGACGGGCGATCCGGGTGTACGCCGATGCGCCGCCCCTGTACGGAGACGCGGCAGTGCCCGGCGCCGGTTGCGCGGCGCCAGGCACTGCGGAGGTGATCTGTACCGCTATGCGCGTCCGGCGGTCTTCTGCGTCTTGCGGGAGACCGAGTCGATCACCACGGCGGCGAGGAGCACCGCGCCGGTGATCATGTACTGGATCTCGCTGGCCATGCCGAGCATGTTCAGGCCCTGCTGGATCGACTGGATGACGATCATGCCGAGCAGAGCCGACCAGACCTTGCCGCGGCCGCCGAAGAGGCTGGTGCCGCCGATGACGGCGGCCGCGATGACCAGCATCAGCGTGTTGCCGCTGCCGAGGCTCTTGCTGGCGCCGCTCTGGAGGCTGGCGATGAACAGACCGCCGAAGGCGCCCAGCATGCCGGAGAGGCCGAACACGGTGATCCGGACCCGGTCCACGTTGATGCCGGCGCGGCGAGCGGCCTCGGAGCTGCCGCCGACCGCGAAGACCTGGCGCCCGAAGGTGGTCCGGCGGGCGACGAAGTCGGCGACCACCAGGACGCCGAGGAAGAGAACGAGGGCGAGAGGCAGGCCACGGGCCCCGGCGGGCTCGTTCAGCACGTAGGCGCCGGCGAAGCACATGAGCGCCACGACGCCGGTCCGCAGCACGATCTCGCCGGCCGGCCGACCCGGCAGGGCGGCGGCCCGGCGGCGCTTGGTGTCCCGCAGCAGCGACGCCGCGTAGGCGAGGACGGCGACCAGGGCGAGGCCATAGGCGGCGGCCTTGTCCTGGAAGTAGTAGCCGGTGAGGTCCTCCACGACGCTGCTGGAGGGGATGTTGATGGTGCCCTCGGAGCCCATCAGCCAGATCTGGAAGCCGCTCCAGCCGAGGAAGCCCGCCAGGGTGACGACGAAGGCCGGGACACCGATCTTGGCGAAGAAGAAGCCGTGCAACAGGCCGAGGCCCAGGCCGGACAGCAGCGCGATCACGATCGCGAGCCAGTCGTTGACGCCGTTGCTGACGCTGAGCACCGCCCAGACGGCGGCGCCGACGCCCGCGACCGAGCCGACCGACAGGTCGATCTCGCCCAGGATGAGGACGAAGACGATGCCGACGGCCATGATGCCGAGGCCCGCGCTGTACACCACGATGTTGGTGAGCGAGCTGGCCGACAGGAAGTTGCTGTTCTGCGACTGGAAGACGATCGCGATGACGATCAGGCCGATGATGACCGGCAGGGATCCCAGCTCGCCGCCGCGCACCTTGCGGGAGAACTCGGTCAGGTAGCCCTTGAGCCCCTCCTCGCGGACGAGGAGGCGTGGGTCGACGGCCGGGACGGGCGCGGCCGACTGGTCCTCGGAGCCGTTCGCGGCGTGGGCGCCGCGGCGCCGGGGGGTCTTGGTGAGGTCGCTCACTTCGCGTCCTCCTTCGAGGCCGTACGGGCCTGGCGGCGCGTGACGGCGTTGTCCGTGGCGCCGGTGATCGCGGCGATGATCTCTTCGTGCGAGGTGCCCTTGACGTCGAAGACACCGTTGTTGCGGCCGAGGCGCAGGATGGCGGCGCGGTCGGCGACGGCCCGGACGTCGGCCATGTTGTGGGTGATGAGGATGACGCCGTGGCCGTTCTCGCGGAGCCGCTCGACGAGGTCGAGGACCTGGGCGGTCTGCTCGACACCGAGGGCGGCGGTCGGCTCGTCCAGGATGACGACCTTGGGGTCGCCGATCAGGGCGCGGGCGATGGCGACGACCTGGCGCTGGCCACCGGAGAGCGAGGCGACCGGGATACGGACGCTGGGTATGCGGATGGAGAGGGTGTCGAGGAGCTCCTTCGAGCGCTTCTCCATCGCGATCTCGTCGAGGACGGAGGCGCGGCGCACCTCGGTGCCGAGGAAGAGGTTGGCGACGACGTCGAGGTTGTCGCAGAGCGCCAGGTCCTGGTAGACGGTCGCGATCCCCAGGTCCTGGGCCTCGTTGGGACGGTTGACCCGGACCGGGCGGCCTTCCCACTCGATGGTGCCCTCGTCGATCGGGTGGACACCCGAGATCGTCTTGACGAGGGTCGACTTGCCGGCGCCGTTGTCGCCGAGCAGTGCGACGACCTCACCGGCGTGGATCTCCAGGTCTACATCGGTGAGCGCCTGGACGGCGCCGAACCGCTTGGAGACTCCGCGCAACGCCAGCACGGGCGTAGCGGACACGTGAATCATCTCCTTCACCCGCCGGTCGGGCGGGGATGGTGGTGCGTTTGAGCACAGGGGTGCGAGGAGAGTCCGGCGCCCGCCCGCCGCTGCGGGGCGTGATGCGGGGCGGGCACCGGACCAGTCGGCAGGGGCCCGGGTCGAACGGGCCTCACCTGTCGGGGCCTGGGTCGATCAGGCCCTGTGCGTGGGGGGTGGAGGGGAGGGGCCGGTTACTTGATACCGGCGGCCTCGCAGGCGGCCTTGTACTCGGCCGTGCAGATGTCGGCGGCCTTGTAGACCTTGTCCAGGATGATCGTGTCGGCGATGTTGTCCTTGGTCACGATCTGCGCGTCGTACAGCTTCGCCGGGATGTTCTTGAACTCACCGGTGAGGCTGGTGACCTTCGACGGGGTGAGGTGCTCCCACTTCTCGCCCTTGAGGATGGCGACCGCGATCTCGGCGGTGGTCTCGGCCTCGGGCTTGATCTGCTTGTAGATCGTGAAGGACTGCTCGCCCTTCAGGATGCGCTGCAGACCGGCGAGCTCGGCGTCCTGGCCGCCGACCGGGACCTTGACGCCCTGCTTGTTGAGGGCGGTGATGATGCCGCCGGCCATGCCGTCGTTGGCCGAGTAGACGCCCTGGAAGCCGTCCTTGCCGAGCGAGTCGATGGCGGCGCCCATCTTCTTGCTGGCCTCGTCGGGGGACCAGTCCGGGATGTCCTGCTCGTAGACGATCTTCCCGACCTGCGTGTCGAGGACGCTGTGGGCGCCCTTCTTGAACAGCGGGGCGTTCGGGTCGGTCGGCGAACCGTTGATCATGACGACGTTGGCGTCCTTGGCCTTGTCGCCCAGGGCCTTGACCAGGCCCTCGCCCTGGAGGCGGCCGATCTTCTCGTTGTCGTACGAGACGTACGCGGCGATCGGGCCCTCGGCGAGCCGGTCGTACGCGACGACCTTGACGCCCTTCTTCTCCGCGTCCTGCACCCAGGACTTGGTGGCCTTGTAGTCGACCGAGTCGAGGATGATGACCTTGACGCCCTGCGTGACGAGCGCGTCGAACTGCTTCTTCTGCGTCTCGGTGTCCTGCGCGGCGTTGTTGTACTTGACCTCGCACTCCTCGCAGAGTTCCTTGATCTTCGCCTCGATGATCGGGCGGTCGAAGGTCTCGTAGCGCGTGGTCTTGTTCTCCGGCAGCAGCAGACCGATGGTCTTGCCGTCACCGTCACCGCCGGCGGTGGCGCCGTCTCCCGCCTTGCCACAGGCGGCGAGCGATACGGCCATCGAAACCGCGGCCGTACCTATGACGACACGTCGCGTCATTGCGTTCATATGGGTTGCCTCCCTGACGAGGCCGCGACACTGCGGCCGAGGTGGCTGTGAGTCAACTCGGCCGCCACGCCATCGTCAAGGAGTAAATTCTTAACGAGATGACAACGGTGCCATGCGTTATCTAAGTGAACGCAGGCGTAGCGACCCCTGTGGGGGCCTGCTGACCACCCTCCAGAAGGGTCGAATCGCCCATTTCGCTCAGTACGAGCGCGAGGGCGCCCAGCACCTCGGCGCGCCCGCCGAGGGCGCCCGGAGCCACGGACAGATGGCGGGCGGCGCTGGGGATGGCGTACCGCGACACGGACTCGCGGATGGGCGCCAGGACCAGCTCACCGGCCTCCGCGAGGTCGCCGCCGAGGACGACCCGGCTGGGGTTGAGCAGATTGCAGAGGTTGGCGACACCGCTGCCGATGTGGCGTCCGACGTCGGCGACGACACGGCGGCAGCCCGGGTCGCCCTCGCGGGCGAGCTGGACGACCCGCTCCATGGTGAGGTCGGGGCCGTGGCCGGGCTGGAGCAGCGGCAGGACGTACCGGGCGGCGGTGAAGGTCTCCAGGCAGCCGCGGTTGCCGCAGCGGCAGACGGGACCCGACTCGTCGAGCGTGATGTGGCCGATCTCGCCGGCCGTGCCGCCGGGGCCCCGGTAGATCTTCCCGTCGATGACGAGACCGGCGCCGACACCGCTGGCGACCTTGATGTACGCGAGGTCGCGGACGCCGCGGCCGGCGCCCCAGACCATCTCACCGAGTGCGCCGAGGTTGGCGTCGTTGTCGACGTACACGGGGACACCGAGGCGGGCGGAGAGCTCCTGGCTCGGGTTGATGCCGGTCCAGCCCGGAAGGATCGAGGTGGAGCCGAGCGTGCCGGAGGAGACGTCGATCGGGCCCGGCACGCCGAGGCCGACGCCGATGACCTTGCCTGGGCCGATGCCGGTGGCCTCGATCAGCCGTTTGACCAGCTGTTCCGCCCGGTCGAAGCCCTCCGCGGAGGACGCGTCGACATCGAGCGGCTCGGATTCCTCGGCGAGCACCTGGTGGGCGAGGTTGCCGACGGCGACGCGCAGGTGCGTATGCCCGAAGTCCACACCGATGACGATCCCGGCGTCGCCGCTGAGCGAGACGCTGCGGGCCCGGCGGCCACCGGCGGAGGTGGGGGTGACCTCGACCGTGCCGCCGTCCTTGAGTTCACGCACGATGTTGGAGACCGTCGCGGCGGACAGGCCCGTCGCCCTGGCGATCTCCGCCTGGGTGAGGGAACCGGCCATGCGGACGGCGCGCACAACCCGCTCGAGGTTGGCGCGATGCAGAGATGTCTGCGACCCCGGAGTCTCCATCGACTCTCTCACTCCTGCCGTTTTCTCCAACATGTGAACTCTAAGCTGAGCGTTTAGGGTTGGCCCCCGTCAAGACCTTGAGCATTACGAAGCTCTGATGAGCGGGTAAAGTCCAGAAAAATCCGAATTGTCAGCCATGCCGCACAGAGAAACCGCCCGCCGGTGTGCGATCACACCAACGGGCGGTTCTTGATTCGTACGGGATTCGTACGCGCGAATGGCTCGGTGTTACTTGAGCGCCCCCGCGGTGAGTCCGGACTGCACCTGCCTCTGGAAGATCGCGTATACCACCAGCACAGGCAGCATGGCGATCATCATTCCCGCCATGAGGGCGCCCCAGTCGTTCTCGTAGCCCTGCTGCAGCGCGATCATCGCCAGGCCCTGGGTGAGGACGTACTTGTCCTCCTGCTGGTTCAGCACCATCGGCAGCAGGTACTGGTTCCACTGCCCCAGGAAGTTGAAGATCCCGATACTGATCAGCCCCGGCTTGGCCATCGGCAGCATCACCTGGAAGAACGTCCGGGTGTGCGAGGCACCGTCGATCATCGCCGCCTCCGCCACCGAGGTCGGCAGCGTCCGGAAGAACGCCGTCATGAAGAAGACGGTGAACGGCAGCGAATAGGCGATGTAGACGAGAATCAGTCCGTGGTACGTCGCCAGCAGGGAACTGCCCGGGAAGTCGCGCAGCACGAAGAAGAGCGGGATCACCAGCATGAACACCGGGAAGGACATCCCGGCGACGAACAGGTAGTAGATGAGCCGGTTCCCGGGGAAGGTGAAGCGGGCCAGCACATACGCGGCCATCGAGCCGAACACCATCGTTCCGGCGACCGAGCCGCCGACCACGATGGCGGTGTTCACGAAGTACCGGCCCATGTTCGCGTCGTTCCAGGCGTTGGACCAGTTCTCCCAGTGCAGGACGGTCGGCAGGCCCCACGGGTCGGTGAGGATGCCGTTGCTGTCCTTGAAGGCACTCCACAGCACCCACAGCAGCGGCACGCCCACCATCAGCGCCCACAGCACGAGGATGCCGTGCGAGAAGACGTTGAGGACCCCGCCCTCGGCGGCGCGGCGGCCCTCCGCCGGTCCCGGCTCGCCGGGGAGTCCCCCGGCACCTGTACCGGTACCGGTTCCTGTGCCCGGCAGGTCCTCCGCCGGTTCGTCGACCTTCTGGATCTCGTCGGTGGTCATCCGCCGCCCTCTCAGTACTCGATCCGCTCACGGCGCGCGAAGCGCAGCGTGAGCACGGCGAAGGTCATCGTGACGACGAGCATCGCGACGCCCATGGCCGCGGCGTAGCCGTACTGGCTGTCGCGGAACGCCGTCAGGTAGAGCCTGAGCGGCATGACGTCGGTCGCGCCGTCGGGACCGCCCATGTTCACCGACATGATCTGGACCAGGGCGAAGGCGTCCAGGGCGATGATGCCCATGTACACCCAGCCGGTCTGGACCGTGTCCCAGAGCAGGGGCAGCGTGATCCGGAAGAAGGTGTGGAAACGGTTGGCGCCGTCGAGCAGGGCCGCCTCGTAGATGTCGCGCGGGATGGTGGCCATCGCCGCGGAGAACAGCACCACGTAGAAGCCGACATGGCCCCAGACCATGACCGCGCTGATACACCAGAGCGCGAGGCTCTTCTCCCCCAGCCAGGCGTTCTGCAGACTCTCCAGACCGAGCCCGCCGAGGAGCGAGTTCAGCATGCCGTCGACCGGGTCCGGATTGTAGATGTTGAACCAGATGACGGCGATGATCGTGATGGAGATGACCTGCGGGAAGAAGAAGACGAACTTGTAGAACCGTGAGCCCGCCACACCGGTGACGACCTCGTTCCTGCGCCGTCGGCCGCCCACGTTGAGCATGAAGGCGAAGAACAGCCCCAGTCCGAGGGTGACCACCGGGACCAGCGCCAGCATGTAGACGTTGTGGCGCAGCGCGTTCCAGAACTCGTCGCTCTGCCACAGCCTGACGAAGTTGTCGAAGCCGATGAACCGCGCGCTCCCGACGAGGCCGGACCAGTCCGTCATCGAGATCTGGAAAGCCTGTACGAAGGGCGAGACGACGAAGACCCCGTAGATGAGCAGAGGCAGGGCCAGGAAGCCCACGATGAATCGGTACTTGCCGTGTTGCATGGGGCTCCCCGGCCCTTCCCTTCAGGCGGTTCGCTTGAACTTGGTGACAGAACTGTCCTTGGCCACCTTGTCGGCCTCCGCCTGGGTCTTCTTGATCCAGTCGGCCGCCTTCAGCTCACCGGTGAGCAGCTGCCCGGTGAGACCGCCGATCTTCTCGTCGGTCAGCGCCGGGTACCACTCCTGGAGCTGAAGGCTGATCAGGTTGTCACCGGCCTCCTTGAAGACCTTGCTGGCGGAGGCGAGGCCGGGTGAGAGGGTCATGCCCTCGGTAGCGTCCATGACGCAGGTCAGGGACTTCACCTTGGTGGCGAAGTTCTGGGCGTGCTTCTTCGACAGCATGATGCGCAGCAGCTCCATGCCGCCGACCGGGTTCTTGCCCTTGGCGGAGACGATGTACGGCTCGCTGGGCTCACCGCGCAGGGTGCCGTGCGGCATCTTGTCGCCGCTGCCGTCGAAGAGCGCGCCGACGGACATGCCGAAGTCGTCCGGTGTGGTGGGGGCGGACTCGTTCTCGACCCAGGAGCCGTTGGGGATGAAGACGGCCTTGCCCTTGTTCCACGCGGTCTGCGACTGGATGTGGGTCAGGCCCTGGCTGCCTTCGAGGAAGTACTTCTTCGCGGCGAGTTCCTCGTAGTGCTCGACGACCTGCCGGACGGCGTCGTTGGACGTCCAGGCGCCCGGCTCCAGATTGTCGATGGCGATCCACTTCTCCATGCCGCCGATCTTGGCGATCTGGGCGAAGAGGTTGAAGTGGACGTAGTACGGATACTTGCCCGCGTACGTCCAGGGCGCGATGCCGGCCTTCTTGATCTCGCCGCAGAGCGTGACCATCTCGTCGAGGGTTCTGGGGTAGGTCCAGCCCTTGGAGTCCAGGAGCTTCTGCGAGTACCAGGTGCCATAGATGGTGAAGGCGTAGTAGAGCACGTCGAAGGTGTCGCCGTGCTTGCCCTTCTCGATGGTGCTCGGGTGGATGGTGTCCCGTACCTTCTTGGCCGGGTCGTCGAGGGACGCCGCGTCGAGGAGGGCGGCGAGGTCCTGGAGCTGGCCCTGTGTGGAGAGCTTGTTCATGTCCAGGTGGTCGGCGCCGGAGTTGTCGATGACGTCGGGCGGGTTGCCGCCGGCGAAGCGCGGGGTGAGCTTGGGGCCGACCTGTTGGGTGCCGGTGTGCTTGACCTCGGCCTTGTAGAGGGCCCTGTAGTCGGCCTCGGCGTCCTTGGCGTACTGGTCGCCCAGGCCGCCCTTGAAGATGAACGCCTCCAGCGCGGCGCCGTCCTTGACGCCGAGCGGGTTCTTGTCGGTCTTCTCGCCGGCGGGCGCCGCCGACGGGCCGTGGCCGCCACCGCCGCCGGTGGCACAGGCGGACAAGAAGCTCATCGTGGGAACGGTGATCAGGCCGAGCGCGGCGGACCGCTTGATCAGATCGCGGCGGCCGGGGGCCGGACGGCCCCCATGGCCGTCCGGGGTGGAGCCGTTGTCGCGTGCGGAGGTGGATCCCATGCTCAAGTCCTCGCCTTCTCCAGGACTCAGGCGGTGTGCCGGTCGCCCGTACGGCTCGCCTGAGGCGAAGGGCCCCGCCACCGCGGTCTCTTGCGGCTTGGTCGTGCTGGTTCGTGCAGGGAGTCGCGTGCCGCGCGCCGGCTCGGGGAGGCGGCCGCACGGACGCCGACAGGTATAGTCCACTTCAGGTCGGCGGGGCAAGATCGATAACAGTTTTCGGCAGGAGTCTTTCCCTAGTTGAGACCTGGGGGAAATACCCGCACGCGCGGCGGCATGAGAAGATCGAATCGATCACTGGAAAGAATTAACCCTTCCTTCCGCTCCGTTCAACACCCTTGACGCCGACCACCACTTACCTCCCTACTGGAGCTCGCACAGCAGAGCTTGACAACGTTGTCCCAGCGCGGTCAGGAGGTAGCCGGATGCGGTCCAGACCTCTTCGGACGGCCGCCGCCATGGCGGCGGCCGTCTCGCTGCTCGTGACCGGAGCGCCGTCGGCGGCCCAGGCGTTACCGGACCAACCGTCCCCCGTCACAGGCGAGTTCAGCACATCGTTCGAGCCGCACGAGGCGCGGCCGGACTGGCGCGACACCGTGGAGACCGGACCGGACGGCCGGGAGCGCGCGAACGGCGTGGACGGCGCGTTCTCCGCCGGAATCCCGGGCAATGTGACCGACCGGGTCACCCGGGCGCGCGCCAGTGGTGAACACCCGGACGCCGGCGAGACCAAGGAGAACCTGCTCGACATCGAGCCGACCACGAAATGGCTGACGTTCACCCCGACGGCCTGGCTCGAATTCGGCCTGGACGAACCGGTCAAGGTCGTCACCTACGCACTGACCTCGGCGAACGACCACGCCGAACGCGATCCGAAGAACTGGACCCTCAAAGGCTCGGCCGACGGCGCGGAGTGGCGGATTCTGGACAGCCGCGAGAACCAGATATTCGAGGACCGCTTCCAGACCCGGACATACGAATTCGGCCATTCGACGGCGTACGCGCATTACCGCCTGGAGATCACCGGGAACAACGGCGCGCCGGGCATCGTCCAGCTCGCCGACGTCCAGTTCTCGAACGGCGACACCACCACGCCCGTCCCCCGCTCCATGCGCACCCGTGTCGACCGGGGACCGGCAGGCTCCCCCACCGCCAAGGCCCACGCCGGGTTCACCGGGCTGCGGGCGCTGCGCTACGCCGGGACGCACCGCGCGGCCGGCCGGAGCTACGCGTACAACAAGATCTTCGACGTGCACACGGTGGTCGGCCGCGGCACCGAGCTGTCCTACCGGGTCTTCCCCTCCCTCCCCACAGGACCGTCCGGCACGGCGACCGACCTCCGCTACCCCGCGACGCACATCGCGGTGGATCTCGCCTTCACCGACGGCACCTACCTGAGCGACCTGGGCGCCGTCGACAGCCACGGCGGTCCGCTCACCCCGCACGGCCAGGCCGCCGCCAAACGGCTGTACGTCAACCAGTGGAACCAGGTCACCGCCGGCATCGGCGCGGTCGCGGCCGGACGGGTCGTCGACCGGATCCTCGTGGCGTACGACTCCCCCGGCGGGCCCGCGCGGTTCCAGGGCTGGATCGACGACGTCACGCTGCGCCGCGCCGCCCCCGAGCCGGCGTCCGCCCGCCCCTCCGCCTACGTCTCGACGGTGCGCGGCACCAACTCCAGCGGCTCCTTCTCGCGCGGCAACACCTTCCCGGCGACCGCCGTGCCGCACGGCTTCAACTTCTGGACGCCGGTGACGAACGCGGCGTCGAAGAGCTGGCTGTACGAGTACGCCCGCGGCAACAACGCCGCCAACCTGCCCACGGTGCAGGCGTTCAGCGCCAGCCACGAGCCGAGCCCCTGGATGGGCGACCGGCAGACGTTCCAGCTGATGCCGTCGGCCGCGCCCGGTCCCGGTGCCCCACCCACCGACCGGGCGGCCCGAGCACTCGCCTTCCGCCACGAGAACGAGACGGCGCGGCCGCACCACTACCGCGTCCGGTTCGAGAACGGCCTGACGGCGGAGATCGCACCGTCCGACCACGCGGCGATGATGCGGTTCACCTACCCCGGTGACGACGCGTCGGTGGTCTTCGACAACATCACACGGGAGGGCGGCCTGACCCTGGACCCGGCGCGCCGCTCCTTCACCGGCTACTCCGATGTGAAGAGCGGCCTGTCGACGGGCGCGACACGGATGTTCGTGTACGGCGTCTTCGACGCGCCGGTCACCGCTTCGTCGTCCGAGGGCGTACGCGGCTTCCTGCGGTTCGCCGCGGGCCGGGACCGCACGGTGACGCTGCGGATGGCGACGTCCCTGATCGGCGTGGAGCAGGCGCGGCGGAACCTGGCCGCGGAGATCCCGCCGTACGCGCCTTTCGCCTCCGTACGGGCGAGGGCGCAGGCGGAGTGGGACGAGGTCCTGGGCCGGGTACGGGTGGAGGGCGCGACGCGCGACCAGCTCACGACGCTCTACTCGGGTCTGTACCGGCTGTATCTGTACCCCAACTCCGGCCACGAGGAGGTCGACGGCCGCCGGCGCTACGCCAGCCCCTTCTCGCCGCGGACCGGACCGGACACGCCGACGCACACGGGCGCGAGGATCGTCGACGGAGAGGTGTACGTCAACAACGGCTTCTGGGACACGTACCGGACGACTTGGCCCGCGTACTCCTTCCTCACGCCTCGCCGGGCGGGCGAGCTGGTCGACGGCTTCGTGCAGCAGTACAGGGACGGCGGCTGGATCTCCCGCTGGTCGTCGCCGGGCTACGCGGACCTGATGACCGGCACGTCGTCGGACGTGGCGTTCGCCGACGCGTACGTCAAGGGTGTGCGCTTCGACGCGGAGGCGGCGTACGAGGCGGCGCTGAAGAACGCGACGGTGGTGCCGCCGAGCCGGGGCGTGGGGCGCAAGGGCATGGTGACGTCCCCGTTCGCCGGCTACGCGTCGACGGAGACGCACGAGGGCCTGTCGTGGTCGATGGAGGGCTATATCAACGACTACGGCCTGGCCCGGATGGCCGAGGCGCTGCACCGGCGGACCGGCAAGGCGCGGTACGGGGAGGAGGCGGACTACTTCCTGAACCGCGCGCGGGGCTATGTGGCGCTGTTCGACCGGGAGGCGGGCTTCTTCCAGGGGCGGGACGCGCGCGGCGGGTGGCGGGTGCCGTCGGCGTCCTACGACCCCAGGGTCTGGGGCTACGACTACACGGAGACCAACGGCTGGGGCTACGCCTTCACGGCCCCGCAGGACAGCCGGGGGCTGGCGAACCTGTACGGCGGGCGGAAGGCGCTCGGCGCGAAGCTGGACACGTACTTCGCCACGCCCGAGACGGCGTCACCGGAGTTCGTGGGCTCGTACGGCAGCGTGATCCACGAGATGACGGAGGCCCGGGATGTGCGGATGGGCATGTACGGGCACTCCAACCAGGTCGCCCACCACGTCACGTACATGTACAACGCGGCCGCGCAGCCGTGGAAGACGCAGGAGAAGGTCCGCGAGGTGCTGTCCCGGCTGTACGTGGGCAGCGAGATCGGGCAGGGATACCACGGCGACGAGGACAACGGCGAGCAGTCGGCCTGGTATCTCTTCTCCGCGCTGGGCTTCTATCCGCTGGTGATGGGCAGCGGGGAGTACGCGATCGGCTCGCCGCTGTTCAAGAAGGCCACGGTACGGATGGACAACGGCCGCACGCTGGTGGTCCGGGCCCCGGAGAACAGCGCGGAGAACCTCTACGTCCAGGGCGTCCGCGTCAACGGCCGCCCGTGGACGTCCACGGCCCTGCCCCACGCGGTGCTCGCCCGGGGCGGGACCCTGGACTTCGAGATGGGCCCGAGGCCGTCGGCCTGGGGCACGGGCCCGGACGCGGCGCCCGCCTCGATCACTCAGGACGACCGGGTGCCGACGCCCCGCCGCGACGCCCTGACGGGCCCGGGCGCGCTCTTCGACGACACGTCGGCGACCACGGCGCTGGCCGGCCGCCTTGACCTGCCGGTCCGGGGCACGTCACCGGTCAGGGCCGTCCAGTACACCCTGACGTCGTCGGCCGGGGCGACGGCACCGAGCGGCTGGGTCCTGGAGGGCTCGACGGACGGCGTGACCTGGCGGGAGGTGGACCGGCGGGCGGGCGAGACCTTCGCCTGGGACCACCAGACGCGGGCGTTCACGGTGGCGTCGCCGGGCGCGTACACCGGGTACCGGCTGCTGTTCGGCGGCGGCGGGTCCGAGCTGGCAGAGGTGGAACTGCTCTCGTAGGGGCGCCGTCAGGGCCGCCGCGGACGGTTCCTTCAACCGGGCGTTCTCCGATTCCGGTTCGGCGATCCGCTGCCGCACCGGGTCGAGTGCGTCGCTCTGGACGAATAGTCCATCAGCGGCAGCGCCCCCTGCTCTCGTGGTCGAGGTTCCCGGCGGTGATGTACCGCTTGTCGCCCCGGTAGTCGGCGAAGGCCGGGGTCCTGTGTCGGCGTAGCTGCGGCGGCTCCCGTGTCGTTCCTGGTGCCGCTGGACCGGTGGGGTGAGGAGCGGCTGCCCGTATCGCCCGGTCATCCGGGACTACCACCAGTAGGTGGGGTAGCGGGCCGTCCTGCCGCTGCGCCCGACGATGATGCCCACGCCGACCAGGACCAGTGTGGCCACCAGCAGGAGCAGCAGGAAGACGGCCGTCGGCGGCTCGGTGAGGACGACGATGACCGAGGTCGCGGCGGCCGGCGAGTGCGGCGCCCGGGCCAGCGCCATCGCCCCGATGGCGAGGCCGCCGGCGACCGCGGAGGTCCAGATGGAACTGCCGCCCACCGCCAGGCAGACGAAGCCCACGACGGCGGAGATCAGCTGGCCGCCGACGACGCTGCGCGGCTGGGCCAGCGGGAGGGCCGGGGCGGCGAAGACCAGTGCGGCGCTGGCGGCGAGCGGCGGGATGAGCACGGTCTGGTCGATCAGCACGCCGATGGCGACGAGGAGGAGCAGCGCCACCACTCCGGCGAGGGTGGCGACCGAGATGGCGGACCTCGCCGCCCGGGCCGGAGCCTTGCCTGCCAGCGCGGCGGCACAGCGCTGTAACAGGGTGGACCGCGTCGCGGTCACCGGGGAGTCGGACACGGGAACTTCCTTCCTGAGGAGGTAACTTAACGGATGCAGCATATATCTATGCATTAGCTTCAGGCGCGGCGTCGAGGAACGGCAGGATGGGACGATGAGCGACAGCACGCATCAGGATCAGGACGGGCCGACGGTCGATCAGCTTCCGCTGGCCGGTGAGCCCCTGCCGCTGGAGCTGGTGAACACCACGTACATCAAGGGCGGGGTACGCGGTCATCAGGTGGACGCGCTGACGGCGCCGGACGACCTGGACGCGTGGCTCGCGGCCCACCGGTCGCAGTTAAGCCCCGCCCTGGCGCGGGCTCTCGACCGCTCGGGGCCGGCGGAGGCGGCGCATCTCGAAGCCTTCGTGGCCCTCCGTCATGCGCTGCGGCGGCTGGCCGCGGCCCGCACCTCGGACGGGAGCCCGGCCCCTGAGGACACCGCGGTGGTGAACGCGGCCGCCCGGCTGGCCGCCCGGTGGCGGGAACTGGTCCCGGGGCCGGCCTTCGACGCCGTCCCTCGGTGGCTGGAGAGCGACCCGCGCCGGGTGGCGCTCGGGGAGATCGCGGCCGCCGCCGTATCGCTCTTCTCCGGCGCGGACGCCGACCGTATCCGGGCGTGCGCCGCGCCCGGCTGCATCCTGTACTTCGTCAAGAGCCATGCCCGCCGCGCCTGGTGCACGGTGGGCTGCGGGAACCGGGTGCGGGTGGCCCGGCACAGCCGTCGTGCGCGCAACCGACCCGCGGAGTGACGTCCGGGCCGGCCGCGCGGGCGGCACGGTCGGTTCACGATGGTGGCGGCGACGTGGTCGGCGACCTTGCAGCCCATGTCGAGCGCGACCTGGTCGTCCCATTCGAAGTGCACGCCTATGCACTGCAGGCTGTCGGCCTTCTCCCTGGCGGCGGCGCTCAGGCCGGGGAAGGACCGCGTGACCCCCGGCTGGGCGAGGAGCCGCCGGGCCCCGAGGGAACGCGGCGCGGGTGATGTCGAGTACCGCGTCGAAGGCCCGGCGGAGGACTGAACCGCGCCTCTGTCGGTAGCGCGGAAGGGCCCGGGCCCCCGGCGAATGCCGGGGCCGGGCCCTTCGCCGTGCCGTGGCGGCCACGGTCGCGGTCCCGGTGCCCTCCGCCGCCGGGCCGCCCGGTGGCCTCCGCCGTCAGGGCTGGTTGTGGCGTGCGTAGTGCCGCTGCGCCTTGGCGCGGTTGCCACAGCCGGCCATCGAGCACCAGCGCCGGGTGCCGTTCTTGGAGACGTCGTAGAAGAACAGGACGCACTGCGGGTTGCCGCAGGAGCGAATGCGTTCCGGGCGTTCGGCGAGCAGCCGCAGGTAGTCGGAGACCGCCGCCCAGGCGGGCAGCCAGGAGGGGTCGTCCACCTCGACGACGACGTCCGGCCCCTCGGGACCCAGCACATGGCGTACCCGCCCGTGCGCGAGTACGGCGTTGACGGCTTCGACCGCACCGGGCGTCGGCCGTGCCGGGCTCGCTACGGCCTCGTCGAGAGCGGCACGGGCCTGGCGGAGCCGCTCCCGCGTGTCCTGGCCGACCGGTGCCGGCGTGCCGCCGAGAGCCTGGCGTACCAGCGGGGTGCCGAGCCAGATCGCCAGTCCGTCGAGGGATTCCAGCAGGTCGTGGTGGCCCGCACCGTCGATCCAGCGGGTGTTGAGCAGATCGATGGCGAGGGGCTCGCCGGTCAGCGGCCTCGGGTCGGCCTCGGTGTGCGGCAGCACGGCTCTGGACCTTCCTGTGCGGGGGCGGCGGTCTCACACGGCCCACGATAACCGGTCATTCCTTGATCAGTGGTTGACGATGGAGCGACCTAACCACTAAATTCACTTTCACCGGTTGCGAGAGGGCTCGTAACCCTGATGAAGGCATGGGATCGACGATGAGCAAGGCGAAGAACCTGCAGACCGGTCACGTCGGACTGAACGTCACGGATCTGGATCGCTCGCTCGCCTTCTACCGCGAGGTCTTCGACTTCGACGTGATGGCGGAGGGCAAGGAGGACGACCGCCTCTGGGCCTTCCTCGGCCGCGACAACCGGCTTCTCGTGACGCTCTGGCAGCAGAGCGAGGGCTCGTTCGCCGCCGACCGGCCGGGCCTGCACCACCTCTCCTTCCAGGTGGACACGGTCGAGGAGGTCAGGGCCACCGAAGAGGTGCTGCGCGGCCTCGGCACCGAGTTCTCGTACGACGGCGTCGTCCCGCACGGCGAGAACGCCTCGTCCGGCGGCATCTTCTTCGCGGACCCCGACGGCACCCGCCTGGAGATCTACGCGCCCACCGGGGCCGACCCGGCCGACGCCCCGACCACCGGCGCGCCCACCTGCGGCTTCTTCTAGGGAGCGCCCCGACCCGCCCATAGGTCAGTCAGGAAAGGAAATGCCGTGGCCACGTACCACAGCGGAGAAACCGCAGTGCAGGAGCGCGCCGGCCTCGCCGCCCAGGCCCGCTTCTCGCTCGGCGGCAT
The DNA here is from genome assembly GCF_008271805.1 of Streptomyces sp. TRM49041. Taxonomy (GTDB): domain Bacteria; phylum Actinomycetota; class Actinomycetes; order Streptomycetales; family Streptomycetaceae; genus Streptomyces. Next base: position 98,368 of record NZ_VSRY01000101.1, read on the forward strand.
CGGTGAGACGGTCCCGCCCGTGGCGCGGGAGTTCCTTGCCGAGCAGCCGATGATCGTGCTGGGCGGCGCCGATGCCGCGGGCCGTCTCTGGGCCACCCAGCTGACGGGGACACCCGGGTTTCTCCGGGTGCCGGACCCCCGCACCCTGGTCATCGACGCCCTGCCGCTGCCCGAGGACCCGCTCGCCGGCGTCCTGGGCGCGGCCGAGCCCGCCCTCGTCGGGATGATCGCCATCGAGCCGGCCACCCGCCGCCGGATGCGGATCAACGGCCGGGCCCGCCGGGAGGGCGACGGTCTGCGCGTCGACCTCGACCAGGTCATCTCCAACTGCCCCAAGTACCTGCAGAAGAGGGACCACCGCACCGTCGGCGCGGGCGAGGCCCCGGCCCGGGCCCGTACCGCCACCAGCGGGGCCGCGCTCAGCGCCGCCCAGCGGTCGGCGGTGAGCACGGCGGACACGTTCTTCATCGCCACCGCGTCCGACCGCGGCGACGCGGACGCCTCGCACCGCGGCGGCAACCCCGGCTTCGTCCAGGTCCTCTCCCCCACCCTGCTGCGCTGGCCCGACTACATCGGGAACGCGATGTTCCTGACGCTGGGCAATCTGCTGCTCAACCCGGCCTCGGGACTCCTGTTCCCCGACTGGAGCACCGGCTCGGTCCTCCATCTGTCCGGCACCGCGCGGACCGTGTGGGACCCCGAGGAGGCCGCCCGGGTCCCCGGCGCGCAGCGGCTCGTCGAATTCTCCGTCGAAGCCGTACGGGAGGTCTCCGCGGCGACGCCGCTGCGCTGGAGCGACCCCGGCTACTCGCGCTTCAACCCCCCGGTCGGCTGAGGCACAGCCGACGCCCCCCGAGCCCCGGCCGTGCCGTCCTCCGGGACCGCGGCCGGCCACGAACCTGACCACAACGGAGTCAGCCATGCAGATCACCGTGGACATGAACCTCTGCGAGAGCCACGGGCAGTGCGTCTTCGCGGCGCCCGAGATCTTCTCCTTCGACGACGACGACTACCTCGTCCACGACGCCGCCCCGTCCGACGCGCTCCTCGACAAGGCCGAGAAGGCCGCCGCCGTCTGCCCGGTGCGTGCCATCGCCGTCTCCCCGGCCGCGCGGTGAGGGACGACGACCCCCGCGGCGTGGTGATCGTGGGCGCCTCGCTCGCCGGATCGCGGGCGGCGGCGGCTCTGCGCGCCCGGGGCTTCACCGGAAACCTGACCATCGTGGGCGACGAACCGCATCCCCCTTACGACCGGCCACCGCTCTCCAAGCAGGTACTGACCTCGGAGAGCCGCCCCGCCGGGACCGGACTGCCGCTGCCGGAGGGGCTGGACGCCCACTGGCGGCTCGGCCGGGCCGCCGTCCGACTCGACTTGACGACGAGGACGGTCACCCTCGCGGACGGCGCCCGGATCTCGTACGGCGGGCTGATCATCGCCACGGGATCGGCCGCCCGCGGCTGGCCCGCCTCCCGGCCGGCGCCGCCGCGCGGTGTGCTCACGCTCCGAGGCTGGGACGACGCGCTCGCCCTGCGGGAGGAACTCGCGCCCGGACGTCGGCTCGTCGTCATCGGCGCCGGCTTCCTCGGCGGCGAGATCGCGGCCGCCGCCCGGGGCAGTGGGCTCGACGTCACTCTGGTCGAGGCCGCCGACCAGCCCCTGGAACGGGCCGTCGGCGCCACAACGGGCGCGTACATCGCCGCCCTCCACCGCGAGGCGGGCATCGAGCTGCGGACCGCGACCACCGTCACCGGTTTCCGTGCCGGGACGGACGGCCGTCTCACCGGCGTCCGGCTCTCCGACGGCTCCACGGTCCCGGCCGACACGGCCGTCCTGGCGCTCGGCGCCGTGCCCTCGACCGGCTGGCTGTCCGGCTCCGGGCTGGCGGTCGACGGCGGTGTCCACTGCGACCGGTATCTGCGTGCCCTCCACTCCGACGGTTCGGTCGTGCCCGATGTGGTCGCGGCGGGTGACGTGGCCCGCGTACCGCACCGGCTGGCCGACGGGGAGCGGCCGGCGCTCGGCCACTGGACCAATGCCGTCGAGCAGGGCGAGGCCGCCGCCGCGGCGCTGCTCGCGCCGGATGACCCCGAGCCTTTCACGGGCGTTCCGTCCTTCTGGTCGGACCTGTACGGCGCCAGGATCCGCTCGGTGGGCCTGCCCTCCGCAGCGGACGAGGCCCGGGTCGTGGAGCACGACCTGGCGGGCCGCCGGCTGGAGGTCGGCTACCACCGGGCCGGCCGGCTGGTCGGCGCCTTGACCATCGGGCGGACGGGCCGGCTGGCGTCCTATCGCAACGCGCTCCAGGAGCGGGCCGCGCTGCTGGACGAGGCAGGCCCGGCGACCGCGACGGCGCGTCCCGTGGGCCGAGGCCCCGCCCGGCCGCTGCCGTGACGGGTGAGCGACGGAGGACGGCTTCAGGCGTCGGCGCGCGGGTGGCACACGGTGCCGTCGGCGGTGCTCGGGTCGTGGGGCTGTGCGGGTGCTGAAGGGCTGGGGGTCGCCCGCGCCGACGTCCCGGTGCGGGCGATCGAGGGGCTGACACCGGTGGCCGGGTGCCCGCGAGCGGGTGCTTGATCCCTCCGCTTTCGGGCTCCAGGCGGTGCGCCTAGGCTGGAGGTGTCGGCATCGGCCGAACGCACCTCTGAATATTCTCCCCCATCCTCCGTCGGTGGCCCGCTCGGTCTCATGTCGGCGCATGTCCTGCTCCGGACAAGGAGGAACGGGCGATGACCGAACAGACCACGAGCCCTCGCTGGCAGCTGACCGGCGACTGGTTCGACACCTGCAAGTGCTCCATACCCTGCCCCTGCACATTCGCGCAGGCCCCGTCCGAGGGCGACTGCGAGGGCGTCCTGGTGTGGCACATCCGCGAGGGCCGGTACGGGGACACCCGGCTCGACGGGCTGAACGTCCTGATGCTCGGGTCTTTCACGGGCAACGTATGGGCGGGTGAGCACACCGATCCCTACGCGGCGGTGTTCCTGGACGAGCGCGCCGACGACGAGCAGCGGGGGGCCCTGGGCGCGATCTTCGGCGGCGAGGCCGGGGGATGGCCGAAGCAGTTCGGCGAGGTGTTCGGCGCCGAGATGCGGGGCATGGACGTGGCGCCCATCAACGTCGAGATCGACGACAGGCTCGGCTCCTGGAGCGCCGAGATCCCCGGGCGCGTCACCGCCCGCGCCGAGGCCCTCACGGGCCCGACCACCCCCGACGGGGCCCGCGTCCAGCTCCACAACGCGCCGGGTGCCGAGGTGGGTCCCGGACAGGTCGCCACGTGGGGCCGCGCCACCACCGACCGCGCCGACGCCTTCGGCTTCGGCTGGGACCGCAGCGGCAGGTCGAGCAAGCACTTCTCCTTCGACTGGAGCGGCCCCGACTGACCGGCACACCCGCTTGTCAGGCGTGGACACGCGCTGAGGCCCGCTTCCGCGAGGTCCGCCACTGGACACGGTGATCCGAAAACCACTGGCCCTCACCGGCCGACGCGGTCACCCTGAGCGACATGGAAGAGGAACCCCGCCGGCGCATCCGCGCACTCCACACCGACTCCACCGTCACCGTCTACCAGGCGTACTCCCCCGCCATCGGGGCCACCGCCGGGCGGGACGGGCGGTGGCCGCCGGCCTGGAAGCGGGACCGGATGACCTGGATCAAGCCGTCGTTCCTGTGGATGATGTACCGCTCCGGCTGGGCCGGCAAAGAGGGGCAGGAGACCGTCCTGGCGGTGGAGATCAGCCGCGAGGGGTTCGAGTGGGCGCTGCGGCACGCGTGCCTGTCGCAACATGTGCGCGGTTTCCACACCGACCGGGCCACCTGGCAGCGGGAACTGCGGCGCTCCCCGGCCCGCGTGCAGTGGGATCCGGAGCGTGACCTGCGGCTGCGGCCGCTGCCGTACCGGTCGCTGCAGCTTGGCCTGGCGGGTGAGGCGTCCCGGCGGTACGCGGACGAGTGGACGGTCGCCATCAGCGACGTCACCCCACTGGCCCGCGAGATCCACGCCCTCGTACGCGGCGGAGAACCGGACGCCGCGCGACGGCTGTTGCCGCGGGAGGAGCCGTACCCCGAGGTGGACGGGCTGCTGGACCGCGTGCGGGCCCCTTCACGGGGTGGGGAAGAGCGGAGGGCCGCACCCGGCGTGTGACGGGTGCGGCCCTCCGGGCGGTCGGAACCGCCTGCCTCTGCGCTGGGGGTCAGCCGCGGATCAGGTTGCGCAGCACGTACTGCATGATGCCGCCGTTGCGGTAGTAGTCGGCCTCGCCGGGGGTGTCGATGCGGACGACCGCGTCGAACTCCACACCCGTGTCGGTGGTGACCTTGACCGTACGCGGCGTACGGCCCTCGTTCAGCTCGGTGACACCGGAGAAGGAGAAGGTCTCCTCGCCGGTCAGGCCGAGCGCCGCGGCCGAGGCACCCTCCGGGAACTGGAGCGGCAGCACGCCCATGCCGATGAGGTTGGAGCGGTGGATGCGCTCGTACGACTCGGCGATGACGGCCTTGACGCCGAGCAGCGCGGTGCCCTTGGCCGCCCAGTCGCGGGACGAGCCGGAGCCGTACTCCTTGCCGGCCAGGACGACCAGCGGAATGCCGGCCGCCTGGTAGTTCTGCGAGGCGTCGTAGATGAAGGAGACCGGGCCGTCGGCCTGCGTGAAGTCGCGGGTGTAGCCGCCCTCGGTGCCCGGCGCGATCTGGTTGCGCAGACGGATGTTGGCGAACGTGCCGCGGATCATGACCTCGTGGTTGCCGCGGCGCGAGCCGTAGCTGTTGAAGTCGCGGCGCTCGACGCCGTGCTCCGTGAGGTACTGGCCGGCCGGGGTGTCGGCCTTGATGGCGCCGGCCGGGGAGATGTGGTCGGTGGTGACGGAGTCGCCCAGCTTGGCCAGGACGCGGGCGCCGGCGATGTCCTGCACCGGGGCCGGGTCCATGGTCATGCCCTCGAAGTAAGGGGGCTTACGGACGTACGTCGACTCGGCGTCCCACTCGAAGGTGTTGCCGGTCGGGATGGGCAGCGCCTGCCACTGGGCGTCGCCCGCGAAGACGTCCTGGTAGGACTTGGAGAACATGTCCTCGCCGATGGCGTTGGCGACGACGTCGTTCACCTCGGCCTCGGTCGGCCAGATGTCCTTCAGGTGGACCGGGTTGCCGTCCTGGTCGATGCCCAGGGCGTCCTTGGTGATGTCCACCTTCATGGAGCCCGCGAGGGCGTACGCGACGACCAGCGGCGGGGACGCCAGGTAGTTCATCTTGACGTCGGGGTTGATGCGTCCCTCGAAGTTGCGGTTGCCGGAGAGCACCGAGGTGACGGCCAGGTCGTGCTCGTTGACGGCCTTGGAGACCTCCTCCGGCAGCGGGCCGGAGTTGCCGATGCAGGTGGTGCAGCCGTAACCGACCAGGTTGAAGCCGACCTTGTCGAGGTACGGGGTGAGGCCCGCCTTGTCGAAGTAGTCGGTGACGACCTTGGAGCCCGGGGCGAGGGTGGTCTTGACCCACGGCTTGCGGGTCAGGCCCTTCTCGACCGCCTTCTTCGCCACGAGCGCCGCGGCGACCATGACGTACGGGTTCGAGGTGTTGGTGCAGGAGGTGATGGCCGCGACCGTCACGGCACCGTGGTCGATCTCGTAGGTCGAGCCGTCGGGGGCCGTGATGGTGACCGGGTTGGACGGGGCGCCGATGTGGATGGCCGGAGCATCGGAGGCCGGGAAGGACTCCTTGCCCGCCTCGTCCACCTCGTCGACGTAGTTGCGTACGTCGAGGGCGAACTGCTCGGCGGCGTTCGCGAGGACGATACGGTCCTGCGGACGCTTCGGACCGGCGATCGACGGGACGACCGTCGACAGGTCGAGCTCGAGCTTCTCGGAGAAGTCGGGCTCGGCGGCCGGGTCCAGCCAGAGGCCCTGCTCCTTGGCGTACGCCTCGACCAGCGCGACCTGCTGCTCGGAGCGGCCGGTGAGCTTGAGGTACTTCAGGGTCTCGCCGTCGATCGGGAAGATCGCGGCGGTGGAGCCGAACTCCGGCGACATGTTGCCGATGGTGGCGCGGTTCGCGAGGGAGGTGGCGGCGACGCCCTCACCGTAGAACTCGACGAACTTGCCGACGACACCGTGCTTGCGCAGCATCTCGGTGATGGTCAGCACCAGGTCGGTCGCGGTGGTGCCGGTGGGCAGCTCGCCCGTCAGCTTGAAGCCGACGACGCGCGGGATGAGCATGGACACCGGCTGGCCGAGCATCGCGGCCTCGGCCTCGATACCGCCGACGCCCCAGCCGAGCACGCCGAGGCCGTTGACCATGGTGGTGTGCGAGTCGGTGCCGACGAGGGTGTCGGGGTACGCCTGGCCGTTACGGACCATGACGGTACGGGCCAGGTGCTCGATGTTCACCTGGTGGACGATGCCGGTGCCGGGCGGGACGACCTTGAACTCGTCGAACGCGGTCTGGCCCCAGCGCAGGAACTGGTAGCGCTCCTTGTTGCGGCCGTACTCCAGCTCGACGTTCTGGCCGAAGGCCTCCTTCGTGCCGAACTTGTCGGCGATGACGGAGTGGTCGATGACCAGCTCGGCCGGGGCCAGCGGGTTGATCTTCGACGGGTCGCCGCCGAGCTCCTTGACCGCCTCACGCATGGTGGCGAGGTCCACGACACACGGCACACCGGTGAAGTCCTGCATGATCACGCGGGCCGGGGTGAACTGGATCTCCTGGCTGGGCTGCGCCTGGGAGTCCCAGCCGCCGAGAGCCCGGATGTGGTCGGCGGTGATGTTCGCGCCGTCCTCGGTGCGGAGCAGGTTCTCCAGCAGGACCTTGAGGCTGTACGGGAGGCGGGCCGAGCCCTCCACCTTGTCCAGCCGGAAGATCTCGTACGACTCGTCGCCCACGCGCAGCGTGCTGCGGGCGTCGAAGCTGTTCGCCGACACGACAGTCTCCTTCATCAATGTGCGCGTTCAACCGCATCCTGCCGCCACGGCTTCTCACCGATCCGCTAAGGTAAGACTTAGTTAGGTAACCCTTACCCGTACGGGCGACCGCGGTGCGTCGTCAGCAGATATCTCGATGTCGAGATAACTCTAGTACATCACCGCTGTCCGGTCATGTGCGGGCCTCATGTCCGCTGTCATCCAATCGAGGCGTTTACTCAGCGAACTCAGTCGTTCGGGCTGCTGTCTCAGTGAACCTAGTCGTGAGCGTGATCGCACTGGGGGTGCTGGATGGCTGTACCGGCTGGGGTGGATCTTGCAGGGCCGTACGTCGAGCTGTCGTACGTGGATGCCGTACGCGAGCGTCAGCGGCGGCCGATCCTGGACTGCGTGACAGCCCGCTTCGAGGATGTCGCTCCGGTGCGGCCGTTTCGGTGGTCACGTGGTGAGCGTCACTTCGCTGGCTGGTACTGGGCGGCCACGAATGGGCAGCACGTCGGCTTCGAGTCGTGGCTGGAACGGGACCGCCTCCTGCTGATGGACTTCGATCCCAAGGTGGTGGGGATCGCTTCTCAGCCGTTCTGGCTGCACTGGCATGACGGCGAACGGGAGCGTCGGCACGCCCCGGACTACTTCGTGCGCCGTGGAGACGGCTCGGCGGTGGTCATCGATGTCCGTGTGGATGAGCGGATCGAGCCGAAGGACGCCGAAGCGTTCGAGGTGACGCGCCTGGCCTGCACCCAAACCGGGTGGAGGTTCGAGCGGCTGGGGACGCCGGACGAGGTGCTGCTGGCAAATGCCCGGTGGCTGTCGCGATACCGACATCCCCGATGCCTGAACGGCCTGGCCGCGGCTCGGCTCCGGGAGGTCTTCGCGACGCCGGGGCCGCTGATGGCCGGGGCGGATGCGGCCGGGGAACGCCTGGCGACGCTGCCCGTGCTGTTCCACCTGCTCTGGCGCCAGGAGCTGACCCCTGAGGACATGGCGGCCCAGCTGCTGGGACCCCGCACGATCGTGAGCCTGGCGGATGCGAGGGCCCGGTGACCGGGAAGAAGCGGGTGCCACCGACGGCCCGAATTGCGGAGTTCCCCAAAGCGGCCGCCGACCAGGCCCGCTGGTGGGAGAGGCACATCCTGGAGGTCCTGAACGGTCTGCCGCCGGACGCTCCGAAAGGGGCGAAGCCGCGGCCGGAGTTCGACCCGAGAGTGCACTCGCTGGCCCAGCGGGAGCGGGCCAAGGCGGTCGAGCTGACGGCAGCCGGCCACAAGGTGTCGACCAGTGGGATCAAGCAGCGGCGCCAACGCTACCAGCGGGACGGGCTGGTCGGGCTGGCGGACGGCCGGTCGGCTAAGCAGATGCCGACCTTCGGGCAGGTCGACGGGGCAGTGGTGGAAGCGATGCGGCAGGCAATCATCGAGACTGCCGACGCATCGACAAGAACCATCGGGTTCATCATCTGGCGGACCAAGCAGATCCTCGCCGACCGGGAGGAAACTGCTGCAGTTGAGCTGCCGTCACGGGCCACGCTCTACCGGCTGTTCGAGAAGCTGGCCGCAGGCACCCACGTCACCGGGTCGGCCCGCACGCGCCGCTCGGTTAACGCGCGACCGCCGGGACCGTTCGGTGAGCTGCCGGCCAGTGCCCCGGGCGAGCTGATGCAGATTGACTCCACGCCGCTGGATGTGCTGGTGCGGTTGGATGACGGGATTGCGGAGAAGGTCGAGCTGACGGCCATGGTTGACATCGCCACGAGGTCGATCACCGCGGCGGTGCTGCGGCCCACCACAAAGGCCGCGGATGCCTCCGCGGTTCTGGCCCGAAGCGTCACACCGGAGACGATGCGTCCGGGCTGGCCAGAGGCCCTGCGGATGTCCCACTCGGTGCTGCCGTACCGGCGGCTGCTGAGTATCGACGAGCGCCTGGAGCACGCGGCCGCCCGACCGGTGATTGTTCCGGAGACCATCGTCTGCGACCACGGCAAGGTGTTCGTCTCGCACAACTTCCGGGCGTCCTGCCGCTATCTGGGTATCAACCTGCAACCGGCCCACAAGGCGACGCCGACCGACAAGGGCACGATCGAGAAGACGCTTGGCTCGGTGGCGACGCTGTTCGCCCAGTTCGTCGCCGGTTACACCGGCTCGACCACGGACCGGCGCGGCCGGAAACTAGAAGACGGGCCGCTGTGGTCGCTGCCCGAACTTCAGAGCCTTCTCGACGAGTGGGTCATCGCCTGCTGGCAGACCAGGCCCCATGACGCATTGCGCGACCCGGATTCACCGGCGCGGGCGTTCTCTCCGAACGAGAAGTACGCGACTCTACTTGAGTCCTGCGGCTACGTTCCGGTTCCGCTCGGCGCCGATGACTACGTCGAGCTGCTGCCCGAGCGCTGGCAGGCGATCAACGCCTATGGCATCCGCATCAAGCACCGCATCTACGACAGCGCGGAGTTGAATCCTTTTCGCCGCCAGCACTCCGGAGTGGCGGCGAAGAAGGGCCTGTGGGAGATCCACCACGACCCCTACGACGTCTCCCGGATCTGGGTACGCGACCGCCAAGGCGAACGTTGGATCACCGTCTTCTGGAAGCAGCTACACCGCGTCGGCGTACCGTTCGGCGAGCTGGCCTGGGACCGGGCCTGTGAGCAAGTCTCCGGAGGCACCGAGGAACAGATCGCCGATGCCGTCAGTGCTCTGCTGCGGCGAGCCCACGACGGCCCCGGCGCCAAGGAGGACCCCCCGGCCACGCGTTCCAGACGTGCCCGCCGGGCCGCCGCCCGCACCCGGGTGACCGCCGGGGACCGATCGGTTCCCGACACGCCATCCACCGAGCCCACACACGACGACGGGACGGACATCCATCTCGCCGAAGTCATCCCGCTGGGCCTCTTCGACCCGCTCGCCAACCCTTGGAGGCGCCCGTGACTCGCTCCGAAGCGGCCCAGCACCCCACGTTGCAGGATGCCGATGCCGATGCCAACCGACAATTGACCACCTTGGACGGATGGCGCAGGTTCGTCGATGGCCCTCCTGCAGCCCCAGTGTTGCTTGCCCCTGATGATCTAAAGCGACTGTCCCTGGCTGACCGAATTCTCTACGACGAGGACCGGCTCGACCATCACGCCCGCATGCTCACGGTCGCCACGTCTTTTGTCGAGAGAACGGTGATCTGCGGCCGTCGGCTGGTCCTTCTCAACCGCCACGCGATCAGTGCCCGCCGCGGACTGATGGTCTCCGGGCCACCCGGCACAGGAAAGACGAGCGCTATCTCCCAGCTCGGACGTTCTCATGAGCTTCTCGACCGGGCTCGTCACCCGAATGTCTCGGACCGCATTCCCGTGCTCTACATCACGGTCCCGCCCGCCGCGACTGCTCGCATGGTTGCCGCGGAGTTTGGTCGCTTCCTGGGCCTGCCGGTGCGGCACCGATCGAATATGACGGACATCATCGAGGCCGTGGTCGGCGTATGCACCGATACCCGCACCGGCCTCGTGCTCGTTGACGAGGTCCACAACATCTCGCAGGTCACCCGGGCGGGCGCCGAAGTCTCCGACACCCTCAAGTACTTCTCTGAACGTATCCCTGCAACATTCGTCTACGCGGGCATCAGCCTGGAAACCAGCGAGCTGCTTGCCGGCACACGGGGCGCCCAGATCGCGGGTCGTTTCACCCTCGTCCCTACCCGCCCCTTTCCCTACGGCGACGAATGGAAAGGATTGGTCGCAACGCTGGAGAAAACCTTACTCCTGCACGACCATCCACAGGGCAGCCTGGTCAAACTGGACCGGCACCTCCACAGACGCACTGGAGGGATGATCGGCGCGCTCTCCCACGCGATCCGGGGTGCTGCCATCGACGCGATCCTCAACGGCACGGAACGCGTCACAAAAGCGGGGATCGACTCGATCCCCCTGGATCACGCCGCAGAAGCCTCCGCGCCACTTCACGCAAAGGCATCCCCGTGCTGACAGGGACCATCGACCATCCGCGCCCACTCCCCGTCCAGGTTTCGCCCCGCTTTGGGGAAACCACGGACTCTTACATTCGACGTATGGCCCGTGCCAACCATCTGAAGCCCAGCTACCTGCACGAATACCTCTGCGGACCGCCCTACTGGTTCGGGAAGCCGATTCTCGATCGTCTCGCTGCGGTTTCTGGCCGGAGCCCCGATTCCCTGGACCGCGCTCTTGCCGATGCCAGCTCACGTCGGGGACGCTTCAAACCAACAGCACGCTATGCGAGGAGGTTCCCTTTCCATGGCCGCCGCGACCTCCGATACCGCATAGCCCGTGACGCCTACAGGGGTGTGCCGATGCGGCTGCTCACACAGCGCCATGGCGTGCAGAGATGGGTCGTCCACCGGGCGCTGGACACGGCTCAGCCGCTCCTGCCAGGGACGCGTCGAGGCGCCGACCCGATCAGCAGCGAAATCTCCGACCTCCTCGAAGGCATGATCGCCGCCGGCCTCAACACGAGACAGATGTGGGCCGAACTCCTGGACAACCACGAATACTCGATCTCCTACGGCGCACTCGCCTATCACCTCCGGCGTACCCGGTCATGGCAGCAGCGCCTCAGACAGGCTTGAGGCATGCCCACATGTTGAGGTGTCGCATATTCGCGGGACGAAAGCGGTTTGCACCCGAGAATCCGTCCAGGCTGCAAAGGGGGCCCTGGCAGATAGCACCAGGGCCCCGCATCACTCACCAGGCTTAGAGTGCGGCCACAAGCTTTCTGGCGTCGACAACGCAGTTCTCCAGGTAGTCTGCTTTCACCTGAACACGATGCCCCATGATGTCCAGTTTGCCGGGCCTCTGCGCGTAGAGCGGGCATCCACGCGCCTGAGCGACCACGCCTGCGGTCTGGAAGTCGCGGATCTCCACGACGCCGTCCTCGATATTGTCGAAGGTGAACATCTCGGGGGTAGACGCCATGAGCGCGACGACGTCCCGGTCAATGGAGTGCAGCACCGCAGCGTACGCGGAAGCGGCCCCCATGTACTGAGTGAGCCGGTTCTTAGCAATCACATGCACTTGCGGAAGATCCCGCCCCGCCTCGCGAAGCCGAGTCGCGAAGGCGTACTGAGTATAGATGTCCGACGGGAGCTTGAGACCGTACACCAGAGAGAAGGCATTCTGAATTGCACGACGCGATGAGTCATCCGCCATCACCGGCAAGATAAGTCTGTCGGAAGATGAAAGCGCCACCTGCGTGTACATCGAGAACGAGGGGTTCGTGTCGATGAACACGGTGTCGTAGTCATCTGAGACCGTTTCGAGGAGGTCACGAATCCAGTCGATGATTCGCAGCCACGAGTTCGTGGTCGGGATCGACGTGTTTGCCAGCGCTGACATCGCAGTTGCCTGCATCTCCAGCAACGGGTCACCGGCAATGAGGTCAATATTCTCTGGAATCGCCTGGTTGTACTGACTGGGCTTCGAGATATAGTCAGCCGCCACGATGGTCGGTGGGGCAAAGGGGGAAGACAGGCGCAACTCGAAGTAGCCGCCGATCGTGCGACGCACCGGCTCCCCCTGTCGCGCAAGCAGCACTTCGCTACCTCGAAAGGCGAGCCCCCCATACAGCAGCTCGGAGAGGTTCGCCTGCGGGCAAACATCCAGCACGAGGATACGTTTATCGGGATTCTTGTGAGCGTAATGCGACAAGGTCTGGAAACATAGACTCGTCTTGCCAGTGCCGCCCTTATTGTTCCAGAAGGCGTAAGTGATCATCGACACCCCATCCGCGCCTGAGTTGGACAATGAAGCCATCGTAGCGTCCATTTTGGACATTGTCAAGGTTGGGCTGGACGTGGACTTGCTCGCCGCACTGCACGCAGCCGACGGCTACGACCATGACCACCCACCGATGACTGTGCGTGTACGGCGGGGGGCAACGGAGCAACCACCGCGGATCCCTGCGCCAGCGCGCCGGCCACAGCCGCCAGTGCGCGAAGACGACCGCCCTGACCCCAGAGGGCTGGCCCGGAAGATCCGCGTGGGGCGTTGCGAAAATGGGAGTGACCGAGGGTGGCCGAGCGTCCACTATGAGAGGCATGGCGACGGACTACGAGAACCCCATACGTCATCTCCCCAACGAGGATCCGACTGTCTACGCGGCCTACGGTCTGGCCATGTTCACCGCCGCCACTGTGGAACGCGGGCTGATCAACGCGCTCGCGCACCACCGAATCGGCCTCGCTCGGCAGGAGAAGCGCGTGCTGGGTACTGACCCGTGGAACAAGGCGGCCAGCTCCAGCTTTCAGAATCTCGTCGCCAAGGTGACTCCGCTGTGCGGCAGCGACCCCGAGCTGCCCGCCGACCTCACCAACGCGGTCAAGCGCCGCAACTACCTCGCCCACAGCTTCTGGTATGACAAGGCCCCCGAGATGATGGCCGACGGACCTCGGGGGCGCCTGATCGCAGAACTCGCCGACGACATCGACACCTTCTACATTCTCAACGACCGCGTCGCCGTCGCAGTCGTCACCCCCGGCATGGAAGCCCTCGGTGCCAGCATCGAAGCCTCCGAGGCCCTGTACGAGAAGCTGCTGAGGGACGCCCAGCAGGCCGATTGAACCCAGACCCCCGGGCGCTATGGGAGCGTCCTGAGCCCTGCGCTGCGACGGCGGCCTTGGTACTGGTGGGCTCGCGTATTCAACTGTCGCCAGTTCCCCGAGGAGTCCAGCCTGCTGGTGACCGTGCGTGATCCCCGGAGGCGTGGTGTTCTCGCGCCGTACGATGGATGGGTGACAATCGAGGTGTACGCCGACCGGTTCCTGCAGAGCGCTTTCGACGCCATGGGCGACGACCCGGAACAGATCCTCCATGCAGGAAGGATCGTGGGAGCCGCCAGGTTGGACGCGGCCGACGAGCAGGCCGTGGTCTCCCATCTCGTAGTGCGTGGTTGGGCGAGGCGTGCGGTCAACCAGGCCAACGGCCGTTCTCCCCTCATCCGCTTGACCTGGGCCGGCGTGGCCAAGGCCCGTGAGTTGCGGGCCCACTCGGAGCCACGAGCCGAACGCGAGGCACATCTGAACAACGTGCTGCCTCACTGGGCGTATAACAACTCCCCGTCGGGGGGCTCGGCGGACCTGCAGAAGTTCGCCGCGGCCAAGGAGTGGTGGTTCTGCGGCACCGAGGTCACATGGCACGAAGTAGACGCCGCCGTCGCCTATCTGGAAGCCAAGGGCCTTCTTATGGCCGACCGCGCCCCCCGGCCCCAACGCATTACGCTGACCGCCGACGGCATCGACTTCGTGCACTCCAAGCAGACTCTGTGGTTTTTCCTGACTACCCGTCAGCAGCGGCCCGTCTCAAACGGCACCATCATCGTCGACAGTAATGTCGTGTATGGGCCGGTGCACGACAGCAGCCTGGCCGCCAGAGGAAGCAACGCCCAGACGGTGCGAGGGAACGTGACCGACCACAGTCAGCACCACCCGCAGGCCCCCCAGGCCAACATCAGCGTCGGTGACATCGGGGCGGGCGCTGCCGTAAGTTTCGGCAGCGGCCCCGCCTCCGCAGCGTCCCGGGGCGGCAGAGCCATTGCTGGAAGCCACAACCGGCAGAACACCGGCCTGGAAGACGCCGACCTGATCTCGATTCTCAACCGGCTCCGGCAGGATCTGGGCGAGTATCCCGGAGGGAACGCGCTCATAGACGAACTCCAGGCCCAGGCAGCGTCCGAAGAGGACACACCGGAACTGCGCAGCTCCATGTGGAGGCTCCGCATCGAACCGTTCGCCACCCGGTTCGGAATCGTGGGTTCGCTCGCCTCGATCGTGTCTCTGCTCCTCGGATAGCTCCAGTCGGCTACTGGTGAGCTCTCGTATTCAGCTATCGCCAGTTCCTCGTGGAGTCCAGCCTGCTGGTGATCGTGCGTGATCCCCAGGGGCGCATCGGCTCCATGTCCCGCCGGTCTCGTTGCGGAGCCGGGTGGTGGTCTTGTCGGTGGTTCCTGGCCCGGGCCCGGGTCACCACCTCTGGGGCTGCAGAAATCCGCCGAAGGACCGACGCCACTCGTTGGTGGCGTCGCGCCTCTTGAGTACTTCCTCGACGACCGGGCCCGCCTCTCTGTCGAATGCGCCGTCCCGGAGCACCACGCGGTGACAGACCATGCCGCTGCTGTCCTCCTCGAAGTCCTTCCACTTCCCGCTGTCGTACCGCTTGGAGGGCCGGTGTACGTCGAGGAGCTGGAAGGCTTCGAGTGGCTTGTGCGTCTCGTAGGTGTCGCGGCCGAGGCCGTAGAAGCCGTGGCGCACGTTGCTCAGCACGTACCCGACGGTCATTGGGGCTCTGCCCTCGGGAGTCACGTGCATGGCGTCAAACTTCATGACGTCGAACCACATCAGCAGGGCCGCGATCTCGCTATTGGTGAGCACGTGGACCCAGCCGTTGGTAAAGAACCCGATGGGGATCTCAAGGAAGCTCTCGTCATCGGCCGGCACGGTGTACGGGATGCTCGCGGCGCCGGTGTCCTTGCTCTTTCCGTTCTCGCACAGGAGCAGAACGCCACGGCGGACCTGCCCCTTAATCCCGGTTGCCGACTTGAGCAGCCCCATCTCCTCAAGTGCCTTCATCGCTTGGGCGATCTGCCTGACCTTGTTCGTGCGGACCGAGGACGCCTGTACGCCGGGCCCGGCGTACTTGGCGACGGTCGCCACCAAGCCTTCCCAGGAATCGGTCTTCTGGGCGTCCGGCTCGATCGGGTACGGCTGAGGCCACTCCTTGCCGACCGCCGCCTCGCACTGCGCCGCGAACAGCATCAGGAGGTACAGCTTCAGGGTGAGCCCTTTCGGCGTGATCATCTGTGCGGAGAGCGGGCGCTCGGCCCGAGGCAGCGGCTTCCTCTCGGTCTCGACCGTCCCGCCGAACTTCTCCAGCCTCACGAAGGACCGCCGCACGCGCACAACCTGCGGCTTCTTGCCTCGCGCGTGGATCTCGCGGGCCTTCTTGATCGCATCGGGGAGCTCGCCCCCCATCAAAGCCTGTAGCTGGTCCTTGCGGATCTCGACCTTGCCATCCCGCTCCTGCGCCACAGCTGTCCTCAAAAAGTCTGACGGTTTCACCGCTACCGTTTGATCCGTATGGCTTCGCTATCCAGTTTCAATGTCATCTTCGACTTTAACTGTCGACTCGACGCCATGCGGATCAATCCGTCGACCAGTGTACCTCAGGCCCTGTCAAGTCCGCCGCACCATGGATCTCACGAGCTGGAACCCCAGCCGTTGAGGTCCCACAGGACCAGGGCAGAGAGCCGGCAAGCAGAACTGCCCTGGTACCTGTACGCACAGGAAAGAGGTATTCCTCCTGACTACCACCGACGGTACCCCAGTAGATCCGACAGAGCGCCAGCCCCTCGTCTCCGTGAGCAGGAGGCGCCCCGAGGGAGCACTCGCCTGGTGCCAGTTCGGGTTCTCCGTTCTCTGCGTTGGTTCCGGGGTCGCCCTTTGCTTCACTGGCTTCCCCTTCGTCGGCGGCCCGCTCATCACCGCCGGTACGTGCCTTCACGTCAAGGTCGAGATCAACCCTCGCTGACACCAGCAGTTGATCTTGAAGTAAGAGGACCCCGGCATCACCGGGGTCCTCTGCCGTTGTAGCGGGCGGCGGCGCCGCTGGTCAGGTTCGCTCGCGGCAGGAAGAGTTCGAGGAGGCGTTCCTTCTGGCGGGCACCGAGGCCCTGGACGCGGCGGAGCGCCTGGGAGTAGCCAGGGACGTCGCTGAAGGGGATGTGGTTCGCCTTCAGACGCTCGGGGGCTGCTGGCAGCCGTCTCACCCAATCCAGCCCTCGCAGGTCAACGCGACACCGCCGGCTAACTTCGCTGAGACGGGACAC
>NZ_VSRY01000102.1 GCF_008271805.1 Streptomyces sp. TRM49041
GGGCCGCCGGGGCTCCGCTCCGGCGGATCGCCGCCGACGGGGCCTCCGTGAGCGCCATCGCCGGGGCGCTCGGCAAGGGCTCGGGCACCGTCTCCAAGCTGATGGGGTTCTTCGGCGGCGCCCTCACCGTCGCCGCCGGCGCGATGACCGCCGTCAACGTGGCCATGCGGGCCAACCCGTTCGGTTTCGTCCTCGGCCTCGTCACACCGCTCATCGGCTATCTGATCGACTACGCGCTCAACTCCGAGGCGGGACAGAAGATCATCAAGCGGGTCTTCGACCAGGTGCTCAAGGTCTTCCGGGCGATCTGGAAGTTCCTGGGTCCCGTCGTCCGGGTGTACGCCAAGGTGATCTCGCTCTACTTCAAGGCCGTCCGCACCGTCGTCACCGGCGTCCTGAAGGCCGTCGGTGCCGTCATCTCAGGGGGCTTCAACGGCGCCCGCCGTGCCATCGCGTCGGCCACCCGGGCGCTGACCGGGATCGTCCGCGCCGCCTGGAAGGGCATCAAGACCGTCGTCAAGCCCGTCCTGAACTGGATCAGCAAGAAGATCCCGGACATGTTCAAGCGGGTCAAGGACGCCATGACCCGGACGCTCAACGGCATAGGCGGCTTCGTCACGACCGGCCTCCAGAGCGTCGCCGGCGCGATCACCGGCGCCGTCAACGGCCTGATCGCCTTCGCCAACTGGGTCGTCGACGGACTGAACAGCGGCCTCAGCTTCAACATCCTCGGCAAGAAGTTCGGCGTCGACCTGCCGAGGATCCCTGAACTCGCCGAGGGCGGCGTCGTCGACCCGGCCGGCACACCCGGCGTCGCCGCCGTACGGCCGCTGTCCGCCGTCGAGTGGCTGCGCCCGGCCGAGCCCGGCCATCCCGCGTCACCGCACGCCGCCGCCCCGGCGCCCGTGCCCGACGACCGCGCGGTGCTGCACACATACCGCGAACCCGAGGGGCGCAGCGCCCTCGCCATCGCCGAGGACCTGCTGTTCCTGTACCGGACGGCAGCATGAAGGAAGTGAGGTGACGGCCCGCCATGGCCGAGATCACAGAAACGAAGAGGGACAAGAGGGCACCCGGCTCACTGATCACCCGCGACGGGCAGATCCAGTGGGCCGGACTGCTGATGGGCCCCGGAACGCCCTACGAGATCGACCGCACCGGCCTCACCGGCTGGGACGACCTCCCGGCCCTGGACACCGGCGACATCCCGCGCCCCGACCAGCACGGCTCCTGGCCCGGTGCCCGCTGGGCGCAGCCCCGGCTCGTCGGCGCGACGGTCTGGCTGCTGCCGCCGTCGATCGCCGACGCCCGGGCGGTCACCGCCGCGTTCCGGGGCGCGACCGGAGCGGACGGCGGTGAGCAGTGGCTCGCGGTGCGGCTGCACGGCGAGACCCTCGCCGTACGGGCCCGGATCAGCCGCCGCGTCGTCCCACAGGACCGCGGGTACGTGTCGCAGGGCACGTCCAGGGCGAGCCTGCAGTGGACGGCGACCGACCCGCGCCGCTTCGGCGCCATGGAGCGGCAGGGCCGCGCCACCCTGCCCGTCTCCGAACCCGGCCTCGTCTGGGACGACCCGGGCGGGCTCGGGCTGAGCTGGCCCCTGGACTGGGGCGGCACCGGCGGCGCGGGCACCCTGACCGCCGTCAACGCGGGCGGCGCGCCCGCCCACCCGGTCGTCGAGTTCCACGGGCCGGTCCGCCGCCCCACCCTGACCCGGCTCAGCGACGGGCGGCGGCTCCAGTACGACATCGTGCTGGGCGCCGGGGACGTCCTCACCGTCGACACCGAGGTCGGCACGGTCCTGCTCAACGGCACCGCGTCCCGGCTCTACACCGCCACCTCCCAGTCCGCGCCCGAGCAGCTCTTCCAGCTCGAACCCGGCAGCACGGGGCTGGCCTTCCACTCCGACGACGCCACCCCCGACCCGCGCGCCTCCGCGCTGGTCCGCTGGCGCGACGCCCACTGGTGACCGGACACGCCCGACCGGAAAAGCCGGAACCGACACACCCCTTCCCCCAGCACCTTCGCCTTCCCAGGAGGACGACATGCCCGTGCGCAGCGCATGGCTGATCAACCGCACCGAGACCAACTCCGGCCAGTCCCGCACCGACACCCGGCTCGCACCCATCGGCACGATGGCCCCGACCGGGGCGCTCACCAGCGCCGCCGGTGTCATCCCGGGGTCCACGGACGGCGAGTACCTGATGTCCGCCCTGTACGTGTTCGGCGAGGCCGCGGGGATGACCGCCGCGGTCGCCCCGGGCCGCGCCGTCGTCCAGGGCCTCGCGGGCGCCGGGGCGTACCCGGTGGCGCTCACCGACTACACGCCGATCACGTTCGCCGACGGCGACGCCAACAACCCGCGCATCGACCTGGTCGTGCTGCGGGTGTACGACACGCAGTACGACGCCAGCGACCGCACCGAGGCCGTACTGGAGATCGTCCAGGGCACTCCGGACGGCACCCCCGAGGTCCCGGCAACGCCGGAGGCGTCGCTTCCGCTCGCCCGGGTCACCGTCCCGGCCGGGGCGTCCGTCGGCACGGGCGGGCTGGACTGGGCGACCGCGGTGTACGACCTGCGCGTGCCCACCGTCGCGGTCGGCGGCATCCTCGCCGAGTCGTGGAACCGGGAGGTCCCGGGCGGCTACGTCGGCCAGTACCGGGACACGGGCACCCGCCTGCAGCGCTGGGAGGGCGCCCGCTGGGCCTCCTATCCCCGGCAGGTCGGCGGCATCGCCCCGCAGGGCGCGCTCGCGGCCGGCGAGTACACCGGGCAGTACCGGGACGAGGCCGGGCGGCTCCAGCGCTGGGACGGCGCGGTGTGGCGCCCGGCGGTGCCCTCCACGGCGTTCGTGTACGACAACGACGGCGGCTACACCAGCTCCACCACCTATGTGGAGGCCATCACCGACACGACCCAGCCCACCATCAGCGCCACCTTCACAGTCCCCGCCTCCGGCAAGGTGCTGGTGACCGTGGGCTTCAACGGCCGGGCCGGGGTCGAGGGCCAGTGGGCCCGGATGTCCGCCAACATCCGCAAGAACGGCGCCCTGGTCCTCGCCGCCCACGAGACCCGCTCCGCCATCGCCGCGAACAACCGCTCCTACTCCGTCTCGACCACCTTCCCGGTGACCGGGCTGGAGGTCGGCGCCACCTACACCGCCGTGTCCGCCCACGCCTCGTCCGCGACCACCAACAAGTGCTGGTTCGACAACCGGTTCATCCGCGTCGACCCGTGGCTGTGAGGCGACGCCGATGAGCAGCCCCGTCACCACACCCGTCTACCGTGCGGTCTTCTGCGACCTCCGCACCGACCAGGTGCTGGACGTCATGCCGCTGACGGAGACGAAGTTCGACGACTACATCGGCAAGGCCGGTTCGCTGTCCGCCACCGTCCCGCTCCCGGAGGCCCGGCTGGCCGCCCGGGCGCGGGCCGCGCTCCAGCCGGGGCGCACCGCCGTGTGGCTGGAGCGCGACGGCGACATCTGGTGGGGCGGCGTGCTGTGGACCTGCACCCCGTCCGCCGACGACAAGGGCCGGCTCACGGTCCGGTTCCAGGCCGGCACGTTCGACTCGTACCTGGACCACCGGATCCTCTCCGGCGACATGGTCGGCACCGCGACCGACCAGTTCGACATCGCCCGCGCCCTGGTGGGCCACGCCCAGGAGCAGCCGGGCGGTGACATCGGCATCAGCCTGGGCCCCGAGATGTCGGGGGTCCGGCGGGACTTCGCCTACGGGTACTCCGCGCTGGCCCGGGTCCGGGAACTGCTCGACAAGCTGGCCAAGCTCGCCGACGGCTTCGAGTGGCGGATCCACTGCCACCGCGACGCCCAGGGCCGCCGCGTCAAACGGCTCCAGCTCGGCCACCCGAGGATCGAGACAGGGCACGCGGACATCGTCCTCGACCACCCGGGCCCGGTCGTCACATACAGCCTGCCCACGGACTCGACCGTGCAGGCCAACGTGTGGGTGGCACGCGGCGAGTCCGCCAACACCGACCAGTCGCAGGACTCCGTGCCGCTCACCGTGAGCGTCGAGGAGCCGGCCGACCTGGCCGCCGGCTGGCCCCGGCTGGAGCGCACCTCCGACCACAGCGGCGTGAAGGACGAGGCGACGCTGCGGTCCCTGGGTCTCGCCGAACTGGCCCGGCAGCGCAGGCCGGAGACCATCCCCGAGATCACCGTCCGGCTGGACGGACGGATCACCCCGGCGCTGCTCGGCGCCCGGATCCGGCTGCGCGTCCACGACCTGTGGCACCCGGACGGGCTCGATGCGCCGTACCGGATCGTCGGACTCGCCGTGAACCCGCCGCAGCGCACCAAGGCCGAGACGGCCACGCTCTATCTGGAAGGGGTGTAACCCGTGGCGATCATCCCCACCGATCTGCTGGACCGCATCCGCGACCTGGAACGCCAGGTACGGGACCTGATGGGCAGCGCCAACACCAACCCGGCGCTGAACCAGATCTCGGGCGGCGAGGTGGTCATCGGCGACGGCGGACGGCTCCGGGTGCGCACCGCGAGCGGCGAGGACCTGCTGTACCTGGGGCAGGTCGAGCCCGACCGGGACGCGCAGACCGCGCAGCAGGGGCTGCTCGTGCGCCGGGACGACGGCTCGCTGGCGCTGACGGTGTGGACCGGCACGCCGGACACACTGCCGGTGCAGCCGGTCCAGATCTTCGACCGCAAGGGCAATGTCGTCGTCGCCGACGACGCCCGGCAGCGCGGCCTCGCCCGGCCGTACATCCCGTACCCGCTGCCCGAGCCCGTCGCGTCGGCCCGCTGGGAGTCCACCGGCGCCACGACCTGGACGACGCTCTACCGGGGCCCCGGCATCGCCCAGCACCCGCGCGTGCACTGCCGGATCGCCGTCGAGGGCGCGGCCGGGGCGCAGGTGCGGCTGCTGGTGGACGGTGCGCAGGTGGGGCCGGTGGGCGCCCCCGGCGCCGAGCTGGTCTTCACCGAGCCACTGGCGGCGGCGTACAGCGCGACCGTCACGTTCGAGGTGCAGGCGAAGGTGGCCACGGCCGGCGACACGGTCCGCTGCCACCCCCTGGCCCTGTACGGCGTCCAGTCCTGACGCCCACGGCCGCGTACGGCGATCGAGCTCACGCCCCGCCCAGCCCCTGGAACCACCCGAGCAAGGAGACATCCTCGTGCTGCCCGAAACCATCCCGACCGTGAGCGTCACCGCTCGCTATCTCGCCCCCGACGGCCGCCCGCTGAACGGCACCGTCGAGTTCCGGCCGCCCGCGCTGCTCACCCACGCCGAGGCCGACCTGTTCCTGGGCGGGCCCACGCGCGCGACGCTGGACGCCGAGGGACGCATCACCCTCACCCTGCCGGCCACCGACGCGCCCGGCTGGAACCCGGTCAACTGGACGTACACCGTCACCGAGAAGCTCTCCGGGATCACCCGGCGGCGCGTCTACCAGATCGCCCTGCCCGCGTCGGCCCCGGCCGTCGACCTCGCCGACATGGCCCCGGCCGACCCGAACGCCCCGAACTATGTGGCGGTCCCGGGCCCGGCGGGGCCGCCCGGCGCACCGGGACCACAGGGCCCGGCCGGTGCGGTCACCTCCGTCAACGGCCACACCGAACCCGTCATCGTGCTGACCGCCGACGACGTGGCGGCCGTCCCCGCCGACCGGGCCGGCGCGCCCGGCGGCGTCGCGACGCTCGGCGCCGACGGCCTCGTCACACCCGCCCAACTGCCGGGCGGCGGCGGCCAGGTCGCCTCCGTCAACGGGAAGACCGGCGTGGTCGAGCTGACCGCCGCCGATCTGGGCGCCCTGACCCAGGCCGCCGGCGACGCCCGGTACCTGAGCATAGACGCGGCACCCGTCACCTCCGTCAACGGCGACGTCGGCGCCGTACAGCTGAGCGCCGCCGATGTCGCGGCGGTCCCGGCGGGCACCGCGCTGCTGCTGGCCGGGGACCAGACGGTGGCCGGCGCCAAGACGTTCCAGACCCCGCCGGCCACCGCCGCCGACCCGGCGTCCCCCGACCAGCTGGTCCGCCGCGGGTATGTGGACGCGGTGTCCGCCGCGGGCACCTGGTCGCCGGCCTCGGTGGGCTTCGCCGGGTGGTCGTTCGACCCGGCCGCCAGCTCCGGCAACTCGGTCCAGTACTGCATCAGCGGCTGGGTGTACCTGATCGGCGTCCCGCTGCACTCCGCCACCACCGTCGGCAACGTGGTGTTCTACGTGCCCGGCTATGTCGGCGGCACGCTGAGCTCCTCCTCGTACGCCGGTCTCTACACCGGCGCCGGAACGCGGGTCGGCCTCACCGCATCGCTGACCGGGCTGATCCCCGCCACCGAGGGCGAGACCGTCGTGTGCCCGCTGACCACCCCGTACCAGGCGCAGCCCGGCCTGTACTGGGTCGCGCTGGTCGTCAACGGCCCGAGCCCCAACAGCAACGGCCCGGCCTTCATGCGGGGCGCCGCCATGGGCGAGGCCCCGGGCGGCAGCGCCCGGATGCCGGGCTCGTTCATCCGGCACGGGCGGCTGAGCGTCACGGGGCAGACGTCGCTGCCCGCCTCGTTCAACCCGTCCACGGTGATGCCCGACGCCAACGCCATCTGGGCGGCGCTCTCCTGACCGACCCGGCCCGGCGGACCCGACAGCCCCCACGGCCCCGCCCCGTATGCCGAAGACCGGCGCACGGGGCGGGCTTTTCCGTACCCATGTACAACCCGTTCCACCCACGCACCACGGAAGGAGCCGCCATGGCCACCCCACTCACCCCCGACAAGCTGCTAGCCGCCCTCCGCGCCGAGGGCGTCACCGTCGTCGAGCACGCCGGCTGGCGCACCAACGACCGCGACCACGTCGGCGCCTGGGGGCCGGTGAACGGTGTGATGATCCACCACACCGTCTCCAGCGGCACCGCCACGTCCGTCCAGCTCTGCTACGACGGATACGACCAGCTGCCCGGGCCGCTCTGCCACGGCGTGATCGCCAAGGACGGCACCGTCCACCTGGTCGGCGGCGGCCGCGCCAACCACGCGGGCGGCGGTGACCCGGCGGTCCTCCAGCGGGTGATCGCCGAGGACTACGGCGACCGGCCGCCCGCACCTCACGAGCACCAGGGCAGCCCGGGCGCCGTGGACGGCAACGCCCGGTTCTACGGCTTCGAGTGCGTGAACCTCGGCGACGGCGCCGACCCGTGGCCGGCGGCTCAGCTGGAGGCCGTCGAGCGGGCATCGGCCGCGATCTGCCGGGCCCACGGCTGGACCTCGAAGAGCGTCATCGGCCACTTGGAATGGTCCGACTGGAAGGTCGACCCGCGCGGCTTCACCATGCCGGCCATGCGGAACCGGATCGCCACCCGCCTGGGCACCGCCGCCACCAAGCCGGCCCCGGCGCGGACGGCCTCGCCCGCGCTCCGGCCGCCCGCGATCCCGGCGGTCGACCTGTCCCGGCTGGTCGCCGCGGCACGTCAGGACCCGCCCAGGGCGGGGACCCCCGTCTCGTACTCCGGCGCACGCGTCGTCGAGGCCGCTCTGGTCGCCGAGGGATTGCTGCCGAAGCCGTACGCCGACGGCCACTTCGGGACGGCCACCGTACGGGCGTACGCGGCCTGGCAGCGCAAGCTCGGCTACCGCGGCGCCGACGCCGACGGCATCCCCGGCCGGACCTCCCTCACCAGGCTCGGCGGCCGCCACGGCTTCACGGTCACCCCCTGACCGCCCGCCCCGGCGCTCCCCGGCCCGGGGCGCCCCGGCCAGGGCCCGGGCCCCGGCCGCCGACCGCGTCCTCCGTCCCCGCCCCCACCCCCGCCCCCTACGAGGAGCAGCCTGATGTCCGAAGCCGCCAAGCGCACGGCCCGCACCGTCCTGCAGACCGCGGTCGGTATCGCCGTCGCCCTGCCCGCCCTGATCGACGCGGCGGGCCTGCCGGCGAGCCTTCCCTGGGTCGCCGCGGCACTCGCCGTCGCCGGTGCGCTGACCCGGGTGATGGCCGTCCCGGCCGTACAACCCCTGCTGCCGCCCTGGCTGCGCACCGGCACCGAACCGGCCGAGCCCGCCGGCAGCCCCGAACACAGGAGCCGCCCATGACCGAGACCGACCCGAACGACCCGGTCGGGGTCGCCCTGGAGCTGGAGCGCCTGCGCGGCACCCTCGAAGCCGGGTTCGCCCGGGTCGACGGCTCCCTCGCCCTGCTGGTCCAGCGGAGCGACCAGACCGACCGGCAGCTCGCCGACCACGAGGCGCGCCTCGACTCCCTGGAGCGCGCGCGCTGGCCGCTGGCGAGCATCGGCGCGGTGGCCGCGTGCGCCGCCGTCGCCGTCGCGCTGTGGGAGATCACCCTCCGCTGACCACGGCCGGGGCCCGGCAACGGCTTGCCGGGCCCCGGCAACAACATCCCGTCAAGACAGCGCCAAAAAGGACCTGACGCCCCGTCCGCTCTGCCAGGACAATGCATGGCACAGCGATTCGACTTACGGGGGTACGTCATGGCGCACGAGCAGCGGCACACCTTCAGGAGCCTCGGCACGGACGGGGTCGGGTCCGACGCCGTCGAGACCGACGTCCGCCTGGCCGTCATCGAGTACGGCGACGTCCTCGCCGACTACGCCACGGCCGCGACCGCACCGGACACACCCCCGGCGGTGGTCGACGACTACGCCATCGCCGTCGACGCCCTGTCCCTGGCCCGCCGCGTCCCGGCGGACGACGTCCCGCCGGTCCTGGCGGTGGGCGTCCGCGCCCTGCGCCGCGTTCATCTCGCCCTGCTGGGCTGAGCGAAAGGAAACCATGCCGCAGAACCGTCCGATCCGCCGCCGTTGGTTACACGGACTGTTCGGCGGTACGCCGTTCGGTGCCGCGGCCGGGGCCCTGGGGCTCGGGGGAACCCTGGCGTTCCGGCACATCGGCGGCGCGCTCCCGGGGGCACTCGCCTTCCTGGGCCTGGCCGGGATACTCGTCACCGTGCCGTTCCTGGTCCACGGGCTCACCACGTCCGCCCGCTGGACCCCGGCCGGCGTCCTGGCCGGGGCGCTGCCGGTGGCCGTTCTGCTGTACGCGGGCGGCGGCGAGGGCGCGCGGGCCATGTGGACCGCCGCCCACGACCGGCCCGCCGGGGCCGGCGCCGTGGGCAGCTGGCAGACCGGGGACACGGTGATCCGCGCCCGGCCCGACAAGGTCACCGGCCACCGCCTCAGCGACGGCGCGGTCACCTGGGAGTGGGCGCCACCGGGCAGGAACACCGTCTGCACCATGAGCCGCGGCACCTCCGGCGGTATCGGCCTCGTCGGCCACGCCCCGGAGGGCGGACCCTGCGCCACCGCCGTCGCCCTCGACCTCACCACCGGCACCGCCCGCTGGTCCACGCGCTACACCGCGGAGGTGTCGGGCCTCCTGCCGACCCGCCACGACCTGATCGCCGCCGGCGACGGGCTCGCGGTCGTCCCGACGCGCACCGGCTGGCGCGCGCTGGGCCTGCCGGACGGCGAGCAGCGCTGGCGCACATCGGCGGGCCCGGGCTGCACCCCGCTGCTCGCCCACCTGGACACACCGCCCGGACCGGCGGGACGCCCCGTCGTCACCCTCGCGGACTGCGGCGACCGGCGCGCCCCGGTTCTCCGTACGCACGCACCCGGCAGCGGCCGCGTGCTCACCCGCACCGCTCTGCCCGCCGTCGGGCCACCCGAGCACGCGGCCGTCCTCTCGGCCCGCCCGCTGACCGTCTGGCTCCAGGAGCACGAGTCCCGCGGCACCCACGCCGTCCTGTCGTACGACGACCGGGGCCGTCCCCTGGCCAGGATTCCCGCCGTCGCTCCCGGCCACGAGATCCGCGTCGTGCCGAGCGTCGGCGAGCTGCCCTACCGGGCCTTCCCCGCACGCCCGGCCCGCGCGGGCGTCGTCGTCGGCGACACCCTCGTCGCCCTCGGGGTACGCCCCGGCGACGACAGCGTCAACGGCACCGGCAAGGGCGCCTCCCGGCACACGGACGGCAGGCTCGTCGCTTACTCGCTCCGCGACGGCCGCCATCTGTGGACCGCCGGCCTCGACGACCATCTCCACGCCCTGGCCACCGACGCGGACGGCGCGGTGTGGGCGCTCAGCTCGAACCGGCTCCTCCAGGTCGAACCGGCCACCGGCCTGTTCCTCCACGAGCTCGACGTCCACGACCTGGAGCCGGACCGGCCCGTGGACCTGTGGGTCGGCGGTGGCGGCCGGTACACGGTCGTCTTCGACGACGGCACCGGCGACGACGCCCCCGTCGGCGTCCTGGAGACCACCGCGTGGAAGGTCCGGTAGCCACGTGTCCGCCGCCCGCGCCATGTAACGCCGAAGGGCGGCCACCCCAACGGGGTGACCGCCCTTCGGTCAGACGTACGCCTTACTGGTTGTACGGACCGTAGTCGTAGTCCTCCAGCGGAACGGCCTGGCCGGAGCCCGTGCCGAACGGCGAGTAGTCGATGTCGTCGTAGCCGACGGCCGAGTACATCGCGGCCTTGGCCTCCTCGGTCGGCTCGACCCGGATGTTGCGGTAGCGGGACAGACCCGTACCGGCCGGGATGAGCTTACCGATGATGACGTTCTCCTTGAGGCCGATCAGGGAGTCGGACTTGGCGTTGATCGCCGCGTCCGTCAGGACCCTGGTCGTCTCCTGGAAGGAGGCCGCGGACAGCCACGACTCCGTCGCCAGCGACGCCTTGGTGATACCCATCAGCTGCGGTCGGCCGGAGGCGGGGTGACCGCCCTCGGTGACCACACGACGGTTCTCCTGCTCGAAGCGCGAGCGCTCCACGAGCTCGCCCGGCAGCAGCTCCGCGTCGCCGGACTCGATGATCGTCACACGGCGCAGCATCTGCCGGATGATGATCTCGATGTGCTTGTCGTGGATCGACACACCCTGCGAGTTGTAGACCTTCTGCACCTCGCCGACCAGGTGGACCTGAACGGCCCGCTGGCCGAGGATGCGCAGCACGTCGTGCGGGTTCTCGGTACCCACGGTGAGCTTCTGGCCCACCTGGACGTGGTCGCCCTCGCCGACCAGGACACGGGCGCGCTTCGAGATCGGGAACGCCGTCTCGTCGCTGCCGTCGTCCGGCGTGATGACGATCTTCTTGGTCTTCTCGGTCTCCTCGATCCGGACGCGGCCCGCCGCCTCCGAGATCGGGGCCATGCCCTTGGGCGAACGGGCCTCGAAGAGCTCGACGACACGGGGCAGACCCTGGGTGATGTCGTCACCGGCCACACCACCGGTGTGGAAGGTACGCATCGTCAGCTGCGTACCGGGCTCACCGATGGACTGGGCGGCGATGATGCCGACCGCCTCACCGATGTCGACCAGCTTGCCGGTGGCGAGCGAACGGCCGTAGCAGTACGCACACGTGCCGACCGCCGACTCACAGGTGAGCACCGAGCGGGTCTTGACCTGCTCGACACCCGCCGCGATCAGCTGGTCGATGAGCACGTCGCCCAGGTCGACGTTGGCCGGCGCGATGACCTTGCCGTCCACGACGACGTCCTCGGCGAGCATCCGGGCGTACACGGACGTCTCGACGTCCTCCGCCTTGCGCAGGATGCCGGCCTCGTCCTTCGAGCCGATCCGGAGCTTCAGACCGCGGTCGGTGCCACAGTCCTCCTCGCGGATGATCACGTCCTGCGAGACGTCCACCAGACGACGGGTCAGGTAACCCGAGTCGGCGGTACGCAGGGCGGTGTCGGCCAGACCCTTACGGGCACCGTGCGTGGAGATGAAGTACTCCAGCACGGACAGACCCTCGCGGAAGGACGCCTTGATCGGACGCGGGATGGTCTCGTTCTTGGCGTTCGACACCAGACCACGCATACCGGCGATCTGACGCATCTGCATCATGTTTCCACGAGCACCCGAGTTGACCATCATGAAGATGGGGTTGGTCTTCGGGAAGTTCTCGTTCATGGCCTCGGCGACCTCGTTGGTCGCCTTGGTCCAGATCGCGATGAGCTCCTGCGTGCGCTCGTCCTTGGTGATCAGACCGCGCTCGTACTGCTTCTGGACCCTCTCGTCCTGCGCCTCGTAGCCACGGACGATCTCCTTCTTCGCCTCGGGAACGACGACGTCGGAGATGGCGACGGTGACACCGGAACGGGTCGCCCAGTAGAAGCCGGCCGCCTTCAGGTTGTCGAGCGTCGCCGCCACGATGACCTTCGGGTAGCGCTCGGCGAGGTCGTTGACGATCTCGGAGAGCTGCTTCTTGCCGACCGTGTAGTCCACGAACGGGTAGTCCTCGGGCAGCAGCTCGTTGAAGAGCGCGCGGCCCAGGGTCGTCCGCAGCCGGAAGCTGTCACCCTGCTGCCACTCGGGCTCACCCTCCTCCGCCACCGGCGGCGTCCACCCACGGGGCGGGACGGAGCCGATCGGGAAGCGGATGTCGACCTTCGCCTGGAGCGAGAGCTCCCGGGCGTCGAAGGCCATGATCGCCTCGGCGGTGGAGTTGAACGCCCGGCCCTCGCCCTTGACCTCCCGCTCCTCCTCGTCGGTGGTGAGGAAGAACAGGCCCAGCACCATGTCCTGGGTCGGCATGGTGACGGGACGGCCGTCGGCCGGCTTGAGGATGTTGTTCGAGGAGAGCATCAGGATGCGCGCCTCGGCCTGCGCCTCCGCGGAGAGCGGCAGGTGGACGGCCATCTGGTCACCGTCGAAGTCCGCGTTGAACGCGGTGCAGACGAGCGGGTGGATCTGGATGGCCTTGCCCTCGACCAGCTGCGGCTCGAAGGCCTGGATACCGAGGCGGTGAAGCGTGGGCGCACGGTTCAGCAGCACCGGGTGCTCGGCGATGACCTCTTCGAGCACGTCGTACACGACCGTGCGGCCGCGCTCGACCATGCGCTTCGCCGACTTGATGTTCTGCGCGTGGTTCAGGTCGACCAGGCGCTTCATCACGAACGGCTTGAAGAGCTCCAGCGCCATGGCCTTGGGCAGACCGCACTGGTGCAGCTTGAGCTGCGGGCCGACGACGATGACGGAACGCGCCGAGTAGTCGACTCGCTTGCCGAGCAGGTTCTGACGGAAGCGACCCTGCTTACCCTTCAGCATGTCGCTGAGGGACTTCAGCGGGCGGTTACCGGGACCGGTGACCGGGCGGCCGCGGCGGCCGTTGTCGAACAGCGCGTCGACGGCCTCCTGCAGCATGCGCTTCTCGTTGTTCACGATGATCTCGGGCGCGCCGAGGTCGAGAAGCCGCTTCAGTCGGTTGTTCCGGTTGATCACGCGGCGGTACAGGTCGTTCAGGTCGGAGGTCGCGAAGCGGCCACCGTCCAGCTGCACCATCGGACGCAGGTCCGGCGGGATGACCGGGACGCAGTCGAGGACCATGCCCTTGGGGCTGTTGGAGGTCTGCAGGAAGGCGGAGACGACCTTCAGCCGCTTCAGGGCGCGGGTCTTCTTCTGGCCCTTGCCGGTGCGGATGATCTCGCGGAGCCTCTCGGCCTCCTCGTCGAGGTCGAAGGACTCCAGGCGCTTCTGCAGCGCCGCGGCACCCATCGATCCGTCGAAGTAGGTGCCGAAGCGGTCGCGCAGCTCGCGGTAGAGGAGCTCGTCGCCCTCCAGGTCCTGGACCTTGAGGTTCTTGAAGCGGGTCCACACCTCGTCGAGACGGTCGATCTCGCGCTGGGCGCGGTCGCGGAGCTGCTTCATCTCGCGCTCGGCGCCCTCGCGGACCTTGCGGCGCACGTCGGCCTTGGCGCCCTCGGCCTCGAGCTCGGCCAGGTCGGTCTCGAGCTTCTTGGCGCGGGCCTCGAGGTCGGCGTCGCGGCGGTTCTCGATCTGCTGGCGCTCGACGGAGACATGCGCCTCCAGCGAGGGCAGGTCGCGGGTGCGGCGCTCCTCGTCGACGTACGTGATCATGTACGCCGCGAAGTAGATGACCTTCTCCAGGTCCTTCGGGGCGAGGTCCAGCAGGTATCCCAGCCGGGACGGGACGCCCTTGAAGTACCAGATGTGGGTGACGGGAGCGGCCAGCTCGATGTGGCCCATCCGCTCACGGCGCACCTTGGCGCGGGTGACCTCGACGCCACACCGCTCACAGATGATGCCCTTGAAGCGGACACGCTTGTACTTGCCGCAGTAGCACTCCCAGTCCCGGGTCGGGCCGAAGATCTTCTCGCAGAAGAGGCCGTCCTTCTCGGGCTTCAGGGTGCGGTAGTTGATGGTCTCCGGCTTCTTGACCTCGCCGTGGGACCACTGCCGGATGTCGTCCGCGGTGGCCAGGCCGATCCGCAGCTCGTCGAAGAAGTTGACGTCGAGCACTATGCGTCAATCCCTCTCAGGGTTCGTGTCAATCAATGGTCTGTACGGGTCGCTGGGCGAGGCCGGCCGGATGGGGGCGCCCCCTGCTCGAAGAGCTTGGGGGAGGGCATCCGGCCGACCGACCCGTCAGACCTCTTCGACGCTGCTCGGCTCGCGCCGGGACAGGTCGATGCCGAGCTCTTCCGCAGCGCGGAAGACGTCCTCGTCGGTGTCGCGCATCTCGATGGACATGCCGTCCGAGGACAGCACCTCCACGTTGAGGCACAGGGACTGCATCTCCTTGATGAGCACCTTGAAGGACTCCGGGATGCCGGGCTCGGGGATGTTCTCGCCCTTGACGATGGCCTCGTAGACCTTCACGCGGCCGGTGACATCGTCGGACTTGATGGTCAGCAGCTCCTGGAGGGCGTAAGCGGCGCCGTACGCCTCCAGCGCCCACACCTCCATCTCACCGAAGCGCTGGCCACCGAACTGAGCCTTACCACCCAGCGGCTGCTGGGTGATCATCGAGTACGGACCGGTCGACCGGGCGTGCAGCTTGTCGTCGACCAGGTGGTGGAGCTTGAGGATGTACATGTACCCGACCGAGATCGGGTCCGGGAACGGCTCGCCGGAGCGGCCGTCGAACAGACGCGCCTTACCGGACGGCAGCATCAGACGGTCGCCGTCGCGGTTCGGGAGGGTGTTCTCCAGCAGACCCGCCAGCTCGTCCTCGCGGGCGCCGTCGAAGACCGGGGTGGCGACGTTGGTCCGGGGCTGGACCTGGTCGGCGCCGATGGCCTGCAGTCGCTTCGCCCAGTCGTCGGCGAGGCCGGAGACGTCCCAGCCCTGGCTGGCGAGCCAGCCGAGGTGGATCTCCAGGACCTGTCCCGGGTTCATTCGGGACGGCACACCGAGCGGGTTGAGGATGATGTCGACCGGGGTGCCGTCCTCCAGGAACGGCATGTCCTCGATCGGGAGGATCTTGGAGATGACACCCTTGTTGCCGTGGCGGCCGGCGAGCTTGTCACCGTCGGTGATCTTGCGCTTCTGTGCCACGTAGACGCGGACCAGCTGGTTCACGCCGGGCGGCAGCTCGTCGCCCTCCTCGCGGTCGAAGACGCGCACACCGATGACCTTGCCGGTCTCGCCGTGCGGCACCTTCAGCGAGGTGTCACGGACCTCACGGGCCTTCTCACCGAAGATGGCGCGCAGCAGGCGCTCCTCCGGCGTCAGCTCGGTCTCACCCTTCGGGGTGACCTTGCCGACCAGGATGTCGCCGGCGACGACCTCGGCACCGATCCGGATGATGCCGCGCTCGTCGAGGTCGGCCAGGACCTCCTCGGAGACGTTCGGGATGTCCCGGGTGATCTCCTCGGGGCCGAGCTTGGTGTCACGGGCGTCGACCTCGTGCTCCTCGATGTGGATCGAGGAGAGGACGTCGTCCTGGACGAGGCGCTGCGACAGGATGATCGCGTCCTCGTAGTTGTGGCCCTCCCACGGCATGAACGCCACGAGGAGGTTCTTGCCGAGGGCCATCTCGCCCTCTTCGGTGGCCGGGCCGTCGGCGAGGACCTGGCCCTCGATGACCCGGTCGCCCTCGGCGACCACGACCTTCTGGTTCACCGAGGTGCCCTGGTTGGAGCGGGCGAACTTGGCGAGGCGGTACGTGATGTACGTGCCGTCGTCGTTGGCGACGGTGATGTAGTCCGCGGAGAGCTCCTGGATCACACCGTCCTTCTCGGCCTTGACCACGTCGCCGGCGTCGGTGGCACAGCGGTACTCCATGCCGGTGCCGACGAGCGGGGCCTCCGCGCGGATGAGCGGGACGGCCTGGCGCATCATGTTCGCGCCCATGAGGGCGCGGTTGGCGTCGTCGTGCTCGAGGAACGGGATCATGGCGGTCGCGACCGACACCATCTGGCGCGGCGAGACGTCCATGTAGTCCACGTCGTCGGGCGCGACGTAGTCGACCTCACCACCGCGGCGGCGGACCAGGACACGAGCCTCGGCGAACCGGAGCTCCTCGGTCAGCGGCGCGTTGGCCTGGGCGATGACGAAGCGGTCCTCCTCGTCGGCGGTGAGGTAGTCCACGTCGTCGGTGACCTGACCCTCGACGACCTTGCGGTACGGCGTCTCGACGAAGCCGAACGCGTTGACCCGGCCGTACGAGGCGAGCGAGCCGATCAGGCCGATGTTCGGGCCTTCGGGCGTCTCGATCGGGCACATGCGGCCGTAGTGCGACGGGTGCACGTCACGGACCTCGAAGCCGGCCCGCTCACGGGAGAGACCACCCGGGCCAAGAGCCGACAGACGGCGCTTGTGGGTGAGACCCGACAGCGGGTTGTTCTGGTCCATGAACTGGGACAGCTGGCTGGTGCCGAAGAACTCCTTGATGGAAGCGACGACCGGCCGGATGTTGATCAGGGTCTGCGGCGTGATCGCCTCGACGTCCTGGGTCGTCATGCGCTCGCGCACGACGCGCTCCATCCGGGCCAGACCCGTGCGGACCTGGTTCTGGATGAGCTCGCCGACGTTGCGCAGACGACGGTTGCCGAAGTGGTCGATGTCGTCGGTCTCGACGACGATCTGGGTGCCGTTCTCGCCGATCGTCTCGGTCTCGCCCGCGTGGAGCTTCACCAGGTACTTGATCGTGGCGATGATGTCGTCGGTGGTCAGGACACCGGCGTCCAGCGGCTCGTCGGCGCCGAGCTTCTTGTTGACCTTGTAGCGGCCGACCTTGGCCAGGTCGTAGCGCTTGGGGTTGAAGTAGAGGTTCTCGAGCAGCGTCTGCGCGGCCTCACGCGTCGGGGGCTCGCCCGGACGGAGCTTGCGGTAGATGTCGAGAAGCGCGTCGTCCTGGCCCTGGGTGTGGTCCTTCTCCAGGGTGGCGCGCATGGACTCGTACTCGCCGAACTCCTGCAGGATCTGCTCGGTGGTCCAGCCGAGAGCCTTGAGGAGGACGGTCACGGACTGCTTGCGCTTGCGGTCGATGCGGACACCGACCATGTCGCGCTTGTCGATCTCCATCTCCAGCCAGGCACCCCGGGACGGGATGATCTTGGCGGAGAAGATGTCCTTGTCGGACGTCTTGTCGATGGAGGAGTCGAAGTAGACACCCGGCGAGCGGACGAGCTGCGACACCACGACACGCTCGGTGCCGTTGATGACGAAGGTGCCCTTGTTGGTCATGAGCGGGAAGTCGCCCATGAAGACCGTCTGGGACTTGATCTCGCCGGTCTCGTTGTTGGTGAACTCGGCCGTGACGAAGAGCGGCGCGGCGTACGTGAAGTCGCGCTCCTTGCACTCGTCGATCGAGTTCTTCGGCGGCTCGAAGCGGTGGTCGCGGAAGGTCAGCGACATCGACCCGGAGAAGTCCTCGATCGGGGAGATCTCCTCGAAGATCTCCTCCAGACCGGACTTGGTGGGGACGTCCTGTCCGTTCTCCAGAGCCGCCTCGACACGAGCCTTCCACGCGGCGTTGCCGAGCAGCCAGTCAAAGCTCTCGGTCTGCAGCGCGAGGAGGTTCGGAACCTCGAGGGGCTCCTTGATCTTTGCAAAGGAGATGCGCAGCGGGGCGGTGCTTGCGCCGTTGTTCATATTCGCGGTCGAGGCGTTGCGCGAGGCGGCCAAGAGGGGGTCCTTCCGAGGGCTCGGACTCACTACGCGCGTACCGGTCCCAAGCCGGGCACACAGACAGACTGTTCCTGATTTCAGCCGTTTGGCCAGGTCAGGGCATTCGGTCAACTGTGCTCTTGCGAGGGGATGCCCCTGGTGACGGGCAGGGAGCAGCTAACAGGCAGCGCAAAGGGTCAGTGTAGCCACTTGGCCCACTGATGTCCAGGGCGAGCAATTCGCGACCCTCGTTGTTCTCATCTCCGCGGCACCTCGCGCCTGTCGGCGCACACCGATACTGCCCGTTCCGCCGTCGATCCATGCCTCGGATACGGATCGTTGTGACGACGCGTCCTGAGAATTGCGCGCGGCGTGCGGTTCGTCAAGGCCCCAGGCTGCGCGCGGCGCACGGCGAAGATCACCATACTCCCCTCGTGCCCCGGTGCAAGGCGGCTGTCACGGCAACGCCGAAGGGCGACCACCCGAATGGGTGATCGCCCTTCGTAACGCCCTCCAGGGGCGTCAGTGCGAGTCAGGAGACCCGCCGCCGGGTCACTTGACCTCGACGGAGGCGCCGGCGCCCTTGAGGGACTCGGCGGCCTTCTCGGCGGCTTCCTTGTTGACCTTCTCGAGGACCGGCTTCGGGGTGCCGTCGACGAGGTCCTTGGCCTCCTTCAGACCCAGGGAGGTCAGCTCACGCACGACCTTGATGACCTGGATCTTCTTGTCGCCGGCGCCGGTGAGGATGACGTCGAACTCGTCCTTCTCCTCGACGGCCTCGGCGGCCGGGGCACCCGGGCCCGCAACGCCGGCAACGGCGACCGGGGCGGCGGCGGTGACGTCGAACTTCTCCTCGAAGGCCTTCACGAACTCGGCGAGCTCGATGAGGGTCATCTCCTCGAACTGCGCGAGCAGGTCGTCCTGAGACAGCTTCGCCATGGTGGCGGTCCTTCCACTAATTCGGCTGGTGCCGGGATGTACATGTGTGGCGGGCGTACGTTGGGCCCGCTGTGACCGTCGCCCGGATCAGGCGGCGGTCAGTGCGCGAGCCGAATTACTCGGCACCGCCCTGCTCGGCCTGCTTGGCACGGAGCGCGTCCACGGTGCGGACGAGCTTCGACGGGAGCGCCTGGAAGAGCGCGGCAGCCTGGGACTGCTTGCCCTTCATGGCGCCCGCCAGCTTGGCGAGCAGAACCTCGCGGGACTCGAGGTCCGCAAGCTTCTTGATCTCATCGGCGGACAGCGCCTTGCCGTCAAGGACACCGCCCTTGATGATCAGGTTCGGGTTGTCCTTGGCGAAGTCACGGAGACCCTTCGCCGACTCCACCGGGTCACCGGTGATGAAGGCAACCGCCGTCGGACCAGCGAACTGGTCGTCCAGCGACGTGATCCCGGCCTCGTTGGCCGCAATCTTGGTCAGCGTGTTCTTCACCACGGCGTACTGGGCGTTCTCACCGAGCGAACGGCGCAGCTGCTTGAGCTGAGCCACGGTGAGACCGCGGTACTCGGTCAGCACGGCGGCGTTCGAGCTGCGGAACTTGTCCGTCAGCTCGGCAACCGCAGCAGACTTGTCGGGCCTCGCCATGAGCCTCGGCCTCCTTCCGGGTGATTCGGACCGCAGTGGCTGAAGGAAGGAGACTGGGCAAAACGAAACGCCCCGGCGCAGGCGCACGGGGCGTGACTCGACCGGGCGGCATGCCCGGGAGTACAACCACAGTCACCTGCGCAGGCCGTCCGTAGCTAGCGGATCCTTCGGCAACCGCGCCCCTGCGGGCACAGCTGCGACCAGCGGTCTTTGGCTTCCGTGTGAGAGTACGCGAACGGCCGACCGTCAAGCAAATCGGGCGAAGGGGCCGCCGTCGGGTGACCCCTTCGCCACCGGTCAGGCGGCGGCGCCCTCGGCGTCCTTCGCGGCTCCGGCGAACTTCTCGATCATCTTCATGAAGTCGATCGTCTGGTCGGCCGGCGGGGCCTGGACGGCGGCCTTGGTGCCGTAGTCGGAGTACGCGGCGGAGACCGTCACCGTGCCCTCGGGGGTCTCCATGCCGATGTCCATCTTGACCGGGTAGCCGTCCTCGTTGACCCAGACCTCGGTGTCGTACGCCTTGAGGCCGCTCTCCTTCATCTTGGCGACCAGCTCCTTGCGCTCGTCCTCGTCGAGCACGGAGAGCGACTTGTTGGCGGCCAGCATCTCCTCGACGGTGAGGCTGCCCTTGTAGTGCTGGGTGTCGACGCCGTCGACCTTCTCGGGGCCGATGTGCTTCAGGTTCGGCGAGTCGAGCAGCATGGCGAGCTGCTTGGCCGGGTCCTGGTTCATGTTCTCCAGGCTGCCGGTCATCTGCTTCTGGAGCTCGGCGTTCCCGCTCTTCTCCGCGATGGCCTTGAAGTCCATCCTGAGCCAGCTCTTGTCGCGCAGCTCGGCCGGCATCTTCTCGCCCAACTGGCTCATGTCCATGTACATGACCTCATCGAGCATCACCATGCGGAAGCTCCCGGCCCCGCCCGGGCCGCCCTTCATGGTGATGTCCATCATGCCGGGGTCCCAGCCCATGACGCCGGACATCTCCATCTCGGCGCCACCCCCCATGCCGCCCATACCGCCCATGCCCTCGGGCATGGACACCGTCATGCGGATCTTCGCCGACTTGGCGGCGGCGGTCTTCTCGTACGCGGCCTGGATCACCTGGGCCGCCGAGGACCACTGGAGCTCGTCCCGCGGCGCGTCGGCGGACTTCTTCTCACCCTGACAGCCCGCGACACCGGCCACGACAGCCACGGCCGTCAGCGAGACACCTGCGCGCTTCCAAACGGACACGGACATGCCCACCCCCAAGTCATTCGTTGCATGAACACCAGAACGGTAACGCACACGTACGACAGCCCTCACACAGAAAACCGGCCCCCGCCCTCCGGAGAGGTGCGGGGACCGGTTCGGAAACCCTGTGAGCCGTCAGGCTCGGCCCGGTCAGACAGCGGCCGGGTCCTCCTCGACGAGGAGGTTGCGGGTGCGGTTGGAGTCCAGCGGGATGCCGGGGCCCATGGTGGTGGTCAGGGTCGCCTTCTTGATGTAGCGGCCCTTGGCGGCGGACGGCTTCAGACGGAGGATCTCCTCCAGCGCCGCGGCGTAGTTCTCGACCAGCTTCGTCTCGTCGAACGACACCTTGCCGATGATGAAGTGCAGGTTCGCGTGCTTGTCGACACGGAACTCGATCTTGCCGCCCTTGATCTCGGTGACGGCCTTGGCGACGTCCATCGTGACGGTGCCGGTCTTCGGGTTCGGCATCAGACCACGGGGGCCGAGGACGCGGCCGAGGCGGCCGACCTTGCCCATGAGGTCCGGGGTGGCGACGACGGCGTCGAAGTCCAGACGGCCCTTCGCAACCTCGTCGATCAGTTCGTCGGAGCCGACGATGTCGGCGCCCGCGGCCTCCGCGGCCGCAGCACGGTCACCGGTCGCGAAGACCAGGACCCGGGCGGTCTTGCCGGTGCCGTGCGGAAGGTTCACGGTGCCACGGACCATCTGGTCGGCCTTGCGCGGGTCGACACCCAGGCGGAAGGCGACCTCGACGGTGCCGTCGAACTTGGTGGTGGCGGTGTCCTTGGCGAGACGGACGGCCTCGAGGGGGGCGTAGTTACGCTCCCGGTCGACCTTGGCGTCCGCGCCGCGGAGAGCCTTGCTGCGCTTCACTTCTTCTCCTGCTGTCAAGTGTGGAGTCGTGGTCCGGGCCGGCGCTGGCCCTGCCACTGAGGTACGTGGGACGGGGAGCTGATCAGCCCTCGACCGTGATGCCCATGGAACGGGCGGTGCCGGCGATGATCTTCTCGGCGGCGTCCAGGTCGTTCGCGTTCAGGTCGGGCATCTTGGTGGTGGCGATCTCGCGGACCTGGGCGCTCGTCAGCTTGGCGACCTTGGTCTTGTGCGGCTCGCCGGAGCCCTTCTCCACACCCGCGGCCTTGAGGATCATCCTCGACGCCGGCGGAGTCTTGGTGATGAAGGTGAAGGAACGGTCCTCGTAGACCGTGATCTCCACCGGGATCACCCAGCCACGCTGCGACTCGGTCGCGGCGTTGTAGGCCTTGCAGAACTCCATGATGTTGACGCCGTGCTGACCCAGCGCGGGGCCGACCGGCGGGGCCGGGTTGGCGGCGCCGGCCTGGATCTGGAGCTTGATAAGCCCCGTGACCTTCTTCTTCTTGGGAGGCATTCCGGGTCCTCTTCCTGATTCCTGTTTCCTGTGCCCAAAGGCAACCGCACAACGATAACGGCTATGGCCGCGCGGCTAAAAACCGAGCAGGTCAGAGGGTGGATGCGCGGGTGGACGCGCCCCTCTGACCTGCTCGAAGGTCTACTGCCTCAGTTCTTCTGGATCTGGTCGAAGCTGAGCTCGACCGGGGTCTCACGACCGAAGATCTCGACGAGGCCCTTGACCTTCTTCGAGTCGGGGTTGATCTCGTTGATGGTCGCCTGCAGCGTCGCGAACGGGCCGTCGGTGACGGTGACCGAGTCGCCGACCTCGAAGTCCAGGACCTGGACCTCGACCTTGCGGGCGGGGGCGGGCTTGCCCTCGGCCTCGGCGGCCTCGCGGGCCGCCTTCTCCTCGGCCTCCGGGGCGAGCATCTTGACGATCTCGTCCAGCGTCAGCGGGTACGGGTCGTAGGCGTTGCCGACGAAGCCGGTGACGCCGGGCGTGTTGCGTACGACGCCCCAGGACTCGTTCGTCAGGTCCATACGGACGAGCACATAGCCGGGCAGCTTGTTCTGCCGGACGTTCTTGCGCTCGCCGTTCTTGATCTGGACGATCTCTTCCTCGGGGACCTCGGCCTGGTAGATGAAGTCCTCGACGTTGAGCGAGACGGCACGCTGCTCCAGGTTGGCCTTCACGCGCTTCTCGTAGCCCGCGTAGGTGTGGATCACGTACCACTCGCCGGGGAGACCGCGGAGCTCGTCGCGGAGCGCGGCGACCGGGTCGACGGGAGCGGCCGGCTCCGCCTCTTCGGTAGCGGCGGCTTCGGTGGTCGCCGGCTCGGCGTCGACGTCCTCGGCCTCTTCGGCCTCTTCGGCCTCGTCGCCCTCGGCGGCCTCAGCGGGCCGGCCTTCCTCGACGGGCTCGACGGGCGTCGCGGCGTCCTCGGCCGCCTCGCCGACAGCGGCGTCCGCAGCTTCCGCCTGGTCCTCGTCGGCCGCCGCGACGATGTCGAGCTCGTCCTGGGCGGACTCGTTCAGGTTCGGGTCAGACACGGTGGCTGCTTCTTCCTGGATACAGATGGGGTGGAACATGCGAAAAGGGGCGCCGGGGTGGGCGCCCTCCGCGGGAATCAGCCGAAGACGTAAGCGACTGCTTCCTGGAAGCCGAAGTCGATTCCGGTCACCAGACCGATCATGATGACGACGAAGATGATCACGACCGTCGTGTACGTGGTCAGCTGGTTACGGGTCGGCCAGACGACCTTGCGCAGCTCGGCGACGATCTGGCGATAGAAGAGCGCGAGCCGACCGAGCGGGCCCTTCTTGGCGCGCTTGCCGCCCTTGCGGGTCTTCTTCTTCGACTCCGGCGCTTCGTCCTCAGCATCAGGCATGTCGATGGAGCCTACGGCGTCCGTCACGTCTCTCACCTGATTCCGGGTCGGCCGTGCCGCGCCCGGGTGGAGCCGCACGGCGGTGCAATGAAGTACATACCTGCGCACACATCCTGGCGGTGTGTGTAGCAGGGCCGGAGGGACTTGAACCCCCAACCGCTGGTTTTGGAGACCAGTGCTCTACCAATTGAGCTACGACCCTTTGTGGTTCTCCCCCAACCTACCGCATACGGAGAGGTGCCTCTGTGGAGTGGTCGGTGAGGGCCAACGAGCAGAGAGTGTACGTGGTCAGCGCCTCCGCGTCGAACAGATAGCCCCGAGCCGTCCTCGCGCCGACCCTCGGCGGGCCGTCGTCCGGAAGGCGAATCCTGCGTGCCCGGGTTCTGCGGGGTCTGCGACGATGGGCCGCATGAGCGCTGCAACTCCTCCGACCGAGCGCCGGGTCTCCGCCCGCATCGGCGCGATCTCCGAGTCCGCGACCCTCGCCGTGGACGCCAAAGCCAAGGCCCTCAAGGCCGCCGGGCGTCCGGTGATCGGCTTCGGCGCGGGCGAGCCCGACTTCCCGACGCCCGACTACATCGTCGAGGCGGCCGTCGAGGCCTGCCGCAACCCGAAGTACCACCGCTACACCCCGGCCGGCGGCCTGCCCGAGCTGAAGG
Source organism: Streptomyces sp. TRM49041 (assembly GCF_008271805.1). Taxonomy (GTDB): domain Bacteria; phylum Actinomycetota; class Actinomycetes; order Streptomycetales; family Streptomycetaceae; genus Streptomyces. Next base: position 24,082 of record NZ_VSRY01000102.1, read on the forward strand.
CCGCCATCGCCGTCAAGACCCTGCGCGACTCCGGCTACGAGGTCGACACCTCCCAGATCCTGGTGACCAACGGCGGCAAGCAGGCCATCTACGAGGCGTTCGCCGCGATCCTCGACCCGGGCGACGAGGTCATCGTCCCGGCCCCGTACTGGACCACGTACCCCGAGTCGATCCGGCTCGCGGGCGGCGTCCCGGTGGAGGTCGTCGCCGACGAGACGACCGGCTACCGGGTCTCCGTCGAGCAGCTGGAGGCCGCACGCACGGAGAAGACCAAGGTCGTCCTGTTCGTCTCCCCCTCCAACCCCACGGGCGCCGTCTACGCGCGCGAGGACGCCGAGGCGATCGGCCGCTGGGCCGCCGACAACGGCCTGTGGGTCATGACGGACGAGATCTACGAGCACCTGGTGTACGGCGACGCCGCCTTCACCTCGCTGCCCGCGCTCGTCCCCGAGCTGCGCGACAAGTGCATCGTCGTCAACGGCGTGGCCAAGACGTACGCCATGACGGGCTGGCGGGTGGGCTGGATCATCGGCCCGAAGGACGTCGTCAAGGCGGCGACGAACCTCCAGTCGCACGCCACGTCCAACGTCTCGAACGTCGCCCAGGTGGCCGCCCTGGCCGCCGTGTCCGGGAACCTCGACGCGGTCGCCGAGATGCGCAGTGCCTTCGACCGCCGCCGCCAGACCATCGTGCGGATGCTCAACGAGATCGACGGCGTCGTCTGCCCGACCCCGGAGGGCGCGTTCTACGCGTACCCCTCGGTGAAGGGGCTCCTCGGCAAGGAGATCCGCGGCAAGCGCCCGCAGACCTCCGTCGAGCTCGCGGCGCTGATCCTGGACGAGGTCGAGGTCGCGGTGGTGCCGGGCGAGGCGTTCGGCACGCCGGGCTACCTGCGGCTGTCGTACGCGCTCGGCGACGAGGACCTGGTCGAGGGCGTGTCGCGGATGCAGAAGCTGCTCGCGGAGGCGCGCGACTAGCAGCTGCCGCTCAGGAGCGGATCGCGGGCCCTGGCCGGTTTCTCCCGGCCGGGGCCCGTTTTTTCGTTCCCGCACGTACCCGTTCGGAGAAAGGGGCTGCCCCAGGGCGGGTGCGTACGGCAAGATCCCCGGATGGAGCACGTAGTCCGCGATCTGAAACTGCTGCCGAAGGCCCATCTGCACCTGCACTTCACGGGGTCGATGCGGCCCTCCACCCTCCTGGAGCTCGCCGACAAGTACGGCGTCCATCTGCCCGAGGCGCTGACCGGCGGAGAGCCGCCGAAGCTGCGGGCCACGGACGAGCGGGGCTGGTTCCGGTTCCAGCGGCTGTACGACATGGCCCGGTCGTGTCTGCGGGAGCCCGAGGACATCCGGCGGCTGGTGCGGGAGGCGGCCGAGGAGGACGTACGGGACGGATCGGGCTGGCTAGAGATCCAGGTGGACCCGACGTCGTACGCGCCCCGGCTGGGCGGGCTGATCCCGGCGCTGGAGATCATCCTGGACGCAGTGGAAGCGGCCTCGCGGGAGACCGGCCTGGGGATCCGGGTGCTGGTCGCGGCGAACCGGATGAAGCACCCGCTGGACGCGCGGACGCTGGCCCGGCTCGCGGTCCGGTACGCGGACCGCGGCGTGGTGGGGTTCGGGCTCTCCAACGACGAGCGGCGCGGGATGGCGCGGGACTTCGACCGGGCGTTCGCGATCGCCCGGGACGGCGGGCTGCTGGCGGCACCGCACGGCGGTGAGCTGACGGGCCCGGCGTCGGTACGGGACTGCCTCGACGACCTGCGGGCCTCGCGCATCGGCCACGGGGTACGGGCGGTGGAGGACCCGCGGCTGCTGCGGCGGCTCGCGGAGAAGGGCGTGACCTGCGAGGTGTGCCCGGCGTCGAACGTGGCGCTCGGGGTGTACGAGAAGCCCGAGCACGTACCGCTGCGGGCGTTCTTCGACGCGGGGGTGCCGCTGGCGCTGGGCGCGGACGACCCGCTGCTGTTCGGGGCGCGGCTGGCGGACCAGTACGAGATCGCGCGGCACCACCACGGCTTCACGGACGCCGAGCTGGCGGAGCTGGCGCGGCAGTCGGTGCGGGGTTCGGTGGCGCCGCAGGACACACGCGCGAAGCTGCTGGCGGGCATCGACACCTGGCTGGCGGCCTAGCCGTGGCCTAGCCGGCTCGACCGAGGCCGGCCAGGAGAGTGCGGGCCAGGGCGGCGGCGAAGGTGTCGACGTCCTGCGGGGGGCGTGCGCCCACGGTCGCGTCGTAGGCGAAGGCACGCTGGGCGCAGGCGCCGAGGAGCAGTGAGGCGGCGGCGAAGGTGTCCGCGTCGGGGCGGATGCGGCCGGCGTCGCGCTCGACGCGCAGATAGGCGTCCAGGGCCTCGATGGGTACGTGGGGCCCGGTGCCCTGCCGGCGCATGGTCGCGTCGTGGCGCGCCTTGAGCTTGGTCTCGGCATAGAGGGACGCGGCGATCGGGAAGCTCTCGGCATAGAAGAGGGTGGCGCGGCGGGCGATCTCGGTGAGGTTCTGCTCGACGCTCCTGTCGTCCGCGTCCGGGGCGGCGGCGAGTCCGTCGAGGAGCGGGCGCAGCTTGGGCAGGCGCTCGTGGAGGACGGCGGTGAAGAGCTCTTCCTTGCCGGCGTAGTACTTGTAGAGCGCCGCCTCCGAGCATCCGGCCGCCTTGGCGATCTCCTTGGTGGTCGTACGGGCGAGTCCGACGTCGAGCCACAGCTCGTGGGCGGCGTCGAGAATGCGTTCCCGCGCGGGCTTCATGTCTCCGGCTCTCCAGGGGTGTCGGGCCGCCGGGTGCGGCTTGACGGTGAGTGGGTACTCACCCACTCTAGAGGTGAGTGAGCACTTACCCACCCATCTCTGGGGGAGAAACGTCATGAAGATCACCGTCTTCGGTGCGACGGGCGGCATCGGCGGGCAGATCGTCCGGCAGGGCCTGGACGCGGGCCACCACGTCACGGCGGTGGTACGCGACCCGTCCCGGCTGACCGTGCCGGGCCGCGAGAGGCTGGAGGTGGTGACGGCCGCCCGCCTGGACGACATGGAGGCGCTGCGACCGGCCGTCGCTGGCCGGGACGCGGTGCTGTCCGGGCTCGGCCCGCGCAGCCGGAAGCAGGTGGGCGTCGCGTCGTCGTCGACCCGGTCGATCCTGCGGGCGATGGAGGCGGAGGGGACGCGTCGGCTCCTGGTGGTGAGCGCGGCACCGCTGGGCCCCGTGCCAGAGAACGAGACGCTCCGGCTGCGGATCGCGACCCCGCTGATCTCCCGCGTCCTGCGGTCGCACTACGACGACCTCCGCGTCATGGAGTCCGCCATGCGGGAGAGCTCCACCGACTGGACGGCGGTACGCCCCCCGCAGCTCGTCGACGCGGCGCTGACCGGCCGCTACCGCACGGCGATCGGCGGGAACCTGCGCGGCGGCGCCAAGATCGCGCGGGCCGATGTGGCCCATGCGATGCTGGCCATGATCACCGACCCGGAGACGGTGCGGCGGGGGGTGGGGGTGGCGTACTAGGAAGCGGTGTCACGGGCGAGGCGCTGGAGGTCGTCCAGCGCGCTGCCGCACCGGTCGCGGTCGCCCGCGTCCGGCTGGTCCACGGGGTGGTACCGGTGCTCGGCCTGCCTCCGCTTGTCCTGGGCGTTGAGCGGCCGTGACTCCACCACGGCGGTCCCACCGTCCGAGGTGAGCGTCAGGAAGCGGGCCATGGGCTTGTCGCCCACCAGGCTGGCCAGGGCCAGGGGTCCGAGCAACCTCTCCGACTTCCACAGGCGGCCGCCGAAGACGAGGTAGCGCGCGTCGCACGCGGTTGTCCAGTCGTAGACGTACCTGACGCCGGGCTGCGGGTTCCGGGGACCGAGCGTCGCGGCGGGCGCGTCGGAGTACCGACGCGCAGGCTCCCGGGCGAGGCAGGCCGGCGGGGCCTCCGCGTCCTTCAGGAGGTGGAACGTGCGCGTGGAGGGATTCGGGGCGTCGTTCTCGAAGATCGCGACGTCGGGTTCCGCGCGCGTCGCGAACCCGTCCGACCAGCGCATGAACCCCCATACGCGGTCCCCGGCCGAACGGGTCTTGGCCTGCCCTTCGTCCGCCTTCCACATCCGCCCGCCGAACACGGCGTACTCCATATCGCAGACGGCCGACAGGTCGTACCGGTAGCGGACGTCGGCCTCGGGCCTCCTGGGGCCGGTGTCCAGGGGCGCCCCCGCCTCGGACCGGGGCTGCGGCGGATAGACCCCGTTGCGCGGCAGCGGGGCGTCGGCGCTCGCCGGGGCCGTCACACGGTCGACACCGTCGGCGACGACCGTCGGCCCGCCGTCGGCGGCCGCACCCGTCCAGCGCACGGCGAGGAGGGAGCCCGCCGCGACCAGTGCCGTCGCCGCGCCGGCGCCCAGCGCGCGCCGTCGGTGGCGGAGGCGGCGCGCCGTGGTGAGGACGGCGCCGGTCGGGGGCGCCGCGCCTCCCGCGCCGTGGGTGCTGTCCGCGTCGGCGAGTTCCCGCAGGCCCCGCAGCAACTGGTCCTCGTCGTCCATGTGGGTCATCGCGTGCCCCTTCCCGCGTACCCGGCGAGCGCGCCCGCGGCGCGCAGCCGCTCCAAGGCCCTGTTGGTCCGGCTCTTGACCGTCCCGGGCGAACAGCCGAGCAGTCCGGCCGTCTCTTCCACCGACAGGTCCTCGTAGAAGCGGAGCACCACCACGGCACGCTGGGCACGGGGCAGGGCGTTCAGGGCGCCGGCCAGTTCCAGCCTCGCGTCCGCGCTCCCCGCCATGTCCGGGCCGTCCGCGACCGCCGCCCCCTCACCGCCGGGGTGGGCCGTCTCGGTGTGCCAGCGCCGCCGGCGCCAGGTCGCGTACAGGTTGACGACGACCTTGCGCGCGTACGCCTGCGGGGAGGCCCAGCTCTCGGAGCGCCCCCAGCGGAGGTAGACCTTCACCAGCGCGGCCTGCACCAGGTCCTCCGCGGCGTGCCGGTCCCCGGTCAGGAGGCGGGCGGTGCGCAGCAGCGGCGCGTACGACGCCTCGGTGAACTCTGTGAAGTCCTCGTCGTGCGCCGTGGACAAGCCCGTCCTCACCGGAGATCCCCTCGACCAGCGTGTGGTGGTCCCGGTTTCTGAAGGGACCCCTGTCATCCACTCGACAACGTGGGGGTTCCGGCAGGTTCCACTGACTTCTTTCGGGGGCGGAGCCGGGTCAGAGAGTGACGCCGACCGTCACCGGCTCATTCACGAGCGTGACGCCGAACGCGTCCCGTACACCCGCGACGACCTCCCGGGCGAGGGCCAGGAGGTCCTCGGTGGTGGCCTCGCCGCGGTTGGTGAGGGCGAGGGTGTGCTTCGTGGAGATACGGGCGGGCCCGGCGCCGTACCCCTTGGTGAACCCGGCCTTGTCGATGAGCCAGGCCGCGGAGGTCTTGGTGCGGCCCTCCCCTGCCGGGTAGGCGGGCGGGGCGGTGTCCGGGCCGAGGCGGTCGCGCACACGGTCCAGGAACGCCTCGTACTCGACGTCGCCGAGGATCGGGTTGGTGAAGAAGGACCCGGCGGACCAGGTGTCGTGGTCGTCGGGGTCGAGGACCATACCCTTGCCCGCGCGGAGGGCGAGAACGGTCTCGCGGGCGGCGTCGACGGGGACGCGGTCGCCCGGCTCGACGCCCAGGGCGCGGGCCGTCTCGGCGTACCGGAGGGGCGCGCTCATCCCCTGGGCGTCCTCCAGCTCGAACCGGACGCGCAGGACGACGAACCGGTCGGGGTCGGCCTTGAAGCGGCTGTGCCGGTAGGAGAAGGCACACTCCGAGGCCGGGACGGTGACGACCGTCTCGGCGCGCCGGTCGTACGCCACGACCTCGGTGAGGGTGGTGGCGACCTCCTGGCCGTACGCCCCGACGTTCTGGATCGGGGTGGCACCGGCCGAGCCGGGGATACCGGCCAGGCACTCGATCCCGGCGAGCCCGGCCTCGACGGTGCGGGCCACGGCGTCGGACCAGTTCTCGCCGGCGGCGAGCTCCAGGCGGTTGCCGTCGAGCATGACGCCCTTGGTCGCGATGCGCAGGGCGGTGCCGTCGAAGCCCTTGTCGCCGATGACCAGGTTGGACCCGCCACCGATGATCAGCAGCGGCGTCCCGGCCCGGTCGGCGTCCCGCACGGCGGCGACGACCTCGTCGTCCGTGGTCGCCGTGAGCAGCCGGTTCGCGGGCCCTCCGAGCCGGAAGGTGGTCAGGGGGGCGAGGGGAGCGTCGTGGAGTTCCTGCACGCGCTCAAGAGTACGGTGCGCGCCCGCCCGCTCCCCCACCCACACATCACTCACCGGCATCACTCACCGGCATCGTCCACCGGCATCACCGAACGGCACGGCGGCAGGGCCGTACCGGCTCAGGCCAGCTGGACCACCGCGCGGGACATGCCGAGGACCTTCTGGCCCTCGCTCATGGCCGTGAGGTCGACGCGGACCCTGTGGTCGTCGAGCTTCGCGGCGACCTTCGCGGTCACCTCGATCAGGGCGCCCTTCTCGTCGTTGGGTACGACGACCGGCTTCGTGAAGCGCACGCCGTACTCGACGACGGCGCCCGGGTCGCCCACCCAGTCCGTGACGACACGGATGGCCTCGGCCATCGTGAACATGCCGTGCGCGATGACGTCCGGAAGGCCGACCTCGCGGGCGAACTTCTCGTTCCAGTGGATGGGGTTGAAGTCCCCGGAGGCTCCCGCGTACTGCACCAGCGTGGCGCGGGTCACGGGGAAGCTCCCGGCCGGCAGTTCGGTGCCGACCTCGACCTCGTCGAATGCGATCTTCGCGGTCATGGTGTGTCTCACGCCTCCTCTGCCGCTCGCGCCACGAGCTTGGTCCACGCCGTCACGACGTGCTCGCCGGCCTCGTCGTGCACCTCACCGCGGATATCGAGAATGTCGTTCCCGGCGAGGGACTTGACGGCCTCGATGGTGGAAGTGACCGTGAGCCGGTCGCCCGCCCGTACGGGACGCGTGTACGCGAATTTCTGGTCGCCGTGCACGACCCGGCTGTAATCGAGTCCCAGCTGCGGATCGGAGACGACCTGGCCCGCCGCCTTGAAGGTGATCGCGAACACAAAGGTCGGCGGCGCGATCACATCGGGGTGGCCTAGCGCTTTCGCCGCCTCCGTGTCGGTGAAGACCGGGTTCGCGTCGCCGATCGCCTCGGCGAACTCGCGGATCTTTTCCCGGCCGACCTCGTACGGCGCGGTGGGCGGATAGCTCCGCCCGACGAAGGACTGGTCGAGCGCCATGTACTCGGTACCTCCTGCTGTCCCATGTCGTGCTCTGTAGCTCTGTAGCTCTTGCAGCTCTTGCAGCTCTGTAACTGCGTAGCCGAGTGACTGCGTAGCCGAGTGCAAACGACACGAGGCCGCCCCCGGTGGGGACGGCCTCGTGTACGAGCCTGATTCAGCGCGTCTCGCGGTGCGCGGTGTGCGCGTTGCAACGCGGGCAGTGCTTCTTCATCTCAAGACGGTCCGGGTTGTTACGCCGGTTCTTCTTGGTGATGTAGTTCCGCTCCTTGCACTCCACGCAGGCCAGCGTGATCTTCGGGCGGACGTCGGTGGCAGCCACGTGAGTGCTCCTTGACGGACAGATGGACGGATGAACGCAGAAAAGAGTAGCCGATCGAAGGACCGACCCCACAATCGGCTACTAGGAGTAGCGGTGACCGGACTTGAACCGGTGACACAGCGATTATGAGCCGCTTGCTCTACCGACTGAGCTACACCGCTGCGGTGTTTGGATCACCTCACCCGAAGGTGAGGATCTCCCCACACCAGAGCCCCAATACGGAATCGAACCGTAGACCTTCTCCTTACCATGGAGACGCTCTGCCGACTGAGCTATTGGGGCGAGCGATGAAGACATTACACGGTCGGCGGCCGTTCACCCAAATCCGTTCCCGGCCCCCCGGGGCGGGCCCACACGCGTGACCGCACCCACGCCTCGTACGCCACTCGTGCCCCACGCCGGTACGACTATTGCGCTCCTCCGCGAAGCCCGGACGGCCGCGTCCTAGGCTCGCCTCACGCTGCGCGATCTTGCCTCGTCACCCTGGTCGCCACCCGCCGGATTCCCCGCCCCGTTCCCCGCCCCCAGGAGCCCGATGTCCGCCGACAGCCAGCAGCCGCGGCCGCCCGAGGGCGCCACCACCGACACCACCACGCTGCTGCTGTGCGGCGCCCGCCTCACCGACGGCCGGACCGTCGACGTACGGCTCAGCGGCGGGCGCATCGAGGCCGTCGGTACGCCGGGCAGCCTCGGCTCCCACGGCGCCCGCGTCGACCTCGGCGGCTACCTCCTCCTGCCGGCCCCCGCCGAGCCGCACGCCCACGCCGACACGGCGCTCAGCGACGACACGCCCGGGCCCGTCTCATACGCCGCCGAGGACGTGCAGCGGCGGGCCACGGAGGCGACGCTGCTCCAGCTCGGGCACGGGGCGACGGCGCTGCGCGCGCATGTGCGGATCGGGGACGTACAGGGGCTGGCGTCGCTGGAGGCGGTGCTGCAGGCGCGGCGTTCGCTGCGGGGGCTGGCCGATCTGACAGCGGTGGCGGCGCCCCGGCTGCTGACGGGTGTGGCGGGCGCGGACGGTCTCGCGATGCTGCGGGACGCGATGAAGATGGGCGCGTCGGTGGTGGGCGGCCGCCCGGACCTGGACCCGGATCCGGCCGGGTACGCGGAGGCGGTGCTGGAGGTGGCGGCGGAGCACGGCTGCCCGGTGGACCTGCACACGGACGGTGACGATCCGGCGCGGCTGGCGCGGCTCGCGGCGATGGCGGGCGGGCTGCGGCCGGGCGTGTCGATCGGCCCGTGCGGTGCGCTGACGCGGCTGTCCGTGGACGCCCGGTCCCGTGTGGCGGACCAGCTGGCGGCGGCCGGGGTGACGGTGACATGCCTGCCGCAGGGCGGTTGCGGGGGTACGGAGGTGCGGGGCGTGGCGCCGGTGCGGCTGCTGCGGTCGGCGGGGGTGCGGATCGCGGCGGGCGGAGGGGCGCTGCGGGACCTGGCGAACCCGGTGGGGCGGGGCGACCCGCTGGAGTCCGCGTACCTGCTGGTGTCGCAGGGCGGGCTGCGGCCGGCGGAGGCGTACGGGGCGGTGAGCGAGGCGGCGCGGGAGGCGATGGGGCTGCCGGCGGTGCGGGTGGAGGCCGGGTTCCCGGCGGAGCTGCTGGCGGTGCGAGGGGAGCGGCTGGCGGGGGTGCTGTCGCTGGCGTACAGCCGCATCGTCGTGCACCGGGGGCGGGTGGTGGCGCGGACGAGTGCGGTGCGCGAGTACTGCGACTCGGCGGCGGCGCTGGAACTGCCGCGTCAGGGAAGGCCGGACGCGCGCCCATGAGCGTTCCGGGCGTCCGCGCCGTACGGTCGTGAGCATGCGCATTGTCATCGCTGGAGGACACGGTCGGATCGCCCTGCGCCTTGAGCGGCTGCTGGCGGCGGCCGGGCACGAGGTCGCGGGGATCATCCGCAGTCTGGAACAGGCCGCCGACCTGCGGGAGGCGGGCGCCGAACCGGTCCTGCTGGACCTGGAGTCGGCATCCACGGAGATGGTCGCCGCGGTGCTGCAGGGGGCCGACGCGGCGGTCTTCGCCGCGGGCGCGGGGCCGGGCAGCGGCGCGGCCCGCAAGGAAACCGTGGACCGGAACGCAGCAATCCTCTTCGCCGACGCGGCGGAACGGGCGGGGGTGCGGCGGCACATCGTCGTGTCCGCCATGCGTGCGGACCCGGACCACAAGGGTGACGAGGTGTTCGACGCGTATCTGCGGGCGAAGGGCGCGGCCGACGCGTACGTGCGCGCGAAGCCCACGCTGGACTGGACGGTCCTCCGCCCCGGCATCCTCACGGACGACGCCGGCACGGGCCTGGTCCGCCTGGAGGCGTCCACCGGCCGCGGCCCGGTCCCCCGCGACGACGTGGCCGCGGTCCTCGCCGAACTCCTCGAGACCCCGGCGACGTCCGGCCTCACCCTGGAACTGATCAGCGGCACCGTCCCGGTCTCCGTCGCGGTGAAGGCGATCGCGGGGAACTGACCCGCCCGCGTCGCCGGCGTCGCCCGCGCGGATTCGCTTACGAGAAAACCCCCGCCGCTCCGCGTTTCCGCGGGCGACGGGGGTTGTCAAGCGTGGCGGCGCCAGGATTCGAACCTGGGTAGGCTAAGCCGACGGATTTACAGACTCCTGATCCTGAGCGCTGGGCGACCCACCTGAGCTGCACCGTTTCCTCATGATCGCGCAAGCGGGACAGCCTTCGTCCATGCCTCGTCCACGGAGCTGCGGAAGCATCCCGGCAAGACGGACGGGGGAGCGGAACCTAGCGCGGCACCAGATGTCGCTTTGCGGGCTCGCCATCCGCCGTCTCGCTTGCTAAGTGTGAAAGCGGCTACAGTGAGACTGGCAAAATTTCTGGTCAGCCCATCCCAGAACTGGGATGATCCGTCCAGGTTCTTGGATGCCTCCGCATCCGTTCACTGCAGAGGATGCGGAAGGGCCCAACCCGGCGGGCACCGGGTCAGGCCCTCGCACTGCAGTATGAGCCCGGCCGTCTACGCATCGGCCGGGCTCACTGCGTGAGCGGCCTTAACGTCCGGGCCTACGTCGCTGGTCAGCTACTGCAAGAACTGCCCAGCACAGGCGATGATCGCCACAAGCACTCCCACGAAGCCGATGTAGATCTGCGCCCTCTCAGCGCTGGTCCACCTCTTCCGGGGCTTGCCCATGTCGGGAGTCACCACCGCTTCCTCCTTTCCTCCGTCTGGCCCCTTGTCGGGCCAGGGGTCATGGAACTCCCAAGTAGGCAGGGGAGTTCGACGGAGAATCGGCCGAAGCTCGGCTCAGCATACTGGGCTTGGGGACACCTCGTGGGCCTCGCCAAGCAAGGTGTTCGCAGGTTGAAGTCACACCGTAGGCAAAGCGGGGTGAGGGCGAGACACCGGTCCGCAGGTCGGCCGGTCCGGGGATAGAAAGCGTCCAGAGGTCAGCTGCCGCACCAGACACCATCCTGTAGGCAGCTGGGCCAGGGCGGCCGACGACAGGTGGACCCCGTGCGTGCATCAACGAATGCAACCGACACCTATCGGCCGCAGTGGTGCTACCGCAGCAGGTGAGCATTCACCGAGCGCGCCTGGCCGCTCAGATCTTCGAGCTCCACGACCTCTGCGCCCTCAGCTAGAAGTGTCTCAACGCCCACGCAGTCAGCCACCAGAAGGCTCGGCTCGCGCCAGGCGATGACCACGCGGCGGATTGAGGAGCGGAGGATCAGCTGGGTGCAGGTGAGGGGGCGAGAACGACGCTCGGAGCAGGGCTCCAGGGTGCTGTAGATGGTGGCGCCAACAAGGCGGGGGTCGTCCACAGGGAGCTTGGCCAGGGCCGATTCCTCGGCGTGGACGTGGGCATCGGTCTCGCGGGAGTAGCCGGTCGCGAGTTCCTCTCCGTCGGCGCCCACAATGACGGCGCCCACCGAGAAGGCGCCCTCCGCTGGCGGGCACTTCCGTGAGAGGTCAATGGCCCGTTCCATCCAGGCTCGGTCTCCAGTGAGGGTCATGCGGCGCTCTCCTGCTTGGGCAGGTAGCGGAGGAGGACGACGTCACCGATGGTGCGCGCCTCTGCGAGCTGCATCCGGCGCGTGGACCCACCCGGGTAGCTGGTCGGGTTCAGGAAGCGCGGGGCGTCCGCGTCGCCCACGAGGAGCGGGGCAATCGCAAGGTGGATCTCGTCGGCGAGGCCCTGGGAAAGGAACGCCGTGTGGATCTGGCCCCCGCCCTCCACCATCAGGCGCTCGACTCCTCGTCGGCCGAGGTCATCCAGCATCGCGCCGAAGTCGACCGTGGGGCCCAAGGACACGACCTCAGCCAGGCCGCGCAGACGCTCGCTGAGCTTCTCGTAACCATCGTCCGTCGTGTAGGCGACCTTGTCGCCGCCGTGGTGCCAGAACTTCAGGCCGCGGTCGAGGTCGCCGCTGCCGGACACCGTGACCTTGAGCGGGTAGGCGGGCTTGCCCGCCGCCACCCGGGCGGCACGGCGTTCCTCGCTGTTAACGAGGAGCCGTGGATTGTCGGCGCGCATCGTGCTGGCGCCGATCAGGATGGCGTCGGATTCGGCGCGGACCTGGTCGACGCGGTCGAAGTCCTCGCTGTTGCTGAGGAGGAGCCGCTCGGCGTTGGTGTCGTCGATGTGTCCATCGATCGACGTCGCCACGCTCAGCAGCACGTAAGGACGGGGCACGGGAAGTCTCCTTGCTCGCTGGTTGGGTACGGCCGGTGTCAGGCTTGGCGGAGGACGGCTTCGGTCATGGCGTCCTTGAACTCGATCACGCTCGGGACCGTACGCCACTGGTCGAAGGATTCGTCGAGCCGGGCCAGCTCCCGGGAGATGCGCGCCGATCCGGTCTCCTCGCCGATGCTCAGGGCCTGGAGTCCCACGACGACGGCCTGCTCCACCTCCCTCGCTTCGGCGAGTGCGACTGCCTGGCGCGCCAGGTACACGCCCCGGTCCCGGTGGTAGCCGGCGGGCAGTCGGCTGATGGCTTGGCGGAACCCCTCGGCGGCGCCCTGGTGGTCCCCGAGGACGGCGAGGCTGTGTGCTCGCTGCACCTCGATGTACGCGCTGTCGAGCCATACGCCCCACGGCGAGCCGGGGTCGGGGTCCATGCTCGCGTGGAGCTCCAAGGCGTGCTCGTACGCTCGCTGCGTCGTCGTGGCGTCCTTGCGGAGTGCGTGGCCGTGGGCTCCGTATGTCGCGGCAACGGCGGCCAGGCGACTTCGAGGGGCCGCCAGGTCCTCCGCCGCGTCCGCCACGTCGACGGCCTCTATGGCGTCCCGCATGTCCCCAGCGAGTTGGCTGCGCCGGGCGAGGATGTACGTGGTGAGGTCTGAGTCACCACTCATGTGGGAGGCTTCGAGCGCTTCCCTCATCCAGTGCTGAGCGGCCCGGAAGTCTCCGAGATCCTGGTAGAGCCATCCGCAAAGCTCGGAGTACTGGGTCTGAAGCTGGAGCAGCTGGCGCCGGTCGGCTCCGCTCCGATCGGCCCGGAGTTCCTTGATGGCTGCGACCTGCTGTTGGACGACGGGGATCACGCGAGCCGGACCGAAGCGGTTGTCGTTGTCGATCAGGACTCTCCGTGTCGCCTGGAGAAGTTCGATCGGGTTGGCCCCCGACATCCGGCTGGCGGAGCGCTGGGCGGCGGCGGTAGCCGGCATCTCGGAGGCGGCAGTCAGCGCTGCGCCCGCTCCGAGCGCGCCGAGGAGGGCCCTGCGAGAGAGCGACACGAAGATGATCCTTCCGTCATCGGTTCGTACGGGGACAGACAGCCCCTCCTCAGACGGTGCATGAACGCCGCTCTCGCCAGCCATGGCCACAGACGTGTTGGCCACATGGGTCCCGTGATTGGACACATGGGCCGCACGCAGGGCCTCAAGGCTGGCGCCCTCAGCTATCCGCTTGTGCAGCCGGACAAGGGAACCGCTGGCTCCCAGGGCATCGTCGTAGGCGCGGACCAGGTCGGCCGAGGCAGCCTGATCCCCACGCTCCACGCGCGCCATATAGCTGCTGTTGAAGACGATGGCTCTGCCGAGTTTCCCGAGGGATAAGCCGCGCTGATTCCGCCATGCGCGCATCTCGGCGCCGAGGTAGTGCTGTGGGCTCGCGTGAGGCGTCAACTCGTTCGGCCGCTGTCCCACTCCGTCCTCCCCGATGAGTCCCATGTGGCCGCCTCGTGGCAGCCACATGGCACGTCTGTCGCCCCGTCAACTCAGCCCGCTACAAATGATGCAGAGGCGGTTCTCAACCTATCGACGCTGGTCGAGGTACCGCACCCCCATGCGAGCGAAGGAGGTGGACGTGATGGAAGCAGACTCGCGGAGGTCGACGCCGGCGGCGGTGCCGCCAATGGCCTCCGCCTCGGCGCTGGCCTGCGCCAGGTTCTATCCGGCCTCCAGCGCCGCAACCCGTTCACGAAGCTCGTTGACCTCGCTCTTCAGGCGGCTCATCTCGTCCCGCAGTTCTGCGATGGCGCTCTCCGGTCCCGCCTGTCGAACGAGAGTCACGGAATCGGAGGTGAGAAAGGCTCCTTTGCCCTGGTGGCTGACCGCGAGTCCGTCGGTCTTGAGCTGGCGGATCGCGTCCCGGGCAACCGTCACGGTCACGTCGTAGCGCTCACGGATCTGCGCCAAGGACGGCAGTTGCCCGGTCCGGGCGAACTCGCCCTCGGCGATCCGCCGGCGCAGGTCCTCCGCGACCTGCTTGTAGGCGGGCGTGCCGGTCCACTCGATCATCTGCACCTCAAGTCCTGAAGACGACTACATAGCCTCTGCCTCATAGTGCCTAAGCGCCAGAGGCATGGCCAACCCCCGCGTCGACGAGTCCGGCGAGACGACTTGACGCACTCTGCCTCATAGTGCACTCTGAGGCAGAGTTGAAGTTCCGGCGGAACCTCAACCACCTCGCCAATGCCCGCCTGCACTCGGCGGTGCCGAGCGAACACGCAGTACCCGCGCCCGGAGGCCACTGCGGCTGAAGGAAGCGCTCGTCGCTTGAGAACTGAATCGCACGGCGCCTGGCAAGCAGACCGTGCATGCACCAGTGGTTTTGGTCCCGCCGCAGCTCGTAAGGCAGCGGCGGTGGCCATGGCCACTCGTCACCGACGTACGGCCATCGCGGCTCGCTCGCCGAGCCGCGACTTGCTCGACGCACACGTGCTGGTTGGCAGGGCTCCCCACCAAGGTCGCCTGCCGCCCGGCTTCTCCCTGTTCCTTCGTCTCAGGAGAGACCATGCGTTTGTACATCGGCGGCCATGAGGCCGTCTCTGCCCACGACTTCGTGGAACTGGCCCTTGGTACCCCGGTTGAGCTCTGGCTCGGGGTGGAGGGCGAGAGCGCCGCGGAGCGCACGGCGCGGCTGGACGCGGCGCGCGACATCCTCGCCGACAACCCGAACCTGCCGGACGAGGTCAGCCGGATCGCCGCGGAAGCGATCGAGGCGTTCGCCCCGGAGCTGTTCAACGTCGTCCCCCTCACGCGGCCTGCCGACCGCCGCCCGCGCAACGCCCAGGGAGCGGCGGCATGAGCGCCACGACCGTTCTGGACGAGCGGCCGGTGGTGCCGCCGCTGACGCGCCCGGAGATGGGCCTCGCCGGTATCGGCGCAATCGCCGCCGCCGGGGTTGGGGCGCTGGGGCTGTTGTCGTCGTTCGACGCGGTTTCGGCTGCTGCTGCCCGGTGGGGGTTTGGTGAGCCGTGGATGCTGCCGGTCGGTATCGATGTGGCGATTCCGGTGTTCACCGTGGCTAACCTGCTGCTGATCCGGATGGACATGGCCTTGGCGTGGGTCCGGTTCGTGCCCTGGGCGCTCACCCTGATCACCTGCGGCCTGAACGTCGCCGCAGGGCATGGGGTGTGGGCGAAGGTGGCGCACGGGACGATGCCGCTGCTGTGGGTGGTGTTTTCTGAGATCGGCGCCCACATCTACGCCGTCCGCATTGGCGCGGTGACCGGACGGCGGATGGGCAAGATCCGCGCTTCGCGGTGGCTGCTGGCCTTCCCGTCCACGTTCTCGCTGTGGCGGCGGATGACGCTGTGGGAGATCACCTCCTACGCCGACGCCCTCGCCCGGGAGAAGGAACGCCAGCTGGCCCGTGCCGAGCTGCGCGAGCGGTATGGCCGGCGGTGGCGGTCGAAGACACCACGCAGGGAACGCGTCCTGCTCCGGCTTGGCGAATTCGCCCCCGCCAGTGAGGACGAGGAGCCGCCCGCGGAGCTGCACCAGGACGAGGCGGTCGCGCACCCCGACCCGTCGGCGCCGCCGGCCGGGGACAAGCTGAAGTCGCCCCGGCGCCGCACCCGCAAGCCGAAGACGCCGAAGCAGCGCACGGCGGATGAGCTGCTCGCTCAGGCCCGGGAGGTCACCGCCGGGTGGGAGCACGCGGCGATCAACGCTGAGGCCATCCGTACCGCGCTGCGCTGCTCCGCCGCCAGTTCCCGCACCCTGCGGGATGCGCTGCTCGCCGAGCGCGCGCAGACCCGCCGCCCCCGCCCCGTCGAGGCCCCGGCCGACCGGGCGGAGCAGGACGGGCCGAAGGCGGACGACGCGGTCGAGGACGTCGCCGAGGAGGTGGCGGCATGAGCACCCTGTTGGCCGCCGTGGCCGCCGTGGCGCCTGTCGCGGCTGGTTGGTCGGTGAACGTGTGGTGGCTGCGCCGCCACCTGCGTACCGCCCGCCGCGACCCGCTCACGGGTCTGCGCACCCGCGACGGGTTCACCCGCCGCGCCGCCAAGCTGCTGCGCGACAAGCGGGCCGTGGTGCTGCTGGCGGACGTGGACCACTTCAAGCAGATCAACGACACCCACGGCCACGCCGCCGGGGACGCGCTGCTGAAGGCGACCGCCGACCGCCTCGCCCACTACGTCGGCACCGACGGCGTCGCAGGGCGGCTGGGCGGGGACGAGTTCGCCGCCGTCGTCATCGACCGCCACGGCACCGCCGGCGACCTGCTCGCCGTCCTCCACAGCGTCCTCGCCCGCCCCGCCGACGACGGGCACCCGCAGGTTCGTACGACGGTGTCCCTCGGATGGGTCCGCGCCGCCGACTTCCCCGGCGAAGACCTCTCCGCCCTGCTTGGCCGCGCCGACGAAGCCATGTACGCGGCCAAGCAGGCACGGGCGGGTGTCCGCCGGGCCGGGCTGGGCCGCTTGTTCGCCAGCCTGGCCGGGCGCCGGTCCGGGCGGCGCGGCACCCACGCCGAGGGTTCGGTGGGGGTGGCGGTCTGATGTCGCCGACGTTCGGCAAGTGCTACGACCCGACCGGCGCCACATGGGGGATACCGACCTACCCGTGGAAGCTCGCCCCCGACGGCTACGCGACCCGCCGCCAACTCCGCGCACAAGGTCTTCGGCCCGGAGGTCAGCCGGTCGCCGCGCAGGTGGTGCGCCGCTCCCGGCACCGCCGGGACGGGATGCTGGTGGCCTACCTCTACCGCGTCGACCGCGCCCAGCCGGTGAGGCCGATGACCGCACGGAAGTGGGGCGCGCTGGCTCTGGCGATGCTGGCCCGCCGCACCTGCCCGCAGTGCCGCCGGGACGCCGGATACGTCATCCCGGCATCGCTCGGAGCATGCGTCCCCTGCGCCTACCCCGACGAACAGCGCGCCGCTTGAGAACGCCCCCCCCAAGTCGGGGTAACCGGCCCGTTTCCAGGGGCCATCATCCAGCGCACGGGCCCGACCGCTCACCTCCTACAGCGTCGGCCGGGCCCGTCCTTTCCTCCCTCGCAAGGAAGGACCACCAGTGAATCACCGCGACGACAACGACGACTTCTTTGACCGACTGGAAGCCGAGATGTCCGCCGATCCGTCGCCCGACCCGGACGGGAAGGTAGTCGACCTGGACAAGGCACGGTCGGCTCGCGCCGAGTCGGCCGACTCCGCCACCGGCCCGACAACCGACTGCGGCCCGGGCGGGTCGGGCGACGGGTCGGCCGACCCGGCCAAGCCCCGGTTGGTCGACGGCCCGGACGTTGCCGGGCCCGACTTGCTGGACCGACTTGCGGGGGCGAAGCGGCGGCCGATCGTGCCCGACTGGCTGCGCTCCACACAGGAGCTGAAGACGGCCGCCGCGTGGGTGGCCGGGCACTACGCCCACCTGGCCGGATACCACGCGCTGCGCTCACCCGTCTACGCCGGACGCCTCGCCCTCCAGGCGCCACGCGGCGCCGCAAAGTTCGTCGGCGGCACCCTGCGGTGGATGGCCGACCGCGAGAGCGAACCGGTCCGCCTCGCCGCTGTCCGCCGGGAGGACGCGGCCGAGTACCTGAAGCTGTCCCGGCAGCGCGACGGCCGCGTCCGGCTGCGCACCCTGGTCGCCACCGTGGCCCTGTTCGTCGGAGTCGGGGCAGCGCTCGCCCTCTACGTCCTGGCGCCCGGGTGGCTCCAGGCCCTCTCGGTCGGCGCGGTCATGCTGGCGCTGGGGTCGGCCGGCGGCCGTGCGGACGCCCCGGTCGTCACCCGCGCCGTGGAGGTGACAAAGGCACCGAAGCTCACGTCCGACATCGTGCTGCGGGCGCTCGGCGCGCTGGGGATTCCGGCGATCAACCAGGCTCAGTCCAAGGGCCGGGACGGGTTCTCCTTCACCGCTCCCATCACCCGCGACGGCCCGGGATGGCGCGCGGAGGGTGATCTGCCCTACGGGGTGACGGTCACGGACGTGATCGAGCGGCGCGACAAGCTCGCGTCCGGCCTGCGTCGCCCGCTGGGATGTGTGTGGCCTGAGGCGGTGCCGGAGGAGCACACCGGGCACTTGGTGCTCTGGGTCGGCGACCAGGACATGTCCAAGGCCAAACCGCCCAAGTGGCCCCTGCTCACCAGCGGCAGCGTCGACCTGTTCAGGCCCGTCGCGTTCGGCACAGACCAGCGCGGCCGGTGGGTGAACGTCACCCTGATGTACATCGCGGGGATCATCGGCGCCATCCCCCGCATGGGCAAGACCTTCCTCCTCCGCCTGCTGCTCCTCATCGCTGCTTTGGACCCGCGGGCGGAGCTGCACACGTACGACATGAAGGGCACCGGCGACCTGGACCCGGTCGGCGACCGCGTCGCCCACCGGCACGGCGCCGGGGACGATGACGAGGTCATCGAGTACGCCCTGCGCGACTTCCGCGCCCTGCGCGAGGAGCTGCGCCGCCGTACGAAGGTGATCCGCTCCCTCCCGCGCGACATCTGCCCCGAGTCCAAGGTGACCAGCGAGTTGGCGGACAAGCGGTCGCTGGGGCTGCACCCGATCGTCATCGGGGTGGACGAGTGCCAGGTGCTGTTCGAGCACCCGAAGCACAAGGACGAGTTCGAGGAGATCGCAACCGACCTGGTCAAGCGCGGGCCCGCTACCGGCATCGTGCTGCTGCTGGCGACGCAGCGGCCGGATGCGAAGGCCCTGCCGACCGGGATCAGCGCGAACGCGTCGGCCCGGTGGTGCATGAAGGTCATGGGCCAGCTGGAGAACGACATGGTGCTGGGCACCTCCGCCTACAAGCGCGGCGTACGGGCCACGATGTTCTCCTGGGCTGACAAGGGCATCTGTTACTTCGTCGGCGAGGGTGCGGACGCCCGCATCGTGCGGGCCGTGTTCGCCGACGCGGTCGCCGCCGACCAGATCGCCCTGCGCGCCCGCAAGCTCCGCGAAGACGCGGGCACGCTGTCCGGCCACGCCCTGGGCGAGGTCCCGGAGGAAGACGCGGGCAGCACGTACGACCTGCTACGCGACATCCTCGCCGTCGTCCCCGCCGCCGAGCCGAAGTGCTGGTCGGAGACCATCGTCGCGCGGCTCGCCGCGCTGCGGCCCGACGTGTACGCCGGGTGGGACCCCGACGCCCTCGCGGCAGCGCTCAAGCCGCACGGGATCTCGACCATCCAGGTCGGCCGGCGGGTGGACGGAAAGGTCGTCAACCGGCGCGGCATCGACCGCTCACACATCACCACCACGATTGCGGAGCGTGACGGAAAGCGGGACGCGAGCTGACCGGTCGGGGCCGCTAACGATAGCGCCCAGCCCCGCTAACGTTAGCGGCCCCGCTAGCGCCCCAAACCAGCTCTGATCAGGCCGCTAGCGGATAGCGGCCCACCTGCGAAAACCCCTGGAAACCGCCTGGGAGGGCCCTTCATGACCCCTGCCCTGCTCGCTATCACCTGCCTGACAGCCGTCACATTCTGTTACATCGGAGTGTGTGCGGTCAGCCCGTTCGGGCGCTGCCGCAAGTGCGACGGACTCGGCTTTCAGCTCGCCCAGACCCGCAAGGGACGGCCGAAGCGCGGCAAGCACTGCCGCCGCTGCGACGGCAACGGCATCCGCATCCGCCTCGGCCGCCACCTCTACAACCTCTGGGCCCGCACCTACCGCAACGGCACCCGCTGAACGAACACACCCACCGCTACAGAAGGAGTTGCGGCATGGCCGTGACCATCTCCCTCGTCGCCCTGTTCGGGCTGATCCTGTTCTTCCTCCTGCGCTCCAACACCCTCGGCTACGGCTCGGCGTTCATCGCCGCGATGTTCGGGTTCTTCCTCGCCTCCACCGGAGCGTCCGGACCCATCAACGAGCTGACCGCCGCCATCCTGACCGCCGTCAGCGACCTGGTTGCGGGGGCCGAGTCGTGAACGAAGCCCTTCCCCACCGCCACTGGCTCACCCACGCCGCACCCAAGGCCGCCCCCGCCGTCGCCACCTCCACGGTGCTGATCCTCGGGCGGATCTGGAACGCCAACGGCGCCGAACACTCCACCGGCAACGCCGCCCTCATGGTCGTCCTCGCCACCGGAGCCGCCACGGCCGGCGCGTTCGCCTCCGCCGGACAGCGCGGTGACAGCACCATCGCCGGGACCGCGTTCGCCAGCGCGGGCGGACTGGCGCTGGCCGGGGTCGCCGGGTACGCGGACGGCTGGTCGCTGCCGCTACTGCTGTGGGCCCTGGCCACCACCGTCGCCTACGCGCTGGCCGCCCGGCACTGGCGCACCGGCCGCCGCGACACCCTCGCCCACCGCCGCCACACCGAGCTGCGGCGCGAGGAGCAGGCCCACGTCGAACGTGTCGAAGCCCTGCGCGCCGGGACGCAGATCCAGGTGGCACGCGAGAGCGCCGCCTACGCAGAAGCCCTCGCCGCCGCCATCACCACCCGCGCCGCCCTGCCCGGCTTCAACCCCACCGCACTCACCCACGCCGGACTCCCCGAGATCCCCGCCATCGAGAACACCAAGGAGAACTGACCCCATGTTCGAGATCCGCGTCATCTGCGACCCCACCGACACCGACCACATCACCAAGACCCTGGAGGACACCTTCACCACCGGCCCGGTCCGCCAGCACCCCACCCGCGACGGCCAGCGCACCCGCCTCTACATCACCGCCGACCACCGCCCCGAGGACGAGTGGCCCACGCCGGAGGAGGCATACGCCCTCGCGCCGAGCACCATCAGCGAGATCGGATGGGTCGCCGAAGAGTCCATCGGCCGCCCCACCTTCGCCCTCCTCGGCCGCGAATTCTGGCTCCGCAAGGCCGCCCTCCTGGACCGCATCGCCCTCCAGAACGAGACCGAGGACACCAGGAGCGACGCCAGCGACGTCGCCCAGCAGGCCGCCGCCCGCCTCATCGAGCTGGACCGCGCCACCACCGCGCACGACCCGCGCGCCTACGTCCGCCAGCAGTACGCCCACTGGATCAAGAACCAGTAGCAACACCGCGGCGGCGGGACTCCCCACCAAGGTCGCCCGCCGCCGCGGTTCTCCCTGCCCATCAGCAGACAGAACAGGAGATCTCCAGCATGACACCTGACCTCGCGCTTGAGCAGTACGGCACCGTGGTGCCACTGCACAGCGCACCCACGGGGGTGGAGCACGTTCCGCCGCACGACCGCGAGGCCGAACAGGCCGTGGTCGGCGCGCTCATGCTCGCCCCGGGTGTGACCGCCGAAGTCAACGACGTGATGGACCCGGCCGACCACTACCTCCCCGCGCACGAGACGATCCACCGAGCGGTCCTCGCCCTGCACTCCCAGGGCATGCCCGTGGATCCGATCACCCTCGGCCACTACCTCGAACAGACCGGCGACCTGAGCCGAGCGGGCGGCAGGCCCTACCTCCACGCCCTCGTCCAGGCCGTACCCTCCACGGCCAACGCCGCGTACTACGCCGAGATCGTGCACGGCCTCGCCCGACGCCGCCAGAGCATCGAGGTGGGCACCCGCATCATCCAGGCGGGCATGTCGCCCGAGGCGACCGAGGAGGACCTCCGCGAGGCCCTCGCGCTGGGCACCACGGCCGTGCCCGACGCCTGGCCGGAGCCGATCCCACTCGACCGGCAGCCCAAGCTTCCGTCGTTCCCCGTCCACGCCCTGCCCAGGTGGGTCGCCGACTTCGTCGCGGCTCTCGCTGAGGAGACTCAGACGCCGCCGGACCTGGCGGGCGCTCTGGCGCTGTCGGTCCTCGCCACGGCGGCCGGCGGCCGGGCCGTGGTCCACGTGCGCGGGCGATGGCGCGAGCCCACCAACCTGTTCGTCGTCGTCGCACTCGGGCCCGCGAACCGCAAGTCCGCCGTGTTCGCCGCGATGACGGCGCCGCTGTACGAGGCGGAGAACGCCCTCGTGGAGGGCTCAAGCCTGGCGATCGTCGAGGCGGAGGTCACCGCGCGCATGGCTCGCGAGGCCGCCGACAAGGCCGCCGCGCAGGCTGCCAAGGCGGACGGGCCGGAGCGGGACAACCTGGTGGCCGATGCCATCGGTCTCGCTCAGACCGCCGAGTCCCTGAGCGTGCCGCCGCGCCCGCGGCTGCTGGCCGACGACGCGACGCCGGAAACGGTCACCACGCTGCTCTCCGAGCAGGGCGGCAGGCTCGCCGTCATGTCCGCCGAGGGCGGCATCTTCGACATCATCGCCGGCCGCTACTCCGGCGTTCCCAACATGGAGGTCTTCCTCAAGGGCCACGCCGGAGACCGCCTCCGCGTCGACCGCCGCAGCCGCCAGGAGTTCATCGAGGCTCCCGCCCTGACCATGGGCCTCGCGGTCCAGCCCAGCGTCCTGGAGGACATCGGCAAGAACCGCGGCTTCGACGGACGCGGCCTGCTCGCCCGTTTCCTGTACTGCCTGCCGGAGTCCCTCGTCGGCTATCGCAAGATCGACCCGGACCCCGTCCCCGCCACCGTGGCAGCCGCGTACGAACGCAACGTGTACGCGCTCACCCTGCGGCTCGCGGACTGGACCGATCCCCTCGTCGTCCAGGTGGGCGCCGAGGCCCACGCCATGCTCAAGGCGTACGAGCAGCGGGTCGAGCCCCAGCTCCGCGCGAAGGGCGGCCGTCTGGGACACATCGGGAAGTGGGCGGGCAAGCTCATCGGCTCCGCCGTCCGCATCGCCGGGTTGATCCACCTCGCCGAACACATCGACGGCGGTAACAACACGCCCATCAGCGAGGCGACGATGCGCGCCGCGATCGAACTGGCCGACTACTTCGCCGCCCACGCCCTGACGGTCTTCGACCTGATGGGCGCCGATGCCGCCCTGGCCCGTGCCCGCTCGCTCCTGTCCGTGCTGGAGGACAACGGCTGGCAGAGCGTCAGCCGCCGCGACCTGTTCGCCAAGCTCTCCCGCTCCGAGTTCCCAACCATCGCCGACCTGGAGCCGGTGGTCGCCGTCCTGGAGGAGCACGGCTACATCCGAAGCGAGACCCCGCCCCGCACCGGGAAGCGAGGTCGCCCGCCGGCGCCCCGCTACCTCGTCCACCCGAGCGTCCGCGGAGCCAAGGCATGAGGGCCCGCATCCGCTCGCACACGGGCCCCTCGCCGCACAAACCGCAGAATCCGCAGAAACCCCCGAGCACTCCCGCTCACCTGCGACGACGTCCCCTCGGCCCGCCCGCCGCAAAAACCCGCAGAAGTCCCGCACAAATCCCGGTCTCGCCGCGACGGCGCCCCGCCCCGGGACACGGCGCCTATTTCTGCGGCGATTCCGCCGATTTTTGCGGCGACCACCCCCGCACCCCCAACACCGCAGGTCAGACCCCGGTTTCGCAGGTTTCTGCGGATTCTGCGGTTTCTGCGGCGCACCCCCGTCCCCCGGTGAACCAGAAGGAGGCCCTCCGATGACGTCCCCGACCCGCCGCCGTCGGCCCCAGGCCGACGAGTGGCTGCCGCTGACGGCGGTTCTTGAGGAGATCGGCATCACCCGCGCGACCTGGTACCGCTGGCGCAACCGCGGCTACGGCCCGGAGGTCAAGCGCCTTCCCAACGGGCACCTGCGCATCCGCCGCAGCGCCCTGGACGCCTTCCTGAACGAACTGGAGACCGTGTGACCGAGTGGAGCTACACCGTGCGGATCTGGAGCATCCGCAAGCGTCCCTACCGCAAGCCGTACCAGCTTCGGTGGCAGGTGGGCGCCCGGCCCCACTCCGAGTCCTTCCTGACGATGGGGCTCGCGGAGAGCCGCCGCGCGCAGTTCATCACGGCGGCCCGCGACGGCGAGCCGTGGGACGTCGACAGCGGCCTGCCGAAGTCGATGGTCCAGAAAGCGAAGGACATCTCCTGGTACCAGCACGCCAGGAACTACGTGGAGATGAAGTGGGACCACTCCCCCGCGTCCACACGGCGGAACCTCGCTGAGGCCATGGCGACCGTGACCCTCGCCCTGGTGAGGGACACCAAGGGCATGGCGGACCACAAGGTCGTGCGGCGCGCGCTCTACACGTGGGGCTTCAACGTGAACAAGTGGAAGGAGGAGCCGCCGGGCGATGTGGCCGCCATGCTCGCGTGGGTGGAGCGGAAGTCCGTGGCCACGTCCGCCCTCTCCGATCGGATGCTCGTACGCAAGGCCCTGGATGCGTGCTCTCGGCGACTCGACGGCAAGACGTCCTCCGGGTCGGTCATCGCAAGGAAGCGGGCCATCTTCCACCAAGCCCTCGGCTTCGCCGTCGACGCCGAGCTGCTCGCGGAGAACCCGCTCCCGGCCGTCCGCTGGAAGGCGCCGGAGAAGGTGGAGGAGGAGGTGGACCCGGAAGCCGTGCCGGATCCCGTGCAGGCCGCCGCGCTCCTCGCTGCCGTGCGGAAGCAGGGCGACCGTGGCAGGCACCTGGAGGCGTTCTTCGGGTGCATCTACTACTCAGCCGCACGCCCCGGCGAGTTGGTGGGGCTCCGTCTTCAGGACTGCGAACTTCCCCGACGTGGCTGGGGTCTGATCCGACTCCGGGAGAGCCGGGCGCGTTCCGGGAGCTCCTGGACCGACACCGGTGAGGCGCACGACCGCCGGGGACTCAAGCACCGCGCCCGGAGGACGGTTCGCTACGTTCCGATACCGCCGGAGCTGGTGGCCATGCTCCGCTGGCACGTCACCCGGTACGGCGCGGCCGACGACGGGCGGCTCTTCCGCACGGCGCGCGGCGGCATGGTCCAGGAGAGCGGCTACGGAGAGGTCTGGGCCCGCGCGCGGGAAGACGTCCTGTCCCCCGCCGAGCGGGCGACCAAGCTCGCCAAGCGGCCATATGATCTTCGCCACGCGGCCGTGTCCACCTGGCTCAGTTCCGGGGTGGAGCCCCAGCTTGTCGCCCAGCGCGCCGGCCACAGTACGGCCGTGCTCTTCCGGGTGTACGCGAAGTTCGTGAAGGGTGGCGACGAAGCGGCCAACGCCAAGATCTCCGCGCGGCTCAACCAGCACCGCACTGGTGACGCGGCCACGCCCTGAGCCACGGCTCCGGCCGTAAGCCCAGGTAGGCGCGGGGAATCCCGTCCACGGCCCGTCCAGACACGCTGATAGAGAGCGTGACGGACCGAGGCACGGTGAGACAGTCTGGCCCTTCGGGCGCGCACACCAGAACGGCCCCTGATCAGCAAACCTGCTGGTCAGGGGCCGTTTCTTTGGCGTGGCGGCGCCAGGATTCGAACCTGGGTAGGCTAAGCCGACGGATTTACAGTCCGCTCCCATTGGCCACTCGGGCACACCGCCATGGGATGTCGCCTCTGGGCGCCCCCTTTCGGCGGTGCCCCCTGGCAACGACGTAAACAATACCTGATCCCCCGGGGTGGTCCGCCACCGGATTTGATCAGCGCTCGGGGCTGGGTGGGTGGCTAGGCTTGGCGTGGCGGTCGGCGCAGGGCCGCCGCATTCTTGAGCCCCCGATACAAGGAGCCACAGCACATGGCCGACTCCAGTTTCGACATCGTCTCGAAGGTCGAGCGGCAGGAGGTCGACAACGCCCTCAACCAGGCGGCGAAGGAGATCTCCCAGCGCTACGACTTCAAGAACGTCGGGGCGTCGATCTCCTGGTCCGGCGAGAAGATCCTGATGCAGGCCAACTCCGAGGACCGGGTCAAGGCGATCCTCGACGTCTTCGAGTCCAAGCTGATCAAGCGGGGCATCTCGCTGAAGTCGCTGGAAACGGGCGAGCCGCAGCTGTCCGGCAAGGAGTACAAGATCTTCGCCACGATCCAGGAGGGCATCTCCCAGGACAACGCCAAGAAGGTGGCGAAGATCATCCGTGATGAGGGTCCCAAGGGCGTCAAGGCGCAGGTGCAGGGCGACGAGCTGCGGGTCAGCTCGAAGAGCCGGGACGATCTGCAGGCCGTGATCGCGTTGCTGAAGGGGCAGGACTTCGACTTCGCACTGCAGTTTGTGAACTACCGCTGAGGTTGGTCGCGCTGCGGGCGGGGCGGGGGAGGACACGGCCGGTGGCCGGTCCGCCCCCGCCCCGTGGCCGCGACGTCATGTCGGAATTCCGCCAGCGGCGGGGCGGCCGCGCGGTCCAGACTGGCGGGGGAGGAAAGGACCGACCATGACTGTGTACGCGTGTGTCGAAGGGCCGTTGGGCGCCATGCTGCTGGTGGGCGAGGAGATCTCGGACGGCTCCGCGGCGCTGGCCTCGCTGTCCCTGCCGGAGCAGAAGGGCGCGGTCACCGTCCAGGAGGGGTGGCGGCACGCGCCGGAGGCGTTCGAGACGGTCGCCGGGCAGTTGCGGGCGTACTTCGCGGGGCGGCTCACCCGGTTCGACGTTCCGTTGGCCGGCTCCGGGGCGGGGACCGAGTTCCAGCGGCGTGTCTGGAGCGCCCTGGAGGAGATTCCGTACGGCGCCACCGCCTCCTACGGGGAGATCGCGGCGCGCGTCGGTGTCTCCGGCGCGGGCGTACGGGCCGTGGGCACGGCCATCGGGCGCAATCCGCTGCTGGTCGTACGGCCCTGTCACCGGGTGATCGGGGCGGACGGTTCGCTGCGCGGGTACGCGGCCGGGCCGGAGCGCAAGCAGCTGCTGCTCGGCCTGGAGGGTGCGCTCGCAGGGTGACGGACGGATTGTTCTCCCTGAACGGGGGACCGGCCGAGGTGGCGCCGGGTGCGGTGCACGTGCCCGGGTGGCTGTCCATGGAGCGGCAGCGGGAACTGGTCGAGGCGTGCCGGGAGTGGGCGCGCGGGCCGGTGACGATCCGGCACACCGCGCTGCCGGGTGGCGGCGTGATGTCCGTACGGACGGTGTGCCTGGGCTGGCACTGGCAGCCGTACCGGTACTCCCGGACGGCGGACGATGTGAACGGGGCGCGGGTGGCGGCCTTCCCCGACTGGCTCGCCGAGCTGGGCAGGGACGCGGTGGCAGCGGCCTACGGGGACGGCAGCGCTCCGTACGGGCCGGACGCCGCGCTGATCAACTTCTATGACGGCGACGCGCGCATGGGCATGCACCAGGACCGGGAGGAGCGTTCCGCGGCGCCGGTGGTGTCCTTGAGCATCGGCGACAGCTGCCTCTTCCGGTTCGGGAACACGGAGGGGCGGGGGCGGCCGTACGCCGATGTCCGCCTGGAGTCCGGTGACTTGTTCGTCTTCGGCGGTCCTGCGCGGTTCGCGTACCACGGGGTGCCGAAGGTGTACCCGGGCACCGGCGATCCGGCGGTGGGCCTGCGGACGGGGCGGCTGAACATCACCCTGCGAGAGACGGGGCTGCCGCGCGGCGCCTAGCGGGACCGGGAGTGGCCGAACAGGATCCGGTACGCGATCAGCAGGACCAGCGAGCCGCCTATGGCCGCCAGCCAGGTCGCGCCGTCGTAGAAGTCGTTGCTGATCGGCCGGTCCAGGAAGCGGGCGGACAGCCAGCCGCCGGTGAACGCGCCGGCGATGCCGATGAGCGTCGTGCCGATCGGCCCGCCCGGGTCGCGGCCCGGCAGCAGGATCTTGGCTATGACGCCGGCGAGCAGGCCGAGGACGATCCAGCCGATGATGGTCATGCCGTTGTTCCTTCCGTTGGGCTGTTCACGCGGGTCGTGCGGGGTGCGTGTGTCCCGGAGGACGCCTCCGGCGGGGTGAGCGGTTGCGCAGGTCAGTAGGGTGCGGCGCATGGCACAGACACTGCGGCGGTCGCTGGGAGTCTTCGATGCGGTCGTGATCGGCTTGGGGTCGATGGTCGGCGCCGGCATCTTCGCGGCGCTGGGTCCGGCCGCCGGGGCCGCAGGAACCGGGCTGTTGGTCGGGTTGGCGCTGGCCGGGGCGGTCGCGTACTGCAACGCGATGGCGTCGGCGCGGCTCGCCGCGTGCTATCCGGCGTCGGGCGGCACCTATGTGTACGGGCGCGAGCGGCTGGGTCCTTTCTGGGGTTACCTGGCGGGCTGGGCGTTCGTGGTCGGTAAGACGGCGTCGTGCGCGGCGATGGCGCTGACGGTCGGGTCGTACGTATGGCCCGGGCAGGCGCACGCGGTCGCGGTGGCCGCCGTGGTGGCGCTGACGGCCGTGAACTACGGCGGTGTTCAGAAGTCGGCGCTGACGACCCGACTGATCGTGGCCGTGGTGCTGGCGGTGCTGGCTGCCGTGGTGGTCTCCTCTCTCGGGTCGGGCGCGGTGGACTTCGGGCGGCTGGAGGTGGGCGGCGACGCGTCGGTCGGCGGGGTGCTGCAGGCGGGCGGCTTGCTCTTCTTCGCGTTCGCCGGGTACGCCCGGATCGCGACGCTCGGAGAGGAGGTCAAAGACCCGGAGCGGACGATTCCGCGGGCGATCCCGCTGGCGCTGGGCATCGCGCTGGTGGTCTATGTGTGCGTGGCGGTCTCCGTCCTTTCGGTGCTGGGTGCTCGCGCCCTCGGCGAGTCTGCGGCGCCCCTCGCGGACGCGGTGCGGGCGGCGGGCGTCGACTGGATGGGCCCGGTGGTGCGGGTGGGAGCGGCGGTGGCCGCCCTCGGGTCGCTGCTGGCGCTGATCCTCGGGGTGTCCCGTACGACGCTGGCGATGGCACGGGACGGCCATCTGCCCCGTACGCTCGCCGCCGTCCACCCCCGCTTCCAGGTGCCGCACCACGCGGAGCTGGCGGTGGGCGTGGTCGTCGCGGTGGTGGCGGCGACCGCGGATCTCCGGGGCGCGATCGGCTTCTCGTCGTTCGGTGTGCTGGTCTACTACGCGATCGCCAACGCCTCGGCCTGGACGCTCGTCTCCAAGCTGTCGTCGGTCCGCCTCCTGGCGGCGGGCGGCCTCGTCGGCTGCCTGACACTGGCGTTCTCCCTGCCGCTGGCGTCGGTGCTGGCGGGCGCGGCCGTGCTGGCGGCGGGAGCGGTGCTGTACGCGGTGCGGGGCGCGCCCGGGCGGGACGACTAGGCTGGCCGGCCTGCCGGGCCGTCACGTCCCGCAGACCGGCCGACGGTCACGGCCGACGGTCAGGTGCCGACGGTCACGGCCGGCGGTCAGGTGCCGACGGTCGAGTGGCCGCCTTCACGTCCTGGCGGTCCTGTCGGGGCGCTCAGGTCCAGGCGTTCATATGTGGGCGGCCGCGCGGGCGCGGTAGTCCGGCCACGGGGCCAGGTCGTCGACGAACTCCTCGTCGCCGAACCAGCCGGTGCCGTCGAGCCAGGCCGTGAGCCATGCGCTGAGGCTCGGCGCGAGGACGCACCAGGCGAGGTCGGCTTCGCCGGGGTTGGGCTCGAACAGCAGCACCCTGGCCTCTTCGCTGCGGAAGTCGACGCAGGCGAGCATGGCGCAGCCGAGGTCGGCTGTCGGCACCACACCTTCCGGCCACGGCCAGTCCTCACCCCCGTCCGCGCCGCCCCGGCGCTGGGCGCCGTACCGCGCGACGGCTTCCCGCAGCGGCAGCAGGCCGTAGTCCGGGCCGAACCCGCCGTCCGCGATACGGGTGTGGAGGGAGGCCAGCAGCGGCGGCAGCGGGAAGCCGAGAGTGCTCTCCGCTGCCGCGATGCCGTCCGCGGTGCAAGGCTCGGGCACGGGCTCGCCGGTCCAGGGGTGGACGTCGCCCACGGCGGACGCGAGGCGGTCCAGCAACTCTGCGTAGTCGGTCATGGGCTACATGGTGGACCACGGCACCGACAGTCCGCCCGGGCTGTGGATAACCGGGATGCCGACGTGCTACCAGCGGGTTGTCGCGAAGCCCTGGTCGCTCGGCACGATCTCCTTGCCGAGCGGCAGCAGCGAGACCGGGATCAGCTTGAAGTTCGCGATGCCCAGCGGGATGCCGATGATCGTGACGCACAGGGCGATGCCTGTGGCGATGTGGCCGAGCGCGAGCCACCAGCCCGCCAGGAGCAGCCACAGCACGTTCCCGAGGCAGGAGGGCGCGCCCGCGTCGCGCCGGTCGACGACCGTGCGGCCGAAGGGCCAGAGCGCGTACACACCGACGCGGAAAGCGGCCAGGCCGAACGGGATGCCGATGATTGTGATGCACAGCAGCAGGCCCGCGGCCAGATAGCCGAGGAAGAGCCAGAAGCCGCTCAGTACCAGCCAGATGATGTTGAGGATCGTCTTCACGGGTGGTGGCCTGCCATCTGCTCGAGCCGGGCGATTCGTTCCGCCATCGGCGGGTGGGTGGAGAACATACGTGACATGCCCTGGCCGGGCCGGAACGGGTTGGCGATCATCATGTGACTCGCGGTCTCGATCCGGGGCTCGGGCGGCAGCGGGAGCCGCTGTGTGCCGGCCTCCAGCTTGCGGAGGGCGCTCGCGAGGGCAAGCGGGTCACCTGTGAGCCGGGCGCCCGACGCGTCCGCCTCGTACTCCCGGGACCGGCTGACCGCCAGCTGGATGACCGACGCGGCGAGCGGCCCGAGGATCAGAATCAGGAGCATGCCGAGGAGCCCGGGGCCTTCGTCGTCGTCGGAGCGGCCGATCGGGATCAGCCAGGCGAAGTTCACCAGGAACACGATCACGGAGGCGAGGGCACCGGCGACCGACGAGATCAGGATGTCCCGGTTGTAGACATGGCTGAGCTCGTGACCGATGACGCCGCGCAACTCCCGTTCGTCGAGGAGCCGCAGGATTCCCTCGGTGCAACACACGGCGGCATTGCGCGGGTTGCGTCCCGTCGCGAAGGCGTTCGGTGCCTGGGTCGGGGAGATGTAGAGGCGCGGCATCGGCTGGCGGGCCTCCGTGGAGAGTTCGCGCACCATCCGGTACAGCTGCGGCGCCTCGAACTCGCTGACCGGGCGGGCGCGCATCGCGCGCAGGGCCAGCTTGTCGCTGTTCCAGTATGCGTACGCGTTCGTGCCGAGGGCGATGAGGACTGCGACGACCAGGCCCGTGCGTCCGAAGAAGCTGCCGATCAGGATGATGAGCGCGGACAGTCCTCCGAGGAGTACGGCGGTCCTGAGCCCGTTGTGCCGGCGGTGCACGGTACGCCCTCCAAATGGTGCGGCAGGGGAACCCTTCGCTCGTGTTGCTCCACTTCCAAGTGGACCCTCCCGTACTGGTCAACGCCAGGCGGAGGGGGCTGGTTCCCTTGCGCGCGCGGGGCGGCCGCTGGGCCGTACGGGTGACTCAGCGCTGGGCGGGCAGCCCGGCCTTCTCCAGGGCCTCCGGCAGCGGCTTGATCTCGCTCGTGCAGTGGGCGCAGCGGGTGGCGACGGCCGGGACGGCGGAGAAGCAGCGGGGGCAGTCGCGGGTCTGCGCCTTGATGTCGAAGGGGCCGACCTTCTTGAAGCGTCCCTCGAACTTCGCCATCGGAACGACGACGAGGAAGTACAGGACCGCCGCAGTGATCACGAAGGCGAGGGCGGCGTTGATGAAGACGCCGTACGGGAACTCCGTGCCGCTGACCTCGAACGTGGCCTGGCTGAAGTCGCCCACGGAGCCGGTCGCCCGGCCGATGAGGGGCGTGATGAACGCCTTGGTGAAGGCCGTGACCACGGCGGTGAACGCGGCACCGACGGCCAGACCGATGGCCATGGAGATGACGTTGCCGCGGAGGATGAAGTCCTTGAAGCCGTTCAGCACGGGTGTTGCTCCTGGAGCTGTCGTTCGGGGCGGGCGGGGAGGCGGGCGAGCGGGTCAGAAGAGCGTGGTCGTGGCGAAGCGGAGTACCAGCTGCGGGTAGCCCGACAGCAGCACACCGCCGACGGCGGTCAGGCCGATGGCAGCCGTGAGCGGGGCGGGTGCCCGGAGCCTTACGGGGGCCTCCTGGGGGACGCCCCCGGGCGCTGCCTCGGGGGCGCGGAACAGTACGGCCGTCCAGCGCAGGTAGTAGTACAGGGCGACGACGACGTTGACGGCCATCACCACCGCCAGCCAGCCGAGGCCCGCGTCGACGGCGGCCGAGAAGACCACGACCTTGGCGAACAGTCCGATGATGCCGGGCGGCAGGCCCGCGAGGCACAGCAGGAAGAAGGCCATGGCGAGCGCGGTCACCGGCCGGGTGGCGTAGAGGCCCCGGTAGTCGGAGATCCGGTTGGCCGGGTGCGTACGGGCGACGAGGGCGGCGACCGCGAAGGCGCCCAGGTTCACGACGGCGTACATCAGGGCGTACGCGACGGTGGCGCCGATCTGGTCGTCGCTGGAGTACGCGGCGGCGGCGATCGGCACCAGGAGGTAGCCGGCCTGCCCGACGGACGACCAGGCGAGCAGCCGTACCGCGCTCCACGCGCGCGTGGAGACCTGCCGCAGGGCGGCGACGTTTCCGACGGTCATCGTGAGCGCGGCCAGCACGGCCAGGGCGGGGCCCCACACGTCGGCGTACGACGGGAAGGCGACGACGGTCACCAGGATGAGGCCGGTGAAGCCGACGGCCTTGCCGACGACGGACAGGTACGCGGCGACGGGCAGCGGCGCGCCCACGTAGGTGTCGGGCACCCAGAAGTGGAAGGGCGCGGCCGCCGTCTTGAAGGCGAAGCCGACCAGGGTGAGGGCGACGCCCGCCTTGGCGAGGGTGCCGAGCTGCGCCGGGACGTCGTCCAGCTGCTGGGCGATCTCGGTGAGGTGGAGGGTGCCCGTCGCCGCGTATACGAAGCTGACGCCGAGCAGGGTGACGGCGGTCGCGGTGACGGAGGAGAGGAAGAACTTCAGTGCGGCCTCGCCCGACATGCGGTCGCCGCGCTTGAGGCCGACGAGTGCGAAAGCCGGGAGGGAGGCGACCTCCAGGGCGACGACGAGGGTCGCCAGGTCGCGGGAGGCGGGCAGCAGGGCCGCGCCGGCCGCGGAGGACAGCAGCAGGAACCAGAACTCCCCCGCGGGGAGCTTCTCCTTGGTGTCCGTCGCGGAGAGGAGCGCCGTCAGGAGGGCCCCGCCGAGCACCAGGAACTGGATGACCAGGGTGAAGTGGTCGGCGGTGTAGCTGCAGGCGCCGGGTTCCCGGGTCAGACAGAAGGTGGAGCGGTCGCCGGCGCGCAGCGGCACTAGGGCGAGGAGCGCGAGGGCGAGGCCCGCTGTCGCCACCCAGGCCAGGTCCTGCTTGCGCGCCCGGGGTACGAACAGGTCGGCGACGAGGACGACCAGGCCGACGACGGCGACGATGGTCGGCGGGGCGATGGCGGCCCAGTCGACGGCCTGGACGAGGTCGCCGCCCCCGGGTGCCGCCAGGGCCGTGTGGTCGGCGGCGGGGCGCGCGGCGCCGGTCACGGCTGCGGCGGTCACGGCTGCGGCGGTCACGGCTGCGGCGGTCACGACTTGCCTCCTGCGAGAAGCTGCTGCACGGCCGGGTCGGTGAGGCCGAGGAGGACCGCGGGCCAGAGTCCGGCGAGAACGGTGAGGGCGACCAGCGGCGTCCAGGCGGCGAACTCGTATCCCTGGATGTCGGCGAGCGGCGGCTGGTCGGCGGCGGGCTTCGCGCCCATGCAGACGCGGCGCACGACGACGAGCAGGTACGCGGCGGTGAGCAGCGTTCCGAAGCCCGCGACGGCCATGAAGGTGAGGAAGGCGGGGCGGCTGAGGCCCGGGGCGGGGTCGAACGCTCCGAACATGGCGAGCATCTCGCCCCAGAACCCGGCGAGGCCCGGCAGCCCGAGGGAGGCGACGGCGCCGAAGGCGAGCAGGCCGCCGAGACGCGGGGCGCGGCCGTACAGGGCGGCGCCGGTGGCCCCGGCGAGGGTGTCGAGGTCGGCGGTTCCGTAGCGGTCCTTCACCGCGCCGACGAGGAAGAAGAGGAGGCCGGTGATGAGGCCGTGGGCGATGTTCGCGAAGAGCGCGCCGTTGACGCCCGTCGGCGTCATGGTGGCGATGCCGAGGAGTACGAAGCCCATGTGGCCGACGGACGAGTAGGCGATGAGCCGCTTCAGGTCGCCCTTGGCTCCGCTCCGCGCGAGGGCGAGGCAGGCGAGCGATCCGTAGATGATCCCGGCGACGGCGAAGGCCGCGAGGTACGGGGCGAACACGTGCATGCCGTCGGGCGTGATCGGCAGGACGATCCGGACGAACCCATACGTGCCCATCTTCAGCAGGACCCCGGCGAGGAGGACCGAGCCGACCGTGGGCGCGGCGGTGTGGGCGTCCGGCAGCCAGCTGTGCAGCGGCCACATCGGGGTCTTCACGGCGAGGCCGACACCGATCGCGAGAACGGCGATGACCTGCAGTGATGTGCTGAGGTCGCGGCCGTTGTCAGTGGCGAGTGCCACCATGTCGAACGTGCCCGCCTTCAGCCCGACGAGGAGCAGGCCGAGCAGCATGACGACCGAGCCGAGGAGGGTGAAGAGGATGAACTTCCAGGCGGCGCCCTGCCGTCCCTCGCCGCCCCAGCGGGCGATGAGGAAGTACATCGGGATGAGCACCATCTCGAAGGCGAGGAAGAACAGCATCAGGTCGAGGACGGCGAAGGTCGCGAGCGTGCCGGCCTCGAGGACGAGGAGCAGCGCGACGAAGGCCTTCGGGGACGGCCCCGACGGCATCTTGAAGTAGCTGTAGAGCGCGCAGAGGAAGGTCAGCAGCGCGGTCAGGACCAGGAGGGGGAGCGAGATGCCGTCGACACCGAGGTGGAGCCGCACGTCGAGTGCCTTGATCCAGCTGATGTCCGTCGTGGCCTGCATCCTCGACGGCCGGCGGTGGTCGAAGCCGAGCGTGAGGACGATCGCGGCCGCGAGGACCGTGCCGGTGACGATCACGCCGTGGCGGAGCACGGCCTGGTCGGGAGACTTCCCCTTCAGCCCCGGCGGGGCCGGGAGGAGAGCCGCGGCGGCGCCGATGAGCGGGCCGGCGACGATGAACGCGAGAAGGAACTGCATCACGGATTCGCTGATATCGATCACGGCTCACGCTCCGGCGGCGACGAGTACGGCGGCGACCGCCAGGACGACGGAACCGGCGAGCAGGACGCTGAGGTACGTCTGCACGTTGCCGGTCTGGGCTCGCCGCACCGCCGCTCCGAGCAGACCGGTCGTGGCGCCCGCTCCGCGTACGTAGGTGTCGACGACCTCACGGTCCAGGAAGCGGACCAGTGAGGCCGCCGCCCGGACGGGGCGTACGAACAGGGCGGTGTAGACGGCGTCGATGTGGAAGCCGGCGGCCGCGTGCCGGTGCAGCGGGCCGAGCAGCAGGCGCCCCGGGTCGGCGGGGTCGGGGGCCGACGCGATGGAGCCGTAGGCAGGCGTGTGGGTGGCGATGGCCTCGGCTTCGGAGACGGCGGGTTCGGCCTCGGGGTGGGCCGCGACCGCGCCGATCGGGACGCGCGGGGCGAGGGCGGTGCCCCGGCGCCAGGCCGCATAGGTGATGAGGCCGCCGACGAGGGCGATTCCCGTGCCGAGGACCGCGGTGGTAGTGGTCGGGGTGAGGGCGTTGCCGTCGAACCAGTCGTCGAGGGAGGTGACGGTCAGGCCGAAGGCGAGGGAGGGGATCGCGAGCACCCAGAGGACGGCGTTCATGACGACGGGCTGCCTGCCGTGGTCGGGAGCTTCGGCGCCCTTGCCGCGGAAGGCGAGCAGCCACAGGCGGGTCGCGTAGGCGGCGGTGAGGAGGGCGGTGAGCAGACCGGCGACAAAGACGATCCAGCCGGCCCCGGCCGGGGCGACGTCCCGGTCGCCGAGGGCGGTGTGCTCGGCGGCGACGAGGACCGCCTCCTTGGAGAAGAAGCCCGCGAACGGCGGGATCGCGGCCAGCGCGAGGAGGGCGATCGTCATCGTCCAGTACGCGTCGGGGACACGCCGTGCGAGGCCGCTCATGCGGGACATGGCGGCGAGCGAGTTGGTGCCGGCGGCGTGGATGATCACACCGGCGGCGAGGAAGAGCAGGGCCTTGAACGCGCCGTGCGAGAGGAGGTGGAAGACGGCGGCGCCGCGGTCGCCGACGGCCAGGGCACCGGACATGTAGCCGAGCTGCCCGATGGTCGAGTAGGCGAGGACGCGCTTGATGTCGTCCTGGGCGAGCGCGGCGAGGGCCGAGCCGACCATGGTGAGCGCGGCCATCACGGCGAGGACGGTCATGGCGGCCGCGGAGGCCGCGAAGACGGGGAGGAGACGCGCGACGAAGTAGACACCGGCGGCGACCATCGTCGCGGCGTGGATGAGCGCGGAGACCGGCGTGGGGCCGGCCATCGCGTCGGGGAGCCAGGTGTGCAGGGGGAACTGGGCCGACTTGCCGGCGACACCGGCGAGGAGCAGCAGCGCCACGAGTGTGGGGTGGTCGATGCCGCCGGCGGCGACGGAGCCGAGGATCCCGGTGATCCGGAACGTGCCGGCGTCGGCGGCCAGGGCGAACAGGCCGATGAGGAACGGGACGTCGCCGAGCTTGGTGACGAGGAACGCCTTGAGGGAGGCGGCCCGTGCCTCGGGGGTCTCCCAGTAGTGACCGACGAGGAAGTACGAGCAGATGCCCATGATCTCCCAGCCGACCAGCAGCACCATCAGGTCGCCCGAGTAGACGACGAGCAGCATCGCGGAGGTGAAGAGCGACACGAGCGCCGCGTACGAGGGGTAGCGGGGGTCGTCGCGCAGATAGCCGGTGGAGTAGATCTGCACGCAGGACGCGACGACGCCGACGAGGACGGCCGTGAGGACGGCGAACCCGTCGAGGTGCAGGGCCAGCTCGATCGGGACCGAGCCGGTCGGGGTGAGCTGGGTGGCGGCGTCGATGGCCTTCCCACCGCCCTGGCGTACGGCGACCAGGATGGCGATGACGAGCGCGGCGAGGGTCGGCAGGACGGCCAGGGGGCGTACGAAGCCGGGTGCGGTGCGGCCGACGAGGAGGCCGGCGGCCGCGCCCAGGAACGGAAGGAGGGGGACGAGAACGGCGAGGGTCGTGGTCGTCACGCGGTGGCCTCAGCCTTCTTGCCGGTCTGCTCGTGGGCGCCCTCGTCGGCGCCCGGGGTCTCGGCGTTGTCGCGGAGCCGGTCGATGTCGGCGGTGCCGCGGTTGCGGTAGACCATCAGCACGATCGCCAGACCGATGCCGATCTCGGCGGCGGCGACGGCGATGACGAAGAGGGTCAGGGCCTGGCCCGCGTGCAGGGTGTCGCGGAGCCAGACGTCGAAGGCGACCAGGTTGAGGTTGACGGCGTTGAGCATCAGCTCGACGGACATCAGGACAAGGATCGCGTTGCGACGGGCGAGGACGCCGTAGAGGCCGGTGCAGAAGAGCAGCACGGCGAGAACGGCGGGGTAGGCGAGGTGCATCAGCGCTTGCCCTCCTGGTCGCTGCTGTCCCGTCGGGAGATGACGATCGCGCCGACGAGCGCGGCGAGGAGGAGGACGGAGAGCGCTTCGAACGGGAGCACCCAGTTCTGGAAGAGCATCTCGCCGGTCACCCGGGTGGAGCCCTGGGCCGGGCCGTCGAGGTCGATCCAGGTGGTGCGGAAGGCATCGACGACCACCCAGACGAGGGCGGCCGCGGCGGCGAGGGCCACGACGAGGGCGGCGGGGCGGTTGCCCGAGTCGGCGTCCGGGGAGCGGCCGATGGGTGCCCTGGTGAGCATCAGACCGAAGAGGAGGAGGACGACGACGGAACCGACGTAGATCAGGACCTGGACCCAGGCGATGAACTCCGCCGTGAGGAGCAGGTACTCGACGGCGACGCCGCCGAGGGCTACGACCAGCCAGAGGGCGGCGTGCACCAGCTGGCGGGAGGTGACCGTCACCACGGCGGCCCCGAGGGTTACGACGCCGAAGAGGAGGAACGCGATCTCCGCTCCGGTGGGCGAGAGGAAGCCGTTGGCGGCGAGGGTCGCGGCGGGCGCCATGGCGGGCGTCATGCGGTGCCTCCCTCGCCGTGCGTGTCGGTGGTGCCGTCCTGGCCCGTCTCCTGGCCGGCCTCGGGGCCTGCGGCCTGCTGCGCCGCGGCCTCCTGCGCGGCGGCCTCCTGCGCGGCGGCCTCCTGCGCGGCGGCCTCCTGCGCGGCGGCGAGCTTGTCGGCCGTCTTGCGGGCGGCGGCGAGTTCCTTCGGCTCCTCCGCGCCCGGGTCGAGGGCGGGCGGCTCCGGGACCGTCCACATCCACTCGCGGAGCTTGTCCCGCTCGTGGGTGAGGTCGCGGATGTCGGTCTCGGCGTACTCGAACTCCGGCGACCAGAACAGCGCGTCGAAAGGACACACCTCGATGCAGATACCGCAGTACATGCAGAGCGAGAAGTCGATCGCGAACCGGTCGAGGACATTGCGGCTGCGCTCACGGCCGCCCGGCACGGCGGCCGGCACCGTCTCCTTGTGGGAGTCGATGTAGATGCACCAGTCGGGGCACTCGCGGGCGCAGAGCATGCAGACCGTGCAGTTCTCCTCGAACAGGCCGATGACGCCGCGGGTGCGGGGCGGCAGTTCGGGCTGCACGTCGGGGTACTGCGCGGTGACGGTCTTCTTCGTCAGCGTGCGGAGGGTGACCGCCAGGCCCTTGGCGAGGCCGGAGCCAGGGATGGGAGGCATGGTTACTCGATCACCACCTTGACGATGCCGGTGAGGGCGATCTGGGCGAGCGCGAGCGGCACGAGCGTCGTCCAGGCCAGCTTCTGCAGCTGGTCCTCGCGGAGCCGCGGGTAGCTCACACGGAGCCAGATCACGATGAAGGCGAGCACGGCCGTCTTCAGCAGGGTCCAGACCCAGCCGAGGCCGTCGGCGCCGAACGGGCCGTGCCAGCCGCCGAGGAAGAGGACGGTGGTCAGACCGCACAGGATGACGATGCCCGCGTACTCCGCAAGCAGGAACAGGGCGAAGCGGAGCCCCGTGTACTCGGTGTACGCCCCGAAGATGATCTCCGAGTCGGCGATCGGCATGTCGAACGGCGGACGCTGGAGTTCGGCCAGTCCCGCGACGAAGAACACCAGCGCGCCCACGATCTGCCAGGGCAGCCACCACCACTGGAACGCGTCGAGGATGCCGACCAGCGAGACCGTGCCGGCGGCCATCGCGACCGAGGCGGCGGCGAGCAGCATCGGCAGCTCGTAGGCGAGGAGCTGCGCGGCGGTGCGCAGACCGCCGAGGAGGGAGAACTTGTTGGCGGACGCCCAGCCCGCCATGAGCGAGCCGAGCACGCCGACGCCCATGACGGCGAGCACGAAGAAGATGCCCGCGTCGACGACCACGCCGACCGCTCCCTCACCGGGGCCGACCGGGATGGCGACGAGGACGAGGAGGTACGGGATCAGGGCGATGGCGGGGGCCAGTTGGAAGATGCGGCGGTCGGCGCCGGCCGGGACCACGTCCTCCTTCTGCGCGAACTTCACACCGTCCGCGACGAGCTGCGCCCAGCCGTGGAAGCCGCCCGCGTACATGGGGCCGAGGCGGCCCTGCATGTGCGCCATCACCTTGTGCTCGGTCTGCCCGATCACCAGCGGCAGGGTCAGGAACAGGGCGAAGACGACGACCAGGCGGAGGGCGACGTCGAGTACGTCGTTCACGCGTCTCCTTCGGGGCGTCGCGGGTCGGGGGCGGGTTCGCCCTCGCCGGGGGCGGGTTCGCCCTCGCGGGCGGTTCCCCCCTCGGGGGCGGGCGTCGGGGTCGGCTCGGCCTCGGGCTCGGCCTCGGGCCTTGCCTCGGCCTCGGGCCTTGCCTCGGGCTCTGGGGCGGGCGTCTCCGCCGGTACGGCGCGCTCCGGCGCCGGTACGTCGCCTTCCCGTGCCGGGGCGGCTGCTGCCGGCGGCTGCTCGGTGTCGTCGAAGGCCGGGCGAGGGTTGTTCCACGGGGCGTCCGTCCCGCGGGTGCGTGGCTCGGGGCGCGGGCCGGCGGACCCATCACTCTCGGAACGGCTGCGGCGTTGGGTGGCCGAGCCCTCGCCGGCCGTGCGGGCGCGGCGGGGCCGGGCCGCCGTCCCGGGAGCCGGCGTCTCCGGCGCTGCCGTCCCGGGGTGCGCCGTCTCCGGGGCTGCCGCGCCGGGAGCTGCCGTGCCCGGGGCCGCCGTGCCGGGAGCCGCTGTGCCGGGAGCCGCTGTGCCC
>NZ_VSRY01000103.1 GCF_008271805.1 Streptomyces sp. TRM49041
GTACTCCAGTCGCACTTCGTGATCTGACGGGGCGACGGGTGACGTGGGGGCGCCGGGGCATGGGCGAGGCCCCCTGTTGATCATGGTGTTGTGACGCAACATGAAGATCAGGGGGCCTCTGCCGTCAGCATAGATCCCTCGCTGTTCCAGGAGAAGTTCGACGAGCTCGCCGCCGAACTGGCACCGCTGTTCGCCCGCCGTGAGCCGCGGGCGCACGCTGCGGCGTACGTGCGCGGCCTGCTGGCCGATCTGCCACGCAAGAACTGCTGGACCCTGTCCGAGCAGGCCGGAGCGGCGCGCGCGTTCGGGATGCAACGCCTGCTCTACCAGGCGGTGTGGGACGAGGAGGCCGCCCGCGACGCGGTGCGGCGCTTCGCCGTGCGCCACCTGGCCGCGCCCGGCGCGGTGCTGGTCTTCGACGAGACCGGCCAGGAGAAGAAGGGCAGCGTCACCGCCGGCGTCGGCCGCCAGTACACCGGCACGACCGGGCAGGTCAGCAACGCCGTGGTCGCGGTGTACTGCACCTACGCCAGCGCCCTGGGGCACTGCCTGATCGACGGCGACCTGTACGTCCAGGAGCACTGGACCAAGGACCCCGACCGATGCGAACGCGCGGGACTGGGACGGGACTTCACCTTCCACACCAAGACCGCGATCGCCCTGGAACAGGCCCGCCGCGCGGTGGCCGCGGGGCTGGTCATCGACTGGGCAGCCGGGGACGAGGTCTACGGCCGCAGCACCAAGCTGCGGGGCTTCTTCGAGGAGCAGGGCATCGGCTACGTCTTCGCCGTCGGCGTCAACTTCCAGGTGCCCACCAGCGTCGGACCGATCCGGGCCGACCTGCTCGCGGCGAAGAAGATCCCCAAGCGGGCGTGGAACCGGATCTCGTGCGGACAGGGCGCCAAGGGCCCGCGTGTCTACGACTGGGCCCAGGTCGCCACCAGCAGCCCCCGGCATCATCTGCTGGTCCGACGCTCCCTCGCCGACCCCACCGACCTGGCCTTCTTCTACGCGTATGTGCCCGAGGGCCGGTCGATGGCCCTGCCCGGCCTGGTCAAGATCGCCGGAATCAGATGGGCGGTGGAAGAAGACTTCGCCGACGGGAAGGACGCGGTCGGACTGGACCACACCCAGGCCCGGCGCTACCGCTCCTGGCGCCGGCACATCGTGCTCGCCATGGCCGCGCTCGCCCTGCTCGCCGTGATCTCCAGCCTGGACCGGCGCGTGCACCCGGCCCCGGTCCTGCCCGCCGACGGCGAGGCTGAACCACCCGAGGACTTCGGCCAGATCGCCCTGACCGTCCCGGAGGCCCGCCGCCTGTTCCAGCTCTTCACAGCCCTTCTGCGGGACCTGCCCACCACCCTCGCGGCCCGCCGCATGGCCTTCCACCTGCAATGGTCCGCCTGGCGACGCCGCCACCAAGCCCGCTCCCGCTGGCACCACTACAAGAAACGCCTTGCCGCCCTCGCATGACCTCCAGGCTCCACTGCCCCTCAGATCACAAAGTGCGACTGGAGTACTAGTGGACTCGTAATCATTGAGATCTAGAACGTATTCCAAGCGTTTCAGCGGGCCGAATGGACCTTCTCCATCAACCGTGACCCGATACTCTCGATCCAAGTCAGAGGCAAGGCGCTCCGAAGTATCGAACCGGAACTCGCGACTTCCGCCCGGCGGCAATGAAGCGATCCCAGATTTCAGGGCTCGACTGTCCGGCATCATAGGAAACTTGAGTGACTGTAGCGGTGGATGGAATGTAAGGCGCACATTTTCGGCGACAGTAGCGCCTTGGTTGACGACTACCAAGTTCAGCAGGTAACGGAAGCGCTCATCCTGCCTAACATCAACGAACACATACGGCTGCGCTGAATCCTTTCTAAGTTTCTCACTGATCTCGACTTGCCGTCGTGCAGATTCGGCTTGGTCTTCAGCAGCCTTGGCCTGATTTCTGGCTTCCCTGGCCTCCCAACAGGAAACCCAAACAGAAATTCCGGATACCAGCAGAGCCAGAACCGCAATAGCCAGAGCCCAGTCCACAAGTTCTCCAAACCCGAGAATCGATCACCCTTTAACTTACTGAGCAAGGAGCATAGTTCCGCGACTTCTCGCATCGGTGAGCGTGAAACCTGAATCCTTCTAAGGAGTGCCTGCCGTATGGCTGATAGTTTCTTGCCCATCCACCCGCGCAGCGGCGTGCGTGCCGTCGGATTTCGCCGTGATGGCCGCCCGATCTGGCCCATCAAGGGCGGCTCGGGCGAGGGCGGCGACCCGCCCACCCCGCCGGCTGGCGACCCGAACACTCCGCCGACCCGGGCCACACCGCCGGCGGGCGATCCGGCCGGCGAGCAGCAGCTCGCCGACGCCACCACCCGCGCCGAGCAGGCCGCGGCCGAGCGCGACGAGCTGCGCGCCGCCCTCGACGCCGTAACTCGCGCACTCAACCCCAACGGCGGCGAGGCCGAGCAGGACCCGACCAAGCTCGCCGCCGCCGTCGCCGAACGCGACCGGCTGCTCGCAGAGAACGCCGGCGCGCTCCGCTCGGCGCGCGTCGAGCTCGCCGTCGCCCGCGTCGCCGCCGACCAAGGCGCCCGCGGCGACCGCCTGCTCAACTCCCGCAGCTTCCTTACCTCGGTCGCCGACCTCGACCCCGCCGACGGCGGTTTCGACGACGCGCTCACCGCCGCGATCAAAGCCGCGGTCGACGCCGACCCCGACCTGTACCGCGCCGCCCCGACCGGGCCGCCGCGCGGGGGCGGCGAGTTCAACGGCCCGCCCGCCGGCGACCGCCGCCCGACTTCCCTTCACGACGCCGTCGCCGCACGCCTCGGCGGCTGACTCCCCTAGGAGAAACCTTTGCCCACCTCGCTTACCGAGGCCAGGAACAACGCCGTCGACGACGTCGACGTGCAGGTGATCGACGAGTTCCGCAAGTCCTCGGACATCCTCGACCGGATGACGTTCGACAACGTCGTCTCCCCTACAGGCGGCGACACCCTCACGTACGGGTACCGCCGGCTGATCAGCCAGCGCTCGGCAGACTTCCGCGCGCTGAACACCGAGTACACGCCGACCGAGGTCTCGACGCAGCGCTACACCGTCGACCTTGTTCCGCTCGGCGGGTCCTTCCAGATCGACCGGGTGATCGCCCGCATCGGGCCGGCCGCCTCGGGCGCCGTCACCCTGAACATGCAGCAGCTCATCAAGGCATCGCGGGCACGGTTCGCCGATGCTGTGATCAACGGCGACAAGGCCACCGACGCGAAGGGTTTCGACGGTCTGTCGAAGATCCTCACCGGGTCGAGCACCGAGTATCTGCCGCTGAACAACGGCATCGCCTCGGGCTATGTCGACTGGACCGGGATCACCGACAAGGGCGCCGCCCTCGCCGCGCAGCGCCACGTCGATGACTGGCTGTCGACCATGGATGACACGCC
The DNA here is from genome assembly GCF_008271805.1 of Streptomyces sp. TRM49041. Taxonomy (GTDB): domain Bacteria; phylum Actinomycetota; class Actinomycetes; order Streptomycetales; family Streptomycetaceae; genus Streptomyces. The sequence continues at coordinate 3,435 of NZ_VSRY01000103.1, forward strand.
CGATGTGATCTACGGCAACCGCAAGACGCTGTCGCTGTTCAAGACCATTGCGGCGTGGACCGACCAGATCGACAAGTCGACCGACGCGTTCGGTCGCCCGGTTACTGCGTACAACGGAATCCCGCTGGTCGACCTCAAGAGCAAGGCCGGCGCGAACACAGACGTGATCGCGCTCGTCACCCGCGATCCGGACGGCGCCGGCGCCGGCGGGGACGTGACCGGCCTCGGCGACCTGTACGCGGTCCGGTACGGACTCGATGGCTTCCATGGTGCATCGGTCGGGGGCGGCTCGCCCCTGGTGAACACATGGCTCCCGGAGTTCGACCGGTCCGGCGCCGTCAAGACCGGTGAAGTCGAAATGGGCCCGGTTGCTCCGGTCCTCAAGGCCACCCGCGCCGCCGCCGTGTTCCGCAACATCAAGAGCGCGTGATGTCCATGAACATGCGCATCACTGCCCCAGTCGAGGACTTCACCGGCGAGGGGCCCGGCGGGGTCCCGTTCGTCAACGGCACCGCAACCACCAGCGATCCGGCAGTGATCGGCTACTGCCAGGGGGCCGGCTACACCGTCGAGCCCCTCGACCACGATCCGCCGGGCGACGAACCCAGCACCGCACCGGACGGCCCGCCCGACGACAAGTCGGCGGGCCGTTCTACTGCACGCAAGCCGAGGGGGTGACCTTGGCGCGACAGCCCTACGCCACCCCCGAGGCGCTCGCCGCATGGCTCGGCACCCCCGCCCCGCCGGATGCCGAGCGGCTGATCGCGCGGGCCGGCGAGGACATCGACAGTGCGCTGCTGACCGCGATCTACCCCGTCGACGACGACGGCGACCCGCTCGACGCGACGATCGCCGCGGCGCTGAGCCAGGCATCATGCGCGCAGGTCGAGCATTGGCTCGCCGCCGGCGACGACGGCACCGGGGCCGCGGGCAAGTGGGACTCGGTCTCGATCGGCCCCGTGTCTCTCTCCGGCCGAGCCGCCTCGACCGCGGGCGCGTCCGGCGTCGAGCTCGCCCCGCGCGCCGCCCGCGTGCTGCGCCGCGCCGGCCTCGAACCGGGGCCGGTGCTCCCGTGGTGACCCGCGTTCCGCCGTTCCTGCTGCGGCACCGGATCGGCGTCGAGCCCTACCTCGGCGATTCCGCGTACGGGTCCACCTACGGGCCCGCGGTCGAGGACGTGCCCGCCCTGGTGGACACCTCCCCGCGCATGGTGCGCGCCCCGGACGGGCGCGAGGTGCTCGCCGCGGCGACGTTCATCGCCGACCCCAACATCGACTGTCCGCCCGGATCGCGCGTGACGCTCCCCGATGGATGCACCGCGACCGCGCTCACCGTCGCCCGCCACACCGCCCCGGGCCTACCGGTGCCCGCCTGTACGGAGGTGAGTTGCGAATGAGTCGTGCAGCCCGTTCCCGCATCCGATGGAACGGCGACGCAGTCCTCGGCCGAGCTCGGCAGGGTGCCGTGCGCGGACTGCGGCTCGGCGCCGAGCACCTGCTCGCCGAGTCCCGTACTGAGGTCCCGATCGCCGAGGGCACCCTCGAACGCTCCGGTACCTCAACCGTCGACGAGCACGAGCTCGTCGCCGGCGTCACCTACGACACCCCGTACGCGCGCAGGGTGCACGAGGACTTGTCCGCCCGGCACTCCCCCGGACGTAAGGCCAAGTTCCTTGAAGACCCGGCCAACCGCGAGGCCGCGGTCATCGGCGAGTTGATCGCCGCACAGGTACGGCGGGCGCTGCGTGGCTGACCTGCTCGACGGCGTCGCCCGCTACCTCGACGAGCTCGGACTGCTCACCTACGACCCGACCGGTGTCGCCGGCGACACGTTCATCGAGACGTTGCCGCCCGAGCCGGCAGAGGCGGTCGGCCTGTGGCTGTACGGGGCCGGCGAGCAGGACGCCCGCAACGGCTACGACACCCGATCCCTACAGGCGCGCGTGCGCGGCACCTCCGATCCGCGCGTCTCGCGCCGCCGCGCCGAGGCCCTGTACGGCGCGCTGCACGGACTCGCCGGCCTCGAACTGCCCGACGGGACATGGCTCGTGCTCGCCGCCGCACAGGCGCCGGCGCCGATCGGCACCGACGCCTCGGGCCGGCACGAGCACACAGTGAACGTCCGCCTCGACGTGGCCAACCCCACCACCCACCGACCCGATTAGGAGGTACGTCTATGGCCGCGACCAGTCGGCCCATTGATGCCCGCGGTTGGCTGTTCGAGGTACTCGACGCCGCCGCCGCAACGGAAACATGGCTGCCGATCGCCGGCCTTACCTCGTTCACCCACAACCCCGGAGAGAACGAGGAAACGGCCGAGTGGACCGCTTTCGACAGTGAGGGCTACTACTCACAGGACGTGATGCAGCGCGGGGCAACCCTCGAAATCGAGGGGCAGTACCGCGTCGACAAGCCCACCGGCGCGCAGGATGCCGGGCAGGCATACGTCGACACCGTATGGGCCTACAAGCTCGGCAGCGACTCGAACAACAAGGTTCGGTGGCGCCACAAATCCCAGACAGCATGGGTCATTTGGGATGCCACCGTGACCCCGGGCGAGCAGGGCGGCGAGACCAACGACAAGACGTCGTGGTCCGCCACGATCACCCGCTCGGGCAAGCCGACCACGGCCGCCGTGGACGGTGGTGGTGCATGAGCGAGAGCCCCGAGCAGCTCGTCGAGGCCGCCGACTTTGACGCGTTCTTCGCCGAGCAGGCACCCGACCGGCCCCGTACCACGCTCACTCTGTACGGCCGCGACTACGTCCTGCCCGACTCCCTGCCGCTGCTGTTCACACTCCAGATGGAGCGCGTACAGGACTCCAGCGACCCCGACGACGTACGCACGATGCTTACGACGCTGTTCGGCGACGACGTCCTCGACACGTGGGCCGAGCACGGCATGACCGACCGGCAGCTCGGAATCGTGCTGATCTACTCCGCCGCCAACATCCGCAAGCCCGGCAACGTCACCATGCAGCGCGCGGCCGAGCTCTACGACCAGGGCGAGGCCGCCAAGGCGGGAAAAGCACCGGCCGCGAACCGGGCCGAGCGCAGGGCGAGCAGCAAGAAGAAGCCGAAGAAGGGGGCGCCGGCGCGTTCTGGCGCACGGTCCTAACCCATTGGACCGCGGTCGAGTCGGACCTCGCCCGCGAGTACAGCCTCGGCGCCGAGCAGCTCGCACAGCTGTCAACGCGCCGGTTTCTCGTCCTCGTCGCCGGCCTACCGGCCGAGGCCCGGTTCGCCCGCACGTGGGCGCGCACCCCGCGCGAGGTCGACAACCCCGCGGAAATCGCAGCGATCACCGGCATTCCCGCCGGCCCGAACGATGGGGGTGATGCGCTGTGACGCTCACCGTCGCCGAGCTGCTCGCCACCATCGACGTTGACGACCGCCAGGCCGAGCGCGGTCTCGCCCGCGCCGAGGCGAACGTCGTCGCCACGGCCGAGAACATCACCGCCGAGGCCGCGCGCGCCGGCGACCGCGCCGGACGGCAGCTCGGCGACGGCGTCGCCGACGGAGCTGAGGAGGGCGGTAGGGACGCCGGCGGCCGGCTGCGCGACACCCTGCGCGCGTTCGGATGGGCCGCGCTTGGCGCCACCGTCGGGGCGGCCCTGCTCGGCGGCGTGGCAAAGGCACTCGACGAGCAGAAGGGGAACAGCCTGCTCGCCGCGCAGCTCGGCGCGGACCCCGCACAGGCGAAACGTCTCGGCAAGGCCGCCGGCACCCTCTACAGCAAGGGCTATACCGACTCGGTCGCCGACGCCAACGAAGCCCTAAAGAGCTTGTGGCAGCAGGGTCTCGTGCCCGCGGACGCGACGCAGAAGGAGCTCGAAAAGGTCGGCGGCCGGCTCTCCCAAGTCGCACAGATCATGGGCGAGGAAGTCGGCCCCACCTCGGCCGCGGTCGGCCAGATGCTCAAAACGGGAATGGCCCGAAATGCCGAAGAGGCATTCGACATTCTCGTAAAGGGCACGCAGAACGGCGCCAACAAGGCCGAGGATCTGCTCGACGTATTCGGCGAATACGGTACCCAGTTTCGCGATATGGGTGTCGACGGAAAGCAAGCGATGGGGCTCATTCAGCAGGGCCTCAAAGCGGGCGCCCGCGACGCCGATATCGTCGCGGACGCGTTCAAGGAACTGAACATTCGTATCAAGTCGGGCGAGGCCGCCGACGGTTTGAAGTCCATCGGACTGAACGCCGACGAAATGGCCGCAGCGTTCAACAAGGGCGGACCGGCCGCAAACGCCGCACTCGACAAACTGATGGACCGCCTACGGGCGGTAAAGGACCCGACTGAGCGCTCGCGCCTTGCCGTTGAACTGCTGGGCACGCAGGCCGAGGACCTTTCCGGCGCGCTCTTCGCCCTCGACCCGAGCTCGGCCGTAAAGGCGCTCGGCGATGTCGACGGCGCAGCGAAGAAGGCCGGCGACACGATGCGCGATAACGCATCGACCCGGGTTACCGAGTTCACCCGCAGTCTTGAGCACGCGTTCGTCGACGTCATCGGCAACGTTGCGATACCCGCGCTGATGACGTTGTTCGACTGGCTCGGGCAGCTCGGTTCCGCCCTGGTGTCCGCGGCCGGTTTCGTCTCCGAGCACTCGACCGCGTTCACCATCGCCGCCGCCGCGATCACAACCCTGATGCTGCCGGCCCTGATCGGCCTTGCAGCACAGGCGTACACCACCGCGGTTGCCACGGTGACGAGCTGGGCGACGCAGACCGCGGCCGGTATCACCGCCGCCGCTCGGTTCGTCGCCACGAACGCCGTGATCCTGGCCGGATGGGTCGCGCAGGGGGTCGCCGCCGCCGGTACCGCGCTGCGCGTGGTCGGCGCGTGGGTCCTGATGGGCACGCAGTCGCTCCTACAGGCCGCGCGCATGGCTGCGGCGTGGCTCATCGCCATGGGCCCCGTGGCACTGATCATCGCCGCGGTTATCGGTCTCGTCGCGCTGATTGTCGCGAACTGGGACACCATCCGCGATGCGACGCTCGCCGCCTGGAACTGGATTTGGGAAAAGATCAAGTGGGTTGGCGAGAAGCTCGTCGAGTTCTTTCTCAACTTCACTTTGGTTGGCCTGATCATCAAGCATTGGGATTCCATCAAAGCGGGAACGCTGCGGGTTTGGGATTCCGTTGTTGCGTTCGTCAGGAGCCTGCCCGGAAAGCTCGTCAGTTTCTTTCTTAATTTCACGCTGGTCGGGCTGATCGTCAAGCATTGGGAGTCCATCAAGACCGGAACCGTGCGCAAGGCCGGCGAGATGCTCGCATGGGTGCGCGGACTACCCCGGCAGATCGCCGGATACTTCGGCAACTTCGGCTCGATGCTGTACGACAAAGGAAAGGATCTGGTCAAGGGCCTTTGGAATGGAATTCGAGGCATGGGAACGTGGCTGAAAAACCAGCTCATTTCCTTTGCCAAGAATATGATTCCGGGGCCTATCGCGCGGGCGCTCGGCATTCACTCGCCCTCGCGCGTGATGGCACGGGACATCGGCCGTTGGATTCCTGCCGGTGTCGTCGAGGGCATCCGCTCGGGACAGGGCGAGGTCGACCGCACCATGCGCACGCTCGTACCCGCCCCGACCATGCCCGGACCTGTGGCAGCGGGCGCCGGCGCGTACGGCTCGCCCGGCGCGCCCGGCCTCGGCTCGACTGCCGGCCCCATGGTCCGCATCGAGCATTGGCACGCCGCGGACACCGGCACCCCGGAGCAGAACGCGAACGCGCTCGCCTGGCACATGAAGACAAGGGGGTGATCCCGTGGCCGTAGGTTCCCGCGTCACCCTCCCCGGGCACGTCCAGTTCGGCGACGAGCTGCTGCTCGGCCCCGGTACCCCGTACCGGTGGCGCTCCCTGTCCGGGTGGGAGGAACTGCCCGCGCTCGACTCGGGCAGCGTCAACCGCTCCGACGCGCACGGCGCCTTTGTGGGCCGGCTGCTCGCGCAGCCGCGCACGGTCACGCTCGACGACGTGACCGTGCGCGCCCCGGCCGCGACGATCGGCGCCACGGTCGGCGCGCTGAACGCTGCGACCGCCGTTTCCGACGTCGAGCAGCCGCTCGTCGTCTGGCTCGACGAGCGCGGCCCCCTGCTCGCCTTTGCGCGGGTGGTGCGCCGCGTCGTCCCAGTCGGCCGCGGCTACCGGCTCGGCACCATCACGGGCGCCGTCGTCCAGTGGGAGGCATCCGACCCGCGCCGTTACTCGCTCACCGAACAGCAGCGATCGGCGACCCTCGCCGCCCCCGGCATGGCCGCGCACAACCCGGGCGACGCTGCGGCGCACCCCGTGATCACCTTCCGGGGCCCGGTCGAGCGGCCGAGCCTGACCAACACAGCCACGGGGGATGTCCTCGAATACGACGTCGACCTCGCCGCCGGCGAGCTGCTGCGCGTGGACACCCGCGAGGGCACGGTCGCCCTGGGCGAGCAGAACGTGCTCTACACCGCCACCAACCGCAGCACACCCGAGCAGGGATTCGCCCTCGCCGCCGGCACAACACCGCTCACCTTCGGCGCGGCGGCCGGCTCCATCGATCCGGCCGCGTCCGCCACGGTGCTCTACCGCGCCGCCTACTGGTAAGGAGATCTCCCCATCAGCCATGCCCTGTACCGGGTGATCCTGTGTGACCTGCGGTCCGACGCAGTGCTCGACGTCCTGCCGCTCACCGACGTGGCGCTCGACGACTGGATCGGCAAAACCGGCGCGCTGAACGGCACCGTTCCCCTTCCGAACGCCGACCTCGCCGCCCGCGCCCGCCGCGCCGCCGTACCCGGACGTACCGCGGTATGGGTCGAGCGCGGCCCCGAAATCTGGTGGGGCGGCGTGCTGTGGACCGCCAACGTCACCAGCGGCGACCGCGGGTTTCTCGGCCTACAGATACAGGCCGGCGGCTGGGCGTCCTACCTCGATCACCGCGTCGTCTACCACTCCCAACAGGCTGTGCAGACCGACCAGTTCGACATCGTGCGCGGACTGATCGACTACGCCGCGAGCTTCCCCGGCGGAGACATCGGCATCACCTACGGCACCGAAACCTCGGGCGTCCTGCGCGACCGCACGTACCGCCGCTACGACCAGCCGCGCATCCGTGATCTGATCGACCAACTGGGCTCCGTCGAGGGCGGGTTCGAGTGGCGCATCGCCAGTGAACGTGACCCCGACTCGGGACGCAGGGTCAAACGCTTGCAGCTCGGCTCACCGGTCATCACCGCCGGTACGAGCGACATCGTCCTCGACCGCCCGGGGCCCATCCTCGCCTACGGCTGGCCCATCGACGCCACCGTGCAGGCCAACGTCTGGCAAGCCCGCGGCGCATCCGACAACGCAAACCAGACGGCCGAGTCCCTGCCGCTGCTCTCCTCGCTGCTCGTCGACGACCAGCAGATCGCCGACGGATGGCCTCGGCTCGATGGCACCTCGGACTACTCCACCGTGAGCGAGCAGACCACCCTCGCCACGCACGCAACCGCCGACCTCACCGCCGCCCGCACCTCGCAGACCATCCCCGAGGTAACGGTCGCCCTTGACCGTGTCGCCCTCTCCCCGGCCTTGCTCGGCGCCACGGTCCGCGTCCGCATCCGTGACGACTGGTTCCCCGAGGGGCTCGACGAGCGGTACCGCGTGGTCGGCCTCGCGATCTCCCCACCGCTGCGCGGCCGGCCCGAAACCGCCCGCCTGTACCTGGAGGCCGCCTAGTGGCTGCAATCCCGCTCGACCTGCTCGACCGTATGCGCGCGCTCGAACGTGAGGTGCGAACGCTGATCGGCCGCGCCAACATCCGCCCCGCCCTGAACGAGATCACCAACGGCCCGGTAAAGATCGCCGAGGGCGGCACCTTGGAAGTGCTCGCGCCGGACGGTACCGGCATTTTCGGAGTCGGCGAACTGTGGGACGGCGCCTACGGCACCAAGATCCAGCGATCCGACGGAACCCTCGCGTTCAACACGGGCGGTTCCGGCGAGGGCTCCAACATGATCCGCACGTTCGACCGCGCCGGAAACGTGATCGTCATGGACGACTACTACACGCAGCGGTTCCTCGGCCGGCCGTGGATGCCCGTTCCGCTCTACCCCACCAAGCAGCAGGGCACCGAGTCGACGAACTACCAGCCGGCATGGGTGGGAGGCGCCCCCGCACACAACGCCGTCATGGTGCTGCGCGTGTCGAGCATCGCCAGCACGGGCGGGGGGCAGGTTCGCGTCTCCATGCTCCCGCCCTCGGGCGGCACCGTCGTATTGGCCGAGTACGACATCCCCGCCAACACATGGACGAGCAAAACCCACACGTGGCCGCTGCACAACGTCGACCACCTCGAATACGTGGGATGGCTCATCGAGCACAGAGTCAAAAGCAGCGGCGCAGGTATCGAGACGCGCCTGTTCAGCAGCTACACCCGCAACACGTTCACCGCCGACGAGGCGCCCGACCCTCCGGCGAACGCCGCCACAGCAGCGGCGCAGACGCTCACCGAGCCGGCCCCGCCGAGTGCCGAGCCACCGGCCGAGACCGTCAAGCCGGGGCTGCACATCATCGACGACTAAGGAGGCTGCCCCCTGCTGCCCGAAGCCATCCCCACCGTGACCGTGCGCGGCCGGTACCTCTCCCCCGACGGCCGGCCCCTGTCCGGCTCGATCACCTTCCGCGCCCCCGCACAACTCACCTTCCCGCAGTCCGACGTCATCCTCGGCGGACCGGTCACCGCGCCCCTCGACGCCGAGGGCTCCATCGCGGTCACACTGCCGGCCACCGACGCACCCAACATGGACCCCGTCGACTGGGCGTACGTCGTCGCCGAGCAACTCGCCGGCATCCCCGCCGGCCGCTCGTACAGCGTCGTCCTACCGTCCGCGTATCCCGAGGTCGACCTCGCCGACATCGCCCCGACCGACCCCGCCAAGCCGACCTATGTCGGCGTCCCAGGTCCCGAGGGACCGCAGGGCCCGGCCGGCACCCCGGGCAGCAGGATCTACAACGGCACCGAGGCGCCCGACGCCGCCCTCGGCGTCGACGGCGACCTATACGTGCGCTACGAGACAACCGTGTTCCTCGGCGTCACCAGTACCACCGTCACCACGTGGCAGAAGACGGCCGGCGCATGGGGGCAGCTCGCCGGCGACATCCGGGGCGCGGCTTGGTACGTCAACAACACGAGCACGTCGAGCAGCACCACCCGGCCCGGCGACCTGCTGCTGCGGACCGATACCGGCGACGTCTGGCAGCGCGGCGCTTCCGGGTGGGGCGCGTCCGTCGGGAACCTGAAAGGGCCCAAGGGTGACCAGGGCGACACCGGGCCCACCGGAGCGGCCGGCGCCCCGGGCGTCGTCCAGAGCGTCAACGGTAAGAGCGCCGCCGACATCGTCCTCGACGCCGCCGACGTCGGCGCCATCCTGACCACCGCGGCCGGCGCCGCCGGGGGCGTGGCGCAGCTCGACGCGTCCGGCAAGGTTCCGGCCGCGCAGCTCCCCGACTCGTCGGGCGGGGGCGCCGTCGACTCTGTCAACGGACAGACCGGCGTCGTCGTCCTGGCCGCGGCCGACGTAGGCGCCGCCGCCGCCGACCACACCCACACCGCCGCGCAGGTGGGCGCCATCCCTACCACCGCACGGGGCGCAGCGTCCGGCGTCGCGTCCCTCGACACCGCCGGCCGGATACCCGTCGAGCAACTCCCATCCACGGCCACCCGGAACATGTGGACACCGGCCGCCCTCGGGTTTCAGGCGTGGTCGTGCGACCCCGCCCACGTCTCCAACCCCACCACGGTCAAGGCCGCCGTACTGAAACGCATCTACATGTGCGGCATCTACATATCCGAGCCGACCCCGGTCAATCGCGTGGTCATCTTCGCCCGCGGCTGGGCGGGCTCAACGGCCGTTCCTGCCGCACGGTTCTATGCCGGCATCTACAACGATTCAGGCGCGCGCGTCGCGACCTCGGGGCAGGTGTCGAGCCTGCCCCCGGCCGGACAACTCACCGGCACCGCCCCGGGCGGGAAGAACAACCACATCGGCGCCGTACCGATTGCCTTGCCGAGCACCGTCACGCTGCAACCGGGCCGGTACTGGGCTGCGTTCCTGCTGTCCGCCGGCTCTGCGACGGACTTCTACTACATGCACGTACAAAACGAATCACCGAGCGCGCCGGCCAACTTCTTTTTGGGCACGACGTTTCAGCGCGCGTGGTGCGTCGACAACCAAACGTCGCTGCCGAGCACCGTCAGCCAGTCCACGGGCGAGGTAGGGCTCGACCCGGCGATCATGGCACTCGCTCTCGTCTGACCCGACCCACCCACCGCACGCCCCGGCATCGCCGAGGGCGTTTTTTCATGTCTGGAGACAGCCCCTATGGCACCCCCGTTCAGCCCTGATCGGCTCGTCGAGATCCTGCGCGCCGAGGGCGTGCGCGTCGTCGAGTACGGCTCATGGCGCACCCGCAACCGCAATCACAAGGGCAGCTTTGGCCCGATCAACGGCGTGATGATCCACCACACCGTTTCCAGCGGCACCGACGCCTCGGTACGGCTCTGCTACGACGGTTACGCCTCGCTCCCCGGGCCCCTGTGTCACGGCGTGATCGCAAAGGACGGCACGGTCTACCTGATCAGCGCCGGCCGCGCCAACCACGCCGGAGCCGGCGACGACGAGGTACTGCGCGCAGTCGTCGCCGAGCGCGAGCTGCCGGCACCGAACGACCGTGCGGCCGACGGGAACGTGCACTTCTACGGGTTCGAGGCGATCAACCTCGGCAACGGCCGCGACCCGTGGCCCGAGGCGCAGCTCGACGCCATCGAGCGCGCCTCGGCGGCGATCTGCCGCGCGTACGGCTGGACCGCGGCGAGCGTGATCGGTCACAAGGAATGGACCTCGCAGAAGGTCGACCCGCGCGGTTTCAGCATGACCACCATGCGCGAGCGGATCGACCGCCGCCTCGGCGCCAAGCCCGAGCAGCCCAAGCCGACCCCGCCGCCGGCCCCGCGGTACGAGCCGTTCCCGGGCGCCGGCTGGTTCCGGCGCAACCCGCGCTCGCTGATCGTGACCGCCATGGGCCGCCGGCTCGTCGCCGAGGGCTGCTCGGCCTACCGCTCGGGCCCCGGGCCGCAGTGGACCGAAGCAGACCGGCGTAGCTATGCCCGGTGGCAGCAGCGCCTCGGGTACCGCGGCGCCGACGCCGACGGATGGCCCGGCCAGAAGTCGTGGGCCGCGTTGAAGGTCCCCAAGGTCTGACTTCCCCGCGCCCGCCCGCACCCTGCGGGCGGGCGCCTCCCCCTTCCCTCCCCTGTAGAAAGAGGTACCGCCACATGACCGACGCTTCTCGTCGCACCCTCCGCACCATCGTGCAGACCGTTCTCGCCCTCGCCGCCGGACTCCCCCTGATCATCGACGCCGCCGGCATCCCGCAGACCGCGGCCGGCGTCGGCCTCGCGCTCGCCGTCGCCGGTGGCGTCACTCGCGTCATGGCGCTGCCTGTCGTCGAGGCTCTGCTGCCCGCGTGGTTGCGCGCCGCGCCGAACGCCGACGACGAGCTGCTCGCCCTCGACCGTGACCGGGACGGGCGCCCGTGACCGACCCCACCCCGGGCGACGTCGCCCTCGAACTGGAGAGGCTGCGCGGCGTCGTCGAGGCAGGATTCGCCCGCACCGACGGCTCGCTCGCCCTGCTCGTACAGCGCAGCGACCAAACCGACACCCGCCTCGCCGACCACGAGCAGCGACTCGACACCCTCGAAAAGACCCGGTGGCCACTCCCGAGCGTCCTCGCCCTGGCCGCCGTGATCGGCCTCGCCCTCACCCTCTGGCAGACGGCCACCCGCTGAACAGAGGGCGCCCCCGCAGACCGGCCTCGGGCCGGCTGCGGGGGCGCTCTTTGTCGTTGTCCGGTCCCTACGCTGCGGCGACCAGTTCCCGGGCGCGCTCGTTGAAGTCGGCGACAAGGCGGTGCGTACCGAACGGCCGCATCCGGCGCTGCAAGTCCTGAACCGCCTCGACGCACCGCGAGCTCTTGACTTGACGCGACAGCGTCAGCGTTCGCAGCCCCGCCGAGTGCGCTGCTTCGAGGTCGCCACGCTGGAGATGAGAGACGGCGAGGGCGGCCTGCGACATCGCTCCTCGGCGGGCCCGGCGCTGGTTGCGAGCGTGGTTGATGGACTGCTGTGCGTGCTCCTCGGCGGCTGCTGCGTCGTCGAGGTCGCGGAAGGTGTTTGCGTGCTCGCCGTGCAGGTACGCGGGGTCGATGAACGCGGCCCACTCCGGTTCGCTCTGGAGCTGTACCCGGCTGTACGCCGCTTCGGATTCAGCCACCGCTCGGGTTGCGGCGGAATTTTCGCCGAGCTTGGCGAGGGCCCGAGCCTCAAGTGCCCACAGATCAGCCATGCACGCGGGCGACGTGTTCTTGCCGAGTCCAGCGCGACCGGCCTGCGCGAGCCGCCGCCCCTCCATGGGGTTGCCGAGCAAGGTGGTCTGATCGGCCATGCCGGCGAGGACATGTGCACCGAGTGCTGCGTTACCGGATTCTTCGGCGAGCCGAAGCGACTGGATCAAGTAGCGCTGCGCGGTCCCGTGCTCCCCGTTGTCGTAGCTCATCCAACCGAGCAGATACGTCTGCTCGGCCGCCGCCTCGCACAAGGCCCGCCGAACCTCCTCCGAGTAGCTTTCGCGCAACAGCGGGAAGACGTGCTGGTTCATGTACTGAGCGAGGATGAGACGTCCCGAGCCGCCGCCTTGTAGTACGTCCATCTTCTGGAACTCGCCGAACATGTTCTTGACTGCGGACACGTCCTCAAGTCGGACGCGCCGGCCCGGCTCGGGGTGCTGGTCAAGCGTGTTGAGTAGCCAGTCTCGCGACGGCCCCACAGCGGCGACGGCGGCAAAGGGCGCCGCTGCCAGGAACTTTCGACGGTCCACGTCGGCCCTCCCCAAATCGGCAACGGCTTCAACCGTAACGGCGAAGGAGGAGTTGTAGGAGAGCGAGCGGTCTGCCGTGCCGCCCTCCGGAAAGCCCAAATCGTACGTAGTGACCCGGAACCCAACCTTCGCCGAAATGACGTCGGCGATGATCTCGGGCACAGGCGGGCGCGGTTGGAGTCCGCTCAGCCATCGCCGTACAGCCGTTGCGTCAGGCTGGATATGCGGCTGACCCCATACCTGAGCTGTGGCTTTGATCTGGCGAGCCAACTCCTTGTTGCTCATGCCGGATCGCTCAAGCCACCCTGCAAGATCAGTGTTCGGCGACGTCATGCTCGGTACCTACCCCTTCGACAGGTGCGGTAGTTCAAGTGCCACCCTTTGCCACCCCCAATGAAGGTACCCCCGCTGTCCGCCCCGCGGTTGCCTAGTTGCTCGAACCAACGGCGCAGGCAAGGGGGTTGAACTCATGCCGAGATCGGCGGCGCAGCGGTTCCCGCGAGCAGACGGCGCGGTACCCGAGGCGCGTTCCTTCTTAGGCGGCGTACTTGCGGAGTGGGACATTACCGACCGCTCCGACGATGCGGTGCTCTGCCTCTCCGAGCTTGCGACCAACGCGGTACGGCACGGCGCGCGCGGTGGCTTTCTCGTCGAGGTCTCTCTCGACGACGGGCGCTTGCGTGTCGAGGTGCACGACGCAGGGGCGGGGAATCCCCGCCCCGGGCGACCGAGTGAAGACGACACCGATGGGCGAGGGCTGCTCATCGTGTCGTCGCTTGCGGACGGATGGGGGGTGACGCCGCACCACCCGTGCGGCAAGACCGTATGGACGGAGTTCAAGACGGAGGAGAGCAAGACACCGATCGGCGTGATCCCATGCTGATCGAGATCGCGCCCGTACCGACCGCCGGCCTGCTGGCATCGCTCGGGGCTTGGTTCTGGGTCGACCCCACCGAGGCCGGGCACGTTGCCTTCCTCCTGCTTACCCATCCTCCCGCCCGCCGGGAAGGTGAGTCGCCGGAATCCGTCGAGGGACACATGCGCGGCCTCGCCTTGGCTCTGGAGCTCGCCCACCCCTCGAACCTGCTCCCCGACATCGGGCCCCGACTCGCCGTTCACGGACGGTCCGCGCTCCTGAGTCTCGATGGTTGCCGTACTTCACTCCACGTCCCGGTGAGCACCGAGTGGTCGCGGTTCGTCACTGGCGGCGCAGCGGTAGCGGTCGCGGTCGGCCTCGACCCCCTGCTACCGCGCACGCCGTTCGCCGCTGTCCGAGCGTACGTATCAGAAGGGGCACAGCACGGACGTCTGTTCCTTGGCAAGACCCGCGCTCTGCCCGCCCGGAGATTCACCGGAGTAGGCGGCCCGCCCATCTGACAGCAACGGGCCGCCTCTCACACCACTACACCCATAGACCCGACGGCCGCGGTCACGACCGCCGGGCAGCGAAGCCAACAGCTGACTAGGAGCTGATGACGACATGCGCGACCTTATCGCCTGTCTCTGGATCTGGTTAGGGCCAGGCATCTGCCGGACCCTCCGCGTCATACGCCAGCGCTTATCCGAGTGGCGCAGGCGCCCCGCCCTCTCCCCGCGCCTTCCCTCGGTCCTCCCGCCGACCCCCGCCTATGCCCGTCGACCGCTCCCCTCCCACGTGCGCGCCCGCCTGCTACCGATCGACGGACACGCCTACTTTCTGCGCCCGTATGTGCAGCCATACGCCCCAGTGGTCCACCGTGGATAGCGCCGCCGTACTCGTGCGGTGCGGGATCTGCGCGGCGCTCGTGCCGTACGACGACATCGCGACCGGAACGTTCGTTTGGTTCGATGATGACGGGCGCGAACGGATCGCGAGACGACGCTCGTGCAGTGACGTCGTCGCCTGCTACCTCCGGACCGGCGACCCGATCACCTGGCAGCGCCTCGGGGGCTCACTCCCCGTGGGCGTCGAACCTCCCCCGGGCGCCCCGGTGGTCAAGTGCACCGTCTGCGACGTCGCGGCGCGCGTGGACGACCTGGTCATCGCCCGCGAGCTCGATGACATCGATGACGTCTGGTACTCCTCCGTCGTCTGCGCGGACGAAGACGCCTGTTACGACCGACAGATGCTCTATCCGTACCGGCCGGAGCTCCCCGAGTGAACGCGCCCGGACAGCCGTCGGTCAAGCGCACCCGCCGTCCGGGCAACGCTCCCCCCTCGCCGTGCGCACCGCGGCGTGTAAGGCCGCACCCGACCTCAAACTGCCCAGCGCCGACCGCGAGTTCGAGGCCCTGTGTCGCCAGCGAGCGCCCACCCGTACCGAGCTGCACACCCTTACTCTCCTCACCCTGACTTGGGGGGCACATGCCCGCGCCACCGCACGATCTGATCGTTAGCCCGTTCCTCGACGAGTACCTCGTGCTGCGCCCCGGAGACTCCAGCGGAGTCAAGATCAAGGGCCACCACTACTTGGAGTTACGCCAAGCGGTCGCCGACGAGACTCTGCCCGAGTGGCTGCGCAACGCCGCGCGTCGGCGGTGGGGACTCGACCTCGGCGACAAGCGGCCGAGCACCGCCGTACTGGTCCGCGATCCCTCGCCGTACGGCCACGGTCGGGCCTCGTACGAGGTGAACGCCGGCTGCAACTGGAACTGCGACCACTGCGTCTACGGCGACAAGATGCACGAGGGCCTCGCATGGGAACCGCGCGAGCGGCTGCTGCACACCCTGCGCGACGCTGGCGTTCTGTGGATCGAGCTCGGCGGCGGCGAGTGCACCATCGACCCCCATTTCCCCGAGACATACACGCTCGCCTACGACCTCGGGATGATGGTGGAGATCCTCACCAACGGATCGACGCTGCGCCGACCGGGCATGCGCGCCCTGCTCGCCACGCGCCGGCCCTACCGAATCACCATGAGCGTTTACGGGGCCACCGAACCCACCTTCGACGCCTTCACCAACCGCCGTGGCGCCTTTCGCGCGTTCATGCGCGGACTGCACGCCGCCCGCGAGGCCGGCCTGCCGCTCTCCCTAAGCGTCGTCATCACGCGCAAGAACGCCCACGAGGCCGAGGCAATGCGGGCCCTGGCCGAGGAGTTCGCCCCGCGCGTCCGCGAGTACCGGCACATGTCGCCCACCTTCGCCGGCGACGACGACCCCCTCGCTCAGCAGGCACCCGAGTACCTGCACAACCGAACCCCCTTCACCGGATGCGACGCCGGGCACACGTCCCTGAACGTGACCCCCTTCGGCCTGGCGACCGTCTGCAAAGTCTCCCGCGACCATCCGATTCCACTCCTGAAAGAGGGGGTCGCGGGTCTATCCCGGCTCGGGAGCTTCGCCGACCGAGCGCTACAACGTCACAGCGGGTGCAGTGGATGCGCTCTCCAGAAGACATGCACCACCTGCATGCCGCTCGTGAACCTGTACCGCAAGGCCGGCTCGCCCCTGGATCGGTACTGCCAACACGCCTGAGAGGAGATACAGCCATGGCACCTGTAGCGACTGCACCCGTCGCCGTACAGATCACCACCCGGCCGGACGTCGAGGACGAGATCGAGTTCGTCGACGACCTCGACGCCGTCGCCGGGAACGAGGTGATGCGCGGCTGCGGCGAAGACAACCCGTACTAGGCCGACCCGTCATACCGAGGCCGCCTGCCCCGCGCGGGCGGCCTCGCCCATTCCCGAGCCCTACACTCCCGCCGTGGTGACCATGAGACAGCAATGGGAAGACCTGCCCGCCGCCACCCGCGACGCAGTCGCGGCTCGTACCGGGCCCATCTACGCCGCAAGAACCGCCGACACCGGTCGTAACTCTGAGATCGCCGCCACCCTCGACACTCGCGCCGGCCGCGTCTTCGTCAAGGGACTGACCTGCGATCACCCCCGCGCGTGGACGCAGCAGCGCGAGGCCGCCATTAACCCGTACGTTGCCGGCCTCGCCCCGCGCCTGCTGTGGACGATCAACGATGGGGCATGGCACCTGCTCGGGTTCGAGCACCTCGACGGCCGGCCCGCCAACTACCGCCCCCACTCCGACGACCTACCCCTCGTCGCCGAGGCGATCATCGCCCTTTCCGGCGTTCGAGCCCCCGCCGACCTCGATCTGAAACACATCGAGCAGCGCCTCGCCGACTACCTCGACAACCCCGACGACGCCGAGCTGCTGCGCGGCGAGACGCTGCTGCATACCGACTGGACGCCCGACAACGTGCTCATCGTGAACGGCGCGGCCCGCGTCGTCGACTGGGCATGGCCCACCCGCGGCGCCGCATGGATCGATGCCGCCTGCTGGGTCGTCTGGCTCATCTCCGCCGGCCACAGCCCCTCAGACGCCGAACAGTGGGCCGCCAAGATTCCCGCATGGGCCACGGCACCCGCGCGCGCCCTCGACGTCTTCGCGACCGCCCAGCAACGTCTTTGGGCCGGCATCGCCGCGGACGCGCCCGACGTCGAATGGAAACAAGCTCTCGCCGCCGCGGCCGACGAGTGGGCGAGCTACCGCCGGCCCCAGGACGAGGAGGACACCCCGTGACCGACCCTTTGATTCACCCGCACGAGACGCTCACCACGCGCACCGGTGAACGCGTAGCCATCGATGCGGAAATGGTCCCCATCGTTCGTGAACTGTGGCGCCTCGGCTACACGACGAGCGCGTGCTGCCAAGACGTCGGCGAGGCCACCGCCGGCGTTCGCGCGCAGCGCGATACCCCCCTCGGATACGGCGGCGACGCATTCATCGACTATCACCGCGGGTGGGCCCTGCTGAAACTGCCCATCCCGGACGCCATGCGTCTCGTCGCCCTGCTCGCCGAGATTCCGGATTTCGCCGACCGCGTCCGGCATCCTTGGCGCCCCGGTTCCTGGCGCATGAACGTCCCGCTCGAACCCGACGGACTCACCCCCGACGCCCTGCTGCACCTCCCATGTCAACAAGTCCCACAGCTCGTCGAAACCCTGCGACAGCAGTAGAGGCAACCCCGTCCCCGCCCGCCGACGCCGTTCCTCGCGGCTCGGCGGGCGATATCGCGCTCTGCGACCTACGCCGCTCCGGTCTCGCCCTGATCGCCAGCGACGCCGAGGTGCCGGTGCAGGTCGTAGCGCGACACCTTGTACGCGCGTCCGTGGCGCAGGATGCGCAC
Organism: Streptomyces sp. TRM49041; assembly: GCF_008271805.1. Lineage (GTDB taxonomy): Bacteria > Actinomycetota > Actinomycetes > Streptomycetales > Streptomycetaceae > Streptomyces. Next base: position 21,463 of record NZ_VSRY01000103.1, read on the forward strand.
CGGATAACGACCGGTGCGTGCGAGGTGGTAGCCAGTCGTCCGCCCAAGGTGCAACGCCCTGTTGGCGGTCTCCAGTGGGACGGCAACGGGCAGCGTCATCAGCTCGTCGTGTGTCATCCCCTGCTCTGTGGTGCTCATCATGCGCCCCCTGTGACATCGGTGTGCAATTCGGCCTGTTGGTGCCGAGCGGTGCCTAGATCAGCAACTTACGATCAAGACTGGCGCTTTGCAACCAACAAAGTTAGCTTTGCGATATGCACAGTCACCAGACAGCGGGCGACGTCCTCGCCGCGCAGATCCGCCGGCACCGCGAGCGCCTCGGCATGAACAGGCACGAGCTCGCCGCCGAATGCGCCCGCCTCGGGCGCCCCGACATCACGTACGCCGTGATCGTCAGCATCGAGACCGGCCGATCCGGCACCGAGGGCAAACGGCGCCGTCCGGTGACCGTCGACGAGCTACTCGTGTTCGGCCTCGCCCTCGCCACTCCGCCCCTGCTCCTGCTGCTCCCACTCGGGAGCGGGCAGGCAGTGCCCACCGTTCCGGCCGCCGACCCGCGCGACCCGCACACGGTGTGGCAGTGGATGACAGGCGAGGCGACGCCGACGCTCGACGGCCCCCTCGACGGGCGGTACGTCTCCGACTCCCGGCAGATCGCCGGGACCGGGCAGACGTGGACCGCCGCATGGGCCACAGCGGCCTATCCGGCCTCGCTGTACCCCGAACTCGCACGGCGCCGAGAAACAGCCCACAAGGCCCGACTACGCGCCGCGCTCGACCCGACCGCACAGACCGAGTACGTCGACCGCCTCGACGAGCTCGCGCACGTCGTCAACGACATGCACCGCGCGAGCCTCACCGTCCCAGATCTGCCAACCGAGTTGGCCGAGGACTTGAGGCGGCTCGGCCTGCTCGACCACCCCGACCAGATCAATCCGAGAGGTAATGAGTGACCGCGAAAGGCACTACGACAAAACGCTGCTTCTGCCGCCGCAAGGACGGTAAGCCGCTGGGCAGTTCTTGCCCCAACCTCAAGCAGCGCACGCACGGCGTGTGGTCGATCCGGCAGGAACTGCCGCCGACCCTGGAAGGCGACCGCCGCCTCTTCCGCCGCGCCGGATACGACAGCCAGACCAAGGCACAGGCCGACCTCGACAAAGTCCGCGCGCTGCTGAACATCGCCGATAAAGACGACAAAGACGGACGCGCCCGCCTCGGCGACCTACTGGCCTCGATCGGGTCCGGCAAGGAACAGATCCCCGACTACGACGAGACCAAGCGCAAGTTCGGCACGGGCCAGTCGCTCACACAGCACATGACCGTCGCCGAGTGGCTCGACCTATGGCTCGCCGGAAAGAAGGGGCTACGCAAGAGTGGCCACGACCGGTACGAGCTCGACATCCGGTGCCACCTGCGCCCCAGGATCGGGCACATCCGGCTCGACCGCCTCACCGTGCCGCACCTCGACGCCATGTTCGAGGGCATCGCCGAGACGAACATCGAGATCACCGAGGCGAACGCCACACGCCGCGCTGCGCTCGCCGAACTCAAGACGATCCCTTGGAAGGGGGGAGAGAACCGCGCACGACGCAAGGGCATGAAAGAGGCCATCGACGCGATGAAGCCGTTCCGGCGGATCACCGGACCGTCGACGCAGCAGCACATCAGGGCGACGCTGCGGGCCGCGCTGAACACGGCGATAGCCCGGGGCTCGATCACGTTCAACGCTGCGCAGCACGTCGAGCTCGCCGCCGCCAAGCGCCCAAAGGCCATGGTGTGGACCGACGAGCGCATCGCCGAGTGGCTGCGGACCGGCGAGAAGCCGAGCGCCGTCATGGTGTGGACACCCGAGCAGGCAGGCCACTTCCTCGACTTCCTCGCCGACTTCCGGCACCGGCTGCTGCCGATGTTCCACCTGATCACGTTCCGAGGACTGCGCCGCGGCGAGGCGTGCGGCGTCCGATGGTCCGACTACAACACCAACACCGGTGAACTCACCGTCGCGACGCAGCTCGTGCAGGACGGTTGGGAAGTCGTCGAGTCGGCGCCCAAGACGGACAGCGGCGAGCGGATCATCTCGCTCGACGAGTACACCGTCGAGGTGCTCGAAGCGCACCGGACCAAGCAGGGTGCCGAGCGGGTCGAATGGGGCGAGGCATGGACCGACACCGGTCGCATGTTCACTCAGGAGAATGGGGAGTGGCTGCATCCCGGCACGCTGACTGATCAGTTCGAGCGACTCGTCGAGCTGTCTGGCCTGCCGCCGATCCGTATGCATGATCTGCGTCACGTCGCCGCCTCGCTCATGCTGGCCGCCGGCGTCGACGTCAAGATCGTGTCCGAGACCCTCGGACACAGCGACAGCCGTATCACTCGGGACATCTATCAGTCAGTTATGCCCAAGGCTGCGCGCGACGCCGCCGAGGCGACGGCCGCCATGGTGCCGAGGGGAGCTATGCGGCGGCCCGTTCAGGTCGTCGCCGAGGTCGAGGCCGAGCCCGCGAACGCCGAGGTCGCACCGGTTCCTGCCCAACAGAATGGGCACGCAATGGGCACGCAGGGGGGTGCGAAGATCATTGAGTTCCGCCCCCGATTGGTCCGGGCATAAGAAAAACCCCAGGTCACGGCGAGTGAGTCCTGGGGTTAATCCGAGCCGCCTTCGGGATTCGAACCCGAGACCTACGCATTACGAGTGCGTTGCTCTGGCCAACTGAGCTAAGGCGGCACGCCACGCTTCCCCCTTGGGGGTGCAGCAGCGAGAGCAAGTCTACACAGGTGGAGAGGGTGCTCGTGCAGCGGTTCCGGGGCGGGGAGGGTCAGCGGCAGCGCTTGGCGGGGGGTGGGGGTGTGCCCTCCAGGAGGTAGGTGTTGATCGCGGTGTCGACGCAGTCGCTGCCGCGGCCGTAGGCGGTATGGCCGTCGCCGTCGTAGGTCAGGAGGGTGCCGGAGGAGAGCTGGGCGGCCAGGGACTTGGCCCACTTGTAGGGGGTGGCCGGGTCCCGGGTGGTGCCGACGACGACGATGGGGGGTGCGCCTTCGGCCTTGATGGGGTGCGGGGTGCCGGTGGCCTTGGCGGGCCAGTAGGCGCAGCTCAGGGAGGCCCAGGCCAGGTTGCGGCCGAAGACCGGGGACGCCTTCTCGAAGGACGGTACGGCGGCGGTCACGGCGGACGGGGTGGCGAAGGCGGGGGGCTGGTCCAGGCAGTTCACTGCGGCGTTGGCGGACATGAGGTTGGAGTAGGTGCCGTCGCCGTCGCGCTCGTAGTAGCTGTCGGCCAGGGAGAGGAGACCGGAGCCCTCGCCGTCCATCGCGCGGGTCAGGGCCTCGCGGAGCTGCGGCCAGGCGGCCTCGTCGTACATGGCGTTGATCACGCCGGTGGTGGCGAGGGACTCGCCGAGGAGGCGGTCTCCACCCGTGGGGAGGGGCTGCCGGTCGAGCCGTGTGAAGAACGCCTTCATACGGGTGGCGGCGTCCTGTCCGGAGGTGGCGCCGAGCGGGCAGTCCGGTTTCCTGACGCAGTCGGCGGCGAAGGCGCGGAAGGCGGTGTCGAAGCCGGCCGTCTGGTCGCGGTTCAGCTCCTCGGCCGTGAGGGACGGGTCCATGGCGCCGTCGAGGACGAGGCGGCCGGTGCGGGCGGGGAACAGTTCGGCGTACGTCGCGCCGAGGAACGTGCCGTACGAGGCGCCGACGTACGTCAGCTTCTCGTCGCCGAGTACGGCCCGCAGGATGTCCATGTCGCGAGCCGCCTCGACGGTGGAGACGTGCGGCAGGATCCGCCCGGAGTTCTTGGCGCAGGACGTCGCGAAGGTCTTGAAGGAGGCGGCCAGCAGGTCGGCCTCGCGCCGGTCGTCAGGTGTCTGGTCGACCTGCGTGTACGCGTCCATGGCCGGCCCGTCGAGGCACTCGACCGGCTCGCTTCCGGCCACGCCGCGCGGGTCGAGGGCGACCATGTCGTAGCGGGCGCGGACCGGCGCCGGGTAGGCGATCCCGGCGTACCCCTGGAGGTAGCCGACGGCGGAGCCGCCCGGGCCGCCGGGGTTGACCAGCAGGGAGCCGAGCCGCTTGCCGGGGCCGGTGGCCTTGATACGGGCCACGGCCAGCTTCACCTTTTCGCCGTCCGGCTCCGCGTAGTCGAGCGGCGCCTTCAGCGTGGCGCACTGGAAGCCGGGCACGCCGCACTCGCGCCAGCTGAGCCGCTGGGCGTAGTACCGCTCGAGCGCGGCCGACGGCGACAGCGACGGCGCGGCGGTGGGCGAAGCCGAGGCGGCCGGGGCGCCGCCGCCGGTGCAGCCCCCAGCGAGGAGGAGGGCGAGCGCGGCGGCGGCCGGCGCGGTCGTACGGAGCAGGCGACGTGGGTCCATCCCCCGGAGCGTAGCCGCATGGTGACGCCCCGTCGCATACCACGCCGGATCGGGTGTTACCCGGACGACTCAACCGGCGCGCAGAGCCATCGTCATGGCCTCCACCGCGAGCAGCGGCGCCACGTTTCGGTCCAGGGCCTCGCGGCAGGCGAGGACCGCCTCTATCCGGCGCAGGGTGGACTCGGCGGTCGAGTCGCGGGCGATCCGGTCGAGCGCATCCCGCACGTCCTCGTTGGCGAGGGCGGCGCGGGTGCCGAGCTGGAGGGCGAGGACGTCCCGGTAGAAGCCGGTCAGGTCGCTGAGGGCCAGGTCGAGGCTGTCGCGCTGCGTCCTGGTCCTGCGGCGCTTCTGTCTGTCCTCCAGCTCCTTCATCACGCCCGCCGTACCCCGCGGCATGCGGCCGCCCTGCGCGGCACCGAGGGCGGCCTTCAGCTCCTCGGTCTCCTTGACGTCGGTCTCCTCGGCGAGCTGCTTGGCGTCGTCCCCCGCGGCGTCGATGAGCTCCTGGGCGGCCTTGAGGCAGCCGCCGACGTCCTGCACACGCAGTGGCAGTCCGAGGACGGCGGCCCGGCGGGCGCGGGCGCGCTCGTCGGTGGCGAGGCGGCGGGCGCGGTCGATGTGGCCCTGGGTGGCGCGGGCGGCGACGGCCGCGGCCTCGGGCTCGATGCCGTCGCGCCGTACAAGGACGTCGGCGACGGCGTCGACGGGCGGGGTGCGCAGCGTGAGGTGGCGGCAGCGGGAGCGGATCGTGGGCAGGACATCCTCCAGGGAGGGCGCGCACAGCAGCCACACCGTGCGGGGGGCAGGCTCCTCGACGGCCTTCAGGATCACATTGCCGGCGCCCTCGGTGAGGCGGTCGGCGTCCTCCAGCACGATGACCTGCCAGCGGCGGCCGGCCGGGGAGAGCTGCGCCCGCCGGACCAGGTCGCGGGTCTCCTTGACACCGATGGAGAGCAGGTCGGTGCGGACGACCTGCACATCGGCGTGCGTACCGACGAGGGCGGTGTGGCAGCCGTCGCAGAATCCGCAGCCGGGCTCCCCGCCGAGCGCCCGGTCGGGACTGACGCACTGCAGGGCGGCGGCGAAGGCGCGGGCGGCGGTGTCCCGGCCGGCTCCTGGCGGGCCGGTGAACAGCCAGGCGTGCGTCATCTTCGACGCGTCGGGCGGCGTGGTGCCCGACGCGTCGGCGGTGACGAGGGCGTCCGCGTCACGGGCGGCGGCTGCGAGCTGCGCCTGGACGCGGTCCTGGCCGACCAGTTCGTCCCATACGGGCATGGGCGGGCCACCACCTTCCTCTGTCGCGCTTCCGATGTCGCGGGTCCTCCCCCGGTGTCGTCCATTGTGGGGGAGGGGACTGACAACGCCCGCCTCAGCGATGGCGGCCGTCACCCCTGCCGTCGTCCTCGTCGTCCTGTCCGCCGAGCAGTTCGTCGGCGAGCGTCGGCAGGTCGTCCAGCGGGGTCTCCTCCGCCCAGTCGGGGCGGCCGCGCCTCAGCCGACCCGACTCGTCGACCTGCGGCAGCTCACGCGTCCTGTCGTTCGCGCCGGGCTGCTCCTCGGCGGCGGCGTCCGCCCCGCCCGGCCGGACCTCGTCCCGGAAGAAGCCCGGCGGCACCCGGTCGTCCGGGCGGTCGTCCCGTACGGGTGGCAGGACCGCGGTCTCGGCGACGTCTGCACCGGAACCGGCACCGGACTCGACGTCGTCCTTCCGCATGTTGATGCGCTGGGTCTCCTCCTCCGCACGCGGCGGAGCGGGCTCGTCGTCCTTGCGCATGTTGATGCGCTGCGTCCGCTCCTCGGGCCGGGCGACGGGCGGCACGTCGTCCTTGCGCATGTCGATGCGGGGCGTCGGCACGGTCTCCGCGATGTCGTCCGGCCGCACGACCGGGGTCGGCACGGTGACGTCGTGCGGGGACACGGCAGGCGTCGCCGCCGCGGAGGCTGCAGCTGCGGCCTCGGCCGCGGCCTGGCGCCGGGCCTCCTCCGCGCGCAGCAGAGCCTCCTCGGCCTTGCGCTGCTTCTCGAGGCGCCGCGCCTCGGCCTCCGCCCGGAGCCGCGCCTCCTCCTCGGCCTGCCTGCGCAGCCGCTCCTGCTCCTCGCGGCGGACCTTCTCCTCGGCCTCGCGCCGCTGCCGCTCCTCCTCGGCGAGCCGCCGCGCCTCGGCCGCCCGCTGGCGGGCCTCCTCGGCCTGCCGCTCTGCCTCACGCCGCCGGGCTTCCTCCTCCTCGCGGCGCTTGCGCTCCTCCTCCTCGGCACGCAGCCGGGCGAGCTGCTCCTGGCGCTCACGCTCCAGGCGCTCCTCCTCGGCCTTCCGCGCGGCCTCTTCCTCCGCCTTGCGGCGGGCCTCCTCCTCGGCGGCCTTCCGCGCCTCCTCCTGGGCCTTCACCTCGGCCTCCGAGAGCGGCAGCATCTGGTCGAGCCGGTGCCGTACGACGGTGGTGACGGCCTCCGGCTCCTGGCCGGCGTCCACCACCAGGTAGCGGGCGGGGTCGGCGGCCGCGAGGGCGAGGAATCCGGCCCGTACACGCGCGTGGAACTCGGCGGGCTCGGACTCCAGCCGGTCCGGGGCCTCCGTGAACCGCTCGCGGGCGGTCTCCGGGGAGACGTCCAGCAGCACGGTCAGGTTCGGTACGAGCCCGCCGGTCGCCCAGCGGGAGATTCGGGCGATCTCGGTCGGGGACAGGTCGCGGCCGGCGCCCTGGTAGGCGACGGACGAGTCGATGTACCGGTCGGAGATGACGACCGCGCCCCGCTCCAGGGCCGGGCGGACCAGCGAGTCGACGTGCTCGGCCCGGTCGGCGGCGTAGAGCAGGGCCTCCGCGCGGTTGGAGAGACCGGCGGAAGACACGTCGAGAAGGATGGAGCGCAGCCGCTTGCCGATGGGCGTGGCGCCCGGCTCGCGCGTGACGACCACCTCGTGGCCCTTGGCCCTGATCCACTCGGCGAGCGCCTCGACCTGCGTGGACTTCCCGGCGCCGTCGCCGCCCTCGACGGCGATGAAGAAGCCGGTCGGGGACGGGGCCTGCACCGGGTCGGCGCCGCGCAGCGCGTCGCGCAGGTCGCGACGGAGCGGCACACCGGACCGGTCGTCGGTCTTGGCCAGGACCAATGCGGCGACGGGCAGCAGCAGCGCGCCGACCAGCATGAGCGTGAACGCGGCGGCGCCGTGCGCGAAGACGAAGTCGCCGTCCGCGAGGCGGTGGGGGCCGATGGCGGCGGCGAGCAGGGGCGCGGCGAGGGCACCGAGGGCGATGGCGACCCGTACGACCGCCTGGAGGTGCTCGGTGAGGCGCGGCCGCCGGAACTCCTCGGTCTCCTGGTCGATCAGCGTGTGCCCGGTGTTCGCGGCGACGCCGGCCGTGAAGCCCGCGGCGAGCGCGAGGAACAGCACGGTCGCCGTGTCCGGGACGAGGCCCATCGCGAGCAGGACGACACCGGTGACGGCGGTCGCGAGGGCGAGGAGCCTGCGGCGGGACAGGGCGGGCAGGACGGCGCGGGCGCCTCGGATGCCCAGGCCAGTGCCACCGGTCAGGGCGAGGACGAGGAGGGCGTACGCGACGGGGCCGCCGCCCAGCTCGGCGGCGTGCAGCACGGCGACGGCCGCGGCGGAGGCGATGGCTCCGGCGACGGCAGCGCAGGCGAGCACCAGCAGCGGTATGGCCGCGGTGCGGCCCCTCTCCACGCCGCTGCCGTTGGACGGGCGGCGCAGGCCCTCCAGGGGGGAGCGGGGGCGCGGCGTCTGCGTGTCGGGCAGCTCCAGGAAGTACAGGATCGACACGGACGCGGCGAACAGCCCGGCCGCGGTGTACGAGCCGAGCGCGGCCTGGTGCGCCGAGAACCAGTCGATGCCGAGCGCGAGCAGGTTGCCGACGAGGGTCGCGACGAGCAGTGCGGCGGCGGCCGCCGGGATGGCGGCGAAGCTGGTGCGGAGCGAGAGCCGGCGCAGCGCGCCCAGGTGGTCGGGGAGCGGCCGTACGGCGGCGCCTTCCAGGGGCGGGGCAGGGAGCAGGGCGGGGGCGGCGCTCTCCTTGGCGATCGTCCAGAACCGCTCGGCGGCGCCGGCCACGAAGACGGTGACCAGGAGGAGCACGATGGCCTGCGCGGGCGTCCAGACGATCCACAGCGGGGCGACGACGAGCAGCGCGAGCCGCACACCATCGGCCGCGATCATGGTCCAGCGGCGGTCGAGGGGGCCGGTGGCCGCGGTGAGGCCGCTCATCGGGCCGAGCAGGACGGCACCGAAGAGCAGCGTGGACAGCGCGCGGGCGCCGAGGACGGCGGCGACCGCGAAGGCCGCGCCCCGGACTCCGCCGCCGAAGGTCTCCTCCACGACGGCCGCCTGCACGGCCAGCAGGACCAGCACGAGCAGGGCGAGGGCGTCGCCGATGCCGCCGACCAGCGAGGCACTCCACAGCCGACGCAGCGGCTGGTTGCGCAGCAGTGCCCGCACGGCGCGCTCTCGGGAGTCCGCGGCGAGCGCGGCGTCGGAGACTTCGGGGTCTGAGGTGGGGCCCAGGGCCGTTGGCTGCTCGGCTCGCGTCATCCCCTCAGCCTATCCGGACCAACTGACACTCGGCCGTCCGCGTCCGAACGCGCGACCGCCCCGGACCTCCACGGGGGGGGTGGTCCGGGGCGGGCACGTACGGCGCGGTCAGCGCGCATACGGAGCGCGCGGCGTGCACGTGCGGAGCGTACGTGCGGAGCGTACGCGGCGCTCGCGCGGCGCGGTTACTCGTCCGACGCGGAGGGCGACGCGGCGGCCTTCGCCGCGGTCGCCTTCTTGGCCGCCGTCTTCGTCGCGGTCGTCGTCTTCTTGGCCGCGGCCTTCTTCGCCGCCGTCGTCTTCTTGGCCGCGGTCTTCTTGGCCGGCGCCTTCTTGGCCGCCGTCTTCTTGGCGGTCTTCTTCGCCGGGCCCTTCGCCCGCTTCTCGGCCAGCAGCTCGAACCCGCGCTCCGGCGTGATCGTCTCCACGCTGTCGCCGCTCCGCAGCGTCGCGTTCGTCTCGCCGTCGGTGACATACGGGCCGAAGCGGCCGTCCTTGACGACGACCGGGCGCTCGCTGACGGGGTCGGTGCCGAGCTCCTTCAGCGGGGGCTTCGCCGCCGCACGCCCGCGCGCCTTCGGCTGGGCGTAGATCGCGAGGGCCTCGTCCAGGGTGATGGTGAAGAGCTGGTCCTCGCGCTCCAGGGACCGCGAGTCCGTGCCCTTCTTCAGGTACGGGCCATAGCGGCCGTTCTGCGCGGTGATCTCGACGCCCTCGGCGTCCTTGCCCACGACGCGCGGCAGCGACATCAGCTTGAGCGCTTCCTCCAGGGTCACCGTGTCGAGGGACATCGACTTGAAGAGGGAGGCCGTGCGCGGCTTCACCGCGTTCTTGCCGGTCTTCGGGGTGCCCTCGGGAAGGATCTCGGTGACGTACGGACCGTAGCGGCCGGCCTTGGCGACGATCATGTGGCCGGTCGCCGGGTCGTGGCCCAGCTCGAAGTCGCCGCTCGGCTTGGCGAGCAGCTCCTCCGCGTACTCCACGGACAGCTCGTCGGGCGCGAGGTCGTCCGGGACGTCGGCCCGCCGGTGGCCCTCCTCGTCCTTCACTCCACGCTCGATGTACGGGCCGTAGCGGCCGACGCGGAGCACGATGTCGTTGCCGACCGGGAAGGACGAGATCTCCCGCGCGTCGATCGCGCCGAGGTCCGTGACCAGCTCCTTGAGGCCGCCGAGGTGGTCGCCGTCGCCGTTGCCCGCCTCCGCGGCGGCGCCCTCGCCGGCGCCCTCGCCGAAGTAGAAGCGCTTCAGCCACGGCACGGCCTGCGCCTCACCGCGCGCGATGCGGTCGAGGTCGTCCTCCATCTTCGCGGTGAAGTCGTAGTCGACGAGCCGGCCGAAGTGCTTCTCCAGCAGGTTGACGACGGCGAAGGAGAGGAAGGACGGGACGAGTGCCGTGCCCTTCTTGAAGACGTAGCCTCGCTCGAGGATCGTGCCGATGATCGACGCGTACGTCGACGGGCGGCCGATCTCGCGCTCCTCCAGCTCCTTGACCAGCGACGCCTCGGTGTAGCGCGCGGGCGGCTTGGTGGCGTGGCCGTCCGCCGTGATCTCCTCGGCGGTCAGCGCGTCGCCCTGGGCGACCTGCGGAAGCCGGCGCTCGCGGTCGTCGAGCTCGGCGTTCGGGTCGTCGGCCCCCTCCACATACGCCTTCATGAAGCCGTGGAAGGTGATCGTCTTGCCGGAGGCGCTGAACTCGGCGTCCCGGCCGTCGGCGGACCTGCCACCGATCTTGACGGTGACGGAGTTGCCGACGGCGTCCTTCATCTGGGATGCGACGGTCCGCTTCCAGATCAGCTCGTACAGCTTGAACTGGTCACCGGTCAGGCCGGTCTCGGCGGGCGTGCGGAAACGATCACCCGAAGGGCGGATCGCCTCGTGCGCCTCCTGCGCGTTCTTGACCTTCCCGGCGTACGTACGCGGCGCGGCGGGCAGGTAGTCGGCGCCGTACAGCTGCGTGACCTGCGCACGGGCTGCTGCGACGGCCGTGTCGGACAGCGTCGTGGAGTCCGTACGCATATAGGTGATGAAGCCGTTCTCGTACAGCTTCTGCGCGATCTGCATCGTGGCCTTCGCGCCGAAGCCGAGCTTGCGGCTCGCCTCCTGCTGGAGGGTCGTGGTGCGGAACGGCGCGTACGGGGAGCGGCGGTACGGCTTCGACTCGACCGAGCGGACGCTGAACGCCGTGTCGGCGAGCGCGGCGGCCAGGGCGCGGGCGTTCGCCTCGTCCAGGTGCAGGACCTGGTCGCTCTTGAGCCGTCCGTCGGGGCCGAAGTCACGGCCCTGGGCGACACGGCGGCCGTCCACGGTGCTCAGGCGGGCCGTGAGGGTCGACGGGTCGGAGGTGTCGCCGGGGCGGCCGGTGCCGAAGATGCCGGTGAGGTCCCAGTACTCGGCGGAGCGGAAGGCGATGCGCTCGCGCTCACGCTCGACGACGAGCCGGGTGGCGACGGACTGCACACGGCCGGCCGACAGCCGGGGCATGACCTTCTTCCACAGGACCGGCGAGACCTCGTAGCCGTACAGCCGGTCCAGGATGCGGCGGGTCTCCTGGGCGTCGACCATCCGCTGGTTCAGCTCGCGCGGGTTCGCCACGGCCTGCTGGATCGCGTCCTTGGTGATCTCGTGGAAGACCATCCGGTGGACAGGGACCTTGGGCTTGAGGACCTCGAGGAGGTGCCAGGCGATGGCCTCGCCCTCGCGGTCCTCATCGGTGGCGAGGAAGAGTTCGTCGGACTCGGCCAGCTGCTCCTTGAGCTTTCTGACCTGGGCCTTCTTGTCGGCGTTGACGACGTAGATCGGCTGGAAGTCGTGCTCGACGTCCACGCCGAGGCGGCGTACCTCGCCGGTGTACTTCTCGGGCACCTCCGCGGCGCCGTTCGGGAGGTCGCGGATGTGCCCGACGCTCGCCTCGACGACGTAGCCGGGGCCGAGGTAGCCCTTGATCGTCTTCGCCTTGGCAGGCGACTCGACGATGACGAGTCGGCGGCCGCCCTGTGCGGTCTCGCGTGTCGGGGACAACTCTTCGCTCTTCTCTCCGGTCGGCGCTCGGTGGCATGTGCGGCGTGGCGCGGGCCCCGCCTGGGGCGCGCCCCGGGCACTGCGGGCACTGCGCCACGGCTGTGACGCTGCTGTCGCTGCGGAGTGTGACGGTACAACCCGCCCCCGTGTCAAACGGCGAAAGCCCGCAACGGCCACTCGAACGGTAACCCGACTTCTGGCATTCCTGCCGCCCGGACTCCCTTCATGGCGCGGAGCGCCACGTTCCGGCTACCGGTCTTCCACTCCCCATGTCCGAGCCGCGCCCGGCCCTCCGCCCCTCCTCTTCACCCCCGGTCCGCTCCTCTTCGCCCCCCGGGTCCGCGCGCCGAGGTCCTGGTCCCCGGGCGCGTCGGCGGTCCTGCGCGGGGCTCCGGGCGGGCGGAAGCCACCGGTCAGATTCGACCGAAGCACCACACGCCGAGGGAGAGGAACACGACACCGGACGCGATGGCGAACGCGACGGCTGTGGCCGGGCTCACCCCGTGCGCCACCGGTGCGCGATGCATCACACGAGCCGCCGTCCACACCAGCAGCCCAGCGCCGAAGATCGTGAACGCCGCCCCGGCGAAGATGGCCGGTCCGCTCTCCATGCCGTACCCCGTTCCGTCCCGTACTCCCGCTCCTCGGGTCCCCGCACTGCGGCGCGCGATTCGCCGGCCGCGGGCGGGTGTCCCCCGAGGGCGAGGCTGGCACCTCCGGGCGTCGGGAGCGCGAATTGCGGGTGAACGGCGCGGGGCCCGACGTCGCCGTTCACCCGCCCGGCGTCGTCTCAGCCCCGCGACCGGGTGCCCGCCGGCTCCAGGAAGCCCTCCTCCACGAGGAGCCGGATGGCCTGCGGGGTGCGGTCGCGCAGCAGGACAGGGTCCTCGCCCGTCAGCTGGGCGATGGCGTCCAGGATCCGGCCGGCGCTGAGGGTGCCGTCGCAGACGCCCGCGAAGCCGGCACCGACCGTGTCGACCTTGGTCGCTCGGCGCATGCCGCGGTTCTGCCGCAGGATGACGTGCTCGGGATCCTCGGCGCCGGGCAGCCCGACCTGTTCCTGCATCACCTCGGGCGCCAGCGCGAAGTGGTCGGCGAGCAGGGCGGCGTCGTCCCGTGTCCGCAGATAGTCCTGGCGGGCGAAGTGTGCCTTCACGGTCTCTCCGAGCGGCTGCTCGACGGGGTGCGGCCACTCCTCGACGGTGATCGACGGCGACTCCGTGCCGGACTTCCGCAGCGTGATCCAGCCGAAGCCGATCGCCCTGGTCTTGCGCGCCTCGAACTCGTCCAGCCACGCCTCGTACCGGGCCGCGTACTCCTCCGGAGCCTCCCGGTGGTCACCGGCGTCCCGGAGCCACAACTCCGTGTACTGCGTCACGTCCTGGACCTCGCGCTGTACGATCCACGCGTCGCAGCCGTGCGGCACCCATGAGCGGACCCGCTCCTGCCACTCCTCGCCCTCGACGTGCTGCCAGTTGGCCAGGAACTGCGCATACCCCCCTTCGTTGAGCCGCTCCCCCGCCTGCTGGACGAGCGTGCGGCACAGGTCGTCGCCACCCATCCCGCCGTCCCGGTAGGTCAGCCGCGCGCCGGGCGAGATGACGAACGGCGGGTTCGACACGATCAGGTCGTATGTCTCCGACCCGACCGGCTCGAACAGCGAACCGGCCCGCAGGTCCGCCTCCGGCGCCCCGGACAGCGCGAGCGTCAGCCGCGTGAACTCCAGCGCCCGCGGGTTCAGGTCGGTCGCCGTCACACGGGTGGCGTGCTGCGTGGCGTGCAGCGCCTGGATGCCGGAGCCCGTGCCGATGTCGAGCGCCGAGCCCACAGGCGTCCGTACGGTGAGACCGGCGAGCGTGGTGGACGCGCCGCCGACACCGAGGACGACTCGCTCGCCCCGGCCGCCCGCCCCGCCGGCGCCGCCCACGGCGCAGCCGAGGTCCGAGACGATGAACCAGTCCTGGCCCTCGGGCCCGCCGTACGGCCGGACGTCGACCGCGGCGCGGACGTCGTCGCCGTCCCGTATCACCCACCCGCCGGCGAGCGCCTCGTCCAGCGGAAGCGCGGCACGCACCCGCTCGTACGGCACGGGCTGCTGGAGCAGGAACAGCCGGACGAGCGTGTCCAGCCCCCCGTCCCCACGGGTGGCGCGCAGGGCGGGCACCGACTCGCTGCGGGCGAGGGCGGCGTAGGCGGGCGCTCCGAGCCGGTCGAGCAGCCCGTCGGCGGTGAAGTCGGCGGCGAGGAGGGCGGCGCGCAGGCGATCGGCATGATCGGGCACCGGAAGGCTGGTGGTCAGGCTGGTCGTACTCACATGCTCATTGTGACCGCCGCCACGGACATGCGGCGAACGGCCCGGCTTCCCTGTGGATAACCGGACCGTACGTGTACCGCGTACCGCTGCTCGGGCCTCTGCCCGGACCGCTGCTCGGGCCTCCGCTCGGGCCCCTACTCGGATTTGCCGCTCGCCGAAGCGGAGGCAGCGGCGGAGGCGGGCGCCGACGCGGGCGCGGACGCACCGGGCTTCGCCGCCGGGCCGCTCGTCGCCGTCGGCGCGGCGGCGCGCTTGGGCTTCTGGCAGCCGGGCTGCCGGGTCATCGCCTTGCCCAGTTCGCCGGACTGGAGCTTGGCCAGTGCGTCCTGGTCCATCTTCTCGATCTTCTTCAGCCCGTCCGCGACGCCCTGCAGGCCGTCCGCGAACTTCTGCTGGTCCTTGGCGTCGAGGGCGTCGACCTGCTTCTTCAGGCGCTCGTAGGCGGCCGCGGTGTCGTTGAGCTCCTTGACCGCGTCCTGCTGGAGCTTCTCGCCGTTCTCGACGGGCGGGACACCGGCGCTCTGTACCGCCTTGGCGAGCGCCCTGTCGGTGTCCGCGATCTCCTGGAACGCCTTCGAGTCCGCCGCCTGGACGTCCGCGGGCTTGCCGTCCGCGGCGGTCGAGATGATGGTCTGCTGGGCGTCGACCCGCTTCTGGATCTGCGATTGCGCCTGGTCGCAGAACGTCTTCGCCCAGGCGTCCACCTTGCCTTCGTCGACGCCGTCGGTGCAGCCCGACAGCGCGAGTACCAGCACCGCACCGCCGGACAGCGCGGCTGCAAGCTTCTTGTTCACCGAATTGGTCCCTTCCAAGGCTCTCGGCCCCGGAACATACACGCCAAGTGGGCGACAATCGCATGCCGAGCGACCGTTCTGTCCGATTTTGTAGCCGTTTGAACCAAGGGAGAGAAGGCTCACCGTGTCGGGTGCCGCGCCCCGCGGACAGGACATCACCGTGCCCTGCCCGCAGAGCGCCTGCCAGGCGTCATGTCGTGTTGCCGGCAGACCTCACTGGACGGGCGTCGCCTCGTCCGGTGGGCCCGGGACACGCCGGGGCGTGTCATCGTCGTCCCCGGCGACTGTGCGCCGCTTGGACACGTACACCGCCGCGACGATCACGACGATCGCGACGGTCGCCACCACGGCCCGTACACCCGGGCTCGCGTCGTCGCCGTAGCCGAACTGGACGACGGCGGGCGCGATGAGCAGCGCCACCAGGTTCATGACCTTGAGCAGCGGGTTGATCGCCGGCCCGGCGGTGTCCTTGAAGGGGTCGCCGACCGTGTCTCCGATGACGGTGGCGGCGTGGGCCTCGCTGCCCTTGCCGCCGTGGTGTCCGTCCTCGACGAGCTTCTTGGCGTTGTCCCAGGCGCCGCCCGAGTTGGCCAGGAAGATCGCCATCAGGAGGCCGGTGCCGATCGCCCCGGCCAGGTACGAGCCGAGTGCGCCGACGCCGAGGGTGAAGCCGACCGCGATGGGCGCCATCACGGCGAGCAGGCCGGGTGTCGCCAGTTCACGCAGGGCGTCCTTGGTGCAGATGTCGACGACGCGCCCGTACTCCGGCTTCTCGCTGTAGTCCATGATCCCCGGGTGTTCGCGGAACTGGCGCCGCACCTCGTAGACCACCGATCCGGCCGACCGCGACACGGCGCTGATGGCCAGTCCGGAGAAGAGGAAGACGACCGCGGCTCCGAGGATGAGACCCACGAGGTTGTTGGGCTGCGAGATGTCCATGCTGAGGGTCAGTTCGGTGGCCCTGGCCCCCACGTCGGCGACGGCGGTGGCGATGGCGTCCCGGTACGAGCCGAAGAGCGCCGCTGCGGCGAGGACCGCCGTGGCGATGGCGATGCCCTTGGTGATGGCCTTGGTGGTGTTGCCGACCGCGTCGAGGTCGGTGAGCACCTGGGCGCCGGCACCCTGGACGTCGCCGGACATCTCGGCGATGCCCTGCGCGTTGTCGGAGACGGGACCGAAGGTGTCCATGGCGACGATCACGCCGACGGTGGTGAGCAGGCCGGTGCCGGCGAGGGCGACGGCGAACAGCGCGAGCGTGATCGACGTGCCGCCGAGCAGGAAGGCACCGTAGACGGCGAGGCCGATCAGCAGGGCGGTATAGACGGCGGACTCCAGGCCGAGGGAGACGCCCGCGAGGATGACGGTGGCCGGGCCGGTCAGGGACGACTTCCCGATGTCCTTCACCGGGCGCCTGCCGGGCTCGGTGAAGTAGCCGGTCAGTTGCTGAATCAGCGCCGCGAGGACGATGCCGATCGCGACGGCGACGAGCGCCAGGACACGCGGGTCGCCGCTGTGCGCCTGGATGGCGGTGTCGGTGACGCCCTCCAGCTCGGCGTAGGTGGCGGGCAGGTAGATGTAGGCGGCCGCCGCGACCAGGGCGAGGGAGATGACCGCGGAGATGAAGAAGCCGCGGTTGATCGCCGTCATCCCGCTGCGGTCGGCGCGCCGCGGCGCGACCGCGAAGATGCCGATCATCGCGGTGACGACGCCGATCGCCGGCACGATCAGGGGGAAGGCGAGGCCGAGGTCGCCGAAGGCCGCCGTGCCGAGGATGAGTGCGGCGACCAGCATGACGGCGTACGACTCGAAGAGGTCGGCGGCCATACCCGCGCAGTCGCCGACGTTGTCGCCGACGTTGTCGGCGATGGTGGCGGCGTTGCGCGGATCGTCTTCGGGGATGCCCTGCTCGACCTTGCCGACGAGGTCCGCCCCGACGTCGGCGGCCTTGGTGAAGATGCCGCCGCCGACTCGCATGAACATGGCGATGAGGGCGGCGCCGAGACCGAAGCCCTCCAGGACCTTGGGCGCGTCGGCCGCGTAGACCAGGACGACGCAGGACGCGCCGAGCAGTCCGAGGCCGACGGTGAACATGCCGACCACGCCGCCCGTACGGAAAGCGATCTTCATTGCCTTGTGCGAAACCGCCGTCAGATCTTTTTCCGGTTCACCAGGGGCCGGGGTCGCTTCACGCGCCGCCGCCGCCACGCGGACATTGCTGCGTACGGCGAGTCGCATGCCGATGTATCCGGTGACGGCCGAGAAAAGCGCGCCGACGAGGAAGAAGAGAGAGCGCCCCGCGCGCTCCGACCAGTTGTCGGCCGGCAGCAGCATGAGGAGGAAGAACACGACAACCGCGAAGACCGCCACGGTCCGCAGCTGCCGGGCCAGATAGGCGTTGGCGCCTTCCTGGACGGCGGCCGCGATCTTTTTCATGGATTCGGTGCCTTCACCGGCGGCCAGCACCTGCCGTACGAGCAGCTGGGCGACGATCAGGGCGATCAGCGCCACGGCCGCGATGACGATCACGATGATCCGGTTCTCTTCGGTGAGAACCGCGGCGGCGAGTGAGATCGAGTCGTAGGACTGCTGTGGGTCGAGGAGCCCCGCCATTCGTCCTCCTTGACGTCAGAGCTCAAGATGTGGACGGATTGTAGGGAGCGGAACCCGATCAAAACAGGGCGCCGAAGAACAGAATTGACCGGGGCTGGCCGGTCGGCAAATGATCGATTACTGAAAATCACTCGGACGCAGTAATGGGATAGGGGCATTGACCCCGGTTCGAAGATCCGAGGAAATGAAAAAGACCCTGCTCAGCAGGGCCTTGGGAGAGGCTTACGGGGCGGGTGTGAGCCGTCAGACGCGTTCCGCGGAACCCGTCCTCGGCCAGCTCATCCGAATGATGCCACCGAGCTCTCCGGCTGATACCTCTACGTCGTCGACGAGGCCGCTGATCACCGCGAGGCCCATCTGGTCCTCGCCCTCCGCGTCGTCGAAGCCCTCCGCGGGCGCTCCGCTGCGTGCGCCGGGTACGCCTGCGGCGTCCGCGGCCGCGACTCCGGCACCGGGGACCTCGTCGCCGACCTCGATGGAGAACGCCTTCTCCTCCTCGCTCAGCAGTACGCGCACGGGGGCGGTGACGCCGTTGCTGCGGTGCAGCCCGACGGCGCGGGAGCACGCCTCACCGACGGCGAGCCTGACCTCGTCCAGCACTGCTTCGTCGACGCCGGCCCTGCGCGCTACGGCGGCCGCCACCAGTCGGGCGGTCCTGACGTGCTCGGGCTGGGCGCTGAAGCGGAGTTCAACGGTGGCCATGCGGGTCCCCCTCGGGCATACGAGCGTGCATCCCAGCGGCCCCGGGCGGGCTGCCCGGCACCCCTGCCGTTTCCACCGGACGTTCCTGAGCCAACCCGGCACATCCGGCCCAACCAAGAAGCGCGAGGCCCACAGACGGCCTCGCGGACCTCGCCTCCCAGGGCGCGCGCCCGGGAGGCCTGTAAGGCCCTGTAAGGCCCTGCGGAGCCCCCGGGTGAGCGACGGTCCCCCGGAACTCCACACCGCCGGTTCAGGCCCTCACGGGCCTCTCCCCGGCCTCTGCAGGCCCTTCCGTGCCTCGGCGCCTCCGAAGTCGGAGCCCTGGACAGGCCCTCGGCCTCCAGGGGCCTCGGCCGTCAAGACCTCGGCCGCGCCGTCCTTCGGGGCGGCCAGGCTCGTGGAACCTGGGTGGCTCCCAGGAGCCTGTGCCCCTCGGCGTCTTCCCCGGGCACCGACGGAGACCGTCGGCGCGCCGGACCGGCCGCCACCCGACGGTCCTCGGATCCTGCAGGACCGCCGAGCCGCCGGGGTGCCGTGAGCGGGTCCTCGGGGCCTGCGCCCCGGTTACCCCGAACGGCCCCCGGTCAGGGTCAGTCGGTGGCGGCGACGGCCTCGTCGACCGTGGTGTGGATGGGGAACACCTTGGTCAGGCCCGTGATCCGGAAGATCTTCAGAATGCGCTCCTGGTTGCAGACCAGACGGAGCGAACCCTCATGGGCACGCACCCGCTTCAGCCCACCCACCAGCACGCCGAGGCCGGTCGAGTCGAGGAAGTCCACGCCCTCCATGTCGACGACCAGGTGGTAACTGCCGTCGTTCACCAACTCGACCAACTGCTCGCGCAGCTTGGGCGCGGTATACACATCAATCTCGCCACCGACCTCGACGACCGTGCGGTCGCCACCAGGCCCGGACACATTGCGAGTCGACAGGGACAGGTCCACGGATCCTCCAGCACCTTGCTATCGAGCGGTCGCCCCCGAGTCTCCCAGGCGGAGCCAAGGGACGGATCGCCAGCCGCGATGGCATTCAATCACTTACCAGCAGCCATGCACGACGCCTTGGGAGCATTGTCCGTCACGCCGGTGACACACTCGGTGTCGATGGCCAGGAATCACCGCCCCAGTCGACCTCCCGAGAGCGGGGACACCCGCCCCTCCCCCGGTACGGTCCTCGACCGGCTCACCGCGCGGGCGAACCGGGCTGCGCGCATCACTCATACGGAGCACCTGCCCCCCAGAGAGGGCCGCCATGCCGTCTGGCCCGATCGCATCCGAACAGAAGTGATCAATGCCATTCACCAGGCCGGCATCGACCATCCGTGGGCCCACCAGGCGGCCGCCGCCGAGCACGCACTGGACGGCGCGTCGGTCGTGATCGCCACGGGCACGGCGTCCGGCAAGTCCCTGGCCTATCTCGCCCCCGTCCTGTCCACGCTCCTGGACGGCTCCGAGGCCGCGAACGGACGGGGGACCACCGCCCTGTACCTGGCCCCCACCAAGGCCCTGGCCGCCGACCAGCGGCGCGCCGTACGGTCCCTCGCGGCCCCCCTCGGCAACCTGATCCGCCCTGCCGTGTACGACGGCGACACGCCCGTCGAGGAGCGCGAGTGGGTCCGCCAGTACGCCAACTACGTCCTGACCAACCCGGACATGCTCCATCGGGGCATACTCCCGTCCCACCCCCGCTGGTCCTCCTTCCTGCGCGCCCTGCGCTATGTCGTCATCGACGAATGCCACACCTACCGCGGCGTGTTCGGCTCGCACGTCGCCCAGGTACTGCGCCGCCTGCGCCGTCTGTGCGCCCGCTACGGCTCCGATCCCGTCTTCCTCCTCGCCTCCGCCACCGCCGCCGAACCGGCCGTCGCGGCGAGCCGCCTCACCGGCCTGCCCGTCGGGGAGGTGGCCGACGACGCGTCACCACGCGGCGAACTCGTGTTCGCCCTTTGGGAGCCACCGCTCACCGAGCTCCACGGCGAGCAGGGCGCCCCGGTCCGCCGCACCGCCACGGCCGAGACGGCCGACCTGCTGACCGACCTGATCGTCCAGGGCGTACGGTCCGTCGCCTTCGTCCGCTCCCGACGCGGCGCCGAGCTGATCTCGGTGATCGCCCAGGAGCGCCTCGCCGAGGTCGACCGCTCCCTCGCCCACAGGGTCGCCGCCTACCGGGGCGGCTATCTGCCCGAGGAGCGCCGCGCATTGGAACGGGCCCTGCACTCCGGCGAACTGCTCGGCCTGGCCGCGACGACCGCCCTGGAGCTGGGCATCGACGTGTCCGGCCTGGACGCGGTCGTCATCGCCGGCTATCCCGGCACCCGCGCCTCCCTGTGGCAGCAGGCCGGCCGTGCCGGACGCTCCGGCCAGGGCGCTCTAGCCGTGCTCGTCGCCCGCGACGACCCCCTGGACACGTACCTCGTCCACCACCCCGAGGCGCTGTTCCGCCGTCCGGTGGAGTCCACGGTCCTGGACCCCGACAATCCGTACGTCCTGGCCCCACACCTGTGTGCGGCGGCGTCCGAAGTCCCGCTCACCGACGGCGACGTCGCCCTGTTCGGCCCGTCCACGCCCGAGCTGCTCCCCCAGCTGGAGGCGGCGGGGCTGCTGCGCCGGCGTGCCTCCGGCTGGTACTGGACCCGCCGTGAGCGCGCCGTCGACCTCACCGACATCCGGGGCGAGGGCGGCAGCCCCGTCCAGGTCGTCGAGGCGGACACCGGGCGCCTCCTCGGCACCGTGGACGCGTCGGCTGCCCACAGCACCGTCCACGAGGGCGCCGTACATCTGCACCAGGGCCGTACCTACCTCGTGCGGCAGCTCGATCTGAAGGAGTCGGTCGCCCTCGTCGAGGAGGCCAACCCGCCGTACTCCACCACCGCCCGCGACACCACCTCCATCTCCGTTCTGGAGACCGACACCGAGATCCCGTGGGGGCACGGCCGTCTCTGCTACGGCTCGGTCGAGGTCACCAACCAGGTCGTCTCCTTTCTGCGCCGCCGCCTCATCACCGGCGAGGTGCTCGGCGAGACCAAGCTCGATCTGCCACCGCGAACGCTGCGCACGCGTGCTGTGTGGTGGACGGTCACCGAGGACCAGCTGGACGCGGCCCGCGTGAACCCGGAGCAGCTGGGTGGCGCCCTGCACGCCGCCGAGCACGCCTCGATCGGTCTGCTGCCGTTGTTCGCCACGTGCGACCGCTGGGACATCGGCGGGGTGTCCATCCCGCTGCACCCGGACACCCTGTTGCCGACGGTCTTCGTGTACGACGGCCACCCCGGCGGCGCGGGCTTCGCCGAGCGCGCGTTCCACACCGCCCGCGCCTGGCTCACGGCGACGCGCGAGGCGATCGCGTCGTGCGAGTGCGAGGCGGGCTGCCCGTCCTGCATCCAGTCACCCAAGTGCGGCAACGGCAACGACCCGCTGCACAAGCGCGGCGCCGTGCGCCTCCTCACGGAACTGCTGCGGGGCGCCCCGGAGGACCCGCCGGACCCGGCCACGCCTCCGGAGGACCCGCCCGGGCCCTGACCTCCGTAACGTACGGCCCGAACCGCGCCCGCGCCGTCACGTCCGCGATCTCCCCGTGCACGACACACCGCACCACCTCCGCCCGCTGCTCCCGCGCCACCTGGACAGCCGCGTCACAGGCAGGCCCGGAGCCCCGGAGCGCTCGGTCGGCCGCTGCGAGTACCGCCAGGTCGGCGGCCCCGCCGGCCCGGTGCCGGGCGGCCACGGCCTGTCCGAGGGCCAGCACCGCGGCGAACACCACACACAGCGCCCCCGCCGCCATGGCTGCCCACACACTCGCCGACCCCCGGTCACCACCCACGCCCGCGGCCCTGCCGCCGTGCCTCACGGGGCCCCCTCCGCGGCAACGACGCCCACGGTGTCCTCCGCCAGGGCGACCGCCTCCGCGTGCAGGGTCATCGTCCAGGCGGCGGGTCCCGGTGCGGGGGCCTCCACCCGGACACGCCACAGTTCGCCGGACCGCCGCAGCGTCACACGTGCCCCGTCCGGTGCGGCCGCGCGGGCCGTGTCCAGCGCCGACGCCTCCGGCTCGGAGCGCGCCGCCGCCCGGGCCCCGGCGCGGGCGGCGTCCACGCACTGGATCTGCGCGGCCGCCGCGACCAGACCCCAAAGCAGCGCCAGCGTGAAGAGCACCAGCGCGGGCATGGCCAGGGCCGCCTCCGCCGTCACCGAACCCCGGTCCGCGCGGCTCCTGCCGCCTGGGCCGCCGCGTCTCAGAACGGCGCATCGAGGGCCTTCCCGATCACCGATTGCAGACCGGCCGACACCGCGTCGCTCGTCACGACCTTGTAGAGCACCGCCGCGAAGGCGCATGCGGCGATGGTGCCCATCGCGTACTCGGCAGTGTTCATCCCAGCGTCCCGCCTGGTGCCCGCCCGGACCGTGTCCCAGCGTTCCTTCGTCCACATCGTCGTCCGCCGCCACACAACAACCTCCTTGTCCAGTACCACTCGTATGTCTTGTGCGCTGAAGGCCTGAAGTCATCTGGCGCTCAGAGCAGTCGGGCCGCCAGCCCGATGACCACCGGAGCCACGCCGACCGCAAGGAACGCGGGCAGGAAGCACAAGCCCACCGGCGCGGTGATCAGCACTTGGGCCCGTTGGGCCCGCGCCGCCGCCCTTCTGGCCCTGTCGGCGCGCAGTCCGGCGGCCAGCCGGGACACCGGCCCCGCCGCCGGGGCACCCGACGCACCCGCCCGCTCCAGGCAGCGAGCCAGCGCCCGCGCGCCCGGGATGCCCCCGAACCTGCCCCATGCCTCCGTCGGGTCGCCGCCCAGCGCCAGTTCGGCGGCCGTACGCCTCAGCCGCTCACCGACCGGGCCGCCCAGCGATCTGCCGACCGCGTCGGCCGCCTCGCGCGGCCCCGCACCGGCCGACAGGCAGGCCGCCAGGAGTTCCGCCGCGAGGGGCAGCCGTCGCGCCTCCTCCGCGTCGACCGCGGCGGGGCGAGGACGCCGCTGCCACCTCCGTACGCCGTAAGCGCCGGCGGCGCCGACCGCACAGCCCGCGAACCCGCCGAAAAGCACCCACCCGGTGATCACGGCCGCTACCGGGGCTGCCCAGGGTCCGCCCAGAGCCACTGTCCACCCGCTCCACCGGGCGCGGACGGGCCGTACGCAGTCGGCCCGCGCCAGGACCACGAGCCGGCCGCGTGCACGCCGTGCGCGCTGTGCCCGGACCACCGCACGGACGGCCCAGAGAGCGCCCACCAGTACCGCCACAGCTGTCCACAGGCGGTGGACGGAGTCCCCCGTCATGACTCCTCACCCGCCCTGACGATCCGCCCGGCCCACCACAGCCCGGCCGCCTCCAGGGCCCCGCCGACCACCAGGCAGGCCAGGCCGGCCGGGGTGTGCAGCAGGACCCGCAGCGGCTCGGCACCCAGCGCGGCCCCCATGGCGAGACCCGCCACCGGCAGCAGGGCGAGGAGCACGACCGTGGCCCAGGCGCCGGACAGTTGGGCACGCAGCCGCTCCCGTTGCTCACGCTGGTCGCGCAGCGCCGCCTCCAGCCGGTCGAGCCCTGCCGCCAGGCCCGCGCCGCCGTCCACGGCGACCTGCCAGCACGCCGCCAGACCGGCCAGCCCATCCGCCCCGTCGGCTCCGGCCGCCCGCCGCAGTGCCTCCGGAACATCACCGCCGAAGCGGGCAGCGGCCAGTACCGCCGGCTCCTCGGCGCCCAGCGCTCCGGTGGCTCGGGCTCCGAACCGCAGCGCCTGCCCGGGCTGGCATCCGGCGCGCAGTTCGGCCGCGATGGCGGCGCACAGTTCGATCACCGCGTCCGCCCGCCGGTCCCGCTCCTTGCCGCGCTCCCTGGCCCGCAGCCGCCTGCCCACCAGGGGCACCGCCGCCGGGCCGGCCAACAGAGGCAGCAGCGACTCGCCCAGCACGGCGAGCACCAGCGCCCCCACCAGGCAAAGCCATTCTGGCTTGAGCCGTAATCCGGGGCGCCCGCGCGGCCACCACCCGAGCGGCGGCGTACCGACGGGCAGGGCACCGCCCGCGAACAACAGCCGCCCCCGGCGCGGACCCCGGTCCCGTCCCGCGAAGAGCCACACCGCCGCGCCCGCGCAGAGCGCCGCCGCGAACACCGGCTGTCCCGTCACCACCGCGCACCCCCGATCAGCTTGCGCAGCCGCTCCAAACCCCGCTCCTCGACGAACCCGGCCGATCCCCACCGCAGCGCGGGCACCGTGGCCACCAGCCCGCCCGGCCCCCGCTCCAGGACATGGATCTCGGCGACACGCCGCTGCCCGCCCGGTGAGCGGACCAGGTGCACGACGGCCGAGAGTCCCGCCGCCAACTGGCTGTGCAGCGCCGCCCGGTCGAGGCCGGCCGCCGTACCGAGCGCCTCCAGGCGGGCCGGAACGTCCGCCGCGGTGTTCGCGTGCACGGTCCCGCAACCGCCCTCATGGCCGGTGTTCAGCGCTGCGAGCAGGTCCGCCACCTCGGCGCCCCGCACCTCGCCCACGACCAGCCGGTCCGGGCGCATCCGCAGCGCCTGGCACACCAGATCGCGCAGCGTCACCCGCCCGGCACCCTCCTGATTCGGGGGCCTCGCCTCCAGACGCACCACATGGGGATGGTCGGGCCGCAGCTCCGCCGAGTCCTCGGCCAGCACGATCCGCTCCCGCTCCCCGACGAGGCCCAGCAGCGTGGACAGCAGCGTTGTCTTGCCTGTACCGGTGCCTCCGCTCACCAGGTACGACACCCGGTTCTCCACGAGCGCCCGCAGGACGCGGTCGCCGCGTGGCGGCACCGTCCCGGCGCGGACGAGTTCGGCGAGGGAGAAGGCTCGCGGCCGTACCACGCGCAGGGACAGACACGTCGTCCCGACGGCCACCGGCGGCAGCACCGCGTGCATCCGCGTGCCGTCCGGCAGCCGGGCGTCGACCCAGGGGCGGGCGTCGTCCAGCCGACGGCCCGCCACGGCAGCAAGGCGCTGAGCGAGCCTGCGTACGGCTGCCGCGTCGGGGAACGCGACCCTGGACAGTTCGAGACCGTCCCCGCGGTCCACCCACACCCGGTCCGGCGCCGAGACAAGCACGTCGGTCACCGCCGGGTCGGCGAGCAGCGGCTCCAGCGGGCCCGTGCCCACCAGTTCGCACCGCAGCTCCTCCGCGGCGCCGAGTACCTGCGCGTCGCCGAGCAGCCTGCCCTGGGCCCGCAGGGCCGCCGCCACGCCCGCAGGGGTCGGATCCGTACCGCTCTCGGCGAGCCGCTGCCGTACAGCCTCCAGCAGTCCGGCCGTCATGAGATGCCCTCCCCGGCGAGCGCACGCTCCCAGAAGGCGGCGCAGAAACGGCCCAGCGGACCGGACGCGCTGTCGCCCGGCGGTACCCCTCCGTCGAGCGATGCGAGCAGCCGAGGCTCCACGGGCAGTTCACCGGCGAGCGGCAGCCCGAGGACGCGGGCGACCCATGCCTCGTCGACACCAGCGGCGTACGGACCGCGCACCACCACACGCAGATCGTGCAAGACCATGCCGACCATGGAGGCCACCCGTTTGGCGGCCGCGATCGCTCTCAGCTCGCCCGGCACGACGAGCAGGCCGACGTCGAGCTGGGCGAGGGCCTCGACGGTCGCGTCGTCGATCCGGCGGGGCAGGTCGACGACCACGACGCCACCGCGCCTGCGCGCCGCCGCGAGAACGGACCGCATGGCCTCCGGCGGGATCACCACCGAGTCGCCCCGGTCCCAGCTGAGCAAGCGCAGGCCCCGTAGTGACGGCAGCGACTCCTCGAGTGCCACGCCGGCGACACGCCCCTTGGAAGCGGCGAAATCCGGCCAACGCAGTCCCTCTTCGCGCTCGCCGCCGAGGAGTACGTCGAGCCCGCCTCCGAGCGGATCGCCGTCGACGAGCATGGTCCGTCGGCCGGCGCGGGCCGCGCTGACGGCAAGCGCGCACGCAAGGGTCGACGCGCCCGCGCCTCCCCGGCCGCCGATCACGCCGACGGTCAGCGCCTGCCGTCCGACACCTTCGACGACGTCGGCGATCCGGTCGACGAGCCAGCTTTCGGCGTCCGGCAGCCGCAGGACGCAGTCGGCCCCGATTTCCACGGCCCGCCGCCAGACATCCGGGTCGTCCTGGTCGCGGCCCACGAGCAGGACGCCGCGTCTGCGCACCGCGCCCCGGCAGCGCGCCGCCGCGTCGTCGCCCACGAGCACCAGCGGCGCGGCGTCCCAGGCCGCCCTGCTCTCGGGCATCGAATGGTGCACCTCGGGCTGGGCACCCGCGGCGGCGCACAAGCGCAGCAGGTCGTCGAGCAGTTCTGCGTCTTCGGTCACGATCAGCGGTTCGGACCGCTGCCTCTCGACGGCAGGCACCTGGTCGGACGCAGTGGATCCAGCCATGTTCTCCGCCCCTCTCCGTCTTCTCCGCGCGTCCTCCGCGCGGAGTCCGCTCGCGTCATTCGGCGCCGCTTCGGCACCGAGTCGGGATCGCGTCGGCGTGATGGGAGATCTGCGATTCCCCGGTCACGGCTTCGCGGTAGGAATCACGGTGACGGGGTTCCGGAAATGAAGTGGATCTTGTTCAAAAACTGTGGACAACTCAGCGCCTGTGAATATCCCGCTCACCCGTACCAGCGACTTCCACAGAGCAGCGCTTCAGCTACTCTGAGTGATGAACACCGTCATGCCGCAGTCGGCGTGGCCACAGGGTGAAGGGAGCGCAGATGAGTGCGCCGAATCAGGATCAACGTGCGAAAACCCACCCGGACATGCGACGACCCCCGCCGGGGGGGAGAGCGGGGGTCGTCTCTCCGGCCGACTCGGGGGGGGAGGAGCCGGTCCGGGTTAGCACGGTCGCGAACGATCCGTGACTTCCATGGTGTACCCGAGAGCCTTCTCAGGCAAACCCACACGCGCCAGCGTACGCCGAATGGCGGGCACCTATGCTCAGGCTCGTGGAAAACCACTCCTCGCCTCGCACAGCAGCGTTCTTTGACCTGGACAAGACGGTCATTGCGAAGTCATCGACGCTGACCTTCAGCAAGTCCTTCTACCAAGGCGGACTGATCAACCGCCGTGCCGCGCTGCGCACCGCGTACACGCAGTTCGTCTTCCTCGCCGGCGGCGCCGACCACGACCAGATGGAGCGGATGCGCGAGTACCTCTCCAGGCTCTGCAAAGGCTGGAACGTGCAGCAGGTCAAGGATCTGGTGGCGGAGACCCTGCACGACCTGATCGACCCGATCATCTACGACGAGGCCGCCTCGCTCATCGAGGAGCACCACGCCGCCGGCCGGGACGTCGTGATCGTCTCCACCTCGGGCGCCGAGGTGGTCGAGCCGATCGGTGAGCTGCTGGGCGCCGACCGCGTGGTGGCCACCCGGATGGTCGTCGGCGACGACGGCTGCTTCACGGGGGAGGTGGAGTACTACGCGTACGGACCCACCAAGGCCGAGGCGGTCCGGGAACTCGCCGAGTCGGAGGGGTACGACCTGGCGCGCTGCTACGCGTACAGCGACTCGGCCACGGACCTGCCGATGCTCGAGACCGTCGGGCACGCGTACGCCGTCAATCCGGATCGGGCGCTGCGGCGGGAGGCGGTAGCGCGGGATTGGCCGATTCTCGTCTTCAACCGTCCTGTACGGCTGAAGCAGCGGCTCCCCTCGTTCCGGATGCCGCCGCGGCCGGCGCTCGTCGCGGCGGCCG
The DNA here is from genome assembly GCF_008271805.1 of Streptomyces sp. TRM49041. GTDB lineage: Bacteria > Actinomycetota > Actinomycetes > Streptomycetales > Streptomycetaceae > Streptomyces. Next base: position 49,482 of record NZ_VSRY01000103.1, read on the forward strand.
CGATCGGTGCCGCGGCGGCGACGGCGGGACTCGTCTGGTACGCCAACAGGCGCCGCCGAACGGTGTCGGCAAGGACGGCAACGGCCGCCTGACTTGTCCGCGTTTGAAGGTGAAAGTAAAGAACTGAGGTCAGGGCTTTCCCATCAGGGGCCAGCGGGAGTACAAAGGAGTTACGGCCCGCGAGACCAAGGGCATCCGAGAGGATCACCCGTTGAGCAAGAAGGCCCCACGGACCGAACAGCACAGAAACTGAGCACCCACGCGACGTCGACCCGTCGATTACGGGCCAGCCGCACCAGGCGTAGGGCAGAGTTCCCCGCCTGATGGGCATATATCGAGGACGCATGGTAACTCGGCGGATGTGCCAGCGGCGGTACCGAAATCGGTACCGCCGCAACCCTGTTCAGGGTCCTTGAGCACACGCCCGGCGAGACGCTTCCGGCCGGGCGGCCGGTCAGGCCGCGCCGCGCTGGAGCGCCTCGCAGACGGCGGTCGACTCCCGGACTCCGAGTTCCACGGCCTTCCCGCAGTGGGCGATCCACTGCGCCATCCCTTCCGGCGTGCCGGACAGATAGCCCTCGAACGCCGCGACGTACGCGGCGCGTCCGAGTTCGGCGTGGCCGACCTCGGACGGGCAGATCGCCTTGGGGTCCAGTCCGCTGCCGATCAGCACGAGGCGCTCGGCCGCACGGGCCACGAGGCCGCTGTACGAGGTGAAGGGCCTCAGCGCCAGCAGCTCGCCGTGCACCACGGCGCCCGTGACCAGCGCCGGGGCGGAGCTGCCCGTCACGATCAGTTGGGAGAGGCCCTCCAGCCGGGCGGCGACCTCGGTGGCGTCCGGCAGGGGCGCCTCGATCAGCGGCTCGTCGACCTCCTCGCCGCTCTGCCGGGGCCGCCCCACCGAGTCCCCGGCGTCTCCGGCGGCCACCAGGTGCAGCCTGGCGAGGACCCGCAGGGGCGACTGGCGCCAGATGGACAGCAACTGGCCGGTCTCGGCGCCGAGCCGCAGCGCGGCGCCGACCGTCCGGGCCTCCGTGTCGGAGCCGAAGTCACTACGTCGGCGGACCTCCTCCAATGCCCAGTCGGCACCGGACAGAGCCGCCGAGGCACGGGCGCCACGCAGCGCCGCCTCGGAAGAGACCTCGTTGCTGCGGCGCCGCATCACACGGTGCCCATAGACCCGGTCGACGGCCTTGCGCACGGAGTCCACGGCGTCGGGCACACCCGGCAGAGCCGCGAGGGCGGTCAGCGGGTCAGCGGCATGCGTACTCATAAGTAGCGAGGCTACGCGCACCCGCGACACCGCCCCACCCGGAGTGGTGTTCCTCATACAGTGCGGCAACCTGCCGCCACCGAACCACTACCCTAGGTGAACATGAAGATCGCTTTCGTTGGGAAGGGCGGCAGCGGAAAGACGACGCTGTCCTCGCTCTTCATCCGCCACCTGGCGACCGCCGATGCCCCTGTGGTCGCGGTCGACGCCGACATCAACCAGCACCTGGCCACCGCACTGGGCCTCGACGAGGCGGAGGCCGCGGCGCTTCCCGCGATGGGCGCCCAGCTGCCGTTGATCAAGCAGTATCTGCGGGGCAGCAACCCCCGGATCACCTCCGCAGACACGATGATCAAAACGACTCCACCGGGCGAGGGCTCCCGGCTGCTGCGCATCCGGGAGGACAACCCCGTGTACGCGGCCTGCGCGCGCCCGCTGCCGCTGGACGGCGGCGAGATCAGGCTGATGGTGACGGGTCCGTTCACCGAGGCGGACCTGGGGGTGGCCTGCTACCACTCGAAGGTCGGCGCGGTCGAGCTGTGCCTCAACCACCTGGTCGACGGTCCGGACGAGTACGTCGTGGTCGACATGACGGCCGGCTCGGACTCGTTCGCGTCCGGGATGTTCACCCGCTTCGACATGACGTTCCTGGTGGCCGAGCCCACACGGAAGGGCGTCTCCGTCTACCGCCAGTACAAGGAGTACGCACGGGACTTCGGTGTGGCGCTCCGGGTCGTCGGCAACAAGGTCCAGTGCCGGGACGACGTGGACTTCCTCCGCGCCGAGGTGGGCGACGACCTGCTGGTGACAGTCGGACACTCGGACTGGGTGCGGTCCATGGAGAAGGGGCGACCGGCCCCGTTCGCGGCGCTGGAGCCGGAGAACCGGGCGGCCCTGCGGGCGCTGCGGACCGCCGCCGACGCGACGTACGCACACCGCGACTGGGAGCGATACACGCGCCAGATGGTGCACTTCCACCTCAAGAACGCCGAGAGCTGGGGCAACGCGAAGACGGGTGCCGACCTCGCCGCACAGGTCGACCCCGCCTTCGTCCTGGGTGAAGCGGTGTCGCAGCTCTCCGTCTAGTCGGCCCGGCGGACACCGGACGGTGACGACGTGCGGGCCGCCGCGTCGCCTCCGGCTCCGCCCTCGGCCACCACGGGGGACGGGGACGCGTTCGCCGGCACGGCGGCGAGGAACTCGGACCAGCCCGTCGCGGGGGCCTGGCCCACCTTCAGAGTGCGGAGCTTGGCGAGGACGGCCGGGTCCTGGGCGTCCAGCCAGTCGGCGAGCTGACGGAACGACACGCAGCGCACCTCAGGCTTGACGCAGACGTGAGCAATCGTTTCTTCGATCGCACGCATATACGTGCCGCCGTTCCAGGACTCGAAGTGGTTGCCGATGATCAGCGGTGCGCGGTTGCCCTGATAGGAGCGGTTGAACGCCTGGATGAGGCCGTCGCGCATCTGGTTGCCCCAGTACGTGTGCATGGCGGGGTTGCCCCTGGTCGTCTTGCCCGACTGGTTGACCATGAAGTTGTAGTCCATGGACAGCGTCTCGAAGCCCCGGCCCGGAATGGGCACGAGCTGCATGGACAGATCCCACAGACCTTCGTCCTTCTTGGGCCAGACCTGGTTGTTGACACCGCTGGTGTCGTAGCGCCAGCCGAGCTCGCTCGCGGCGCGCACGAAGTTCTCGCGGCCTTCGAGGCACGGGGTCCGCGCACCGATGAGCTCCTTGTCGTAGTCGAAGGGCAGGGGCTTCTCGTTCACCAGTCCCGAGTTCGTCCGCCAGGCCTTGACGAAGGACTTGGCCTGCGCGATCTCGCTCTTCCACTCTTCGACCGACCAGGTGCCGACTCCGCCCTCCGGGCCGCAGAAGTGGCCGTTGAAGTGGGTGCCGATCTCGTTGCCCTCCAGCCAGGCCGCGCGGAGTTCGCGCACGGTGTCACGGATGCCCTCGGTGTCGTTGAAGCCGATGTCGGAGCGGCCCGGGGCGTGGCGGGGCGGGCTGTAGAGGGCCGCCTTCTCCTCGGGCAGCAGATAGACGCCGCTGAGGAAGTACGTCATCGTCGCGCCGTACTTCTTGCTGACGTGACGGAAGTAGGAGAACAGCTTCTGGCTGTCCTCTCCCGCGCCGTCCCACGAGAAGACCACGAACTGCGGCGGCCGCTGACCTGGTTTCAGGCGGGTCGGACGGCTCAGCCCCGGCTGGGCGCCCGTGTAGGCGGTGGAGCCGTCGCCGATCAGCCGGACGGGACTCTTGACCGGCCCCTTCTCGGGTCCCGCGGCGCCCTGGCCACCCTGGCCGCCCTGGCCGCTGTCGGAGGCCGAACATCCGGCCACCCCGGCGATCAGCCCCGCTGCGACGGCGCCGACGGTGATCCTCTTCCTGACAGCCCTCATCGGCCGACCCTTCCGTGCTTCCGGGTTCCTGTGCGAGCGCCGTCAAGGTCGCATCGCAGCCGGGAAGCGGGCGGCGCGACGAGCCGCGATGAAACGACTAATCACCTCCACGAGTGAATCAGTGCCCCATTTGCCAGGAAAGTAATGCCTGACTCTTTACTCTGCATTACGATTCATTTACTCAGAGTTGGCAATCCCATCAGTTGACGTAGCCCACGCGCCGCCATCCACGGCCTCGTCCCCCACGTTCGTCTCGCACACCGAGCGACCGCACAATCCCCCGAGGAGACGGGAACCATGAGCTCTTGCACACCCCCACGCACGGACGACGACGGCCGCACGGACGACGACGGCCGTGCAGTCGGCGCCTTGCGGACATCACGCCTCGCCCGGGAGCACAGCCCGCCGCCGGGCGGCCGCCGCTTCAGGATCGCGGGCGCCGATGTGTCCGCCTCGGTCTCCGTCTTCCTGATCGCCCTGCCGCTCTCCCTCGGCATCGCCCTGGCCACCGGCGCGCCCCTGCAGGCCGGGCTCGTTGCCGCCGCCGTCGGTGGCATCGTCGTCGGCCGCCTCGGCGGCGCGCCGCTCCAGGTGAGCGGCCCCGCCGCAGGGCTCACCGTGGTGACCGCCGAGCTGATCCAGCGGTACGGGTGGCGTACCACCTGCGCCATCACCGCGCTCGCCGGTCTCACCCAACTCGCTCTCTCCTTCATGCGCGTGGCGCGTTCGGCGTTGGCGGTGTCGCCGGCCATCGTGCACGGCATGCTGGCCGGCATCGGCGTGACGATCGCCCTCGCCCAGCTCCACATCGTCCTGGGGGGTACGCCGCAGAGTTCCGCTGTCGACAATGTGCTCGGGCTGCCGGGGCAGTTGGTGAATCCGCATACGGCCGCCCTGTCGGTGAGCACCGTCACGATCGTCGTCCTGTTGGTATGGCCGCGCATTCCCGGACGCTTCGGGGACGCGGCGCGGAAGCTGCCCACAGCGCTCGCCGCGGTCGCCGCCGCGACGATTCTGGCCGGCACCCTCGGCTTGGCGGTGCCGCGGGTCGATCTGCCCTCATGGCACAGCCACGCACTGCCGGGCCTGCCCGAGGGACCGGTGTTGGGACTGATCGCCGCCGTACTCACGATCACGCTCGTCGCCAGCGTCGAGTCGCTGCTGTCCGCGGTCGCGGTGGACAAGCTCGTCGCAGCCCGCAAGCAGCCGTCCGTCCAGATCCCGCGCGCCCGGCTCGACCGGGAGCTCGCGGGTCAGGGCGTCGGGAACGTCGTGTCCGGTGCGCTCGGCGGGCTGCCGATCACCGGAGTGGCCGTACGCAGCGTCGCCAACGTGTCGTCGGGCGCGGTGAGCCGTAACTCCTCGATCCTGCACGGCTGCTGGGTGATGCTCGCTGCGCTGCTCCTCGTCCCCGTGCTCGACCTCATCCCACTGCCCGCGCTGGCCGCGCTCGTCATGGCGGTCGGCATCCAGATGGTCAACATCACCCACGTCCGCCGGATCACCCGCCACCGCGAGGTGCTCGTGTACGCGGCGACCGTGACCGGTGTCGTCTTGGTCGGTGTCCTCCAGGGCGTAGGCATCGGCATCGTGATGGCCATCGCCGTCGCCCTGCACCGGCTGGCCAGGACACGGATCACCCGGGAGGAGCGGGATGGCGTCGAACATGTGAGGGTGCGCGGGCAGTTGACGTTCCTGGCCGTGCCGCGACTGAGCAAGGCCCTGCACCAGATCCCGGGGCACGCGCGCGTGGTCGTCGAGCTGGACGGGTCCTTCATGGACCACGCCGCGTACGAGACGCTGCAGGACTGGCAGATGTCGCAGCTGGCGCACGGCGGACAGGTGGAGGTGACCGGGCGTTCCGGGACCCGGATCGCGGAGCCCGCGTCCGGGGCGCACACCTGCTGCCGGCCATGGACGCCCTGGCGCAACCACCACTGCGATGAGCATCCGGCGGGACGTCGCCAGACGACGGAGCATCAGTTGGCGAGCGGGCTCAGCTCGTTCCAGCGGAATACGGCGCCGCATGTGCGTGAGGAGCTCTCCCGGCTGGCCCGCGAGGGTCAGCGCCCCTCGCAGCTCTTCCTGACCTGCGCGGACTCCCGGCTGGTCACCAGCATGATCACGGCGAGTGGGCCGGGAGACCTGTTCACCGTGCGGAACGTGGGCAATCTGGTGCCCCCGCCCGGTGAGGAGAGCGGGGACGACTCGGTGGCGGCGGCGATCGAGTACGCCGTGGATGTGCTGCGTGTGCGGTCGATCACGGTGTGCGGCCACTCCGGCTGCGGGGCCATGCAGGCACTGCTGAGCAGCCCGTTCGCCGACGCGCCGTCGGACTCGCGGGGGCCGCAGCCGCCTCAGACGCCGCCGACGCCGCCGACGCCGCTGGGGCGTTGGCTGCGGCACGGGGTGCCGAGCCTGGAGCGCATGCGGAGCAAGGAGCATGCGTGGGCCAGGTTGTCGGGGCGGCTGCCCGCCGACGCGGTGGAGCAGCTGTGCCTGACGAATGTGGTGCAGCAGCTGGAGCACCTGAAGGCCCACGAGTCCGTGGCTCGGCGGCTCGCCGAGGGGTCCTTGGAGCTGAATGGCATGTACTTCCATGTGGGCGAGGCACAGGCTTATCTGCTGACACAGAAGCGGGAGGTGGATGGCGTGTTCCATCAGGTGTCGCCGTTGCGTGCGGAGTGGGAAGGGGCGCGCCAGGAGGGGGCGCGCCAGGAGGAGGAGCACGAGGCACGCCCGGAGGAGGCGCGGGCCTGAAAAGCTCCCCCGAGGCCCCGACACGTCCGCAATGGGGAAGCGCTCCTGGTGAACCGGAGTGGTGGAGGGGACGTGGTGGTGGGTGGCCCCTTCTTCCCCGTCCCTTGCCCAGCACCCGGGGAGGAGGGGTCGCCGGCCCGCACCGCCCCATCCACCAAGAGGTCTAAACCAATGCTTGGGAAACCCTTGTCACCCGGGCATCTGACTGGTGAGCTAAGGGCCGGGACACATCGGACGCCCTCGGATTGGGAGATGTCGTGAGCAACGAGAGCCTGGCCAACCTTCTGAAGGAGGAGCGGCGCTTCGCCCCGCCCGCCGAGCTGGCCGCGCAGGCCAATGTGACGGCGGCCGCGTACGAGCAGGCCACGGCGGACAGGCTCGGCTTCTGGGCCGAGCAGGCACGTCGGCTCAGCTGGGCCACCGAGCCCACCGAGACGCTCGACTGGTCGAACCCGCCCTTCGCCAAATGGTTCGCCGACGGCAAGCTCAACGTCGCGTACAACTGCGTCGACCGGCATGTGGAGGCCGGTCTCGGCGACCGGGTCGCCATTCATTTCGAGGGGGAGCCGGGGGACAGCCGGGCCATCACCTATGCCGAGCTCCAGGACGAGGTCAGCCGAGCGGCCAATGCGCTGACCGAGCTCGGGGTACGCAAGGGCGACCGTGTCGCGGTCTACCTTCCCATGATCCCCGAGGCCGCCGTCGCCATGCTGGCCTGTGCCCGTATCGGGGCCGCGCACTCCGTGGTCTTCGGCGGCTTCTCGGCCGACGCCATCGCCACCCGTATCGAGGACGCCGAAGCCAAGCTGGTCATCACCGCCGACGGCGGCTACCGGCGGGGCAAGCCGTCCGTGCTCAAGCCCGCGGTCGACGAGGCCATCAGCCGGGTCGACCGGATCGAGCACGTCCTCGTCGTACGCCGCACGGGCCAGGACGTGGCGTGGGTCGACGGCCGGGACGTGTGGTGGGACGACATCGTCGGGCGGCAGAGCGCCGAGCACACGCCGGAGGCGTTCGACGCGGAGCACCCGCTCTTCATCCTCTACACCTCCGGCACCACCGGTAAGCCGAAGGGCATCCTCCACACCTCCGGCGGCTACCTCACCCAGGCGGCCTACACACACCACGCGGTCTTCGACCTCAAGCCGGAGACCGACGTCTACTGGTGCACCGCCGACATCGGATGGGTCACCGGCCACTCGTACATCGTCTACGGGCCCATGGCCAACGGCGCGACGCAGGTCATGTACGAGGGCACCCCGGACACCCCGCACCAGGGCCGCTTCTGGGAGATCGTGCAGAAGTACGGCGTCACGATCCTCTACACGGCGCCCACCGCGATCCGTACGTTCATGAAGTGGGGCGACGACATCCCCGCCAAGTTCGACCTGTCCAGCCTGCGCATCCTGGGTTCGGTCGGTGAGCCGATCAACCCGGAGGCGTGGATCTGGTACCGCGAGCACATCGGGGGCGGCAGCTGCCCGATCGTCGACACCTGGTGGCAGACCGAGACCGGCTCGATGATGATCTCCCCGCTCCCCGGCGTGACCGAGACCAAGCCCGGGTCGGCACAGCGGCCGCTGCCCGGCATCTCCGCAACCGTCGTCGACGACGAGGCCAACGAGGTGCCGAACGGCGGAGGCGGCTACCTCGTGCTCACCGAGCCGTGGCCGTCGATGCTGCGCACCATCTGGGGCGACGACCAGCGGTTCATCGAGACGTACTGGTCGCGCTTCCAGGGCAAGTACTTCGCCGGCGACGGCGCCAAGAAGGACGACGACGGCGACATCTGGCTGCTCGGCCGGGTCGACGACGTGATGCTGGTGTCCGGCCACAACATCTCCACCACCGAGGTCGAGTCGGCGCTCGTCTCGCACCCGAAGGTCGCCGAGGCGGCCGTCGTGGGCGCTGCCGACGAGACGACCGGCCAGGCCATCGTCGCGTTCGTGATCCTGCGCAGCACGGCGGCGGCCGAGGCGGAGTCCGACGGCGACAGCCTTGTCACCGACCTGCGCAAACACGTGGCCGCCACGCTCGGCCCGATCGCCAAGCCCAAGCGGATCCTCCCGGTCGCGGAGCTGCCCAAGACCCGCTCCGGCAAGATCATGCGCCGGCTGCTCCGCGACGTGGCGGAGCACCGCCAGCTCGGCGATGTCACCACCCTCACCGACTCGTCCGTGATGGACCTTATCCAGGCCAAGCTGCCGTCCTCTCCCAGCGAGGACTGACAGGAGGCCGACAGTCGGCCGCGAGGCGGCCGACGAGGTCCGAACGGGACCCCCAGGACACCCGGCGACGGCGCGCCGGGTGTCCTTTTTATGCATAAGGTGAAGTTTGCCGCATAAGCCCTTGCGCCCTCCCGGTAGGGTATGGGTCGCATCAACAAAGCGATAAAAATCTTAGGGGCGCCGGGAAGTCTGGTCGGCACGTGCTTTGCCATGTCCGCCGACACCTACCGGAGGTCCCGTAACCGTGGCCGCGCCCAAGACGCCCAACACCACCGGCACCAACGACACCGCTGAGCGCAAGTTCCTCGGCCGCCTCTCGCTCCCCGAGCGGACCTTCGTGGCGGACGCACTGCGCGCGGAGACCGTCGGTGGCGTTCTCCTGCTCATCGCCGCCATCGCCGCCCTCGTCTGGGCGAACACCCCGGTGAGGGAGAGCTACGAGGCCGTACGCGACTTCCACATAGGGCCGGCGGCACTCGGGCTGGACCTCTCAATACAGCACTGGGCCGCGGACGGACTGCTTGCGATCTTCTTCTTCGTCGCGGGTATCGAGCTCAAGCGTGAACTGGTGGCGGGCGAGCTCCGCGACCCCAAGGCCGCGGCCCTCCCCGTGATCGCCGCGCTCTGCGGCATGATCGCCCCCGCGCTCGTGTACCTCGTCGTCAATCTCAGCGGCGACGGCTCACTCGCCGGGTGGGCGGTTCCGACCGCCACCGACATCGCGTTCGCGCTCGCCGTGCTGGCCGTCATCGGTACCTCGCTGCCCTCCGCGCTCCGGGCGTTCCTGCTCACGCTCGCCGTGGTCGACGACCTCTTCGCGATCCTGATCATCGCGGTGTTCTTCACCAGCGACCTGAACTTCGTCGCGCTCGGCGGCGCCGTCGCCGGACTGGTCCTCTTCTGGTTCCTGCTGCGCAAGGGTGTCCGCGGCTGGTACGTGTACGTGCCGCTGGGCCTGGTCGTCTGGGGCCTGATGTACAACAGCGGCGTCCACGCCACCATCGCCGGTGTCGCCATGGGCCTGATGCTGCGCTGCAGCCGCCGCGAGGGCGAGGAGCTGTCCCCGGGCGAGCACATCGAGCACCAGGTGCGTCCGCTGTCGGCCGGGTTCGCCGTACCGATGTTCGCCCTGTTCTCGGCGGGCGTGTCGGTGTCCGGCGGCGCTATGAGCGATGTGTTCACCAAGCCGGAGACGCTGGGCGTGGTCCTCGGCCTGGTCGTCGGTAAGGCGTTCGGCATCTTCGGCGGTACCTGGCTGACCGCCCGCTTCACCCGGGCGAAGCTCAACGAGGACCTGGCCTGGGCGGACCTCTTCGCCGTCGCCACCCTCGCCGGCATCGGTTTCACGGTCTCGCTGCTCATCGGCGAGCTCGCGTTCGAGGGCGACGCCGAGCTGACCGACGAGGTCAAGGCGGCCGTCCTGGTCGGTTCGCTGATCGCCGCGCTGCTCGCCTCCGTCCTGTTGAAGCTGCGCGTACGCAAGTACCAGGTCCTCGTCGAGGTCGAGGAGCGCGACGAGGACATGAGCGGTATCCCCGACGTGTACGAGGTGGACGACCCGGAGCACCACCGCCGCCTCGCGGAGATCTACGAGCGGAAGGCCGCGGAGCACCGGCGGCAGGCCGAAGAAGCGGGGGCGTCGCGCGGGGACGGCGACCGTCCGGCATGATCTGAGGTCGGACCGTAGAGGAGAGAGGGAGCTGGACGATGAGCGACCCCGCCGGCAACACCGGTATCGCCGGGAACGGTGCAGAGCGCAGTCTCGGTCAGCTGGTCGCCTCGGCGACCGCCGAGATGTCCGCGCTCGTGCACGACGAGATCTCGCTGGCGAAGGCCCAGCTGCGGCAGGACGTCAAGCGCGGCGCCATCAGCGGCACGGGGTTCCTCGGGGCCGGTGTGGTGCTGATCTTCTCGCTACCGATGCTGAGCTTCGCGCTCGCGTACGGCTTCCGCGCCTGGACCGGCTGGCACCTGTCCCTCTGCTTCCTGGCGTCCTTCGGGGTGAACGTCGTCGTCGCCGGCCTGCTGGCCCTGGTCGGCGCCGCCTTCGCGAAGAAGGCGAAGCAGGGCAAGGGCACACAGAAGACGGCCGCCTCCATGAAGGAGACCGCCGCGGTGCTGCAGAACGTCAGGCCTCATCCGCGCCCTGACACCACTCCGGTCCTGGAGAAGGCCACGACTGTGGCACGCTCGTCCGCATGACGGTCCCTGAGAGCAGTACCGGTGCCCCCGGCGGCAGTCCCGTCCGGATCGACGGCCCCTGGACGCACCGTGACGTGGCCGCAAACGGGGCACGCTTCCACATCGCGGAGCTCGGCGACGGTCCGCTGGTGCTGCTGCTGCACGGCTTCCCGCAGTTCTGGTGGACCTGGCGGCACCAGCTGACCGCGCTCGCCGACGCGGGGTTCCGGGCCGTGGCGATGGACCTGCGGGGCGTGGGCGGCAGCGACCGTACGCCCCGCGGCTACGACCCGGCGAACCTGGCGCTCGACATCACGGGCGTCGTACGTTCCCTGGGCGAGCCGGACGCGGCGCTGGTCGGCCACGACCTGGGCGGGTACCTGGCGTGGACGGCCGCGGTGATGCGGCCCAAGCTGGTGCGCCGCCTGGCCGTCTCGTCGATGCCGCACCCGCGGCGGTGGCGCTCGGCGATGCTCTCCGACTTCGCGCAGTCACGCGCCGGTTCGTACGTGTGGGGCTTCCAGCGCCCGTGGCTGCCCGAGCGACGGCTCGTCGCGGACGACGCGGCGCTGGTCGGCGAGTTGATCCGGGACTGGTCCGGGGCGCGGGTGCCGGACGACGCGGCGGTCGACGTGTACCGGCGGGCGATGACCATCCCGTCGACGGCGCACTGCTCGATCGAGCCGTACCGGTGGATGGTGCGGTCGCTGGCCCGCCCCGACGGCATCCAGTTCAACCGCCGTATGAAGCGTCCCGTACGGGTTCCGACGCTGCATCTGCACGGCTCCCAGGACCCGGTGATGCGTACGCGCAGCGCGGCCGGCTCGGGTGAGTACGTGGAGGCGCCCTACCGTTGGCGGCTGTTCGACGGGCTGGGCCACTTCCCGCACGAGGAGGACCCGTTGGCCTTCTCCACGGAGCTCATCAACTGGCTGAAGGACCCCGAGCCCGACCGCTGAGCCCGACCGCCGAGGCCCGTTCGGGGCGCCTCTGAGGGACCGTCCGGCGGAAGCCGCGGAAACCCGCAGGAACGGTTGTCCTACGAAAAGCCAAATGCCCGACGCATAGGCCAATTGGCTGTCCCTCAGGCGGTTACCGACCATGGGGCCCGGGCACACGTCGGGGTATGGGCTGGACGCACGACCATGTTGACGCTGCACGTACTCGCCGCTCGGCCGCCGCGCCGCCTCCCGAGAGGAGTGGCGGCCCACGGGGCCAGGAGATGGACGCCCGTCTCGGGATCCCGCGCATCCTGCGCCGCCGGGCCCGCTGGGTCTCCGCCCGGCTGCGGCATCAGCGCGACTGAGCCCGCGGGGCGCGGCGCCGACACGGGCGCCGCGCCCCGGACCCGGCGCGTCAGAGTGCGCACCCCTGGCTGTCCACCTGCTGGTTGGCGCTCAGGCCCAGGGTGATGTCCTCGCGGATCTCGTCGACCGTCAGGGCGTACCCCGTGTTCGCGTCGTCCAGGGACCGCGCGAAGATCACGCCGTACACCTTGCCGTCCGCGGTCAGGAGCGGTCCGCCGGAGTTGCCCTGGCGGACCGTAGTGAAGAGCGAGTAGACATCGCGCCGGACCTCGCCTCGGTGGTAGATGTCCGGGCCGTCGGCATTGATACGGCCACGGACGCGCGCCGAGCGCACGTCGTACGCGCCGTTCTCCGGGAAGCCCGCGACGATCGCGCTGTCGCCGCTGCGGGCGTCGTTCTCGGTGAACTCCAGCGGCGTCGCCCGCAGATCAGGCACGTCGAGTACGGCGATGTCGCGCCGCCAGTCGTACAGGACGACCGTCGCGTCGTACAGCCTGCCCTGGCCGCCTATCTGGACGGTCGGCTCGTCGACGCCGCCCACCACATGGGCGTTCGTCATGACGCGGCGCTCGCCGAAGACGAAGCCCGTGCCCTCCAGGACCTTGCCGCAGCTGCGCGCCGTGCCGACGACCTTCACGATGGACTGCTGGGCGCGCGCCGCCACCGGGCTGTTGACCAGCGCCGGGTCGGGCGGCCGGACCTCCGTGATGGGTTCGTTCGCGAACGGGCTGAAGACCTGCGGGAAGCCGTTCTGTGCCAGCACCGACGAGAAGTCCGTGAACATCGTCGACGCCTGGGTGGGCATCACCCGGGACACGCCGAGGAGCACCTTGGAGTTACGGACCTCCTTGCCGAGGGTCGGCAGGGACGTACCGGCCAGGGCGGAGCCGATCAGCCAGGCGACGAGCAGCATCGCGACCACGTTCACCAGCGCGCCGCCCGTCGCGTCCAGCGCGCGGGCGGGGGACCAGGTGATGTGGCGGCGGAGCTTGTTGCCCAGGTGGGTGGTGAAGGTCTGCCCCACGGACGCGAAGATGAGCACGATCGCGATGGCGATGATCGCGGCGGTCGTGGAGACCTCGGCGTCGCCGGTGAGCGGGCCCCACACGAGCGGCAGCAGGTAGACGGCGACAAGCCCGCCCCCCAAGAAGCCGATCACCGACAGGATGCCGACCACGAACCCCTGTCGGTACCCGACGATCGCGAACCACACGGCGGCGACCAGCAGCAGGATGTCCAGCACGTTCACCGTCATTAGCCTCGCAGATTCGTCTCCGGCCGCCCCGTGCGGCCGCGGAGCCCAGCAGTCAGCCTGTCATGCACGCCAGTCGAGCGGGACCTGCCTCCCCCGGTCCCAGGGCTCTTCCCAGCCCGCGAAGTGGAGGATCCGGTCGATCAGCCCGGCCGTGAATCCCCACACCAGGGCGGATTCGACCAGGAATGCCGGGCCTCGGTGGCCGCTGGGGTGGACGGCCGTCGAGCGGTTGGACGGGTCCGTGAGGTCGGCCACGGGCACCGTGAAGACCCGCGCGGTCTCCGCCGGGTCCACGGCGCCGACCGGGGTCGGGTCCTTCCACCACCCGAGTACGGGCGTGACGACGAAGCCGCTCACCGGGATGAAGAGGCGGGGCAGTACGGCGAAGACCTGTACGCCGTCGGGGTCGAGACCCGTTTCCTCCTCGGCCTCGCGCAGCGCGGCGCGCAGCGGCCCCAGCGTCGCCGGGTCGCCGTCCTCGGGGTCGAGGGCTCCGCCGGGGAACGACGGCTGGCCGGCGTGCGAGCGGAGGCTGCCGGCGCGCTCCATCAGCAACAGCTCGGGGCCGCGCTTCCCCTCCCCGAAAAGGATCAGCACCGCCGCCTGGCGGCCTCCCTGCTCGGGCGGCAGAAACCGGCTGAGCTGCTCGGGCGCGATACCGTGCGCGGCCCGCGCCACCGGCTCCAGCCACCTCGGCAGGCCGTCGACGCTCACGGTCACGGGCGGCGGCCCTCCCGTACCGGTCGCACCGCTGACGCCGTATGCGTCTTCTCCAGCGCGTGTCATAGGCACCCCCGGCTTGCACAACGCTTTTCGGTCACTCGATCGTTCCGCCCGCCTCCGCCGCCGGCCGGATCGTGGATGCCCTCAGCCCTCAGCCCCCCGCCCTCAGCCCCCCGCGCCGTTGCCGTCGCCCTCACCGTCGCCGGTGGTCATCGGGGCGGCCGGGCGACCGGGGTAGTCCGGGGGCGGGGCCAGGCGCTGGCCGGGGTGGCCCCCCTTCTCGTACTTGAGCAGCTTCTCGGCCTTCGCCGGGTCCGTCTCCCCCTCCCCGTACGCCGGACAGAGCGGCGCGATCGGGCAGGCGCCGCAGGCGGGCTTGCGGGCGTGGCAGATTCGGCGGCCGTGGAAGATCACTCGGTGCGAGAGCATCGTCCACTCCGACTTCGGGAAGAGCGCGCAGATCTCCGCCTCGACCTTCTCCGGGTCCTCCTCCTCGGTCCACTTCCAGCGCCGGACCAGCCGCCCGAAGTGCGTGTCGACGGTGACGCCGGGGACGCCGAAGGCATTGCCCAGCACCACGTTCGCCGTTTTGCGGCCGACCCCGGGGAGCGTGACCAGGTCGGCCAGTCGGCCGGGCACCTCGGCGCCGAAGTCGTCCCGGAGGGCGGCGGACAGCCCGATGAGCGACCTGGCCTTGGCCCGGAAGAAGCCGGTGGGCCGGATGATCTCCTCCAGCTCCTCCGGCACCGCCGCCGCCATGTCCTCCGGCGTCGGGTACTTCGCGAAGAGCGCCGGCGTGGTCTGGTTCACCCGCAGGTCGGTCGTCTGGGCGGACAGGACGGTCGCCACGAGGAGCTCGAAGGGGTTGCGGAAGTCGAGCTCCGGATGGGCGTACGGATAGATCTCGGCGAGCTCGCGGTTGATCCGCCGCGCCCGGCGGACCAGGGCGAGGCGGGATTCCGGCGCGCCCGCCTTCTTCACCCCATTTGCCCGCTTCTGTACGACTTTCTTTGTTGAGGGTTTCGCTTGTTCGCCCACAGCGGAATTCTTCTTCCCGGACACTCTCCCGGCCCCCTTGGCCTGCGCTCTCACTGCGCTCTCACAGGGCTCTCACTGGCGACTTGGACACCCGGCCAGCCTAAGCGCCACCACCGACATCCGCCCTGGGCATGGGCGATCAGGACCCAATCGGGCCCCTGCCGTACGGACACGCGTACCAGTGCGTCAAACTTGTTGTGATTGATCGCACGATAATTTACCTGCGGGAGCCGGTCCCGGCGGGGAGCCGCCTCGCGCAGCGCCCCCCGGACGAGCGCCACACTGTCCGGCATCATGGGACCAACGTCCCTGAGCAGGTCGACATAGGAGAGAACTCGTGGACGACGTTCTGCGGCGCGCCCCGCTCTTCGCGGCGCTCGATGACGAGCAGGCCGCGGAGCTCCGCGCCTCGATGAGTGAGGTGACGCTTGCCCGTGGCGACGCGCTCTTCCACGAAGGCGACCCGGGCGACCGGCTCTACGTGGTCACCGAAGGCAAGGTCAAGCTCCACCGCACCTCCCCCGACGGCCGCGAGAACATGCTCGCCGTCCTGGGCCCCGGCGAGCTCATCGGTGAGCTGTCCCTCTTCGACCCGGGTCCGCGTACGGCCACGGCGACCGCGCTGACCGAGGTCAAGCTCCTCGGCCTGGGCCACGGCGACCTCCAGCCCTGGCTGAACGCCCGCCCCGAGGTGGCGTCGGCCCTGCTGCGCGCCGTCGCCCGCCGTCTGCGCAAGACCAACGACCAGATGTCCGACCTGGTCTTCTCCGACGTGCCGGGCCGCGTCGCCCGGGCACTCCTCGACCTGTCGCGCCGCTTCGGTGTGCAGTCGGAGGAGGGCATCCACGTGGTGCACGACCTGACCCAGGAGGAGCTGGCCCAGCTCGTCGGCGCGTCACGCGAGACCGTCAACAAGGCGCTGGCCGACTTCGCGGGCCGCGGCTGGCTGCGTCTGGAGGCGCGGGCCGTGATCCTGCTGGACGTGGAGCGCCTCGCGAAGCGCTCGCGCTGAGCTGAGCTGAGCTGAGCCGGCCGCCAGGCCCGGCCCGGCCGCGACGCACGACAGGCCACGACAGGCCGACAGGGCCACGCCCCGCCGCGCCGCGCCGCACATATGGCGTATGTCGAGAGGGCCGCCCCGCAGTCGACTGCGGGGCGGCCCTCTCGTACGTCGTCCCCCACGTATACGTAAGGGACCGGAGTCAGCTCTTCTTGCCGTCCACGATCACCGGCGTCCCGCTGCCGCTGCCGCACGGCACGGCGTACACCGGGTTCTTGGCGGCGGCCTCCTTGAAGGCGTCGATGCACTGGTTGAGCAGGACCTTGTCGCTGAGCGAGTCGTTCAGGATCTTGTTGGCCCGGGCGATGCCCTCCGCCTCGATCCGGCGCCGCTCGGCCTCAGCCGTGGCCGTACGGGCGGCCTCCTGCGCGCGCTCGGTGGCCTGCTGCTGCTGGATCTTGCGGTCGATCTGGTCCTGGAGCTTGTCGGACGGCTTCACGTTCCGCAGGTTCACGGTCGTCACGTCGATGCCGCGCGGCGCCAGGCGCTCCTTGACGAGCTCGCCGATCTCGGCGTTGATCTTCTCGCGGGCGGAGGAGTAGCCCTCCTCGCTCGTGTGGCGCGCGAAGACGTTACGGACGATCTCCCGGCTGTCCGGGAAGACCAGCCGCTGCTGGATGGCGGCCTCGTTCCCGGCGAGCCGGTACAGCTCCACCGCCTTGGACGGGGCGACCGCCCACTTCACGGTGACCTCGACGTACATCACGCCCCCCTGTGAGGAGCGGACCTCGACCACGTCCTTGTCGGAGAGGTTCAGGTCGACGGGGCGCGTGGAGAAGGTGGTGACGGTCGTGAAAGGAGAGACGACGTTCAGGCCGGGCGTCATCGGGCTGCCGACCTTGCCGAAGGTCACCGGGACGCCGACCTCGTACGCGCTGACGATGACCAGGCAGCTGGCCAGCCCCGAGAACAGGCCCGCCAGCAGCGCGCCCACCGCGCCGAGCCGGAAGGCCGGGCGTCCGTCGCTCCGTCCGACGAAGTACAGGATCACCGCGGCGATGAGCAGCAGTATGGACAGGACAAACACGTGGATCCCCCCGTTCGAGCGACATGAGACATCACCCGGGGACGACCTCAGGCGATGTAAAGGGAGCGTAAAGCATCGCGTGTCGGCTGGAACATGCCGGTCCCGCGCAGTTCAGCACCGCTCCCCGCTGCCGGAACCGTACGTACCGGCTGCTTCCGCCGCTCAGATCAGGCCGTGCTCGGAGAGGTACTCCAACTGCGCGCGCGCCGACAGTTCGGCGGCGGGCCAGAGCGACCTGTCGACGTCCGCGTACACATGCGCGACGACCTCCGCCGGAGTCGTGTAACCGTCCTCCACGGCGGTCTCGACCTGGGCGAGCCGGTGCGCGCGGTGCGCCAGGTAGAACTCCACCGCTCCCTGGGCGTCGTCCAGCACCGGACCGTGGCCCGGCAGGACCGTGCGCACACCGTCGTCGACGGTCAGCGAACGCAGCCGCCGCAGCGAGTCCAGGTAGTCGCCGAGCCGCCCGTCCGGGTGCGCCACGACCGTCGTGCCACGGCCCAGGACCGTGTCGCCGGTCAGCACCGCGCGGTCCGCCGGCAGGTGGAAACTGAGCGAGTCCTCGGTGTGACCGGGTGTCGGTACGACGCGCAGCTCCAGACCGCCGACCTCGACGGCCTGGCCGGCGGCGAGCCCCTCGTCACCGAGCCGCAGCGCCGGGTCCAGAGCGCGTACGGGGGCCCCCGTCAGCTCCGCGAAGCGCGCCGCGCCCGCCGCGTGGTCGGGGTGGCCGTGCGTGAGCAGCGTGACCGCGACGCGCTTGCCGAGGCGCTCGGCCGTGTCCCGTACGGCGGTGAGGTGGCTCTCGTCGAGCGGCCCGGGGTCGACGACCACGGCGAGCCCGGACCCCGGCTCGGAGAGGATCCAGGTGTTGGTGCCGTCCAGGGTCATCGCGGACGGGTTGGGCGCGAGGACGTTCACGGCACGCTCGGTCGCGGGGCCCGAGATCACGGCTCCGCGCGGTCGGCCGGGGAGGGCGGCGGCGTTCGTCATACGGCACCTCCGGTGGGCGCGCCGGGCACGTGCTTGGTGAACTCGTCATGGCCCGGCCAGCTCAGTACGACCTCGTCGCCCTCCAGGCGGGCCTGCGCGAGTACGGGCGTGAGGTCCTGGTCCCGGGCCGCCTCCAGGGCGGCGAGGGGGGTGCCGTACGCGGCGAGGGTGCGGAGCGTGGCGATGGTGGGCGGCATCATGAGGAGCTCGCCGCGGTCGTAGCCGGCGGCGGCCTCCGCGGGGCTGATCCACACGGTCCGGTCGGCCTCCGTCGAGGCGTTGCGGGTCCGCTGGCCCGTCGGGAGGGCGGCCACGAAGAACCAGGTGTCGTAGCGGCGCGGCTCGAACTCGGGGGTGATCCAGCGCGCCCACGCGCCCAGGAGGTCCGAGCGGAGGACGAGGTCGCGGCCGTCCAGGAACTCCGCGAACGACAGCTCGCGGGCCACGAGGGCGGCGCGGGCGGCCTCCCACGCGTCGCCTGTCGTGTCGCCGACGACCGAGTCGGGGGTCGGGCCCGCGAGGAGGACACCCGCCTCCTCGTACGTCTCCCGCACGGCCGCGCAGACGATGGCCTGCGCCTCGGCCGGGGTCGCCACGCCGAGGCGGGCCGCCCAGTCCCCCGGGGTGGGACCGGCCCAGCGCACCGGGTGCTCGTCGCGGGGGTCGACGGCGCCGCCGGGGTAGGCGTACGCGCCGCCGGCGAAGGCCATGGAGGTCCGGCGGCGCAGCATGTGCACCTCGGTGCCGGTACCGCCGCCGGTGCTGGTGTCGCCGCCGGTGCCGCCGCCGGTGCCGGTGCCGCGGAGGAGCAGCACGGTGGCGGCCCGCCTGGGCGCGACGGCTGTCAGCTCACCGGCTGCGAGAGCGCGGATGCGGTCGGGCCATTCCGGTGGGTACCACTGACCATTGGACATGGCCGGAGCCTATGCGGATCGCCCCGGATGTTCGAGACCGATCCGGCCGTCCGGCGGGAGAGCCCAGGCAGGGTCGCCCGCGGGTCCGGCGTCCCAAGGAGGCGAGTGGCCCCGCCAGGGCCCTGCCCCCACCGACCTGGTGCGCGGCCCTCTGTGCGGGGCGCTACGCCGGTTCGGCGGTGGGCAGGCGTTCCGCAGGCGATGGGGGTGCACCCCACTCAGATGGGGGTGCCCCCCGCTCAAGGGATGCCGAGAGCCTGGCGAGGGTGGGCACAGACGAACCGGCCCGCGGCCTCACGCCTCCGGGTCGAGTTCCACCTGGAGTTCGATCTCGACCGGGGCGTCCAGCGGGAGGACGGCCACACCTACCGCGCTACGGGCGTGGACGCCCTTGTCGCCGAGGATGTCGCCGAGGAGCTCGCTCGCGCCGTTCAGCACGGCCGGCTGCCCGGTGAAGTCGGGCGCCGATGCGACGAAGCCGACGACCTTCACGACGCGCGCGATCCGGTCGAGGTCGCCCGCGACGGACTTCACCGCGGCGAGGGCGTTCAGCGCGCAGGTGCGGGCCAGGTCCTTGGCCTCCTCCGGCGTGACCTCGGCGCCCACCTTTCCGGTGACCGGAAGCTTGCCGTCCACCATCGGAAGCTGCCCGGCCGTGTACACGTACACCCCGGACCGCACCGCCGGCTGGTACGCGGCGAGCGGCGGCACGACCTGCGGAAGCGTCAGTCCGCGCTCGGCCAGGGCCGCCTCGACACGCCCCGTCACTGCTTCTCCCGCTTCAGGTACGCCACGAGCTGCTCGGGGTTGTTCGGTCCGGGGACGACCTGGACGAGCTCCCAGCCGTCCTCGCCCCAGGTGTCCAGAATCTGCTTGGTCGCGTGCACGAGAAGGGGCACGGTCGCGTATTCCCACTTGGTCATGGGCCGACTGTATCCGCTCCCCCGCACTGCCCAAGGGCAGCCTCCTGCGTGCGCGGTGGCGACACTGGTTACGCTCGCTTGTGTGAGCAGGCTCCAGGTCGTCAGCGGCAAGGGCGGTACCGGTAAGACGACGGTGGCCGCCGCCCTCGCGCTCGCCCTCGCGACGGAGGGCAGGCGCACCCTCCTCGTGGAGGTCGAAGGCAGACAGGGCATCGCACAACTATTCGAGACGGAGGCGCTCCCCTATGAGGAGCGCAAGATCGCCGTCGCGCCGGGCGGCGGGGAGGTGTACGCCCTCGCCATCGACGCCGAACGGGCGTTGATGGACTACCTCCAGATGTTCTACAAGCTGGGCGCCGCCGGCCGCGCCCTGAAGAAGCTCGGCGCCATCGACTTCGCGACCACCGTCGCGCCGGGCGTGCGGGACGTGCTCCTCACGGGCAAGGCGTGCGAGGCGGTGCGCCGCAAGGAGAAGAACGGCCCCTTCGTCTACGACCACATCGTCATGGACGCCCCTCCGACCGGCCGCATCACCCGTTTCCTGAACGTCAACGACGAGGTGGCCGGCCTGGCCCGGATGGGCCCGATACACAGCCAGGCGCAGGCCGTGATGCGGGTCCTCAAGTCCCCGGAGACGGCCGTCCACCTGGTGACCCTGCTGGAGGAGATGCCGGTCCAGGAGACCGCGGACGGAATCGCCGAGCTGCGCGCCGCGGAACTCCCGGTGGGCAATGTCATCGTCAACATGGTCCGCCCGCACCTGCTCGACGAGGACGCGGTACGGGCCGCCGCCGGCGACCACCGCGACGACATCGCCCGCGCCCTGGCGGCGGCCGGGGTGAGCCACCCCGGGGAGCTCGTGGGCCCGCTCATCGACCAGGCCACCGAGCACACACAGCGGGTGGAGCTGGAGCTCGAGCAGCGGGAGGTACTGGCGAAGCTGCAGGTCCCGACGTACGAACTGCCGCTGCTGGGTGAGGGCGTGGACCTCGCCGGGCTGTACCACCTGGCCAAGGAGCTACGGAGGAACCTCGGGGTGAACGACGCATGACGGCCGCCGAAGCGACACCGGCGGGGGTTCCCGCAGCGGTTCCGGACCCGCCCTCCGCACCCCGCCGCCTCGACGTCGATCCGCTGCTCGACGATCCCGCGACCCGCATCGTCGTGTGCTGCGGCGCGGGCGGTGTCGGTAAGACGACGACCGCCGCGGCCCTGGGCGTACGGGCGGCGGAGCGCGGCCGGAAGGTGGTCGTCCTGACCATCGATCCGGCCCGGAGGCTGGCCCAGTCGATGGGCATCGACGAGCTTGACAACACTCCGCGCCGGGTGCCCGGTGTGAGCGCGGACGGCGGCGGTGAGCTGCACGCCATGATGCTGGACATGAAGCGCACCTTCGACGAGATCGTCGAGGCGCACGCGGACCCGGAGCGGGCCCGCGCGATTCTGGCGAACCCCTTCTACCAGTCCCTGTCGGCCGGTTTCGCGGGCACGCAGGAGTACATGGCGATGGAGAAGCTGGGGCAGCTGCGCGCGCGTGACGCATGGGACCTGATCATCGTGGACACGCCGCCGTCCCGTTCGGCGCTGGACTTCCTGGACGCGCCGAAGCGGCTCGGCTCCTTCCTGGACGGGAAGCTGATCAAGGTGCTGATGGCGCCCGCGAAGGTGGGCGGCCGGGCCGGGATGAAGTTCCTGAATGTCGGTATGTCGATGATGACGGGGACGCTGGGGAAGCTGCTGGGGGGTCAGCTGCTGCGGGACGTGCAGACCTTCGTGGCCGCGATGGACACGATGTTCGGAGGCTTCCGTACGCGGGCGGACGCGACCTTCCGGCTACTGCAGGCGCCCGGCACGGCGTTCCTGGTGGTGGCCGCGCCGGAGCGGGACGCGCTGCGGGAGGCTGCGTACTTCGTGGAGCGGCTGGCGGCGGAACAGATGCCGCTGGAGGGGCTCGTACTCAACCGCGTGCACGGCAGCGGCGCCGCCCGGCTCTCCGCCGAGCGGGCGCTCGCCGCCGCGGAAAATCTTGACGAAGGCCGCATTGTGGATCAGGGCGGCGGGCAGACTCGTGTGGGCGGCCCGGCGGCCGCCTCCCCCGAGGCTTCTCCCGCACCTGATTCGACGACCGAAACGTCACCTGCCGTGGCGGAGTTGACGGCTGGTCTCCTGCGCCTCCATGCGGAACGGATGCAGGTACTCGCGCGTGAGCAGCGAACGCGCGATCGCTTCACCGCACTCCACCCGGACGTACCCGTGGCCGAGGTGGCCGCCTTGCCGGGCGACGTACACGACCTCGCGGGTCTTCGCGCCATCGGCGACCGCCTCGCGACGGACCCGCGGCCCGCGTAGCGGCAGACGGAGCCCGGAGCGGCTCGCCGGCCGTACCGGGACACGCCGTAGCGGCAAGGCGTGCACCGAAGCGGCAGGTCGCCCGTGCCCATGTCATCCATGCGCACGTCACCCGCACGGCACGTCACCCGCACGGCACGTCGGCCGCACGGCACGTCGGCCGGAGCACGGCCCGTGACATACGGGCCGAACCTCAGCCCACTGCCGCGTACGTCTCGTACGTCTCGTCGTCGTTCAGCGCGACGGGCAGGATGCCCGCGCTGCGCTCGTACTCGGTGCGCGCGGTCTCCAGCAGACGGCGCCAGGAGGTGACGGTCGGCCGTCGGCGCAGCAGTGCACGCCGTTCGCGCTCCGTCATTCCGCCCCACACGCCGAACTCGACGCGATTGTCCAGCGCGTCGGCCAGACACTCGGTCCGCACCGGGCATCCGGTGCACACCGCCTTTGCCCTGTTCTGCGCCGCTCCTTGTACGAACAGTTCATCCGGATCGGTAGTGCGGCAGGCCGCCTGCGCACTCCAGTCAGCTACCCAGCCCATGCCGGCGCCGTCCTCTCCCGAATCGAGGCTCCCCCACGGCGGCAGCGGCATATTCACCGCTGCCAGTTGAGGACGTTACGGAAGGTGGGGACAGCGCAACACCCCCTTCGGGCCCAATCTTGAATGGCCCGAACGGACTATGCGTACGCGGCAGATCACCCAGGGGAGTGACCGATAGACATACAAGCTGAAGTGCCTGAACCGGGGCATTTCACTTACGCCACACAGGGCACAATCTTACACACACCACCAAAACGGACAGTGAGTTGCGCGGTAGTTGAACGCGAGGGTGGGGCGGGACGTAGTACAAGGGGATGGCGCCGTGGGCGTACGGGAGCGAATGCGAGGACGGTGCCCTGACCGCAGCAGCGCAACTGCTGTGACAGTTGTGACCAGCTTAGGCCAAGGCCTATACGCGTGTCCGGCGTTTGAGAACGTAGGCTTCCCCCATGCCAAAGAACCGCTCGGGCGGGGGTCTGACCGCGACCCAGCAGGCCGCCAAGTTCCTCGGTGTCAGCGTGCTCTCCGGAGTCGTCCTCGCCGGCATCGCGATGCCCGCCGCGGGAGCCCTGGGCCTCGCGGCGAAGGGGACGGTCCAGGGGTTCGACGAGATCCCGGCCAACCTGAAGAGGCCGCCGCTGAGCCAGCGCACCACCATCCTCGACGCCGAGGGCGGGCTCATCGCCACGGTCTACTCACGCGACCGCAAGGTGGTCCCCCTCGAGGAGATCTCGCCGTACATGCAGAAGGCGATCGTCGCGATCGAGGACTCGCGCTTCTACGAGCACGGCGCCGTCGACCTCAAGGGCGTCCTTCGCGCGCTCAACCGCAACGCGCAGGACGGCGGCGTCACCCAGGGCGCCTCGACGCTGACCCAGCAGTATGTGAAGAACGTCTTCGTCGAGGAGGCCGGCGACGACCGCGACAAGTTCGCGGAGGCCACCCAGCAGACGATCGGGCGGAAGAT
The DNA here is from genome assembly GCF_008271805.1 of Streptomyces sp. TRM49041. Classification (GTDB taxonomy): domain Bacteria; phylum Actinomycetota; class Actinomycetes; order Streptomycetales; family Streptomycetaceae; genus Streptomyces. The sequence goes on from NZ_VSRY01000103.1 coordinate 73,423, forward strand.
CCAGGAGCTGAAGTACGCGATCCAGGTGGAGAAGGAACTCGGGAAGAAGAAGATCCTCGAGAACTACCTCAACATCACCTTCTTCGGGCAGCAGGCGTACGGCATCGAGTCCGCGGCCCAGCGGTACTTCTCCAAGCCCGCCAAGGACCTCACCCTGGGCGAGGCCGCGATGCTGGCCGGCCTGGTCCAGTCACCGAGCCGCTACGACCCGGTCAACGACGTGCAGGAGGCCACCAAACGCCGCAATGTCGTCCTGCAGCGCATGGTCGTCGTCGGCGACATCGGCCAGGCGGAGGCGGACCGGGCCAAGGCCGAGCCGCTCCAGCTGAAGGTCACCAGACCGAAGAACGGCTGCATCACGGCCCGCGACGGCGCGGGTTTCTTCTGCGACTACGTCCGCGAGGTCTTCCTCGCCGACCCCGTCTTCGGCGAGACGCGCGAGGACCGCGCCAAGGTCTGGAACCGCGGCGGTCTGACCATCCGGACCACGCTCGACCGGCAGGCGCAGAAGGCCGCCCAGGACTCGATCAAGCAGCACGTCTACCAGGACGACAAGGTCGCCACGGCCGTGACGCTGGTCCAGCCGGGCACCGGCAAGATCCTCGCCATGGGCCAGTCCAAGCCGTACGGCTTCGGCAAGAACGAGACGCAGATCAACTACTCGGTCAACAAGGGGATGGGCGGCTCGAACTACGGCTTCCCGACCGGTTCGACCTTCAAGCCCTTCGTCGCGGCGGCCGCCATCGAGCAGGGCAAGCCGCCGACGCAGATCTATCCGTCGCCGTACAAGATGCCGTACCCGGACTCGGTACAGACGTGCAGCGGCAAGCCTTGGCGGAACGTGGGCGGCGACACGGTCGAGAACGAGAACGAGTCGGAGGTCGGCCCGTACGCCCTGAAGCAGGCGATGGCGATGTCGGTCAACACGTACTTCGTACAGATGCTCGCCGAGGTCGGTATGTGCCCGGTCATGGAGATGACCAACAAGGTCGGCGTGGTCATGGGCAACGACAAGCAGCTGCCCGAGAACCCCTCGGCGCTCACCCTCGGCTCGCAGGGCATGTCACCGCTGATCATGGCGAACGCGTACGCGACCTTCGCAAACCGCGGCACATACTGCACCCCGACCGCCATCGCGTCGATCAAGACGGCGGACGGCAAGAGCCTGAAGGTGCCGAAGTCCACATGTGAGCGGGCGATGAGCGAGCGGACCGCCGACACGATCAACACCTTGCTGCGCGGCGTGATCGACTCCGGTACGGGCCGGCAGGCCGGGCTCAAGTCGCGCGACAGCGCCGGTAAGACGGGTACGACGGACAGCCGGCGCAACGCCTGGTTCGTCGGCTACACCCCGAACATGTCCGGCGCCGTCTGGGTGGGCAGCCCCACCCAGGAGGTGAAGATGGAGGCCATCTCCATCGGCGGCCAGTACCACGCGAAGGTCTTCGGTGGCCAGGTGCCGGGCCCCATCTGGAAGGACGCCATGGCGGGCGCCCTGCGGGGCCACCCCGCGCCGGGCTTCAACACCATCCCCATCGCGGACCCGCAGAAGCCGCGGGACCCGAACAAGGGGCGCGGCAACGACAAGCCCGGCCGTACGAACGGCGGGATCGGCGGCATCGGCGGGATCGGCGGCATCGGCGGGGGTGACGGCGACGACGGCACCGACCCGCTTCCGGACGTCACTCTCCCGTCGGACCTGATCAGCGGCGGCGCCAACACAACCGGCGGCGGGAACGGCGGGGGGCCGGGCGGCTGGAAGCGCTGAGGCGACCGCTGAGGCGACCGCTGAGCCGAGCGCGACGGAGGGCGTCCACCCAGGGGTGGACGCCCTCATGTCACGAGTGCCGACTCGGACAGGCACAAACAGTCACCAAAAGCCGCTGCAAGTCACTCCACGTCACCAGCCGGGGACGGCGGCCGCCCACTGGCCCGCACTGAGCCCGACCGGGAAGCACCGCCCGGAGCGGAACTCCCGCGTCAACTACCCGGCGAGCAGCTGCTTGACCGCGGCGGCGACCCGGCCGCCCTCGGCGCGACCCGCCACCTTCGGGTTCACGATCTTCATCACGGCACCCATCGCACGCGGCCCCTCGGCCCCGGCGGCCCTCGCCTCCTCGACGGCCTGCGCCACGATCTGCCGCAGCTCGTCGTCCGTCAGCTGCTTCGGCAGGTACTCGTCCAGAACAGCGCCCTCCGCCTGCTCACGCTCGGCCTGCTCGGCTCGGCCGCCCTGGGCGAACGCCTCGGCCGCCTCACGGCGCTTCTTCGCCTCCTTGGCGATCACCTTCTGCACCTCGTCGTCGGAGAGCTCACGGGACTGCTTGCCCGCGACCTCCTCCTTCGTGACGGCTGCCAGGGTCAGGCGAAGCGTCGAGGAGCGCAGCTCGTCACGCGCCCTGATCGCCTCCGTGAGGTCTTCCTGCAACTTGGACTTGAGCGTGGTCATGCCGCAAGCATGACAGGTGCCGCCCGACACCCGCCCGCACATTTCCCGGGCGTCGTGCGCCCCGCCGCCGGTCTGCGACGATGGACCCCATGCGCGCGCGATACGGAGTACCCCTCGGCATCACTGCACTGGGCGCGGCCGGAGTGGCCTACGCCGCCGGCTTCGAGGCCCGCTCGTTCCGCCTCCGACGGGTGACGGTCCCCGTACTGCCGCAGGGCACACGCCCGCTGAGGGTGCTGCAGGTCTCCGACATCCACATGGTGTGCGGCCAGCGCAAGAAGCGGCGCTGGCTCCAGTCGCTGGCCGGGCTCCGTCCCGACCTCGTGGTCAACACGGGCGACAACCTGTCGGACCCGGAGGGCGTACCGGAGCTCCTGGACTCCCTGGGCCCGCTGCTCGACTTCCCCGGCGTGTACGTCTTCGGCTCCAACGACTACTACGGCCCGAAGCTCCGCAACCCGGCCCGCTACCTCCTCGAGAAGATGCAGGGCCGCCACGGCCTCAACGGCAACCCACCCGCGGTCGGCGCGGTCCACAACCCCTGGGAACAGATCCAGGACGCCTTCGACGCGGCAGGCTGGCTGAACCTCACCAACACGCGCGGCCGCCTCAAGCTGGACGGTCTGGAGCTGGCCTTCACCGGCCTGGACGACCCGCACATCAAGCGCGACCGGTACGACAAGGTGGCCGGCGGCCCGGAAACGGACGCCGACCTCTCGGTGGCCGTCGTCCACGCCCCGTACCTGCGCTGCCTCGACGCCTTCACGGCCGACGGCTACCCCCTGATCCTGGCCGGCCACACTCACGGCGGCCAGCTGCGCGTCCCCTTCTACGGCGCGCTGGTCACCAACTGCGACCTCGACACGGACCGCGCGATGGGCCTCTCCACCCACCGCGCGGGCGGCCACACGGCCCACCTCCATGTCTCCGCCGGCTGCGGCACGAACCGCTACACTCCCATCCGCTTCGCCTGCCCCCCCGAGGCGACCCTCCTGACCCTGACGCCCCACGACTGACCCCTCGGCCCCGGGCGGCCCCGGCCCCGGGAAACCGGATTTCGCCTCCGGGCGCCGGTGGGCTAAAGTAAACGTCGTCGCCAGGACAACGGCGACATCGGGGTGTAGCGCAGCTTGGCAGCGCGCTTCGTTCGGGACGAAGAGGTCGTGGGTTCAAATCCCGCCACCCCGACAGATGAAACACCAGGTCAGGGGCCTGATCCGCATTGCGGGTCGGGCCTCTGAGTGGTTCCTGGAGATCGTTTGGGAGAAATCTGGGAGAAGATCTTGGTCGGCTTCTCCCAGACGGGACCCAAACCTCTCGCGCGGCGTGCATCACACTCAACGATTCGGTGGTGCGCGTTCGCGAATCCGCAGCTCGGTGAACACGTGGGAGCCGCAGGTCGCATCGGCGGTCGCTGGGCAGTCCATCCCCGGCGGCCGGCCCGCTGTACGCACGCGCATCTGCAACCGGCGCTGGCGAGACTGGTCCGGCGACACGACCGTGACCGGGTTACGGTTGAGGCAGCGGCGTCACGTGCCTGCACTACGGCCCATGCTCTTAGCGGCCGCGCGGATAGCCCGTGCGTACGGGGCATCAAACGCACGCGTCTTTGGATCAAGTTCCTGGAAGGGAACCAATGCCTCGTGCGTGCTGTCGACCGACTGCATCCAGGCGGACCAGGCATCGTGGACGTCTTCGTCGGTGACCTGCTCCCCCTTGGCCTTGAGGAGCACGGCGTACATGCGGAACAAATCGTCAGAGTCCGCAGGGGGCTCGGCGTCCGGGGGGAGACAGGATCGGATCAGGTTGGCGAGGGGATCGAGGTAGGTCACACAGTCAGTCTGCCCGCGAACAGGAGCAGGTGTGCCCCGACGAACACCACGGGGATCGTCCGTTCCGACGTGCCCAGTTCGGCGTAGCGCTTGCGCCACGCGGGGATCGGATCGCTCTTCAGCTCCTGCCATTCGTCGGCGAAGATCTTGACTGGGAGGCGTTCCTCCAGCTTATTGATGACCTTGAACTTCGCTGTGTTGAGGTCCCGGTAGCTGCGAAGCTGCATCCACCACGTGGCCGACAGGGTGGTGCCTGCCAGAAACACAGCCAGCGACACCCACCAAGGAGACTCCGAGAACCTCGGGAAACCGAAGCTGACCAACGCGATGAACGTGGTCTGCACCGATAGGAAGAAGGCGTTGGCAGTTCCTCGGCGGGCGGAGACCCGGTCGGCCATCTCCACGGCGAGCTTGTAGAGATCCAGCACCTCCGCCCGCTGACCTGGCTCGGGAGGCTCGGTCACCGAGCCCCTCCAACTAGAGCCTTGAGGTTCTCCCACGTCCACTTGTAGATCTTGTCCATGGCTTTCGCCGTGGTCGGCTTCTTGCCGGTCTGGCCGCTGTATCCATTCAGCAGGAAGTAATCGATCTCCTCCTCCTGCGCGATTCTTAGCTCGATGCCCACACCGACGGCCTTGTCGGTGTGCTCACCGCAGATGACGATGACGACGTCCGACCGCCTGATCCTGGCGCGGGCTTTGTCCTTCCAGTCAGGCGATGCCTCCTTGATCGACCAGTCGTGAATCTCGAAGGGCGAGTCCGGGTTCTTGGCCTGCCCGATCAGGAAGTCCTTCAGGGTCTTGTCATAGTCGTAGTCGAAACTGACGAACACGCGCTTCGGCATGCCGCTCCTTACTCCAAGTGGAGGTGCTTGCGCGCATCGTATGGGTAGGTACTGACAGCCGACCCCAGTTATCCGGAACGCTGCCAGGTCAAGCGGAATCTCCTGCTGTCCGTCCGCTCCGCTAGGTCCAGCACGCCCCGACTTTGGGCAGCTGCTCGGCCCGTGAGGAAAGCTCGCGCCGCCGCTGGTTGCCGGTCCGGACGCCGACGCTCAGCTGTACCTCCCGGTGCTCCTGGTCCTCGCCCGCCGCCTACGGGGATCCTCTCCACGTGCTTGGAGGCGCCCGCAGGTGCCCGTCAGTTCCGGGAGGCTCCGGGGATGTCGGACGCAGGTGGGGGCCAGCGCAGAAGCCCGGCTGGCCATGAGCCGACGGTCGACGGTCGCTGGATGCGTTGTTGCAGGGGAGGGCATGGGGTGCCTCCTCCAAGGCCGGCGCCGACGATGTCCGCGAATTCCCCACCCTCGCCAGCGCCGCCCTCATGCACCAGCGCGGCACGACCGTCACGGTCCACGGCCCCCCGCCGTACTCACCGCCCTCGTACGCACCCGAACCCAACTAACGCCGAAGACCTGGCGGATTCGGTCAAGGGCGCCGAACTGATCGTGCTAGCCACCAAGCCAGGCCCAGCCCATCGCTGGGACTACCTGACCAGGCCGAGGCTGGATGAGCCACACGGCTTGGTGGATGGCGTCGGTGATGGTCATCCCCACCGAGTAGACAGATGGCGGCCGCGTGCGGTGAGCCAGTATGGGGGCAGAAACGGCTAGGTGAGGGGAGGATCGGCGCTGGCGACGGCGTCGATCCCGGTGAGAGCCTCCCGCCATGCTTCCCGCAATACCTTCCGGCTGTGATCATCGACCATGGCCGCGTCGACGCCCGTATCCGCGTCAAGGGGCCAAGACGAGGTGGCGCTGGCTGCGAGGCAGACTCGAGCGAGCAGGCTGCGGCGAACGAGATCGCGCAACCGTTCTACGACGTGCGCGATCGCTGATCCATCAGGAAGGCCATCGGGAACGGTCGAGACCTTTCGAATCTCCTTGAGGAGAGTCTTCTCCGTCATAGCGCCGCCATGGACGAGTGCGGATCGGATCCCGTAGATCACGCCCACGTCTTTGAAGATCTGCTCTGGCGGATCAAGGTGGGTCGACAGTAGCGTCGACGCGCGGATCTTCAACCGCAGTGTGACGTCGTCTTTCTCCTTTCCGGACAACGCCGCTTCGAAGGCGGTCGCCAAGTCAACGATCTGCTCGGACCAGCCGTACGCGTGGAAGGACAGAAGGAACTTCTGAAGCGCCATTCCGAACGAGGTGAAAGCCATGCCTGTTCGAGGCTGCTCCGCAGCAGTGAGCAGCCGCCCCAGACCGTCGACACGGCTGACATCATCGGAGCCGAGGGTGATCACGCGGGCGGCCAGTTGCGTCGGCGATCCGAAGCCGGGTCCGGCGCCTCGGAAGCGGAGCACGGTGGGCTTGAACTCTCGAACCGTGTGAGTTGCCCCTTGTACCTCCGCCACCGACTCGCTGGTGCCCGGCTTCAACAGACGTACCAGCAACATAAACCGCTCGATCTGATGGGACAGCGGCTGGGCCAGGTCGAACGGCTTCGCACCGCTGTCTCGCGCGATGATGACGCTCTCCGGTGGCGCGTAAACGTTCGGCCGGTCTCGGCCGTAGGCGCTCGTCGCCCCAGGGATCACCGTCGAGATGATCCGCTGCAACTCGCTCTCGTGCTCCGCTGCTTGCGCAACCACCGGCTGGACTTGGACATTGGTGAACTCGACTGGCTTGCCGTCTGGGGTAGTCATGTGGGACATCACTCGGCAGCACGCCACCTCGTGCGTGTCTGCGCGAACTGCCTGGATCAGGTCTCGCAGCGACTGCTCGGCGGCGGGCCCGTCCGGAGAGAACTCCTCCTGCGCACGAGTCAGCTGGGCGATGAACGTCTCTAGGAAGCTGAAGATCAACCCGCCAGGGAACTCGCGCTCACGCAGTGGTCGGCCAGCGTCGAACCGAGGATGAGAAGCGGCAATGGCAACTTCAAGCGCTCGGTACTCGGCCAGCGGCATGACGGAGCTCCCGAAGTAGTCGCGCCCGACCTCCAGATAGGGGTGAAAGGCCGGCGGCGGAACCACCCGCTCCTCCCGAAGCCGAGCCCATGCCGCAGCCAGGAATGCTCGCCCCGTGTCGTGCAGGCGGCTGTCGATATCATTCACTCACCCAGCATGAACGAGCGCTCCAGCATCTGCACTGCGTTTCACCGCCGGTCTCCGAGGTGAGGGGATCAGCCTGAGCGGGCGACCTGCACTGGTCAAGCCCAACAGCCGGAGACAGCTTTCCGGAGGAACACCACGAGTTCCGCAGAGGGCTCGCGGGCCCACTCGTCGGAGGCATCGCGCGGGCACTCGCGTGGACGCGCGTGGCTTGCTGAGGGGTTTGAGCGAGGCGATCCTCGAACTGGCGGGGTGGGTCCACCCTGGATGTGGGCCCACCTCGTCCCGCGGCTGATTGTGCGGTCAGGTCTTCCGGCTCCTGGACGTTGCCGGAGACTTCTTCGTGGGGGTTGTTGCCGCAACCTTTGCCGCCGCAGTCTCCGGGGAGAAGCCGGCGGCCTTGAGGATGTCCATCGCGTCGAAGATGGACTGCAACTGCTTGGTCAGCAGTGTCACCGTGAGAAGTCCTTGTGATTCGGGCGGCAGCTCCTTCAGCGAGGACTTGTAGATGCGCACGGCCTGCTTGTACAGGGACTGCAGGCGCTCGGCCGCGTAGGCCGTGCACTTGTCGGCGTCGTCGGTAACCAGGTAGTGGCCTCGGTACCGGACGAAGCTCTTCTTCTCAGCTCCGCACTTGACATCTCGGATCCAGCCCTTGCCTCGCTCGAACTGGCTCCTGGTGTTCCGGCCGATGGCCCGTTCCGGAGGAAGGCCGTCCTCCCCAGCCTTTGCCACCCGCCTCCAGATGTCCTCTCCACTGTCGTGCGCCGCTTGGCGGCGCGTTGTCGTCATGCTTACTCGCCTTCTTCGTCCTTCATCAGGCGCGCAAGCGCCTTGTCCGGGTCAGTCCTTCCGGTCGTGATGGCGGTCTCGCACCAGTCGAGCAGCATGCGCGCCTTGTGCACGTTGTCGAGGACCGCCTGCTTGGTCTCCTCGGTGTAGTCCTGGCTGTGGACCTCGGGGATGATCCGCTGGAGCGAGACGGAGAAGGAGGCGAACGCCCCGATCAACCGCAGGATCTCCATCGGGGCCTCGCTGTATCGGACGCCGAGGGGAGCGGCTTCTTCTTCGAACTCCTCCTCCACCTCTGCGGCGTCATCCGCCGAGGCCAGCTCGGCTTCGGCTTCCGCTGCCTCGTCGACTCCGCGCCAGTGCTCGTACTGTGCCTGACGCATCAGGTGCCGGGCGTGCTGGTCGGATGCGAGGCGGGCCCGGACGTCCGGGCGCCCGAGCATCTCGGTGACCGCCTTGGCTGCGTCCTCATCCGTGTGGAGCAGGCGCCGGGTGTGGGCGAGACGCTCTTCCTGGTTGGTCGGCGTGTGGACGGCGCGGTTCGCGACCTTCTGAGCCTCGTTCACCGTCCAGCGGTGTTCCTTGGTGAATGGGTCGTAGGGGTCCTTACGGATCAAGATGTACCGGCTCGGGACGTAGGCCAGGGTTGCGTGCACCGTGAAGCTCACGTCCTTCCGGCGCTTCGCCTTCGGCCACTGCCGTGCGACGTCGTAGTAGAAGCGCAGCGTCTCCGGATTGGCACCGATCTGATGCGCCAGCGTCTTGATCACCTGGTTCACCTCGCCGTGTCCACGGCTGTGCCCATCAAGCGCTTCAATGACGAGATCTCCGAGAGCCCACTGGATCCCGGACTTCTCCTTCATCAGCTTCCGCCCGCGGCGGACGATCTTCTCCCACGCGGTCTTGGTGTACCCGCCAGGGACAGTCAAGGTCGTCACGAGGAGCCTCCTCGCGTGTCGGATATCGGGCCATACACATCTGTCGACGGTGCTACCGCGTCGCCTGTGCTCAATTTACTCCGGTTTAGCCTGATAATCGCTCGAATATTGCATTCCCAGCGGTGGAGAAGTCCTGCGGGGCAGGGGCGGTGTGAGGATGATCGATCAAGGCCGCATCTTGATCCGTGCTGAGCGAACGAGCCCCGACCGTGAGTCACGTACAGTCCTCGGCAGCCGTTGGCGCCGGGGCCAGAACATGAGCGTCGGATCGCCACCCTCATGGGTAAGCGGCGGTGCCCCTCAATAGTGTTGCGGGGCACCGTGGTGCTATCGGAGAACGACCGCGCGTGCGCGCAAAAGGTCGTTGAGGGCGCGCACCGGTGATGTCGGGCACAGGGCGAGGCGGGCGTCGAGTGCCGCCTCCCACTGCTGGGTCAGGCCGAGCATGAGGCGCCGGCGCATGCCGGGGGTGACGTGGGCGTAGCGGGCGGAGACCGAGCCGTCGAGGTGGCCCATGCGCTCGTCCATGAGCACCTTCTCCGTGCCCAGGTCCTCCATCATCGTCCGGTGGGTGTGACGGAGGCCGTGGGGTGTGAGGCCCTTGGCGATCGGGAGCCAGCAGGCATCAGCGCGATCGGTGGCGCCCCGCCCCCGGGCCGGGACCCCGGGCCATGGCTCGCCGAGGATGGGCACGGGTCGCGCCTCCTGCGGGGCCTTCTTCGGGTACCAGCCGGAGGCTGCTGGGGTGAACAGCCAGGTCGCAAAACCGTTCCTGCGCCAGTGGGCCGCGTGCCCCGACACCGCACCGCCCCGCACGAACCCGAGGTCGGCGACTGCCTTCTCGACCCGCATCCGCGTGGCTTCCGCGACGCGGTCGGGGTGGTTGAGGACGTTGGACACCGTCCCCGTGGAGACCCCAGCCAGCCGAGCGACGTCGACGAGTTTGGCGCCCTGGTGGCCTCCGGTCCGCGCTGCCCCCTGGCCTCGGAAGACGTATGTCCGCCCGTGGCAAGGGCAGGGGGTCGGCTTCGTGCGGGCGATGTGGTCGAAGACCAGGGCCGACAGCCAGTCCATCGCGTCGAGGGTCCGGTAGCTGTCGTCCTTGGGCGGGCAGCGCACCAGCTCGCCGGTGTCCAGCTCGTACAGCTGCCACTCGACGCGGAACGCGCCAGGGCGGACGAACTCCGTCTCCAGGCCGACGATTTCGCCCCAGCGCTTGGCCGTGTAGCCCTTGAGGACCACGGCGACGAACTCGTCGTCACGGCCGGAGAGCAGAGCGGCCCGCTCGGCAGTGAGCAGGATGCCGAGCGCGTCGGTGACGACTTTCTCCGGGCCGCGGTTGCGGGAGCGGCCGGCTCGTTTGCCGCGCCCGCGCCGCCTGGCGGCCGGGTTGGACGTGATCAGGCCCTCGTCGATCGCGTCCTCGAAGATCAGGTGGAGCGTCGAGCGCCAGGTCTTGACGCTGGAGGCCGCGTATACGGCCTTCTCCTTCTTCTCCCAGGAGTCGACGTCCGTGCGCAGGATGCCGGCGAGCGCCTTGTCCTCGAAATCGGGGAGCAGGTGCTCCTCGATGTGGCGCTTGTAGTTCTGCATGGTCGAGGCGGCCAGGTCCTGGGCCTCGTACCAGCGGCTGGCGTACTCGCCGAAGGTCTCCTGGCCAAGCCCCGGGTCGCGCCACTGGCCACGCCGAACGGTCACCTCTTCTGCATCTGCGGCCTGCTTGGCCTCGCGCTTGGTGGCGAACTTGACCACGGCACCCGTGGAATCGGCGACGGTGCCGTACTTGCCGTCCTCGATCTTGTACCGGCCGCGCCAGTAGCCAGCACGCTTCTCTGCGTACCCCACCGAGTTTCCTCCTTTCTGTCGTGTGGGGTGCGTTAAGCAGCGGTGCCGTACTGGGCCTTGACCAAGCGGCGAGGGGGCCTGGCCTTGAGACGGACCGTGGGCTGGGCTGTCTCGGTGCGCTGTCGCGTCGCAGGCTTCCGCGTGGGCACAGCAATGCCGCTGGGGCGCTGCGGGTTCCGGGCCGGGCGCTCTTCGTGCATGCGAACGATCTCGGCAAGGTGATCGTCAGAGAAGCGGTACGCGCGGCCGACGCGGGCGAACGGGATGAGCCGTCGGCGGGCGCGGTCTTTGACCCACCAGGCGGAGCAGCCGAGGACAGCCGCGACTTCCTCGGGAAGGTAGAGGCGTGGCAGGGCGGCGTCGGGGCGCGGAGTCGGCGTGGAGGCAGGGCGTATTGCGGGTCGGTTCAAGGGGTAAGTCCTCTTTTTACGGGCGTGGGTGCGGCAACACCGGCCCGCCGGTCGATCGCTGGGGATGAGGGTGAGAGGTGTCCCGTGCTGGGGGTTTGCGGGCCCAGGACGGGAGGGAGAGCCGTACTACGTCTCGTTGGCGGAGCTGGCGTCGCGGCTCTCGCCGGGTGGCGGCCCGTACGTTTCCAGCAGGTGCTTGGTGGACGCCTCGGCGATGGCGTTGGAGACCATGACGTCGGCTTCCTCGCGGAGGTCGGGGTGCTCGGCGAGGTAGGCGTCGAGTTCGTCGCGCGCCTGGGTGTAGGCGGCGCTGGCGCGCTGGGTCCCGCGGAACGCGTCGACGACAGCGTCGATGAGCTCCATGGCGCGGGCCTGGGCGGCGAGCTGCGGGGGGCCCACGAGATTGCGCAGGTCAAGGCCGAAGACCTCGGCGAAGCCGATGGCCTCGTCGAGGTTGATGCGGCGCTTGCGGTTCTCGATGCGCCAGACCGCGGACGGGTTCATCTCGAAGCCGGCCTCGTTGAGCCGGTCGGACAGGGCCGTGGTGCTCCAGCCACGCGCCTCGCGCTCCAGCCTGATCCGTACGGCGACGTTCTCCTCGCCGCTGAGCAGGATCCCCTGCGGGGAGTCGTCATCGACCACGGGCACCTCCTTCCGTTCGTAGCAAGCCTCTGCGCGGTGCAGCGACTGGTAAACAGTAGCATCCGTTCTGCGAGATGCAAAACACTTCTGCGATCGGCAATTCGTGTGGCATAGTGGTACTGCCGACCGCAGAGACCCAGGAGCCGCACGGCACGACCCGCCGCATGAGAAAAGCCCCCCGGCACAGCCGGGGGGCCTAAGCGCAAACCTCTCAACCGCCATCCCTAGCGATCAACCTGCGAGGCCGGGATTGCCGTCCCATATGGCCCGCGAGCAGAGGAGCTGATGCCCAGTATGACCGACCCTCGGCCGGACGCGCCACACCTCGCCGCAAACGGCCACCCGCCCACCGTCGATGTCATGGCGCAACCGCCGCACGACACGGATGCTGAGCAGGCCGTCCTCGGCGCCTGCATGCACGGGCACAGCGTCATCGACGAGGTGCGCCAGATCCTGGACGCCAGCGACTTCTACCGGCCCGCCCACGAGACCATCTGGCGAGCACTCCTCACCCTGCGCGGCGAGGACAAGCCGACCGACCCCATCGCGGTGAACGACCTGCTCACCGGCCAGGGCGACATCAACCGGGTCGGCGGATTGGTGTACGCACACCAGCTCTACGGGTACACGCCCTCGGTCGGCAGTGCCGCGCACTACGCGGAGATCGTGCGCAACAAGGCGTCCCTGCGTCGCCTGCGCGAGCACGGCATCCGCACGGTACAGCGCGCTATGGAACCCGGCGCCGACCCCGACGAGATCCGCTCCGGCGTCGAGTCCGACATACGCGCCGAGCGCGAGCGGGCCCTGGCATCGGGACAGGGGCGGCTCTCCCGGTTCATCATCGACGGGTGGCGGTTCGTCACCGAGACCGGCGCGGACACCGAGCCGCTGTGGGGGACCCGCGAGCAGACGGCGTGGTCATCGGGGGAGAGTCTGATGATCGTCGGGGCTCCGGGTGTCGGCAAGACGACACTCGCTCACCAGGTGGTCTTCGCTCGTCTGGGCATCGGTGACAGCGTCCTGGATATGCCGGTCGCGCCGGGCAAGCGGGTGCTGTACCTGGCGCTGGACCGGTACAAGCAGATCGCCCGCGCCATGGCCCGCCGCGTCCAGCCCGAGCACGAGCAGCGCCTGCGCGACGGGCTCGTCGTCTGGCAGGGACCGCTGCCCGCGACTTTGGACAAGGAGCCCGACCTCCTCGCCGACCTCGCCGCCGCCCACCAGGCCGACACGATCGTGATCGACAGCCTCAAGGACGCGATGAGCACCCTGGTCGACGACGCCCTGGCCAACGCCTACAACAACGCCCGCCAGCGAGCCATACGCAACGAGGTCGAGATCATCGAACTCCACCACCAGCGCAAGGCCACCGAGAACGCCCCACGCGCCCAGAAGCCCACCCTCGACCGCGTGTATGGCTCCACGTGGCTCACCTCCGGTGCGGGCAGCGTCCTGTTCGTCTCCGGCGAGGCCGGCGACCTCGCCGTCACCCTGCACCACCTCAAGAACCCCACCGGCGAGATCGGCCCCCTCAAGCTCATTCACAACCACGAGCGCGGCATCACCACGGTCGACCCCGAATGCGATCCGGCGCAGATCCTGCGCCAGCGCCCCGACGGTCTGACCGTCCGCGAACTCGCCGCCCTCCAGAGCGGTGAGACCAGCCCTGACCGAGCCGCCACCGAGAAGGCCAGGCGCATCCTGGACCGCCTCGTCAAAACCGGACTCGCCGTCAAAGCCGAAGGCGCCGCAGGCGGCACCGGAGGCGGCCAGCAGGCCCGCTACCGCGCCTCGGTCCGCCACATCGGCGCCGTCTCCTAGGCCCTCCCGCCGGACGCCTGGACCGTACACGGGGGCGTACACGCATCCCTTGCGCGCACACGGGCCCACGCCACCCCTCACGCGTACACGCTCGCCGCAAAACCGCAGGTCAGACGTTCACGCGAACGTACACGCCGTACACGCGCCCCAGCGTTCACGCGCGAGCCCCCCTTTAGAAGGGGGCTCGCGTGTACGCCCTCTCCGTGAACGCCGTGATCGCCGCCTCCACACCCGCCCGCCAAGCTCCCCACCACTCCTCGGAGTAGCCCCGTACATGCCCCCTGCCATAACCGATCCGCTCGCCACCGCTTCCCTCCCCTACGGCGACAGCATGTTCCTGGCCCTCGCCGTCCTAGCCTTCGCGATCTGCGCCCTGCTGGTGGGCCTAATCGCCCGGCGACGCGGCCAACCCCGCACTCATGACCGAAAGAGGCGCGGCTCGGCCGCAGTCGCTACAGCGGCGGTGGCGGCGCTGGTGTGCACCGCCTACAGCGCGGACACCAGCTGGCGGTTCGCCGCCCATTACCTCGACATGCGCAACACCACCGAGCGCACCGCGATGTTCGCCGCCGCCGAACTAGCCCTGTTCGCCATGGCCCTGATGGCACGCCAGAACCTGCATGGTCCCAGGCGGGCCGCCGGCCTGCCTGGAGTCCTGATCTGGGTGATCACTGCCATGCAGGCCATCCCCGCCTACGCCGAGGCCGGCCCGGTCGGCGGCACCATGCGCGCCTTCACCGGCCCGGTGATGGCGGCGGTGCTGTGGCACCTGGCCATGGGCATCGAACTGCGCCAGCGCACCCCCGACGCCGCCTCCCGAGGGCTCGCCGCCGTCCTCACGCGCCAAGCCCGTGAGCGGCTGCTAGCCCGCCTAGGGATCGTCGAGCAGGACCAGGGCGCGGCCCAGATCATCCGCGAGCGGGCTATGCACCGGGCCGTCGCTCTGGCCGCCCGTCTCGCCGAGATGTCGCCCGAGCAGCGCACCGGGCGGGCAGGCCGGCGCACCGTGCGCCGCCTGTCCAAAGCACTCGCCCGCTCCGGCGTCGACGCCGACCCGCGCCTCGATGCGCGGCTGCTGCGCCAGCTCGCCACCCGCCGCCAAGCAGCCGCCCTGGCCACCATCGACCTGGCCCCGCGCTGGACCACGCCCGCCCCGCAGCCCGCCAGCCCGTCCGCAGCACCGCCCGACCACGCCCGGGCGGACGCCGACAAGCGGGCGGAAGACGGACCCCGCCCGCACCCATCGGATCCGGGCGACGAGGAACCCCACCGGGCCGCCCGCCCGCGATCCGCCTGCCCGAATCCCGACGCCCGATCCGGCCCGGAACCGGCAGCCCGCCCGCAACACGAGGCTCCGCCGCTCACGGGCAGCGGGCCGCCGACGGGCGACGGCTCAGGCGCGGAACCGGGCAAGAGCGTTGTGCCGAAGCCGGGGCAGCC
Organism: Streptomyces sp. TRM49041; assembly: GCF_008271805.1. Classification (GTDB taxonomy): domain Bacteria; phylum Actinomycetota; class Actinomycetes; order Streptomycetales; family Streptomycetaceae; genus Streptomyces. The sequence continues at coordinate 88,646 of NZ_VSRY01000103.1, forward strand.
GGGCCGCAAACCCCGCGCCTCCGACAAGATCCTTCGCGACTACGCCCGCCGCCTCCACGGCGAGACCGGGCGCCTGTCCCGCGACCTCCTGGAACAAGCCGTGCGCGGCGACGGCTACCGCGTCGCCAGCGACCACGCCGGCGACATCGTCCGCGCGGTCAAGGCCGAGCTGAACGCCGCCGCCCCTCGCTGAGCCCCGTAGCGCCTGTGAAGGTCGCCCCGCCCCCACGACCACCCGGCTCAGCCCCTCCCCGCCCCGAACCCGATACGGAGACCCATGCACGACCCGCACACCGAACACCCCGCCCACCAGCAGGAGATGACCACCACCGCCACCAGCGCAGCAAGGTATGGCGTTGGACCGTCCAAGGGCCGGTCCAACGCGGATGCCTCCGCCCCGGGGGTGGCGGAGGATCTCGGGCACCAGGGGGTGCCCGAGCAGGAGAAGCCCACCGACGCCGCCGTGCCGCTGCCGCGTGCCGCCGACGCCGCCGCCCTGCGTCGTGCCGCCCGTCGCCGCAAGCGCAAAGACGAGCAGCGTAAAGAGCGCGTCGACGTGCGCTACAGCGTCGACGAGAAGACCGAGATCCTCGCCAAGGCCCGGTCGCTGAACATCGCCGGCGCCCACTACGTCGGCGCCGTCGTCATGGCCCACGTCCACGGCGACCTCACCCTGCCCGGCCAGCGCACCCAGCTCGACGACTACATCGACGAGCTGACCGCCCTGCGCCAGCAGGTCACCAAGATCGGCCACCTCGTCAACCAGGTCGCCAAGAAGCTGAACTCCGGCGGCCATCCACACCCTGGGGATACCGCAGTCCTGGCCCAGGCCGAGCGCACCCTGGGCGCGGTCAGCACGGCCGTCAACCACATCAGGGAAGCCACCAACCAGACGGTCACCAGCAAGGCGGACCGGTGATCGCGAAAATCAGCAGCGGCAAGGACACCGCCGGCCTCATCCGCTACCTCTACGGCCCCGGCCGGGCCAACGAGCACACCGACCCCCACCTGGTCGCCTCCTTCGACGGCTACGCCCCCGACCCCGGCCGCGCCGACGACCCCGCCGCCACAAAGAAACTCCTCGTGGCCGACCTCGACCTGCACGTGAAGCAGGCCCGGCGCCTCGGCCGCGCGCCCGAGCGGCACGTGTGGCACTGCTCCATCCGCGCCGCCGAAACCGACCGCCACCTAAGCGACTCCGAGTGGGCCGACATCGCCCGCCGCATTGTGGCGGCCACCGGCATCGCCCCCGAGGGGGACCCGGACGGATGCCGCTGGGTCGCCGTACGGCACGCCGACGACCACATCCACATCGCCGCCACAAAGGTCCGAGGCGACCTCCGCCCAGCCCGCCACTGGAACGACTACCTCACTGCCGACAAGGAACTGGTCGCCATCGAGAAGGAGTACGGCCTCCAGCAGGTCGTACGCGGCGACCGCACCGCCGCCAAGCGACCCACCCGCGCCGAGCAGGAGAAGGCCCGCCGGGCCGGCCACGAGACGACCGCCCGCGAGCGCCTGCGCTTCACCGTCCGCACCGCGGTCTCCGTCGCCACCAGCCCCGAGGAGTTCCTCGGCATACTCGCCGCCACCGACAGCGTGCTGGTCGAGATCCAGCGCTTCCCCTCCGGCGACATCCGGGGCTACAAGGTCGCCATCGAAGGGGACACCAACGTCGTCGGCGAGCCTGTCTGGTTCTCCGGCTCCAAACTCGCACCCGACCTGTCCTTCCCTCAGATCCGCGACCGCCTCACCGCCACCGACCAGCCCACCCAGACGACGGAGCAGTACCGGTCCAACCCGTGGCTCCAGGCGACCGCTGCCGCCGAGCACATCCCCGACCGCCTCGACCAGGGCGACGACGCAGCAGCCCAGGCCCACATCGCCGCCTTCGGCGAAGCCCTCGACGCCCTGCCCCTCCTCGCCCCCAAGGAACTCTGGCCCCCATTGCGTCAGGCCGCTGCTGCCTTCGAACGCGCAACCCGCTCCCGCATCCGAGCCGAACACGAACACGCCTCAGCGCTGCGCGGCGCCATCCGGGCTATGCGCACTCAGCCGGCACCGCGCGACGGTGCCATGCTGGCGATGTTCCTCGACGTGGCCATCCTGGCGGTCATCGCCGCCGGACGCTGGCATCAGCTCCGCCAGCACGACCAGCAGGTCATCGCCGCCCACCAAGCCCTCGTCCACCTGCAGGCCGCCTACGACCAAGCCTCCGCCGTCCCGCTGGCCGCCCTCGCCCACCGCAAGCCGCCGGCCCCCACGGTCGAACGGCTCGTCGCCCTCGTCTACGAGGCCGTACCCGCCCACGCCCAGCAGGTCCTCGACGACCACGCCTGGGCAGCCCTCGCCACCGCCCTCTCCGACGCCCAAGCATCTGGGCACGAACCCGCCACGCTCCTTCAGCAGGCAGTCGACCAGCGGCCACTGGACGACGCCCGCTCCCCGGCACGCGCCCTCACCTGGCGCATCCAACGCCTCACCCAGCGCCCCAGCGCCCGAACACGCGCCGCCCAAGCCCGCACCGTCGCGGGCCCTCGAACGGACCTCCCTGTCCAGGGTCAGCCGCTCCCTGCGCAGCAGCCAGCCACAACGCGGGGACACAGTCGTCGCTGACAGCCGCACGCGGAACGTCGCCAACCCACTGCGGGCTCTGACCTCCGGTAAGAGAGGTCAGAGCCCGCAATCGTGGTGAGGCCGCGCCCTTTCACGAGGCCCGTTCATCACCGTAGAGCTGCGGTCGCGCCGACGGCATCACCCAATATGAGGCGGATGAGACGGGTCAGATCAGGTGGCCTCGACCTCGCGGTGGGTAAGGCTCACCGGCCCGAAGCGGGCGGAACATAGCCGACGATCGCCGGTTGGGCAAACCGGCGATCCTCCGGACCATTGATGGCTCCACCCACCCGACTCCTGTGAGGAGCACCCGTATGCCCAAGACCCAAGCCCGACCCGACATCGTCGCCCTCCTCTGCGACGCGGACTTCAAGCGCCGGCGTGACACCAACACATGGACCCACCGCGACGGACGCCCGTTCAGCAAGGAGGAACAGGCCCTCGTCTTCAGGGCCACCCGCGTCGAACTCGAAGAGGTGAGCGAACAGCTCGCCCGGTACCGGGAGTACCTGCGCACGATGGACGAAGCACCGGAGGCTCTGCAGCGCTTCCTCGCCCCGTTCATGGCGCAGCTCACCCAGAAGACCCTCGGCAACGCCGTCCAGCTCATGAACGAGGACGAGCGGACCGAATTCGATCGGCTGCTCCGCCTCATAGACGACCCGGTTCGCCCCTTCACCCCGTACACCTTCTGACGAGGGCCGCCAGCCACTGGCGATCAGGCCCAAGACTGATCACTTCGGCGGGCCGGCCGATCACCCTGGATCACTGCCGACACGCGGCCGCATCACCTAGCGCTGGGATGGACTGGCCACGGCAGCCGCAGGCTCACACGTAGGACCCTCCTGTTCTGAGGCTTGAGATAGACGGTGTCGTAGAGCTCGGGCTGCTCGGCGTCGGGGTGTTCTGCGGCTCGTCTACCATGGCGTTGCTCCTTGTGAAGGGGGCACCCGATGCCCGGCGGCAGTTGCCCTTGTCCGCCGGGCATCACTTGTGTCCTGGGTCTGGGGCGGCGAGCTGGCCAGGTCGCGGGCCTTGGTTGGAGGGAGCGACCCGAAAGCCTGCATGCATGGATTCGCGACCGTAGCGGCTCAGGCAGACAAGAAAGCGCAGAGCGCGCGAAGCCGGGCCTTCCGAACGGGAGGCCCGGCTTCATAGCGTGGGGCAGTTCTCAGCTGGCCGGGGCTCGCAGGAGCCGGTCCCGCGTGCTCTCCGGTAGCACCCGGCGCAGTACCGGTGCGGTAGAGCTGAGTGACGCGGCGAATGCGGCGACGAGGTTGGGCGGCACGCTGGCACTGAACGACGCAGCCCACACATACGGGGCGCCCATCGCGGGCTCAGCCCACGCCTGCCATCCGAACGGCCCTGTCCGATCCGGCTCGGTGGTCAGAACGCGGGGGTCGGCGTCCTGGATGAGGGGCGGGACCTCGCTGAGGCTGAGGCGGGAGGTGAAGGTGGGATGCATCGCCGTCGCGTGGGGCTCGTCGGCGTCGCGGAGCCAGCCCTGCGCGGTGACCGCGTCGAGAACCACCTCGGGACCGGTCAACGCGGCTGCGGGATGGCCGCATTCATCGAGCGCGAGGAGGAAGTCGGTGAGGACCTCACCCGGGATGCCGGGCGTGAAGTAGGCGGACCATTCGGCGAGCGAACTGCTCGCGTCGGAGCGGGCCGAAACCTGCCAGGCTATCGGCAGCCCACCGAGGTGAAATGGTTCGTCCGGCAGCACCCACTGTGCCCACCGGAGGGCATCAGGGCTGATGTGGAGGACGGTGCTGCGCAGAACCTGCCGGTCCTCCGACGGCTCGTCGAGCTCACGCCGCCCGCGGGCGATCGTCAGGCTAGTCCAGCCGAGGCCGGCGAGAGCGTCTGCGACGGCGTCGTAGAGACGCCCGTCGTCGCCAGCCAGGTGCCGGGGACCGACCCAGTACGCGGACAAGGCGCCGCTCGGGAGGGACGGGTCGAACGAGAAGTACGGGTTCAGGAGCGCCTCCGAGAGCATGGGGTAGATCTATCCGCCGACGGAGCGAGCGGAGCATCAGGGACGAGGCGGCAGAGCCACCGCCGGTGGGAATTTCAGGGCGCACCGGAGCCATCGTCGTCATGCTCCGCAACCACATTGCCTTGCCCTGTGGATCTCCGAGAAGGTCGTCTACGTTGACATGCCCTGCCCACCTTGGCCAGCCCTTCTTCCCGCGTTCCTGTCTGCCCCCGGCGAACTGGCTCAGAGAAAGACGCCCATGTAGGGTCCGCAACTTTGCTAGCAATGACGCCGGTTGATTAGCAACGGATTAGCAAATCCGCGGTTCGAACAGCAACGGCTACGGCCAGTAGCGATCCCTCTGAGGCAGAAGGTGCCGAAGATCACTGAGCTGAGGCGATCAAGCGAGCCAGGGTCCGGTGCTACCACTTGACCATTGTGACGTTTAGCAAGTGACCGGATTCTCACAGTGAAAAGCGGGCGCTACATCTCGCTCGTTGATCGCGGCAATGGGCTGTGTGGCCGACCTGGCCCGGATGAGGTCTACTGGACTCTTGGGGAGTTGTAACGTGTCCCATTGATGGGAGCCTCCAATGGATCGCTCCGAGGCCCTGAATAGCCTTATTGCGCGAATGTCGAGCAGGGCAGAGAACCTAGATCCACGGGGCCTTGAAAAGGCGTTTGTTGAAGTGGAACAGATCACTGACGCCCTAAGGTGTCGGGATAATCAAATCCTCTATGGGCGTCGTGGCACAGGGAAAACCCACACCTTCTACCACTTGGCTAACCAGTTGGATGCCGACGACGAACTGATCGTCAACCTTGATCTACGGCGGCTCGGCTCAAATGGTGGCCTCTATTCCGATGACTCCGAAACAATAAGCCTGAGGGGGACACAACTTCTCATCGATATCTTGGAAAGTATCCATGACGAGCTGTACATGCGGGCGGTCAGCGACGGACGCTTCGACGGCCTCCTTAATGTAGTGGATAGTTTCCTGGATGCGAGCACGCGAGTCGAGGTCAAGGGGGAGGTGTCCGAAAGCGAGGAATCTGCGAGGGATACCACGTCCGAGTCTGGGGGGCGAGCTTCACTTCAAATGGGCACGAAATCGGGACTTCAGGCGGCCTTCGAGGCCAGCGACAAGTCCGCCTCCAAGGAAGCCGTCAAGAAGTCTCGCCAACGTACTGGCATTGAATTGCCTAGAGTGCTATTTGGTCCGCTCGGTAGGGCTGCAGAGGATATATGCGAAGCCATCAAGCCACATCGCGTTTGGCTCCTACTAGACGAATGGAACGCTATTCCGATAGCACTCCAGCCTGTCGTGGCTGACATGCTGCGGCGCACCTTTTTCCCCAGCAGAGGATGGGTCGTCAAGATCGGAGCAATCGAGCGCCGTTCGAGTTTCTACCTCCAACGCCCTGGCTCTACAGACTACATCGGACTGGAGCCCAGCTCAGACACCGGCGCGTCACTGATTCTGGACGAGCACCTTCAAGCGGCCGCCGGGGATGCGGCAAGGTTGTTCTTTGCAGAGTTGATATTCCGTCACATGAAGGTGGTTCTTGCCGAGCTTGGCAAGGGTATGCCCTACGCCAGCGCCGATGCACTTATATCAGATCTCTGCCAGCCGGGAGCATTTGGCGAATTGGTCAGAGCAGCTGAGGGCATCCCTCGCGACGCGATCCAGCTCATTGGAATGGCGGCACGATTCGCTGGTCGCAGCAAGGTACAGAGAGGACACGTCCGCGAGGCTGCGCAAAAACACTTCATGACGGACAAGGAAATCAAGATCTCACAGAACAAGTCGGCGCTGAGCCTATGGAGGCGAATCCAGGGTGAAGTGGTTGCCGAGCGCAGATCGCGCACCTTCCTCGTCAAGCGGACGCGGGAGAAGACGCCGACCTCATTGCAAGACCTCCACGATGCCCGACTGATCCACCTAATACAACCAGGACTTCCGGTCAAGGGCAGCCGCGGGGTGACATATGACGGCTATGCCGTCGATTACGGATCCTATGTCAAGGTACTCGAAGAGGAAGAGATAGATGCGGCATGGGATGCCCGGAATTACCCCTGGATGTTCGACTCCGGCGGGTTCACTCTTTCCGCGAGTTTTGATGAAACGAAAGTGCTACGGGTGCATGGTCGACGAGATTCATAGCCAAGAGCCCGCAGGGGGACTTTGCATATCCGGCGATCCCCAAGACCATGGATATCTCACTTGCTGTCACCAGCTCGAACAAGGAGAAACCACCGATTGCGAGGAACTCGCCCAGGGCGGCGGGCTCTTCGCTGAACTCCTTGCCCTGGCCAAGGACCGCTGAATGCCGACGAAGCCCATGTAAGTTCCACGACTCGATGCGCAATGTCAGCTGAGAATGCGCACTGAATGCGCAAATCCGGGATTTGGCGCGCAGTGGTAACGGTCCGCAGCTGTCGGTGTTGATCTCTTCTGATCTTTCTGGGAGCGGAACGCAGGTGCTCCGTAGTTTCTCGACCTGGCGGATCAGGCTGGACGCGTGCGGCTGGCCTGCGACCGTCAGCCGAGCTCCATCTGCATTGGCTGATCGAGGTGGTGTTCGCTGAGGACCTCGCGGTGCAGGTCGAGCTCGTGTGGAATCGAGAAGACGTCCCGATCCAGGGCCTGGTAGCCGACGGAGTGGTGCTGTCGCTGCCGCAGCGACTCCTCACGGCTGTCCAGGTCAGGTCGGCCCCACCAAGATTCAAGGTCACCGACCGAATAGAGCAGCGCCCGGGCGTGGAAGCCGTACTGCACGCTGCCGACCAAGGCCAGTACCGCCAGGGACAAGGATCAGCATCGCCGCCCCCGGCCAGCGGAACTTGTCGCCGTCGGCGCCGATCACTCCGATCACAGCCACGCTGGCCGACGCCAGCAGCGGCGCGGCCACGAAATGCGCCGCGTCGGCGGCCTGCCTGTAGCCGAGCGGGGCCGGTTTGGCCCATCGTGGTGGTTCGAATGCCGGCATGGCGGTCCCCAGTTGTTCCGGCCGACCTCCTGACATGCAGAGAGCCCGTCCCCTGCCGCAGGGCAGCCTCACGCGATCGTCGCGCGTCCCCTGTCCCCGGCCCTAGCTGCGGCTGGCTGCCCGCGCCGGACGGACGCCCCGGATCTCATCTTCACCGTAACTGGGATGGGCGCTACCAGCCTCCTCCACGGTCACCGCATCGACGCTGATCCGCGTGCGCTGCTTCCGCTCCGAGCTCGGTCCCGTCCGCCCGAGGCTGTCACAGAGCGCATACGGCAGCACCGAGCTTCGCTCGTGGAGATCACCGATTGCTCAAGAATCACCGACACGACCACTGCTCATCCAGCCCGGATTTCAGTGTTTCCGCAGGATTCCGTGCGCATCACATCTCGGATCCTACAACCGGCTGCAGGATCCGCGACTTGATGCGCAATGTCAACACTCTATGCGCAGCGAGTGCGCAAATCCGGGCTTCAGTGCGCAATGACTCCGGACCGTAACGGCTGGCTGTCGCTCTATTGCGATCTTTCGGTGCTGCTGCAGCTCTAAGAAATAGTCCCTCCCTGGATGGGGCCGAGTAGACTATTAAGAAAACGGATCCTCCGTGTAGCAAGATCGGAAGCGCAAGATGAGCGACCCCGATATTCCCACCCCGGAAGAATTCGGATACGACCCGGCCGATTTTGGAGCAGACAAAATAAAGGTCACTCCCATAGGTCATAACGCCTACCATTGGACTGCGTACAGCAACAGTGGCGGCCAAATCAGTTGGAACACTGATCACGCTGGGAACTACATCGATTATAGCCCAGATCCGCGCTACGGCCCTGAAGTGCACATGAGCGATAGGAATATAAAAGGGAGAGGTAAAACGGTATGGAAATTGGACGACACACCAAATGATGTGCAGGGCGAGGATTCCTAGATGAACCTCGCCCCAGCAGCCGCCCAATCAAATTCACTAGAGACTGGCTGCGTCTTCTCATCCACCTTAGCCCCTGCCAGGCGAACCGTCTCAAGATCTTTGGCTTGCGTGAAGTCGGCGCCACGGAGATCTGCAGAAGTCAAGTTGGCCCTCTTCATATGAGCATTAGAGAGATGCGCGTTACGTAGGTCTGCACCAGCCATCTCCACCCCCTCAAGCCACGCACCGTCGGCCACGACGGACCTTAGATGCGCACCACCAAGGTCAGCCCCCTTTTGACCCTCGACGCCAAGCTGCGCCTCCAAGAGCACACTCTTATCAAGACATGCCTCTTTCAGTACAGCACCCCGTAGGTCGGCTTTCTGCAACCGCACTCCCCTGGGGTTCTTCAGACTTCTATTGACATAGGCCAGATTTGCGTTGCGAAGAGAGGCTCCGTAGAAGTTCGCTCCCTGCAAGTTTCCGTTATTCAGGTCGGTGCCGCTCAGGTCCGCTTCACTGAGGTCTACATCGACTAGGTAAGCCCCGTGCATGTCTGCCCCTCTGAGAGGGATACCTTTGAGATCAGCGTACTGATGGCTGCCTTCTCTAAAACCTGGCACAACATTTGGGATACCTAGACGGTGAATCCTTGCCAGAGCAATAAAAGCCATTGCAGCGTCCGGCTTCAAGTCGCGGCACACTTTTCTTGCGGAAGCATTACTTCGCCGACCTGGATTCGCCTTGACTGTCAAGCTGGATCGAATGTGAACTGCGAGCAGCTTGACAATTGTGGCTCGATCAGCTTTGGACTCGCGAGCTACCCGCTCCAAAGACAGCACTGCGCCGACACGCACGCTGTCTTCGTTTTGCTTTCCGAGCTGATCCACCGCCCGAGAGAAACGCTCGGTTATCTGCCCCTCCCTGCTCAGTCGAAAACCTTTCCAAGTGAGCAGCGCAGTAACAAGGAAGAAAGCTCCCGCAAGTGCCTGTACCATTGCGGTTCGCACATCGTTTTCCGCTTTGAGTATCTCTGCTCGAGACAAACCGGAAAGCGCACTGGCTCCCTCAGCCCTTTCCAAGAGCCACCGCGGATTGAAGACCGCGAATGCTAGAACCCCAAGGACGACCACGGCTAGAGCGATGAAAACGAACACGTCGCGAGATCTCTGCATCTCGGCTCCTAGAAACCTTACGTGAGGGACCTCTATAGTGCTACACGGCAGAGCGCCTTCACTGCGACATCTGGCTCCACATTGATCAGCTCGTCGAGGCTGACCTCGACCGAGTGCGCCGGTTCTCCTGCAGAGAAGATTATGACCTGTCGCTGACATACATCAGGATCAATGTACTGGGGGATACGAAGCAACCCTCCGAGTGCAGGCAAGCATCCTAGCGAACACCAAGGAAACATTTTCCTAATTTCCCGCTCGGTTGCCAATCGGCATTCACGCCCAATGCTCTGGGATGCCGTGTTCATACTCAGCCGCCGCCCTGCAGGAATTATGGCCAGATACCACTTATTCCTGAATCGCCCTGCCTTCAATAGAAGAACTTTTACGACATCCAGGGGATCCACGCTGTGCATTCGCACCAGGGCTTCAGTTCTCGCGATGGCCGTGCAGGCTGGAGAATGCTGGTACTCCTTACACGCCACATTCCTTTGCTGCAAATAGCCTTGAACAGTTGGCATCGCCAGCACCCCAAATGCATCAGATTCCGCACCTGGTCAAGCGGGAAGGCCACTCGGTCATGTCTCCAGCTTGTATCGGATGCGAGACAAGTGCATCTTCACCGCGCTGGCGTGGCTTGTCGCCCCAGTGCCAGCGCGGTCGGTTCTTGGCGTGGCGCCCCATACCGAAACCTTCTGTGCCCGTTCTGAAGAGCCGACTGAAGTCGTTCTCGCGCTGGCAGAACCGGCGTTCATCGCAACCATCGATGCCTCACCGTCTGTCACCAGCCAGATCGCGCAGAATCATCGACTGCTCAACATCCACCAACTCCGCCACTGCTCACTGCACCCGGATCCCGGTGTTTCCGCAGGAACCAGTGCGCAAGAAGCTGCGGAACCTACAGCCCAAGCGTAAATTGCCCGACTTCGCGCACTGCGCTCATCGGACTGACAGGTTCTGGGATCCGACCCTAAGAATGCATCTCTTCCTCGATGACGCGCGCGATCTCTGACCACGGTGCGCGTAAGGCACCGACGAGCGACCAGTAGCCGTACATATGCCGGACCAAGGACCCGACGCCAAGGCGTGCGGCGTCTCGGTCGATGGCACCGATGACCCGTCGGGTGATTCCTCCAGCCCCTCGGGCAGCTGGGGTGAGCCCGTGCCCGAGTAGGAGCGTGGCCGTACGGATGGCATCCAGAGTGGCTGGCGGGGCCGCTCCGGCGAAGCCGCCGTAGATCAGTTGGTGCCAGCGCTCCTGGGTGCGAGCCCACGCCAGGCGTTCAAGTCCGCTTCCGAGGTCTACCGCCAAGCGGTCTGAGTGTTCGGTGTTCCATAGGAGGACGATGTCGCCAAGGGCGTGGTCCAAGTGGCGGAAGCGCAACGTGATTCCCTCGACCTGTCGTCGGCGCCACGAGGACAACTGGCCGTCGACACTCAGGTGCCTTGCATGCAAGCCGAGTTGCGAGAGGACTGTCAGCCAACCGTCGAGGATGGCGCCGTACTCCTCTAGTCCGCCGATGCGTTGAACCCGGGATATGTTGACGAAGGAGGTCAGAAAGCCGTCCTTCAAGTGGCCGGTGGCGTCACGCTGGCCTGTAAAGCGGACGACCGGCTGAGGGATGAATCCGCTCCGGTACGTGTGCGGTTCGCCGTCCTTGAGGAGCGGGTCGAGCGCCTGGACGGCGGAGATGGTCAGTTCGGTCTCTCGGCCCCAGCGCATGGGGAGGCAGACGTCACGCGGGGCACCGTCCCGCGCGAAGCCGAGCTCCAGGGAGTCGAGCAGGTCCCGCCACGTCGGGGGTCTGCGCGGTGGCCGGTAGGGAGTACCGCGGTGGGGATGACGGATCTCGATGTGAGGGCCATCGACGGTGAACTCCCAGTGAGGGCCTAACGCGGCGCGCAGTACGCCGGGTATCCGCTGGGCCAGGTCGTCCCCGGCGGTGCCTGTCGCGCGGGTCAGCACGGCCGGGCCGCCATCGCCTGGAAGTGGCGCACTGGGTCGAAGCGCCGCATCCCCACAGCCTGGACGCGGCGGTGGTCGAGGCTTTCCGCCTGTTCGATGGCGTCGGCGAGCCTTCGTGCCGCGGTCTCGTCATCCTCCTCCGGGTCGACGACGGCGACCGCACCCGTCTCGTCGCACAGGGCGGCGTGAGCGCAGGTTCCTTCCCGCCAGGTCAGGGCGGCCATGGGCGTGCCGGCGCGGAGGGATTCTCCGAAGACGGCGGCGCCGGCTTCCACATACGGCCGGGCGTACGTGTAGACGAAGACGGATGCCTCGGCGATGGCGGCGGTCTTGGCGGGGCCTCCGAGTTCGCCGACCCACTTCACATGGTCGGCGGTGAGGAGGCGCTCGTGGCGGCGGACGTACGTCTCGTCGAAGACGGGGCCGACGATCTGAATGCGGCGGCCGAGGATCTGCGCGGCGCGTGCGGCGATGTGTGGTGCCTTGTCCTCGTCGATCCGGCCGAGCCAGATGAGATCGGTGCCAGCGGTGGCCGGTGGCTCCTCCTCGTCGAGGCCGAGGTGGACGGCGAGCTCGGGGATCGGCTGGTGCTCCGCGTAGCGCTCGATCATCTCGGGCGAGTAGCAGTAGAGCCGCAACCGGCGGCCGTCGAAGGCGGTGGGGCTGTGCTGGAAGACCGGCGAGTGCTGGAAGGTGGCGACGTCGCAGTCCAGCTCGCTCCAGGTGCGCGTCCAGGCGGGAAGCGACGGGTACTCGTGGCCGACGACCAGGAGGTCGTACCCGCTGTCGCGCAGCTCGCGCTCGGCGAGCGATCCGCGGGTGAGGTCCTCCAGGCGGACCGGCTTGCGGACCCAGTCGTGCTCCAGGTCCGTGAGCCAGCCCGGCCCGAGGAGGTGTACGTCGGCGCCTGCGGCTCGGGCGCCTACGGCGACCGCCCACAGCCATCGTTCAATCCCGCCGTAACCAGCGGGCGGAAAAGCGTAGCTACCAGGGAAGTCGCAGACGCCGACCAGCACTTATGCCTCCGGTGTTCCGTCCGCCGAGATACGGCGGAAGCCGAGGTACGGGAAGAGTGATTCGGGCAGGACGATCGAGCCGTCCTGCTGCTGGCACTGCTCAAGGAGAGCGGCCAGGGTGCGGCCGACGGGCAGGCCGGAGCCGTTGAGGGTGGCGACGAGCTTGGGCTTGCCGTCCTCACCTCGGGTCCGGATGTTCGCCCGGCGGGCTTGGAAGGTGCCGAAGTTGGAGACCGAGGAGATCTCGCGGTACGTGTTCTGGCTCGGGATCCAGACCTCGATGTCGTACGTGAGCTGGGCGGAGAAGCCCGTGTCGCCGGCCGGCAGCTTGATGACCCGGTAGGCGAGGCCGAGCTCCTTGAGGCACGCCTCGGCGTGGCCGACCATCTCCTCCAGCTCGGCGTCCGCCGTCTCCGGGTCGACGATCTTGACCATCTCGACCTTGGCGAACTGGTGCTGGCGGATCAGACCGCGGGTGTCCCGCCCGTACGAGCCGGCCTCCGAGCGGAAGCACGGGGTGTGAGCGGTCATGGCCACCGGCAGCTCGGCCGGCGGGATGATCTCGTCGGCGTAGAGGTTGGTCAGCGGAACCTCTGCCGTCGGGATGAGAAAGAGCTCGCGGTCGGCGACACCGGTCTTGAACAGGTCCTCCTCGAACTTCGGGAGCTGCCCGGTGCCGGTCATGGTCTTGCGGGTGACCAAGTAGGGGACCGCGTACTCGGTGTACCCGTGTCGGCGGGTGTGGATGTCGAGGAAGAGCGTGGCCAGGGCTCGCTCCAGGGCGGCGCCGGCACCGCGGGAGACCGCGAAGCGCGGCCCGGACAGCTTGGTCGCCTTGCCGAAGTCGAGGATGCCGGTGGCCTCGCCGAGGTCGACGTGGTCCTTCGGCTCGAACGGGAAGGCGGGAGGAGTGCCGACGCGCCGGATCTCGACGGCGAACTCCTCGGAGTCGCCGTCGGGGGCCGAGTCATCCGGCAGGTTCGGGATGCTCAGAAGCAGGTCGCGCAGCTGAGCCTCGATCTCCTCCTGGCCGGCCTCGATCTCGCGGATCTGGTCCTTCAGCTCGCGGGCATGCTCCTTGAGCTTGCTGATGTCGCCGCCCTGCTTGGCCGTCTGCTGGACCTCGCTCGCCACTCGCTTGGACTCTGCCCGCAGCTCGTCGGCCGAGCGGATGTTCTGGTTGCGACGAGACTGGAGGGACTCCAGCTCGGACAGGTCCAGGGAGTAGCCGCGACGAGCGAGCCGACGAACCGCTTCGGCACCCATGTCAATCAGGGCGCGGGCATCATGCATGAGGAAGATCCTTCTGATCCGGCGAGTGGTGGGATACGGGATCGACGGTAGCAACCGCCGAGCCGTCCCCGTTCCGGAATATCCCCCAGTCACCGATGCCGCCGCTGCGGTCCTGAACGCCAGTTTCAAGATCGTGCATCAGCGTTCCGATGAATTCCGGCAGCTCCACGTCGGCGATGGCGACGGGCTCGACATACGGCGCCTCCGGAAAGAACAGGGGCATGGCCTCGCCAGGAGCCCGGTCGCGGTGCCAGAGGAGCACGGAGACCATCAGCCCGTGGGCCACCAGCACGCGAGGACCAGGATGCTCCAGGGTTGCGAGCACCCCGGTGAGCATCCTGCGGATGCCCTCGCGCTGCGACTCGCTCCCGCCGGGCGGGCGCTCGTGGGCGCCGTGCCCGTCGAGCCAGACGGCGTATTCCAGGAACGGGTTTCCCTCGAATTCTCCGTAGTCGAGTTCGTTCAGCCGAGGATCGGTGATCAGTTCCGGCTCGGGGACTCCCATCAGCAGGATGGCGGTCTGCTGGGCGCGGGGGAATTCGCTGGCCAGCCACGTTTTCACGCTGTGGAGGGGCACGCTGCTCCATCCCTTGTGCAGCGACCGGCGGCCCTCCTCGCTCAGGCGGATGGGTTTGGTCGGATCGCCGTTGACGAGGTAGCGCCGGCTGTAGTTCGTCTGTCCGTGGCGGAGGACGTACGTCGTCATGATGGGTTCCTTGGGGTCGGCGCCGACAGCCATGCGAGGACGTCGGCCATCCTCGGCTCGCGGGGATCACCGGTGTCGAGGTAGAAGAGCAGGCCGTCCAGGGCCAGGGCCCTGCACCATGGCGCCAGGACGGGCACGGGGATGCGGGAGATCCGTGCGGCTGCGGCCAAGCGAGCGTCTGTGCCGTGCCCGAGGTCGTAGTACACGGTCCAGAAAGCCCAGTCGAAGGCCGCATCGCCCGCCATCGGGAGGGGATCGATCAGGCGGGGATGACCCAGCCAGTCGAAGAGCACGTTCTCGCGGTAGAGATCCGCGTGCAGGACGGTGAACCGAGCGGAGTCCTCCTCCAGGGCCACGAGGGCCGGGAGGGCCGCGTCGACGTGCTCCTGCCACGGGCCGACGTCGAGCGATTCCAGTCGGCGTCGCACCCGGGGGCGTACCTCCTGGTGGAGGTACGTGGTCAGGGAAGGAAGGTCACGCGGCCGGCGCCGACGGCGGCCGAAGGTGTGGAGGCCCTGGAGGGCGGCGGCCACGGTAGGAAGCTCGCGAGGCGGTCGCTCACCACCACCGGGGCGGCCTCCGATCATCTCCAGGGCCGCCACGGCCAGGTCGTCCGCCGCCTCGACGACGCCCGCTGTCGGCCCACCCGCCCACAGGCGTAAGGCGGTGACCTCGTTGCGGAACCGGGTGGGATCGGCCCACGCCTTGAGAAGCAGCGGACGTCCGTCGAAGGTTCCGGCCGTGACGACCACCGAGGCGTGTCCGGCGTCGTGGTACGCCCCGAGCGTGAGCTTCCAGCGCTCCGCCGCGCGCTCCATCAGCGTGGGCACGGCGTCGAGCCAGCCGGAGACTCCCGGGCCGTAGTGCGTGACCAGGCGCCGCCGGCATTCCGCGGAGACCTCGCCGAGCGTCCGCTTCTCCATCAGCTCAGCACGATCCCGTCGGAGACCAGCTCGTCGGTCAGCGCTGGGAACTCGTCCATGGCCTCCGCCACCAGTGCCTGCACCTTGTCCACCTCGGCGTCCGGGGACGACAGGCGGACGAGGACGCGCCACGGCTGGTCGAGGCGCTGCCCGGTCGCGCTGACCAGGTGGACCTCGGCGTGGCCGTCCGTCGCCTCGTGGAGCCGCTCGGCGAGCCGGCGGGCGGCGATGTTGTAGAGCTTGCCCACGTGGTAGACGGGGTTCTTGCCGTTGGCGCCCTCCAGATTCATCGGCCGCAGGGGCGTGATGAGGCCGTTGACCCGGTTGCCGCGGCCGACGACGCCCTCGTCGCCCGACTCGATCGAGCTGCCCGTGTAGGTGAGGTACAGCTCGTCCTTCTCCGGCACGTCGCGAGCGTTGAGCCGGAACCGAGTCTCGGCGCCGGGCAGCCGGAGGCCGGCCAGTCGGTGGCACTCGGCAAGGACACTTTCGGTGTTCCGCACGTAGTCCGCGCGGCTGCCGACGATCCGCGACTTCTGCGGGACACAGAGCACGACGTCCGCCTGCTCGCCGTCCCAGTAGCCCATGAGCTTCACGTCCGATCCGCACCACGCGTGGGAGAGGGTGAAGTCGCTCTCCCCGGAGAAGTGGTCGACCAGCTCGCGCACGAACGACTCAAAGACGTTCTCCGGCGCCCAGCCCGTTCCCAGCGACGTGTCATTGGACAGTCGCACCCGTCGCTCCCGCAGGTCCTCGATCGACCGCGGGTTGAACCACCGCGTCCGGTCGGGCACCTCGTCGCCCGTGAGGACGGCACCGGGGCTGGAGTTGCTGGTGATGTTGAAGGTGATATCCAGGTGGTCCGAGACCTCGGGGAGCCGGCGGGCGAAGAACGCCCGCACCTCGGCCTCCACGATCTCCTCCACAGGGATCCGCTCGCCGCCGCACATGGGCGCGGCACGGCCGTTGACCAGCACGCGGACCGGGGCAATCATCCGGCCGGCGCCGTAGCGAACCTCGCTCGCGCCGCCGAGGAGGGCGAGCTTGTCGAAGTTGTGGTGCAGCACGGCGCCGAAGCGCTCAACGGTGTAGCGGCTGTACGCACGGGACAGCCCCTCGGCGAGGTGGTCGGCGAGGGTGTCGGGGTGGCCGAGGCCCTTGCGCTCGACGATGGTCGTGGCCGGAGGGTGGCCCACTCCGGTGTCGATCACGAGATGGGTGTTGCCAAGGATCGTGCTCGTTCGGGACATCAGGATCCCTCGTTTCGGGTCGGAAAATGACGGAGCACTGCGAAGGCGTGTCAGCGAGGCACGCCTCGGGCGCGGAGAGACGAGATGGTCTGGGCGAGAAGCGCCCAGGTAGCGATGGGGCGGTTCAGCGCCGCGAGCTGACGGATGAGGCCAGGAGGGACCAGCGTGATGTCCTCCGGACGGCGCCGGTCGAGCCAGAGGAGCAGGCGCCAGGCCAGGACCGAACCGCTCAGGACGAGTCGGCGAATGACGTCCTCCGGCAGCTGCCGATGAGGCAGCCCCCCATAGATCAGGTCGCGGGCCAGATGGAAGGCGACATCCGCGTGATCAGCGACAGCAGGGCCGCGCCCGCTCGCCTCCCAGTCGACGACGTGGAGCCAGTCTCCGTCGACCAGGAGGTGCTCGGGCTTGAGGTCCCCGTGAAGACGGACGACCGGATGGGAGTCGATCGGTGCGAGGAGTTCTGCCAGTTCCGCCCACCATGGCAGCAGTCGGCACCGGGGAGACAGCTGGCGGAGCAGGAACCCTCGCTGGGTGAACGGATCGCTGTGGTGAGGCATCCAACCCGGTCCGGGAGCAAGGCCCGTGACCGGGCGATGCAGTCGGCCGGACAGGGCCAAGATCCGATCGAGATACTCCCGGAGCCCCGGAAGGGTCTCGACCGTGCACGGGCGTCCGGGCAGCAGTTGGAACACGGTCCAGGCAGACTCACCATCGAAGCCGGTGCCCAGGACCGTCGGAACTGAAAGCCCATGACGACAGCCACCGCGAATCGCTTCCAGCTCACGACTGCGCCGCCCAGCCGGGTCGATACCGATGTAGACCTTGAGCAGTGATCGGCCATCCAGTGCCTGGAAGACCCTGGAGTACGGCTTGACCGAAGTCCGGCGGAAGGGACCGTGCCGAGACTCGATCGCTCGTAATGCCACAGGGGAGTTCAGCACCTCGTCACCTCCAGCCATCGTGTCCACCTGGGAAGCGCTGCCGGAGGAGGTGGCCCACCACCGCGGCGCTGAGGCAAGTAAGCCGGAGTCGCGGCCAGCGGTCAGTGGACAGGGTTAACGGATTGCGCCGTTAACCGTTAACTCCCCACGTGAGGCGGGACTTTGGCTCATCATTGACCGGGTCACTGCGACTGACATCGGGGGAACGATGGGGGCGAAGAGCAGACTCCAGCAGGCCAGGCTGAACAGGGGCTGGACGCAGGGCGAGCTGATCGACGCGCTGATGGCTGCGGCCCAGCGCCTGGGAGTTCCGTCACCAGCGGCGACGAGCTGGAAGACGCTCATCTCCATGTACGAGAACGGCCGGCGCCTCGTGAGCCCGGACCACCGACCGCTCTTCCGGGAGGCGTACGAGGCGACCGACGAGGAGCTCGGCTTCGGATCAGCCACCCGGAGCGCCGCACCCCGAGGGAGCACGCTCCTGTCGACACCGACGGCGGCAATGGGCCGCACCCCGGTGCCGGTTAACCCGGAGATGCTGGGCTACCTCACCTCGGTGCTCCAGCAGCACGCACAGGCCGAACCCTTCGTAGGCCCGCAGTTCCTCCTGGCCCCGGTGGGCAGCCAGATGCCCCTCATCGAGCAGATGTGTCGCGAGGCGTACGGTCCGCTGCGGCAGGAGGTCCTGCGCGTGGGGGCGCGATACGCGGAGTTCCTCGGCTGGCTTCACCAGGACACCGGCCGCACCGAAGAGGCCATGCGCTGGACCAGGATGGCGATGGAGTACGCCCAAGAGCTGGGCGATCCGATGGTGATCGCGTACATGCTCCAGCGCCGCAGCAATATCGCCACGGAAGCGGGCCACGCCGGCCACGGTGCCGGCCTCGCTCTCGCTGCCCTCCGGTACGCCTCCGAGCTATCTCCTCGCGTCCACGCCGTCGTTCTCCGCCAGCTCGCGAACAGCAAGGCGAGCCTCGGAGAGGCCGCCGAGTCCGAGCGGGCCATCGAGCAGGCCCTCGCGGCGGCAGACAGAGGCGATGATGACGACCTGGCCTTCTACTGCACGGTCTCGTACATCGAGATGGAGGCGGCCAACTGCCGGGTACGCCTGGAGCGCCCCGAGCAAGCCGTCGCGACGTACGAGAAGAGCCTTCGACACTGGCCTGCCGTGCAGGAGCGGGACCGAGGGCTGTGTCTCGCCCGGCTCGCCACGGCCAACGCGATCCTGGAGGACGTGGAAGGCGCCCACCAGGCCGCAGAACAAGCCCTCGGCATCGCCCACCGGACGGGCTCCACACGGATCCTCGACGAGCTGTACCGGCTTCAACCGCGTCTTGCGCGCTGGCGCAAACTGGTGGAAGTTTCGGAACTTAACAGGGAGTTAGACCTGACGAAGCAGGTCACCCCCTAGTCGACCGAAGGAGAGCCGTGAACTTGCTGCCGACCGCCACGAGCACCGATGTCCAGGAGCTGCAGCCCCGCGTCGCCGTGCTCCCAGTCGGCTCCTTCGAGCAGCACGGCAAGTACCTCCCATTGATCACCGACACGGCAATCGCGTGCATCATCGCCCAGGAGATCGCCGACGCCTACCCCGTGCATCTTCTCCCGCCCATCACCATCTCGTGCAGCCACGAGCACGCGGCGTTCCCCGGCACGGTCAGCATCAGCGCCAGAACCCTGTACGCCGTGATCGATGACATCCGCGCCTCCCTCGCCCGCTCGGGCATCCACAAGCTGGTGATCGTCAACGGCCACGGTGGGAACTACGTCCTGTCGAACGTGGTGCAGGAGGCCAACGTCGACGGCCCGGCGGTCTCCCTCTTCCCCCTCGGCCCAGACTGGGACCGTGCCCGCGAGTACGGCGGCCTGGAATCGGACAGGCACGCGGACATGCACGCCGGCGAGATCGAAACGTCGATCCTGCTTCACGCCGCTCCTGAGCTCGTCCGCGAGGGATACGGCAACGCGGACCACGGCGCAGCGCGTCCCTTCCTCCTCGTGCACGGGACGAGCAACTACACAGAGACCGGTGTGATCGGCTTCCCTTCGCTTGCCTCTGCGGGCAAGGGCAAAGCCGTCCTGGAAAGCCTGACCGAGGACTTCGCCGGGCACCTCAGCGCGCTCGGCGAGGCAATCGTGCCCACCCGCCCGACGCTGCCGACCGTATCCCGCAATCCTGTTATTGAATGACTACGCTCTGTGGATAGAAGTCAGGCTTCAGGAAGGTTCGGCGGTACTGTCCTTGCGTGGCAACTATCGCGCTGTTCAGCACCGACGACCTCTCCCTTCCCGAGTCTCTGCAGGAGGCCGTGGAGCACGGTGAGGTGTTCACGCGCGCCTGGGTGGTCGAGCTCATTCTGGACCTTCTCGGCTACACGGCAGACAAGGACCTCTGCGATCTGAGGCTCGTGGAGCCGGCCTGCGGCGGCGGCGCATTCTTGACCGTCGTCGCCTCCCGAATCAGCGCGTCATGCCACACGCACCAGCGCTCCATCACAGATGCGATCGACGCCGTCCGCGCCTTCGACCTGCTGGACCGCAACGTCGAACAGAGCCGAACGCTGATCGCAGAAACGCTGCAAGAAGAAGGCTGGGAGCCGAAGGACGCGAGGAAGGTCGCCACAGCCTGGGTGAGGCAGGGCGACTACCTGCTGCAATCGGACGCCGAGCATCGCGCCGACTACGTCGTCGGTAACCCTCCGTACATCCGGCTCGAAGACGTTCCCGACGACCGGATGGCCGCGTACCGCCGGGCCTGCTCCACGATGGGTGGCCGGGCCGACATCTACATCGGCTTCTACGAGGTGGCCTTGCGTAGCCTCAACCCAGATGGCCAGCTCGGTTTCATCTGCGCCGACCGATGGATGCGGAACCAGTACGGACGGCGGCTGAGGCAGCTGGTGACCAAGCACTTCAGCATGGACCTCGCCCTCGTGATGCACGATGTCGACGCCTTCGACGATCAAGTTTCGGCCTATCCCGCGATCACCCTCATCTCGAACAGGCCCCAGGGCTCAGCGGTTGCCGCGGACACGAACCGGTCCTTCGGAGCGGAACAGGCGCGGGACTTCACCAACTGGTACTTGGAGGGGAAGCCGCCGACGGTAGCCACGGCTTCCTACCAAGCCGCTCGCATGCCTCACTGGTTCCCGGAGGAGGATTCGTGGCCGGCTGCTTCGCCAGCGAGGCTCGCAGTCCTTGAGGACCTAACCGAACGCTTCCGGCTCCTGGAGGACACCGAGACCGGAACGAAGGTCGGGATCGGCATCGCCACCGGCGCAGACAAGATCTTCCTCACCAAGGACAAGGACCTGGTCGAGGAGGACCGTTTGCTCCCCATGGCCATGGTCCGCGACACCGCCAGCGGCACGATCACCTGGGACGGCACCCACCTGGTGAATCCCTGGACGGCGAGCGGCGACCTGGTCGACCTCGACGCGTATCCGCGTCTCGCCTCCTACTTCGAGAAGCACGGCGAAGCCCTGCGCAAGCGCTACGTCGCGGTCAAACAGCCTCAGCGCTGGTACAAGACCATCGACAAGGTCGACCACCAGCTCACCCGTCGCCAGAAACTGCTGTTTCCGGACATGAAGCTGCGGATCCACCCTGTCCTCGATCAAGGCCGCCTGTACCCTCACCACAACCTGTACTTCATCGTCTCGGACGTCTGGGACATGCGCGTACTCGGTGGCCTACTACTGTCCAAGGTCGCGGAGGCATTCGTGGAGGCGTACGCGGTCAAGATGCGAGGGGGCACTCTCCGCTTCCAGGCGCAGTACCTCCGGAAGATCCGCGTCCCAGACCCGGCGGCGATTAGTGAGAGCGACCAGGCCGCTCTCGCCGAAGCCTTCGACAACCGGGATGTGGAGGCTGCCACCGAGGCCGCTTTGCGTGTCTACGGGCTCACCGAGCTGCCTGACTAGGAGGAACGGATCTTGACGGTCACCCGCCAAGACTTCGAAGACGCCATCGCGGCGTACTGGGGTGCCAAAGAACTCCAGAGAGAGCAGTCGGCGATTAAGGCCGCTGTGGGAGCAGGCACAGCAGGTTCCGTACGTGGCGGCAAGCACTTCGACGCCATCGCCATCCTGTTGTCGAAGTTCTTCCTCGACGCTGGGTACCCGCCAGAGAGCATCCGTGTCACCAAGTCACAGGGGCTCGAACTGCCCGGCTACTACCGGCCTCAGAAGCAATGGGACCTGGTCGTCGTCCACAGGAACACCCTCGTGGCTGCCTTCGAGCTGAAGGCCCTCGGCGGCCCGTCCTTCGGCAACAACTACAACAACCGAGTCGAGGAAGCGCTCGGCAGCGCGATTGACTTGCGCCATGCAGCCTTGGCTGAGCTGTACCCAGGAGAGGAGCCCTGGCTCGGATACTTCTTCATCATGCAGGACGAGGCAGGATCGCGTAGGCCGGTCAAGCCGGCCAAGGGTGCCTTGCCAGTTGAGGGCATCTGGCAGGGGATGTCCTACCAAGAGCGCTTCGGTGTCTTCTGTCAGAGACTCCTGTCCGAGCGGCTCTACAACGCCGCGTGCTACATCACCTCTTCGGCCGCCGACCCGAAGCCACATGAGCCCGTCGACAAGCTCGACTGGCGCCACTTCTCTGCGGCCATAAACGCGCGGCTCGCCTATCTCAAGGACCTCGGCTTCCCTGGATAGCTACCCGCGTTTGCGACACCGCTGACACAGCACCCGCTAGCCGTACAGGTGCTGTGTCACACCCCGCCTGGCCTCATCGCAGCAGAGTCGTGAACACAACGAGCGAGGATGGTGGATCGTGGAGGCGATCAGGGAAGCTGCCTCTGCCGGGCCCCGTACGAACATTTGGAAACCGTGTTGGCGTAGGGCTACGGGCAAACGTGCTGTTGCAACGTAGTCAGCACCTCGCCCCGCCTATCAAGGGTTCACAGCAAGGTGGGGCTCTGGGAGACAACTGGGAGATGATCTTCTCTTGGGGGCCCGCCCAGGCCACGCGAGACCAACCTAGACTGGCTCGGCGAGTGGTCCAGCCATCTCTTCGTGATCGACGATCTGGACGAGTACGCCAAGGCCCACGGCATAATGCACGACGTGCAGCGGACAGGGCTGGCCGAGCACGTGACCGAGTCCGGTGGACCGAGTCGGACGGCGAGCATAATCCTCGCAGCCCGTACATCGGCATCGAGGTCGTGCTGAACTGCGGGTGCAAGATCGAGAGTCTCGGCGTGTTCGCCGCGCAGTTGCGAGAGCGGAAGGGCCAGGCGGTGGCCACCTCGGTCGGGTGGAGCCGCTGCAGCGGACCCGAGGGCACCACGTACTCCCTCAGGGTCCGCTGCAAGAGCCTGACTTCCTGAACCATCGCGGTCCGGCTCCTCCGCGACGCCGCCTGGCAGTCAGCGGCGGAACCCTCGGTGGGGATCTCGCGCTTGGACGTTCAGGAACGGTTCGAACCAAGCTGCCGCACGGAGATCGCCGATGCCCATGTGCTGGTTCGTCTCGCCGTCCGGGTCCTCGATCCCGTCGAAACGAGAGTTGTAGAGCATCAGCACGTCGGTGTCCTGGAAGAACACTTCGGAGCACATGTCGAAGTCGTAGTCGTCACGGTGGGTGGGCAGCCTCCCGTGGTCACCAGCGTCATCGCCTTCGTCCCCGCGGTCTCCCGCGTCGCGGATGGCGAGGTGAAGGGCAAGTTCCTCGGCCGTGCAGGTGGGCTCCGGCCACTGCCCGCGTTCGAGGTCACCGGCGAGGTCGTCGGCGGCACGGGCGAACCGGCGGCGCCACTGGAGGTCGGCCGCGAAAGTCAGCTTCGGGAGATAGGCGAACACTCCCCAGTGGCCGTCGTGCTCGTCTGGCACCACCGGCCTGTCACCAAGTTCCTCGCTGTCGTCGTACGCCTGATCGGCGAGCACGCACAGTTCCGTGTAGAGGACATCGGCGGTTCGGGGGGTGAGTTGCCACTGGCACCGCTCGTCTTCGCACTCCGGGTCGTCGCAGTGCGGCGCCTCCGCCGCGAACAGCGCCGCGAAGTCCGGGCTCTTCTTCCCGGTAGACGGCGTCGCCGGCTCACCTCGGCGGACAGCCGCTGTATACCGCAAGCCCGCACCGAAGTCGGCGACCACCGCTTCCTCGCTCCAGTCGGCGACCTCATGCCCTTTCTCGGTGCGCAGCCTCAGGCCCTGGGAGGTGTCCGTAATCGTGTCCGCGCCATCGATCTCGCTGTCGGACTCCCCAAGCCACATGACGGCCCCGACGACGTCCTGAGGGTCGTCGCCCTCGAGGTCCTCGTTCAGCAGGGGCTCCCAGCCTGCGCTCCTGGCTGCCTTCAACACGGCCTGCTGGTCATGTACGTGGAACTCTCGGAGTACCTCTACCCGAATGACCGGACCGGCCAGGTCAGAGAGCCGTGCGTCGTTTCGGGTACGCACCATGCGCGTAACCGCGTCGGTGTCACTGTCCTCGTCCGCGTCTTCGTCAACGCCAACAGCGATTTGCTCCCACTTCAGGAAGCTGCCTGGAGGCATGGGCCAGACGCCCGCAAGCGCGTGCCGTGCGGCACTGCGGAGGGATGAAGCCGGAGCATCCGGCAGCTGGGCACACAGCTTCTCCAGCGGCTCGGGCTTCCAAGCGTCGGCGGAAGAGCTGATGGCCTGCTGGAGGATGCCCACTGCCTGCTGCGCGAGTTCAGGCTGCCGACAGGTGAGAACGGCCTGCAGCGAGGCAGGGCCCTCTCGGTGGTGGACGAGAGCGAGGATGCGGCTCTTGCTGGGGGTGTGCTCGCAGTGGAAGCCGCGGAGCGCGGCCAGGGTCGGCTGAGCAGACATGCGGAGGACTCCGAACGATGGGCGCACGGGGGCCGTGCGTGGAAGCGAGTGGAGTTCCGCTGGTGGGCACGCTTCTGACGCGCCTCCGGACGGCGAAGACTAGGTGCACTCGGCTGGTTCCCCCGGTGCTACCGGGAGTCCGGACCTGGCTTCCACAGCTTACTCACACTAAGCGGCCGAGAGCGATGGAAGGGAATGATCCCGAGACCAGGGTTCGGTTGAAGGGTTCTCTGCGGTGGTCTGGGCTCAGCGAGATTCAGATCGCCAGGTCGGAACGAGGGTTGGAGGGTGGCCAGCTGGTTCACGGCTGGGCAGATCTGCGGCGAAGGGGTCTTCTCCTAACCGCCGTCGTCTGGCTCCCCTGCGCGGTAGTTGCATCAAAGGGCGTATATGAGATCGGCGAGGTGCTGGGCTTGGACACCGGGGTACGGGCAAGCCTGCTGCTGTCCACGCACACCCTGCACTACCTCACCAACCTGCTGCGACGCCATCTCAAAGCGATACGGTCGAGGTGGCCGGCGCTGCCGCCCGGGAGGATCGCGGTGATCGTCTTGGCTGGGCTGCGGCACGATCAGCGTCTGGCCGACATGGCCGGCGGCAACGACGTCTCCGCCCCTGCCATCCGGCGCTGACGCGACGAGCTGATCCACCTGCTGGCCGCCAAGTCCCCTCGCCTGGACCGCGCCCTGAAGAAATCCGCAGTCGCCAGTCCGCCGACCACATCCCTGAAGAATCAGCGACGGGCGTCGCCACCTTCCTGCAGGGCCTCACAGCTGCCATCGCCGCTCTGCTCGGGAACACGGCCACTCTCCTGCGGTCCGGACTGACCGGTTTTCGGTAGCTGACCTGCTCCTCACCGCTAACCTGGTTCGACCGTACGACGCTTGGAGGTGGCCTTGAGGCCGCAAGAGGTGATACCACCGCAACGTCTAGGCCACCTCGAACGCGAGTCCAGGGGTTACCCCGTGATCGCAACAGTTGGGCGTGACGCAGAGGGGGCAAACTTCGGAGCGATCGATGAACGGCGGAAGCTCGTGCTGGCCACCTTCGACTGGTGTGCTGTCTGCGGGCTTCCCTTCGGAGACGAAGCACGATGGCAGGTGCTCCCCCACTTCGGCGACACACCTCTTCCCGAAGAAGTTGGGCTCGCAGAGGCACCCGTACACGAGATCTGCGCTGTCTACTCTGCACAGGTGTGCCCATTCCTGTCGTCCCAAGGCGCACGGCTGGGGGATGACAAGCGCCGCGGTACGCGTCGCGAGGAAACCGTTCAGGTTGTCGGATACAGCCGCACCAAGTCGGTTGAGGCGTTCCGTTCCTCGCTCCAGGACGATCTCTTCGTCCTGCACTTCTTCCACGACAAGGTGATCGACTCCTTCGCTTACAGCGGCCCGGAGGAGGTCACGGAGCGGTACGAGGATCTCCTGGCGGCAGAACTGCCTATCGAAATCCCGGCCGCAGAGAAGGTGCTCATCGACCGGTTCAACGTGATGAGCACCCCGGACGAGCCGACCGGTGACCCGGGCGCAGTGGTAGCTGGCGCCGCCGTCATGATCGGCGCCGCCTTCGCGCCCGACATCTTTCGGGTCCAGGGGATGCGGCGCTTCGACGAACGCGACTCGTACGGCTTTATCGCTCGGCAGTTCCTGGAGCGCGGCGGGCTTACTGAAGCCGCAGCGACCTTCCCTGACGCATCCGGCAAAGC
This sequence comes from Streptomyces sp. TRM49041, assembly GCF_008271805.1. Classification (GTDB taxonomy): domain Bacteria; phylum Actinomycetota; class Actinomycetes; order Streptomycetales; family Streptomycetaceae; genus Streptomyces. The sequence continues at coordinate 114,912 of NZ_VSRY01000103.1, forward strand.
AGCAGCACAATGGCTCCTGGACAAGGGCAATGACGTCCCTGCTGTGCTGTCACTGTGGCGAGACCTCGGGAAGCAGCGGGTGTCTGGGCGCACGATTCCCAAGCAAAGGCCCGTCGGGCCGGGCCGCAGCGTTGGCAAGAACACGCCCTGCCCGTGCGGGTCAGGACGCAAAGCCCGTCGATGCCACCCTGCAGGAGTACCCGAGTCCCCCTAAGCAGCGTGCAAACTCGCCTCTGCGAAGCGGTCGGCGGGAGCGGCGCCGCTTCGCGGAGGCGGTCACAGCACCAGGACTTGGGAGAATTCTGGGAGATGATCTTCCCCCGCAGGCCGACCGAGCCCTTGCCACACCAACCCAAAACTTGCCCCTGACCTGCACGGTTAGCAAGGCGACCAGGTGTCGATCTTGCCCGAACCTCATTCGGGACGAAGAGGTCGTGGGTTCAAATCCCGCCACCCCGACAGCTGAAACACCAGGTCAGGGGCCTGATCCGCGAGAGCGGGTCAGGCCCCTGAGTGGTTTTCGGGGGCTCCTTGGGAGCCGAACTCGGGGAGCGGCTTCCGCCTGGGCGGCGGCCTCTCGCTCACCCGCTCCACCAGTTGGCGAGTGCCCGTGAGGGCGGGCCCGCTCCGTGACGCCGGTACCACCATGGCCCGCGCCTACCGGGCCGGAGGCCGCTGATCGATTGTGCGGTCGTCATCCGAAGCAGGTCGTGATCCGAGGATCCTGCGCTTCTGTTCCTCGAACTCGGCTTCCGTGAGCACTCCTTGGTCCTTGAGTTCGCCGAGCTGCTTCAGCTGTTCGATCCTGCTGGTCATGTCGGGGCCGCCGGAGCCGCGGGCGGTTCGGCCTGGTGCGCCGGCTGCGGTGCGGGCGCTCCGTTTTCCTGCTGCGCGGCACACCGCCCCTGCTGTCCGCGTGCCGTCGCACCTTGGTGCGCCGTTCACCCGACCGGCTCGCCCGGGTCGCGGGCTGTGCGCCGCATCGGTTTGCTGGGGCAGTGAGCGACAGCGGTGACGAAGGGCTCTCGGCCCGGGAGCGCGGTGAGCTGGACGAACTGCGGCAGCGGGTGAACGCCCTGGAGAGCGCTGGTCCGCCCCGGGCGGCGCGGCATCATCCGCTTCGCTCCCTCGGCTCGGTCCTGCTGATCCTTTTCGCCGCGCTGCTGTCGCTGCTGTCCGTCGTCGCCGTGTGGGCGAACAGCATCGTGCAGGACACGGACCGGTACGTCGCGACTGTCGGGCCGCTGGCGAGCGATCCCGATGTGCAGGAGGCGGTCACCGACCAGGTCACCTCCGCCGTGCTGGATCGCGTCGACGTGGAGGCGCTGGTCCAGCGGCTGACGGACGCGGCATCGGCGCAGGGCGTGCCCCCGCAGGCGGCCGAGCTGCTGACCAACCTGGACGGCCCGATCGAGAGCGGCCTCAGACAGCTGGTCAGCAACACGGTGGAGCGGGTGGTCACCAGCAGCGCCTTCGAGACGGTCTGGGTGGAGGCCAACCGCAGGGCGCACGCGGCGCTGGACGAGGCGCTGACCGGCGAAGGCCAGGGCGCGATCAAGCTGGAGGACAACCAGGTCGTCATCGACGTCGGACCCATCGTCGAGCAGGTCAAGAACCAACTGGTCGACGCCGGGTTCGCGCCCGCCGCGAACATCCCTGACGTCCGGACGGACTTCGTGGTGTTCGCGTCCGAGGACGTCGGCGAGATCAAGACCTATGTGAGAGTGCTGGAACTCCTCGGCGGCTGGCTGCCCGTCATCGCGCTCCTGATCGCGGCCGCCGGAGTCTACGTGGCGTTCAACCGTCGGAACGCGCTGATCGGGACGGCTCTGGCCGTGTTCGTCGCCATGCTGGTTCTCGGTATCGGCCTCACCGTCGCCCGTGACGTCTACCTCGACCGGCTGCCACCCGGGACCTCCCAGGCGGCCGCGGGAGCCGTGTACGACGCCCTGGTCAGGTTCCTGCGCGCCGGCGTACGGGCGCTCGCCGCGGTCGCCCTCTTCACCGCCGTCGGCGCCTTCCTCGTCGGCCCGTCCCGGATCGCCGTTCTCACTCGTACCGGCTGCCGCAGGAGTATCGGCGCGCTGCGCGATGTGGCGGGGTCGGCGGGGTTCCGGGCGGGTGCGGTCGGGCGGTTCGTCCATCGTTTCAAGCACTGGATCGGTGTCGCCGTCCTGGTGATCGCGGCGGTCGTCCTGTTCACCTGGAGCTACCCGACCACGGCAGTCGTGGTCTGGACCGCGGTGATCACGCTGGTGGGCTTCGCGATCCGCGAATTCCTGGACGACCCCTCCGCACCGCCCGCCGCCTCCGGGGCCGATTCCGCCGCGCACTGACGGCCGGCCCCTGGCCGGTTCCCGTGCGGCCACTCGGTGAAAGTTGGGAGTCGGCTGCCGCTACGGCTACGGGGGGGCCGCCGAGTGCCCCCGCTCCCGTCGCGGACGACAGGCATGGCCGGAGCTGGCCGGTGCGACGCTCAGTCGCCGACCGCTCCCGCGTCGATGCGTCGGCCGCGTGACGTGTCCACCACGACGGGGGTGCCGTCCGGGATCCGTCCCTTGAGCCGTTCGAGCAGAGACTCCACCGGCGGGAGGTCTCCGGGGGTGCGGACGTGGATGTACATCGTCCGGGAGGTCGCGTCGACACTCGTGACGGACGCGCCCGGCTCGTCGGCGAGCCACTGTTCCGCCGCGTCCTTGGTCTGGCCGGTCCAGGTGTTGAGCAGGAGCGTGACCACGGTGTTGGCCGTCAGCGGAACGAACGCGACGGCGAACAGCAGGACCATGCCGACATATGCCCTCCGGGCGGGCCGTCCGGCTGCCTTGTCGGCCTCCGCGCCGTAACCGAGGGAGGCGAAGACCACCATGCCCCCGAAGACCAGGGCAAAGAGGTTCGACACGAACAGCACCAGCGCACCCAGCGCCAGCCATCCCGACAGTTGCCCCAGGCACACCCCGGCCACCACCAGGGGCGGGACGAGGGAGATGGCGATCGCGACGCCGGGCAGCACGGCGGCGACGTCCCGACGGGCCAGCGCCACCGCGCCGGCGAGACCGGTCGCCAGGGCGGCGATCAGGTCCATCAGGCGCGGCGACGTCCGTGACGAGATCTGGCTGTTGGACAGCAGGTCGTAGCCACTGGGGAGGGTCATCGACATGGCCATCCCGACCACGATCACCAGCAGGCACGCGAGGAGGACGACCCTGGCCGATCCGGTGCGGCGGCGCTGCACCGAGCCCAGGGCGATGCCCATGATCGGCGTGGCCAGGGGCGCGATGATCATCGCGCCGATCACGGTCGCCGTCGAGTCCGTGAGCACTCCGCCGCCCGCGATGACCGACGACAGCGTCAACATGGTCCAGAAGGCCGAACGCTTGGACGTGGTGTCCCCGGACGACAGGACCAGATCCTGGGTCAGTTCGTCCAGCGTGCGGCGCTGGGGGGCCGGAAGGACACGGGCGCGAACTTTGCTGATCACGCCCACAAACAACCACGATCAGCACGGTTTCGGGGGCAGGACACGGGCGGGCGCAGGGGCGCGCTCTGGGCTCTGGGCTCTGGGCTCTGGGCTCTGGGCTCTGGGCTCTGGGCTCTGGGCTCTGGGCTCAGTGGAGGATCTTCTCCTTGGCCCGCCGGAACTCGTCGTCGGTGATGTCGCCCTTGGAACGGATCTCGGAGAGTTTGGCGAGTTGCTCTGCCTCGGTCGCGGGTCCCGTGCCGTAGCCGGCGGTCTCGCGGATGTAGTCGTCGAGCGCCTGCTGCTGGGCCCGGGCATGCCGGGTCTCGCGCTTGCCCATGTCCTTGCCGCGGGCGAGGACGTAGACGAACACGCCGAGGAAGGGGAGCACGATCACGAAGACGAGCCACCCCGTCTTGGCCGCCCCGCTGAGCGTGTCGTCCCGGAAGATGTCTCCGATGATCCGGAAGAGCAGGACGACCCACAGGACCCACAGGAAGATCCACATGGCTGTCCAGAACGCTCCGAGCACCGGGTAGTCGTAGGCAAGATTCATGTCACCGCTCCTTCTTCCTCGCCTCCGCCGGGCAGCAGGGGCAGCCCGAAGGCTTCTTCGGTGCCGCAGGCCAGGTACGAGGCGGGGGAGGCTCCCATGGCCACCTGCGCGGCGATGCGGGTCAGCAGTCCGTGGGCGCCGTGGGCGCCGTGGCATCCCACGGTCAGTCGATCATGAACCAGCCGCGTACCTGGGCCTCGTGATCGACGTAGCGTTCGCCGGAGACGTCGACGACGACCTTGTCGATGGTGCCTCCGGTGAACGGGAACGGCCCTTCGTAGTCAGGGGTGACCGGCGAGGCGTCGTCGCGTCCCACACAGATCCCGTCCCCGACGAGGCAGAAGGAGCCGGGCTGCGTGACGATGTCGTCACGGCCCACCTCCTGGTCGTCCAGGTAGAGGGTGAGGGTGCCCGCGGCACCGGGCATCGTGAGGTCGGCGCTGCGTCCGTTCGCCGCGAACTCGGCCGTGAGCACGTGCTTGCCCGGCGGAATGTCCCGGTCGGCGTCCACGACCTGGAGGGTGCTGCCGACCCAGTTGAACGCGTAGTGCAGGCGATGGTCCTTGACGTAGAGGCTGTGGCCGCCCGCCACACCGCCGTGGGCGTAGAGAACGCCCTCGGCATCGGCCGACCCGACGTCCACCCCGGCGGCTATGGTGTACGACCGGCCACTGGTCACCACCCCGGCCTGTTCGGGCACCGCCGCGGAGTCGGGGTAGTACACGTAACGGTCGCGCTCGCGGCTTCCGTGCGGGCGCTCGGCCAGTACCTGTTCCAGGGCGCTGCGGTCGTCCAGCGGCAGCCCGTTGTAGATGCCCGCGTAGTAGTACCAGAGGCTCTTGAGGCTCTCCAGCCGGGCCGGTTCCCGCGCGGCCAGGTCCGTCGACTGGGCGCGGTCGGTGGTCAGGTCGTAGAGCTCCCACTTGTCGTGGGCGAAGTCGCCCCAACCGCTCAGCGGCGGATGGACCGTGCAGGCCAGCCACCCTTCGTGGTAGATGGACCGCTGCCCCAGCATCGCGTAGAACTGGGTCTGCCGTCCCGGCGCCCCGGAGTCCGTGAGCGAAGCCCTGAAGCTCTCGCCCTCGATCGGGCTCTGCCGGTAGCCCTTGAGCACCTCGGGCGGCTCGATGCCGAGCAGGTCGTAGAGCGTGGGCACGACGTCCACCGCGTGGACGTACTGCCGGCGCACCTCTCCCCGGGCCTCGATCCCCGCGGGCCAGGCGACCAGGCACATGTCGGCCACGCCGCCCTCGTAGCCGGCCCAGCGCTTCCAGTACGGGAACGGTGTGTCGAACGCCCAGGCCCACCCGGTGTTGTAGTGGTTGTACGACGACGGACCGCCGAGCTCGTCGATGTGCTCCAGGGAAAGCTCGGCCGGCGTGTCCATGCCGTTGAAGAACCGCCACTCGTTGAACGTGCCGTCCGGACCGCCCTCGCCGCTCGCCCCGTTGTCGGAGACAGCCACGATGATCGTGTTGTCGAGCTCGCCGGCGGATTCGAGGAAGTCGAGCACCCGGCCCAGCTGGTCATCGGTGTACGAGACGTAACCGGCGAAGACCTCGGCCATACGGACGAACAGCCGTCGTTCGTCGGCACTGAGGTCGTCCCAGGGCCGGACGGTGTCCAGCAGCGGCCACGGCTGACCGTCCGGCCCGGACGCCGCGGGCTCGCCGTGGGGGTTGATCGAGGAGAGTTCGGTGTTCTCCGGCAGCAGGCCCAGGTCCTTCTGACGGCGCAGGATCCCGGGCCGGATGGCTTCGTAGCCCTCGTCGAAGACGCCCTTGTACCGGTCGGCCCACTCCTTGAAGACGTGGTGCGGCGCATGAGCCGCGTCGAGGGAGAGGTACATGAAGAAGGGCTTGCCGGGTTCGACGGCCTTGGCGTCCCGGATGAACTCGATGGCCCTGTCGGAGAAGTCCTTCGCGATGTGGTAGCCCTCTTCGGGCGTGGCCGGCGGGTCGACCGGGTGGTTGTCGTGGATCAGGTCCGGGTACCAGCAGTTCGACTCGCCGTTGAGGAAGCCGTAGAACCGCTCGAAGCCGCGTCCCAGGGGCCAGCGCCCCTTGTACGCGGCCATGTTGGTCTCGTCGCCCGGGGTGAGGTGCCACTTGCCGACGCAGTACGTGTTGTAGCCGCGGTCGCTCAGGACCTCCGAGACGAAGCCGTTCTCGAACGGAATGCGAGTGGAGATCCCTGGGAAGCCGGAGCTGAACTCGGCGACCGTCGCCATTCCGTTCGATGTCGCGTTCCTGCCGGTCATCAGCGAGGCCCTGGTCGGGGAGCACAGCGCCGTGGTGTGGAAGTTCGCGTAGCGCACGCCCATGTCTGCGATCCGCGACATCGCCGGCGTCTTCACCGGGCCGCCGAAGCAGTCCATGGTCCCGTAACCGACGTCGTCCCACACGATCACCAGCACGTTCGGGGCGTTCTCAGCCGCCTCCGGTGCGAGGAAAGGCGCCCAGTCCGGCTGCGAGTCACGGATGTCGAGGGCGATCTTCCCCTTGAACGGCTTGGCCATGACGGTTCTCCTCGCTGCCGCGAGTCCTGAATCCGGGTGTCCCTCCACCATGGCCGGGGGCGGCCCGTCTCACCTCACCCCTTATGGGTGACAGAGCACCGGGCCGGCACACCGTCCCGCGGGGTAGGCGTACGGCGTCGTCGAGCGGTGATGCGCCGCTGGGCGGCCTCGGGGACGAGGGTCGCCTCGTGCGGCTCCCGGCCCACGGCCGTGGTCTCGTCGGGTCGGCGGCGACGGCCACCGGCGGCATCCGCACGGCGGTGAGGCTGAGCACCGCATGGCCGACGATCCGCCGGCCCAGGTCCTACGGCGTCGGACCGAGCAGCACCGCGCCGAAGACGAGCAGGCTGATCGAGGCCGGGAGCCCCAGCGCCGTGCTCAGCACGAGCGTCCGCCAGAACGCGCCCGTCGCCCCCAGCGATCCGCCGCGCGAACCTCACCCGTCATGGGTGATCAACCTGCCCGGATCACCCCACATGCTCGAAGGCGCACCACTGGGTGCACGGTTCACCTGGGAAGTGAGGAAGCGAACATGACAACGACCACCCATCACCGCTCGCAGACGGCCGAGCCGGCCGCCGTCGGGCTGGTGACGTTCGCCGGGGTCCTGCTGTTCATCGCCGGCATCCTCGATCTCTTCCGCGGCATCATGGCGATCGCCGAGGACGACGTCTACGTGTCCACCCCCAACTACATCTTCAAGTTCGACCTGACCAGCTGGGGATGGATCCAGCTGGCCCTCGGCGTGATCGCCATCGCGGTGAGCGTCGGCCTCTTCTCTCGCGCCCTGTGGGCCCGGGTCGTCGGGGTCGGCATCGCCGGACTGCTGATCATCGCCAACTTCCTGTCGATCCCGTACTACCCAGTGTGGTCACTCACCCTGATCGCGCTGTACGCCTTCGTCATCTGGGCCCTGTGCGTCGTGCGAAAGGAATGACGGAGGGCGCCGAAGCGCCGCCCGCCCGTGAGAGGAAGTGAGGGCGTGCTCGTCGCCCTGCTCGCCTCGCCGTGCCCGGCGTCAGCCTGCTCGCAGTGGTGGCGCGACGCGCTCTCCTCGCGGGCACCTCTGACGGCGTACGAGGGAACCTCCCCGCGTTACCCGTGCCGGGTGACGCGGGGAGCGGCGCAGGAGCCCCACCCTGGGCCGATGAGCATCGTAGAGCTGCCCGATCCGGCCGTCCGGCGCCGGCCTTTCCACCTGCTGGCCAAGCCGGCGGGCGCGATCTGCAACCTGGACTGCACCTACTGCTTCTTCCTGTCCAAGGAGCTGCTGTACGAGGGCAGCAGATTCCGTATGGCGGACGAACTGCTGGATGCCTACATCCGGCAGCTGATCGAGGCGCACGGCCCCGCGCCCGAGGTCACGGTGGCCTGGCAGGGCGGGGAGCCGACTCTCATGGGCCTCGGCTTCTTCCGCCGGTCCGTGGAGTACGAGCGTCGATACGCCCGCCCGGGCCAGCGGATCGTCAACACCATCCAGACCAACGGCACGCTCATCGACGCCGAATGGGCCCGCTTCTTCCGGGACCACGACTTCCTGGTCGGGCTCTCCGTCGACGGCCCTCGCGAGCTGCATGACGCCTACCGGGTCGACAAGGGCGGCAAGCCCACCTTCGACCACGTCATGCGCGGACTGGGTCACCTGCGCGAACACGGCGTGCGGTGGAACGCGCTGACCACCCTGCACGACGCCAACGCCGGGCATGGCCGCGAGGTGTACGCCTTTCTGCGCGACGACTGCGGCGCCGAGCACATGCAGTTCATCCCGATCGTGGAACGCGCGACCGCCCACGGCCTGCCCTTGGCCAACGACGGCTGGGGCGCCCGCGCCACGGACCGGCCCCTGTACCGGCAGGAGGGCGACCGCGTCACCGACCGGTCGGTGACCGGACAGCAGTACGGCCGGTTCCTCATCGACGTCTTCGAGGACTGGGTGCGCCACGACGTCGGCCGCGTCTACGTCCAGATGTTCGACGTGGCGCTGGCCAACTGGTACGGGGAGCCGCCCTCCCTGTGCGTGCACTCCAGGACGTGCGGCAGCGCCCTCGCCCTGGAGCACAACGGGGACCTGTACTCCTGCGACCACTTCGTCGAGCCGGAACACCTGCTCGGCAACATCGGCGACCGGCACATGCTGGAGCTGGTCGACTCACCGAGGCAGCGGAAGTTCGGCCAGGACAAGTACGACTCCCTGCCCCGTCACTGTCTCGACTGCGACGTCCGCTTCGCCTGCCACGGCGGCTGCCCCAAGGACCGCTTCGACACCACGCCGGACGGCGAGCCGGGCCTCAACCACCTGTGCGTCGGCTTCAAGGCGTTCTTCCACCACGTCGACCGCCCGATGCGCACGATGGCCGGGCTGCTGCGCCAGGGGCGGGCCCCCGCACTGATCATGCGCGAGTACGAGGAGGCCGACGCGCGACGGCCGCACAACACGCCCTGTCCGTGCGGGAGCGGACGCAAGTGGGCACGCTGCCACGGCAGGCCCGTCGTGGCGAGTCGCCGGTAGCGCCGACACGTGAGACGCGTCAGACACGTCACGGCACGTCACGGCACGTCACGGCACGGCACGGCACGTCAGGGAGCGGTCCTGCGCATCTCCACCACGTGGAGGCCCAGCGACTGGAACCGCGCGAGCAGCCCGTAGAGATGCGCCTCGTCGGTGACCTGGCCGAACATCAGGGTCTGCCCGGCCACGATGCAGCTCTCCAGCTCCGGGAACGCGTCGGTCATCGTCCTCGACATCTGTCCCTCGACGCGGATCTCGTATTGCATGAGCGCGCATCCCTCGCAGATGTGGTCCCTCCGGGCCCCCGGATACTCATGCTGTGCCGTCGTACGCTGCGGCACATCACCCTGACCGGGTGACCTCGGCCGACCGGTGGAGACTGTCACGGCGAGTGGAGTTCCCGGGCCAGCGCAAGTGGGTCCTGACCGGGAGCGACTCCGATTCTTGTCTTCCGCCGCGGCGTGGCTCTGACTGCGGACGACACAGGTCACAGGCGGATGATGACCAGGGCCGTGTCGTCGGTGTTGCCGGTGGGTGGGAGGAGTTCGGCCAGGAGGGCGTCGGCCAGGGCCTCGGGGTCGGCTTGCCCGTGGCGGACGAGGGCGTCGGCGAGGCGGGCCAGGCCGGTGTCGATGTCCTCGTAACGGCGTTCGATCAGGCCGTCGGAGTACAGGACCAGGGTGGCGCCCTCGGCGAAGGAAGTACTGGCCTCCGGCCGCGGGACGTGTTGGGGGCGCGCTCCGAGGGGAGGGTCGGTCGCCTGGTCGAGGAAGGTCACGGTGCCGTCGGGGTGGAGCAGGGCGGGTGGCGGATGGCCCGCGCTGCTGTACGTGAGGGTGTGGGTGCCCCAGTCGATGAAGGTCTTCACCACAGTGGTCGACTCGGCACCGTCGACACGGCGGGCATACAGTCCGAGGGCCTCCAGCGCCCGGGCCGGTCCGTCGGCGACACGGGCAGCCGCGCTCAGCGCGCTGCGCAGCTGCCCCATGACGCAGGCCGCTTCCAGGCCATGGCCGACGACGTCGCCGACAGCGACCGCGATGCGGTCACCCGGCAGGTCGACCATGTCGTACCAGTCACCGCACACGTTCAGGGTGCCGACAGCCGGCCGGTAGCGCACGGCCGCCCGGTGGTGCCCGACCGGCGTGGGGGCGGGCAGCATCGCCTCCTGCAGAGCCAGGGCGACCTCGCGGTCGCGCACCTGAGCCCGGCGCAGGCGTTCGTTGAGTCCCTGCAGTTCACGGGAGCGGGTGTAGAGCTCGGCCTCCAGCACGCGGGTCCGGCTGCTGTCGCTGCCCGCGCCGCCGCGGGCTCGGATGAGCTCGGTGACCTCCTCCACGCGGTGCACGATCAGCGTCACCCGACCGTCCGGGCCCACCACGGGTGCGTTGACCGGGCTCCAGAAGTGCTCCACCCAGTGGCCGGGCCGCTCGGGATCCTCGATGTCATAGCGCAGCAGCGCCATCGTGTCGCGCTCACCGGTCGCCACCACGCGCAGCATCGACGCCTGGGTCTCCCGCATGCCTGCCGCGGCCGGGTCGTCGGGGTTCTCGGGGAAGACGTCGAAGATGTAGCGGCCCAGCAGCTGCTCGGGGGTGCGCCCGGCCAGCCGGAGGAAGTCTTCGTTGGCGTCGGCGTACACCAGGTCGGGAGTGAGCAGAGCCACCATGCCCGGCAGGGCGTGGAAGACCGCCGCGTAGTCGATCTGCGGTTTCCTCATGTGCTGCCCGCCTCGCGCCGACCGTCACTGTACCGACGCCCCACGATAGGAGTGACGCGCCATGGAACCGGGCCACTGCTCCCCACGAACACCGGCGGTCACCTGGGCGGCCCCGTCGTGTGTCAGGGGTCGGTCGGCTTCCGGGCGACCGGGGATTTGAGGACGGCGAGCAGGCGGGTGACCTCGTGGGTCATCGCGGTCCGGCCGGCACCGAGGTAGTGACGGGTGTCGACCAGGGCGCGGTCCGCGGCGAGGGCTCGGCGGGCGGCGGTGGTGAAGACCCTGTTCAGGTGCGTGGCGATGTTGACCTTGGTCATGCCGTGGTCGACCGCGGCGGTCAGGTCGTGGTCGGCGACGCCCGAAGAGCCGTGCATTACCAGGGGGACCGGGACGGCCCGGCGCAGGGCTGCGATCCGGGGGAAGTCCGGTGCGGCGTCGCGGGTGGGCATGGCGTGCGAGGTGCCCACGGCCACGGCGAGGGCGTCCACGCCCGTGGCGGCAACGAACGCGGCCGCCTCGGCCGGGTCGGTGCGGGCGCCCGGCACGTGGACGCCGTTCTTGCCGCCGACCTCGCCCAGCTCGGCCTCCACCCAGATGCCGGAGGCATGGCAGTGGGCGCTGATCGCCGCGGTGGCGAGGACGTTGTCCTCGTACGGGAGGGCGGAGGCGTCGAACATGACGGATGTGAAGCCGAGTTCCACGGCCTCGTGGACCAGGTCGACCGATGTGGCGTGGTCGAGATGGACCGCCACCGGGACCCGCGCGGCCCGGGCGACAGCCAGGGTGGCGGTGCCGACGGCGGTGAGCGCACCGTGGTAGCGGGCGGTGTTCTCGCTGACCTGGAGGATCACGGGCGCGCCCGCGGCCTCCGCACCGGCCACGATGGCCTGGGCGTGTTCGAGCTGGATGACGTTGAAGGCGCCGACGCCGCCTCCGGTGCGTGCGGCGGGGGCGACGATGTCGCCCGTCCCTACGAGAGGCATGGCGGTCTCCTGGGTGAGGGGGTGGGTAGGGCGATCCCGGACGCCTTCTCCTTCTCCTTCGCCTTCTCCTTCGCCGACGCCGACGCCGACGCCGCGATGGCGGTCACGAGCCGGTGAGGACGACCGAGCGGGTCAGGTTGCGGGGCCGGTCCGGGTCGAGGCCGCGGCGCTCGGCGAGGGCGACGGCGAGGCGCTGAGCGCGTACCAGGTCGGCGAGCGGGTCGGTGAGCGGGTGGCCCTGGGCGTGGACGGCGAGGGCGCCGGTCGCCCGGACCTGGTCGAGGAGCCCGGCGGGCGGCTCGCCGAAGAACCAGACGACGCTGTACGGTCCGGTGGCGCTGATCGGCCCGTGCCGGTACTCCATGGCGGGGTACGACTCGGTCCACGCGCCGGACGCCTCGCGGAGCTTGAGGGCCGCCTCGTGAGCCAGGCCGGTCGTCCAGCCCATGCCGAGGAACGTGAACTGGGCGGCGGCGAGGGCCCCTTCGGGGAGCGGGACGCGCAGGGCGTGCTCGGCCTGTTCGGCGAGGTCCGCGGGCGCCAGGCCCAGGCCGCCGCGCAGCAGGACGAGGGCGGTGGTGGCGAACCGGGTCTGTACGACCGACCGCTCGTCGGCGAAGCCCAGGTCCACGACGGTGTCGGCGGCGTCCCGGACGGGCGTGGCGACATCGCCCGTGAGCGCGACGGTCGGGGTGCCTCCGGCGACCCGCTCCAGTGCGGTGAGCACCTCCGTCGTCGTGCCGGAGCGGGTGATGGCGAGCACCCGGTCGTAGCGGCGGGCCGCCGGGAACTCGGACGCCGGGAACGCGTCGGTCTCGCCGAGGCCGGCCGACTCGCGCAGCGCCGCGTACGCCTGCGCGATGTGGAGCGAGGTCCCGCAGCCCACGACGGCCACGCGCTCGCCGTCCCGCGGCAGTCCGGCCGGTCGCGGCCCCGTCGCGTGAATCTCCAGCACACGGCGCCAGCATCCCGGCTGGTCGGCGATCTCCCGGTCGACATGGCTCACAGCAACCTCCGAGTGGTTCATGTGATTGCAGATGGCTTTTTTATAGGCCCTACGCGCAGATTTGAGCAAGCATGCGCAGGAGCGCTCATGGTCTTGCGGGTTACGCTCGGCTCCCGGAAGTCGCGAGGCGAGGAGAACGGTGATGGGCACGCACGAGCGGTGGACGCGGCTGCTCGACGCTCTGGGCGAGAAGGGCAGCATCGAGGTCGCCGAGGCCGCCGAGCTGCTCGGCGTCTCCCCCGCCACGGTCCGCCGGGACCTGGAGGAGCTGGCCCGGCAGCAGCTGCTCACCCGCACCCGGGGCGGCGCCGTGCTGTCCGGCGTGACATACGACCTCCCCCTCCGCTACAAGACCGGGCGCAAGGCGGACGAGAAGCGGCGCATCGCCCGCGCCGCCGCCGCTCTCGTCCCGGCCGGCTCGGTGGTGGGACTGAACGGCGGGACGACGACCTCGGAGGTCGCGCGGGAGCTGGCGACGCGGGCCGACCTCGCCGAGCACGCCGGGAGTACGGCGCTGACGATCGTCACCAACGCCGTCAACATCGCCAACGAGCTGGCCGTACGCCCGTATGTGAAGACCGTCGTGACGGGCGGGGTCGCCCGCCCGCACTCGTACGAGCTGACGGGGCCGCTCGCGGCCGCCGTGCTTCAGGGGCTCTCGCTCGACTTCGCCATCCTCGGCGTGAACGCTGTGGACCCGCACTTCGGCGCAGCCGCCCACGACGAGGGCGAGGCGAGCGCGAACCGCGCCATGGCCGAGCGGGCCGACAAGGTCATCGTGGTCGCCGACTCGACCAAGCTCGGGCAGCGTGCCTTCGCCCGGGTCTGCACGATCCGCGAGATCGACGTCCTCGTCACCGACCACGACGCCCCCGCCGAACTCGTCGAACAGCTCACCGGCCAGGGTGTCGACGTCCACCGCGTCTAGCACGTACCACCTCCCCGAACTCGCCTCGACGGAGCTCGCCGACCCGAAAATCGTGCGCGCAACTGCTCGGAACGCGGCCCGAATGAGCACTTGACGTCAATCGGAGCGGCTGCTCTCATATCGCGCAGTACGTCAGCACCTGTTGTCGGCGAGCGCCGCCGACGAGCAGCGCGGCGCTCGCATGGCCGGAAGGGCGGCTGTGATGCAACGGAGTTCAGCGGGAGGCCGGTGGCGTCAGGTCACCGGCCCGGCCGTCAGGGGCAGACGGCCGACGGTCCTGGGCCTGGTGGCGGCCATGGTGGCGGCAGTCCTCTCGGTCGCCGGGCCCCCGCCCCGGGCCGACGCGGCGACCTCGACGGGTCCGGCCGACGCAGCCGACGCGGCGACCTCAGCCGACGCGGCGACCTCAGCCGACGCGGCGGCCGCGAGGGGCCCCGGTGACGCCACCGGGGTCAGCCGGTCGGGGAACACCTTCACCATCGGTACGTCGACGGCGGCGAAGGTCAGGGTGGTCGTCGCCCGGCAGGACATCTTCCGGATCTGGCTGTCGCCCGACGGCCGCTTCACCGACGACCCCGCAGGCGACGCGCTCGCCGTCGACACCGACTTCGGGCCGGTGACGGCCGACGTCACGGACGCGGGCACCCACTACCGGATCAGCACCCCGGCCCTGAACATCCGGGTCGACAAGTCGCCCCTGCGGTTCTCCGTCCACCGCTCCGACAACACCACGCTCGTCTGGGCCGAGGACCGGCCGCTCTCCTGGACGGGCACCCGGACCAGCCAGTACCTCACGCGGGGCGCCGACGAGCAGTTCTACGGCACCGGCCTCCGCCTCGGGGAGTGGGCGCTGCGCGGCAAGACCGTGCCGGTCTCCGTGGCCAACACGTGGAAGGAGAACACCAACGCCAGCCCGGCGCCCTTCTACATGTCGACCAACGGCTACGGCGTCATGCGCAACACCTGGGCCCCCGGCACGTACTCCTTCGGCGCGCCCGGCACGTTCACGCACAACGAGAGCCGCTTCGACGCCTGGTACTTCGTCGGGAACTCCCTCAAGGGCGTGCTCGACGCCTACACGGACGTCAGCGGCAAGCCGTTCCTGGCCCCGATGTGGGGCTTCGAGCTCGGCAACGCCGACTGCTGGAACGCCTCCGACCCCGACTACCAGGGCGACCACGACCGGCCGCGCCACCAGACGACGAAGGACGTCCTCGGGTACGCCGCCGACGCCCGCGCCGCCGACATGCCCTCCGGCTGGTTCCTGCCCAACGACGGGTACGGCTGCGGCTACACCGACCTGAAGGCGACCGTCGACGGGCTGAAGGCCAAGGGCTTCCACACCGGCCTGTGGACCTCCACCGGCCTCGCCGACATCGACCAGGAGGTCGGCGTCGCCGGAAGCCGCGGCGTGAAGACGGACGTGGCGTGGATCGGCTCCGGCTACAAGTACGCCTTCGACAGCGTCCAGCAGGCCGTCGACGGCATCGAGCGCAACTCCGACGCCCGCCGCTTCGTGTGGACCGTCGACGGCTGGGCCGGCACGCAGCGCAACGCCGTCGTGTGGACCGGCGACACCCCGGGCACCTGGGACGCGATGCGCTGGCACGTCCCGGCGATCACCGGCGCCGGCCTGTCCGCGCTCAACTACGCGGCCGGGGACGTGGACGGCATCTTCCAGGGCGGTCCGAAGACATACGTCCGCGACCTCCAGTGGAAGGCCTTCACCCCGGCGTTCATGACGATGTCCGGCTGGGGCGCCACCAACCCGTCCGCCGGCTACCAGGACAAGCAGCCCTGGCGCTTCCGCGACCCGTACCTGTCCATCAACCGCAAGTACCTGAAGCTCAAGATGCGGCTGATGCCGTACCTGTACTCGATGAGCCGCGTCGCCGCCGAGACCGGTACGCCCACCGTGCGCGCCATGGTCCTCGAGTACCCCGACGACCCGGTGGCGCGGGGCGATCTGACGAGCGGACAGTTCATGTCCGGTGACTCGTTCCTCGTCGCGCCCGTCGTCTCCGACACGACCACCCGGGACGGCGTCTACCTTCCCGCCGGTACGTGGACGGACTACTGGACCGGCAGGACGTACGCCGGTCCCGGGGTGCTGAACGGCTACTCCGCGCCGCTCGACACGCTCCCCCTCTTCGTGAAGGGCGGCGGCATCGTGCCGATGTGGCCCCAGATGAACCACACGGGCGAGAAGCCCGTCGACACGCTCACGTACGACGTGTACCCGCGCGGCTCGTCCACCTTCACGCTGTACGAGGACGACGGCCTCACCCGCCAGTACGAGAAGGGCGCCTACGCCGAGCAGAAGGTGGACGTCACCGCCCCCGCCTCGGGCACCGGCGACGTGCGCATCGACGTCGGTGCGAGCACCGGCTCGTACAGCGGCAAGCCGGCGTCGCGCGGCTATGAGTTCACCGTCCACGCGGCCGCCGCCCCCACCGGCGTCACCGTCGACGGCGCGGCCCTCCAGGCACTGTCCTCCAAGAGCGCCTACGACTCCGCCGCCACCGGCTGGTACTTCGACGCCGCGGACCGCTCCGGCACCCTGTGGGTCAAGGCGGGCGGCAGGTCCGGGGCGTTCGCCGTCACCGCGTCCGGCCTGGAGCTGCTTCCGGCCGACCCGGTCCCGGGATCCTCCGGGGTGCCGATCCCCAAGGCCGCCTGGAAGGTCGCGTACACCGACAGCCAGGAGACCTCGGCCGAGAGCGGGTCCGCCGCCAACGCCATCGACGGCGACCCGGCCACCATGTGGCACACCGCGTACTCCGGCACCACCGCCGCGCCCCTCCCCCACGAGATCCAGATCGACCTCGGCGCGCGGTACGACGTCGGCGGCCTCTCCTACCTGCCCCGCCAGGACGGCGGCGGCAACGGCCGCGTCGGGAGGTACGAGGTGTACGTGTCGGACACGACGGCCGACTGGGGCAGCCCCGTCGCCGTCGGCACGTTCACCGACGACGCGGCGGAGAAGACGGTCGCCACCGTCCCGAAGACGGGCCGCCACCTGCGGCTGAGGGCCCTGACGGAGGCGGGCGACCGGGGACCGTGGACGAGCGCCGCGGAGATCTCGGCGACCGGCCGGGCGACGCCGCTCCCCGCGAACGCGACCCTGGTCAACGGGGCTTCGGACACGTGCGTCGACCTGCCGTACGGCGCCACGGCCCCGGGCACCCGGCCGACCCTCTACACCTGCCACGGCGGCACCAACCAGCGCTGGACGTTCACCACGAGCGGGACGCTCACCGGCAAGGACGGCGTCTGCCTCGACGCCGCCGAGGCCACCGTCACCGTCCAGCCCTGCGACGGCTCCGCCACCCAGGAGTGGCGACTCGGCGCCCGGTCGGCCGTGACGAGCGGCGGACGCTGCCTCGCCCCGGTCCGTGCGGGCACCGCCAACGGCACCGAGCTGGAGCTCACCACCTGCTCGGGCTCCGCCGCTCAGCGCTGGACCCCCACCGGCTGACGCGACGGAACCCGCAGGGGCCTTCCCCCACGAGCCCCTGACCAGCCTGCGCCCCCGGCCGAACGACCCCCGGCCGGGGGCGCAGGCGCCACTGGAACCTCCCGGTCGGGCGTCGATGAGCCCTCACCCGTGCGGCCCTTCCGCCCAGCCGCCGGCGTCGTGCGGTGCGACGCTGAAGGGCAGGCACTGGGAGGCTGCCATGAGCTTCACCGAGCGCGAAGTGTGGACCCTGATCCACGGCATGGTGCTGGGCGCCGTCTTCCTGCTGGCCTTCGCCGGCGGGCTGGCCGATCTGTACGGGCTGCGGAGTGCCCTCGTCACCGGGGCCGGGATCACGGAGCGGATGCGGCGGCTGAAGGTGGGTGTCACGGCGATGGCGGTGGCGGCCTGGGGCACCGTGGTGACCGGTACATGGGTGGTGTACCCGTGGTACCGGGAGGACGTACCGGAGAGTGCCAGGTCACGGCTGCTGGCGGACCCGGAGACGGCCGAGTGGCACACCTTCGGCATGGAGTGGAAGGAACACATCGCGTGGCTGAGCCCGATCCTTGCCACCGTCGTCGCCTTCACCGTCCTCTACTACGGCGACCTGCTCATCCGCCACCAGCGCGTCCGGCGCACGGTCATGGTGCTGTTCGTGCTCGCCTTCGCCTTCGCGGCCGTCGCCGGCGCCCTCGGCGCGCTCATCACCAAGGCCGAGCCGGTCACCTAGGCGTCAGGGAGGAGTGGGTGCTGTGATTCCGTACGCGTCCCCGCACGGCGACAAGCCGGAGGGACCCGTTTCCGCGGCGATCATCGCCGCGGGGGTCGGGGCGGCAGCCCTCGGTCTTCTCACGTCTTTGGCCGAGGCCAGTGAGCCGGTCAAGGAGTGGCTGGCGTGGAGCGGACCCGTCGGGCCGCTCTCCGGGAAGGTCCTCCTGGCGCTCGTCGTCTGGGTCGTGGCCTGGGCCGGACTCCATCTGGCGCTGCGGAAGCGCGCGGTCGAGACCACGCGCGCGCTGGTCGTCGCCCTCGTACTCGTCGGTATCGGTGTACTGGGCACCTTCCCCCTGTTCTTCGAGCTGTTCGCCACCGCGTCGGCACCGCTTGCGCCGGGTGCCGAAGCGCCTAGCGTGGAGTTGTAGGCAGTTCAACGGGTGCGGAGGTCGTGAACGGGCGGCTCGATACCCCTGTGCCGGGTCCTTCCGCTCCACCTCCACCTCGCTCGGGGAGCAGTCCAGAGAGGCGGGAGGATGAATCACCATGACGTGGAGTATCTCCGGCAGTTACGCGGCTGGTTGCTCGTGCGTGGTCGTCTGCGGATGCCCGGTCGACGCGAAGCCGCGCGACGCGCAGGGCCGTGAGGAGTGCGTGGGCATGACCGTGTTCCATGTGGCCGACGGCCGCTTGGACGACACGGATCTGTCCGGAGTCGACTTCGCCCTCTACAACCACTTCCCCTCGAATCTGACGTCCGGCGGCTGGAAGGTCGGCATCGTCGTCGACGAGGGCGCCAGCGACGGACAGGCCGCCGCGCTGGAGCGCATCCTCTCCGGCGACGAGGGCGGCACTTTCGGCGAACTGTCGCAGTTCTTCGGCGAGTACCTCGGCCTGGAACGTGCGGCCGTGGGGCTGTCGGACGGGGAGAAGACGCGGATATCGGTCGGCGGCAAGACCGATATCGAGTACGAGCCGGTCACCGGAGCCGACGGCAGCCCCACCACGGTGAAGAACGCGCCGTTCGGGTTCGCCCCGGAGTACGGGATCGGCAGGGCTTCCGGCCAGTCGAACGCCTTCGGGCTCTCCTTCGACGCCGCCTACGGGGAAAGGGGTGACTTCCGGTTCAGCAGCGAGCAGCCCGAGGGCGCGCCCGCCGGGCGTGGCTGAGGTCCTGAGCGAAGCGACCAGAGCGCACGCGGCACATCACGCAGCACAGCACACCACGCAGCACACCAGGGCGGGACGCCACACCAGTGGTGTCCCGCCTCCGCATGTCCGCCGCTACGCGCGCGTACGTCACATCCCGCCGTGCTGCGCCGCCTGCAGCCCCGGCAGCATCCAGTCCTGGAACACCGCCAGCACGCCCAGCACCACGAACGCCACCCCGATGCCCCGGCCCAGCCACGGCCCCCAGCGCCACAGCTTCTCCAGGAAGATCACGGCCGCGAGCCCGGCCATGGCCGCCACGTTCATCATGCCCAGCGGAACGAGGACGATCATCAGGCCCCAGCAACAGCCCACGCAGTACAGCCCGTGGTGCACGCCCACGCGCAGGTCACGGCCGCGGGGGCGGAAACCGGCGTAGCGCATCAGGTGACCGAAGGGGTCGCGGCAGTGCCGCAGGCAGACGGACTTGAGCGGACCCAGCTGGTAGAGCCCTGCCAGCAGGAACGCGGTGGCGCCCAGCCAGTGCCCGGCCGCCGGGTCCTGTTCCACCAGCCACCCGGCGCCCGCCAGCGCCCCGTACGCGGCCAGCCCGAAGGCGGTCCACGCCAGCAGGTAGCCCCCGGCGAACTCGGTGATCCGGACCGCCCTGACCACGCCCGTCGACTGCCGCCCGATGGCCCGCGCCCAGGTGATGGCCACGGGGGCGACCGACGGAAACATCATCGCCACCATCATGACGACCCAGAGGAGCAGGAAGAGCGGGAGCGCGAGGCCCATCGTGCCGGGTTCCATGCCCGGCCCCATGTCACGGGCCTGGGCGACCGTGAGCAGCCAGGCGAGCGCCGCGAGCAGGGCCATCAGGGCCCATCCCGTGACCAGGTCCCGGCGCCGGAGCCACGACGAGGCACGGGCGGTCCGTACTGCTGGCGCGCTCACGTCTCCAGCACAACACGGTGCCACCGATGCCGCGACCGCTGCGCGTTCGCCCGGTCGGGGGTCGCCGGGTCGCCGCGCGGCCCCGGCCGCCGCACGCTGCTCGTACACGTACATCCACACGTACACGCAGCCACATACACGCAGGCACGTACACGCGGGCGCAGACGCACCCCGTCCGCATACGGCGAGAGGGCAGGCCATGAGCGACACAGCGGGTCACGGGCACGATCAAGCCCCCGGACACGCCCGGGCCCACCACGAAAGCCAGCCCCCGCCTCCGGCCACGGGCGGCTGGGCGTCCGCGGGGGCGATGCTCGCCGGGGTGCTCCTCCTCGTGGAGGGCGTGCTGGGGACGCTCCAGGGCATCGTCGGGATCGTCGAGGACGATGTGTACGGCAGGATCATCGGGGACTACGTCTTCGAGTTCACCGTCATGACGTGGGGCTGGATCCACCTGGCCCTCGGCCTCCTCCTCGCGGCTGTCGGCTGGGGCGTCCTGCGCGGCGCGTCCTGGGCGAAGGTGACCGGTGTGGCGCTTGCCGCGCTCGCGGTCATCGCCAATTTCGTCTGGCTGCCCTACCAGCCGGTCTGGGGCTTCATCTCGATCGCGATCGGTGTGTTCGTCATCTGGGCGCTGGCCGGCGTCGACACCCCTCCCGCACTCCACTGAGCCCTGATGACACGTCAGTAGGCCGGCGCGTCCTCGGCATCAAGGCGCCGTAAAGATTGCCGGAATCCGGCAATGCACAAGCCCCCCTCCCCCTGTCAGGATGCATACATCGGAAACGGGGGCACCGAGCCGGTGCCGGGATGCGGAAGCGCGCATGCCCCGGCATCGGTTTCTCGGTGACTCCGTTGGATCGGAGTGGCAAGGGAGGCCGGAGAGATGCGCGAGTTCTACACCGCGTCGATCGGCTTCCCCACCTTCTTCTTCACCGCCGCGCTCGTCATCGTCATCGGCTTCTGGCTCCTGGTGCTGTTCGGCGCCGCCGACGCCGACGGCTTCGACGGGGACGTCCCCCTGGGCGCGCTCGGACTCGGCGGGCTGCCCGTCACGGTCGCCGTGTCCGCGGTGACCGTCACCGGCTGGTTCACCGGCCTCGCCGGCACGGTCGTACTCAACCGGCTGACCGGCCCCGGGCTCGTACGCGCCCTGCTCTCGGTCGTGCTGCTCGCCGTCGCGCTCCTGGCGGCCCATCAGGTGACGCGGCTGCTCGCCCGGCTGTGGCACTCCCTCCGTCCTCATGAACCCGCGCCGTCCCGGCGTGACTTCATCGGGCAGTCCTGCACCATCCGCACCGGGCGGGTGGACGGCGGATTCGGCCAGGCGGAGGTCGCGGTGCGGGACGGTTCCACGGCCGTCGTCCAGGTCCGGCAACAGGACGGCGAGCCGCCGCTCACCCGCGGCTCCACCGGACTGCTGTACGCGTACGACGACGACGGCGGGTTCTTCTGGGTCACCCCGCAGCCTCTCGGCGCCGCCTGACCACCTCGCCCGACCACCTCGCCCGACCACCACCCCGGGCCCGTAACCACGCGCTCCCGCGCCGCGCCGCGCTCCGCTCGCGCGCGCCTCACTCGCAAGGATTCTTCATGGATGCCATCACCTGGGGCATCGGTGTGCTCATCGCCGTTGTCCTGCTGATCGTGATCGCGACACTCCTCGTCATCACCCGGCTCTTCCGGAAGGTAGAGCAGGGCCAGGCCCTCATCGTGTCGAAGATGCGCAAGGTCGATGTGACCTTCACCGGGCAGGTCGTCCTGCCGGTGCTGCACAAGGCCGAGGTCATGGACATCTCGCTGAAGACGATCGAGATCGCCCGCATCGGCCGCGAGGGCCTGATCTGCGGTGACAACCTGCGCGCCGACATCCGGATCTCGTTCTACATCCGGGTCAACAAGACGGTGGAGGACGTCCTCAAGGTCGCCCAGGCCATCGGCACCGCCCACGCCAGCGACATCCAGATGCTCCAGAGGACCTTCGCGCCGAAGTTCTCCGAGGCGCTCAAGACGGTCGGCAAGCAGATGGACTTCTCCGACCTCTACGACCAGCGGCAGGAACTCCGGGACCGGATCATCGCCGTCATCGGCACCGACCTCAACGGCTACAGCCTCGAGGACGTGGCGATCGACTACCTGGAGCAGACGCCCCTCAGCCAGCTGGACTCCGACAACATCCTGGACGCACAGGGCATCCGCAAGATCACCGAGCTGACCGCCGTCGAGCACGTCCGCACCAACGAGTTCCGGCAGCACGAACAGAAGGAGATCACCCGGCAGAACGTCGACGCCCGCGAGGCCATCCTGGAGCTGGAACGCCGCCAGGCCGACGCCGAGATCAAGCAGCGTCGCGAGATCGAGACCGTACGGGCCCGTGAGGAGGCCGAGACCGCGCGCGTCGTCGAGGAGGAGCGGCTCCGGGCCCAGAGCGCCTTCCTCCGCACGGAGGAGCAGCTGGGCGTGCAGCGGGAGAACCAGGCCCGGGAGATCGCCGTCGCCGAGAAGAACCGCGAGCGGGTCATCGCCATCGAGAACGAGCGCATCGAGAAGGACCGCCAGCTGGAGGCGATCGCCCGCGACCGGGAGACCTCGCTGACCCGGATCTCCGCCGAGAAGGAGGTCGAGGCCGAGCGCCGCGACATCGCCGAGGTGATCCGGGAGCGCGTCGCCGTGGACCGCACGGTCGCCGAGCAGGAGGAGTCCATCAAGCGGCTGCGCGCCGTCGAGGAGGCCGAGCGCGAGCGCCAGTCCGTCATCATCGCCGCCGAGGCGGAGGCACAGGAGAGGCTGGTCAAGGACATCAAGGCCGCGGAGGCCGCCGAGCAGGCGGCCGTGCACCGCGCCGCCGAGGAGCTGACCCTGGCGGAGGCCCGGCTGAAGTCCGCCGACCTCGACGCGCAGGCGAAGCTGCGGCTCGCGGAGGGCGTCCAGGCCGAGACCGCCGCCGAGGGGCTGGCCGCCGTCCAGGTGCGCGACGCCGAGGCGGAGGTCATCGAGAAGGCCGGCCTCGCGGAGGCGCAGGCCACCGAGGCGCGGCTCAAGGCGGAGGCCCAGGGCGAGCGGGCGAAGGCACTCGCGGAGGCGGAGGGCCGACGGGCCCAGGCCCTCGCGGAGGCCGAGGCGATCGCCGAGCGGCTCAAGGCGGAGGCCCAGGGCATCAACGAGAAGGCCGTCGCCATGGCCGCCCTCGACGAGGCGTCCCGCGGCCACGAGGAGTACCGGCTCCGTCTGGAGGCCGAGAAGGACATCCGGCTCGCCGGGCTCGACGCCCAGCGGCAGATCGCGGAGGCCCAGGCCACGGTGCTCGCCACCGGACTGGAGAAGGCCGACATCAACATCGTCGGCGGCGAGTCCGCGTTCTTCGACCGCATCGTCGGCGCGATGTCGCTCGGCAAGAGCGTGGACGGGTTCATGGACCAGTCGAAGACCGCGCAGACCCTGGCCAAGCCGTGGCTGGACGGGTCGGCGGACTTCACCGAGGACGTGACCCGGGTGCTCAGCTCGCTGTCCACCGGCGACGTGCAGAACATGACCGTGTCCGCGCTGCTGATGAAGCTCATGGGGCAGGGCGGCGGCGTCGAGAGCAGCCCCGAGCTGCGCAGGCTGCTGGACGCGGCTGACCGGTTGGGGCTGTCGGAGACGCCCGTGGCCGCACTGAACGGTACGCCCGCCGAGGTCTGATCGGACCTGACAGGCGTACAGGGCCCGGAGCTGCCGTCACGGGGGGCAGCAGCTCCGGGCCGTTTTTCTCGAAGAGGGAGACCAGCGAGGATGAGCAGCAGCACCCAAACCACCGTCGACGCCGCTTCCTACGACGTCCTCCGGGAGCGGCTCGCCGCCCAGGGCGCCGAACTCGCCCGCCGTGCCGAGGCGCTGAACGACCGACGGATCGAGGTGTTCGGCTCCACCGAGCTGCGGCTGGCCGGCACGGAGCGGCTGCGCACCGAGGGCCCTGCCGCGGGGCGGGACGTCGTCGCCGTCGGTGACGCCCTGCTGTTCGGCTACAACAGCACGGTCGTGGGCGAGGTCGGGGTGGCCGACGTCTTCGCGCTGCACGGCCGCGACGACCTGGAGCCGCTGCCGTACGACGCGGTGCCGGGGCTGCTGGACGACCCCGGTTTCGTACGGGAGTTCCAGGCACTGTACCGCTACTACCGCGAGTCGCGGCTGCTGCGGCTGCGACTCGTCGACGGCAAGCTGCTCGCCGTGTTCCGTACGGGCGAGACCGCCGCCGACATCCGGGTGCTGCGCTGGCGGCTGCGGACCGACGGGACGGTCGAGTTCATCGACGCGCGCGGGGAGCGTGACCACGTCCTGCCGCCCGCCCACGACGTGACGTGGACGACGACGACCCGTGAGGACCACCGGACCGTCGACGGCACCCCTTATGCCCTGGTCCCGGGGGACGTGGACGTCCTCGTCGGCACGACCGGCGGGGCGCTGACCGTGCGGTGCGACGACCGGACCGTGCACGCGGAGCCGGTCACCGAGCCCCTCCAGTCCCTCGCCGACGCGGACATCGCCCACGCGCGCGTAGGGGCGCTGGTGCTGCTGCGCGTCCGCCCGTACAAGGAGGACACCGACCGGTACCTGGTCTTCCACACCACCAGCCGGGGCGTCGTCCGGCTCGACGGGATCGGGCAGGCGTGCCGACGCCTCCCCGACGACCAGGGCGTCGTCTTCCCCGGCGGCTACTGCCTGTCCGACGGCGGCCACAAGACCTTCGACACCACCGACACATCCGGGCTCGAGTTCGAGCGGGCGATCGTCTCGCCGAACGGCGAGGACGTGCTGTACGCCTTCCACGCGCGCGTGGAGGGCCGTACGCTCCTGCTCCCCTACAACCTCATCCGCAAGGCCGTCGCCGCGCCCGTCACGTGCCTCGGGTACGCCCTGTTCGACGACGGCACCCTGCACGTCCTGCGGGGCGCCGCTTCCGGACCGGGCTCCGAGGAGCACGCGCGCGTGCACCCGGTGCAGGTGTGGCGGAGCCCGTACGTATCCGACACGTACGCCGCGAGCCGCCCGGCCGGCACCGGCCCCCTGGAGCGGATCGGCAACCCCGACCTCGTCCGCGGCATCTCCGACTGCCTGTCCCTGGCCGAGGCGGCTTCCGGCCGGGCGGAGCCGACGACCGAGGCGTACGAGGAGCTGCTCGCCGGGTGCGTCCGCGCCGCCGACGCGTACCACTGGCTGGGCGACCCGGAGCTGGGCGGCGTGCTGGAGCCGCTCACCGGGATGCGGGAGACGGCCCAGCAGGTCCTCACCGAGTTCGCGGCGGTTCGCGCGCTGCGGCAGGAGGCCGCTGAGGCGCTCGCCGAGGCCGCCGCCCGGATCGCCACGCTCGTACGGCGCACCCGCGGCGAGGTGCCGCGGAGCGCACCCGAGTGGGTGGAGCGGCTCACCGGACTCCGCCGCGCCCAGGGCCGTCTGATGACGCTCAAGGAGATGCGGTACGCCGACACGGAGCGCATCGACGAGCTGGCCGCGGACGTGGACGGCGACCTGGCGGCGTTCGGCGGGCGGGCGGTCGAGTTCCTGTCCCGGGACGACGCGTTGGCCTCGTACGACGAGGAGGTGGAGCGGCTCACGGCGGACGCGGAGGACATCGCGACCGCCGCCGAGGCCGAGCCGCTGGCCGCGCGGATCGACGAGCAGTCGGCCGGGCTGCGCACGGTCACGGAGGTCGTGACGGGCCTGGACATCGGCGACGCGACCGTACGGACCGCCATCCTGGAGCGGATCTCCACCGTCCTCGCCGGTGTCAACCGGGCGCGGGCCACGCTGGACGCGCGCCGCAGGGAGCTGGCGGCGGGCGAGTCCCGCGCGGAGTTCGCGGCGGAGACGGCGCTCCTCGGGCAGGCCGTGACGGGCGCGCTGGCCGCCGCGGACACACCCGAGGCATGCGACGACCAGTTGGCCGGGCTGCTGCTGCGGCTGGAGAACCTGGAGGCGCGGTTCGGCGCGTCCGACGAGGCGCTGGGCGTGCTGGGCGCGAAGCGCGACGAAGTGTACGAGGCGTTCGCGGCACGCAAGCAGACACTTCAGGACGAGCGGGCGCGGCACGCGGAGCGGCTCGCGTCGTCGGCGGCGCGCGTCCTGGACACGGTGACGCGGCGGCTGGCGTCGCTCGCCGACACGGACGAGATCAACACGTACTTCGCCTCCGACCCGCTGGTCGCCAAGGTGCGCCGCAGCGCGGAGGAACTGCGCGGGCTGGGCGACCTGGTGCGGGCCGAGGAGCTGGAGGGCAGGATCGCGGCCGCCCGGCAGGAGGCCGCGCGGGCCCTGCGCGACCGCACCGACCTGTACGCGGACGGCGGCGCGGCGATCCGGCTGGGCCGGCACCGGTTCGCGGTGAACACCCAGCCGCTGGACCTGACGCTCGTCCCGTACGGCGAGGACGGTCCGGCGTTCGCCGTGACCGGCACGGACTACCGGGCGCCCGTCACGGACTCGGACCAGGACTTCGCGGAGACCAGGGCGTTCTGGGAGCAGAGCCTGCCGTCGGAGAACGCCGAGGTGTACCGGGGCGAGTACCTGGCGGCCCGGCTGCTCACCGAGCACGGCGCGGACGCGCTGCGGGCCTCCGCCGACCTGGGTGCCCTGGTGCGGGAGGCCGCGGAGGGCGCGTACGACGAGGGGTACGAGCACGGGGTCCACGACCGGGACGCGACGCTCGTCCTGGGTGCCCTGCTGCGGCTGCACGCCGGTGCCGGGCTGCTGCGGTACCCGGCACGCGCGCGTGCGGCGGCGCAGGAGTTCTGGGCGCACGGCGCGGACGCGGCGGCGCGGGACGAGTGGACGGTACGGGCCCGCTCCCTGGCACGCGCGCGTGCCGCGTTCGGTACGGCGCCGGGCCTCGACGGGCTGCGGGCCGAGCTGTGCGAGGCGGTCGGCGACGAGCAGGCCGCCGCCTACCTGGTGGAGGAGCTGGCCGCCGCGCCCGAGGGCTTCGTGACGGGGGCCGCGGCGCGCACCCTGGTGGACAAGTTCCGGGCCGCGGTGGACACGGCCGCGTACGGCGACGACCTGGCGGGCGTGGCGTCGGTGGACGCGCGGCGCCGGCTGATCGAGTCGTGGCTGTCGGCGTACGCCGCCGCGAGCGGTCTCGATGCGGCGCCCGGCGACCTGGCCGAGGCGGTCGCGGTCGAGCTGTGCCCGGAGCTGCCGCGCTACGACCACGAGGCGCCGCTGACGGAGACGGTGGACGGCCTCCTGGGCACACACCCGCGCATCAGGGGGCGGTCCCTGGAGGTCCGCCTCGACGAGCTCCTCGCGCGCGTGGCGCACTTCACCACGCACACCGCGCCCGCGTACCGCGCCTACCAGCGACGTCGCGCCGCACTGGTGGCGGCCGAGCGGGACCGGCTGGCGCTGGACACGTACCGCCCGCGCGCGATGGCCTCCTTCGTACGCGGCCGGCTGGTCGACGAGGTGTACCTGCCGCTGGTCGGCGACAGCCTCGACAAGCAGATGGGCCCAGGCAGCCACGGACTGCTCCTGCTGATCTCCCCGCCGGGCTACGGCAAGACGACGCTCATGGAGTACGTCGCCGAGCGTCTCGGCATGCTGCTGGTGAAGGTGGACGGCCCGGCGCTCGGCCACGAGGTGACGTCCCTGGACCCGGCGGACGCGCCGAACTCCGCCGCGCGACGCGAGCTGGAGAAGATCCGCTTCGCGCTGGCGGCCGGCAACAACGTGCTGCTGCACCTGGACGACATCCAGCACACGTCCCCGGAGCTGCTGCAGAAGTTCATCCCGCTGTGCGACGCGACGCGCACGCTGGACGGCCACGACCTGCGGGGCAAGCGGTTCGCGGTGTGCATGACGGCGAACCCGTACACGGAGTCGGGCCGCCGGTTCCGTATCCCCGACATGCTCGCGAACCGCGCCGACGTGTGGAACCTCGGTGACGTCCTGACCGGCAAGGAGGAGGCGTTCGCGCTGAGCTTCGTGGAGAACGCCCTGACCGCCAACCCGGCGCTGGCGCCGCTCGCGGGCCGGGACCTGGCGGACCTGGGCGTGCTGACCCGGCTGGCGGCGGGCGACCCGACCGCCGACGCGGACCGGCTGACGCACCCGTACTCGGCGTCGGAGCTGGACGGCGTCCTGGCGGTGCTGCGCCATCTGCTGGCCGCCCGGCGGACGGTGCTCGCGGTGAACGCGGCCTACATCGCGTCGGCCGCCCAGTCCGACGACACGCGCACCGAGCCGCGGTTCCAGCTGCAGGGCTCGTACCGCGACATGAACAAGATCGCGGCACGGATCTCGCCGGTCATGAACGAGTCCGAACTGGCCGCGGTGGTCCGGGACCACTACACGGCGGAGGCCCAGACCCTGACGGCCGGCGCCGAGGCGAACCTGCTGAAGCTGGCCGAGCTCCAGGGCACCATGACGCCCGAGCAGGCCACCCGCTGGGCCGAGCTGAAGGCCGCCCACACCCGGGCTCGGGTTCTGGGCGGCGACGAGGAGGACCCGGTGGTGCGGGCGGTCGCCGCGCTGGGGCTGCTGGCGGACCGGATCGCCGCGATCGAGTCGGCGATCAGCCGCGCGACCGATCCGCGCACGGCCCTGGCCAACCCGCAGGCCCGCCACGCGGCCCGGCGGCCGGGCGGGGAGTGATCCGCCCGCCGTGACGGCCCGGCGACCGCTCGCCGGCCGTGGAGCCCAGGAGGGTTATCCACAGGCGGGGCGGGATGTCGGCGGGTCGGAGCATGATGGACGACATGACTGAGCCGACCGACGTACAGACGAACGTGACCATGCCCGCCGCGCCCGCCATGCCCGCCACGCCCGACTGGGAGAAGCGCTTCCGGGCGCCGCGTGTGTCCCTGCCCGAGTGGGCGCTGGACGCGCCGAGCCGAGCGCTGTTCGTGTCGAACGCGACGGGGACCTACGAGCTGTACGCCTGGGACCGGGAGACCGGTGAGCAGCGGCAGGCCACGGACCGGCCGAACGGCACCACGGACGGTGTGCTGTCGCCGGACGGCGAGTGGATCTGGTGGTTCTCCGACACCGACGGCGACGAGTTCGGGGTGTGGCTGCGGCAGCCGTTCGGGGGCGGGGCGGACGAGCCGGCGGCACCGGGGCTCGACCCGTCGTACCCGGCGGGGCTGGCGATCGGGCGGGACGGGACATCGGTGGTCGGCCGGTCCACTGAGGAGGAGGGCTCCACGATCCATGTGGTGCGGCCCGGTCGCACGCCCGTGGAGATCTACCGGCACCGCGAGTCGGCCGGGGTCGGGGACCTGTCGCACGACGGGACGCTGATCGCGATCGAGCACACCGAGCACGGCGACGCGATGCACTCGGCGCTGCGGGTCGTGCGACCGGACGGTTCGCTGGTCGCGGAGCTCGACGACACCAAGGGCGGCACGGTCGAGCTGGGCCTGACGGTGCTGGGCTTCGCGCCGGTCGACGGTGACCGGAGGCTGCTGGTGGGGCACCAGCGCCGCGGCCGGTGGGAGCCGATGATCTGGGACGTGGCGTCCGGCGAGGAGGCGGACCTGGGCCTGGATCTGCCGGGCGACGTGTCGGCGGAGTGGTACCCGGACGGTTCCGGGCTGCTGATCGTCCACAGCTTCGAGGCGCGCAGCGAGCTGTGGCGGTACGAGATCGCGTCGCGGCGGCTGGTGCGGATCGACATGCCGTCCGGGTCGGTGTCGGGGGCGACTGCCCGACCGGACGGGACCGTCGAGTATCTGTGGTCGTCGGCGGCGCTGGCGCCCGTGGTCCGTTCGACGTCGGGCGAGGTGATCCTCGACCCGCCCGGTCTGGAGGCGCCGCCGTCCGTGCCCGTGGAGGACGTGTGGGTGGACGGCCCCGGTGGCCGTATACACGCCCTGGTCCAGCGCCCGGAGGGGGCGACCGGCCCACTGCCGACGGTGTTCGACGTCCACGGCGGCCCTGCCTGGCACTACAGCGACGCGTACGCGGCGGCACCCGCGGCGTGGGTGGACCACGGGTACGCGGTGGTGCGGGTCAACTACCGGGGCTCCACCGGGTACGGACGGGCCTGGACGGACGCCCTCAAGCACCGGATCGGGCTCATCGAACTGGAGGACATCGCGGCCGTCCGCGAGTGGGCCGTCTCCTCGGGCCTGGCCGACCCCGAGCGGCTGGTCCTGACAGGCGGCTCCTGGGGCGGCTATCTGACCCTGCTGGGTCTGGGCACGCAGCCGGACGCGTGGGCCGTGGGCATCGCGGACGTCCCGGTCGCGGACTACGTGACGGCGTACCACGACCAGATGGAGGCGCTTCGAGCACTCGACCGGACGCTCTTCGGCGGGTCGCCGGAGGAGGTCCCGGAGCGGTTCATGGCCTCGTCCCCGATCACGCATGTGGACGCGGTGCGGGCGCCGGTGTACATCGCGGCGGGCGTCAACGACCCGAGGTGCCCCATCCGCCAGGTGGAGAACTACGTGGACCGGCTCACGGCCCGGGGCGCGGTGCACGAGGTGTACAGGTACGACGCGGGGCACGGTTCCCTCGTGGTCGAGGAGCGGATCAAGCAGCTGCGGCAGGAGCTGGACTTCGCCGGCCGGCACGTGCCCGCGGCGAGCGGGACCCGGCCGGAAGGGGGGTGAGCGTGTTCCGTACCGTGGAGGGGTGTACCGGTTCCTGACGACACCCCGCTGGTGGGGGATCAACGTCTTCGTGCTGCTGGCGATCCCGTTCTGTCTGTTCATGGGGATCTGGCAGCTGGGCAGGTTCGAGGACCGCGTCGACTCGCACAGGGAGGCGGAGCAGCGGCCCGCCGCCGGGGCGGCGGAGGCGGCGGCGCCGCTGGGTGAGCTGCTGCCGGTCGACAAGGAGACGTCCGGGCGGCAGGCGGTGGCCAGCGGCACGTACGGGAAGCAGTTCCTCGTGCCCGGCCGGGAGCTGGACGGCAGGACCGGGTCCTATGTGCTGACGCTGCTCCACACCTCGGAGGGCAAGGCCCTGCCGGTGGTGCGCGGCTGGCTCCCGGCGGGCGCCGCCGCCCCGGCTCCGCCGGACGGCGAGGTCACCGTGACGGGTGCGCTGCAGGCGTCGGAGCACGCCGGGAGCAACGGTGTGCGCGCGGCGGGCGGGCTCCCCGCGGGGCAGCTGGGCATCATCAGCGCGGCATCGCTGGTGAACCTGGTGCCGGACGAGGTGTACGACGCGTGGGTGACCCTCGCGGAGTCCCCTGCCGGGCTGACACCTGTCCCGGCGGCCGCGGCGGCGGGGACCGGACTGGACCTGAAGGCGTTCCAGAACCTCGGGTACACGGGCGAGTGGTTCGTCTTCGCGGGCTTCGTGCTCTTCATGTGGTTCCGCCTCATGCGCCGCGAGGCCGAGGCGGAACGCGACCGCGCCCTCGGCCTGGACCCGGAGCCCCAGGGCGTGGCCTGAGGGGCGCGCGGCGGGGATGAACCCCCGGCATGCCCCCGGGCCGTTGGGCACCGTCCCGGTGGCAGGGGCCCGACCCACCCACCGCCCTCGTGCGCGGCCACCGGGCGGGGCCGTCGTCCGGCTCGGGCGGGGGCGCACCCGGGCCGGCCGCAGTGGCCGCGGCGAGCACCGCGTTACTCCGCCGGCAGCAGGCCCGTGTGGTAGATCGTGCCGGTGCAGGCGTCGGGGACGGTGGTTTCGGTGTGGGGGGCGCCGGGCTGGGGGGTGTGGGTGACCTGGACGCTGCCCTCGGAGGTGCCCTCCGACGTGGCGAGCTGGGGCTCGGTCTGCGTCGTTGTGTCGGTGCCGCCGTCCGTCGAGCCCGTGGCGGAGCCGCCCGTCGAGGTCTGGGAGCCCTCGGTGGGGGACGTGCTGGGTTCGGGCGTGGGGCCGTCCTTGACGGGGCAGGTCTCGCTCGGGACCCAGGCGAACTTGACCTCGTACGCCGCCGAGGGCTTCAGCGCCAGGCCGGCGACCGACGCCGACGGGTCGGGCAGGCCGCTCGCGGCGTCGCCCGACGTGTGGGGGACGACACTGATGCGGGCCGGGTCCGCCGCACCGGTCGTGCGGAACCCGACGGTGCCCGCGCCGTCCACAACGCAGTCGGCGCTGGAGACGTTGGCGATGCGGAAGGTGCCGTAGACCTTGCCGTTCGGGCCGGGTGCTCCCGCGTCCGCGGAGATCACGCCGAGCTGGTCGGCCTCGCACACGGGCAGGGTCGCGGGTACGGACGTGGCCGGGTCGGCCGTACCGTCGGCGGCGCCGTCGGACGTGCCGGACGCGGTCCGCGGCGGCTTCGGCTTGGTGTCCTTGCCGTCCTTGCCGGCGACGCCGAGCTCGCCGGAGGGGTTGCCGGCGGCCTGTTCGCCCGCCGTACCGCTGGTGTGGTCGCCGGTGCCGCCCTGGACCTGTTCGCCGTGGCCGGCGTTGACCGGGTTGGCGTCGGAGGTGCCGCCGGAGCCGGCGACGTGGACGAAGGCCGGGACTCCCGTGCCGAGGAGGATCACCGCGGCGGCCGCCCCGACGAGCGCCTGGCGCTTGCGGGCGCGGCGCGCGGGGACCGCCCGGCGGAGGTGGTCCAGGGCGCCCTCGGAGGGCGCCAGGTCGCTCACGGCGCCGTGGAGCAACCGGCGCAGCGCCAGTTCGTCCACACCGAGATGGTCCGCGTCGGGATCGTCCGCGCCGGGGGCGTCGTCGTCGGCCAGTGCGTCGCCGCCCCGCGCGCCACCGCCGGCCAGTGCGCCGCCGCCGAGTACCTCGTCCGGCCCGGCGGCCCCCGAAGCCGCCCCGCCGTCCCGGTCCGCGTCCTGCTCCCTGTTCACAGTCTCGTTTCCAGTCCGGTCGTCCGACGGCCCGTCCGGCCGGTGGTGCCCGTGGTCGTTGTGCTCGTCGCTCTGCGCGCGGTCGGTCATGACGCCGCCCCCATGGCGATGCGCAGTGCGGCGATGCCTCGGGAGCCGTACGCCTTCACCGAGCCGAGCGATATGCCGAGGGTCTCGGCGACCTGTGCCTCAGTCATGTCGGCGAAGTAGCGCAGGACCAGCACCTCGCGCTGGCGGCGCTGCAGCCCGCGCATCGCCTTGATCAGCGCGTCGCGCTCCAGCTGGTCGTACGCGCCCTCCTCCGCGCTGGCCATGTCGGGCATCGGCTTGGAGAGCAGCTTCAGTCCGAGTATGCGGCGGCGCAGCGCGGACCGGGAGAGGTTCACGACGGTCTGGCGCAGGTACGCGAGGGTCTTCTCGGGGTCGCGGACACGCTTGCGCGCGGAGTGGACCCGGATGAACGCCTCCTGGACGACGTCCTCGCAGGAGGCCGTGTCGTCGAGGAGGAGCGCGGCGAGGCCGAGCAGCGACCGGTAGTGGGCGCGGTAGGTCTCGGTGAGGTGGTCGACGGTGGTACCCGACGTCATCGTCTCGTCGGCGTCTTCACGCGCGAAAGGAACGCGGGCACGCCGCGTGGCGGGCATGGGAGCGATCACCGGCATGCCGCCGCCGCGCCGCCGCTTCCGCGGGGTCCGCTGGGGCGGCCGCACGAGCGGGAGAACCGCCGAGCCGGCGCGGAACGGAGCCGCTGTTGTGATGTCGAGTACCTCTGCCACGCCTGTTGGACACGTTGCCCCCCGTCAGGGTTGTACGCGCATTGCTCCGCTTTTGACGGTGCGTCGTTCGCCCTCATGCGTATCCGCTCATCCTCAAGTGCCCCGTTCGCGGCAGCGCTCAGGGGCGACCGCGGAGACGCTTCCCACCGACCACCGGTTGCGGCAGAGGGGACAAGCATCCTCGAACATGCCATCGCCCCAGTTCAAGCGGTACCGGCCGAAGACTTTCACACAGGGCGTTCACAGATCCTACAAAGACCCTGCGGCGGCCAGCTCCGCCGCCACCGACTCCGCGATCTGCGCCGTGTTCAGCGCGGCGCCCTTGCGGAGGTTGTCACCGCACACGAAGAACTCCAGGGTCCGTTCGTCGTCCAGGTCCCGGCGCACCCGGCCGACCCACGTCGGGTCGGTGCCGACGACGTCGGCGGGTGTCGGGAAGTCGCCGGCGGCGGGGTCGTCGTACAGGACGACGCCCGGCGAGGTGGCGAGGATCTCGTGCGCCCGCGCCACGGTCACGGCCCGTTCGAAGCGGGCGTGCACGGCGACGGAGTGGGTGGTGACGACGGGCACGCGTACGCAGGTGGCGGCGACCCGCAGCCCGGGCAGGTCGAGGATCTTGCGGGTCTCGGCCCGGATCCGCAGCTCCTCCGAGGACCAGCCGTCCTCCTGGACGGTGCCGGACCACGGGACCACGTTCAGGGCGAGGGGGGCGGGGAACGGCCCCGTCCCGTCGTCCCCGACGGCCCTGCGGACGTCGCCGGGCGTCGCGCCCAGCTCCGTACCGGCGACGGTCGACAGCTGGCCGCGCAGCGCGGCCACTCCCGCCTGCCCGGCGCCGCTCGCGGCCTGGTACGCGGAGACGACCAGCTCGCTCAGCGCGAACTCGGCGTGCAGGGCGCCCACCGCGACGATCAGCGCGAGCGTGGTGCAGCCGGGGCTGGCGACGATGCCGCGCGGGCGGACCCGTACGGCGTGCGGGTTGATCTCGGGCACGACGAGCGGCACGTCCGGGTCGGTGCGGAACGCCGGTGAGGCGTCCACGACGACGGCGCCCTGGGCGGCGGCGACCGGCGCCCACCGGGCGGCGACCTCCTCCGGGGCCAGGAAGACCACGACGTCGACGCCCTTGAGCGTCTCCTCGTCGAGCGCGAGGACCTCTGTCTCCTCGCCGCGCACGGCCAGCTTGCGGCCGGCCGAGCGCGGCGAGGAGAGCAGGCGTATGTCGCCCCAGACGTCGGCGTGCTGCGACAGGATCTGGAGCATCACCGCGCCGACGGCTCCGGTCGCTCCGACGACCGCGAGCGCCGGCTTGCGGCTCATGACTGCGTCACCGTCAGCCGTGCGTCGTCAGCGGCCGGTGCCGCCGTAGACGACCGCCTCGGCCGAGTCGCTGTCCAGCCCGAAGGCGGTGTGGACGGCGCGGACGGCCTCGTTGACGTCGTCGGCGCGGGTGACGACCGAGATGCGGATCTCCGAGGTGGAGATCAGCTCGATGTTCACACCCGCGTCGGAGAGCGCCTCGAAGAAGGAGGCGGTGACGCCGGGGTTGGTCTTCATGCCCGCGCCGACGAGCGAGATCTTGCCGATCTGGTCGTCGTAGCGCAGGGACTCGAAGCCGATGGCGGCCTTCTGCTTCTCCAGCGCGTCGATGGCCTTGCGGCCCTCGGTCTTGGGCAGCGTGAAGGAGATGTCCGTCAGACCGGTGGACGCGGCGGAGACGTTCTGCACCACCATGTCGATGTTGATCTCGGAGTCGGCGATGGTGCGGAAGATCGCGGCGGCCTCGCCCGGCTTGTCGGGCACGCCGACGACGGTGATCTTCGCCTCGGAGGTGTCGTGGGCGACACCGGAGATGATGGCCTGCTCCACCTTGCGGTCCCCTTGCGGTTCGTTGCTGACCCACGTGCCCTGGAGCCCTGAGAAGGAGGAGCGGACGTGGATCGGGATGTTGTAACGGCGTGCGTACTCGACGCAGCGGTGCAGCAGCACCTTGGAGCCGGAGCTGGCGAGCTCCAGCATGTCCTCGAAGGAGATCCAGTCGATCTTCCGGGCCTTCTTCACGACCCGGGGGTCGGCGGTGAAGACACCGTCGACGTCGGTGTAGATCTCACAGACCTCGGCGTCGAGGGCGGCGGCGAGCGCCACGGCGGTGGTGTCCGAGCCTCCCCGGCCGAGGGTGGTGATGTCCTTCTTGTCCTGGGAGACGCCCTGGAAGCCGGCGACGATGGCGATGTTGCCCTCGTCCAGCGCCGTTCGGATCCGGCCCGGCGTGACATCGATGATGCGCGCTTTGTTGTGGACCGAGTCGGTGATGACGCCTGCCTGGCTGCCCGTGAACGACTGGGCCTCGTGGCCCAGGTTTTTGATCGCCATGGCCAGCAACGCCATGGAGATACGCTCTCCGGCGGTCAGCAGCATGTCGAATTCCCGCCCCGCAGGCATCGGGGATACCTGCTCGGCGAGATCGATCAGCTCGTCCGTCGTGTCGCCCATCGCGGAAACGACGACGACCACCTGGTGGCCGTTCTGCTTCGCTTCCACGATTCGCTTGGCGACGCGCTTGATGCCCTCGGCATCGGCTACGGAGGAGCCTCCGTACTTCTGCACGACAAGGCCCACGTGCGCTCCTCGCTCAATCCGTTTGCGGTCGGCTCAGTTTAACGAGCGACCGGGAAACGCCCCTGAACAGTCACATCGTGAGATGTCCCGCTCATTCTGTGATCATCCCGGGCACCCGGTCGCTCGGCCGAGCACCTGCCCCGGTCCACGCCGCCTACGCGGAACGTGTGCTGTCTCACATCGCGGGCAGGCATCTTCCGGCCCGCCTCACCGAGGCCGGAGGCCCCGCGCCCGGGCGGCCCGAGGCGGCGGTGAGTCACTTGTGGGAGCGTATGCCCAGCGGTGCGGCGATCTCCTCGGCCATGACGCGGCCCGCCTCCTCCGCGAGCTCCTCGTCCGCCAGGTCCTCGTCCGTGTCCAGGCCGTCCAGCGCCTCCAGGGGCTGGTCCAGGCGGACGTGGGAGACGAGGGACTGGAGGGCGCGGAGGGTCGCCGAGGCCGTCGGGCCCCAGTTGGAGAAGTACGAGAACTGCCACCACCACAGCGCCTCGGTCGTACGCCCCGCCCGGTAGTGGGCCAGGCCGTGGCGGAGGTCCATGATGATGTCGGCCAGGTTGTCGGAGATCCGGAACGGCACCGGCGCCTTGCGCGGCTCGTACGGGTCGAAGACCTCCGAGAAGACGTCCACCGGGTCCAGCAGCGCGGCGAAACGCTCCCGCAGATCGTCCACGTCCATGTCCGGACCCGTGTCGGGCTCGTAGCGCTCGTCGGGGACGATGTCCTCGTGCGCGCCCAGCCTGCCGCCGGAGAGCAGCAGCTGCGAGACCTCGAGCAGCAGGAACGGGATGGCACTGTCGGGCTCGTCGCCCTTTGCCACTTCCGTGGTGGCCACGATGAAGGACTCGATGGAGTCGGCGACCTGGACGGCGAAGCTGTCCGGGTCGAGCGAGTGGGCGTGGAGTGTGGCGTCAGACATCGAGGAGTCGTCTCCCTTCGAACGCTCGCCCGAGCGTGACCTCGTCGGCGTATTCCAGGTCTCCGCCAACGGGCAGCCCGCTGGCGAGGCGCGTGACCTTCAGGCCCATGGGCTTGACCATCCGTGCCAGATACGTCGCGGTGGCCTCCCCCTCCAGGTTGGGGTCGGTCGCCAGGATCAGCTCGGTGACCGTGCCGTCCGCGAGCCGGGCCAGCAGCTCACGGATCCGCAGATCGTCGGGGCCCACGCCCTCGATCGGGCTGATCGCGCCACCGAGAACGTGGTACCGCCCCCGGAACTCCCGCGTCCGCTCGATGGCGACGACGTCCTTCGGCTCCTCGACGACACAGATGACCGCGTCGTCCCGGCGGGCGTCCCGGCAGATGCCGCACCGCTCCTCCTGGGCGACGTTGCCGCACACGGCGCAGAACCGGACCTTCTCCTTGACCTCCAGCAGGGCGTGCGCGAGCCGCCGTACGTCCGTCGGCTCGGCCTGGAGGATGTGGAAGGCGATCCGCTGCGCGCTCTTGGGACCGACGCCGGGCAGCCTGCCCAGCTCGTCGATGAGGTCCTGGACCACGCCTTCGTACAACGGAACGCCTCTCCGGGAGTGCAGTCTTGGTGCTTACGGTAGTTGCTGGGGGTGCGCCGCAGAAGCCTCAGCGGGTGGCGGTACGGATCAGAACGGCAGGCCCGGCATGCCGCCCAGCCCCTGGGCCAGCGGGCCGAGCTTCTGCTGCTGCAGCTGCTGCGCGTTCTCGTTCGCGGCGTGCACGGCCGCGACGACCAGGTCGGCGAGCGTCTCGGTGTCTTCCGGGTCGACCGCCTTGGGGTCGATGGCCAGGGCCCGCAGCTCGCCGGCGCCGGTGACCGTGGCCTTCACCAGGCCGCCGCCCGCCTGTCCTTCGACCTCCGTACGCGCCAGCTCCTCCTGGGCCTGCGCGAGGTCCTGCTGCATCTTCTGGGCCTGCTGGAGCAGCTGCTGCATGTTGGGCTGGCCACCACCGGGGATCACGGTCACTCCTGGCGCGTCGAGACGATTCTTTTCGGTTACGGCCGAGCCTACGTGTTAACCGGGCGGCTCGCCCCACGCACGCCGAGACACTCTTTAGGGTGAAAGACTGGCGCGCCCCCTACCTGATCAAGCCCCACTTGCGGGCGGAAATCCTGGGGTTTCGCCCCCGTGGACCACCATTCGGCGGTAGGAAGGGCTGGCACCACGCACCGCTACCCACCGCTACCCACCGCCAGGGACCGCCACGGACCGCACATCACCGCACGTCACGCATTGTCACGCAGAGCGCAGAGGAGTGCCCCGGTGAGCCAGCCGGAGATGCAGCCCGGGGGGCCCGCCCGGGGGGAGGATCTGAGCGGACGGCCGTTCCCGCTCGGTGACTGGGGCGAGCCGGCCGAGCGGCTGCACGAGCTCTACCGGTGGGTCGAGGGAAACGCCCTGCGCACCGCCGACTGGTATCTGGCCGACCGGGTGTGGAAGCGCCGCGGCGCCCGCGCCCTGCGGGCCGGTACGGCGCTGGGCTCGGTCCTCGGCGCCGCGTTGCCGCTCCTGGACCTCACGGGCGCCCTCGACGGCGCGGCCGGCTGGGGCTATCTGTCGCTGCTGCTCGCCGCCGCGTGCATGGCGTGCGACCGCTACTTCGGTCTCACATCCGGCTGGATGCGGGACGTCGCCACGGCACAGGCGGTGCAGCGGCGCCTCCAGACCCTCCAGTTCGACTGGGCGTCGGAGAGCGTACGAGAGGTGCTCGGCCCCGCCGAGGGCACGGCGGGCGAGGCCGCGGAGCGCTGCCTGGGCGTGCTGCGGCGGTTCACCGAGGACGTGACGGAACTCGTCCGGGCCGAGACGGCCGACTGGATGGTGGAGTTCCGGTCGGGACCGGCACCGCTGGTGACACAGGGCCTGAACACCGCCCCGCAGCGACCGGAGGCGGGCGGCGGACAGACGCCGGGGACCCGATTCCCGCTCCCCCCGGCGGCCCGCCCGAACATGCCCCGCCAGCGCCCCCCGGAGCCCCGCTGAACCGGAGCGTCCGAGCCCGAGCCGCTGAGTCCGGGCCGCTGAACCGAAGCGTCTGAGCCGGAGTCGTCGGCCATCGGCCCCGAGCCGGTCGGCTCTGTCGCGGCGCCGGCGCCGGCCCCGGCAAGCGGCGTCAGCTGAAGATGATCATCGAGCCCTGGCCGAGGCTCCGGGTCGCCGCCGCGTGCAGGCCCAGCCACACATGCCGCTCACGGGCGAACGGGTTGTCGTCGTGCGCCATCGGGGCCGCCGGCTCCTCCAGCGACGTGGGGTGCCGCGGCGGCTCCGGCGCGGAGGGCGGGTTCGCCGGGTCGATCCCGATCGACGGGGCGACGTACTCGAGTTCGCGCAGCAGGCCCTGTGCGGAGCCGAGCGGACCGCCACCGGCCAGCAGCTCCTCGGTGGACAGCGGCGCCGGGAAGTCCACCGGCACGTACGCGCCCGCGTGGTCGTAGTGCCAGACCAGGTGCGACTGCTGCGCCGTCGACTCGAACATCTCCAGCAACTGCTCGTAGTCGCCGCCCAACTCGTCGACCGGGGTCACCGCGAGCCCGCAGAGCTGCAGCAGATACGCCCGGCGCAGGAAGTGCAGGGCGTCGTAGTCGAACCCGGCGACCGGCGCGACATCGCCCGACAGGCCCGGCATGTACGCGAAGACGGGGACGTTCGGCAGACCGGACTCGGTCAACGCCCGGTCGTACGCGGCGATCTCCTCGGCGAAGGGGTTGTCGGGGCTGTGGCACAGCACATCGACAAGGGGGACCAGCCACAGGTCACAGGCCAACGGTTGACTCGCTCTCGGGTCGGGGCGACGGACAGACTAGTGCAGGACCCTTACCCATACCGCCCGCCTGACCATCCCCGGCGCACATGCCGCGCGGGCCGGCCCGGAGCGCGTGGGCGCGGCACGGCGGACACCGGGCACCCGCCCGCCGACGGCCCACGGCGCGTTGTCAGACCTCCCCTCTAATGTCGGGCGGGCAGGGCACGACAGCAGCCGAGAGAGAGAACACCCATGCACGAGTTCACGGGTCGATGGGAGCTGGACGGCACAGTGTCGACGGGCTCCCCGGTAAAGCACCAGTTCGCCGACGGCGAGGAGCCCGCCGCGGTCGTCGGCGATCTCCGGATGCCGCTGCGGGAGTTCAACCGGCGGTGGCTGGCCGGCCAGGTCTTCGAGGAGGTGCCGCCGCTCCGGCCCGCCTCCGGGCTCTCGCTCACCGTCGCACCCGATCTGACTTTCGCCGAGACCGGCGGCGCCCCGGTGGACTGGTTCACCGACGATGGGGTGCGTGAGTCCAAGGCCGTACCGTTCGGCGGCCGGATCGTCACCACGGCCGTCGGCAGCTTTCTGCTGCTGCGCGAGCCGGTGAGTTATGCCGCGCCCTACCGGGACACCGATGTCATACGCCCCCGTCTGGACGACGGCGACACCACGATCACCGACATCGTCGCGGTCGAGGGCGACCGGCTGCGGCGCACCGTGTCCGTGATCACCGACGGTATGTACACCGACCGGATCCGGTACGAATACCGCCGCGTTCCGGTCGACTGATGCGCCTGACGGCACGTCACCACCGCTGGAACGGCGGGCGTGAGTCGGAGGCGTCGTCCAGTGACAGCAGCGTGGTCTCCTCGCCCACGTGAGGCTGGGGCCCGCGTGACCCGGCGCTCCGGCGCGCCAGGCGCGAGCCGACGCCCCACGCCGGGAGGGCGGCACCCCGTACTCCGGGGAACATCACCATGCCGCCGGAGGTTCACCCGTCATGGCGATCATTCACAAGACCACGATGAGTCCGACCAAGTTGGAGCTCCTCGCCGCCTGGCTGCCCGGCCGGTCCTGGTACGGCGGCGTCGCGGGCCGTGAGCCGGAGCTCGCCAGGGCCGGCGGGTTCCGGCTCGACGACCCGGAGGGCGAGGTGGGCATCGAGTTCATGGTGGTCACCGACACCTCGGGCGACGAGCCGCGCTCGTACCATGTGCCGCTCACCTACCGCGGCGCCCCGCTCGACGGAGCCGACGAGGCCCTGATCGGTACGACCGAGCACGGAGTGCTGGGCACGCGCTGGGTCTACGACGGCACCCATGACCCCGTGCTCGTCACCCAGGTCCTCGCGCTCGTCCAGGGCAAGGCGGAGCCGCAGGCGCAGAGCGAGAGCGACACCCCGGACCCGACCGTCGCCGCCCGTCTCGACGGGGAGTTCGACCCGGACCGCGTCGCCGTCGAGGCGGTGCGCGTGCCCCGGGCGACCGAGGACGGCGCCCTGGGGTCCGTCACCGCGCCCTGGAGCCGAGCGGACGGTGAGTCGAGCCGGGGCGTGTTCTTCCTCGTACGGGAGCGCTAGGCCGTATCCGGCGGATCTCCCCCGCCCCGCCGCTTCCCGGGGCGGGGTGGAGAAAGACCCGCCGGACACTGCCTGGCCAGGCGATGGCTAGGCGTGGCGGTCCGGGGCAGGCCGGGGCGTCGGGAGGCACTCCAGGTGGGTGGCCCAGCGGAGGGCGTGGGTGTTGTAGGCGTCCAGGACGGCGACGATCTGGTCGGGGGTGCCCAGGGACACCGCGTCGACCAGGTCCTCATGGCCGCTCCACAGCCAGTCGCGGAGTCTGCGGTCGCCGCGCAGGTACGGGACGGCGAACACCCATGCCTGGACGCGGAGGCGGTGCAGGAAGTCGGCGATGTAGTGGTTGGCGACGAGCCCGCCCAGCTCCCGCCAGAACCTCAGGTCGTAGCCGATCAGGATGTCCAGGTCCCCGGCCCGCGCCGCCCGCGCCGCCGCCTCCGCCCGGCGCCGCACCGAGACAAGGGCCGCCACGGGGACGCACGGGACGTGGGCCCCTGGGACGCCGAGAGTGCCCGGGACGCCGGGAGTGCCCGGGGCGGCGGGAGTGCCCGGGGCACCGAGAGTGCCCGCGACGCCGGGAGTGCCCGGTGCACCGGGAGTGCCCGGGGCGGCGGGAGCCCCGGTGTCCCCCGCGCCGCCCCTCGGGTACCGGCGCAGTATGCCGTCGACGATCAGGGACCGCGCCTCCACCATGCCCCGGTAGTCGTCGACCGTGAACTGGTGCACGCGGAAACCCTTGTGCTGGTCCGAGTCCAGCAGCCCCTGCGCCGACAGGTCGACCAGTGCCTCCCGCACGGGCGTCGCGGACACCCCGTACTGCTCGGCGATCTGTTTGACCGTGAATTCCTGCCCCGGCTGGAGACGCCCCGCGAGCACCTCGTCACGCAGCGCATCCGCGATCTGCTGACGAAGAGTGCTGCGGGTCACAGGTCCGCTCGCGACCATGGGCAGGTCCCCTCCGTCCGGTTTCGGACACCTTAAGCCAGTCGGAGGGGGTCACTTGAAGGGGTTCGGCGAGGCGGATGTCACACAGTGTGTTCGTCGGCCACCGACAGCGCCTCGTCCAGCGCCGCGAGGCCCTCCTTCGCCTCCGCGTCGGTGAGGTTGCAGGGGGGTACGACGTGTGTGCGATTCATGTTGACGAAGGGCCACAGGCCGCGCGCGCGGCAGGCCGCCGTGAACGCCGCCATCGGGGCGTTCGCCTCCCCCACCGCCCCGTACGGCACCAGCGGCTCCCGCGTCTCCCGGTCCCGCACCAGCTCCACCGCCCAGAAGGCCCCCATGCCCCGCACCTCCCCGACCGAGGGGTGGCGCTCGGACAGTGC
Source organism: Streptomyces sp. TRM49041 (assembly GCF_008271805.1). GTDB lineage: Bacteria > Actinomycetota > Actinomycetes > Streptomycetales > Streptomycetaceae > Streptomyces. The sequence goes on from NZ_VSRY01000103.1 coordinate 157,622, forward strand.
CCGCAGCCCGGGCCCGAGGATCTCCGCACCCAGCCGGTCGGCGCTCTCCACCACCCCCTCCTCCGCCATGACCCGCACGGTCTCCACCGCCGCCGCGCAGGCCAGCGGATGCCCGGAGTACGTCAGCCCGCCCGGGTACGGCCGCCGCTCGAACGTCGCGGCGATCTCGGGCGAGAGGGCGACGCCGCCCAGCGGTACGTACCCGGAGTTGACGCCCTTGGCGAAGGTCAACAGGTCCGGCACGACGCCGAAGTGCTCGGCGGCGAACCACCGCCCCGTGCGCCCGAACCCGGCCATGACCTCGTCCAGGACGAGGACGATGCCGTGCCGGTCGCACAGCTCCCGCACCCCCGCCAGGTAACCGGGCGGCGGCGGCATGATCCCCGCCGTGCCCGGCACCGTCTCCAGGACGATCGCCGCGACGGTCCCGGGCCCCTCGAACGCGACCGTGTCCTCCAGGTGCGCGAGCGCCCGCTCGCACTCCTGCGCCTCGGTCTCCGAGTAGAACGGCGACCGGTAGAGGTACGGCCCCCAGAAGTGGACCACTCCCGCCGCGCCCGTGTCGGACGGCCAGCGGCGCGGGTCGCCGGTCAGGTGGATCGCGGTGGACGTGGCGCCGTGGTACGAGCGGTACGCGCTGAGCACCTTGTGGCGTCCGGTGTGCAGCCGGGCCATACGGACGGCGTTCTCGACCGCCTCGGCTCCGCCGTTCGTGAAGAAGATCTTGTCGAGGTCGCCGGGCGTGCGCTCGGCGATCAGCCGGGCGGCCTCGGAGCGTACGTCGACGGCGAACCCGGGCGCGAAGACAGCGAGCCTGGCGGCCTGCTCCTGGACCGCGGCGACGACCCGGGGGTGCTGGTAGCCGATGTTGCTGAAGACGAGACCGCTCGTGAAGTCGAGGTAGCGATTGCCGTCGTAGTCCCAGAAGTACGCGCCCCGGGCGCCAGCGACGGCGAGCGGGTCGATCAGTCCCTGGGCGGACCAGGAGTGGAAGACATGTGCGCGGTCGGCGGCCTTGACGGCGGCGCCCGCCTGCGGATCGGCGAGAGGGGTCATGCGGGCGAGGGTAGGAAGCGCGGACCGGTCGGGGACATGGCCATCTTGTATGGGGGTGGGCGTACGGATCGGCAGGGTGTCGGGGCGGGCCGGGCCGCCCGGGGCGGCGGGCGCGCCGGCCAGCGATTGACAGCAAGCTGTCATTATGACAGCCTGTTGTCATATAGAGCAGGCCACCAGCGCCCAGGAGGCGGCCATGACCGGCACCACCACCCCCCGCAAGACCGTCCATCTCGCCGTGTACGACACGTTCGCCGACTGGGAGACCGGCCACGCCACCGCCTGGCTGGCCCGTGGCGGGTACGAGATCCGTACGGTCGGCCCGACGACCGACCCGGTCACCACCATCGGCGGTCTGCGGGTCACCCCCGACCTGGCGCTCGCCGACCTGCGCGCCGAGGACAGCGCCCTGCTGATCCTCACCGGCGCCGACCTGTGGGACGCGGGCGACGACCTCGCGCCCTTCGCCGCCGAGGCGCGTACGTTCCTCGACGCGGGCGTGCCGGTCGCCGCGATCTGCGGGGCGACCCTCGGCCTGGCCCGCGAGGGCCTTCTCGACGACCGGCCCCACACCAGCGCGGTCTCCTTCTATCTGGCGGCCTCCGGCTACAAGGGCGCCGACCACTACACCGAGGCCGACGCCGTCACGGCCGGCGACCTGATCACCGCAGGGCCGACCGAGCCGGTCGCGTTCGCCCGCGAGGTCCTCGGCAGGCTGGGCGTGTTCGAGGGCGGCAAGCTCGACGCCTGGTACGGGCTGTTCCACGACTCGGACCCGGCGGCGTACGAGGAGCTCAACGCGTGAGCCCCGCCGAAAAGGACCTGCTCTCCCGCACCGCGCTGGGCGTCTTCCGGCTCAACGGCCAGTTCCTCACCGTGTCGGAGGAACTGGCCCGCCCCGCAGGCCTCACGGCCGCCCGGTGGCAGGTGCTCGGAGCCGTACTGCGCGAGCCGCTGACCGTCGCCGGGATCGCCCGGGCGATGGGCATCACCCGGCAGAGCGTCCAGCGCGTCGCGGACCTGCTCGTGGAGCGTGGCCTCGCCGCGTACGCCCCGAACCCGGCCCACCGCCGCGCCAAGCTCCTCAGCCCCACGGAGGAGGGCCGCGCCGCCCTCGCCCGCATAGACCCCGGCCACGCCGACCTGGCGGCCCGGCTGGCGGCGGAGCTGGGCGAGGAGGCGTTCGCGGAGACCGCCCGCGTACTGGAAAGACTGTCGCGGGCGATGGAGGCGATCGACGTCCGGTAGGGTTCCGTGGTCGCCGTACGACGAAGGAGGTGAGACCCATCAACGCCATGTCAGGCAGGGTGCTCGTCTCCAAGGGCGGTACGGTCGCCGCGCCGTAGGTATACCCCCCGGGAGCACTCGCAGAGCGGCTCCCGAAAGGCTCAACCGTGCCGCACGCAACACCTCCCGGCATCACCACCGTCGCCGCCGTCCTCCGCGCCGCTGGGTGCGTCTTCGCCGAGGACGAGGCGCAGCTTCTCCTCTCGACGGCCCGTACGCCCGCCGAACTCGACGCCATGGTCGCGCGCCGCGCCACCGGCCACCCCCTTGAACACGTCCTCGGCTGGGCGGACTTCGGCGGCCTGCGGGTCGCCGTCGACAAGGGCGTGTTCGTACCGCGCCGCCGCACCGAGTTCCTGGTGGAACGGGCGGCCGCGCTCGCCCCGCGCGGCGCGGTCGTCGTCGACCTGTGCTGCGGTACGGGCGCTCTGGGCGCCGCCCTGGCCGCCGCGCTGGACGGGGGCGTCCGGCTCCACGCCGCCGACATCGACCCGGCGGCTGTCCGGTGCGCCCGCCGCAATGTCGCGCCCCTGGGCGGGGCCGTGTACGAGGGCGACCTGTTCACGGCCCTCCCGCCCGGCCTCCGGGGCCGTGTCGACGTGCTGCTGGCCAACGTCCCGTACGTACCGACCGCCGAGGTCCCCCTGCTGCCCCCGGAGGCCCGCCTCCACGAGGCCCGCGTCGCCCTCGACGGCGGCGCCGACGGGCTGGACGTCCTGCGCCGCGTCACCGCCGAGGCGGGGCGCTGGCTGGCACCGGGCGGGGTGCTGCTCTTCGAGACGAGCGAGCGCCAGGCGGCCCCGGCCATGGCGGTCGCCGAGGTTGACGGCCTGACGGCGAAGGCCGCGACCTGCGAGGACCGGTACGCGACGATCGTCACGGCGACCCGTCGGACGATCCCGCACGACCGGCGGCCGCCCGCCTGACGAAGTCCTCGGCGGCAGGCGTCACGGTGAGTACGGCGACGACGGCGCTCCTCAGCAGCAGCGGGTGCACGAACCGCCCCGGCTCCGTGGGCGGCCACCACCACGCGAGCGGCCAGGTCCGCCCCTCCAGCGCGGGCACCGGTACGTAGCCGACGCGCCCCGGCTCCGCGTTGAACCGCACGGCCTCGGCGGGCCACGGGCAGTGCAGCGTGCTGCCGGGCGGCACCAGGAAGTACACCCCGCGCCGCCCGTTGGCCTCGGTCACGACGGGCCCGGGGTCGCCGTTGGTCAGCTGCTCCAGGCAGGCGGCGACCCGGCGGCCGTCGTCACCGTCGACGCGTACGGCGTCGAATTGCACACCAGCCTTGCGCAATTGAAATCCGGAGGCGGGAACCCAGTCGGGTTCCTCTTGGCAACTTGTCGCATTCACAAGGACATTGTCGGCCCCCCGCGCTAGCGTCTTCCGCAACTGCCGCAAGGCGTAACAGGGGCGTTGACCTGCACAAACGTAGTGATCGGCAGTCGAATTCGGCGGGGATCGGTTGAGACCGGTTGAGACCGGTCGAGTCGCAGTGGGGAGCGAAAGTGGCAGGTCGCGAAAACAAGGAAAACGCCACCCCGACGGCACAGCTCGTCGCGCACATGACGAGCAAAATGCGGCGGCGGATGGGTCTGACACAGGCACAGCTCGGTGACAGGATCGGATTCTCGGGCGCGGCGGTCAGCGGCGTCGAGACCTGCGCCCAGCCGGCGAGTGACCAGATGCTGGTCAAGCTGGAGGAGACGATCGGTGGGGAGCTGGGCTTCTTCGAGGAGGCGCGGGTGTACATGCGGATCGAGAAGTACCCGCCGCAGTTCAAGAACTACGCGCTCCTGGAGCGCGAGGCGCTGAACCTGTACCTCTTCGCGACGCCGGTAATCCACGGCCTGTTCCAGACAGAGGACTACGCGAGGGCGCTCATCGCAGGCGGGTTCCCCATCCTCCCGGAAGAGAGGGTCGAGGAACTGGTGGAGGCGAGGATGGCTCGGAAGGAGATCTTCGAACGCGACCCCACCGCGCTCATCGAACTGGTGCTGGACGAGGCGGTACTTCTCCGCCCCATCGGCAGCAGGAACATCATGCGCGACCAGTTGAGGTCCCTCGCGAAGTGCGCCCGCAGGCGCAACGTAACGATCCAGGTACTCCCCCTGGACTCTGCCCTCAGCGGCGAGTACGCAGGAGGCCGGGGCACGCTCACGGTCGTGGAAACCTCAGAGCACCAGCACCTGGCCTACCTGGAACCCCAGGACGAGAGCCTCCTGATCAGCGACCCGGCGAAGGTGAGTACGTACATGCAGCGGTATGCGAGGATCCGAGCACAGGCCCTGGATCCGCGTGAATCGCTGGGCCTCATCGAGCGGTTGGCAGGAGATCAGTAATGAGCAGGACCCTCCAGTGGTTCAAGTCCAGCTACAGCAGCTCCAGTGGCGGCAACTGCATCGAAGTGGCCTTCGACTGGCGCAAGTCGTCGTACAGCAGCGACAGCGGCGGCGAGTGCGTAGAGGTCGCCGCCTGCCCGCAAACCGTCCATGTCCGTGACTCCAAGAACCCTGACGGCGGTACGTTCGCCGTCACCCCGTCGGCCTGGTCGGCGTTCCTCACGGGCGCCGCGACCGGCACCGTACGGCCTTGAGAACCGTCATCGCCGGGCAGCTGGTCGAACTGCCCGGCACCATCGCCGCGATCCGGGCCGCGCTGGACGCGGACCGGGTGAAGGTGTTCGACGCGGAGATCCCGCACGTACCGGTGGCCGAGTTGCCCGTGGCGCTCGCGCGTTGGGCGCTGTCCACCACCGAGGCGGACCGGGAGGACAGCGAGCTGTTCGAGCGGCTGGCGCGGGGCGAGGACGTACGGGAGTGAGCGGCTACCGCCTTCAGTACGCGCCCCCGGCGGACCTGGCCCTCGACACCATGGACGGCGGCCTGCGCACGCGCTTCGACGCCGGGATGCGCACGTCGCTGGTCCCGGACCCGTACGGGCACGGCTCGGCGCCCATAGGGCGGGACGAGGACCGGCGGGAGGCCACGGTGTCGGGTGTGGTGATCCGGTACTACGTGAGCCGGAGCGTCCTGACGGTCACGGTCGTCCGCGTCGTATATCTCTGAGGCTGCTGCGGTGGGTGGCCCGTAACGTGTCAGCTGGGTTCGACCGGCGCGATGAAGCCGGCCTTCACGTCGAACAGTGCGAGCCCGGGTTCAGCGCCGACCTGGCGGAAAAGTCGAGGCGCCGCTGGGCCGTCCGGGGCCGTACGCATCGCGTCCAGAGCGGCGCGGTCCCGCCACAACGTCTGGATGCGCCAGCGCCCGTCCTGCCCGCTCAGCAGTTCGGTTCGCATCAGCCCATCGGGTAGGGGGCCGGCGACAAGCTCGCGGTAGGCAGCCACGAGGTCACTCTCACGCTCGGGGGATACGACAGCGCTGACCTCGGTCAATACCTGTCCAGCCATGACCCTCATCTCTCCTCTTCGTCCGCTACGCGACAGGCCCCGAGGTCCCTTACGCACCGTCCGCGACCAACAAGGCCACGATCTGCGGCTGGAGCGTGAGGCAGGCTTCACCCTCCTGGCGAGACGGCTCCCGCCTCGCCGTCCCGGAGGATGCTCAGTCGAGACAGAACTCGTTGCCCTCGATGTCCTGCATCACGAGGCACGACTCATTGTGGTCATCGGCAAGCAGCAATCGCACGCGTACCGCGCCGAGCGCGACCAGTCGTGCACACTCGGCTTCGAGCGTGGCGAGGCGCTCCTCACCCACGAGCCCGGCGCCGACTCGCACGTCAAGGTGCAGCCGATTCTTGGCGACCTTGCCTTCGGGGACGCGCTGGAAGTACAGCCGCGGGCCCACGCCTGAGGGATCAACGCAGGCGAACCCTGACCCCTGCCGCTCAGGCGGCAGAGAGCTATCGAAATCGTCCCACGTGGCAAACCCCGCCGGTGGTTGCGGTACGACGTACCCCAACACCTCGCACCAGAAGCGAGCGACGCGCTCAGGTTCCGCGCAGTCGAAGGTGACTTGGAACTGCTTTATCGATGACATCGGCGCACCCTAGCAGGGGCACTCTGTCGCTCATTTCCCGGCGTGAATCAGCAAGTTGCCGGGGGGGCGGCCCCTGCCGGCCGCTGCGGTGTCGTGCGGTCGCAGGGGTGAACCGATGCCGACGCCGCCGAGGGGTCGCCCGCCGTTCCGGTCCACGCCGGCGCGGGGGCGCCGCAGCCGTGGGAGGGCCCACCCCCCTTCCTGGGAAAACCAGTACCTCGCACGCGCGCCTGCGCTACATTGGCGTGAGTAACGAGACGATACGTCTCGTCTTATAGAGAGGGACGCCCATGCAGCAGCAACCCGCACCGCACCACCCGCGGCAGCACCTCGTCGACGCCGCGCCCGGCGTACGCCTGTGGGCCGAGGAGCGGGGCCCGGTCGACGCGCCTCCGGTGCTGCTCGTCATGGGCGCGATGGCCTCCGGGGTCGCCTGGCCCGAGGAGTTGGTCGACGCGCTCGCCGTGCGGCACCGGGTCATCCGGTACGACCACCGGGACACCGGCCGGTCGACCTGGTCGTACACGGAGGAGCCGTACCCGCTCACGGACCTCGCGCGCGACGCGGTGGCCCTGCTGGACGCACTCGGGGTGGAGCGGGCGCATGTCGTCGGCATGTCCCTGGGCGGGATGCTCGCCCAGCTCCTCATCGCCGACCACCCCGAGCGGCTCCTGAGCGCCACGCTCATCGGGACCTGCGCGCTGAGCACCACCCCGTACACCCACCCCGACGGGACCCGCACGCCGCCCGACCGACTGCCCGGCATCGACCCGCGCCTGCTGGAGATCTGGGCGCACCGCGCCGAGGACCAGGACCTGGCCCCCGAGGTGGACTGGCGGGTGGAGCACGGGCGGCTGCTGGCCGGCGACCAGATCCCGTACGACGAGGAGGCCGCACGCGCCATGGAGCGGCGCGTCATCGAGCACACGGGCCACCACCGGGTGAGCACCGCCCACGCCCAGGCCGACGACTCGGGCATGGTCCGCACCGAGGCCCTGGCGAAGACCTGCGTCCCGACGCTCGTCGTCTCGGGCCCGGCCGAGCCGGTGTTCCCGCCGCCGCACGCGCGGCACATCGCGCAGGTGATCCGGGGCGCGTCGCTGGTCGAGATCCCGGGCATGGGCCATGCGCTGCCGCAGCAGGTACTGGCCCCGCTCGCGGAGGCGATCCTCGACCACACGAGGACCTGACGGCGTCGGGCACCCTGGGGGACTCCCGAGCGAACCCGGGTCCGCGAGACGCTCCGGGACCGGCCTCTCGCCCGCCGCCCTGGAGGAAGCGGAGGGCATCCTGGCGAGCTGCCCGCTCAAGTCGCCGCCGGTGCACTGGACCGGGGCGGTCCACGAAACCCGCCCACACCCGCATCGCCGGCCGGCCGGGCGGGCGACATTCCGGTACGGTCGCACGGCGGCGCGGGGCCCGGGATGCGTCCGGGCCCCGCCCCGCGTGGGCTACTTCTCCAGGGCGATGACGCGCACGCCGGTCCCCCGGTACCGCTCGGGGTCACCGCTGAGGACCGGGCGGCCCCTCGGCCACTCGACGGAGGGCTGCGCCAGGTGCACGGCGTGCGCCCCGCTCCACTCGTCGCCGTACATGCGCAGGCGCTTGCCCACCGCGGCCGCGCCCACGAAGTTCAGCGCCTCGATGTCAACGGAGGGCAGCGACCCTACGTGCTCCGCCACCCCCGCTCGTTCGCCTTCAGCGGCCGTCAGACACACGGCGGGCACGCAGATCCGAAGCGTCGCGTCGTTCTCGGCCTCGACGACCAGCCGGGACGCCATCCGGTTACCGGCGCCCAGGGCGAGCACGGCGGTCTCGTCGAGAACGACCGCCCTCGGCAGCGGGTACTTGTCCTGCTTCACCGGACCTCCCCCACGCGGCCGGACACGATGTCCGCCCACAGCCGCTGCCCCGCCTCGGCGTCTTCCTCGGTGTACGGCTCACCCAGGAAGTGCTCCTCGATGTACGCCTTGGTCTCCTCCCGCCGCTCGGCGAGCTCCTCCTTGGTGGGCATCGCACCGGCGAGCTGCGCCACCAGCTCCCGCATGGTGATGCCACGCTCCCTGGCGAGCTCCTGGAGGCGGTCGCGGACTGCGGTGTCGACCTTGATCGTGGTGTCAGCCATATAGAAAGTATACCGACGGTATACCGTTTCCGGGCGCACGAGTGCGATGGTCATGGCTCTCCTTCCCTTCGGTGGACCCGGCCGCCCTACGCGGCCGGGAGCTTCAGCAGGCGCCCGGCGACGCCTCCGCGCCCGGCAGGGCATCGGCGGCGCGCCTGAGGGCCTCGCGGGTCATGGCGGCGCCTCGGCCGGTGGCCGCGACGAAGGCGGCGACGGGGGCGGGCAGTGAGGGCCCCGGCGGGGCCGCGCCGTGGCGGCAGGGCCCTCCGGGCCGCGTCGGGCGGCCGCAGTCGGGGCACTCCTGTCGCACCGGCGCCTCCGGGCGCGGGGCCGGCTTCTTGCGCTTCAGGCGGTCGGCCAGCAAGGCTGCCGGTGCGTAGACCGGGTCGGGCAGGCCCGCCGTCAGGGCCTCTCGGACCGCCGTCTCGGTCGCGCCGACGGCGAACCACTCCTCCACCAGCGGCCCCAGCTTCGCCATCTCGCCCTCCCCCGCCGCGAGCCTCGGCTCCCGCCGCCCCAGGGACGTGAGGAGCTGCACCGCTCGCGACGGCGTCGGGGACGGGGAGGGAGGTTCTTGTACCCCGGTCTTTTCGACCGGAGGGAGAGCTCCCGCGTCTCCGGCGTCCGGGTTTCCGGGGGCCGGTTCCCGGACGGGGGGCGGGGCAGCCGGCGCCGCGGGCGCCGTGGGCGCCGCGGGGGAATCTTCGAACGGGGTGTCGTACACGTCGTACGTCGTCAACCAGTAACCCGTACGGGGGTCTTGGTACGACTCCCTGCGCAGGTACCCGGCGGCCTCCAGCTCGTGGAGTGCCCTGCCGATGCGCGTACGGCCCTCACGTCGGCGTTTGGCCAGGGTGCGGATGTCTACGCAGGCCGCCTCGGGGAGGCTCAGGAGGTACACGAGAACTCCGGCGGCCACGAACGAGATGTTCGGGTCACGGAGGAGTTCGTTGCCGACCGTGGTGAAGTTACGCGTGCGCGTTGTACGGTGGATTCGCATCCGGAGGCGTTTCTCCTGGTGTCTGGCCCTCGGGTGTTGGCGCACCGCGGGGGCTTTCTCTTTGGCGCTATGACGCCATGACGCTTTGCTGACGTGACTCTATCCGCACGTTCCTTTGTTCACGCAAGCCAACTCCATTTAGTCATACGAACGTTGAGCGACCGGCCGCCGGAAACCAGACCCCCGGCCCCACCTGCTGTTTTCCGGCCCCACCCACACGAAAGGGCGGCCACCGGACCGGTGGCCGCCCTCCGTGCATATGCCTAATTCACTCCTGTGAGTGAGCGCTTTCAGCAGTACAGATTCCCGCCCGGCGAGACGCCGAGGATCTGGGTGAACTGCTGGTACTTGCTCACGCGGCTCTGGACCTGCGCCGGGTTCCTGCCGTCGCACTCCAGGGCGCCGTTGATCGCGCGGATCGTGTGGCCGAAGCCGGCGCCGGTGACCATCGCGTTGTGGGCGGTCATCGTGCCGGGGCCGTTCTGGGTGTTCCAGTACCAGAGGGCCGTCTTCCAGGCGACCGCCGCCTCGCGCTCCACGCGGTACGGGTTGTTCAGGAGGTCGATACCGAGCGCGTCGCCCGCCGCCTTGTAGTTGAAGTTCCAGCTGAGCTGGATCGGGCCACGGCCGTAGTACGCGGCCTGGCCGGCCGGGCAGCCGTACGGCTGGTTCCGGTCGCAGTAGTACGGGTAGTTGGCGGTGTTCTGCTCCACGACATGGACCAGACCGCCCGTCTCATGGCCGACGTTGGCCAGGAAGGCCGCGGCCTCCTGCCTTTTCACCGTGTCGCCGCCGGTCGTGGCGAACGCCGGGTACGCGCCGAGCGCCGCCTTCAGGCCGCTGTACGTGTAGAAGGGGTTCCTGTTCGGGAACATCTGGTTGAACTGCGCCTCGGACACCACGAATCCGGACGGGTCCGGGTTCGTCGGGCCGGGGTCGGGGGTTCCGGAGCCGCAGGTTCCCTGGTCCGCCCAGACGTCCGCCGCACCGGGGCGTTCGTTCTGGGTCCACCACTTCGCCTGCCAGTTGTGGCCGTTGTAGGAGGCCGTGTTGCCGCCCCAGTAGACGGCGGACGAGCTCCACGGGGCCGCGCATTCGGCGGCGGTCGCGGTTGCGGCCGGGAGGAGGGCGGTGAGGCCGATCGCCATGGCGAACGCGGCCAGGAGGGCACCGAAGCGTCGTGACACGTCATCACTCCTTCGCGTGGGAATGGCGGTCACTCCACCGCACTGGTATGGACCTGTCAAGGGGTCTAGACCAGCCATGGATACCGGATCCGCCCCCTCCGGCCACGGGTCTGCCGACCGACCACATGACGAGCTGAACCCGCACGGCTGTGCTCGCGGGCGCAGGCAATCTGTCACCGTCGAGAAGCCCGGCGAGTACGCCACGGACCCGGGCCCTGACCGGGGCGTCTCACGTCCCGGCCGTCCCACGTTGTCCCGGACCCCGCCGCGGGACACCCCGGGGCGTGGATCAGCGCCGATGATGAGTGGCGAACGGCTCCTGGCAGCACGTCGACAGCCGGGTCGAGTATCCGTACGGCGCCCAGTCCTGGTGGTGGGAGAGCGGCGTCGTGTGAGCACGCGCGGCGAGCACGTCCGCGTACGGGACGGGGCGGCCCCTCGGAGCGCAAGGGCTCCGAGGGGCCGCCCTCCCGTCGTGGAAGGCCGGGTGCGAGCTCACGCGAGCAGACGGCTCCAGGTGCGGGCGTCGACGACGCCGTCGGACGGCAGGCCATGGGACGACTGGAAGGACTCGACCCCGGCCTCGGTACCGGACCCGAAGATCCCGTCGACCGCGGTGGGGAGGGAGTGGGCCGCCAGCCGGCTCTGCACGGCCTCCACCGCCTGCCCGGTCGCGCCCCGGGCGAGCGGGAGGTTGAGCTGGCTCCAGGTCTGGTTGCCGGCGATGCCGTCCACGGACGCGCGCACGGTGGTCTGGAAGTCCCGTACGGCGGCCTCGGTGGCGGGCCCGAACCGGCCGTCGGCGACCAGCGCGGCGCCTCTCGTGCTCAGCAGGTACTGGAGGGTGCGCACCCGCTCCCCGGAGTCGCCGTCGCGGACGACCGGCCACACCGGGGCCGTCGGGTCGCCGCCGACGCGCGCGGCGACATCCCGGCGGAGCTGGGGCAGGAGCGCGTAGAGGCGGTCACCGGGGCAGGCGGTGTTGTTGAAGTCCCGGTGGCCGTAGATCTGGTAGGCGCGCAGCCCGTACCGGCGGCAGATCTGCTCGCAGAGGTCGACGAGCGCCGCGTACTGCCGGCTGCGCGGGTTCACGCTGGTGTACGTGCCCTCGTTCTCGATGCCGATGGCGACGGTGTTCTGGCCGGTGCAGTGCGCGGACTCGACCATGCGGGTGCCGCCCTGAAGGGTCGACAGGCTGCCGCGGCGGCCCTCCATGATGTGCGCGCCGCGGCTGACGGTGAAGTGCTGGCCGCTGTCGATCCACCCGGGACGGTTCATGTGGTCGTTCTGGATGGACCGGGCGAGGGCGTAGGCGTGCGCCTGCGAGTAGTCGGTGGAGTTCGCGGTCGCCGTGTGGTGGACCAGGATCTTGTGCGGGCGGGTGGCCGTGAGCCGGACGGGGCTGCTCGGCGGGCGGGCGCCCCAGGTCGCGCAGTCGGCGATCACGGGTCCGGCGGCGTGGGCACGGCCGGCGGTGCCGAGCGGGGACAGCGCGGCGGCACCGACGACGAGCGCGCCGGAGAGGAGGGAACGGCGGCTCGGGTGACGGTGGCTGTGGCTGTGGCGGTGGCTGTGGCTGTGGCTGTGGCTGTGGCCCCAGGACGCATCGATGGATACCAAGGGTCTCTCCAGACGGAGGAGTAGGCGGGGTGTTCGGACGACGCGATCGCCCTCTCACTCTGCACGGCACCCCGCCCTCCCTCCAGTCATCGCCGTCCCGGGGATACGCCATCCGCGTGGCGGAACGCCATGGGAAGAGGGCTGGTGACTGTTCGTCAGAGTCCGCACACGGCCGGTTTCGGCGCCCTAGAATGCCCATCACGTCGGCCAGGGGGCCGGAACAGGGGACGACGCGGGGACTGTCTGTTGAACGACCAAGCCCAGCACACGTCGGCGGGACCCGGCGGCGAGGACGAGCGCCACGCGCGGACCCGGCTGCTCGCGGAGATGCGGCGGATCAAGGACGCCTCGGGGCTGAGCTTCGGCCGCCTCGCCGACCGTACGCACTACAGCCGCTCGTCGTGGGAACGGTTCCTCAACGGCAAGCAGCTGCCGACCGCCGTCGCGGTGGAACAGCTGGCGGAGGTGGCACAGGAGGACCCGGAGCCGCTGCTGTCCCTGTTGAAACGTATCGGCGCAGCGCCCGCCCCCCAGGAGCCACGCGGCGCGGCCCGACCGCCCGCGGACCCGTGTGCGGAGCCGCCCCCGATCGAGCCCCACCGCCGGCTGCGGCGGCTGGCCGTACTCGGCTATGTCGCCGCGGGCGCGCTCCTGGGCTCGGTCGCCACCGGTCTGGTGCTCACCATGTCCGCCGACACCACCGCCGCGCCCGGCATCCGGACCGCCGCCGGCCAGGGCGCTGACCACGGCGCCCCGGCCTCGTCACCCACGGTGAAGGTGGACGTGGGCTGCCGTGGGGACACCTGCCTGCGACGCGACCCGCAGGCCATGGACTGCCAGTGGGACGCGGTCACCGCGCACGACACCTGGCTGCGCGGGATGCACATCCAGCTCCGCTACAGCGCGGCCTGCCAGGCGGTGTGGGGCCGTATCGAGAACGGCACGGTCGGCGACACCGTACGCATCAAGGGGCGGACGGGCCTGGAGCTGGAGGCGCGCATCCGGATCGACCGGGACACGTACACCAGGATGCTCGCAGTGAGCGCGGACGCCCCGCCCCGCACGGTCACGGTCTGCGGGGCGATCCCGAGCCAGCAGCAGCTGGAGTGCTCCCCGCACCGCGCGGTCCAGCCGTGAGGAGGCCGGCCGAGCGGTACGGGAAGCGAAGGGAGAGCCGTCGCCCTCCTACAGGAACGAGTTGATCTCGATCGTCTCGGTGCGGCCGGGGCCGACGCCGATGGCGGAGATCGGGGCTCCCGACATGTCCTCCAGGGCCTTCACATACGCCTGCGCGTTCTTCGGCAGGTCGGAGAAGGTCTTGGCCTTGGAGATGTCCTCGGACCAGCCCGGCAGGTACTCGTAGACGGGCTTCGCGTGGTGGAAGTCGGTCTGCGAGTACGGCAGCTCCTCGACGCGCTTGCCGTCGATCTCGTACGCGACGCAGACGGGGATCTGCTCCCAGCCGGTCAGGACGTCCAGCTTGGTGAGGAAGAAGTCCGTCAGGCCGTTCACGCGGGTGGCGTAGCGGGCGATGACCGCGTCGAACCAGCCGCAGCGGCGGTCACGGCCGGTGGTGACACCGCGCTCGCCGCCGATGCGCCGCAGCGCCTCGCCGTCCTCGTCGAACAGCTCCGTCGGGAACGGGCCGGCGCCGACGCGGGTCGTGTACGCCTTGAGGATGCCGATGACCCGGCTGATCTTCGTCGGGCCGACACCGGCGCCGGTGCAGGCACCGCCGGAGGTCGGGTTGGAGGAGGTAACGAAGGGGTACGTGCCGTGGTCGACGTCGAGGAGCGTGCCCTGGCCGCCCTCGAAGAGGACGACCTTGCCCTCGTCGATGGCGTCGTTCAGGATGAGCGTGGTGTCCGCGACGTACGGCTTGATCTGCTCCGCGTACTGGAGCATCTCCTCCACGATCTTGGCGGAATCGATGGCGCGCCGGTTGTAGAGCTTGGCGAGCAGCTGGTTCTTGACCTCGAGGGCCGCCTCGACCTTCTGGGCGAGGATCGACTCGTCGTAGAGGTCCTGGACGCGGATACCGACGCGGTTGATCTTGTCGGCGTACGTCGGGCCGATACCGCGACCGGTCGTACCGATCTTCCGCTTGCCGAGGAACCGTTCCGTCACCTTGTCGAGGGTGACGTTGTACGGAGTGATGAGGTGGGCGTTACCGCTGATCAGGAGCTTCGACGTGTCGACGCCTCGCTCGTTCAGCCCGCTCAGCTCGGAGAGCAGGACCGCCGGGTCGACGACGACACCGTTCCCGATCACCGGGGTACACCCCGGGGAGAGGATCCCGGAGGGGAGGAGGTGCAGTGCGTACTTCTGGTCGCCTACGACGACCGTGTGACCGGCGTTGTTGCCACCCTGGTAGCGCACCACATAATCGACGGACCCACCGAGCAGGTCGGTGGCCTTCCCTTTGCCCTCGTCACCCCACTGAGCACCGAGCAGCACAAGTGCGGGCACAGGCGTACACCCCTTCCGGGCGGGGCATGTCCAAGGCCAGGGGCGGAAAATGTCGTACGGCGGTGTACGACAGCAGCCTGAGCCTTTGGACCGGTGCCCCGGTATAGACGAAGCCCCTGGCGCAATAGCGCAAGGGGCTCTTGCACAAAGATGCTACCCGAGGAAGGACCGAGGTGTCGGCTCCCGACCAGCTCCTGGTGGTCATCGACCCGGTCGCGCGCCGCAGCGACGGCGAATCCGTACGGATCGCGAAGGACGTGCTGTGCGGCGGGGCAGCGGCGAAAGTGTGTCTGCCCGACACCCCGGAGGAGTTCGAACGGGCTCTGGCGCGGCGGGGCGCCCGGCGGCCCGTCGTGATCGGTGACGACCGGGCGCTGGTGCGTGCCGTGGAGCTGCTGCACCGGGGCGGCCGGCTGGGGGACGGCGCCCTGTCGCTGGTGCCGGTCGGGCCGCGCGGGACGGTGGCCCTGGCCGCGTCGCTGGGGGCTCCGCTGGCCACGGTGACCGCGGCGCGGGTGGTGCTGGACGGGGTGGAGCGGCGGCTCGACCTGCTGGTGGACGACGGGGGCGGGGTCGTCGTGGGCGGCCTGAGCATCCCGGACGGCCCGCGCCCGCCGCCGGCGTCGCCGCCGATGGCCCCGGCGCCCTCGGTTTGGGGCACGTGCCGGTCGCTGGTGCGCACCCTGGTGGGTCCGGCGGTGCCGCATGTGCGGGTGCCGCACATGCGGGGTCACCGGCTGCGGGTGGAGGTCGACGGGCGGCTACTGAGCGATGTGGACGACCCGGTGGAGGGCGTCACGGTCGCCTCCCGGGACGGCGCCGCGGAGGTCGTGGTGCACCCCAGGGCGGCGGGACCGCTGCGCTCGGCGGCGCGCACGGTCACGGTGTCCGGCCCGTCGGGCACGGGCTTCCGCTACTGCGCGGACACCCGGATCAGCGGCCCGGTCCGCACGCGCACATGGACGGTCCGCCCGTCGTCCTGGTCACTGCTGGTACCGGCCCCGGCGCTGTCCACGGACGGCGCGTAGGTCGCGCCCGTCCTCAGTCGCCGGACGGGCTCGACCGGACACGACCTACGCCGTGTCCCCCGGCGGCCGGGCAGGCTCGTCGTCGCGGTCGGGAACCATCAGCCAGGTCCCGCCGCTGATCATCCCGAGCGCGGAGAGCCCGAGCGGGATACGCCACAGCCTGGTGGGTTCCGTCCATGACTGGGGTGCACCGAAGGTCATCCAGAGGGCGAGGACGATGCCGGCAAGAACCACGGCGACGCCCGCGACGCGTCGTAAAACGTAAGGCATCGGGCCATCATCTCGTACGGCTCGTCCATGATCCAGTGAGAGATCAGCCGGACTTGTGCTCCCGCCAGCGGATCATGATCTGGAGCATCTCCTTGTGGAGGAACTCGAAGAACTCCGCAGTCTCCGCGACCCGCGCGCCCGCCGCCGTGTCCGGGCCCAGCGTTTCGGCGCCCTCGCGGAGAGTCTTCTCCCAGCGGGCGAGGACCTGGTCGCGGCGGGTGAAGATCTCGTACCACATCTCGTCGTGGAGGACGTACCGCTCGCGGCGGGAGCCCGGGTCGCGCTCGCGGCCGATCATGTTCACCTGCGACAGATAGCGCACGGCGCCCGACACGGCGGCCGGGCTGACCCTCAGCCGCTCGCCCAGCTCGGCGGCGGTCATCGACGCCTGCTCGGAGACCAGCAGGGCGGCGAAGACCCTGGACGCCATGCGCTGCATCCCGGCCTGCGTCAGCTCGCCCGCGAAGCGCTCCACGAAGCGGCTCACCGCTTCCTCGTCGCTTTCCCGCACCCCTATGGCCTGGTCGTCCTTCCCCATGCGCCCATCGTCTCCCGTCGTCCGCCGCACCGGACGATTTTATACGCTTCCTTAACTTCACAAATTCGTGAAACCAGTCGTAGCGTCGAAGCATGACGAACGCCATCACCGTCGCCGGACTGCACAAGTCCTTCGGGCGCACCCACGCGCTGGCCGGCCTCGACCTGACCGTCGCGACCGGCGAGGTCCACGGCTTCCTCGGCCCCAACGGCTCCGGGAAGTCGACCACCATCCGGGTCCTGCTCGGCCTGTTGCGCGCCGACTCCGGCACCGCCCGGCTCCTCGGCAAGGACCCCTGGCAGGACGCGGTCGAGCTGCACCGCCGCGTCGCCTACGTCCCCGGTGACGTGACGCTGTGGCGGAACCTCTCCGGCGGTGAGGTGATCGACCTGTACGGCAGGCTCCGCGGCGGCCTGGACAATGCGCGGCGCGCCCAGCTGATCGAGCGGTTCGAGCTGGACCCGACGAAGAAGGGCCGTACGTACTCCAAGGGCAACCGCCAGAAGGTCGCCCTGGTCGCCGCGCTGGCCTCCGACGTCGACGTACTGATCCTGGACGAGCCGACGAGCGGCCTCGACCCGCTGATGGAGGGCGTCTTCCAGAGCTGCGTACGCGAGGAGCGCGAGCGCGGGCGGACCGTGCTGCTGTCGTCGCACCTGCTCAGCGAGGTGGAGAGCCTCTGCGACCGGGTCAGCATCATCCGCAGGGGCCGCACCGTCGAGTCCGGCTCCCTCGCCGAGCTGCGCCACCTGACCCGTACGAGCGTCGAGGCCGAGCTGGCCGCGCCGCCCAACGGGCTCACGCAGCTGCCCGGCGTCCACGACCTGGAGGTCGCGGGCCACCGGGTGAGGCTCCAGGTGGACACCGACCGGCTGGACGCGGTCCTTCGCTCGCTCACCGAGTCCGGGGTGCGGTCGCTGACCAGCGCACCGCCCACCCTGGAGGAGCTGTTCATGCGGCACTACGAGAACGAGACGGACGAGACGGACGAGACGGGCACGGCCCACGAGACGGACGAGGCGGTGGAGCAGTGAGCACGCTCACCGTCACCGCCGCCCGGCGCACCGGCGGCGGCGCCCGCCACCTCGCCGGCACCGGCGCCCTGCTGCGGCTCGCCCTCCGCCGCGACCGGATCATGCTGCCCCTCTGGGTGCTGGTCCTCGGCACCATGGTCGTCAGCGGCGGCTCGTCCATCGAGGCCCTGTACGACACGCCCGCCAAGCGCGCCCAGGTCGCCGCGACCATGAGCGCCAACAGCTCGCTGCGGTCCCTGTACGGGCCGGTGTTCGGCGACTCGACGGGCGCGCTGGTGGCCTGGCGGTTCGGGGTGTTCGCGGCGGTCCTCGCGGCGGTCATGAGCCTGATCGTCGTCGTACGGCACACCCGCGAGGAAGAGGAGACCGGCCGCCAGGAGCTGCTGTCGTCCGCGATGGTCGGCCGACGGGCACCCCTCACCGCCGCCCTCCTGACCGCACTCGTCGGCAATACGGCCCTGACGTTGATCATCACGGCCGGTCTGGCGGGCCGTGGCGCGGGCAGCGCGCTCGCGCTGGGCCTCGCGGTCGGGCTGACCGGCATGGTCTTCGCCACGATGGCGGCGATCGTCGCGCAGCTCACGGAGAGCGCCCGGCTGGCGAAGGGCCTGACGTCGGCGGTGCTGGGCTTCGCTTTCATCCTGCGCGCCGCGGGCGACGCGGGGCGGGCCGACGGCGGGTCGGTACTGACCTGGCTGTCGCCGGTCGGCTGGGCTGAGAACGTCCGGGCGTTCGCGGGCGACCACTGGTGGGTGCTGCTGCTGCTCACGGCGGCCGTCCTGGTGCAGGGCCTCGTGGCGTACGAGCTGACGAGCCGCCGCGACGTCGGCATGAGCTTCCTGCCCGCACGTCCCGGCCCCGCCGCGGGACGGCTGGCGACGGCGGGCGGACTGGCGTGGCGCCTCCAGCGCGGCGGGCTGCTCGGCTGGACGCTCGGCTTCCTGGTGGCGGGCATCGTCTTCGGCGGCATCGTCGAGGGCGCGGCGGACCTGGTCGGGGACAACGAACAGGCCCGCGAGATCTTCGAGCGGATGGGCGGCGGACGCGCGCTGACGGATGCGTTCCTGGCGGCGCTGCTCGGCATGTTCGGGATGGTCGCGTCGCTGTACACGGTCGGGTCGGTGCTGCGGCTGCACAGCGAGGAGACCTCGCAGCGCGCGGAGCCGGTGCTGGCCAACGCGGTCGGTCGGCTGCGCTGGGCGGCCGGGCACCTGGTGATCGCGTTCGCCGGGGCGGTGCTGATCATGCTCGCGGCTGGGGTCGGCATGTACGTCTCGTACGGGAAGGACCTCGGCCCGGTCCTGGGCGCGGCGGCGGTGCAGTTGCCGGCGGTGTGGCTGCTGGGCGGGCTTGCGGTGCTGCTGCACGGCGCGTTCCCGAAGGCGGCGGTCGCGGCGTGGGGCGTGGCGGGCCTGTCGCTGGCCATCGGCTGGATCGGCCCGGCGCTGAACCTGCCGCAGTCCGTCCTGAACCTGTCGCCCTTCGGACACCTGCCGAAGCTGCCGGGCGCCGAGATGGCCTGGGCGCCGGTGCTGGTGCTGCTGGCGGGCGCGGTGGTGCTGGTCGCGGCGGGGCTGGTGGGGCTGCGACGGCGCGACATCATCACCTCATGAGGGTCACACCGTGAGTGTCACCTCGTGAGAGTCACACCGTGACCAGCAGTTCCTTGAGCCCCCGGATCACATAACCCGGCTGCCACTCCGGCTCCCTGACGAGATTCATCCCCGGGGCCCGGCGCAGGAGCTCACCGAACGAGGCGGTGAGCTCCAGCCGGGCCAGGGGCGCGCCCAGGCAGTAGTGGATGCCGGCGCCGAAGGTGATGTGCGGGTTGTCGGCGCGGGTGAGGTCGAGGCGGTCGGGTTTGGCGAACCGGGCGGGGTCGCGGTTGGCCGAACCGAAGAGCAGGGCGACTTCGGACCCGCGAGGCACGGTGACATCACCTATCCGGATGTCGTCGAGCACCCAGCGCTCGAACATCTGGAGCGGGGTGTCGTAGCGGAGCAGTTCTTCCACAGCTGTGGACAGCGAGATGTCTCCGGCGCGGAGGGCGGCGAGCTGCTCGGGGTGCCGGAAGAGGGTACACCAGCCGTTGACGGTGGTGTTCACCGTGGCTTCGTGTCCGGCGTTGAGGAGCAGCACACAGGTGGAGATCATCTCCTGCTCGCTGAGTCTCTCGCCCTCGTCGTGGGCGGCGATGAGCGCGGAGACCAGGTCGTCGCCGGGGTGCCGGCGGCGCTCGGCGATGAGACCGCGCAGGTAGGCGGAGAACTCCACGGAGGCCGTGACGGCCCGGCGCGCGGTCTCGTCGTCCGGATTGAGCTCGAACATCCCGCAGATGGCGGCGGACCAGGGGCGCAGGAGGTGACGGTCGGGGGCGGGGATGCCCAGCATCTCGGCGATGACGGCGACGGGGAGGGGCTCGGCCACCCGGGCCAGGAGGTCGCCACCGCCGTCCGCGAGCAGGTCGTCCACGAGCTCGGCCGCCAGCCGCGCGACGGTGGGGCGGAGCCGGTCGACGGTGCGCGGGGTGAACGCCTTGGACACCAGGCGGCGGATCCTGGTGTGGTCCGGGGCCTCCAGGTCCAGCAGCCCGTTCCCGTTCAGCACATGGAACGGCTCGTGCTCGTGCGGCGGCGCGGTCCGCCCGAACTCCTCGTGCGTGAAACGGTGCAGATACGTCCGCCCCAGCCTCCGGTCGCGCAGAAGCGCGGAGACGTCCGCGAAGTGGGGCACGAGGTGCTGCCGGCTGCCCTCGAACCAGTGCACCCGGCCCTTGTCCCGGAGCGCCGCGTACGCCGGGTACGGGTCGGCGACGAACCCGGCCGCCCAGGGGTCGAACGTCGTGTCCATGCGCGGACGCTACCCCAGCGGCGACGGGAGCGGACCCAGGAGTGTCCGGCGGATCATGCCGACATCCGAGCCGGGTGCCCTTGACCCCGCGGCCCAGGCATGATCCGCCGGACACGACCTGGCTAGCCCGGGGTGACCAGTCGCGCCTCGTACGCGAACACCGCCGCCTGCGTGCGGTCCCGGAGGCCCAGCTTCACCAGGATGCGGCTCACATGGGTCTTGATGGTGGACTCCGCCACCACCAGGTGGGACGCGATCTCGGCGTTGGACAGGCCCTGGGCGATCAGGACCAGGACCTCGGTCTCGCGTTCCGTGAGGTCACCGACCTGGGAGAGCGCCGCCGGCCGCGGCGACTCCGCGCGCTTGGCGAACTCGGTGATCAGGCGCCTCGTCACCGTCGGCGCCAGCAACGCCTCGCCCGCCGCCACCACCCGTACCCCGTCCGCCAGCTGCCTCGCCGACGCGTCCTTCAGCAGGAAGCCCGACGCGCCGGCGCGCAGCGCCTGGTAGACGTACTCGTCCAGGTCGAAGGTGGTCAGGACGAGTACCTTCGCGTCGCCGTCCGCCGCGACGATCTCCCGTGTCGCGTCGATGCCGTTCATCTCCGGCATGCGGATGTCCATCAGGACGACGTCCGGACGCAGTTCCGCGACCTGCCGGACCGCCTCCCGCCCGTTGACGGCCTCGCCGATCACCTCCATGTCCGGCATCGCGTTCAGCAGGACGGAGAAGCCTTCCCGCACCATCATCTGGTCGTCCACGACCAGGACTCCGATCGTCACGGCGCCTCCTCCTTCGCGACGGGGACGAACGCCGCCACCTCGTACCCGCCGTCCTCCGTCGGGCCGGCCGTCAGTTCGCCGTTCAGCATGGCCACGCGTTCACGCATGCCGGTGATGCCGTGGCCGGCGCCGGGCGAGGGCTTGACGAGGCCGCGCGCGGGGCCGTTCACGACGCGCAGGCCGAGCCCGCCCAGGACGTAGCCGATCTCCACGCTCGCCGCCGCGCCAGGCGCGTGCCGCAGTACGTTGCTGAGCGCCTCCTGCACGATGCGGTACGCCGACAGCTCCACGCCCTGCGGCAGGTCCCGTACCGCGCCGGTCACCGCCTTGTCCACGGTCAGCCCGGCGTCCCGGACGTTGGCCAGGAGCCCGTCGAGGTCGGCGAGGGTGGGCTGCGGGGCGTCGGGGGCCTCGTAGTCCTCGGCGCGTACGACACCGAGGACGCGCCGCAGCTCGGTGAGGGCTGCCACCGCGTTCTCGCGGATCGTCACGAACGCCTGCTCCAGCTCGGGCGGCGGGTTCTCCACGCGGTACGGGGCGGCCTCCGCCTGGATGGCGACGACCGACATGTGGTGGGCGACCACGTCGTGCAGCTCACGGGCGATGGTGGTGCGCTCCTCCAGGAGGGTGCGCATGGAGCGTTCCTGCGCGGTGACGGTGCGTTCCGCGGTGACCTCCTGCCGCGCCTCGCGGCGCACATGCAGGACGGTGACGCCGAGCAGCGCGAGCGCGGAGGCGAAGAGCAGCGGGGCGGTGTTGCTGCCGTAGTCGCTGCCGAAGAGCGACCCGGCGAACATGCCGTACAGCCCGGTGAGCGCCCACATCCACGCGGCGGTACGCGGCCGGGTCCGGGCGGCGACGACGGTCAGCACGACGAGGTGTGAGAAGAAGGTGGTGGGCGACCACGGCCAGCCCGCCCACTCGCCTGCGAAGAAGCCGTACACGGGCGTGGCCGCGAGGGACGCCCAGAACGCGGCGACCGGCCGCACCAGCGTCAGGACGACGGCCGCCGCGGGGACGAGCCCGGCCGGGAAGAAGACTCCCCCGGAGTCGTACTCGATGGCGAGGAGCACCAGAGCCGCCCCCACCACGAGGGCGTGCGGGGTCCACGCCGCGTACTGGCGTATCCGCCCCGGTAGCCGCCGCGTCACGGGGCCGTCCGTGGCCATCGGCGGCAGGGGCCGGTAGGCGAGGGCGTCGTGGAACAGCTCCTGGCGCAGGCCCTGGAGCACACCCATGGCGTGGTGGAACTCGGGGCTGCGGCTGCTGCTGCCGTCGGGGGCGGAGAAGCGCTGCGTCGTCTCGGTCACGTCGGCCACGGTACGGGGACCACCTGCCCACGGCGTCGGCTTGGAGAGGGGTTCTGGGACGTCCGTCCTGAGGACTACGTGCGACGACCTGCGGCTACGCCGGCCGCGGGGGCAGAGGTCCGCGGGCTCCGGACTGCGCGGCTTCCGGACTGCGACTGCGCGGCTTCCGGGGACGCGGCGCTTCCGGGGATGCGGCGCTTCCCAGGGCTCGGAGCCGGGGCTCGGGGGCTCGGGGGCTCGGGGGCCGCTGCCGGCTACCACGCCAGCTGCGCGATCTCCTCCGCCACCACCGCGCACGCGTCCGCCGCCGGGTCGATCAGCGGGAAGTGGCCCACGTCGTCCAGCAGTGTCAGCCCGACCATCTCGCCCGCCCTCGCCGCCGCGTCGGCGTACGCCTCGGCGACCGGCAGCGGTACGACGGTGTCCTCGCGACCCTGGACCACGGCTGTGGCGATGCCCGTGGGAAGCAGCGCGGACGGGTCCGTCGCGGCGGCCCGGGCCTTGAAGTCGGGCTCTCCGCCCAGCAGTTGGGTGACCGCCCCGCCACACACGCCCAGCTCCACGGCCCGCTCGAAGTGGGCGATCGGGGCGAGGGCGACGACGCCGCGCAGCTCGGGCGGGGCGGGCAGCCGCCAGGGGGTGCCCGCGGGCAGGACATGCCGGGCGGCGGCCCACAGGGCGAGGTGGCCGCCCGCGGAGTGGCCGGTGACGACCGTACGGCGCGGGTCGGCCTGCGGCAGGTGCGCCGCGGCCAGCGCGGGCAGCGCGTCCAGTGCCGCCGCCACGTCGTCGAACGTCTCGGGCCAGCGCCCGGCCACGGGGTCGGCACCCCGGGGCACCGGGACCTCGCCGCCGCGCCGGTACTCGACGCTGGCGACGGCGAACCCGCGCCGGGCGAGGTAGTCCGCGAAAGGGGAGATGTGCCGCCGGTCGTACGGCGCCCGCCAGGCCCCGCCGTGCAGGACGACCACGAGCGGCACCCGGTCGCGCCGGTCCCGGGGCGCGTAGAAGTCGACGATCTGGTCGGGGTGTTCACCGTACGGGGCGGTGGAGTCGGGGGCGACGGCCGGATGCGACAGGGCCGACGCCTCCTCGGCGGCGTCGCGCGCGGCGGGGTCGGGCATGGGTGCTCAACCTTTCGGTGACGGGGCCGAATTGGCCTGACCTGCGGGGACCGTATCAGGACTGACGCCCCCGCAGGTCGGCTCGAACACCGGCGCTATCGCGGCGAACGCGCTCCCGTATCCGCCTCGGCGCACACCTCCGCGAGCACGCGCGCCGCGCGCTCGGTGTCGGCGAACCCGACGTACAGCGGTGTGAAGCCGAAACGCAGCACGTCAGGGCGGCGCAGATCGCCGACGATGCCGCGTTCGATCAGCACCTTCATCACGGCCGGGGCGTCGGCGCAGGCCAGCGCGACCTGGCTGCCGCGCTCCTCGTGTGCGGCCGGTGTGAGGGAGGTGAGCCGGCCGTCGGGGACATACGCCCTTACGCACTCCAGGAAGAAGTCCGTCAGGGCGAGGCTCTTGGCCCGCACCTCCTCGATCGCCACGCCGTCCCACACGTCCAGCGCCGCCTCCAGCGCCAGCATCGACAGGATGTCGGGCGTACCGACCCGGCCGCGCAGGGCGCCGTCCGCCGCCGCGTACCCGGGGGTCATCGCGAAGGGGTCGGCGTGCGAGTTCCAGCCGGGCAGCGGGGAGTCGAAGCGCGGCTGGTGGCGGGCGGCGACGTACAGATACGCGGGCGAGCCGGGCCCGCCGTTGAGGTACTTGTATGTGCAGCCGACGGCCAGGTCCACGCCGTGCGCGTCCAGGCCGACCGGGAGGGCGCCCGCGCTGTGGCACAGGTCCCACACCGCGAGGGCGCCCGCGGCCCGCACGGCGGCGGTGATGCCGGGCAGGTCGTGGAGGCGGCCGGTGCGGTAGTCGACGTGGTTGACCAGCGCGGCGGCCGTACGCGGCCCGACGGCCTCGGCGACCTCGCCGGGGGCGACGGGGACGAGGCGCCGGCCCGTCAGCCGGGCGGCGGACTCGGCGATGTACCCGTCGGTGGGGAACGTCGTCGCGTCGACCACGATCTCGTCGCGGCTCTCGTCGTCCACCAGCCGTACGGCTCCGACCAGCGCCTTGAAGACGTTGACGCTGGTCGAGTCGCCGACGACGACCTGTCCCGGCGCGGCGCCGACGAGCGGGGCGACACGGTCCCCGATCCGCTCGGGCGCGGTCCACCAGCCGCTCTCGTCCCAGGAGCGGATGCGCAGCTCGCCCCACTCGCGGGTGATGACGTCGGCCATACGGCCGGGTACGTGGCGGGGCAGCGCGCCGAGCGAGTTGCCGTCCAGGTAGACGACGCCGTCGTCGAGGGCGAACAGCTCACGGCGCTTGGCCAGCGGGTCGGCGGCGTCGAGCGCCGCGGCGCGCGTGCGCAGGGGCTCAGACATGGCTGCGCGCCGTCCACAGCTCGGGGAAGACGTTCTTGCGGGCGCGCTTCTCCAGCCAGGCGACCCCGGCGGAGCCGCCCGTGCCGGTCTTGGAGCCCATCGCGCGCCGGGTGGCGACCAGGTGGTCGTTGCGCCAGCGCCACACCAGCTCGGCGACATCGGTGAGGGCCTCGCCGAGCTGGACGAGCTCGTCGTGCTCCTCGGGGGCGGCATAGAGGCCGACCCAGACGTCCTCGACCTGGGGCGACGGCTCGTACCGCTGGGTCAGGTCCCGCTCCAGGACCTCCGCCGGCACGGGCAGCCCGCGCCGGGCGAGGAGCCGCAGCACCTCGTCGTACAGGCTGGGCTCGGCGAGCGCCTTCTCCAGCTCGGCGTGGACGCGGGGCGCACCGCGGTGCGGGACCAGCATCGACGCGGACTTGTCGCCCAGCAGGAACTCCATCCGGCGGTACATGGCGGACTGGAAGCCGGAGCCCTCGCCCAGCGCGCTGCGGTAGGCGTTGAACTGGGCGGGCGTGAGGCGGGCGATCGGGTTCCAGGAGGCGTTGAGGGCCTCCAGCTCGTGCGCCGAGCGCCGAAGGGCGGCCATCGCGTCGGGGACGCGGTCCTCGCGCAGGGCGCGGCTCGCGGTCTCCCACTCGTGGACGACGACGGTGAACCACAGCTCCATGACCTGGGTGGTCACCAGGAAGACCATCTCCCCGGGGTCGTCGGAGCGCAGGTGCTGGAGATGGGTGAGGACGTCCGCCTGGACGTAGTCCTCGTAGGGTGTGGTGCCCGCGAAGTCCAGGTTCGGCATGTCCGAACCGGTCTCGGGGGCAGCGCCGGTAGGCGAAGTAGACATCGCTGTCTCCGTCAATGCGTTCTACCGGGTAGCGGTCCGCTCCTTCCGTACGGGGGTGGAGCTCCGGTCCCCTCGGGACCGGGCGGCGCAGACGGCACACGCGGTCCCGGTCGCATCATGGCACGATCGGCCCGGTGATGTAACGGCCGTCCTTGTCGTACGGCCAGGCGTTGGAGACGCACCCCTTCAGGCCCTTGATCTGCTGCATCATCACAGGCGCGAGCCTGCCCGGGCCCGGGCAGGCCATATGCGTGCGGATGCCGATCTCGTGACCGATCTCATGGTTGATGATCAGATGCCGGTACTCGGCGGGGGTACCGGAGAAGGTCGGCGAGCCGAGCATCCACCGCTTGAGGTTGACGACGACACCCTCGGTGGTCTCGCAGTTGTACTCGCCCCTGGTGTCGAGGCCCTGCGCGAGGCAGAGCCTGTCGGCGGTCTTCGGGGTGGCGATCCGGATGACGAAGTCGGCGTTCTCGGAGACGAGCTGGAAGGCGCCGCGGCCGTGCGCGGCCCAGCCCTGCGGGTGGGCGAGGATCTCCTCGATCTGGTGGGCGGCGTCGGTGGCGGAGAGGCCGATGCCGTCCTCGACCTGGACGCGGTAGCGGCGGGGCGTGCCGGTGCCGGCCTGCTCACCGGACGCCTTCGCGGTGGTGAAGGTCCCGGGCCCGGAGGACGGCACGGAGGACACCGACGGGCCGGGGCTGCGGCTCGGGGCCGGGCTGGGGGACACCGACGGGGACGGCGACGCGGACGCCCTGCCCCCGGCCTTCGGGGAGGGTGAGGCGTCCGGCGACTCCTGCGCCCGCGCGTCCGGCCCGGCCGACGACACGGCGAGCGGGCGGTCGCCCTCGGGCCCGCCGCTCTGCCAGTGGGCGAGGGCGGCGCCGCCGCCCAGGGCCATGACCCCGAGAGCGACACCGCCCAGCAGTATGCGGCCGAGCGGCCGACGTCGGTTACGGCCCCGGCCGCCACCGCGGCGACGACGTGTACGCGGCGCGGCGGCTCCACGCTTCCCCAAGACAGACCTCTCCCCCTGGCGCGGCCGGGTGCGGGGGAGGCCCGGCCGTGAATCGATGATCTGTGCGATCGTACCGGCCGGTCATGTCAAGGGCGCGTCAGCCTGGCGGGCGCCGGAGCCGTCAGCCGCGCGTGTCGGCGCCGGAGCCGTCAGCCGAGCGTGTCGGCGGCCAGCGGCGACGAGTCGCGCAGGAACGTCGAGCAGCGCTCGTACTCCTCCTGCTCACCGATCGCCTGCGCGGCGCGCGCGAGCGCGTGCAGGGCGCGCAGGAAGCCCCGGTTCGGCTCGTGCTCCCACGGCACCGGGCCGTGGCCCTTCCAGCCGCTGCGGCGCAGGGCGTCCAGGCCCCGGTGGTAGCCGGTGCGGGCGTAGGCGTACGACTCGACGACACGGCCGCCCTCGTACGCCACGTCGGCGAGCTGCGCCCAGGCGAGCGAGGACGACGGGTACTTCGCGGCGACCTCCTCGGGCGCGGCCCCGGACGCCAGCAGTTCGCGCGGCTCCGGGTCGTCGGGCAGGTGGGTGGGGGGCGGTCCCCCCAGAAGGTTCTCGTGAATGGTCATGGCCCCAGTCTCCTACGACGGGCCCGCTACGACGCCAGACGGGTCAGTGTGCGGGTCAGCGCGTCGATGCCCCGCTCGGCCTTGGCACGGGGGCAGCCGAGGTTGACCCGCACATGTCCCTTCGCGCCGTACACCGCGCCCGGCCTGACGGCCACCCTCTCGTCCGCGATCAGCGCGTCGTTCAGCGCCTCGTCGTCCACGCCCAGCGGCCGCAGGTCCAGCCACGCCAGGTAGCCGGCCTGCGGCGGCGCGTACAGGGCCCGGCCCGGGAAGGCGTCCTCCAGCCGGTCGGCGAGCAGCCGCAGATTGCCCACGACGTAGCCGCGCAGCTGATCCAGCCACGCGGCACCGTGCCGGTACGCGGCGACGTGCGCGGTCAGAGCGAGCGCGGCGGGCGACCCGAGGCCCTCGCCCCGCTCCATCCTGCCGACGAAGGCGGCCCGGTCGTCCGGGTCGCCGATCACCCCGTACGCGCCGGTCAGCGCCGGGAAGTTGAACGCCTTCGAGGCCGACGTGATGAGCGCCCAGCGGCCGCCCGGCCGGGCCACGGACAGCCACGGCACATGGCGGTGGCCGTCGTGGGCGAGGTCCGCGTGGATCTCGTCGCTGATGACGGCGGCACCGTGCGCCTCCGCCAGCGCCGCGAACCCCTTCAGCTCCGTCTCCGTCCACACCCGGCCGGTCGGGTTGTGCGGCGAGCAGAGCAGCAGCACCCGGCTGTCGGGCCGCGCCAGCTCCCGCTCCAGGGCCTCGGCGTCACCGACCGGGACGCCCCGCAGCTCCCGGCCGAGCCCGGTCAGCGCCTTGATGAACCCGTCGTACGTCGGGGTGTGGACCACCACGCCGTCCCCCGGCCGGGTCCATATGCGCAGCAGCTGCGCCAGCTCGTTCACCACGGACGGGCCGTACACGAGCGCCTCGGGGTCGACCGCCACGCCGTGCCGCGCGCCGTACCAGTCGCGCACGGCCTCCGGGAAGCCGGTGTACCGCCAGTCGGTGTAGCCGAAGACGCCGCGCGCGATGCGCCGCTGGAGTGCCTCCAGCACCTCGGGCGGCGACCGGAAGTCCATGTCGGAGATGGTGAACGGAATCAGGTCCGGCACCCCGTACGCCGCCGGAAGGACGTCCCACTGGAACGATCCGGTACCCCGGATGTCCACCGGTGTGTCGAAGTCGTACGTCATCGTTCCCCTCCTCATGAAGCGGGCCCGGCACCGCGCTGTGCGGTGCCGGGCCCGGCCGGTGACTGCCGACGCCTACTTCAGCTTCGTGCCCGCCGAGCGCAGCGACTGGCACGCCTCGGTGACGCGCTTGGCCATGCTCGCCTCGGCCACCTTGCCCCAGGTGCGCGGGTCGTAGGTCTTCTTCGAGCCGACCTCGCCGTCGACCTTCAGGACGCCGTCGTAGTTCTTGAACATGTGGTCCGCGACCGGACGGGTGAAGGCGTACTGCGTGTCGGTGTCGAGGTTCATCTTGACAACGCCGTTCTCCAGGGCGGTGGCGATCTCCTCCGCCGTGGAGCCGGAGCCGCCGTGGAAGACGAAGTCGAACGGGTCGGTCTTGCCGAAGCGCTCGGACACACCCTGCTGGAGGTCCTTCAGCAGCTCGGGGCGGAGCACGACGTTGCCCGGCTTGTAGACGCCGTGGACGTTGCCGAAGGAGGCGGCCAGCAGGTAGCGGCCCTTCTCGCCCAGGCCGAGCGCCTCGGCGGTGCGGATCGCGTCGTCGACCGTGGTGTACAGCTCGTCGTTGATCTCGTGGGTGACGCCGTCCTCCTCGCCACCGGTCGGGGTGATCTCGACCTCAAGGATGATCTTCGCGGCGGCGGCCTGCGCGAGCAGCTCCTGGCCGATGGCCAGGTTGTCGGCGAGGGTCTCGGCCGAGCCGTCCCACATGTGCGACTGGAAGAGCGGGTTCTCACCCTTGGCCACACGCTCGGCGGAGACGGCCAGCAGCGGGCGGACGTAGCCGTCCAGCTTGTCCTTCGGGCAGTGGTCGGTGTGGAGCGCCACCGTGATGTCGTACTTCGCGGCGACGATGTGCGCGAACTCGGCCAGGGCCACCGCGCCCGTCACCATGTCCTTGCTGTACTGGCCGCCCAGGAACTCCGCGCCACCGGTCGAGATCTGGATGATGCCGTCGCTCTCGGCCTCCGCGAAGCCGCGCAGGGCGGCGTGCAGAGTCTGCGACGACGTCACGTTGATGGCCGGGTAGGCGAACTTGCCTGCCTTCGCCCGGTCGAGCATCTCGTTGTAGACCTCGGGGGTTGCGATGGGCATCTGTCCGCTCCTTGTGATCTGCGGTTGCGTGCGTGGCTGATCCCTGACCTGGGGGCGACGTCATCGTCGCATCTATCTTTCCAGACCGCCCCGCAGTGTCCTCCCCCTGGACTGCCGAGGCATGCGTGACGGGTGGGTCGTTTCACGTGAAACGACCCACCCGTCGGAGAAGGCGCAGGTCAGGCGTAGGTCAGGCATAAGCCGGTCGGAGGTGGGGCGGGGCCGGGCGGGCGCCCGGCTCAGGCGAGACCCAGCTCGTCCAGGGCGTACGCGTACCGGTACGGCACCCCCGCCGTCTCGCTGATCTTCTCGGCCGCGCCGGTCGCCCGGTCCACGATCGTCGCGACCGCGACGACCTCGGCACCGGCCTCGCGGACCGCCTCGACGGCGGTGAGCGGAGAGCCGCCCGTGGTGGAGGTGTCCTCGACGACCAGGACGCGGCGGCCCTTGATGTCCGGGCCCTCGACGCGGCGCTGCATGCCGTGGGCCTTGGCGGCCTTGCGGACGACGAACGCGTCCAGGGTTCGGCCGCGCGCGGCGGCCGCGTGCAGCATCGACGTGGCGACCGGGTCGGCGCCCAGGGTCAGACCGCCCACCGCGTCGAACTCGAGGTCGGCGGTCAGATCGAGCATGACCTGACCGACGAGCGGCGACGCGGCGCCGTCCAGCGTGATCCGGCGCAGGTCGACGTAGTAGTCGGCCTCCAGACCCGAGGAGAGGGTCACCTTGCCGTGCACCACGGCCTTGTCCTTGATCTGCTGGAGCAGATCGGCTCGTACGTCAGTCATGCCCACGAGCTTAAGCCGAGCCCGGCACGACGCCGCTCAGAGGCGGCGCCAGGTCCAGGTCGTCTCGATCTCCAGCGGGTCGATGGGCGTCACCAGGCGCGGCGCGGTGTTCAGCCCGTTCGGCGGCCCCGACTGCGGCTCGACGCAGACGGCGGCCTCCTGCTCGTCGTACACGACGACCCACGGGGTGCGGCTGGTGACCTTCAGCTCCAGCCGCCCGGGCCAGGTGAGGGTGACGTCGACGCCGTCGGGCATGCCGAAGCAGTCGTCCCACGGGCCGGGCTCGGGCGGGATGCGGCGGCCGGTGGGGAGGTGGTCCTCACCGCGCTCCTCCTGCCACGCGGGCGTGAAGTCCAGCGTCACGTCCTCACTGCCGCTGCCGGTGCCGCTGCCGCTGCCGCTGCCGCTGTCGCCGCTCCCGCCGCCGAGCCTGCGGTTGAACCACGGGTGCCAGCCGGCCTGCGCCGGGAAGGAGTCGCCGTATGTCTCGACGCCCAGCCGGAGGGTGAGCGAGGAGTCGGTCAGCTCGAACATCTGGGTGACCCGCCCGGAATACGGCCACGGGTCGGCCAGGTCGTATGTGAACACCGCCTCCGTCTTGTCGGCGCGAGCCGTGCGCCAGGCGGTGTCACGGCCGGTGCCGTGCATCGCGTGGGGCGGCGCGTCGAGCGGCAGCCGGTGCTCGGTCGCGCCGTTCAGAAAGCGGCCGTGCGCGGTGCGGCCGCACCACGGCACCATGGGAAAGCAGCCGTACCGCTCGCCCTGGCGCAGCAGTTCGCCGCCGCCGATCCGGAGTCCGCTGATGCGGCAGCCGTTCGCCGGCGTGATGGTCAACTCGACGTCTCCGGCGGCCAGCCGGATGTCCTCTTCACTCATGCTCACACCGCCGACCCTACGTGCGCCCGCGGCTACCGGCGGCGGCGCAGCGCACGGCCCACGACCACCGCCGAGGCGAGAGCGAGCGCGGCGGCGGGGGCGAGCCAGCGCAGCGCGCTGGAGGCGGACGTGGTGTCCGGACCCGGCACCGGCGCGTAGCGGCCGCGCGGAGGGGCGTGGTCGACCTCCTCGGCACTGCGCCCGATCATGGTCCGCCGGGCGTGCGCGGCCTCGGCCGGTGGCTCGTCGGGGGCGGTCTCGTCGAGCGGGAAGTCGTCGACGGCGAACGGGTCGAGGGAGGACGGCGGTACGGGGGCGTCGAACACGGTCGGGCGCCGCGCGTCGGAGTCGTCGGCGAGGTCCTCGTCGACGCCGTCGTCGACGCCGTCGTCGTCCACGTCCTCGTCGTCCACGTCCTCGTCGTCCACGCCCTCGTCCACCTCCTCGACGTCCGCCTCGGCCACGTCGTCCGCGCGGTCCGCCTCGGCCGCCCCACCGGCCGCCTTCTCGGTGCTCCTGTCGGCAGGGCCGGTATCAGCGGCGCCCTGGTCACCCTCCCCCGCCGTCTCGGCGAGCGACTCGGCGAATCGGTCCAGCAGGCGGTGCGCCGCCGACGTCACGGCGTCGTCCGGGAGGTCGGCCAGGCGGCCCTCCGCGCTCGCGGTCCCGGTGAACGCCAGGGTCGTGCCGTCCTCGGCCGGGTCGAGCCGGGCCGTCAGTGCGACCTTCACACCGCCGCCGCCACGCACCTCGGTGCCCTCGCCCTCGACGTCGTACGCGCCGTCGTCCCGGACGACGACGCGCAGCGCGCCCCGGTAGGTGATGGTGTGCCCGCCGACGCGCAGCTTGAGGCGGCCCGACAGCGGGCCGGCCGACGCGTCCGCGTC
The DNA here is from genome assembly GCF_008271805.1 of Streptomyces sp. TRM49041. Classification (GTDB taxonomy): domain Bacteria; phylum Actinomycetota; class Actinomycetes; order Streptomycetales; family Streptomycetaceae; genus Streptomyces. Next base: position 189,880 of record NZ_VSRY01000103.1, read on the forward strand.
CTGTTGGAGCCCTGGGACGCAGCGGGCGACTCGGGCGGAGTCCGCCAGCACGTCACGGAGGGTCTGTACGGCAACCGGAACGAACACCTCATGCTCCATGGAAGTCGAGCCTACCCACGCCCGGCCGTCCCGTCCCCGTTCCTCGCGACACCGATGCCGTCCGGCCAGGAACCGGCCCCCTCTCGGCCCCGCCCGGCGCGCCGGTCAGCCGTAGCGCGGGTGCATCAGCGTCGAAGGCGGCAGCCCGGGCAGCCGGGACCGCTCGGCGCGGCGCGCCCCCGCCTCCAGGGCGGCCACGGTCGGCACGTCCCGGGGCGGCGCGGCGGGCGAGAGACCAAGCGGGAGGGGCTCCGGGGAGCGGGCGGCGGCCGGCGCGGCCAGGACGAGTCCCCAGTCGTGCGGGGCGCGCGGGGGCTCGCCCGCCGACCGGTCGGGGCCGCCCGCGAAGCCGGCCGGCCGACCGGTGACGCCGTAGGGGCGGGTGGTGAACCCTGCGGCCCGCAGGGTGGCGTCCACCGTCCAGTACGTGTGCGGCCGGGCCCGCATGGGACCGGCGTGGACGGCCAGGCGGCCGCGGTCGGCGAGGACGCGCGCGGTGAGGCCGTAGAACTCCTCCGAGTACAGCTTGGTGCCGGCCGTGATGCCCGGGTGCGGCAGATCGGAGATGATCACGTCGTACGGCGAGGTGTGCGGCGCGGTCCTGAGCCAGTGGAAGGCGTCGGCGTGCACGACGCGGACCCGGCGGTCGCCGTACGCGTGCCCGTTGAGCCGGGTCAGGGCCGGGTCGGTGCGGGCGAGACGTACGACACCGGGGTCGACCTCGACGACGGTCACGGACTCCACGTCGTCGTACCGCAGGACCTCCCGGGCCGCGAGCCCGTCGCCTCCGCCGAGGATGAGCACACGCGCGTGGGGCCCGCGCATGGCCGGGTGGACCAGGGCCTGGTGGTAGCGGCACTCGTCGCGCCCGCTGATCCGCAGCCGCCCGTCCAGAAACAGGTCGGGCGGCTCGTCCCGGCGGCCGGTCAGCACCACTTCCTGCACGGACGTCTGGACGGCGACGCGTACCCGGTCGCCGTAGACGGCGTGGCGGGCGAACCTTTCGAAGTCGTCGACCAGAGCCGTGGCCGTGGCCAGCACGCACAGTACGGCGGCGTTGGCGGAGATCAGCAGGAGCCGCTCACGGCACGTCAGATCGCGGCCGAAGAGCCACAGCACGAGCACCCCGCCCACCACCGTGTTCACCGCGCCGGTGAGCAGCGCGCTGGTGAGCTGCCCCAGCCACGGCAGCAGCAGAAAGGGAAAGGCGAGACCGCCGACCAGCGCCCCGACGTAGTCGGCGGCGAAGAGGTCCGCGACCGTGCCGCCCGCGTCCTGGTCGTCCCGGCGCGAGATGCGCTGGATCAGTGTCATCAGCAGCGGTATCTCGGCGCCGATGAGCACCCCGATGGCGAGTGAGAAAGCGACCAGCACGTACCGGGAGCCGCCGAGCCAGGCGAACGACGCGTACAGCGCGAGCGCCGAGCAGCCGCCGATCAGCGCGAGCAGCGCCTCAAGGAGCCCGAATCCGACGGCGGCGCGGCAGCGCAGACGTTTGGCGAGCAGCGAGCCGACGCCCATCGCGAAGACCATCACGGAGAGCACCACGGACGCCTGTGTGACGGAGTCGCCGATCAGATACGCGGCGAGGGCGACCAGCTCCAGCTCGTAGACCAGCCCGCAGGCGGCACACGAACACGGCCGCCAGCACCAGGAACCGGCCCGCCCGCGGCCCCGGCGGTCCTGGCGCCGCCGCCTTCTGGGCGGTCGGCGCCGGGTCCGCGGACGCGGAGGCGGGCGCATCGAGCATGCGTTAACGCTACGTCGGGCCCTACTCGCTGCTTGTCACCCACACGAGTGCTACTGGCGCGTTGAAGGCATGGTGACGCCTCCGGCCTGGCCGTGCCGGGACTGGGGCCGGGGCTGGGGCTGGAAGCCCACGCTGGTCCGGGTCACGACGAGTTGGCCCTCCTGCGGGTACGCGTGCCAGGTGCGCCACTGCACCCGGCCCTCGTGGCGCTGCGCCAGCATGGCCGTGAACGCGTGCGGCGAGCCCGGGAACGTACCGGCGAGGCCGTTGGGATGGTCCGCGACGAGCGCCAGCAGTTCCTGCGCCCGGGCCGCGAACGAGCCGCGCGACAGCGTCTCCACGCGCGCGGCGAACTCGTACTCCCAGCCGCCGATCCGCTTCGCCACGCCGAGCGGCAGCGCTGTGCTGCTGCCGGGCATACAGGCGACCGTCTCGGAGCAGCTGCCGCGCTCCTCCGCCAGCAGGACCTGGTGGGACGCGCCGAGCAGTCTCAGTTGCAGGGTCGCACCGGACAGTTCGAGGTCGAGCACGGCGAGGGCGGGCAGCGCCTCCCGCCCCAGCGCCCAGGCCAGGTCGGCTGCGCGCGTGTCGGTGTACGCAGTCTGAAGGGTCGTGAGCATGAGTCAGCTCCGCAAGCACGGTGACGTGACGGGTGGACCGGGGCGTCGTCCCGGAAAGATGTTCAGGGGACTGGGGGTACCGGCTCGGGGTCCACACGAGGTCCGAGGGCTCGTTGTACTCGACAGCGAGGGAATCATGAACCACGCGGGCTCACAGCGTCTTTACCCAACTTTGCGCCGTTTCCATCCCTGTAGGGGCTCGACGGTTCAACTTCTCACCAGTACGCGCATATTGGGGCGCACAAGTGGTCATCGGGGGCGCGCCCGGCGGGAGTTCACCACCGCCGGGCGCCTGTCGTGGAGACGGACCGGCTGCCCCGTGTCAGCCGCCTCCGCCGCCTCCGCCCCCTCCGCAGCCGCCCCCACCGCAGGAGGAGCCGCCGCCTCCGTCCCCGTCGCCCCACCAGCCGCCGGACGAGCGGCCGGACGAGCGGCCGGACGAGCGGCCGGACGAGCCGCTTCCGCCGCCGGACCCCATGAGGGTGGCGAACGCGATGATCACCAGCACGGCCATTGCCGCGACGATCAGCAGAGGCAACATGCGCGTTCACCATCCCCCTCGCCGTGTGTGTGAGAGGCGCATCCCCGTTCTGCGGCCGTCCAAAGCCGAATTGAGGAACTTCAGAGGTTTCCCGGCGCGGGGTTCGGCTCAGCTCCCGCCGCCGCCCCCGGTGAGGGCCATGAGCCCCACCAGTACCAGCGCCGGCGCACCGAACACCACGATCAGTCCGGTCATGCCGTCCGCCTCCTCCGTGTCAGGAGCCCCCGCCACAGCCGCCGCCACCGCCGCCCCCACCCCCGCCGCACGAGGAACCCCCGCCGCAGGAGTGCCCCCCGCCGTCGGACCAGTGGCCGCCGCTCCCGCTGCCGCCCCCACCGCCGTACGACGAGTAGCGCCGCCGCCCGTTGCGCCGCCGTCCCCCGCCGGAGCCGGCCCTGAGGATCCCGGCGACGAGCAGCCCCGCAACGGCGAGCAGCCCCGCAACGGCGAGCACCCCGAAGATCACCACGAATTCCATGTCCGATCACCCTCCCCCGTGTCATGTGTGTCAGGGGGATGCCCGCCCCCCGCGCCGCCCAAATCCGACTTGAGGAACTCCAGAGGTTTCCCGGCGACGGAACGCCACGCACGCGCGCGCTCCCTTGAGCCGCACCCTGCTTCGCCGCAGGATGGCGCCATGACCAGAGCACCGCTCAACCGCCGCCTCGCCGGCTTCGGCACCACGATCTTCGCCGAGATGTCCGCCCTCGCGGTCACCACCGGCGCGATCAACCTGGGCCAGGGCTTCCCCGACACCGACGGCCCGGACGAGATCCGCGAGGCCGCCGTCCGCGCCCTGCGCGCCGGGCGCGGCAACCAGTACCCGCCCGGCCCCGGCGTCCCCGAGCTGCGCACCGCGATCGCCGACCACCAGCGGCAGCGGTACGGCCTGGCGTACGACCCCGACACGGAGGTCCTGGTCACCGCCGGGGCGACCGAGGCGATCGCGGCGTCCCTGCTGGCGCTGGTCGAGCCTGGCGACGAGGTCGTCGCCCTGGAGCCGTACTACGACTCGTACGCCGCGTGCATCGCCATGGCGGGCGGCACCCGCGTCCCCGTCACGCTGCGCCCGGACCCGGCCGAGGCCCGCTTCGTCCTCGACCTGGACGAGCTGCGGGCGGCCGTCACCGACCGCACCCGCCTCATCCTCCTCAACACCCCGCACAACCCCACCGGCACCGTCCTGACCCGCGACGAGCTGGCCGCCATCGCCGCGCTCGCCGTCGAGCGGGACCTGCTCGTCGTCACCGACGAGGTGTACGAGCACCTGGTCTTCGACGGCGGCGCCGAGCATGTGCCGATCGCCACCTTCCCCGGGATGCGGGAGCGTACGGTGACGATCTCGTCCGGAGGGAAGACGTTCTCCTTCACGGGCTGGAAGGTCGGCTGGGCGACCGGTGCCCGGGAGCTCGTGACCGCCGTCCGAACGGCCAAGCAATACCTGACCTATGTCAGCGCGGGCCCCTTCCAGTACGCGATCGCGGAGGCGCTGCGGCTGCCGGGGTCGTACTTCGACGGGCTCCGCGCCGATCTGCGGGCCAAGCGGGACATCCTCGCGGAGGGGCTGCGCACGGCCGGGTTCGACGTGTTCCTGCCACGCGGCACGTACTTCATCACCACGGACGTCGCCGCGCTCGGCGAGAAGGACGGCGTCGCCTTCTGCCGGGCACTGCCCGAGCGGTGCGGGGTCGTCGCCATCCCGAACCAGGTCTTCTACGACCACGCCGACGCGGGCCGCACCATGATCCGCTTCGCGTTCTGCAAGCAGGAGCCGGTACTGCGCGAGGCGGCCGCCCGCCTGGCCCGTCTGTGACGCGACCCGGCCGGGGCGGTGACCCTCTGGGAGGTCACCGCCCCGGCCGGGTCACGGTCGTGCGGTACGGGCGCTCAGACCTCGTCGCCGGGCTTCTCGTCGCCCTCGGAGCCGTCACCGGTCTCCAGGCCGAACTGCTCGGCCAGCCACTTGTCGAACTCGATCGACGCGCGGACCCAGCTCACCGTGGACGACACGAAGTGCTCCAGGCTGACGCCCGTGCCGATCAGCATCTGGGCCTCGCCGATGAGGCGGACGGTGGCACCGCCCTGCTCGTCCTCGTGGAGGTGGCTGTAGACCTTCGGCCACAGCGTGCGGCGGTTCCAGTCGTCGATGGTCTCCAGGATCTTCGTACGGTCCTCGACCGGGTGCGGGCGGTCGTAGAACGTGCGGACCGAGAAGACCTGCTGCTCCGCCTCCCCGCGGAACATGAAGTAGGTGCGGAAGTCCTCCCACGGCGCGGCGAGGTCACCCTCGTCGTCGACGACGTACTTGAGCTCCATCTGCTCGAGGAGCTGCTTCACAAGGTCCTGATCGGGGACGACGGGGCCCGCCGGTCCTGCGGCCTGTTGCTTGGGCTGGCCCCCGAAGTTCGGAATCGAGGACGGGTCGATGCTCACCGGGTAATTCCCTTCATACGGATACGGCCATCCTCTCCCATCCCGGGCGGTGCGTGGCAAGCCCGCCGGGCGGCGATCCGCTGCCGGCTGACATGATCACCCGCCCGTGGCGGAGAAGACCCTGCTCGCGTTCCCCGCGGAGAGCCGGACGATGCCCGGCGCGGCGGACGTGGAGGACCCGTACGAGGGCGGGGACACCCCCTCGTACGGGTCGTCGCGCTCACGGTGTGAGGCGCGGCCTCCGCCGGGCGTCCGCTACCGGGCGGCGCCCACCGTCAGCCCGCCGTCCACCCGGTCCACCCGGACCGTGTCACCGTCCTCGACCTCGCCCGAGAGGATCTCCTTGGCGAGGCGGTCGCCGATCGCCGTCTGGACCAGGCGGCGGAGGGGGCGGGCGCCGTACGCGGGGTCGTTGCCCTCGTCGGCGAGCCACTCCAGGGCGGCCGGGGTGACGTCCAGGGTGAGCCGGCGCTCGGCGAGGCGGCGGGCGAGGCGGCCGATCTGGAGTTCGGCGATGTGCGTCAGCTCGTCGCGGGTCAGGGCGGAGAAGACCACGATGTCGTCGAGGCGGTTCAGGAACTCCGGCTTGAAGGAGGCCCGGACCACCTCCAGGACCTGTTCGCGCTTCTCCGCCTCGGTCGGCGTGGGATCCACCAGGTACTGGCTGCCCAGGTTCGAGGTGAGCACCAGGATGGCGTTGCGGAAGTCGACCGTCCGGCCCTGGCCGTCCGTCAGGCGCCCGTCGTCCAGGACCTGGAGCAGGATGTCGAAGACCTCCGGGTGGGCCTTCTCCACCTCGTCGAGGAGGACCACGCTGTACGGGCGGCGGCGCACCGCCTCGGTCAGCTGGCCGCCCTCCTCGTAGCCGACGTAGCCGGGGGGCGCGCCGACCAGGCGCGCGACGCTGTGCTTCTCGCCGTACTCCGACATGTCGATACGGACCATCGCCCGCTCGTCGTCGAAGAGGAAGTCCGCGAGGGCCTTGGCCAGCTCGGTCTTGCCGACGCCGGTCGGGCCGAGGAAGAGGAACGAACCCGTGGGGCGGTCCGGGTCGGCGATGCCCGCACGGGTGCGGCGGACCGCGTCGCTGACCGCCTGGACGGCCTCCCTCTGGCCGATCAGCCGCTTGCCCAGCTCGTCCTCCATGCGGAGCAGCTTCTGCGTCTCGCCCTCGAGGAGGCGCCCGGCGGGGATGCCCGTCCAGGAGCCCACCACGTCGGCGATGTCGTCGGGGCCGACCTCCTCCTTGACCATGGTGTCCCTGGCGGCCTCCTGCTCGGCCTCCGACGCCGCGGCCAGCTCGCGCTCGACGGCCGGGATCTCGCCGTACAGCAGCTTGGACGCGGTGTCGAAGTCGCCGTCGCGCTGGGCGCGTTCGGCCTGGCCTCGCAGGTCGTCCAGGGTCTCCTTCAGCTCACCGACGCGGTTCAGGCCCTGCTTCTCCTTCTCCCAGCGGGCGGTGAGGCCGCGCAGCTCCTCCTCCTTGTCGGCGAGGTCGCGGCGGAGCTTCTCCAGGCGCTGCAGCGACGCGGGGTCGGTCTCGTTCTTCAGCGCCAGCTCCTCCATGCGGAGGCGGTCGACGGCGCGCTGGAGCTCGTCGATCTCGACCGGGGACGAGTCGATCTCCATGCGGAGGCGGGACGCGGCCTCGTCCACCAGGTCGATGGCCTTGTCGGGGAGGAAGCGGGAGGTGATGTACCGGTCGGAGAGCGCCGCGGCGGCGACGAGCGCCGAGTCGGCGATCTGGACCTTGTGGTGGGCCTCGTACCGGCCCTTGAGGCCGCGGAGGATGGCGATGGTGTCCTCGACGGTCGGCTCGGCGACGAGGACCTGCTGGAAGCGGCGCTCCAGGGCGGGGTCCTTCTCGATGCGCTCGCGGTACTCGTCGAGGGTCGTCGCGCCGACCATGCGCAGCTCGCCGCGGGCCAGCATGGGCTTCAGCATGTTGCCCGCGTCCATGGCGGAGTCGCCGCCCGCTCCCGCCCCGACGACGGTGTGCAGCTCGTCGATGAAGGTGATGATCTGGCCGTCGCTCTCCTTGATCTCGGACAGGACGGTCTTCAGGCGCTCCTCGAACTCACCGCGGTACTTGGCGCCGGCGACCATCGCACCGAGGTCGAGGGCGACGAGGCGCTTGTCGCGGAGCGACTCGGGGACGTCGCCCTTGACGATGCGCTGGGCGAGGCCCTCGACGACGGCGGTCTTGCCGACGCCGGGCTCGCCGATGAGGACGGGGTTGTTCTTGGTGCGGCGGGAGAGGACCTGGACGACGCGGCGGATCTCCTGGTCGCGGCCGATGACCGGGTCGAGCTTGCCCTCGCGGGCGGCGGCCGTCAGGTCCGTACCGAACTTCTCCAGCGCCTTGTACTGGCCCTCGGGGTCGGGCGTGGTGACGCGGCGGGCGCCGCGCGTCCTGGTGAAGGCGTCCAGCAGCTTCTTGGCGTCGGCGCCCTCCCGGGTGAGCAGCTCGCCCGCGGGGCCGCCCTTGGCGGCGACGCCGATGAGCAGATGCTCGGTCGACAGGTACTCGTCGCCGAGGTCGCGGGCGTGGGCCCGGGCGTCGGCGATGACGGCGAGCAGGTCGCGGTTGGGCTGCGGCGGGGCGACGGTGGAGCCGGTGACGCTGGGCAGGGCCGCGAGCAGCCGCTCGGCACCGGAGCGTACGGCGGCCTGGTCGGCGTCGACGGCGGCGAGCAGGTCGGTGAGGTTCTCGTTGTCCTGGCCGGAGAGCAGCGCCAGCAGCAGGTGCGCCGGGGTGAGGTCCGGGTGTCCGTCGGACACGGCGCGGCTGGTGGCGGCGTTGAGCGCGTCCCGGCTCTTGTTGGTCAGCTCGGCGTCCACTTTTGCTGGGTCCTCCTCGGCTGCTGCTGACTGCTGGCGACGTCCATGTGTGACGTCCATGTACGACGTCCAGGGGCGACATCCACCCGCTATGACTCAGTGAACGTCCACAAAGTTGAGTCTATTCCACTCAATGTGCTGAGGGCCAGCAGTCGCCGGTAGGTTCCGGCTCATGGCTATCGACCTGGGCAACCCCGACGCCTCCTATGTCAGCTTCTGGCGCGAGCGGCACATGTGCACCCTGACGACGCTCCGCCCGGACGGCACCCCGCATGTCGTGGCGGTGGGCGTGACGTACGACCCGGAGGGCGGCGAGAAGGGCATCGCCCGGGTGATCACCAACAAGCACAGCAGGAAGGTGGCCAACGTCCTCGCCGCCGGCCCCGACGGCGCGCGTGTCGCGGTGTGCCAGGTGGACGTGGGGCGCTGGGCGACGCTGGAGGGGCGCGCGGTGGTCCGCACGGAGGCGGAGGCCGTCGCGGACGCCGTCGCGCGCTACGCGGAGCGGTACGGGCGCACGCCGTCGCCGAACCCGGACCGGGTGGTCATCGAGATCGCCCTCACGCGCGCGATGGGCCGGGCCTGACGGGCTGTCGGCCGCACGCGCAGCACAGCGGCGCCATCGTGTTTCAGGTCCACGATGACGCCGCTGTGTGGGGGAAGCGTCCGAGCGATCTACAACGACGGGGGAATCGCTCAGGCGCTGCGGGGGGTGGCGGTGGTGGTCTCGGCATCGACCAACTGGTGGTCGCGCTGGTCCAGGTTGACGAAAATCATTCCGTAGCGAATGGCGCAGCGGACGGGCTGCGGCGCGCCGCGGGGCCTGCGGAGGCACCGGTAGGCGCGGATGTCCTCGTCGTCACCGCGGGTGATGACGATCGGCTCACCGAAGAGGGTGACCATCAACGAATCGCCACCCTGGGGCACCGCGGTGACGAGGTCGATGAAGTGCCACCCGGAGCGGTAGGCGGACGCCATCTCACGGCGGAATCGGGAGTCGTCGGGAACGTTCACGCGGCGCCACCCGCGGGCGCGGTCTCCCATGTCGGCTCACCGAAGGTTCCCGGAGCGATCTCCCAGGTGGGCTCTCCCACGCTCGCGGGCGCGGCCTCCCAAGTGGGTTCGCGCGGGCTCGCGGGCGCGGCCTCCCACGTGGGCTCGCCTGCGACGACACTGCCGGCGGCGGCAATCTCCCACGTCGGCTCCCCGCTGGCTGCGACGACACCCAGCGTGGCCGCCGCAGCGACAGCTATGGCGCTAAGTGCACGAACCATCCTGGTCATGGACGATCTCCACCTCTTTTTGTCCTTACCTCCTCCCCCGCGCTTATGACGATGGCTCACTCCGAACGCTTCCACCAGCCAGTACAGGCATCATGTTCCTGAAATGCAGGACCCTGAGGGGGGTGCAAATGCGGCCAAAGGTGGACAATCCGGAAACCGGGCACAGTCATGACGAGCTGTGCGAAGCCGGAAAGCACCTGTACGCGGCCGCCCTGCGCGCCGGCCGGATAGCCCGCTGCGAGATCGACGCGGCGCCATGCTTGATCGACCTCGCCCTGCTGCATCCGGATCCGGACGATCCGCAGTGGCTGCGGCCCGTCCCGCCGTCCATCGCCCTCAACCAGCTGATACACCCCATCGAGCGGGAGATCCAGCAGCGCAGACAGCGCGCACTGTCGTTGGCCGATGCATTCGAGCCGTTCATGACCATCACCACAGCGGCCCCTCCTGCCACCCAGGCGATCAACGTCCTGGAGGGTCTCGCGGTCATCAACGCCGAACTGGACCGGGTGATGGACGAGTGCTCGGTGGAGCTGCTCACCGTCCAGCCGGGCAGTGGGCGCCGCCCCGAGACTGTCAAGGCCGGGCTCCGCCGTGTGGAGCCTCTGCTGGGCCGCGGTGTCCAAATGCGGACCCTGTACCAGCACACGGCCCGGCACCACTCGGCGACTATGGGCTACGTCGAGCGGATCTCACCGTACGGGCTGGAGGTCCGCACCCTCGAGGAGATCATCGACCGGCTGATCATCGTCGACCGGAAGGTCGCCTTCATCCCGGCGCGGAGTGACCGTCAGGTGGCCCTGGAGCTGCGCCACGAGGGGCTCGTGCAGTACCTGGTGGGGGTCTTCGAGCAGTTCTGGCTGCACGGCATCCCGTGGGACGAGGAGATCGTCACATACGCCCCCGCCCACAACGGCATAAGCGGCATCCAGCGCTCCATCGCCAAGCTCCTCGTCGAGGGCCATGTGGACGAGGCCATCGCCCGCCGCCTCGGCATGAACGTCCGCACCTGCCGGGCCCACATCGCGAAGCTGGCCTCCACGCTCGGCAGCGGCAGCCGTGCCCAGCTCGGCTACCTCATCGCCCGCTCCGGGATTCTCGACCAGGAGCAGGACATCCCGCAGCCACAGCCGCAGCCGGGCGCCGACCAGGAGCAGCTGCGCGGCCACGACTGACGGCCCGCCGGCGCGCGCGTCCCGGCTACGGCGCGTCGGGCACCCACGGGGCGACCTCGACCTCGCCGGTGTCGCCCAGGTCGATGGGGCCGTCGTGCGGGGCGACCGGCTGCGCGGGGGTGCCAGGGCCGGGGGCGACCCTCAGATAGGCGCCGCTGGTCGGCGGGACGTCCACGCGGGTCACGGTGTTGCGCCACAGCACCGAGGCCCGGGCCCGCTCGCCCGGCCGCACCGCGGCCGTGGAGGGGCGTGCGGTCCCGCCCGCCGCGCCCGTGCCGCGCCGTACGGTCACGTCCAGCTCCTCGTGCCGCCCGTCGAGCACGGCGACGTCCGGGTAGCCGCTCACCTCGAACGGCCGCGTCCCGCAGTTCTCCAGGAACACGGTCAGCGCGCGCAGGCCCATGGCGGCGTTCGTCGGCCCGAGCGTCACCCGCACACCGGACTCGGGGCAGGGTCCGGCCGGCTCCGGCGCCTCGGTCGGGTGCGGGGACGGGAGGGCCGAGGGCGGCGCGTACGAGGGCACCGGCACCGGGGAGTACCTCGGGCCGCGGCAGGGGCGTGGGCGGCGCCGGGGCGGCCTCCACGCTCCCGGCCGGGGCCCTCTCGGCCCCGCACCCCGTGACCCCCGCCATGAGCACCGCCGCCGACGCCACCGCGGCCGCCACGGCGGCCGGACTCCCCTTCGTACGCATGCCCGGATCATCGCAGGCGGAAGGCACGCGGAAGGCCCCCTCCGAGGAGGGGGCCTTCACAGGGCCCGCGTGCACCGTCCTGCGTGCACCGTCCCGCGTCTACTCGCCGACGCCACGCTTCCTGCCGGGGCGCCACACAACCAACGCGCCGGTCTGCTGCACATCCTGATAGGGCACCAGGTCCCGCCGGTACGAGGCGTGTACCTGGGCCTCGCGCTGACGCATCGCCGCCGCCGCGCCCTCGACCGCCGCCGACAGCTCGGCCACCCGGGCCTGGAGCGCGGCGACCTGGTTCTCCAGCTCGATGATGCGCTTGATTCCGGCCAGGTTGATGCCCTCGTCCTGCGACAGCTGCTGCACCTGCCGGAGCAGTTCGATGTCGCGGGCCGAGTAGCGCCGGCCCCGCCCGGCCGTGCGGTCCGGGGAGACCAGACCCAGCCGGTCGTACTGCCGCAGCGTCTGCGGGTGCAGTCCGCTGAGCTGAGCCGCCACCGAGATCACGTACACGGGTGTCTCGTCGGTCAGTTCGTACGGGTTGCGTCGGCGTCCGTCCATTGCGTCAAGCCCCCTTCGCGGCCTGGAAGAGCTCCGCCCGCGGGTCCTCACCCACGGTCGCCTGGCGGTACGTCTCCAGGGCCTCGCGCGCCTTGTCGCCCAGGTCCTTCGGTACGGCGACCTCGACAGTGACCAGCAGGTCGCCGCGCGTACCGTCGTTGCGGGTGGCGCCCTTGCCACGGGCGCGCATCGTGCGGCCGTTGGGCGTGCCGGCCGGGATCTTCAGCGTGACCGGGGGTCCGCCGAGGGTCGGCACCTTGATCTCGCCGCCCAGGGCCGCCTCGGCGAACGAGACGGGCACCGTGACGGTGAGGTTGTCGCCCTTGCGGCCGAACACGGGGTGGGCGTCGACATGGACGACCACGTACAGGTCACCGGCCGGGCCGCCCCGCTCGCCGGGCGCGCCCTTGCCGCGCAGCCTGATCCGCTGCCCGTCGGAGACGCCCGCCGGAATGCGGACCTGCATGGTGCGCGACGACTTGGCGCGACCGCTGCCATGGCAGACCTCGCACGGGTCCTGGGCGATCAGGCCCCGGCCCTTGCAGTCCACGCACGGGTCGGTCAGCGAGAAGCCGCCGCCCGAGCCGCGCGACACCTGGCCCGTGCCGACGCACGTCGGGCAGACGCGCGGCGTGCCGTGCTTGTCGCCGGTGCCCGAACATGCCTGGCAGGGCTGCTGGCTGGACATGCGCAGCGGGACCGTGGCCCCGTCCACCGCCTCGGTGAAGCTGAGCGTCACCTCGGACTCGATGTCCTGGCCCCGGCGCGGCTGCGTACGGGCACCCGCGCCACCGCGGTTGAACAGCCCGCCGAACACATCGCCGAGCCCGCCGCCGAAGCCGCCCGGGCCGCCGCCCGCGCCACCCGCGCCACCCGGCGCGCCCTGGCCGCCGAAGAGGTCGCCCAGGTCGAAGTTGAACGTGCCGCCCGCGCCTCCGGGGCCGGGGCGGAAGCCGCCGTTGCCGAAGAGGGCGCGCGCCTCGTCGTACTCCTTGCGCTTCTTGGGGTCGCCGAGGACGTCGTTCGCCTCGGAGATCTCCTTGAAGCGCGCCTCCGCCTTGGCGTCGCCCTTGTTGGCGTCCGGATGGTACTCGCGGGCGAGCTTCCGGTACGCCTTCTTGATCTCGGCCTCGGTGGCGTCCTTGGGGACGCCGAGGACCTTGTAGTAGTCCTTCTCGACGAAGTCCTTCGTACTCATCGACGTCCCTCCTCCCGGACGATCACTGCGTCAGCGCCGGGGCCGGCGGTCCACGGACCGCCGACCCTCCGGCTGTCAGCCCTCCTCGGGCCCACCGTTCTCCTCGTCGGCCGACTTCTCTTCCTTCGCGGCCGGCGCGGCGCCCGGCTGGGGCTCGGCGACGGCGACACGCGCGGGACGAATGGTCCGCTCGCCGATCCGGTACCCCGGCTGGAGGATCGCCACGCAGGTCGTCTCGGTGACGTCCGGCGCGTACGAGTGCATCAGCGCCTCGTGCACGGTCGGGTCGAAGGGCTCGCCCTCCTTGCCGAACTGCTGGAGGCCCATCTTGGCGACGGTGGTCTCCAGCGACTCGGCGACCGACTTGAAGCCGCCCACCAGCTCGCCGTGCTCACGCGCGCGGCCGATGTCGTCGAGCACGGGCAGGAGCTCGGTCAGGAGGTTCGCGACGGCGACCTCCTTGACCGCGACCCGGTCGCGCTCGACCCGGCGACGGTAGTTCTGGTACTCGGCCTGGAGCCGCTGGAGGTCCGCGGTGCGCTCGGAGAGCGCGGTGCGGGTCTGGTCCAGCTGGGCCGTCAGACCGGCCGTCTGGTTCGCGTCCCCGGCCGGGGCCGCCGTGCTCTCCTCGGCGGGAGAGGCCTCGGCGGCCTCGGCGGCGTCGTCAGCGGCGGCGCCGGAGGGGACGTCGGGCTTCTCCTCGAAACCCGGTGTCTCCTCCGTCATGCGGCCCCACCCTTCGGCTTCTCGTCGTCGACGATCTCGGCGTCGATCACGTCGTCGTCGGCCTTGGCGCCCGCGCCCGCACCCGCGCCCGCACCGGCCTCGGCACCGCCGGCCGCGCCCTGGGCGGCCTGCGCGTCGGCGTACATGGCCTGGCCGAGCTTCTGGGAGACGGCCGCGACCTTCTCGGTGGCGGTGCGGATCTCCGCGGTGTCCTCGCCCTTCAGCTTCTCCTTGAGCTCGTCCACCGCCGTCTCGACCTCGGTCTTGACCTCGCCGGGCACCTTGTCGGCGTTGTCGGCGAGGAACTTCTCGGTCTGGTAGACGAGCTGCTCGCCCTGGTTGCGGCTCTCGGCGGCCTCGCGACGCTTGTGGTCCTCCTCCGCGTACCGCTCGGCCTCCTCACGCATCCGGTTGACCTCGTCCTGCGGCAGCGAGGAGCCGCCGGTGACGGTCATCTTCTGCTCCTTGCCCGTGCCCAGGTCCTTCGCGGTCACGTGCATGATGCCGTTGGCGTCGATGTCGAAGGCGACCTCGATCTGCGGGACACCGCGCGGGGCCGGCGGGAGGCCGGTCAGCTCGAACATGCCGAGCTTCTTGTTGTACGCGGCGATCTCGCGCTCACCCTGGTACACCTGGATCTGCACCGACGGCTGGTTGTCCTCGGCCGTCGTGAAGATCTCGGAGCGCTTCGTCGGGATCGTGGTGTTGCGCTCGATCAGCTTGGTCATGATGCCGCCCTTGGTCTCGATACCGAGGGACAGCGGGGTCACGTCGAGGAGCAGGACGTCCTTGACCTCACCCTTGAGGACACCGGCCTGGAGGGCGGCGCCGATGGCGACGACCTCGTCCGGGTTCACGCCCTTGTTGGCCTCCTGGCCGCCTGTCAGCTCCTTGACGAGCTCGGCGACGGCGGGCATACGGGTCGAGCCACCCACGAGGACGACGTGGTCGATCTCGGAGAGCTGGATACCCGCGTCCTTGATCACGTTGTGGAACGGGATCTTGCAGCGCTCGAGCAGGTCGGACGTCAGCTGCTGGAACTGGGCGCGGGTGAGCTTCTCGTCCAGGTGCAGCGGGCCCTCGGCGGAGGCCGTGATGTAGGGCAGGTTGATCGAGGTCTCGGTGGACGAGGACAGCTCGATCTTCGCCTTCTCGGCGGCCTCGCGGAGGCGCTGGAGCGCCATCTTGTCCTTGGAGAGGTCCACGCCGTGGCCGCTGGCGAACTGCTTGACCAGGTAGTCGACGATGCGCTGGTCCCAGTCGTCACCACCCAGGTGGTTGTCACCGTTGGTGGCCTTCACCTCGACGACGCCGTCGCCGATCTCCAGCAGCGAGACGTCGAAGGTGCCGCCACCGAGGTCGAAGACGAGGATCGTCTGGTCGTCCTTGTCGAGGCCGTACGCGAGAGCGGCGGCCGTCGGCTCGTTGACGATACGCAGGACGTTGAGACCCGCGATCTCGCCGGCCTCCTTGGTGGCCTGGCGCTCGGAGTCGTTGAAGTACGCCGGGACGGTGATGACCGCGTCGGTGACCTTCTCGCCCAGGTAGGCCTCGGCGTCCCGCTTCAGCTTCTGCAGGATGAACGCGGAGATCTGCTGCGGGTTGAAGTTCTTGCCGTCGAGCTCGATCTTCCAGTCGGTGCCCATGTGGCGCTTCACCGAGCGGATCGTCCGGTCGACGTTGGTGACTGCCTGCCGCTTGGCGACCTCACCCACCAGGACTTCGCCGTTCTTGGCGAAGGCGACGACGGACGGCGTGGTCCTGGCGCCCTCGGCGTTGGTGATGACGGTGGGCTCGCCGCCTTCCAGAACGCTGACGACGGAGTTAGTCGTGCCCAGGTCGATGCCGACCGCACGTGCCATTTCAATTCCTCCAGCTGACTTGAGTGGAACAGGCTCAAGGATGCACGACCCACCCGCTTCGGTCAACAGACCTGAGCGGACCACACTCAACTTTTATCTCGGTCTTATGCGCAACGCGACGCGACGCGCCGGGCATGACCTGCAACATACCCCTATCGTTCCGGACAAAAGACACACTTCAAGCGACCGTAGCGACTTCCTGCGACCCCTGGCGACCCCTGGCGACTTCTTGCGACCCCTGGCGACTTCTTGCGACCCCTAGTGACTCCTTGCGACCTCTAGCGACCTCTAGCGACCACCTCGGAACGGTCAGGTGTCTGCCCATGCACCCCAAGCGCGTCCTGGATCTGACCCTCGGCTCGACACTGCTGCTCCTGGCCGCCCCGGCCCTGGCGGCGGCCGCCGCCGTCACCGCACTACGGCGTCCGCCCGGCGGCGTGCTCGTACGGGAGCCGAGGGCCGGCCTGGACGGCCGCCCCTTCCTCCTGCGCACCCTGCCCGTCCGCCGCCTCCGGCTCGACACACTCTCCCGGCTGCCCCATGTCGTACGGGGCGAGATGTCGCTCGTCGGCCCGGCACCGCTCCCGCCGGGCGCCCCCGGCGAGGACGCGCCCTGGCGGCGCCGCGTACGGCCCGGACTCACCGGCCTGGCTCAGGTGCGGCGCGGTTCGGGGCTGCCGTGGGAGGAGCCGTTGATGCTGGACCAGCACTATGTGGAGCACCATTGGTTGGGGCTGGACGTCCACCTGCTCCTCCGCACCCCGGGGGCGCTGCGCACGGCTCGCCGTGAAGCCGCCGGTCAGCCCGGCGCCGGTCAGGCTCACCTGAGCGACACAGATCACCGCGTGCGCGGCTACAGTGCGGCGGAATAACTGGGTACGCTCAGCACCGAACCCAATAAGTTACCGCTTAGTAGTCCCGGATCCAGCGGTCCGGGATCCCCGCCTCGCAGGCCCGAGGAGCCCTCATGCAACTCGCCGCGATCATTGTGTCGCTGACCCTGACCGTGGTCGGCGTTGCGCTCTTTGCCCGAGCGATCGCGAATATCTACCGGTTCGTGAAGCTGGGCCAGCCGGTCCCGGCCGGTAGCCGTACCGACGACTGGAAGGCGCGCACCGTCACGGTGGTCCGGGAGTTCCTGGGCCACACCCGGATGAACCGCTGGGGAATCGTCGGCTTCGCACACTGGTTCGTCGCGGTCGGCTTCCTGACGCTGCCGCCGACCCTGGCCCAGGCGTACGGCCAGCTCTTCCAGGCCGACTGGACGCTGCCGGTCATCGGCGGCTTCCTGCCGTTCGAGATGTACATCGAGTTCATCGGCCTGATGACGGTGGTCGGCATCGCCACGCTCATGGTGATCCGGCTGCTGAGCCTGCCCTCGCGGGCGGGCCGCAAGTCGCGCTTCGCGGGCTCGAAGGCCTGGCAGGCGTACTTCGTCGAGTACGTCATCCTCACGATCGGCCTCGCGATCCTCGCCCTGCGCGGCCTCGAAGGCGCGATCCACCACGTGGGCTCGTACGAGGCGGCGTACTTCGTCTCGTACCCGCTCGTCCTCGCCCTGAAGGGCCTGAGCGTCGGCACGCTGCAGACCGCGATCTACTTCACGGCGATGGTGAAGATCAGCGTCTCCCTGATCTGGATGATCACGGTCTCGCTCAACACCAACATGGGTGTGGCCTGGCACCGCTTCCTCGGCTTCCCGAACATCTTCTTCAAGCGGAACGCGGACGGCGAGACGGCCCTGGGCGCCCTCCAGCCGATGACCTCCGGCGGCAAGGAGATCGACTTCGAGACGGTCTTCGACGACGAGGAGGGCGCCGAGGAGACCGTCTTCGGTGTCTCCCAGGTCGAGCACTTCTCCTGGAAGGGCATCCTCGACTTCGCCACCTGCACCGAGTGCGGCCGCTGCCAGTCGCAGTGCCCCGCCTGGAACACGGGCAAGCCGCTCTCCCCGAAGCTCCTGATCATGTCGCTGCGCGACCACGCGCACGCGAAGGCGCCTTACCTGCTCGCGGGCGGCGGCAAGACGATGGAGGGCGAGGAGAAGGGCTCCGAGGAGCAGCTGAAGGACGTCCCCGCGTCGGCCCTGGCCGAGGCCGAGCGCCCGCTCATCGGCACCGCCGAGGAGAACGGCGTCATCGACCCGGACGTGCTGTGGTCCTGCACCACCTGCGGTGCGTGCGTGGAGCAGTGCCCGGTCGACATCGAGCACGTCGACCACATCGTCGACATGCGCCGCTACCAGGTGATGATCGAGTCGTCGTTCCCGTCCGAGGCGGGCACGATGCTCAAGAACCTGGAGAAGAAGGGCAACCCCTGGGGCCTGGCCAAGAAGCAGCGCGTGGAGTGGACCAAGGAGGTCGACTTCGAGGTCCCGATCGTCGGCAAGGACATCGAGGACCTGTCGGAGATCGACTACCTGTACTGGGTCGGCTGCGCCGGCGCCCTGGAGGACCGGGCCAAGAAGACCACGAAGGCCTTCGCGGAGCTGCTCCACATGGCGGGCGTCAAGTTCGCCATCATGGGCGGCGACGAGAAGTGCACCGGTGACTCCGCCCGCCGCCTGGGCAACGAGCCGCTGTTCCAGCAGCTCGGCCAGGAGAACGTCGCGATGCTGAACATGGCCTTCGGTGAGACTGACGACGACAGCGGCTCCGCCGCGGGCTCGGACGAGTCGACTCGTAGGCCGAAGTCGAAGAAGAAAATCGTCGCGACCTGCCCGCACTGCTTCAACACGATCGCGAACGAGTACCCGCAGCTGGGAGGCGAGTTCGAGGTCATCCACCACACGCAGCTGCTCCAGCACCTGATCGACGAGGGCCGGCTGACCCCGGTGACCCCGGTCGACGGCCTGATCACGTACCACGACCCGTGCTACCTGGGCCGTCACAACAAGGTCTACACGCCGCCGCGCGAGATCATGTCCGCCGTCCCCGGCCTGCGCCAGCAGGAGATGCACCGCCACAAGGAGCGCGGCTTCTGCTGCGGCGCCGGCGGCGCGCGTATGTGGATGGAGGAGCGCATCGGCAAGCGCATCAACACCGAGCGCGTGGACGAGGCGCTGTCGCTGAACCCGGACATCGTCTCGACCGCCTGCCCGTTCTGCCTCGTCATGCTGTCGGACTCGGTGAACGGCAAGAAGAACGAAGGCGCGGCGAAGGAGTCGCTCACGGTCGTGGACGTGGCGCAGCTGCTGCTGGAGTCGGTGAAGAAGCCGGTGTCCCCGGAAGCCCCGGAGGAGGGCACGGCGGACGCCGAACCGGAGCCCGAGCCCGCGAAGTAACACACGCGTCGCACGACGAACGGCCGGACCTGCCCCGGGGGCGGGCCCGGCCGTTCGCCTGTCCGGGGCACCAGGTCGGCTCCCCTAGGGGATGTCACAGCTCAGCAGCAAATGAAGGGGCGTCACCCGGCCGCGTGCGCCCCCACGCGCCGGACCAGGTACGTTCGTTGATGTGGCTGGATTCAGGATCGGACGCGGCCGGGACAACCGCACCCCGCGCCAACAAGCGCAGCAGACGCGGCAGCAGACGCAGCAGCAGGCGCCGCCGTACGGCAATGTGACGCCGGCGCCGCCGTCGTACGCGTCGCCGCAGCAGCAGTGGCCGCAGAGCGGCCAGACGTACGGCGAGCCGGAGTACTTCGGCGACCCGCACCAGCAGCAGCCCGCGCCGCACCGCCCCCAGCAGCCGTACGGCTCCCCGGGGCAGGGCCAGGGCCATGGCCATGGCCCTCGGCAGGGCCCCGGCCAGGGCCACGCGGCGAACAACCCGGGTCACACCCAGGTCTTCAGCGTCGGTGATGACCCCTACGGCGCGCCGGACGGCTACCAGGCGGGTGACGGCGCCCCGGCGGCGCCCGCGGGCCCGCGGCTGCCCTGGAAGCAGTTGCTGAGCGGCATCGTGATGCGCCCGGGCCCGACGTTCTTCCAGATGCGCGACCACGCGGTGTGGATGCCGGCGCTGGTTGTGACGTTCGTGTACGGCCTGCTGGCCCTCTTCGGCTTCGACAAGGCCCGCGAGGAGACGATCAACGCGACGCTCTCCACGGCTGTCCCGTACGTCCTGGTGACCGCGGTCATGTTCGTCGTGGGTGGGCTGATCCTGGGCGCGGTGACCCACACACTGGCGCGCCAGCTGGGCGGCACGGGGGCGTGGCAGCCGACGGTGGGCCTGTCGATGCTGATCATGTCGATGACGGACGCCCCCCGCCTGCTGTTCGCCCTGTTCCTGGGCGGCGAGAACGGCCTGGTCCAGGTCATCGGCTGGCTGACGTGGGCGGCGGCGGGAGCGCTCTTCACGTCGATGGTGAGCAAGTCGCACGACCTGCCGTGGCCGAAGGCGCTGGGTGCGTCGGCGATCCAGCTGGTGGCGCTGCTGTCGCTGATCAAGCTGGGCACGCTGTAGTACGCGGAAAAAGGGAAAGGGCCCCCGAGAAGACGGGGCCCTTTCCCTTTCCCTACGCGCGGTCAGGCGTCGAGAACCTGCCCGGAGCGCCGGACGACGGGCTTCTCGACACTCAAAGGGGCGTCGGCGGCGGCCAGCTCGCGGACGCTGCCGCCCGCCGCGCCAGGTGGCCGGATGCGTGGTGCATTCGGACCGCGGCTCGCAGTTTCGGTCACGGAAGTTCGTCTCCGCCCTCGTGCGTCACGGCATGGTCGGCTCGATGGGCCGGGTCGGTGCGGCGGGTGACAACACCGCGATGGAGAGCTTCTTCGCGCTGCTGCAGAAGAACGTCCTCGACCGCCGCACCTGGGCCGCCCGCCAGGAGTTGCGGATCGCGATCGTGACCTGGATCGAGCGCACCTACCACCGGCGCCGACGCCAGAGACGCCTGGCCCGATTGACCCCCGTCGAGTACGAGACCATCATGACCCCACCCGCAGCCCTGGCTGCATAACCCCGCTGTCACCCGATCACGCAGCAGTCCCGAACCGGTAATCGTCTACGTGCGGCCCGGCACTCGGAAGGCGCCCTGTGGCTGGGGGTGGCCGGCTTCCACGGCTTCACCCACCTCCCCGGTTCGGGTCCCGCGTCGGGCAAGGCTAGGGGGCCACTCGTGCAAATTCCGGGCAGGCTCACAGACCTGCCCAAGTTGCCGGGCCAGCGTACGGCCCCCTGACCATGCCCGACCCCAAACCGGGCAGGACACCGGCCAAAGCCGCTCCAGCCGACCACGTGCCCCCGCGCGCCACCCACACCCACGGCCAGCACCCGCCACCGTCCGGCCTCCGCCACAGGCTCCTTCCCGACCACAACTCGCAATGGCTATCGGAGTCGTTGAGGTTCGTCGAACACAGGCACGACGACAGCCCCGGTACATCGGCACCGGTCTGCACGATCCCTGAAGGACCGGACCGCCCCGCGTGCTGCCAGGCTCAGGGGGCGTCCGGTCTTTGTTGTTGCGTCACTGATCAGCCGAGCATTGGCACCCTCCGGTCCGGGTGATCGAGCCACGGTCGATGCGTGCCGTCCGGGGCAACCGTCAGGCCGAAGCACCCAGGCGCGGGCTCGTTCGCCATGCGCCACCACAGGTGGGCGGCCTCCACCTCACTCCACAACCGCCGGGGGCCGTACTCCCACACGGTGAACCGCTCGTTGTTCCTGCCGTCCCAGTCGACGGCGGCCCATGAAGTGGCGTCCGTGGTGGCCAGCCAGAGGCGGGAGGCGACCCCCTTGACATCGGGGTTCTCGTGCCAGGTGTGCCACACGTCGCGGAGTTGGAGGCCGATGGCGAACTGGGCGGCCCAGTCGTCACCCATAACCGCCCACGGCGACAAGGTGGTTTCCGCCTCGTCCGGGACGTGTTCGTCACGGACGACATCGCGGAAGATTCGCAGGTCGGTGCGCTGAGTCCTCATCAGCATGAACGCCGAGTACGGGTGGAAGCGGCCCGAGGCGCCACCGTCATCGTCCACGACCAGGCGCAGCAGCCCGTAGCACAGCCAGGGCGACTCCCACGGGGTGAGGATCATGCCGCCGGGCCGTACCTGACGCAGCCACGGCTGCGGTACGTGCCGCACGGAGCAGGTGGCCACGATACGGTCGTACGGTGCCCTGGCAGCATGGTCGGCAGCACCGTCACCGCGGATCACCTCCGGCTCCAGCCCCACGCCCTTCAGGTTCAGGGCGGCCTGCGCCGAAAGGGCCGGGTCCAGCTCGATCGTGGAGACGTTGTCCGAGCCGAGCCGGTGAGCCAGCAGACCCGCGTTCCACCCGGTTCCGGTGCCGATCTCCAGGACCTTGTGGCCGCTCGACAGTTCCAGCATCTGGAGCATGCGCAGCACGATCGACGGGTCCGAGGCCGACGAGGAAGGCCACCGCTCCTCGTCGCCCGGGTCGGCGCCGTCGTTGACCTGCGTCACCACCGGTCCGTCCGCATACGCGGCACTAAGCCAGGTCTCGGGCGCGGTCGTGCGAAGGCACGGCTCCAGGGTGTCACCGACGTAGATCCGCTCCGGCAGGAAGGCATGCCGGGGCACGGCCCACAAGGCCCTCTCCCAGAGCGAGCCCACCGGGTGGGGCAACGTGTCGTTGAGGGTGCCGAGCAGACCGCGCAGGGCGATCTGCTCAGCAGCTCCAAGGTCTTTGGTCATCGAGGCCGCTCTACTTCCCGTGCTTCGGCGGCGCCTTGGGCGTCGAGGTGTCCGGTGACGGCTTCGACGTACCGGGGTCCTTGCCCCCCGAGTGCTTGCCGTCGCCTCCACCGCCACCCTTGCCGGTTCCCCAACCCATGACTACTCCCTCGTGTCGTGGTGCGTGTGAATTGGTGGTAAGGCACCCCGCCCCGGCCTCCCCTGCTCGTGAGGACCAGGCCGGGAGTCTCAACGCGTGAACACCCAAGCCAGGACCAACCCGATCCCGGCAGCGTTCACGATCACGGACACAGGCCCGGCGAACCGGCCGACCAAGCAGCAGACGCCCCTCACGTCTGCCCCCACACAGCGGCAGCGCGCTCCCAGTCGCGGTAGACCCGGATCCGTTCCCTGACTGTCAGGGGCGGCAGGTCGGCGAACGCCACCCGGCGGTGACGTTGCCCGGGGCCCACGGCCCGTAGATCAATCACAGGGCGCCCCACACGATCGCTGAACGGCACCCAGTCCCCCACCCGCAGCTCACCCGGCAGCACGTCCAAGGGCACCGAGTTCACCGGAGGGCGCGGTACCGCATCAGCGATCACCGGCAGCCGGACCGCAACTGCCGATTTCGGCGCCGGCGGCAGAACCCACGGACGCTTCACAACAGCCGCCCCGTCCTCGCAACCGGCCGCAAGGCCCCCGCCGCTACCGACGACCGACCGTCACAGCGAGGGCAGCCACAGGCCGGGAAGCGCATCGGGTCGGCCAGAATCGATACCGGGTCACCCTCACGAACCGCCGTCGTCTGCTCCCACGTCCGGCCCGAGTCCCGAGATACGCGAATCGTCATCAGCGTGCGCTGTTCAGCGCCGAGGACACCCGTCTTCATCGGGTACACCCCGACGAGTTGTCCAGGGTCCAGGCTGTTGCAGCCGCCTGCTTGTGTGCGTCCACGAGTCGACCTTCCTCCCAAAGGTGCGCGGGCTTGGGAGGAAGACCGTAAAGGCCGGACATGGGTCGGACCCGGAAGAAATTTCCGGGTCCGACTTCACGCTGTCGATCTGGCTGTCTAGGTCGTGTCTCCCAACTCTTGTGGGGCACGGAGGCATGAAGCTTCGCCGATGCTCGTAGACTCGTGACGTGGCGTTCATGAGCACCCCGCACTGTTGCTTCCTGTGATCGGAAGGCGCTGAGGGCGATGCCGGACGGCGTCGCCCTCCTTGGTGTGCCTGCTGCGTGAATCACGTTCCCGACGCTGCCCGTTCCTTCCTGAGGCAGCGAGGTTCTGAGCGCGCGTGCAGGCACGGGTCTCTTCCCTTCACTCCAGGAGTGCTTCGTGCCCGTGTCGTTTCCCCCTGCCCTCGAATCGTCTCTCGACTTGCTGCGCTGTCCGACGTGCCGCACGCGCCGCCTGGGCCCCGGCCTCGGCGCGCTACGTTGCCCGGTGGGCCACACCTTCGACATCGCCCGCCACGGCTACGCCGGCCTGCTCACGGGCACCCGCGCCACCAGCGGCGACGACGCAGCCATGGTCCAGGCCCGGGACCGGTTCCTGTCCACCGGCGCCTACGCGCCCATCCGGGAAGTCGGGGCACGCCTGGCGGCCGACGCCGCGTCCGAGCGGGCCACGGTTGTGGACGTGGGATGCGGCACGGGCTACTACCTGGCCGGCGTACTCGACCAGTTGCCCGGCGCCCGTGGTCTGGGACTGGACACATCGGTGCGCGCGCTCCGCTCGGCAGCCCGTGCCCACGACCGAGCCGCCGCGGTCGCCTGGGACGTCTTCCGCCCCTTCCCGCTGGCCGACGGGATGGTCGATGTCGTGCTGGACGTGTTCGCCCCACGCAACCCGGCCGAGTTCCACCGCGTACTGCGCCCGGCCGGCCAGCTGATCGTGGTCCGTCCCACCGGGCGGCACTTGTCCGAGCTGCGCGGCCAGGTGCCTGCGATGGTCACGATCGACCCGGCCAAGGAACAGCGCCTGCACCAGGCGCTCAACCCCTTCTTCGAGCCCGTCGTTACTGAACAGGCGGAGTACTCCGCGTCCCTGACCAGGCTGGATGTCCTGGACTTGGTGGCGATGACGCCGAGCGCACGCCACGTGAGCCGTTCAGACCTGAACGACGACGGCCTCCTGCCCGATCAGGTCACCGTCTCCGTGCTGGCCACCGCCTACCGGCCTCGGTGACCACGAGCGGGCGCATGCGCCTGCTGACCGACGAGCAGTGGGCACGCCTGGCACCCTGCCTTCCCCGCAGCGCGGGGAGGGCAGGGCGTCCGTTCGCCGACCACCGTCGCATCATCGAAGGGATCATCTACCGGTACCGCACCGGCATCCCATGGAGAGATCTGCCCCGCGAAACATTCGGTCCTTGGCAGACGGTATCCGAGTCCCGCGACTCGGCCGTGGCAGGCCATGCACCACACCGGACGCGCTGCTCGCAGACAAGGCGTACTCCTCCAAGCAGGTCCGGACAGACCTCATGGTTCGTGGCATCCGCACAGTGATCCCCGAGCGCGCCGATCAACAGGCCAACCGCAAGAGGAGGGGCCGCAGCGGAGGACGGCCCCGAACTCTGGACACCGAGACCTACAAGCGCAGGAACGTCGTGGAACGGTCGTTCAGCCTGCTCAAGCAGTGGCGGGGCCTGGGCCACCCGTTACGACAAACTCGCGATCGTCTACCGCTCCGCAGCCGTGCTGGCGGCGGTCATCGCCTGGTTACGGAGTTGAGAGATACGACTAACTCAGAGCGCCCAGGTTCAGGGCCAGTTCGCGGACGTCGCGCCGCTTGCTCCTCTTGTGGAGACGACGCGCCAGGTCCCGGGCGAACTCGTGCGCCCGGATCTGCTCAGGAGCTCTTTGGTAGGCGCGTTTCAGGTGGTCGGCGGCATCATCAGTCCTACCCACCTCTCTATACGCCCGTGCTACGTCCACAGGCGTGATGCGTGCTCGGATCTTGGACGGGGGCAGGGGAACGTCGAAGGGCGCGGCCCGTCATGATCATGTGATTCCACTCGCAAGATCGTGAAGGCCGCGCCCGTATGCCATCCTGCCCGACCCTGCCCACCTCTCGTCAACTCGCCGATCAACTCGGCGTCGGGGTCGGGGAGTTGTGCACGCCCGCGAAACTCCCCTCGCTCCTGGAGGCGGTCGACGCCGTGCCCGACCCGCGTTCTGTGCACCTGGTCACGCACCCCCTCCCGATGCTGCTCGGCCTGGTGGCCTGCGCCCTGCTGTGCGGGGCGCGCTCGGTGCGCGGTGTGATCCGCTGGGCGAACGGTCAGGGCGCCGGCATCCTGGCCGCACTCGAAGTCCCCGACGGTGATCCGGCGCAGTTGCCGGTGGCCACCACGCTCACCCGCACCCTTGCCCGGATCGACGCCGACGCACTCGATGCGGCCGTCGGCACCTTCGTACAGACCCACGCCGCCGACCCGCTGGCCGGAATCGCGGGAGATCCGCCCCTGCTGCAGCTGGCCGCGGACGGCAAGACGGTTCGCGGCGCCCGCGACGCCGACGGCCTGCAGCTTCACCTGCTCGGCGTCTACCAGGTCGATCCCGGCGTGATGCTCGCCCAGCGCGAGATGCGCCACAAGCCCCACGAGACCGTGCACTTCACCGCCGCCCTCGACCTGATCGCCGACATCACCGGGGCGATCGTGACCGCCGACGCCCTGCACACGGTGGCCGATCACGCCCGCTACCTGCACCGACGCGGCGCCTTCGGACTCTTCCCGGTCAAGGAGAACCGCGCCGCCCTGTTCGCCCGGCTCGACGCGCTCGACTGGGACGAGACCACGAACCCGCAGATCAGCATGGTCCGTACCGAGGAGACCAACAGCGGCCGCCACGAGACCCGCATCGTCCGCGTCCAGGCACTGGAAGACGGCCAGGTCAACTTCCCGCACGCCACCCATGCCCTGCTGGTGGAGCGGTACACCACCGGCCGGGGCGACGGAAAGACCCACGCGGACGCCGAACTCGGCATCACCACCGCACCTGTCCAGACCGCCGACGCGGCCATCCTCGCCCGCTGCGTGAGAGACCAATGGGCCATCGAATCCCAGCACTTCATCAGAGACGTGACCTTCGGAGAGGACGCCTGTCGGGCCCGCACCGGCAGTCTGCCCCGAGCCCTCGCCACCTTCCGCAGCCTGGCGATCAGCCTCGCCCACCTCGCCGGATGGAAGAACAACGCCGCCGCACACGACCACTACCGCAACCACCCGGCCGACGCTCTACGCGAACTCGGTCTCACGGGCTGAGCACGCATCACACCTG